>CAVTGI010000016.1:0-770980 GCA_963734225.1 uncultured Solirubrobacteraceae bacterium
TGCTCGCCGTCGCTGACTCCTTGCGAGCGTGCCTGCGCTCTTACGACCTGGTGATGCGCTACGGCGGCGACGAGTTCGTGTGCGCGTTGCCGAATGCCGATCTCGGCAAGGTCCGGCAACGTTTTGCCGACGTGTCCAGCACTCTGGCCAGCTGCCGCAGCGGCGGCTCGATCTCGGTCGGCTTCGCAGAGCTCGATGACAGCGACTCGCCTGAAGATCTCATCCACCGCGCAGACGCCGATCTGCTGACTCACCGACGGCATTCCTGACCGCGGGCGCGCGACCGTGGTAAACAGCCAACCGGCGCTGCATGAAGGACTGCGCACTGTCTGGCGCCAGCACCGCGTGGAAGTGCTCGAGCGCCTGCGGCTGATCGAGCGCGCCGTGGCGGCGTCGAGCACGGCCGAGCTCGGCGAGAAGCTTCGCAGCGATGCAAGGCGCTCTGCGCACATGCTCGGCGGGGCGCTAGCCATGTTCGGCTTCGCGTGCGCGTCGCAGGCCACGCACGAGCTCGAGCTGGAGCTCACCATTGCCGCGCCGTGGCGGGCAGCGACCATGTCAAGGCTGCTGGCGACCATCCGTCGTGAGCTGGAAACCGACGCGATCGTGCCTGCCAGCGCAGAACCCGCTCAACCCCACGAGGACCTGCTCCGCGTACTGGTGGTCGATGAGGATCGCGAGCTGTGCGCGCGCATCGCCACGGCGTCGGTGGCTCACAACATGCGCTGCGACCGCGCTGCGAGCCCGCGCGAGGCGCGCGCGTTGTGCGCTGAGAATCCCCCCGCGATTGTGCTGCTAGGGCTTGTCGACCGGCCGCAGGAGACGGCCGAAGCCTACGCGCTGCTGTCGGATTTGAGCGCCGCCAGCCCACCGATCCCTGTGCTCGTGCTGACCCTCATGCCCACCTTCGAGCATCGCGTCGAGGCGGCGCGACGCGGCAGCCGCGCGTTTCTGCCCAAGTCTCTGACCCCGGATGAGCTGTGCAGCGCGGTGGCGCGGTTCCTCGACCGCGATCGCCTGCAGGCGACGCGAGTGCTGGTCGTAGATGACGATCCGGCCGCGCTTGAGAGCATGCGCGTACTCCTGGCGCCTGCCGATCTCGAGGTCTTCACGCTTTCTGATCCGCTTCGCTTTTGGGAGACGTTGGAGGAGGTCGAGCCCGAGCTGTTGATTTTGGACGTCGACATGCCGGGCGTCAACGGCCCCGAGCTGTGCCGTACCGTTCGCAACGATCCGCGCTGGGGCGGGCTTGCGGTGATCTTCGCCACCGGACGAACCGATGCGGACACCGTCGGGCTGGCGTTCGACGCGGGCGCTGACGACTACGTTGCCAAGGCCTCTGTCGGCCCCCAGCTCGTTGCGCGGGTCTCCAACCGCCTTCAGCGCGTGCGCCTGTACCGTGCCAAAGCCGAGACCGATGGCCTTACCGGTCTGTCCAACCGCGTGACGTGCGAGCAAGGCCTCAAGCGGCTCGCCGAGGTCAGCGAGCGCTCGTCCGAGCCGCTTGCGGTGGTCATGCTCGACATCGACCACTTCAAGCTGGTCAACGACACTCACAGCCACGCCGCGGGCGACCGCGTGCTGCGCCGCGTGGGTGCGTATCTGCGGCGCGAGTTTCGCGACGACGATGTTGTCGTGGGACGTTGGGGCGGGGAGGAGTTCATCGTAGGCCTACACGGTGTGACGCGCGCCAGCGCGGTGGTACGCCTGACGGACATGCAGGCACGCCTGAGCAAGGAGGAGTTCCCCTGCCGTGAGGGTGCGTTTCACATCAGCTTTAGCGCGGGCGTCGCCGAGTACCCGCTCGACGGAGACGACACCGTGGCGGTGTGCCAAGCGGCCGACGAAGCGCTCTATCGCGCGAAGGCAGCCGGGCGCGCACGGGTGCTGGCATCCAGCACGCCCGCTGCTGTTTCTACGTCGAGCCAGGCACCGACAGAGCCTCCTCGGCGATTGCCTCGCGGAGAGCCTGATCGAAGGATCTCGCCACGAAGTCAAACAACGCCATTCCCGACGGGTCGGTGACGGTCGTGTCGGTGGCAAGCCCCTCTATCAACGGTCTCGCGACCCCTGCGTCGACAGGTGTGATTAGCCCGATCCAGTGCGAGGAGAGCCACGGCGTGAGCAGCGGCACGGGGATGCGTGGGCGCCGGCGCAGTCCCAACGCGTCGGCCATCCGGTCAAGCATCTCGCCGTATGTGAGGATCTCGGCCGATCCGACCTGGATTTCGCGTGCGCTGGTTTGTGTGATCCGCGGAGCCTCGACGAGGTAGCGCAGCACATCGCTGATGCCGATCGCCTGGGTGGGTGTGGACAGCCACGATGGTGCGAGCATCACCGGCAGGCGCTCAACCAGCGAGCGCAGCGTGCGGTAGCTCTCTGAGCCAGCCCCCACCACCATGCCGGCACGAAACCAGGTCAGTGGCGGGCCCTCGTCGCGCAGGATCTCTCCGACGCGCATGCGCGAACGCAGGTGCGGGGATGCGGGTCGATCGCCGAGCCCGCCCAGGTAGACGATCCGCTCGATGCCGGTGGCGGTCGCAAAGCGGGCGAAGTTAGAAGCGGCGCTCGCGTCGCGCCTCTCATAGTCGGAGTCGCCTCCGCGCCCCATCGAGTGAACGAGGTAGTAGGCCGTCGTATATCCACCGCCGATCGCGCTCAGCGAGCTCGGGTCGAGCATGTCAGCGCGATGTACCGTGACGGCCGGATCGAAGCTCACGCGGCCGGGATCGCGCGCTACGCATCCAACCGGCTCTCCGAGCGATGCAAGTTCGCGCACCAGTCGGTTGCCTATGTAGCCGGAGGCTCCGGTGACGAGCGTGCGAACCATTTAGAAGCCTGATGCCAGCAGGAATAGATCAAAGATGGCCAGGACGGTACAGGCAAGGGTGAGGACGGTCACGATCAGGGCGTTCGTCCGTTCGCTGCGTTCTGTGGCTGTTGACTCGGGCATCGGGGGCGGCAGGTGGGCCGGCCTGTTGGGGCGGATCCATTTGACGTCCGGTGGGCCGCTCGCGGGCGCGAAACCCACGCCACTGGACGGTCCTGCGCTCAGGTCACAGGGGCTCATAGCCACCAGTCCGGTGGCCGGATGACGGTATCTCCTCGGGGCCGTTGCCCCCCAGAGCCGCATGCGTGAGCCTGTGCATCAGGCCGGCTTGAACGTCGCGGCCGGGCGCGAGCAGCTCGCGCACCATCAGCCCCTGGCGCATGAGCACCAGCGCGATCAGCCCGACCGTCATCAGCCAGGCGGCGCGGCCGAGGTGATGGCCGAGCCTGATCTCCACAGCAGAGACGGTCAACGCGAGCAGCACCGGCAACAGCGGGGCTACGAGTGACGCCAGCGATGGCCTCGCCAGCGATGGCCTCGAGTGCCCTGAGGGCGGCACTGTGGTGTCGCTGGGCCGCGAGCTGAACGCGGCAAGCGCGATCCCGAGATACGCCGCGACCCAGCCGGTATCGATCACGTCCCCACCCGTGTACTTGGCTACCTCGGTGAGGTAGCTGAAGATGCTGTCGCTGAGCGCCATCGCCAGCAGGGCAGCCAACAGGCAACACAGCGACAGACGGTTCGCGCCGGTCATCCCGCGGATTGCGCGCACGATGAAGAAGACGATCACGACGTCACCGAACGGATAGGCCAGCGTCACGACGCCAGTCGATGTGCTGAGATCGGCGCTGCGCGCCAGCGGACCGAGGACGAGCGTCCAGCTGAGCAAAAGCAACGATGTGGCGACCACCAGGCCGTCGAACAGCGAGCGGACCTTGCGTGTGCCGCTACCCCTCGTCGCGGGGTGCACGACCAGCGCCGCGACCGCGAGGGGAATCGCTGTGAGGTAGCCGACATCCGCCCAGGAGGGCACCGGAACTTCGACGTTCAGGATCAGCGCGTAGTAGCCCCAGACGGCCTCAGCCAGCGTCCAGGACGCTGTGGCACAGGCGAGCAGCGACCAGAACAGACGCATTCGCCCATCGTGCCGAGCACGGGCGCCCAGGCACGACACACACGCGACCGACGCCACCAGTGGGGTGGCGAGGTCATCGACCCAAAGCGTCACCTGGGCGCCTCCGATCTGCAGGTCGATCCAGACGCCGACCAGGCCGGTCACAAGCACGACAATGCCTACTGCTCCGAGAAAGCGCCTGCTCGTGAGGGCTTGTTCCACTACTTGGGCATCGACAGAAGATTCGGACTTCTTGATTGCGCGCCGATCGGCGTCACCGTAGGCCAAGAACGCCGCTCCAGAAGCTTTGAGTGCTGAAACGTGCCGATCAGGCGTGTCGGCTCAAGTAGGCGCCGGGGCCTGCCGATGGAAACGCAATTCCATGTATAAGAATTCCGACGTATCGACCGCCAAGATCCTCAAAGGGGTTGACGAACCATGACTTCCCTCGCTCCCGCAGATCTCCGTCCACGGTTGATGATTGCAGACGACGACTCGGTGGTCAGGGCGATGTTGGGCATGTCATTGGAGCACGAGTTCGATGTCATCGGCGTGGCCGGCGACGGCGATGAGGCCGTCGAGCTAGCCAGGACAAGCCAGCCAGATGCCGCTCTCGTCGACGTCGAGATGCCCAAAGGCGGCGGCTTGCGCGCTGTCAGCGGCATCGTCGAGGTCTCTCCCGATACAGCGATCGTGGTGCTGTCCGGCGATGAAGCAGACGGGACCGTTCGTGATCTGATTCAGGCGGGAGCGACGGCGTACCGTCGCAAGGGCGTGACAGCGCAGGCACTGGCACAGTCGCTGATCGACTCGATCGTCGCGCACGCCGCCGAGCGACGTGCGCAGTTGCGATGACTTGATGACCTCCGTCGGTCGCCCTGGCCCCATGGCAGCCACGCCCCCAGCCACCAAGCAGGCAGGCGCGGAGGCGACTCGGGCGCACTTGGCAGCGATCGTGGAAGCGTCGGGCGACGCGATCATCAGCCTGACGATGGACGGCGTGATCGAAACGTGGAACAAGGGCGCGGAACAGCTGTACGGCTACAGCGCAGAGGAGGCGGTGGGCAAGCCCGCGCTGACACTGCTAGCCCGCGATCCGGTCGAGCGCGAAGCCAAGCTGGCGGACATGCTGGCGGGGAGCGAGCCGGAGCAGGTGGAGTACCAGGATGTCCGCAAGGACGGCAGCGTGCTCGACGTGTCGGTGACCGGCTCGCTGATCCGCGACCCCCACGGTCAGGTAGTCGGGATCGCCCGCATCGCGCGGGACGTCACGACGAGGGTCGAGGCGGAGAGCGCCACGCGCGAGGCGGAGGCGCAAGCGGCCGCGGGTCGTGACCAGGCGCTTGAGGCGTCGCGCATGAAGTCGGCGTTCCTGGCGAACATGAGTCATGAGATTCGCACGCCGCTCAACGGCGTGATCGGCATGGCTGACCTGCTGCTCGACAGCCCGCTCGATCCGGAGCAGCGCGAGAACGCGCGCCTGCTCAGGGGCGCCGGCGAGACCCTCGTGACGGTCGTAAACGACATCCTCGATTTCTCGAAGATCGAGGCGGGTGCTCTACGATTGGAGTACGTCGATTTCGACCTGATCGAGGCGGTGGAGGACGCGTGCGACCTGATCGCCGAACCCGCCCGCGAAAAGAAGATCGAGCTTGACGATGCATCTCGCGCCCGAGCTCCCGGACGTCGTCCGCGGCGACGCCACTCGCGTGCGACAGGTGGTCACGAACCTGCTTTCCAACGCGATCAAGTTCACAAGCGCGGGAGAGATACGCGTCACGCTGCGAACGGTCCGCTGCGAGCGACGATCGCACCCACGATCTATTTCGAGGTGGCAGACACCGGTATCGGCATCGACGACAGTCGCCTCGAGAAGATGTTCAAGCCGTTCATGCAGGCGGATGACTCAACGACTCGTCGTTTCGGCGGCAGCGGTCTCGGCCTCGCGATCGTCAAGCAGCTCGTGGAGATGATGAGCGGGGAGGTCGGTGCCGAGAGCGTCTCTGGGCAAGGGGAGCCGCTTCTGGTTCACGATGGCACTCGAGCGGGCGCAGGTACCCATCCGCAGTGACGACCACCACACCACACTCGCGGGAACCAGGCTGCTAGCCGTTGACGACAACGCGACAAATCGTCACCTGATCGTGCAGCTCGGACGGCGCTGGAAGATGGATGTCACCGCGGTCTCCGGTGCCCGTGAAGCCCTGGAGCGCCTGCGCGAAGCCGCGGCAAGCCAGCAGCCGTTTCAGTGCGCCGCCCTGGACCTGCACATGCCCGACACGAACGGCATCCAGCTCACGCAGGCGATCTTCCGCGATACGACCTTCCCGACGCCTGCGCTGGTGATGCTGACGAGCACCGCCGACGACCGCCGCGAGGCGCATGAGGCGGGCATCGACGTCTACATGACCAAGCCGGTCCGCCGCACCCGGCTTTTCAACGCGCTGGCCGAGGCGATTCGGGATCAAGATCGAGGCGCGAGCAGGCGCCGGCTGGGAGAACGGAGTGCGCGCGCACCATCCCCGCTAATCCTGATGGCCGAGGACAATGACGTCAACCAGATTCTGGCCATTCGCATGCTCCAGCGACGCGGCTACCGGGCTGAGGCCGTCGGGAATGGCCGCCAGGCGCTCGAGGCACTCGAGCAGCGCCGCTACGCCGCCGTCCTGATGGATTGCCAGATGCCGGAGCAGGATGGCTACGAAGCCGCAAGCGAGCTTCGCCTCCTGCAACGAGGCAGTAGCCGTACTCCGGTGATCGCGATGACCGCCCACGCCCTGGGCGGCGACCGTGAGAAGTGCCTGGCCAGCGGCATGGACGACTATCTGGCCAAGCCGCTCAAACCCGAGGACCTGGATCGCGTGCTGAGGCGATGGGCACCAAGGACAACGACAGAGCTCAGATGGCACAGCTCCAGTCGTAGGAGCGATGCACGATGGCGCACCCGCGAGCGACGTTCCGCTGGACCCGGCCGGCATCGAGCGATTGCGCTCCCAGCTCGGCTCGGCAGAGGCTCTCAGGCTGCCGGTCGAACTGTTCGCTGCCCAGACGCCCGACCTACTGGCCGACATGCGCAGGGCGATCGAAGCCGGTGACGCCGAGGCCGTCAGAGGCGACGCCCACAAGCTCAAGGGCGGCTGCATGACGCTCGCAGCCACGCACATGGCCGCGCTCTGTAGGGAGCTCGAGCTGCGGCTCGATACCGACTCGCTCGACGGAGCGACAGAGCTCGTGGACCAGATCGAGCACGCTTTCGAACGAGCACACGCGGCACTGCTGGTAGCAGTAGGTCCGTCCTAGCTCCTGAGCAACGCCATCGGCGACAAAGCGCAGGCGAAGCGAGCACCACAAAGCCCTCCAGAGAACATTCGTGGCCTTACGGTGGGGAAGTTCATCTGGCGATGGCGAGGCGACGAGAGGACGATAGAGCTCGAGTAACAGTGTCCCTGCCAACCCGCCAACCCCGCAGCGAAGCCGCGCAGCAGCCAGCTGATGCGGCGTTCGTGGATGGGCGCGCAGATATCGACCGATTCTTCGATCTTTCCCTTGACGCGATGGGTATCTCAAACGCCGAGGGACGCTTCGTCCAGATCAACCGGGCGTTTGAGCGCACGCTTGGATACTCCTTCGAGGAGTTCACGGCGCGACCATTTATGGATTTCGTCCACCCCGACGATGTTCAGGCCACCGGGGAGAAGTTCGCGCAACTGGGGGCAGGGACGGGCGTGGTGGGGTTCGAGAATCGCTATCGCTGCAAGGATGGCTCCTACCGGTGGCTGTTGTGGAGTGCCAGCGCGATGCGGGATGGACTTACCTATGCGGTCGCCCGTGACATCACCGATCGCAAGGAAATGGAGGCGGAGCTGCACAACAGGCAGGAGCAGGCAGCGGAGGCTTCGCGCTCGAAGTGGGAGTTCCTAGCAAACATGAGTCACGAGCTGCGCACGCCTCTGAACGGGGTCATTGGGACGATCCAGCTTCTGCGCGACAGCTCGTTGGATGCGGCGCAGCTCGGCTACATCGATGCGCAGGAGGCCTCAGCGGAGGCACTGCTGGCAGTCCTCGCCAATGTGCTGCACTTCTCCCAGCTGGCGGCCGGAGGACTGCAGCTCGACCGCAGCGACTTCGAGCTGCGGCCTGTTGTCGAGGAGGTATGCCGGATGCTCGACGACCAGGCACAGGCCAAGGGCCTGAAGATCAGCTGCGTGGTCGATGCGATGGTGCCTGTCACGGTGACGGGCGATCGCACGAGGCTGCGCCAGATCCTGCTGAATCTCGTCTCGAACGCCGTCAAGTTCACAGCTGTCGGTGAGGTCACTCTCCGTATCGCCGACCACGACAACGACCAGCTCCAATTCTCCGTCTCAGACACCGGGATCGGGATCGACAAAGAGCGGGCATCAATGCTGTTTGAGGGGTTTGCGCAAGTCGATCAATCGACGGCCCGACAGAGTTACGGGAGCGGCCTTGGACTTGCTATCTCGCGCCAGCTCGTAGAGCTGATGGGCGGTCGGATCGGTGCTCAACCCCGCGAGACCGGCGGCAGTGTGTTCTGGTTCTCGGCCGAGCTACCGGAGACCGATAGCGCGCTCGCGGGACACGCTTCGCGAGCAGACTCGAACCCACCAGCGAAAAGCGTTGCGGCCGGCCGGGATCTAGTGGTGCTGCTTGCCGAGGACGACGAGATTAACCGCATCGTTGCCCAGGCGCTTCTCACCAAACTGGGCCTGCAAACAGCAGTCGCCCAGGACGGCCGTGAGGCGATCGAGATGGCAGCCAGCCACGACTACGACGCGATCTTGATGGACTGCATGATGCCCGTGGTCGACGGATTGCAGGCAACGCGCCAGATCCGTGCGGCCGAGGGCACAAGTCACGTACCGATCATCGCGATGACAGCGCTCGCGATGCCAGGCGACCGCGAGCGTTGCCTGGCGGCCGGTATGGATGACTATCTGAGCAAGCCCATTCGCCTCGCGGCGCTCGACGCCGCCATCCATCGGGTGACTGCCCGCCGCGGCCTGCTGGGGTCCGTCGCCCTCCCTCACCCAAGCTAGAGCCAGCCGCGTTCGTTGGCGAGGAGGACAGCCTGGGCGCGGTTGATCACGCCGAGCTTGCCGTAGATGTTGTGAAGGTGCGTGCGAACGGTGCTCACGGAGATGGCAAGCTCCTGTGCGATCTGCTTGTACACCATGCCCGCGGCCAGTCGGCGAAGCATCCTGGCCTCCCGGCCCGTGAGCGGGCACGGTTCGACGGGGCGCTGGCGCGGGCTCGAGCCGCTTGGCAGTCCGTACATCACGCGCCGCAGCCGCTCGGGCGCGAGGCCGATGGCGCGCGCGCTTTGAAGAATCTCGTTCGTGGAGACAGGCGCGCCCTGCTCGTAGTGGGCGAGCATGTCGGCCAGCCGGATGATCGCGGCCTCGCCCTTGGCCGCTGGGTCATGGTGGCGCTCGATCACACGGGCCAGCGACTCGGGTAGCCCCCAGCGGCGGATCAGAACACCCCCGACCAGAGCGTGGTCGACAAGGATTTCCCTGCGCTCCTGAAGGATGCGCTGCTCGGGTGTCCTTGCGTCCTGGTGGACCTCGGAGGGGTAGCCGCGGTAGGCGCGGGTCAGCACCAGCTTGCCGATGTCGTGCAAGAGGCTAGTCGTGGCGAGGCGGTCGCGATTCTCGTAGCTGACCGCGCAAGCGATGCTGTCGGCGGCGCGCTGGGTGGCCACAGCGTGCAGCCGCAAGCGTTCTGACGCGGCGTCCCATCCGCGGGCGTGCTCGAAGAGCTCGAACGTGCGCACCTCGCTGGCGAGCGCCCTGATCGCCTGGGGAGCCAGCGACTCGACGGCGCAGACCACCGTGTCGATACGCCCACGGCTGTGCTGCCGGGAGTTGGCAAGGCGCAGGACAGCGATGGTGAGGGCGATGTCGGACTCGACGGCCGAGGCGACATCGGCCGTGGCGACGTGGTCGTTGCTGACCGCCGACAGCAGACAGTTGCGCGCCTCGGCCAGCGCGGGGAACGACTCGAGCGCATGGAAGGCCATCGTCAGGCGGTTTCCGCGAGCATTGCAACTGTGACGCTGTGCGGTGATCGCCGGGGATGCTCCGGCTGGGCTCCGCTGATCGGCGGGACGGGGCATCATGCTCTCGTCCGGTGACTTCGTCGCCGCGACGGTTGGGTACATGGCTTTGGGGGGCATCTGGCCTTAGCAACGGCGGCCGTGGCGCCCACGTGCAGGGTAGTTCGCCGCGAATCATCACGGGGGATCCCGCGGCGATCAGTGATCGGCTGACCCGAAGCGCACGCGAGTTTCAGTCGGCATTGGCTTGCCGGATGGCGTCCATGTCGGGCAGCGTGACGGCGAACGAGTCGAGCAGCTCCGGGTCGAAGTGTTGGCCACGCTCATCCCGAATCATCTGGACGGCCGCCTTGACGGACAGCGCCGAGCGATACACCCGGTCGCTGGTCAGGGCGTCGAAGACATCCGCCACCGCGGCAATGCGCCCCTCCAGCGGAATGTCCTCGCCGGCGAGCCCGCGGGGATAGCCGCGCCCGTCCCAGCGCTCGTGGTGCGTATGGGCGATCACAGCGCCCAGCCGGACCACCTCCGAGGTGGATCCCGCGAGCATCTTGTAGCCCGTCTCGGCGTGGCCCTTCATGACCTCGAACTCCGCCGCTGTGAGCTTGCCGGGCTTGAGCAGGATGCTGTCGGGAATGGCGACCTTGCCGACATCGTGCAGCTGGCTGGCAAGGCGGACGAGCTCGCAGCGTTCGGCAGAGAGCCCGACCTGCCGGGCCAGTAGCCCGCAGTGGGAGCTCATGCGATGCAGGTGCTGTCCGGTCTCCTCGTCGCGGAACTCCATCAAGCGCGCGAGCCGCAGGATCGTCTCGGCCTGGGACACCCATACCTTGGTCTCAGCGAGCTCGAGGTCCTGTAGCGCCTCGGCAAGCTCGTCGTCGCGCTTGACCACAGCGGCTTGCAGGCGTTGCAGCGTTTGCCGTTTCTGCGCTTCACTGCGGCGACGGTGCAAGGCGTTGATCACATTGATCAGCAGCTCACCCGATCCGACCGGCTTGACCAGGTAGCCATACGCGCCGAGCTCGATCGCCGTCATTGCCAGCTTGGTGCTGTCCTCGCCCGTGACCATCACGACCGCGATCTCTGGATGGTCCCGTCGGATCTGTGAGAGCAGGTCGATGCCTGAGTCTCCCGGCATGTTGACGTCGAGCAGCGCGAGACTGTATGAGTCGCAGCGGAGGTGTTCCCGCGCGTCATCGGCATCGCGTGCGCCGTCGCAGGAGTAGCCGTTGTCGCGCATGACCCGTTCCCCCCAGTGGCGCAGCGCGTCATCGTCGTCGACGATCAACAGCTGCGGCATTGGCTAGCGGCTGTCTGCGCGTTCGAGGAGCCGTGCGACCTCCGCGAGCAGCCCCGGCCCGGAGAACGGCTTCTCGATGAGGGTTACGCCGGCGTCCAGATGTCCTCCCGCGTCGAGGATCGGCTGGGCGAACCCCGACATCAGCAGCACCCGCACCGACGGTCGCTGCGCCAGCAGCCGCCTGGCCAGAATCGGGCCGGGCATGTGCGGCATGACCACGTCGCTGAGCAGCAAGTCGATCGGGCCCTTGTGCGCGCTGGCTGCCTCGAGTGCAGCGGGACCGTTCGCGGCCACGATCACCTGATAGCCGGCGCCCACCAATATGCGACGGGTGACCTCGCACAGCGCCTGCTCGTCCTCGGCCAGCAGGATCGTCCCCTCGCCTCGTACCGCCGGGCGATCTTCCTGTCGCTCGGCTGGCGAGGCGATCTGGTCGGTCGCGGGCAACAGCACGGTGAAGGTGGTGCCCACGTCTGGCTCGGAGTAGATCTGCGAGCGGCCGCCCGCCTGCTGGATAATCCCGTACACGGTCGCCAGCCCCAGGCCGGTCCCTTGACCCGGCGGCTTGGTGGTGAAGAACGGATCGAAGGCGCGTCGCACCGTCTCGACGGGCATGCCGACGCCGCTGTCGCTAACTCGCAGGCGCACGTGGGGACCGGGCGAAAGCTCCGGGCGCGATGCAGCGTAGAGCTCATCGACGTCGATGTTGGCGGTATCGATTCTCAGCGTGCCGCCGTCGGGCATGGCATCGCGTGCGTTCACGGCGAGATTGACGAGGATCTGCTCCAGCTGGCCAGGATCGATCAGCACAGGGTGAAGGCCGGCGGCCAATGAGCTGTGCAGCTGGATGTGCTCTCCGAGCGTGCGGCGCAGAAGCTGCTCGACGTCGCTGACAACGTCGTTGACATCGACGACCTCCGGCTGGACGACCTCGCGGCGGGCGAATGCGAGCAGCTGGTGGGTGAGGTGCGCGGCTCGCTCGGCGGCCGAGCTGATCTGTGCGACGTCCTCGCGGATGACCCGCCGCCCGTCTGCGGTGGCGGCGGCGACCTCCAGGTCGTCGCTGACGAAGGCCGCATAGTTGATGATTACGGCCAGCAGGTTGTTGAAGTCGTGGGCGATGCCGCCGGCCAGCTGCCCGAGGCTCTCCAGACGTTGGGCCTGGTGGAGCTGGTTCTGGAGGCGCTCGCGCTCGGCCTCCGCCTGCAGACGCTCGCGATCACGGGCCGCGACGACGCGTTCGCTGATGTCGCGGACCGCGGCGATCGCAAGCGTGCCGTTCTCGGTCTCGATGCTTGACAGGCTGATCTCGGCTGGGAACTCGCTGCCGTCGCGGCGTCGCCCGAACAGCTCCAATCCGGCGCCCATCGGCCGCGTGCGCGGATCGGCGAAGTATCGCGCCCGGTGGGAGCGGTGCGCGTCGAAGCGCTCGGGCACCAGCATCTCCACGGGCTCTCCCATCAACTCCTCGCGCGCGTACTCGAACAGTGCCTCCACCTGCGCGTTGACCAGCACGATCAGACCTGCACGGCTGATGCCCACGATCGCATCCGGAGCGAGCTCCAGCAGCGCCGCCTGGGATTTCAGTCGCGCCGTGATGTCACGGTTGACCTCGAGCAGCCCGACCATCTGCCCAGCGTCGTCGCGCTGCGCGGCCCAGCGGCTCTCGACCACCACGCGACGGCCGTCCTTGGTGTGCTGCACCAGGTCACCCTCCCAGGCACCCGTCTCGGCGACGAGACGCTCGACCTCCTCGAGCGGGATCGGATACTCGGTCCGCAGCAGCTCTCCGGGAGCGACACCGAGCGCCTCCACGCGCGAGAAGCCATAGGTCGACTCCGCACCGCGATTCCAGAAGGTGATCCGGCGATCGCTGTCGCGCGCGAAGATCGCGTCAGGCGCCAGATCGAGCAACGCAGTGTGGGCGGCCAGCTCCGGCGCCCGTGCCGTGAGCCCCGCCTCGGAGGGCGCGCTCGGCCACGCCTTCTTGCCCACATTCGAAGGCCGGCGTTCCACATACCGGGCCTTGCCCACCTGACCAGCCTAGCACTGATACCAGGTTGCTTACACAAGCCATCCGAACAAGCCTACGCATTGGATCATTGCGGCAGGGCCAGCCCCTACACAACCCGCTCCCCTCGCGCGGCTATGACGGCGAGGATGGTGTCGATCGATGGCTGATACCAGCTCATGGCGCGCGCCTCGTCACGTAGGCGAGGTGCCTCGATGGCGATGCGGTCAAGGAGCTCGCGGCGCACGCGCTCGAATCCCCCTGCGTTGAGGCTGAAGTCGTGGGCGAGGTCCGACCAGTGGATCGAGGTGGTGGCGTCTGGGTCGCGCTCGTCGCCGATGCTCAGCGCCAGGTCCGTGCTGAGGTCGGGGTAGGCGGCCGTGGAGACCACGTCGTAGAGTGGTGCCAGCCGGACTCCGTCGCGTGTATGCACGAGCGAGATGTTCTTGGCGTGTGCATCTGCATTGCCGACCAGGTAGTGAAAGACGGCGGCCTGTGCGCCGGCGAGGCGATCCAGGCCGGGCGATGGCCCGCGCTCGTCAAGCAGATCCGCAAGCGCGCGGTAGGAGGGCAACTGCCACCCCTCCTTCTGGTACTTGAAATCGGGAGTCAGACCGAGCGCCTGGCAGAGGTCCTCCTGGTGTACGCGACGATGCGGCCAGGTCGATTGCTCGCGGTCGAATCGCTCAACTACCAGGCACGGGCGGCCGGCTGCGGTGATGAGCTCGACGCCAGCCGTCGACAGTCCGCATCGTGCTGCCAGGCGCATGCAGAAGCACTCGTTAGTCGCCAACCCTGGATATCCGCTGGCGGGCAGCTCCGGCTTGAGGATGTGGCTGCTGGGCATGCCGTCGAGGGGCTTGCCAAAACGGCCGTGCTCGTCGCGGACGAGCACGGCCTTGTGTTGCACTCCCGCGAGGCTGAGACGGAGATGCTCATCTTCGCCTTGTATCCCCAGGGGATGCCGTGGAAGCTCTTCGACCAGTGCGTCCAGCTCGCTTTCGTCAAGCCAGCGCACCGATGGTGGGTCGGACATTCGCGTGGTGTCGACGATCTGCAGCGCACCTGCGCAGTCGCGACCCAGCTCCGCGAGCAGGCCAAACGAGTCGCTTGCGGCGAGCTTGAGTTGACTGGCGATCTGGTCGCGCACCGCTCCCTCGGGCAGCAGAGCCTCGAAGAACGGACGGCTCTGCGCTGGAGTGAACATTTCCTGGCTCAGTGGCAGCGACAGCGAGATCGCACGGGAAGGTTGCGTGTAACGGAAGGCGTACTCACGAGAGCGCTCGTCTACGCGCTCGAGCATCCCGATCTCCTGCGCGTCCCAGTAGACGCCGAGACTCATGTTTCGCCACGGCCGTGCACGTCCAGGCGCAAGCCCAACGCCGCAAGGATGCGGGTCAACACGTCCAGCCGTACAGTGGGCTCGCCGTGCTCGACGCGGTGGACAGAGCGGACGCCGACGTTGGCGACCATGGCGAGCGTCCGTTGGTCCATGCCTTGACGGCCGCGCTCCTCTCGGACACGTTGCCCGATCCGTTGTGAAGTGTCGTCAGGCCTGCTCATCTGCGCGATCACGCATATTATACCGCAGAATGGCGATATCAAGCACAGTTCTGCGTGTTCGCGCAGATAATCGCGTGGGGCCGCATTGCTACATGTCCGTCGGCGCGATCACGCAGATAGGAGGCCGGCTGCGAGCAACGTGTACGGCACCTGCAACGCGAGGTAGGTGCGCTCGGCTCGCTTGTCCAGTGTGACGACTTCCAGCCCGTGCTCCAGAGCGCTGAGCGCGATCAGGCCGTCGTATGCGGCCCCGCCGCTGACGCCGGCTCCGGCGAACCGGCTGGGCGCCTTGGCATGCTCGCTCGCGTCCAATGCGATGTGCGGCGCCGGTGTGCGTGCCTCCAGCACGCTCGCTGCCGTGCTCCCGTCGACGTGGTGCGGCGCCGGCAGCCTCGTCAACACGCTATACGTCTCAAGCGCCGCGTGGGCGATCGTGAAATCGCATGCGGCGAGCGCGTTCGCCGCGGCCTTGTGCTCGGGATGATCTGCAAGCAGCGCAGCGACCGTGACGCTGCTGTCGGCCGCTTTCTTCACTGGTGCCGGCGGACCGCTTCGAGTGTGCTGCGTATGTCCTCGTTGGTGATCGGTGTGCCGGTCGCGGCGATCGACGGCCCGTTGGGGCCTTCTTCCAGCCTCGCCGGCTTGTGCGGCGCTGACAGCTCCAGGTGTCCGTCGACCACATCGACCTCCAGTGGCGTTCCGGGCGTGAACCCAAGTTCCTCGCGCAGTCGCTTGGGCACCACGACCCGTCCCACGCTGTCAATTGACACGTGCATGGCAGAAGCCTACCACGGCGATGCCATCAGGCTGGTGGCGCCGTGGGTCCCGCAGTAGCGATCGCCAACGCTCATCCCGGCCCACACGCTGTTGTGGGCGCTGGGCTGAGTGCCGGGCGATTTGCACGTATGGCCATGGCGGGGGAACTACTCGTCCCGTTGTTCAAGCGAGGATGGTCGAGGATTTCGCCCTATAGCTATCGCGGGCGCCGCGGGTATAGATCTGTCCGGCCGTTGGGTCTCGATGCTACGTTTAGATCATGACGCGAGCCGAGCTGCATCGTCTTGTGGATGAGCTTCCGGAGGAGAGCGTGGATGCCGCCGGGGTCCTGCTGACGCGCGCCAAGGATCCGCTGGTCGCGACCCTCGAGGCTGCGCCGTTCGATGACGAGCCCTACACCGGAGAGGACCGCGAGGCGTCCGATGAGGGCTGGGTGGCCTACCGGCGCGGCGAGGCGATCACCGTCGCCGAGTTGCGCGCGGAATCCGAGCCTGACGTCTGAACTGCCCTCGTGGGACGCGGTGATTGCGCCCGCCGCCGCGAAGGCTTTGCGCAAGCTCCCTCGCAACGAACGAGAGCGCATCCTCGCGGCGATCCAGTGTCTACCCGCGGGCGACGTGCGGAGTCTCAAGGGCCGGCGAGGCGAGTGGCGTCTGCGCATCGGCGACTGGCGAGCCATCATCCGTCTGGATCCAGAGGCCAGCGTGATCGTCGTGACGGCCGTCAAGCCGCGCGGTGGCGCATACGATCGCTGAGCGTCGGGAGCTGCCGCCTGGCATTTGCACGGACGGTCATGGCGGGGGCAGGATTCGAACCTGCGAAGGCAGAGCCAACGCGTTTACAGCGCGTCCCCTTTGACCGCTCGGGAACCCCGCCGGGGGCTCGTCAGTTTAGGGCAGCGGGTCGGCGTGGCGTAGCCATGACCGGTTGCAACCTCCGTATCACCATGGCTATACGCAGTCTGTTGGCGGAGTACTCCGCCCCGGCCCGCCCGGCCCCGGCCCCGGCCCGCCGTGCCCTCAGGACGCCTCGCGCAGCTGCTGGGCTTCGGGCAGCGTCTGCAGCTTCTTGAGCGTGCGGTTCTCGATCTGGCGGACGCGCTCGCGGGTGATGTTGAAGGCGCGGCCGACCTCCTCGAGCGTGCGCGAGCGCCCACCGACGATGCCGTAGCGCATCTCGATGACCTCACGCTCGCGCCGCGGCAGGCAGGCGAGCACGCGCAGCACGTTCTCACGGCGCAGCGCGTCGGAGGCGATCTCGAAGGGCGACTCGGCGGAGATGTCCTCGACGAAGTCGGCGAGCGCGGAATCGTCCTCCTCGCCGACGGGCTTCTCCAGCGAGACGGGCTGCTGGGCGATGCGCATGACGTCGCGCACATCGCGCACGGTGCACTCGAGCTCGACGGCGAGCTCGGCGACGCTGGGCTCGCGCCCGAGCTGCTGGATGAGCCGGCGTTCGGTGTGGATCAGCCGGTTGAGTCGCTCGACCATGTGTACGGGGATGCGGATCGTGCGGCCCTTGTCGGCGAGCGCGCGGGTGACCGCCTGGCGGATCCACCAGGTGGCGTAGGTGGAGAACTTGTAGCCGCGGCGGTAGTCGAACTTCTCGACCGCCCTGATCAGCCCGAGCGAGCCCTCCTGGATCAGGTCCAGCAGCGTCAGGCCGCGCCCGACGTAGCCCTTGGCGATGGACACGACCAGCCGCAGGTTGGCCTCGACCATGTGCTGCTTGGCGGCCATGTCGCCGCGCTCGATCCGTTTTGCGAGCGCGACCTCCTCCTCGGCGTTGAGCAGGGGCACACGCCCGATCGAGCGCAGGTACAGGCGCAGCGAGTCGAGGCTGGGCTCGACGGTGGTGTCGAGCTCGGGGCGCTTGCTGGTGCTCGCCATGGCGAGCTCGTCCAGAGGATGTCGGTCCTCGCCGGCGTGCTCGTGATCGGCGTCGTGCGCGTCATCGCGCGCACTGCCCAGCGGCGTGTCGCCGGCACGCAGGCTCAGCGCGGCGAGCTGCGCGGCTGGGTCATGCCCGTTGCGCCGGCCGTCGTGCGCCTCGAGTTCGGGCTCGGAATCGCTCGCTCCGACGATCTCGATGCCGTGCTCGTCGAAGTAGCTGAGCAGATCGCGGGTCTGCTGGCTGGAGAGGTCGGCCTCGTCCAGTGCGGCGGCGAGCTCCTGCGCAGTCAGGAACCCGCGTTCCTGACTCTCTCCTATGACCCCCTGCAACTCGTCCAGCTCGACCACGGCTGTGTCCGTGGCAGTCAACAGACCGTCAAGCTTCTCGCTCACGTGGACTCTCCCAACAAACCTGTCCGATCCCCGTCGGAGCGCAGCGCGCCCCGACCTCCCTCTTACCTACGCTAAGCCTCCTGTGCGTTGCGTTTGCTCAGATTGGCAGCCTCGTCGCGTACGTCCCCTCTCGTGGCCGCCTTCTCCTGATATTGGAGGGCCGGCCGGATCAGCCATGTGGCGAGTGATACCAGAATCGACGCGTCGGCGAAGTGGTTCCCTCGAAGGCTTCGACAAATAGCTGCCTCGGGGCGGGGCATGGTTGGCCTGCTGGTGAGCGCCAGAGCGGCCGTTGCGCCGCGCTAGTCTTGGCCTCGGTGCGCGCGACATGGCCCACAAGCTCGCCGTCGGCCGCTCAGGGCTCGCCTGACGAGCCGGCTTTGACAGGCGCGGGGGAGGATGTGCAGGCGCGCGTGCCGGGGATCCCAGTGGGGCTCTCGCGTGTGGGCGTTACGGGTGTGGAGAAGGTGGTGCGTATCCGCGACGAGCTGTTCTTCGCGCGCCTGGACTGCTTTGTGGACCTCAGCCACGACCAGAAGGGCGCGCACATGTCGCGCTTTGACGAGGTGGTCAACGAGGCGATCGGCGAGGTGGTGCTGAGCGAGTCGCAGTTTCGCGCGGAGACGCTCGCCCAGCACATCGCAGAGCTGGTGCGCGCGCGCCAGGGCGCGGAGCGCGCTGAGGTGACGATCGCGGCGCGCTACCCGGAGCACAAGCTGGCGCCGGTGTCGGGCGTGCAGACCCAGGAGATCTACACGCTGCACGGGCGGGCGGTGGCCTACGAACACGGCACGCGCCGCGTGGTGGGCGTGTCGGCGACCGGCATGACAGCGTGCCCGTGCGCGCAGGAGCTGGTGGCCGCGCGCGCCCGCGAGCGTTTGGCGGCAGACGGCTACAGCGACGAGCAGGTGGCGCAGATCTTGGCGAGCGTGCCGGTTGCGACGCACAACCAGCGCGGCTTGGCAACGCTGCAGATCGGCTGCGTGGAGGAGTGCGTGGCGGAGATCGACGCGAGCGCGCTGCTGGCGGTGGCGGAGGCGAGCATGTCGTCGGAGATCTATGAGCTGATGAAGCGCAGCGACGAGGTGGAGGTGGTCGAAAAGGCGCATCGGCGCCCCCGCTTCGTGGAGGACTGCGTGCGCGAGATGATCGCGGGCGTGGTGGGCGCGTTCACGGATCTGGACGGCGCGAGCTTTGTGTGCGCGCGCCAGGAGAACCTGGAGACGATCCACCAGCACAACGTGGTGGCCGAGCGCCACGGGCTGCTGGCGGAGCTGCGCGCGGAGGTCGAGTCGGGCGCGCGCGCGCGGCAACACACGACCCTGGAGGCGTGGCTGAATCAGCCGTCGAGCTGAGCGTGCGTCTGGGCCATGCGCCGGCGCAGCCCGAAGAAGTAGTCCAGGCCGGACAGCACGGTGACGAGCACGGTGAGGTACAGCAGCGCGGACACCCAGGCGGGCTGGCCGTGCACGGCGATGACGGCGAGGATGGCGGCGATCTGCAGGCATGTCTTGGCCTTGCCGAACATGCTGGCGGCGATCACTACCCCCGCCTGGGTGGCACCGAGGCGCAGCACGGTGACGGCGAGCTCGCGCGTGATGATGACCATGGCGATCCACGCGGCCAGGCGATGCAGGGACACGAGCGAGATCAATGCGGCGATGATCAGCAGCTTGTCGGCGAGCGGGTCCATGAGCTTGCCGAACGTGGTGATGGAGTCGCGTGCGCGCGCGAGGTAGCCGTCGAGCAAGTCGGTGAGCGAGGCGAGCGCGAAGACGACCGCGGCGAGCACGTCGCCGGCGGGCGTGTTGCCGAGCAGGGCGACCACAAGAGCGGGCACGAGCATGATCCGCAGCACGGTCAGCAGGTTGGGCAGGTTCAGCGGGAACACACTGACGACATTATGTCCGCGACAGCGGTGCGGCGGGCGAGCGGGTGCTATACCGGGCAGCGTCCGACCGGGGCGTCGCGGGCGCCCGCCATCGAGTCAGCGGAAGGGGAGCAGCATGAACAAGCGCACGCTTGGGCCGGACGGCCCCGAGGTGTCTGCGATCGGTCTCGGCTGCATGGGCATGTCGGCGTTCTACGGCGCGAGCGACGAACAGGAGTCGGTGAGCACGATCCATCGCGCGCTGGAGCTCGGCTGCAACTTCCTGGACACGTCTGACATGTACGGGCCGCACACCAACGAGCGGCTGGTGGGCCGCGCGATCAAAGGGCGCCGCGAGGAGGTCTTCCTGGCGACCAAGTTCGGCATCAAGCTGGAACCGGGAAATCCCCCCGACCCGCTCCATCGACGGCCGCCCGGAGTACGTGCGCGAGGCGTGCGAGGCATCGCTGCAGCGCCTGGGCGTGGATCACATCGACCTGTACTACCAACACCGCGTGGACCCGAAAACGCCGATCGAGGACACGGTGGGGGCGATGGCGGAACTGGTGGCGGAAGGCAAGGTGCGCTACGTGGGCCTGTCGGAGGCCAGCGCGGAGACGATCGCGCGCGGGCACGCGATCCACCCGATCACGGCGGTGCAGAGCGAGTACTCGCTGTGGACGCGCGACGTGGAGCCGGAGATCCTGAGGACGCTTAACGACTTGGGGATCGCGCTGGTGGCCTACTCGCCGCTGGGCCGCGGCTTTCTGTCGGGGCGCTTCTCCTCGCCGGATGAGCTCGATGAGGGCGACTTTCGCCGCTACGCGCCGCGCTTCAGCGGCGAGAACCTCGACCATAACCGCGAGCTGGTGGCGCGCGTGAAGGAGCTGGCGGCGGAGAAGGGCGTGACGCCGGGCCAGCTGGCGCTGGCGTGGGTGCTGCACCGCGGCGAGCACATCGTGCCGATCCCGGGCACCAAGCGCGTGTCCTACCTGGAAGAGAACCTGGCGGCGGCGGACATCGAGCTGAGCGAGGACGAGGTGCAGCGGATCACCGACTCGGTGCCGACGGCTGCGGGCGCGCGCTATGACGAGGCGGGCATGCGCTCGGTCAACATCTGATCGCGGGGATGGAGAGGGCGGAGCGGGGCATGTGTGTCCCGTTCCAAACGGTGTATGACCATGGCTATACACCACTCGCAACGCGACATAGGCCACGGACGGACCCCGCACCGCGCGAGCCTTGTCCAGGCACCGGGCCGGTCCAGATCAGTAGCCGACCGAGTAGAAGCTGATGCGCTTGCAGCCGTCGAGCTTGTAATGGGGCAGCGCGTGGTGGCTGGTGAATACCACGATGCGCGGGTTCTGGCAGTGGATCACGCCGGAGTTCTCGTGGGCGTGGACGACGGTGTTTGGGTTGGTGCCGGTCCAGACGTAGTTGACGGTGTCGTTGGCGTAGATGAAGTTGGGGCCGTTGCCGGCGTGGATGACGGCGGTCTGAAAGGAGGGCCAGCCGGACGGGTGGTAGTCGCCCCAGATGACGTCGCCGGCGTTGGCTCCGTAGATGGTGTCGTCGCCGTAGCCGCCGAGCAGGTAGTTGTGCACGCCGGGCCTGCCCGTGAGCACGTTGGCCCTGCCGGCAGGGCCCCTGTCCATGACCAGGTGCTGATCGCCCGGCCAGCCGGCGTGGCTGGTCATGGCAAGAGCAGGCACGGTCGCGACCAGGGCGACCAGGGCGACCAGGGCGGCCAGCAGCGCGGCGAGGCCCGCTCGACGCGCTCGTCCAGGAGACGGGCGCGCGGTCATGCGATCTGCGGGCATGTCGAGTACATCGTCGCGTGCCGCTCTGCCCATGCCCCGGGGCATGCGAACTCGGACATACGGTTACGCCCGCTAGGGTGAGGACCCATGCCACTGATCCCGATGGTCATCGAGCGCACGGCGCGCGGCGAACGCGAGTTCGACATCTACTCGCGGCTGCTGAACGAGCGCATCATCTTCCTGGGCACGCCGATTGACGACCAGGTGGCGAACCTGGTGGTGGCGCAGCTGCTGCACCTGGAGAGCGAGGACCCGGAGAAGGACATCTCGCTGTACATCAACTCGCCGGGCGGCTCGATCTACTCGGGCCTGGCGATCTACGACACGATGAACTTCATCAAGCCGGACGTGGCGACGATGTGCGTGGGCGTGGCGATGTCGATGGGCTCGCTGCTGCTGGCGGGGGGCAAGAAGGGCAAGCGGGCGGCGCTGCCGAACTCGCGCATCCTCATCCACCAGCCGTCGGCGGGCTTTGAAGGCCAGTCGACGGACATCGAGATCCACGCGCGCGAGATCCTCAAGGTGCGCGAGCGGATCGACGAAATCTACGCGGAGCACACGGGCAAACCGAAGGAGGAGGTGCGCGCGGACATGGAGCGCGACCGCTTCTTCAGCGCCCAGCAGGCGCTCGAGTACGGCCTGGTCGACCGCGTGCTCGAGAGCCACTGAGCTCCTCGACGGCCGCGCGCGTACGACGTTTTTGATGAGGCCGGCACGGCCGGCCGGCGGGGTCGCGCGGTGACGCGTGCGAGCGCGCGCGTCAGGCGATCAGGTGCTCGATCGCGCCGAGCCCCTCGATCTCGATGCGCACTACGTCGTCGGGGCCGAGGAAGGCGGGCGGCTTGCGGCCCATGCCGACGCCGGCGGGCGTGCCGGTGAGGATCAGGTCGCCGGCGGCGAGCGTGCAGGTCTGGGAGATGAACTCGATCAGCTCGGGCACGGTGAAGATCAGGTTGGACGTGTTTGACTCCTGGCGCAGCTGTCCGTTGACCCAGGTGCGCAGCGCGAGCGCGTGCGGGTCGGGCACCTCGTCGGCGGTGGTGATCCAGGGGCCGTAGGGGCAGAAGCCGTCGGCGCCCTTGGCGCGCGTCCACTGCTGCTCGCGCCCCTGCAGGTCGCGCGCGGTGACGTCGTCTGCGACGGCGTAGCCGGCGACGGACCGGCCGGGTCCCATGACGACGGCGAGCTCGCCCTCGTAGTCCAGGCGGCGCACCACCTGGGGGCAGTGCACGGGCGCGTTAGGCGGGGCGGCGGAGGAGGGCAGCTTCATGAACACGAGCGGACGCTCGGGCGCCTGGCCGCCCATCTCGGCGACGTGGTCTGAGTAGTTCAGGCCGATCCCGAAGATCGCCCGCGGGGCGGGCACGGGCGCGAGCAGGGTGACGTCGTCGAGCGCCCACGACTGGCTCTCGACTGGCGCGGCCTCGGGGTCGACGAGCCGGTCGAGCACGGTCAGGTCCTCCTGCGCGTAGCCGAATACGCGCATCTGGCCGCCCTCCTCGCGCACCTCCCCCGCGCGGGCGATCTCAAAGCCGGGGGGTAGGAAGCTGGCGAGGCGCATGTTCGAAAGGATAGATCCGCGCGACGCAGCGGCGACCCGGCCCGGGCGCCATCCCGGGCAAGGGTTATCGTCGCGGGCGCCAGATGGCCGCCCTGACCCCACTCGAGCGCTGCGCCCTGGCGCTGATCGCCGTGCTGACCGCGATCGCGGGCGTGGCCAAGTACGGGGCCTGGGCGCCTGTGCCGCGCTTTGCCCTGGCGACGCTCGCGCTGGCCGGCCTGGCGTGGGTGGTGTCGTTCGCGACCGAGCAGCTAGGCGAGCGTTTCGGGCCGGGGGTGACCGGGATGATGCAGTCCACGCTCGGCAACCTGCCGGAGCTGTTCGTGGTCATCTTCGCGTTGCAGAAGGGCGAGCTGATCGTCGCCCAGACGGCCCTGGTCGGCTCGGTGCTGGCCAACGCCCTGCTGGTGCTCGGCCTGGTCATCATCGTGGGCGCCCGTCGTGCGCCCGACGGGATCATGCGCTTCTCCAAGCGCCTGCCGAGGGACACAGCCACGCTGCTGCAGGTGACCGTGTTCATCATCGTGCTGCTCGGCCTGTCGCTGGCCGCCCACGACCCGGCCAGCCACCACGTCAAGGCGATCTCGGCGGTTGGCGCGGTCTGCCTGCTGGTCGTGTACATCGCCTGGGTGGTGCCCTACCTGCGCTCCGACAGCCTGCCCGAGACGGCCGCGCCCAGCTCTGATGAGCACTCCTCCGGCACGCCTTCCTCCGGTATGCCCACCTCCGGCGCGCCCGACACGGCCGACTCGCCCAGCTCCGATGCGCCCGACTTCGACCTCGAGCTCGCCGGCCCGCGGCTGTCGCTCGCGACGACCCTGATCCTGCTGATCGTCGCCGGTGGAGCATCCGCGTTCGTCTCCGAATGGTTCGTCGACGCGCTCGCGCCGGCCATCGCTCAACTGCATCTCTCGCAGGCATTCGCCGGGCTGGTCATCGTCGCGATCGCAGGCAACGCGGTCGAGAACACCGCCGGGCTGGTGCTCGCCTACAAGGGCCGCTCGGACCTGGCCATCTCGGTGGTCAAAAACTCGATCGCCCAGATCGCCGCCTTCCTGTACCCCCTGCTCGTGCTCGTGTCCTTCGCCCTGGCCACCACGCTCACATTTGCCCTCGCGCCGGTGTACATCGGCGCGCTGGTGCTCACCGCGCTGATCCTCTGGCAGGTCGCCGGCGACGGCCAGGCCGCCGCCTTCGAGGGCTGGGCGCTGGTCGCCCTGTACGTAATCCTGGCCACGCTCACGATCTACGAGTAGCGCGCTCACCGCGCGACAACTCCCGCCCCCGTAGGGGGCTTCATAAAAATCGTCGTCTGCTCTTAGCCTTTCACCAGACCGCTGATCAGCGCGCCCGCCACGCCACCCGTCGCAGCCGCGGGCGCCGCCGACTCCACGCCCTCCAGCGGCGCGATGAACAGCGTCTGGATCGCCAGGCGGCCCGGGCCCGTGAAGCGGTTCCAGGTCAGCTTGCCGCCGCCGCCGAAGATGCCCGACTTCAGCCCCATCGTGATCGCCTCCAGATTGACCGACGGATCCTTGAACAGCCACGCGCCCGCCTCCACGTCCAGCTGCTCGCCCGCGTCCAGGTTCACCAGGAACACGTTGCCGTGTCCGTGCAGCCACACCAGCGCATCCCCGTTGGTCGCCCTGAACTTGTCCATGAAGAAGCCCGAGCCGCCCAGCAGCATGTTCTGCACGCCCTTGATCCGTTCGAAGCTGTAGTCCAGGTTGTCGGTCGCCGCCACGAACTGGTGCTCGCGCACGTCCAGCCCCTCGCCCTGGCGCAGGTGCAGCGGCACGCACTGGCCAGGCGAGTCGCGCGAGAACGCGACCCGTCCCGAGCCCGACGTGCGCGTCACGAAGAACTCCAGGCCGGCGATCTTGCGCTTGACCGCGCCCGGCAGTTTCTTCAGCTCGATGTTCAGCTGCGTCTCCTTCCACAGCAGCACGTGGTGCTCGAACATCACCGCCTGGTCGGTGATCTCGATCTGCAGCTCCGGAACCAGCTCGCCGCGGATGTGGTAGGTCACGCCCGCGAACGACTCGTCGTGGACGGTCGCCTGGATCGGCTCGGGCAGGTGCATGTGGATGTCTCCTTCTATGTCTGGGCCGGCTGTGCGCCTGGACGGGCAAGAACGCGCAGCCCCGATGGGCGGATCGACCAGCCGAGCTTTGCGCGTGCGCCGGACGTCATTCGCGCTCGAGTCCCCCGCTCGCTCCCGCAGCCCCGGCGCGCTAGACTGCTTTGGACCTCGCGCCTGGGCGGGGTTTTTCTTCGCCTGGGCTGCTGTCCATCACCACCACGCAGGGGTTTTCATCATGGCCCGCGGAGACGTCCGAATCGCTATCACCCTCGCCTGCGAGGAGTGCAAGCGCCGTAACTACCAGACAAGCAAGAGCAAACGCAACAACCCTGACCGTGTGTCCATGCGTAAGTACTGCCGCTGGTGTCGCAAACACACCAGCCACCGGGAGACCCGCTAGCGCGGGAGCGCTGTCGTGGCTCGTGACCGAAAACGTGCAAAGCAGCGTCGCGAACGGCGGGGAACCACCGCAGGCGGGCGCATCGAGCGCGCGCCCGCGCCAAGCCAACCCGTGCGTGCGGACCTGCCCGGTGCGCTCGAGCACACCGGCGACGTCGACGAGTTCGACGCCGCGATCGTGCGCGGCGCCGGCGGCGTGCCCGTCGACACCGAAAACGGCACCCCCGCTGCAGACGCCGAGATCGACACCGAAAGCGGCCCCACGCTTTCCGAGCTCGAAATCGAGAAAGAGGCCGAGGTCGAGGGCGACGTCAGTGACAACGAGGTGCAGGAGCTCGTCGGCGGCGGCGGGTCGCGCCCGGCGACCCCCGAGCAGGCCTCCGGCGCAGCCATACCCCGTGGCGGCAACCGCGCGATCGCCTTCGTGCGCGCCAGCTGGGCCGAGCTGCAGCGCGTCCAATGGCCCGACCGCCAACACGTCTTCCAGGCGACTGCCGTCGTGATCGGCTTCGTTGCCATCGCCGGCGCCTACCTTGGCCTTGCCGATGTTGTCGCCAAGGAAATCGTCGAAGCCATCCTCTAGAAGAGGCCCCCCTGAATGTCTGAGGTCCGCTGAATGTTTCGCTGGTATGTAGTCAACACCTACTCGGGTCACGAGAACAAGGTCAAGCACAACCTCGAGCACCGCGTTGTCTCGCTCGGGCAGCAGCGCGCTGTGCGCAGCGTGGTCGTGCCCACGGAAGCCGTGGCCGAGATGAAGGACAACCAGAAGATCACCGTCGAGAAGCGCACCATGCCCGGCTACGTGCTGGTCAACATGGAGCTCAACGAGGACTCCTGGGGCGTGGTCAAGGGCACCCCCGGCGTGACCGGCTTCGTCGGCTCCTCCCAGGAGCCCGTGCCGCTGACCCAGGTCGAGGTCGACCGGCTGTTGCACAAGGAGGTCGCCACCGCCCCGCGCACCCGCGCGCAGTTCTCCATCGGCGAGTCCGTCAAGGTCGTCTCCGGGCCGCTGTCTGACTTCTCCGGCGAGATCTCCGAGATCAACGAGGACGCGTCCAAGCTCAAGGTGCTGGTATCAATCTTCGGCCGCGAGACCCCGGTGGAAGTCAGTTTTGATCAGGTCAAAAAGCTCTAAGAGCGAGATTTAGGAACGCGCAATGGCAAAGAAGGTCCTCACCACGATCAAGCTGCAGGCCAACGCCGGGCAGGCCAGTCCTGCGCCGCCGGTCGGTCCTGCGCTGGGCCAGCACGGGATCAACATCATGGAGTTCTGCAAGGCCTTTAACGCCCAGACGCAGAGCGAAACCGGGACCGTCATCCCGGTCGTCATCACCGTCTATGAGGACCGCACCTTCACGTTCGTCACCAAGACGCCGCCCGCCGCCGTGCTGATCCGCCAGGCCATCAAGATCAACAAGGGCTCGGGCGAGCCCAACCGAGTGAAGGTCGGCACGATCACTGATGCGCAACTGCGCGAGATCGCCCAGCGCAAGTTCGACGACCTCAACGCCAACGACATCGACCAGGCCGCCAAGATCATCGCCGGCACAGCCAGGTCGATGGGTGTGGATGTGGCCTCATGAGTCATCACGGCAAGCGCTACGCCGAGCTGCGCGCCAAGGTCGATCCCGGGCGCGAGTACGAGCCCGCCGAGGCCGTCGCGCTCGTGCGCGAGCTCGCCAGCTCCAAGTTCGACGAGTCCGTCGAGGTGCACTTCCGCATGGGGCTCAACGTGCGCCACGCCGACGAGCAGCTGCGCGGCACCATCGCCCTACCCAACGGCCTGGGCAAAGACGTCAAGATCGCCGTGTTCGCGCAGGGTCCCAAGGTCGCAGAGGCCGAAGCTGCCGGTGCCGACGTGGTCGGCGGCGAGGACCTCGCCAAGCGCATCGAGGAGGGCTTCGACGACTTCGACCTCGCCATCGCCACCCCCGACATGATGTCCATCGTCGGGCGGCTCGGGCGCATCCTTGGGCCCTCCGGCAAGATGCCAAACCCCAAAGTCGGCACCGTCACCATGGACGTCGCCAAAGCCGTCGAAGAGTCCAAGGCCGGCAAGGTCGAGTACCGCACCGACCGCACCGCCATCGTCCACATGGTCATCGGCAAGGCCAGCTTCGACGACCGCAAGCTGCTCGAGAACTACGCAGCCGTGCTCGACGAGCTGATCCGCGCCAAGCCGTCCGTCGCCAAAGGCCGCTACCTGCGCTCGATCACCATCGCCTCCACGATGGGCCCGGGCGTCAAGGTCGACACATCCAAGACACGTGACATCGTCGAGGAGGCGTCCGCCGCTACCATCGCCGCTTAGCGACGCGCATACTCAAGGCCACCACAGACCCCCGGCAGCGGCCCGCCGAACTTCGATCGGCCGTGCAAGACCGGGCTAGGAGCCCACATTGAACCGAGAGCAAAAGGCCGTGGCGATCGCCGAGATCGCCGCCCACATAGACGAGTCCGACGCTGTCTTCGCCGTCGACTACCGGGGCATCACCGTCGCGCAGGTAGCCGAGCTGCGCACCAAGCTGCGCGAGGCTGACGCAACCTTCAAGGTCGTCAAGAACTCGCTCACCGAACGCGCCGCCGACCAGGCCGGCGCCGAGACGCTCAAGGAATACCTGTCCGGCCCCACCGCGCTGACGTTCGTGCGCGGCGACGTCGCCCTGGCCGCCAAGGCCGTCGCCGACTATGGGCGGGCAACTCAATTGCTGCCCTTCAAGGGCGGGCTGATGGACGGCAGCACGCTCGACGTCGACCAGATTCGCGCGCTGTCGCGCCTGCCCTCACGCGAAGTGCTCTACGGCCAGCTCGTCGGCGTCGTCGCCTCGCCCATCAGCGGCCTCGTGCGCACCCTCGGTGCGCTCGTCGGCGGCCTCGCCGTCGCGCTCGGGCAGGTGCAAGCCAAGAAGGAGTCCGGCGAGATCCCCGCCGGGGAGGCTCCCGCTGCCGTCGCCGAGGCGCCTGCTGCCGAGGCTCCCGCCGAGGAGGCCGAGGCGCCAGCGCCCGAGGACGCGCCTGCGGCTGAGGCGCCCGCCGAGGAGGCCGAGACGCCAGCGGCCGAGCAGGCGCCTGCGGCCGAGGCACCCGCCGCGGAGGCTGAGGCGCCCACGCCCGAGGACGACACTCCCGAAGAGCTGGCCAGGGCCGAGGAGACGGCCGTCGAGCCACCCCCCGACACACAAGCTGAGCCGGAGTCCGACCAGCCGGCACAAGAAGACGACAACCAGGCGGACGTCTCGGCGCAGGCCGAGCCCGCGACCGGGTCGGCGCCGCAGGACGCCGAGACGAATCCCACCAAGGAGGACTGAACACGATGGCAACCAGCACGCAGGATTGGATCGAGGAGCTCAAGGGCATCTCCGTGCTCGAGCTCGCCGAGCGGATCAAGGCGCTCGAGGAGGAGTTCGGGGTGTCCGCCGCGGCCGTCGCGGCCCCCGTCGCCGCACCCGCGGGCGGCGGCGACGCGGGTGCCGCCGAGGAGGAAGTCAGCAGCACCGTCGATGTGATCCTCACCGGCGCCGGCGACAAGAAGATCCAGGTGATCAAGGTCGTGCGCGCCGCCACGGGCCTTGGCCTCAAAGAGGCCAAGGCGCTCGTCGACGAGGCGCCCAAGCCGGTCAAGGAGGGCATCGAACGCGAGGAGGCCGACAAGCTCAAGCAGGAACTCGAGGAGGCGGGAGCGTCGGTCGAGCTGAAGTGACGCTTCGCCGTCCGTCTGACGGCCGCGACTTTCGCGGGCGCTGCGCCGTTCGTCTGACGGCCGCGACTTCGCGGCGACCGTCAGACGGACGGCTTCGCTTGGCGGGGGCGTGCTTTGCGGTCATCCGGCGGCCGAGCGGTCTCGCCCGCGTCGGGGGTGCCTGTGCGTCGCGGTGCCGCCAACTGTCTTGCAGTGCGCCATACGATGCTCTCATGTGGCTCAGGTGGGACCGTCGGAGGAGTCTCCGCCGTGGCCCAGCGGATGAGGATCAAGATGTCATCCTGGCCGCTGCGCTCGATCACTCTTGGACTGCAGTTCTATGCGACCTACGGTGGCCAGTCGGCGCGAGCAGGTCGAGAGCAATTGCTCGCAGACCTCGACGTTGCCTTCAAGGCCAATACGCAAAGGGCCGCTGAAAAGACGCGGGTTCTTAAGGATGCCCTGCGTATACTCTCCGTTGGTCTTTTCGTTGCAGGTGCATTGATTGTCTTTGCGACGCCGAGTAAGGTTGATAGCCATGTTTGCTCGCACCCAGCCTCAGCCGCGCCCTGTTCCGCAGCGACCGGTGCCGGTCCCAGCACCATCCGGTCTGCCGCAGGTCGGCCCGCGCGGGGTTATCGGATAACGCCGCCTGAGGTCCACTAGCAGCTTGTGGGACTGCAGGGAAAGAGCAGTCCGAGTTTCCTAGCCGCATGGGTCCGAGGCCGGCGCGTACGACGCGCGCTTATGCGCGCTTAACAATTTCGCCCATTTTCCGGTAGAGTCTGCCGGGCTGGTCGATAGTCGCAGCCGTCCACGAAGTCCGGCGCCGCGCCACATACGCGGTTGTCGAGGGCGGGGTCCGTGAGCGCCGGCGGCCCTTCAGGGCATCGATAGTCTGTGCTATCTTTGCTGGTCGCGCCTCGGCGCCCTCCTCTGCCCGTGTATCGCCCTCCGAAGGAGTCATTTCTTGGCTGCTGTAGATGCTCTCCGGACGCGCCGGACCTTCGCGCGTCTCCAGAAGACAGTTGACGTCCCCAACCTCATAGACATCCAGCGCCGCTCGTTCGCATGGCTGACCGACCCGGCGACAGGCGGCCTGCGCGAGACGATCGACGACATCTCGCCCATCGAGGACTACACGGGCAACCTCGCCGTGCAGTTCGGCGAGTTCACCTTCGACGAGCCTGTCGCCTCTCTGGACCAGTGCCGCGAGAAGGACTTGACCTACGCCCGCCCGCTGACCGTCACGGTGGCGTTCATCAACCGGGAGACCGGCGAGATCCGCGAGCAGTCGGTGTTCATGGGCGACTTCCCATGGATGACCGAGCGCGGCACGTTCGTCATCAACGGCACCGAGCGCGTGGTCGTCACCCAGCTCGTGCGCTCCCCGGGCGCCTACCTGATGGAGCCCAAGGATCGCGAGAAGCAGGTCTTCATCGCCAACCTGATGCCCGCGCGCGGCTCCTGGCTTGAGCTGGAGATCGACAAGAAGGGCAAGGTGTTCGTGCGCATCGACCGCAAGCGCAAGCTGCCGGTCACGGTGCTGCTGCGGGCGATGGGCTACGCAACCGACGAGGAGATCCTGCGTCTGTTCGAGGACTCGCTGTACATCCGCAACACGCTCGAGTCCGACACCGAGGCCACCCGTAACGAAGAGGGCGCGCTGATCGAGCTGTTCAAGAAGCAGCGTCCCGGCGAGCCGCCCAGCGTGGACAACGCCAAGGCACTGCTCAACCAGCTGTTCTTCGACCCCAAGCGCTACGACCTTACGCGCGTGGGGCGCTACAAGCTCAACTCGCGCCTGGGCCTGGACGTGGACATAGACACGCGCACGCTCACCCACGATGACATCCTGCAGCTCGTGCGCGAGCTCGTGTCGCTGCCCAAGCGCCTTGGGCTGCCCGAGGACGGCGAGGTCGAGATCAAGGATTACGCCGCCGAGGCGCTGAGCATGCCGCGCGAGCCCGTGGCCGACCATCTCGACGAGTACGAGCACTTCGGTAACCGTCGCCTGCGCACCGTCGGCGAGCTCATCCAGGAGGCCTTCCGCATCGGCCTCTACCGCATGGAGCGCGTGGTGCGCGAGCGTCTGACCACCGAGGACGCCGACACGATCACCCCGCAGACGATCATCAACATCCGACCGGTGGTGGCCGCCCTGAAGGAGTTCTTCGGCTCCTCCCAGCTGTCGCAGTTCATGGACCAGACCAACTCGCTGGCCGGGCTGACCCACCGCCGTCGCCTGTCCGCGCTCGGCGCCGGTGGGCTCACGCGCGAGCGCGCACCGATCGAGGTGCGCGACGTGCACCCCACCCACTACGGGCGCATGTGCCCGATCGAGACACCCGAGGGTCCCAACATCGGGCTGATCGGCTCGCTGTCGTCCTTCGCCGAGGTGTCCGAGTACGGCTTCGTTACCACCCCCTACCGCGTGGTCAAGGACGGCGTAGTCACCGAGGAGGTCACGCGCCTGGACGCCACCCAGGAAGAGGAGCTGCTGATCGCCCAGGCCAACACGCCAGTCGATCCAAGCAGCGGCAAGCTCAAGGGCTCAGAGATCCTCTGCCGCACCCAGGCCGGGCAGTACGTCACCGTGGGGCCCAAGGACGTGGACCTGATCGACGTCTCGCCCGAGCAGATCTGGTCGGTGGCTACCGCCATGATCCCGTTCCTGGAGCACGACGACGCCAACCGTGCGCTGATGGGCTCCAACATGCAGCGCCAGGCTGTGCCGCTGCTGAAGGCCGACGCCCCGCTGGTGGGCACCGGCATGGAGCGCCGCGCGGCGCTGGACACGGGCGATGTGCTGCTGGCCCGCAACGCCGGCACGGTCGACTACATCGACGCCGACCAGATCGTCGTGCAGGCTAACGACGGCAGCAAGGATGAGTACGAGCTGCAGAAGTTCATGCGCTCCAACCAGGGCACGCTGATCCACCACAAGCCGCTCGTGCGCAACGGCCAGAAGGTCAAGGCCGGCGACGTGCTCGCCGACGGCTCCTCGACCGACAAGGGCGAGATGGCGTTGGGCAAGAACCTGATGGTCGCGTTCATGTCCTGGGAGGGCTACAACTTCGAGGACGCAATCATCCTGTCCAAGCGCCTGGTCCAGGACGACGAGCTGACCTCGATCCACATCGAGGAGTACGAGATCGACGCCCGCACGACCAAGCTGGGCGAGGAGGAGATCACCCGCGACATCCCCAACCGCTCGGAGGAGTCGCTGCGCAACCTCGACGACCGCGGCATCGTGCGCGTGGGCGCCGAGGTCATCTCCGGCGACCTGCTCGTCGGCAAGGTCACGCCCAAGGGCGAGACCGAGCTGACGGCCGAGGAGAAGCTGATCCGCGCGATCTTCAAGGAGAAGGCGCGCGAGGTGCGCGACACATCCCTGAAGGTCCCTCACGGCGAGGGTGGCGTGGTGATCGACGTCAAGACGTTCAGCCGCGACGCCGGCGACGACCTGCCGCCGGGCGTCAACGACCTCGTGCGCGTGTTTGTGGCCAAGAAGCGCAAGATCTCCGAGGGAGACAAGCTTGCCGGCCGCCACGGCAACAAGGGTGTGATCTCCAAGATTGTCGACCAGCAGGACATGCCGTTCCTGGAGGACGGCACACCCGTCGACGTGATCCTCAACCCGCTGGGCGTGCCCTCGCGCATGAACGTCGGGCAGATCCTTGAGACACATCTTGGCTGGGCGGCCGCGCAGGGCTGGTACGACGACGGCACCGAGGCCTACAACGCCGCTCACGCCGCCGACGGCAACGGGCGCGTGTACGTGTCCACGCCCGTCTTCGACGGGGCGACGGTCGCCGACGTCGACAACGCGCTGGTCAAGTGGCAGGACGCGCACACCGGGCGCATCCGCATGGACGTCGATAAGTCCCGGCGGGTGGGAGAGCAGGCGTCGGGGAAGATGACGCTGTTCAACGGGCGCACCGGCGAGCCCTTCGAGGAACAGGTGACGGTGGGCTACATGTACATCCTCAAGCTCCTGCACCTCGTCGACGACAAGATCCACGCACGCTCGACCGGCCCCTACTCGCTGGTCACCCAGCAGCCGCTGGGCGGCAAGGCGCAGTTCGGCGGCCAGCGCTTCGGCGAGATGGAGGTGTGGGCGCTGGAGGCTTTCGGCGCCGCCTACACGCTGCAGGAGATGCTCACGATCAAGTCCGACGACACCGTCGGGCGCGTGAAGGCCTACGAGGCGATCGTCAAGGGCGAGAACATCGCCGAGCCGTCGATCCCCGAGTCCTTCAAGGTGCTGCTCAAGGAGATGCAGTCGCTGGCGCTCGACGTCAACGTCGTCTCCGAGGAGGGCCAGCGCACGGAGATGCGCGACGAAGACGACGACCTGCTGCGCGCGGCCGAGGAGCTCGGCATCGACCTGTCGGGCGTGCGCGCCATCGCCGGCGAGGCGGCCGACGAGGCGGTCGAGGGCGAGGACGCCACCGACGCCGCCACCGAGGACTCGGCCGAGTCCTCAGATGGCGAGGACACAGAGGACGCCGTCGAGGACGTCGTCGACGAGGTCGAGCCGATCGCCGTCGAGGAGCTGCTCGACGTCGACGCCACCGCAGACATCGATTTGGAGGGCCTGGAAAGCGAGGTCCCCGCTGAGTAAAAGTCGGGCACGCGCCGCAGGCGCGGCCCCGACGAAGTCAGACGTCCTTAGGTCACAGCAAAGCAGTTGCCGGATTCACCCGCGAGCGAAAGCGCACACAGAATGATCGACATCAACAACTTCGACGCCATCGAGATCAGCCTGGCTTCGTCCAAGCAGATACGCAGCTGGAGCTCGGGCGAGGTGACCAAGCCGGAGACCATCAACTACCGCACACTCAAGCCCGAGAAGGACGGCCTCTTCTGCGAGCGCATCTTCGGTCCGACCAAGGACTGGGAGTGCTACTGCGGCAAGTACAAGCGCGTCCGCTACAAGGGCATCGTGTGCGAGCGCTGCGGCGTGGAGGTCACGCGCTCGAAGGTCCGCCGCGAGCGCATGGGCCACGTCGACCTGGCCGCGCCCGTCAGTCACATCTGGTTCTTCAAGGGCGTGCCCAGCCGCATCGGCTACCTGCTGGACATGGCGCCCAAGGAACTGGAGAAGGTCCTCTACTTCGCAGCGTCGATCGTCACGTGGGTCGATGACGAGGCGCGCGCCAAGGACATGGACTCGCTGGAGAAGGAGGTCAACAAGGTCCTCGACGCGTACACCGCAGAGCGCGAGGAGCGGGTGCTCGAGCTACGTGAGTCGCTGGCGCGCCGCGAGAAGTACCTACAGAGCGCCAAGCAGACCAACTTCAACGACGAAGACCACCTGTGGGCGGACTCGCTCGACATCAACCTCGCCAAGATCTCAGACGAGGAGCGCGACAAGCTCATCAAGGAGCTCACCAAGGCGTTCGACGCCGACATCGCCGACACCGAAGCCTACATCGAGGACGCAGCCGAGCGGATGCGCAACGTGTGGGAGCTGTTCAAGACGATGGAGCCCAAGCAGATCGAGCACGACGAGACGACCTTCCGCGAGCTCAAGGAACGCTTTGGCTCGCCATACGGCTTCGGCGAGTACTTCCGCGGCGGCATGGGCGCCGAAGCGATCCGCGACCTGCTCCAGCAGGTCGACCTGCAGGAGGAAAGGATCGAGCTCGAGGACCAGGTCAAGACGGGTAAAGGCCAGAAGCAGGCCCGCGCGGTCAAGCGCCTGAAGGTCGTGTCCGCGTTCATCCAGTCGGGCAACAAGCCCGAGATGATGGTCCTCGACGCCGTGCCGGTGATCCCGCCGGAGCTGCGTCCGATGGTCCAGCTCGACGGCGGACGCTTTGCAACTTCAGACCTCAACGACCTCTACCGCAGGGTCATCAACCGTAACAATCGCCTCAAGCGGCTACTCGACCTCGGCGCGCCCGAGATCATTGTCAATAACGAGAAGCGCATGCTCCAGGAGGCCGTCGACGCGTTGTTCGACAACGGCCGCCGCGGGCGTCCGGTAACCGGCCCGGGCAACCGCCCGCTCAAGAGCCTGTCAGACATGCTCAAGGGCAAGCAGGGGCGCTTCCGTCAGAACCTGCTGGGCAAGCGCGTGGACTACTCAGGGCGCTCGGTCATCGTGGCCGGCCCCTACCTGAAGTTGCACCAGTGCGGGCTGCCCAAGATCATGGCGCTGGAGCTGTTCAAGCCGTTCATCATGGCCCGCCTGGTCGAGCGTAAGTCCGCGCAGAACATCAAGGCGGCCAAGAAGATGGTCGACTCGATGATCGGCGAGGTGTGGGACGTGCTCGAGGAGGTCATCCACGAGCACCCCGTGCTGCTCAACCGCGCGCCCACGCTGCACCGCTTGGGCATCCAGGCGTTCGAGCCGCTGCTCGTCGAGGGCAAGGCGATCCAGGTGCACCCGCTGGTCTGCCACGCGTTCAACGCGGACTTCGACGGCGATCAGATGGCCGTGCACCTGCCGCTGTCGGCAGAGGCGCAGGCGGAGGCGCGCATCCTGATGCTGTCCTCCAACAACATCCTCTCGCCGGCGCACGGCGCGCCGCTGGCGACGCCCACCCAGGACATGATCCTGGGTGCCTACTACCTGACGTACGGCCCGGAAGCGGAGGAGCTGTCGAAGATCGACCGCGCTACGCACGATCCGCGCCCGCACGTGTACCGCACCGCTCAGGAGGCCGAGCTGTCCTACGAGGGCGGCATGGTCAAACTGCACGACCTGGCTGAGTTCCGCCCCTACGGGCGCGAGGGCGGCCACGTGCTGACGACGGTCGGGCGGATCATCTACAACGACCGCATCGAGCGCGCGCTGGCCGAGGCGCTGGGCGACGAGTGGGACGCGTCCAAGTACACCTTCGTCAACCAGTCGATGAAGAAGCGCGACACCACGCGCCTGATCGAGCTGCTCGTGCAGAGTTACGGCGCGACCACGATCTCGCTCGTGCTCGACGCGTTCAAGGATCTCGGCTTCAAGTACGCCACGCAGGCCGGCATCACGATCTCCAAGAACGACGTCGTGATCCCGCCCGAGAAGCAGGCGATCCTCGACAAGTACGACAAGCTGGTCGGCGACATCACCGACCAGTACGACGACGGTCTGATCACCCAGGAGGAGCGTCACGAGGCGGTCGTCGAGCAGTGGAACGCGGCCACCGACGAGGTCGCCGAGGCGATGATCGCGAACCTCGACACGCTCAACCCCATCTTCATGATGGCCAACTCGGGCGCCCGCGGGTCGTTCAAGCAGATCCGCCAGCTGGCGGGCATGCGTGGCCTGATGGCCAACCCGAAGGGCGAAATCATCGAGCGCCCGATCAAGGCCAACTTCATGGAGGGCCTGTCGGTGCTCGAGTACTTCATCTCCACGCACGGCGCGCGAAAGGGGCTGGCCGACACCGCCCTGCGCACCGCCGACTCGGGTTACCTGACCAGGCGGTTGGTCGACGTGGCCCAGGACGTGATCATCCGCGAGGCCGACTGCGGCACCGAGGAGTACATCGAGATCCCCGTCTTCAAGGACGGCGGCGACCCCAACGACGGCCTCGTGGGGCGCATCGCGGCCAAGCCGATCACGACCAAGCGCGGTCGCATGCTGGCCGAGCAGGGCATCGAAATCGGCCGCGACGAGCTGGCCGACATCGTCCAAGCCCACGTCGACGAGCACGACAAGGGCGTGGCTGTGACCGTGCCGGTGCGCTCGGTGCTCAAGTGCAAGGCGCCCAGCGGCGTATGCCAGGCCTGCTACGGCCGGGCGATGGCCACCGGCGCGCTCGCCCAGATCGGCGACGCGGTGGGCATCGTGGCCGCCCAGTCGATCGGCGAGCCGGGCACCCAGCTGACGATGCGCACCTTCCACACCGGCGGCGTGGCCGGAGCGGACATCACTCACGGCCTGCCCCGCGTGGTCGAGCTGTTCGAGGCGCGCCGCCCCAAGGGCATCGCCAAGATCGCAGAGCAGGACGGCACCGTGTCGATCGAGGAAACCGACAAGGCGCTCACGGTCGTCATCACCGACTCAGATGGCGAGGAGCACCGCCACGCCTTCCCGCGGCGCACGCGGCTGTTCGTGTCAGACGGCGAGAAGATCAAATCCGGCAAGCAGCTCAACGAGGGTTCGGTGTACCCGCACGAGCTGCTGGCCATCCGCGGGCGCACCGAGACCGAGCAGTACCTGGTCAAGGAGGTCCAGGAGGTCTACAAGTCCCAGGGCGTGGACATCAACGACAAGCACATCGAGCTGATCGTGCGCCAGATGCTCAAAAAGGTGCGTATTGAGCAGAAGGGCGACACCGACTATCTGCCGGGGCAGTTCGTCGACCGCTTCGAGTTCCAGAAGGTCAACGATGCGGTCGTCTCGGACGGCAGGGAAGCGGCGCTGCCCGAGGACATCATCCTGGGCATCACCAAGGCATCGTTGAACACCGACTCATTCCTGTCGGCCGCGTCCTTTCAGGAGACCACCAAGGTTCTCACCGACGCGGCGCTGGAAGGCAAGATCGATCGCCTCAACGGCCTCAAGGAGAACGTGATCATCGGCAAGCTGATCCCCGCGGCGACCGGGCTCAAGCGCTACCGGCGGATCGAGATCGAACCGTCAGAACCGCTGCCCCGCGCGATCGACGACGTCGGCCTGCTCGACCAGGACGAGATCGCCGCCGAGCTGGGGCTGGCGGGCGGCGACGGCTTCAACGGCGGCTACGGGCACGAGTTCGACGCCGACCTCGCGTCGCTTGAGAAGATCGGCGCCGGCAGCACCGATCCGGGCTTCGTCGAGGAGCTCGCCGAGCTGGAGATCCCTGAGGAGCCGCTCGAGGAGGAGTAGGTTGGTATCCCCGCCGACGACGATTGCCATTGAGCCGAGCACGTAGCCGTGAGCGGCACGACTTGGCTCAAGGCAGTCAGCCTCCGTGAGATCGGCGAAGAAAGTCGTCGAACATAGGGACGGTAAACGCGGTGTCCCCGTGAGCGGGACTGAAGATCATCCCCTTCTGGATGAGACCTGACCGGCGCGGCGCAACGCTCTCCACCTTCACTGCGAGCTTTGCCGCTATATCGCCGGATCGATGTGGTCCGGCTCCCAGGTCGGCCATGGCTGCGAGATATGCCTTCTCGGCCGGCGTTAGCCGGTCCATGCGAACCCGGAAGAAGTTCTCGTCGAGTTGACGCTGCACGTCGGGTGCGGCGAGTGTCACGTCGTCGAGGGTGATCGGGGATCGGGGAGCCGCATTCCAGACGTGATAGCCCCACTCCTGGAGAAAGTACGGATAACCCTGCGTTGAGTCCAGCAGTTGATCGAGCGCGTCGTGTGTGAAGCTAACGCTTGCGTCTTCTGCGGGTTTTGCCAGGACGGCTCGTGCATCGTCCTCGCTTAGCGAACCGATGCTCGGGAAATCGAACAGTCGCTCCGCGTAGGATCTTGCGTTGCCGGCCAGTCCCGGGAGTTGCGGTAGACCAGCCCCCACGAGGATGACTGGCAAACCAAGCTGCACCGTTCGGTGAATCGCGGTGATTAGAGCAGCGATCTCGTCACCGTCGAGATACTGAACCTCATCGATTGCGAGCATCAGCGCACGACCTCGATCCCCGCAGGCCTCTCCGACGGCCACGAAGAGATCGCTGAGGTCCTCGGCGAGGATGCCTGAGTCGGCCGTGCCGGCGATCGCATCGACGTTCAAGGAGATTGAACTCCCATCGGGCAAGGTGTAGGAGAACGACTTGAGTGCGCCAAGGGCGCGCTTGACGGCACGCGAGACGGTGCCTGCGTCCAGTTCGAACAGAACCGAGCGCAGTCTCCCGGCCAATAGGCGCTTGAAGCCTCCTGTGTCGGGAGCCTCGATGAGTACGGCGGCAAAGCCCCTGTCGCGAGCGATTCGTTCGAAGCGGTTCAAGAGAACCGTCTTGCCCACCCCGCGCAGCCCGGTAGGCATGATGCTCTTACCCGGGCGACCAGTTGCGGTCCGTTGCAGAGCGATCTCGTATTTCCCGATGAGATCGTCGCGTCCCACCAGCGCCGGCGGCGGTGTCCCGGCGCCCGGCGCAAAAGGATTGTTCAGAGGATCCATCTAAGAAGATCTTACCCGAACTTATCCTTCTTACCCTCAAAGTCGATAAGGTCCTTATAAATGCTCAGTGGCGCATTGATCCTGATCCAGGGGCACACTGTCCGTGCTTGTAAAACCCCTTCATGCCAGTGCGTCTGTCGTCGGTCCTTGCGCCCGGCCCGCCTGTAGCCTGTAGGTCCCGCGCCCATGCAGCCAGCAGTTGCGCCTCGCGCTCGGTCAGACCGCGCTGGGGCACGGTCGCCACCAGCAAGGTCGGCGCGGGGCGCTCGCGCGCCCAGGCATGGCAGGCGGGGTTGAGCGCGTCGTCGATCCACGCCAGCGGCCGTCCTTCGGCGTAGGCGTCGATCGCCTCGAGCTTCCAGTGGGCGTTTGAGCGTCTGACCGCGCGGGGGAAGCGCAGGTGGGGCAGGCCGGCGGGTACCCCGAGTAGATGGGGGAGATGTTCGTCGGCGCGCTCCTCCCAGCCGCTCGCCCAGACGACGTCGTACAGCGACGACAGCGAAAGCAGGTGCGCGGCGGCGGTGGACGAAAGGAAGTGGGGTGTGCCGTCGATCGAATGGAGCGATCCCTCGATCTCTGGACACTGCGCCTGCTCGCGCGCGGGAACGCCGAACAGAGACAACACGCCGTCGATGTCAACCATGAGCAGCGGCCTGTGGCGCTCTGGCATGGGCGTTTGCAGATCTTCGCTTGGGCGGGCGCCCTCTTTAGGTGGCATACAGGTCGGGAAGGGTACTCTGCTGCAGACGGCCGATCCGCCTAGCTGGCCCGAGCTAAGTCAAGAAGCAGGTGCCCATAGCCGATGGATCACACCGTCCCCCCTCTCCACACGATGACTCTAGATCTTGGAATACTCCTCGCCCTCGCCTGCGCGTTCGTCGCGAACCTGGGCTTCTTCTACAAGTACAAGGGCGCCAACTCGGTCGCCACGGTGCAGGTGCTGCACCCGTTTCGCACCACCAGGAACCTGTACTCGTCCAAGTGGTTTGCCCTGGGCATGCTCACGGCGACGCTCAGCTGGGGCCTGCACGTGGCGGCGCTTGCGCTGGCGCCGATGTCGGTCGTCCAGGTGTCGCTGGCGGCGGGCGTGGTGTTCATCGCGGTGATGGCCGAGCGGCTGTTCGGCTTTCACGTGGGCAAGCGCCAGTGGCTGGGCCTGGCGGCGATGGCCGGTGGCCTGGTGCTGCTGGGCGTGACGCTGCCGGCGATGCACGGGGCGCACTCGACCTTCTCGCCAGCGGCCATGATCGGCTTTGAGGCCGGCCTGTTCGGCATCGGCGGTCTGCTGCTGATGGGCCCGCGGATGGGCGGCCCGGCGGAGCACCACGGCGTGATGCTGGGGGCTGCCTCGGGGATCCTGTTCGGCGTGTCAGACACTGCGATCAAGGCGCTGACGGGGATTACGGGCGCACACGGGATCGCCGGCCTGGTACTGAGCCCCTGGCTAGGGGTGGCGGTGCTGGCATCGGTGTTCGCGTTCTTTGCGTCCGCGCGAGGACTGCAGGACGGCGAGGCGGTCCCGGTGATCGCGGTGACAGGCACCGCGGCGAACATCGCAGGCATCGCGGGCGGCATCCTCGTGTTCGGTGACCCGGTGGCCGGCAGCGCGTCCGGCGTGATCTTGCAGGCGCTGGCGTTCGTGCTGGTAGTGGTCGCCTCGGCGCTGATGCCCGCGCCGGTGCGCGCGACGGGCCTGGCCGCCCAGCGCGCCTAGCCATCGCGCTGCCCCCTTGCCGGAGCGCTTCACGCGACGGTAACGAGATCGGCTCGTCGGCGGGCCGTTGCGCTGCTAGGATCTGCCCCCGATGCCGACGACCTCGCAACTGGTGCGCAAGGGGCGCGTAGCGCCCAAGAAGAAGCTGGCGACCCCCGGACTGAAGTCCGGCAAAGGCCGCAAGAAGAAGGTCGCCGCGCCGCAGCGGCGCGGGGTGTGCACGCGTGTGCAGACGATCACCCCCAAGAAGCCTAACTCCGCCCTGCGCAAGGTTGCGCGTGTGCGCATCTCTGGATCGATCGAGGTGACCGCATACATCCCCGGCGAGGGCCACAACCTGCAAGAGCACTCGGTCGTGCTCGTGCGCGGCGGTCGCGTCAAGGACCTGCCGGGCGTGCGCTACAAGGTCGTGCGTGGAACGCTTGACACGGCCGGAGTGAGCGACCGCAAGAAGGCGCGCTCACAGTACGGCGTCAAGAAGAAATAGCCGCGACGGACTTCGCCGCCAGGAACGACAGACACACATGCCCCGCCGTGCAGCCGCCCAGATCCGCCCCGTTGAGGCGGACCCGATCTACCGCTCCAAGCTCGTCCAGCAGGTGATCAACAAGGTGATGCTCGATGGCAAGAAGTCGACGGCCGAGCGGATCGTCTATGACGCGCTGGCGCTGTTGGCAGAGCGCAGCGACAAAGAGCCGGTGGAGACGCTGGAGGCGTCGATCAAGTCGCTCACGCCCAGCCTGGAGGTCAAATCGCGCCGTGTGGGCGGTGCCACCTACCAGGTGCCCGTAGAGGTAGCGCCGCGGCGCGCGCGCACGCTGGCGGTCCGCTGGCTGGTCGAGTTTGCGCGCCAGCGCCGCGAGAAGACAATGGCCCAGCGGCTGGCCAACGAGCTGATGGACGCCCAATCCCAGCAGGGCGGCGCGTACAAGCGCAAGGACGACATTTACCGCATGGCGCAGGCCAACAAGGCCTTCGCGCATTATCGCTGGTGAGCGGCGGCCCCGGTAGGGGTTGAAGGAAAAAGGTTTGGTACCTAACATTGAGGTACCGAATGTCTTCCTCGCCGACGACCGCTGACCCCGGCTTCCATCCCGAGGCGTCTGACCGCATCGAGCCCTACGTCTGGAAGATCGCTGGCGTGGTGATCCTTGGGATGATCATGTCGATCCTCGACACGACGATCGTCAACGTGGCGCTGCGCACGCTCGGGCACGACCTGCACAGCTCGCTCGCCCAGACCCAGTGGGTGATCACCGGCTATCTGCTGTCGCTGGCTGCCGTCATCCCGATCACGGGTTGGGCCGCACGGCGCTTCGGGGCCAAGCGCGTGTACCTGACCTCGCTCGTTCTCTTCACGATGGGTTCAGCGCTGTGCGCGATAGCTACGACGACCACCGAGCTCGTGCTGTTCCGTGTGCTGCAGGGAGCGGGCGGTGGAATGATCATGCCGATAGCTCAGCTGATCATGGCTCAGGTCGCCGGTCCCAAGCGGATGGGCCGCGTAATGGGCATAGTGGCGATGCCCGCGATGCTCGGTCCGATCCTTGGACCGGTCGTGGGCGGGACGATCCTGCAGAGCCTGCACTGGTCGTGGATCTTTCTCGTCAACGTTCCGATTGGCTTCGTCGCGTTCATCCTCGGCTGGCGGATGCTCCCCCAGACCGAATCTGGCGAGGATGGGCGCCTCGATGTCCTCGGTCTGGCGCTGCTCTCGACGGCGTCGACCGCCGTCGTCTATGGCCTCGCCCAGCTCGGCACCCCCAACACCAGCCTTACGGCGCCGATCGTCGACCTGCCGATCATCGTGGCTCTGCTGCTGACAGGCGGCTTCTGCTGGCACGCGCTACGCATCGAGCGCCCCCTGCTCGACATCCGTTTGTACGCCAACCGGATCTTCGCGGCTGCGTCGTTCACGACCTTCGCGCTCGGCGCTGCCCTGTTCGGGGCGATGATCCTGGTTCCCCTCTACTACCAGGAAGTCCGCCACGAGAGCCTGATCGCGACCGGGCTGCTGGTCGGACCGCAGGGTCTGGGAATGCTGGTGGCGATGCCGGTGGCCGGGCGCCTGACAGATCGCTTCGGCGGCGGCCGCGTGGCCCTGGGCGGCGTCTCGGTTCTGTGCCTGAGTACGATTCCGTTGGCGTTCATCGGCGCGGGAGCCTCGATCGCTGGCATATCGATGGTGCTGCTGGTGCGGGGGGTAGGCATCGGCTTCTCTTTCATGCCTGCGATGACCGCTGCGTTCGCCTCGCTGGCACCCGAGCAGCTCTCCGACGCAACCCCCCAGCTGAACGTGCTGCAGCGCATCGGCGGGGCGATCGGGACGGCGGTGCTGGCGGTGGTGCTGCAGCGCGCGAGCGGTCACGCGCCTTCGGTTACGCACCTGGCGCACGCGTTCAACACCGCCTACTGGTGGTCGTTCGGGACCGCCGCACTCGGGCTGATCCCCTGCCTGGTGCTACTCCGCGCCGAGAATCCGCGCGCACGGGTCAGCCGCGCGGCCGCCGCCGCCGAGTCCACCGCCGAGCCGCTCGGCGTCTAGGGAGCCGTTCGATGAGCAGTCGCACGGTCATCGACAAACCAGCCGAGCTCGCGCAAGGACCCAGGGCCGCCGAGCTAGATGAGTTGGCAATGACGTTTCGCCATGTCTTTCGCAGCCTCAGCCGCCTGCGCGGGCGCGACACGCACCTGGGCGGCTCCGAGCTCAGCCATGCGCAGTTCGAGCTGCTGATCGAGCTGCATGAGCACGGCGAGCTGGCCGCTGGCGAGCTAGCGGCCGCAGCCCGGCTGACGCCGGCGTCGGTGACGCAGATGCTCGATCATCTGGCCGCGCAGGGGCATGTCGAACGGGTCCGCTCGCAGACCGACCGTCGCGTGGTCGTCTCGCGTCTGACCCCAGGTGGGCGGCGCAAGATCGAGGCCAAGCGTGCTGCCTGGCAGCAGCGCTGGGAAGGCGCCCTGGAGGGCGTCGACGCGAGCGATCTGGCGGCGGCTACGCGTGTGTTGGCGCGCCTTGGCGCAGCGTTCGAGGACGTGCCCGCGGGCGCGGGCTGCGCGGAGGGCCAGGATGGTGCGTCGCGTGGTTCGCAGGTCGCCCCGCGAACCCCACCGGGCTAGCCGGTTTCGTCTCAGACGACGTCGCTGCACGGCGGTCTTGCAACCCCCTGAGCGCCAGTAGGCCCTCTGCTATAGTCGGCACGCGTCGGAGGTACGCCGCTTGTGGCGGCATATTTTTGGCAAGCCGAAACATGATGGAGACCTCGAGCAGATAGCGACGCCCACCGGTCAATCGACGACCAGCAGCGCGCGTGGGCCCGAGGGCCCAATTTTTTTGCCCGCACCCGGGCGCACGATCAGCTAGACCACAGCCACCGCCAAGTCACGGAACCCACAGCGATGCCACGCAAGTTCTCCCTGCAAAACACCCGCAACATCGGGATCATGGCCCACATCGACGCGGGCAAGACGACGACGACCGAGCGCATCCTCTACTACACGGGACGCACCTACAAGATCGGTGAGGTGCACGAGGGCGCGGCGGTGATGGACTGGATGGAGCAGGAGCAGGAGCGTGGGATCACGATCACCTCCGCGGCCACCACAGCCCAGTGGAAGGACCACCGCATCAACATCATCGACACGCCCGGGCACGTGGACTTCACGGTCGAGGTGGAGCGCTCCCTGCGTGTGCTCGACGGCGCGATCGCGCTGTTTGACTCGGTCGCGGGCGTCGAGCCGCAGTCTGAGACAGTCTGGCGCCAGGCCGACAAGTACCACGTGCCGCGCATTGCCTACATCAACAAGATGGACCGCACGGGCGCGGACTTCGACATGGGCGTGCGGACGATGATCGACCGCTTGGGCGCCCACCCGGTGCCAATCCAGCTGCCGATCGGCGCCGAGGGCGACTTCCTCGGCGTGGTCGACCTCGTGGCGATGAAAGCGATCGTCTACAAGGACGAGATGGGCAAGGAACAGGAAGAGATCGAGATCCCCGAGCGCCTCGTCGACGCCGCGGCAGCAGCCCGCGAGCACCTGCTCGAGGAGGTCTCCCACTACGACGACGCGCTGCTCGAACTGATGCTCGAGGAGGCCGAGGTGCCCGAGGCGACGCTCAAGCAGGCGATCCGCAAGGCGACACTATCGACCAAGCTGACGCCCGTGCTGTGCGGGTCGTCGTTCAAGAACAAGGGCGTGCAGCCGCTGCTCGACGCGGTCATCGACTACCTGCCCTCGCCGCTGGACGTGCCGCCGGTGACCGGGACCGAACTGATCAAGGGCGAGGAGCACGAGCGCGAGGTCGTGCGCCACGCCGACGACGCCGAGCCGTTCGCGGCGCTCGCGTTCAAGATCGCGGCCGACCCATACGTTGGAAAGCTGACCTATTTCCGCGTGTACTCCGGCCATCTGGAGGCGGGCGGGCGCGTGCTCAACGTGAGCACCGGGCGAACCGAGCGGATCGGGCGCATCCTGATGATGCACGCCAACGACCGCGAGGAGGTCGAGGAGGTCTTCTCGGGTGACATCGCGGCGGCGGTGGGCATCAAGCAGGTGATCACCGGAGACACGCTCGCCGCTCCCGACGCGCCGATCCACCTGGAGAACATCGTCTTTCCCGAGCCGGTCATCAAGGTCGCGGTGGAGCCCAAGACGAAGGTCGACCAGGAGAAGATGTCGGTCGCGCTCGGCCGTTTGGCCGAGGAGGACCCCACCTTCCAGGTTCGCACCAACGAGGAGACCGGCCAGACGGAGATCTCGGGCATGGGCGAGCTCCACCTCGAGGTGCTCGTCGATCGGATGAAGCGCGAGTTCGGCGTGGAGGCCAACGTGGGGCGCCCGCAGGTGTCCTACCGCGAGACGATCCGCGGGACGGTCGAGAAGATCGAAGGCAAGTTCGTGCGCCAGACGGGCGGCTCGGGCCAGTTCGGCGTCGTGTATATAAACCTTGAGCCGGCGCCGGGCGAGGGATTCGAGTTCATCAACAAGATCAAGGGGGGGAACATCCCCTCGGAATACATCCCCGCGGTGAAGAAGGGCGTGGAAGAGGCGTTGGAGACCGGCGTGAAGGCTGGCTATCCGATGGTCGACATGCGCGTCACGCTGGTCGACGGCAAGTACCACGACGTCGACTCCTCCGAGATCGCGTTCAAGGTCGCCGGCTCGATCGCCTTCAAGGAGGCGGCCAGGCGAGCCAAGCCCGTGCTGCTGGAGCCGATCTTCGCGGTCGAGGTTGTCACACCCGAGGATTTCCTCGGCGAGGTGATAGGCGACCTCAGCCGCCGGCGCGGTCGTGTGGAGGGTCAGGAGCGTCGCGGCAACGCGCTTGCGGTCACCGCGAGGGTGCCGCTGAGCGAGATGTTCGGCTACGCAACGGACCTGCGCTCCAACACTCAGGGACGTGCCAACTACACGATGCAGTTCGAGGCCTATGAGGAGGTTCCGCCGAACATCGGCGAGAAGATCGTGGAAGCACGAACGGGCGAGCCGGTTCCCGCCTAGCAGCAGCGAGCAGTCATGAAGACCCGCATTCAGATAGATTTCTCAGGTTCGCCCTCTTAGGGCCGAACGTACAAGCCGATACAGGAGCGAACAAAAAGTGGCGAAGGAGAAGTTCGAGCGCGACAAGCCGCACGTCAACGTCGGGACCATCGGTCACATCGACCATGGCAAGACGACCCTGACCGCTGCGATCACGACCGTGCTGGCAGAGCACGGGGGCGCCGAAGCCCGCAGCTTTGAGGAGATCGACAACGCTCCCGAGGAGAAGGAACGCGGCATCACGATCGCCACCTCCCACGTGGAGTACCAGACGGAGAACCGTCATTACGCGCACGTGGACTGTCCCGGCCACGCTGACTACGTCAAGAACATGATCACGGGCGCCGCGCAGATGGACGGCGCGATCCTGGTCGTATCGGCGGCCGACGGCCCGATGCCCCAGACGCGCGAGCACATCCTGCTCGCCCGCCAGGTGGGCGTGCCATACATCGTGGTGTTCCTCAACAAGGCCGACATGGTCGACGACGAGGAGCTGTTGGAGCTGGTCGAGGTGGAGGTCCGCGAGCTGCTTTCCGAGTACGACTTCCCGGGCGATGACATTCCCTTCATCACCGGCTCGGCGCTGAAGGCGCTGGAAGGCGACGAGGGCTACAAGCAGAAGATCCTCGACTTGGCGGCGGCGCTGGACTCCTACATCCCGGAGCCGGTGCGCGAGCTGGACAAGCCGTTCCTGATGCCCGTCGAGGACGTCTTCTCGATCACTGGGCGTGGCACGGTGGCCACCGGGCGCGTCGAGCAGGGCATCGTCAAAACGGGCGACACGGTCGAAATTGTTGGCGTGCACGAGTCGACCTCGACGGTCGTCACGGGCGTGGAGATGTTCCGCAAGATCCTCGACGAGGGTCGCGCGGGCGACAACGTGGGCTGCCTGCTGCGTGGCACCAAGCGCGAGGAGATCGAGCGCGGTCAGGTGCTGTGCAAGCCCGGCTCGATCACCCCGCACACGAAGTTCAAGTCCGAGGTGTACGTGCTCAAGAAGGAGGAGGGTGGACGCCACACGCCCTTCTTCACGGGCTACAGGCCGCAGTTCTACTTCCGCACGACCGACGTCACCGGTGTGGCCAAGCTGCCGGAGGGCGTCGAGATGGTCATGCCCGGCGACAATGTTCAGATGGAGATCGAACTGATCCAGCCGATCGCCATGGATCAGGGCCTGCGGTTCGCCATCCGAGAGGGCGGGCGAACGGTCGGCTCGGGCGTGGTCAGCGAGATCATCGAGTAGCACCTGCGAGCCCCTCCGCGCGGAGGGGCTTCGCACATTCGCAGTCAGATACGAACGAAATTCGGCTCCGCCGCAGAGGCGAGAGGGCGTCCGGGAGGACCTATGGTCAACCCCCCCGCTCTTTTCCTCGCCGCTGTGCGTCGGCCGGAAAGGCACCCCAGGAATTACCCATGGCAGCAGCCAACCAGAACAAGATACGCATCCGCCTGAAGGCGTATGACACCTCGGCCATCGAGTCGGCGGCCAAGGAGATCGTCGAGACGGCCACTCGTACCGGCGCGAACGTGTCCGGGCCGGTTCCGCTGCCGACCGAGAAGAACGTGTACTGCGTGATCCGCTCGCCGTTCAAGGACAAGGACTCGCGCGAGCACTTCGAGATCCGCACGCACAAGCGCCTGATCGACATCCACCAGCCGACGCCCAAGACGGTCGACTCGCTGCAGCGCCTGGACCACCTGCCGGCAGGCGTCGACATCGAGATCCGCCTGGCCACCTGAACCGCTCGACCTCCAATCCGCTCACGTCACCCGTTCGCAAATGCCCGCCATCCTCGCCAAGAAGCTCGGCATGACCCAGGTCTTCCAGGAGGATGGCAGCGTGGCGCGCGTGACCGTGCTCGAGGCAGGGCCGTGCCCGGTGACGGCGATCCGCACGAGCGAGCGCGACGGCTATGAAGCGGTCCAACTGGCCTTCGGCCAGGCCAAGGAGAAGCACGTGTCAAAGCCTGAGCTCGGCCATCTCAAGAAGGCCGACGCGCCGCCCATGCGCAGGCTGGCGGAGTTTCGCGGCGAGGCCCGCGAGCTCCAGCTCGGCGACAGCGTGACGGTGGACGCCTTCGAAGTTGGCACACGCGTGAAGATCGCGGGGACGTCCAAGGGCAAGGGCTTCCAGGGGACCATCAAGCGCCACAACTTCGCCAGCGGCCCCAAGTCGCACGGCTCGCACAACGTGCGCGCGCCGGGCTCGATCGGCGCGTCGGCGTGGCCCGCGCGCGTGATGAAGGGCATCCGCGGACCGGGGCAGATGGGCGCCAAGCGCGTCACCCAGAAGGGCTTGGAGATCGTGCGTGTGGACGCGAAGGAGAACCTGATGCTGGTGCGCGGCTCGGTGCCCGGCCCGCCGGGCTCGATCGTGGAGGTGCGCAGCGATGCCTGACGCCCCCGTGCTCAGTCCCGCAGCCGATGCGGGCGCTGCCAGGAAGGTCAAGCTTGACGACGCTGCCTTCGGCGCGCGCTTTGCGCAACCGCTCGTCCACCAGAGCGTGCGCGCCGAGCAGGCGGCGCGACGCCGCGGCACGGCGGCGACCAAAACACGCGGCATGGTCTCGGGCGGAGGCGCCAAGCCGTGGCGCCAGAAGGGCACCGGCCGGGCACGCGCCGGCTCCAGCCGCTCGCCGATCTGGACGGGCGGAGGAACCGCGTTCGGGCCCCAGCCGCGCTCGTACACGTTCAAGGTCAACCGCAAGGAGCAGCGCGCTGCTCTGCGCAGCGCGCTCTCGCTGCACGCCCAGCGCGGCTCGCTGGCGATCCTCGACGCGGCCGCGTTCGCGGCGCCCAAGACCAGCCAGGCCTTCGATCTGCTCGAAGATTGGGAGCCGGTGACCGGCGCCACGCGCCCGGCGCTCGTGGTGCTCGCTCCCGACGAGTCCGCCGCTGCGCTGTCCTTTCGCAACCTCGCGCGCGTAGCCGTGCGCAGCCCCGAGGACGTGGGCGTGGCCGACCTCGTTGGCGCCGCAGCGCTGCTGGTGTCCGAGCAGGCCCTGGACGCGCTGACCGCGCGCACGGGCAAGCCGCGCACGGGCGGGGAGGCGAAGTCCTGATGGAGCCCACCCAGGTGCTGATCCGTCCGGTGATCTCGGAGAAGAGCTACCAGCTGGCGGCCGCCGACCGTTACACCTTCCGCGTCCACGCCGACGCCCACAAGACCAACGTGCGTCAGGCCGTGGAGGCGCTGTTCGACGTGCACGTGGTGGATGTGCGGACGCTCAGCGTCAAGTCCAAGCCCAAGCGCCGCGGCAGCACGCCCAAAGGGCGCACGCGCAGATGGAAGAAGGCGATCGTGCAGATCCGCCCGGGCGAGAACATCCCCATCTTCCAAGGCCTCCAGGCGATAGAGGGCTGAGATGGCCGTGAGCACTTCGCCATACTGCGTCCTCGCTCGCTCGCGTGCCCAGCACGCCACGCTCGCTGCGTCCTTGTCTGACTCGACTCACGACCATCTCAGGTACTAGACCATGCCGATTCGCAAGCCAAAGCCGACGAGCCCGGGAAGGCGCTTCGTGTCTTATCCGGACTTCGCGGAGGTCACCAAGTCAAAGCCCGAGAAGTCGCTCGTGAAAGGGCTCAAGAAGAGCGGCGGGCGCAACTCCAACGGGCGCAAGACCGCACGCCACCGCGGCGGCGGGGCCAAGCGCGCGTATCGGCGAGTGGACTTCAAGCGCCGCAAGGACGGAGTGCCCGCCAAGGTGGCTGCGATCGAGTACGACCCCAACCGCTCGGCGTACATCGCGCTGCTGCACTACGTGGACGGCGAGAAGGCCTACATCCTGGCGCCCCAGCGCCTGAAAGTGGGCATGACGGTGGCCTCGGGCGAGGATGCTGACATCGCGGTCGCCAACTGCATGGCGCTGTCGCGGATGCCGGTGGGCACGGTGGTGCACAACATCGAGCTGTCGCCCGGGCGCGGCGGGCAGATGGCCCGCTCGGCCGGCGCGTCCGCGCAGCTGATGGCCAAGGACGGCGACATGGCCACGCTGCGCCTGCCGTCGGGCGAGATGCGCATGGTGCGAGCCGAGTGCAGGGCCACGGTGGGCACGCTCGGCAACGCCGAGCACCAGAACGTGAAGGTGGGCAAGGCGGGGCGCAAGCGCCACATGGGCGTGCGCCCGCAGACACGCGGCGTGGCCATGAACCCGGTCGACCACCCGCACGGCGGCGGCGAGGGCTCGACGACCGCTGGCCGCCACCCGGTCACCCCGTGGGGCGTGCCCACGCTGGGCTACCGCACGCGCAAGAAGAACAAGACCTCCGACCGCTACATCGTGCGCGGCCGTCGACGCGGAAAGGGCCGTAGCCGATGAGCCGATCGTCCAAGAAGGGGCCGTGGGTGCAAGAGCGCCTGATGAAGCGCATCGAGGCGCTGAACGCCGAAAACAACAAAAAAATGCTACGCACGTGGTCGCGCGCGTCGACGATCTTCCCGGAGATGGTCGGCCATACGATCGCGGTGCACGACGGCAAGAAACACGTGCCCGTGTTCATCAGCGAGTCGATGGTCGGCCACAAGCTCGGCGAGTTCGCCCCCACGCGCGTGTTTCGTGGTCACGCAGGATCGGGCCGCGTGCGATGAGCGCCGACGAGGACACGACCGGGTCGGCGCCGCAGGACACCACTCCGGCTGAGTCGGGCGACGCGAAAGCACCGGCCGCAAAAGCACCCGCCGAGAAAAAAGCGGCTACTCAGAAAAAAACAGCTGCGGCGAAAGCTAAAAAACCGGCTCGCGAGAAAAAAGCGGCCGCAGAGAAGAAACCGGCGGCTGAGAAGCAGCCCACCGCCGAGAAGAAGTCCGCCGCCGAGCAGGAGCCCGCCGCGGCCGAGCCTGCGCGCAGCGAACCGCAGGCTGCGGGCAGGTCAGCTACCAAAAAACGCGCCGCCAAGAAAGCTGCGAGCGCTGAAGCGGCCGCACCCGGAGACGCCGGGGAGGCGCAGGAGCTTGCGAAGGCCGATGCCGAGTCCAAACCTGCGGAGAAAGTCGCGGGTCGTGCGGCCGCGAGCGTCAAACAGGCGCCGCGGCGCAGGACGGTTCGCGCTCGCGCGCGCTACGTGCGCACCTCCGCACGCAAGGCACGACTGGTGTGCGTGCATTTGCGCGGCAAGTCAGTTCAGGAGGCACGCGCTATCCTCGCGTTCACCCCTCGTGAGGTGGCGCGGGACTGGAGCAAGCTGCTCGAGTCTGCCGTAGCGAACGCCGAAGCCAACCACGAGCTGCTCGAGGACGATCTGATCGTCAGAGAGGCGTACGCCGACGAGGGGCCGACGATCAAGCGCTTTCGCCCGCGCGCCATGGGCCGGGCGGCGCCGATACGCAAGCGCACCAGCCACCTGACGATCACGCTCACCCCGGGCCCCGAAAACGGCACGAACAAAAGACACCGCTAGAGAGACGAGAAATGGGACAGAAGGTTCATCCAGAGGCGATGCGCGTGGGCTACATCCACGACTGGAAGTCAAACTGGTTCAACGAGCGCAACTTCGCCGACTTTCTCGCCGAGGACGTGCGCGTGCGTGAGCACATCACCAACAAGCTCGCCCACGCTGGCCTGTCGGACATCACCATCCGCAAGGACGCCAACGAGCTGGAGGTCAACATCCACACGGCCCGCCCGGGCATCGTGATCGGCAAGTCGGGCACCGAAGTGGACGCGCTGCGCCGCGACCTGCACAAGCTGACCAAAAAGCAGATCAAGGTAAACATCCTGGAGATCAAGCGGCCCGAGCTCGACGCCAAGCTGGTCGCCCAGTCGATCGCCGAGCAGCTGCAGAACCGAGTGGCCTTCCGTCGCGCCATGAAGCGCGCGCTCACCAGCGCGATTCGCTCGGGCGCCAAGGGCGTCAAGGTGCAGGTGGCCGGTCGTCTGGGCGGCGCCGAGATGGCCCGCACCGAAAGCTATTCCGACGGACGTGTGCCGCTGCACACGATGCGTGCGGACATCGACTACGGCTTCTATGAGGCGCGCACCACGTTCGGGCGCATCGGCGTGAAGTGTTGGGTCAACAAGGGCGAGATCATGCCCGAGGGCTACACCGGCGCAGAGCTCACCGACATGACCGCGCCGCCCCCGCCCAGCAACGACCGCGACAGCCGCGGAGGACGCGATGGGCGCGATGGGCGTGGACGTGGTCGCGGCGGCGGGGGTCCCGGTGGCGGCGGTCGCGGACGCGGTCCAGGCGGGCCAGGCGGCGGACGTGGACCGGGCGGCGGTCGCGGACCGGGCGGCGGTGGTCGCGGAGGCGGTCCGGGCGGGTCGGGCTCAGGTCGTACTGGTGGCGGAGGTGGCCGCTGATGCTGTCGCCCAAGCGCGTAAAGCATCGCAAGCAGCACCGCGGGCGCCGGCGCGGCAACTCGCGCGGGCAGCTGCACGTGCAGTTCGGCGAGTACGGCCTGAAGTCGCTCGAGCAGGGCTGGCTGACCAACCGTCAGATCGAGGCTGCTCGTGTGGCGATGACACGCAAGATCAAGCGTGGCGGCAAGGTCTGGATCAACGTGTTTCCCGACAAGCCCATCACCAAGAAGCCCGCCGAGACCCGCATGGGCTCGGGCAAGGGCTCGCCCGAAGGCTGGGTGGCCGTGGTCAAGCCCGGCCGCGTGATGTTCGAGCTGGCCGGCGTGCCCGAGCCGCTGGCCCGCGAAGCCATCCGCCTGGCCGCACACAAGCTGCCCGTCAAGTCCAAGTTCGTGCTGCGTGAGGACTGATCGGCGCGATGAAGGCAAGCGAGCTTCGAGACCTCGATGACAACGAGCTGGTCAAGCACGTGACCGAGATGCGCAAAGAGCTGTTCGGCCTGCGCTTCGCCAACGCGACCGGAGAACTCGACAACACCGCGGGTCTGGGCCGCGCCAAGCGCAACCTCGCGCGCGCGCTGACCGTGGCCCGCCAACGCGAGCCCGCGTCCGGGCAGAACCCGCGCAGTTGACCGACGACAACGACGACCCGACGGACACACACGACATGGCTGACAAACCAGACGACGACACGCAGGACACCCCCGAGCCCGACGCCCCTGAGCAGCAGGAGGCCGAGGCGAGCGCCGGCGAGGCGCAGGCAGGGTCCCCCGACGCCGAGACCCCCGACGCGCAGGCTCCCGAGTCCGACGCGGACGGCGCGCCCGACGCAGTGGCGCCGGCCGACGCCCCGGCGCCCAGCGCCGAGCCCGAAGTGCAGCTGCCCCCCAAGGAGCGACGCCGCAAAGCCCGCTCTACGCACTCCGGCACGGCGCGCCCCGCGCGCAGCCCCGAGGAGCGTCGCGCGGAGGCGCTGGATGAGCGTCGCCGCAAGGCCACCCGCCGGCGCGCGCGGCGCCAAAGCGAACGCGCCAAGGCGGCCGAGCGCCGCGCGAGCAGGCCGCCGGCCGAGCCGCTTGCGCCCGTGCACGCACCCGTGCAGGGCAGCAGGCGGGTGCGCCAGGGCGTCGTTGTCTCCGACAAGGCTGCCAAGACGATCACCGTGCGCATCGATGTCGCGCGCCGCCACCGCCGCTACGAGAAGATCGTGCGCAGCTCAAACACGGTGCACGCGCACGACGAGAGCAACGACGCCAACGTGGGCGACGTGGTGCGCGTGATCGAGAGCAGGCCGCTGTCGCGCACCAAGCGCTGGACGCTGGTGGATGTGGTGGAGCGCGCGAGATGATCCAGAACGAGACGAGATTGCGGGTCGCAGACAACTCCGGCGCGCGCGAGATCCTGTGCATCCGCGTCAAGGGCGGCTCGCGCCGTCGCTACGCGTTCGTGGGCGACGTGATCACAGCCACCGTCAAGCAGGCCAACCCGCAGGGCACGGTCAAAAAGGGCGACGTGGTGACCGCGGTGGTCGTGCGCACCAAGAAGCCGATCGGGCGCGACGACGGCACCTACATCGCCTTCGACGAGAACGCCGCAGTGATCATCGACGACCAGAACAACCCCCGCGGCACGCGCGTGTTCGGGCCGGTCGCGCGAGAACTGCGCGAGCGCAACTTCATGCGGATTGTCTCGCTCGCCCCCGAGGTGCTGTGATGGGCGCGCGAAGCACGGCAGGCGCCGCACGACCGCGGCGCACGCTGAAGATCTGCAGTGGTGACCATGTGAAGGTGATCTCCGGCAAGGACCGCGGCAAGACCGGCCGCGTCCTGCGCGTGGACCCCAAGCACGAGCGCCTATTCGTTGAGGGCCTGAACATGGTCAAGCGCCACACGCGCCCGCAGCAGAATCAGAGCAGCGGCCCCTACGGTGGCACCGGCAGCCAGTTGGGAGGGGTGATCGAGCGCGAGGGCCCCATCCACATCTCCAACGTGATGCTGCTCGACGCCAAGGGCAACCCCACCCGGGTGGGCATCCAGCGCCAGGACGGAAAGCGCGTGCGCGTGGCCAAGAGCAACGGCGCAGCGCTAGATTGAGCGAGCGACAGACCATGACTGCCACTGCCTCCACAGCCCGCCTGAAGACCCGCTACCTGGACGACATCCGCCCTGCGCTGATCGAGCGCTACGGCTACTCGTCGGTCATGCAGGCGCCGCGGATCGACAAGATCACCGTCAACATGGGAGTGGGGCTGGCCAAGACGGACTCCAAAGTGCTCAAGGCGGCCACCGAGCAGCTGTCCGCGATCACCGGCCAGCACCCCAGCGTGCGTCGCGCCCGCAAGTCGATCGCCGCGTTCAAACTGCGCGACGGCCAGCCGGTTGGTGTGGCTGTGACGCTGCGCGCCGAGCGCAGCTATGAGTTCCTCGACCGCCTCGTGTCGATCGCCATCCCCCGGATCCGCGACTTCCGCGGTCTCAGCCCCCGCTCCTTCGACGGTCGCGGCAATTACTCGATGGGCGTAAAGGAGCAGATCATCTTTCCCGAGATCGACTACGACGCGATCGACCAGGTGCGCGGGCTGGACATCACAATCACCACCACAGCAGCCACCGACGCGGAGGCCTTCTCGCTGCTGACAGCGTTTGGCATGCCGTTCGCTCCCCAGTGGCGGCCAGCCGACTTCGAGCCGCTCGCGGTCAACGGACAGAAAGGAAGCGACGACTGATGGCCAAGACTTCGATGCGCGTCAAGCAGGCGCGCCCGCCCAAGTTCAAAACCCGCGCATACACCCGCTGCACCCGCTGCGGCAGGCCGCGCGCGGTGTACAAGAAGTTCGGCGTATGCCGCATCTGCCTGCGCGAGCTCGCCCACAACGGCTACATCCCCGGGATGACCAAGTCCTCCTGGTAGCCAGACCGACCTTCACGATCACCCACAACACACAGACACCGACACAGATACAGACGCCATGTCCATGACAGACCCCATCGCCGACTTCCTCACGCGGGTGCGCAACGCCATCCGCGCGGCCCACGAGACCGTGGACGTGCCCGCGTCCAAGCTCAAGGGAGAGCTCGCGCGGATCCTGCTCGAGCAGGGCTACATAGAGGCATGGTCGATCGTGCCAACGCCCGACGGCGGGGCCGGCCAGACGCTGCAGATCCGCCTGAAGTACACAGACGACCGGCGCTCGGCCATCTCGGGGCTGCGGCGGGTGTCGCGTCCGGGCCAGCGCACCTACGTGGACGCCAAGCACATCCCCAAGGTGCTCGGCGGCATGGGCACCGCGATCGTTTCCACCTCACGCGGCGTGATGACCGGTCACGACGCGCGCGCTGCCGGCATCGGCGGCGAGGTCTTGGCGCAGGTCTGGTAAGCGAGCGGACGATGTCGAGAATAGGCAGACAGCCGATCCCTGTGCCCAGCGGCGTGACCGTGTCGATCGAGCCGGAGTCCGTCCGCGTGAACGGCCCCAAGGGCGAACTATCCGAGCGCATCCACAGGGACATCACGGTGGCGCAGGAGGGCGAGCAGCTGCTCGTCAGCCGACCCACCGACCGCGGCGAACACCGCGCCCTGCACGGCCTCACGCGCTCGCTCGTCGCCAACATGGTGCAGGGTGTGACGGCGGGCTTTGAGAAGCGGCTGGAGATCCAGGGCGTGGGCTATCGCGCACAGCTGAAGGGCAAGAACCTCGAGCTGGCGGTCGGCTACTCGCACCCGGTGCCCATCCCCGCGCCCGACGGCATCGAATTCGAGGTCCCCCAGCCCACGCGCGTCGTGGTCAAGGGCATCTCCAAGCAGCTGGTGGGCGAGACCGCGGCAATCATTCGCAAGCAGCGCCCGCCCGAGCCCTACAAGGGCAAGGGCATCCGCTATGAGGGCGAGTACGTCCCCAGGAAGGTCGGCAAGCGCGCATGAGCACGTATGGCTGCGCTGGATCTGCGTCCTCACTCGCTCGCGTGCCAAGCACGCCACGCTCGCTGCGTCCTTGCCCAGCTTGCCCTACGTGCTCATGCGGGGTCAGCGACATCATGAGGCGCGCGTCATGAGCGTCCTGACCAAGGAGAACCGCCGGCTCAAGCGCCGCAGGCGCGTGCGCGCGAAGATCTCGGGCACGGCCCAGCGCCCGCGCATCTCGGTGTTTCGATCCAACCGCGGCATCTGCGCACAGCTGATCGACGATCAGTCGGGCCGCACGCTGGCCGCTGTCAACTGGTTCGAGGCCGACCTGCGCGCGCTCGGCAAAGCACAGCGGACCGAGCGCTCCGCGCAGGCGCTCGCCGAGCGAGCCAAGACGGCAGGCGTGACAGAGGCGGTATTCGACCGCGGCGGCTATCGCTACCACGGTCACGTGCGCGCGTTCGCCGAAGCTCTGCGTGAGGCCGGCATCGCCGTATAGCCCAAAACGCTCGACCTCCTTCTACCGCTACCCTCTCCCCTGCCCATGTCCACATCATCAGATCGCTCAGTCAACCCAGGCGGCCTGGACCTCCAGGAGCGCGTGGTCGAGATCAACCGCGTCGCCAAGGTCGTCAAGGGCGGGCGGCGCTTCTCGTTCACCGCGCTGGTCGTGGTCGGCGACGAACGCGAAGTCGTGGGCGTCGGCTACGGCAAGGCCAACGAGGTGCCGCTGGCGATCCAAAAGGGCGTCGAGCGGGCCAAGAAGGACCTCTTCCGCGTTCCCAAGCACGGCAGCACCATCACCCACCTGACTACCGGCGTGTTCGGCTCGGGCCGTGTGCTGCTCAAGCCCGCCTCGCCCGGCACCGGCGTGATCGCCGGCGGGGGCGTGCGCGCGGTGCTCGAGCTGGCAGGCATCCACGACATCCTCTCCAAGAGCCTGGGCACGCAGAACCCGATCAACCTCGTCAAGGCGACCGTGGCCGGGCTGCGCGGCCTGCGCACCCCCGAGGAGGTCGCCAAGCTGCGCGGGCTGACGATCAGCCAGGTGCTCGGTCTGGGCAGCCCCGAGCCGGCCGCCAACGGCCAAGGCGATGCGTCTTCCGGCCCCGCCGAGGGCGTGCAGGAGAGCGACGGCCAGACGCCGGAGCAGACCGCGAGCGTGCCTGACGCGCAGGTGGCCGCCTCGGCATCCGAGCCGGGAGCGTCCTGATGACCACCCTCAGCGTCACCCAGCGCCGCTCGGCCAACGGCGCCAACAAGAAACAGCTGGACACGCTGCGCTCGCTCGGCCTGCGCCGCATCGGACACAGCGTCCAGGTGCAGGACTGCAGCCAGGCGCGCGGCATGCTGCACGCGGTCCGTCATCTCGTCGAGGTCTCCGAGGAGCAGGGCAAGTGAGCCCCGCGGCAGACAAGGACGCGCCGCGGGAGCCCATCGTCGGCCTGCACAGCCTCGCGCCCGCTCCCGGCAGCCGCCGGCCGCGCAAGCGCATCGGCCGCGGCGAAGGCTCGGGCACGGGCAAGACATCCGGTCGCGGGCAGAAGGGCGCCGGTGCTCGCTCGGGCAGCAAACGCAGGGCCGCATTCGAGGGCGGCCAGATGCCCATCCACATGCGCATGCGAAAGCTGCGCGGGCCGAATATGAAACAGTCGATGCCCTTCGAGCCGTTTCGCACCCACACCCAGCCCGTCAACGTGTCCTCGCTGGAGAGCCGCTTCGACGCCGGCACGGAGGTCACCCTCGAGCTGATGGTCTCGAGCGGACTGGCCAGGAGCTCGGGCGTGCCCGTCAAGGTGCTCGCCAAGGGCGAGCTGTCCAAGGCGCTGACCGTGCACGCCCACGCCTTCAGCGCGGCCGCCCGCCAGCGCATCGAGGCCGCCGGCGGCGCCTGCAAGCTGATCGAGTCCTAGCCGAGCTGCTCGCGCGCCCAACCGGCTCGCGCAGCCCAACGCATCCTCTAGAATCCAGCGCTCCGCTCGCCGCACCGCACACCGTCCAGGCGCCGCGCGGTCAAACCCATGCTCTCCACGATCCTCAACGCCTTCAAAGTCGCGGACATTCGCAAGAAGCTGCTGTTCACGGCGGGCATGCTGCTGATCTATCGCCTCGGCTCGCACGTGCCCGTGCCGGGCGTCAACCTGACCGCGGTCAACAACCTGCAAAAGCAGTTCAGCGGCAACGGCATCCTCAGCTATCTCAACCTCTTCTCAGGCGGCGGCCTCGGGCGCATCGCGATCTTCGCGCTGGGGATCATGCCCTACATCACGTCCTCGATCATCCTGCAGCTGCTGCAGGTGGCCGTCCCGTCGCTGGAGAAGCTCTCCAAGGAAGGCGAGGTGGGGCAGGCCCGCATCACCCAGTACACGCGCTATCTGACCGTCGGCCTGGCTTTCGCCCAGTCGATCGGCTACGTGTTCCTGTTCCACAGCCTGCAGGCCAAAGCGGGCGAATCGGTGATCAAGCACTTCGACGTCGCGCACATCTTCTTGATCGTCATCTGCCTGACCGCCGGCTGCGTGCTGCTGATGTGGGTTGGCGAGCTGATCACCCAGCGCGGCATCGGAAACGGCATCTCGCTGCTGATCTTCGCGTCGATCGTCTCGCGCATACCAGGCGCCATCCAGACCTGGTGGACCACCCAGGACCAGGTCTTCAAGGTGATGGCGCCGTTCCTGGTGCTCGTGGTCGTCGCCGCGATCGTGTTCGTGCAGGAAGGTCAGCGGCGCATACCCGTGCAGTACGCCAAGCGCGTGATCGGGCGGCGCATGACAGAAGGCGGCCAGACCTACCTGCCGCTGCGCGTCAACATGGCGGGCGTCATCCCGGTCATCTTCGCCGCCAGCCTGATGGCCTTCCCGCCGACGGTCGGCCAGCTGGTCAAAACCCACTGGGGCACCAAGCTGTCTGACTTCTTCACGCCCAACGGCTGGCACTACATAGTCGGCCAGTCGCTGTTGATCCTCGTGTTCACCTACTTCTACACCGCGGTCACGTTCAACCCGGTCGACCAGGCCGACAACCTCAAGAAGTACGGCGGCTTCATCCCGGGGGTGCGCCCAGGGCGTCCCACCGCGGAATTCCTCGACCGCGTCCTCGCCCGGCTGACCTTCCCCGGCGCGCTGTTCCTGGCCGCCGTTGCAGCGCTGCCGGCGATCATCTTCGCGCGCACCCACCAGCAGTTCCAGTTCGGCGGCACGTCGATCCTGATCGTGATCGGCGTGGCGATCGAAACGATGAAGCAGCTCGAGGCGCAGCTGATGATGCGTAGTTACGAGGGCTTTCTCAAGTAGACGCTTCGCCGTCCATCTGGCGGCCGCGACTTCGCGGCGACCGCCATATGGACGGCTTCGCTTTGCAGTCGGCGCGCGTTGTTCGCTGCGCGCCACGGCCAGGTCGAAAGCCACGCTGGCGAAAGACTGACATCGGCGCTCGCCGAACGGATAGGCTGCTCGCGTCGTGTCGCAGTTGAACCTCATCCTGCTTGGGCCGCCGGGGGCTGGCAAGGGGACCCAGGCCGATCGCCTGCGCGACGACTTTGTGCTGCCGCACATCTCCACCGGGGACATCCTGCGCGAGCAGGTCGCTCAGGGGACCGAGCTGGGCAAGGAGGCCAGGCGCTATATGGATGCGGGCGAGCTCGTGCCCGACGATGTGATCGTTGGGATGATCACAGACCGGATCGACGCGGGTGACGCGCGCGATGGCTTTCTGCTTGATGGTTTTCCCCGCAATGAGAAGCAGGCGGACGCGCTCAAGGAGGCGCTTGACAAGCTCGGGCGGCGGCTGAGCGCGGTGCTGCTGATCGAGGTGCCAGACGACGATCTCGTGCGGCGTCTGGCCGGGCGGCGTGTGTGCGTGAAGAACCCCACCCACATCTACCACGTCGACTTTGATCCGCCCAAGCACGACGACGTGTGCGATCAGGACGGTGCGCGCCTGATGCAGCGCGACGACGATCGCGAGGAGACGATCCGCAACCGCCTGCACGTCTACCACTCCCAGACAGAGCCGCTGATCGACTACTACGACGAAGCGGGCCTGCTACGCCGCTTCGACGGTCGGCGCAACCCAGACGAGGTCCACCGCCACATCCGCGCGACCATCGCAACGCTGCGCCTCGAGGACGAGTTCTAGCGGCCCGCACGAGACCGCGCGAGCAGTGTCTGGGCGGCGGCGACGCATGGCAGTCCAGACACGTCGAACGGCGCCGCCCGCAAGCTAAGCTCCCAGGGTGATCATCAAGAAGTCGCCCGAGGAGATTGAGCAGATGGCTCGCGCGGGAGCGGTCCAAGTGGCGACGCTCGACCTGATCGAGAGCAACATCCGTCCCGGTATCAGCACCGCCGAGCTCGACAAGATTGCCGAGCGCTTCATCCGCTCCCACGGCGGGACCCCGACCTTCAAGGGCTATCGCGGCTTTCCCGGCTCCATCTGCGCGTCGCCCAACGCGATGATCGTGCACGGTATCCCCGGGCCCTACCGTCTCAAGCACGGCGACATCATCTCGATCGACGTGGGTGTGACGCTCGGTGGATGGGTCGCAGACGCCGCCCGCACATTTGCCGTCGGCGAGGTCGGCGAGCCCATCCGCAACCTGCTTGGCGCCACCGAGCAGTCGCTGTACGCGGGCGTCGCCCAATGCCGGGCGGGTAACCGCATGGGAGACGTTTCCCACGCCATCCAGTCAGTCGCCGAGGCCGCCGGGCTGTCGGTGGTGCGCTCGCTGGTCGGCCACGGGGTCGGGCGCAGCATGCACGAGGATCCGCAGGTGCCCAACGTGGGCAAGCCCGGCAAGGGCCCGCTGCTAGAGGAGGGCATGGTGCTGGCGGTCGAGCCGATGACCACCGCCGGGCGCCCTGGGGTGCGCGTGGGTGGCGACGGCTGGGCGATCTTCTCCCAGGACTCCTCGCCGACGGCCCACTTCGAGTTCACGGTTGCGATCACCGCGGACGGCCCGCGCGTGCTCACACCTTGGCACCTGCCGTCTGGTGAGCGCCAGGAGGCAGTCGGCTCGCCGGCCGTGCAGGAGATAGCGAGCGCAAGCTGAGGTTGCTAGGATGTGGAGTCCTGCCCGAGGGGTCGGCCTCCGGCCTGCTCCAGGGCAGATCCACGACTTGGTAGCGGCAGCCGCAACGGCAGCCAGAGCCGAGCCGCCGGAACCGAGCCGCCGAAAGGGATCCATGAAGGTACGACCGTCGGTCAAGCCGATGTGCGAGAAATGCAAGGTCATCCGCCGCAATGGGGTGGTGCTGGTGATCTGCCAGAACAAGCGCCACAAGCAAAGGCAGGGCTGACCGACCAATGGCTCGCATCGCAGGCGTCAACCTGCCGCTGAACAAGCGCTCGGAAATCGGGCTGACCTACATCTACGGGATTGGCCGTTCGACCTCTGCCAAGCTGCTGACCCAGGTGGGCATTAGCCCAGACACCTACGTCCGCGACCTGACCGAGGACGAGGTGGTCAAGCTGCGCGACGCGATCGACGAGTCGCTGACCGTCGAGGGCGACCTGCGCCGCGAGCGCTCGCAGGACATCAAAAGGCTTCAGGACATCGCCTGCTATCGCGGGCTGCGCCATCGCCGCGGCCTGCCCGTGCGTGGGCAGAAGACCAAGACCAACGCGCGCACCCGCAAGGGGCCCAAGCGCATGCAGGTGGCGGGCAAGAAGAAGGCCGGCAAGAAGTAAATGCCCCCAGCACCCAAACGTGCCCGCGGCAGGCGCAAGCCGAAAAAGAACATCCCTGTCGGCCAGGCCCACATCAAGACCTCGTTCAACAACACGATCGTGTCGCTCACCGACACGGCCGGCAACGTGATCGCGTGGGAGTCGGCCGGCGGCGCGGGCTTCAAGGGCTCGCGCAAGTCCACCCCTTTTGCCGCCCAGGTGACCGCCGACGCGGCCGCTCGCAAGGGCCTCGAGCAGGGGCTGCAGAAGGTGGAGGTATACGTCAAGGGCCCCGGATCGGGTCGCGAGACGGCCATCCGCTCGCTGCAGGCGGCCGGTCTTGAGGTGACCGGCGTCAAGGACGTCACCCCGCAGGCCCACAACGGTTGTCGACCTCGTAAGCGCAGGAGGGTCTGACCGATGGCCAGAGACACCAGCCCGCAGTGCAAGCAGTGCCGCCGCGAGGGGCAGAAGCTGTTCCTCAAGGGCGAGCGCTGCCTGACGGACAAGTGCGGCGTGGAGCGCCGCTCATACCCGCCGGGCGAGCACGGGCGCGGGCGCATGAAACAGAGCGAGTACCGGCTGCAGCTGCGCGAGAAGAAGAAGGCGCGCCGCTACTACGGTGTGCTCGAGCGCCAGTTTCGCGGCTACTACGAAAAGGCGTCGCGCCAGCCGGGCATCACCGGCGAGAACCTGCTCGCGCTGCTGGAGTGCCGGCTGGACAACGTGCTCGTGCGTTTGGGTTTCGCAGCTTCGCGCAGGCAGGGGCGACAGCTGATCCGCCACGGCCACTGGACGGTCAATGGCCGGCGGGTGGACATCCCCAGCTATCAGGTGCGCCCTGGCGACGTGATCGCGGTCAAGGCGGGCACGCCAGCCACCCAGGTGGTCAGGGATGCGACCGAGCTCACGGGACAGATCCCCGCGTGGCTGCAGGCCGATCACGAGTCGCTGACGGCCAAGGTGCTGCGCAGACCGGAGCGGCGCGAGGTTGCCGCGCCGGTGCAGGAGCAGCTCATCGTCGAGCTGTACTCGAAGTAGTTAGGAGATTTTTTGATTGCCCGCTCGCGGCGTAGCCGTGGCGGGGGCAGCGTGGAGCCGGCGGCGCAAACTGACCGCCGGCGTGAGAACAAAACGACGTTAGGACTCTGATGCTCGACTTTCAAATCCCCCGGATCACCAGCGAGTCCGTGGAGCAGAACCGTGGCACGTTCACTATTGAACCGCTCGACCGCGGCTTTGGCTACACGTTCGGTAACTCGCTGCGACGCGTACTGCTGTCCTCCCTCGCTGGCGCCGCGGTGACCAGTGTGCGCATCGAGGGCGTCGCGCACGAGTTCTCGACCATCCAGGGCGTCAAGGAGGACGTGACCGACGTGGTGCTCAACCTCAAGGGGGTCGTCTGCCGGATGCACTCGGACGCGGGCGAGGTGGAGGCACCGCTGGTGGTTACCGGGCCGGGCGACATTACCGCCAAGGACATCGACCTCCCCGCCGGCGTGGAGATCCTCAACCCGGATCTGCACATCGCCACTCTGGAGAAGAAGACCAAGCTGGAGCTGTACATGACGATCGGCCGCGGTCGCGGTTACCGGGCGGCCGAAGAAAATAAGTCCTCAGACCAGCCCATCGGCGTCATCCCAATCGACTCGATCTTCTCGCCGGTCAGGCGCGTCGCGTACGCCGTCGAGCAGGCGCGCGTGGGCCAGAAGACGGACTTCGACAAGCTCACGCTGGACATCGAGACAGACGGCTCGATCGACCCGCAGGCGGCGCTGCGCGAGGCCGCCGAGCTGCTGATCTCCCAGCTGGCCATCTTCACCGACGCAGACCGCATCCAGGAGCTGCGCGCGGCGCCAGGCGGACAGCTGGACGGTCACGGCCTGGCTGTGGGCGGCGGCGCGGGAGGGGCGCAGGCGCTGCAGGGCGAGGAGTGGGGCATCCTGATCGAGGAGCTCGAGTTGGGCGTGCGCTCCTACAACTGCCTCAAGCGCGCTGGCATCCAGACGGTGGGCGACCTCATCTCCAAGTCCGAGGCGGAGCTCAACGCGATCCCCAACTTCGGCAAGAAGTCCATCGACGAGGTCATCGAGACGCTACACGCAAGGGGATTGGCCCTACGCGCTGACTGACACGTCGCATAGCTCTCGGCTGGAGGCGGTGTTGTTGATCGATGCATGCCCGCAGCCGCAGGCTGCCGCGTGCATCGACTCAACTACACTGCCGACTATGCGTCACCAGAAGACACGCAACAAGCTCAGCCGCGACTCGGCGCACCGCAAGGCGCTGCTGATGAACCTGTCCAAGGAGATCATCGAGCACGAGCGGATCAAGACCACCGAAGCCAAGGCCAAGGCGGTCAAGCCGGAGATCGAGAAACTGATCACGCTGGCCAAGCGCGGCGATCTGCACGCGCGTCGTCAGGCGCTGTCGACGCTGTCGCAGGACAAGTTCGCGGTGCACAAGCTGTTCACGGAGGTAGCGCCACGCTATGCGACGCGTCCGGGCGGCTACACGCGCATCCTCAAGCTCGGTCCGCGTCGCAGCGACGCGACCGAGATGGTGTTCATCGAGCTCGTCTGATCCAGCGGCGGCTCGTCGATCTCGTGCGCGAGCGCATGACCGGCAAGCACCCAGCGGCCACGCCCGGCGGGTGACGGCGGCATGGTCAGCAAGCTCACGATCGAGTACGACGGGACCGCCTTTGCCGGCTGGGCGCGCCAGCCGGGCAAGCGGACTGTCCAGGAGGAGCTCGAGCGGGCGCTGCGCACGGTGCTCGGCGAGACGGGCGTGGACGGCAGGCCGCTCAAACTGACGGTCGCCGGGCGCACCGACCGGGGCGTGCACGCGTGGGGCCAGGTTGCAAGCTATGCCCACGAGGCGCTCGACCCGCTGCGCCTGAACGGCCTGCTCGACGAGGACTTGGCGGTGCTCGCGTGCGAGCCCGCGCGCGAGGGCTTTGACGCGCGCCGCGACGCGATCAGCAGGACCTACTGCTATCGCGTGCTCGTGCGCCGCACCCGCTCGGTGTTCGAGCGCAACCGCGCCTACTGGTGGCCGCGGGCGCTGGAGCGGACGCTGCTGTGCGAGTGCGCTGGTGCGCTGGTGGGCAGGCACGACTTCACCGCGTTCACGCCCGCTGAAACGGAGCACTCCCACTTTCACTGCACGGTGTTGAGCGCGCAGTGGCGCGACCGCGGCGACCTGCTGGAGCTGTGGATCGAGGCCGACAGGTTCCTGCGCCACATGAACCGGGTGCTGGTGGGAACGATGCTCGACGTGGCCTCGGGCGCGCGCACGCTGGAGGAATTCGTGGAGCTGCTGGAGGGCCGGCCGCGGGCGCAGGCGGGCAGGACGGCGCCCGCGCATGGGTTGGCGCTGGCGCGGGTGGGCTACGTGGCAAGCTGAGCCGATGCCACCCGGGCTGGTGTCGGGGCCTACGGGGCTCCGTTCGGCATCTGCCACAATAAATCCATGCCTATCGATCCCGCCACGCTCGACACCGACACGCCGCGCACGCTCGACGGGCGCGACTACCCCGAGCATCTGCGAGCCTACGAGCGCTTGGACTCTGAGCTTTTGCCCATATTGGAGACGATTGGACCAGCGACATTCGATGGCTTTATCGCGCGAGTCGAGGACGCGCGCACGCGTGCCGCTGCACCTCGCTGGCTGGCTTCCGCCGAGTGGCGGGGCTTGGTCGAGCGCCAGGACCAGGGAATGCGCGGTCCGAGGCGGCTTGCTGTGAGCGATCGTGGCCGTGGCCGGCTGACGCCCGCCTAGAACGCTACTCCGCACCCGTGATGTGAGCGCGCCAGCGGATCGTTACGTTGATCGCGTTTTCCTAGCTGCGAATGGCTCTCCGCAGCTGGCTCGCTGCGCGCTGCTGTTTCTCGATTTGCTCGGCGTGACGGAGATGGCTACAGGCCCGCGCGCCCAGCAGAATCTCGTTGACCTCGAGCAGGCTATTCGGGGCCTGGTGAGGGACTTCCTGGATCCTGGCTCGGCTTGGCCGGCGGCGATGTTCTTCGACACGCTCGTCATGGCCTCTCCTATTGGCCTGTTCGGCGGGGACGAGGTCGCCATCACTGGCTTGTTCCTTCAGGCGTCTTGGCTGCAGCTGAGCCTGGCCGAACGCGGCTTCTTCGCGCGAGGATCGATCACGCTGGGGGACTTCTACATTCGCGACGAGCTCGTGTTTGGCGCAGCACTCGTGGAGGCATATCACCTCGAGCGTGATAATGCGGTGCATCCACGTGTGATCCTTTCAGAGGAGGTGCACCAAGCACAGCGTAAGAATCTAGAAGCTTATGTCGCGAGAAAGGGAGCGCCGCTGACCACATTGCTGCTTCGAGACAGGGACGGTCGCGCTTTCTTGAATTATCTTGAGGTTGTGCTTGAGGAAGCGGAAGATCCGGCACCACGGCTTGCAGCACACCGTGACGCGCTCACCGGCAAGCTGGAAACCTATCGCGACAACAGTCGCGTGTGGGAGAAGTACCGGTGGGTGTCTGAGTATCACAACCACTTCTGCAGCATGTATACGGAGGCTGAGTGGTACACGCCGGACTTGCTCATCCCGGCCATGCAATTGACCCAAGAATGGGATCCGGCTATCTGACGTGGCGACCGTCAGCCACCCACGGCGGGACGGCCTGGCGCTGGATTACCGCCGCCTTCCGTTTCTCCTTCGCAGCGTTCGAACGGGAGGCCGTGCGGCGGGTTGAGAGACAGCCTGGACAGGACGTGTTCGTGAGCATCCTTGACGACGAGATCGCCAGGGGGCGCGGAGAACGCGCCGTAGGCGAGTACGCCGCCGGCGTGCAGATAGGAGGGCACAGCCATGTTGCTCAGCCGCGTGCGGACCCCTCCCGCATCGACCACCACGCTGGCGCTCGGTGGCTTGAGCAGACCGTAGACGATGTCATAGAAGCGAGGCTCGCAGCCGAAGTCCTCCTCGGGTGCAAACGCAGGGCGTTCCCCGTTCCCAAAGAACGTCCCCCCGGACCCTACGCCTCGTGCCCCTGTGCCGGGCGCTTCGGCGACGTGGACCTTGAATTCGAAGTAGATCTTGCCGAGGAACCTGTAGCGCTCGGCCACGATTGAGAACGCTGGGCCGCCGGGGACGCTGCCATGCACGAGGGTGCGCGGACCGCCATCTAGGTATCTGAGCGGGTGCTTAGTGCATTCCACGACCGGCACCAGCTTCACCACGCGCAGCGCCCGCCCATGCGAGTCGAGCTCGATGAGCGACACGGGAATGGGAGTCGGCCCGCGCACGGCCTGGTAGTAGTAGCCCTCGCGCTCACCAGGCGCGTGGATCGCGGGCGAGCTCACGCGACGGCCGTCGGACAAGCGCAGTGTGACGATGCGAGCGGCTATGGGCACAAACGCGCTGACAGTGAGCAGGCCGGCGCTGCAGTCGACGCTGGAGGCCGGCCCGGAATAGCGGCCTGACAGGCAGATGCCGCCGAGCCCGAGTGATATTGCACCCGAGCCCCGCTCGTCTCGGCTGGAGGATTCGATCGACACGCTGTCTCCGCAGCCGGGCTGACTGCTACCACCGCTTTCCAGTCTGACCTGGAAGCGTTCGCCTGCAGCTGTGCGGCCACGTCCTATCACCTTGCCGCGGACTGTCCCTTCGCCGAGCAGCGGAGGCAATCCCAGCTCGACGCGCAGGCGTTCGACTATTCCCTGCAACGACGCCGTCAGCTCAGCCTGCGTCTTTTCGACAAGCGCGTGGGCGCGCTTGACAAGCGTGGTGTCGCTCGCGCTCTCGTAGGGGGCGAGGAGCAGTTCGATCGTTCGGCCTTCGGCCTGCTCCGTGGGACGCTCGCGCATTGCGGCACGCCTGCTGAGGAATTCCTGGGTGCCGCTCGGGAGGGTGCGCGACCCGTCGCCCACCCATGCGTGCATGTCGGCACAGGCATTCGGAGGGGCCGCGTCGAAGAATTCCTGCACAGCGACGATGCGCCGCCGAACCGCTTCGGTGACGGTCGCATTGCTCCACTGCAGGGGCGATACGGCGTTGGCGAACCCCGCGAAAGCTTCGCGGTCAGGTTGAGCTGTGGCGGCGGTGATCGCGTAGGTGGCCTCGCTCACGAGCTTGCTTGCCTGAGAGGTCTCTCTAAAGAGGCCTTCGCCTGTAGGGGAGGCCGAATTGGCGATTGTGGGTACATTGCTCAGCACGCCGCTGCATTCATGGGCGAGGCTCGACGCGAGGCCCTTGGCCGCGGCGAGCGACGCGGGCACGTTGTTCAACAAGGTCTGGTCGTACTGGTAGACGGCCGTTACATAGGCGTGTGTGGCGGCGGCGTCCTTGGGTGTTGCCGAGATTGCCGCCGGGGGGATCGCACAAGCAAAGCCAGCGCCGCGAGTGCAGCGCAGGCTCTCCGTCTCCGCCCTGAGAGAGCATGGCTGGGTCGCGTTTGCGTCGTCACGAGCCTTCGGCTTCCCCTTCACAGGTTTCGGTGTTGGACTTCGCCGCTTCGCCGAGATCCTGCCGGGAAACGGTCTTGCCGTCCTCGTCGCGGATCAGCAGTTCGGTCGGGATGGGCGAGAAGGCTCCGTAGGTGAGCGTACCGTCCGCATGTAGGCGCGCGGGGATGGTCACCGTGCGCAGCGGGACCAGCGTGCCGGAGACCCGGACAAACACCGTGTCGCGCGGCGCCTTCAGCAGGCCGTAGATGATCACGTAGGGCTGGGGCTGACAGCCGCTGGATGTCTTCGGTTCGAATACGCGTCTGCTGCGTGCGCTGGCGCCTTCTTCGACTCTGAGTTCGACGAGCCCCCCGCCGCCGTTGCCGTACAGCTCTTCTTCGTCGCCGACTTTGAGCTTGAGTTCGAAATGGACGGCACCGAGCTTGCGGTAGCGTTCCCCTTGGATGGTGAACGACGGTCCCTGCGGAAGGCTTTCGTGGGCCAGGGTTACGAGGCCTCCGGGCAAGTATTTGACGGGATGCTGTGTGCATTCGACCACAGCTGGGAGCTTGAGCACGGTCAACGTGCGGTCCTGAGCGTCGAGCTCGGTCAGCGACACCGGTATCGGCGAGGGCCCGCGCACAACTTGGTAGTAGAGGCCGGCCGGTCCGCCCAGCCGAGCTGATACGCGGATGGCCGGCGAGGTGATCGCGTGACCGTCGCTCAGCAGCAGGCGTACACTGCGCGTGGTTGGCAGCAGGTTGGCCTCGATGGTGAGCAGTCCAGCATTGCAGTGCACTGCCAGGTTCGGTTGGACGTGGGACCGCGAGAGGCATCTGTCGGTGCCTTCGCCGGAAAGGGTTTCCGGCAGGCCTGCGTGCGGGCGGGAGGGTTCTTCGATCGTGACGAAGGCACTGCAGACCCCGTGAGGAGCGTGCGAGGACCGTTCGGCCTTTGCCACGAAGCTCCCGCCGGCAGCGGTCCTGCGGCGGGCGACCACGACAGGCTTCCTCGCTGGTCGTTTGATCTTCGAAGGTTTTTCGGCGGGCAGGCCGATCGTGCTTTCCAGGCGCTTCAGGATCTCAGCCTGCGCATTCTCCTTGCGCAGCTGTGCGGCCAGCACTTCCGTGTGGCGGGCGAGCTTCTTGTCGGCAGCATTCTCGTACGGAGCAAGAGCCTTGGGGAGGGGCTGGATGGGGGTCTGCGTGGCCACCGCCACGAGCTCGAATGATCGCCTTAGAAGCGCTTCGGTGCGGTTCGCGAGTTCCTTGGATGCGGGGGACAGCGTCTTGTAGCCGCTCGCCACCCACGCCCTCATGTCAGCGCACGCGGGCGGCATGGGGAGGTCGAGTTCTTCCTGGAGACTTTCGAGGGTCAGATGCACGAGGAACGTGATCTGGGGACTGCTCCACCTCAACGGCGTGAGCGCGTGGATCAGCGCGATCGTCGCTTCGCGGTCTCCTTGCGTACGGGAACCGGCCAGCGCGAGGAACAGCTCGAGCTTGAGGTCGCCAAGCTGCCGAGACTGCCTGCTCCTTTCGCCTTCCGCTCTTGCGTTCGGCGCGGCCTGCGACGCCGGCCCAACGAGCCCGAAGCCAAACACGCGTTCATGGGGCGGTGCGTCGGTGAGGATGCCGGGGCATTCACCGGAGACTTGCGCGGCAGCGGCTTCCATGGCCACGGTGTCCTGGGCCAGGGTGGCCAGCTGCGCTTCCTCGAAGGTGCTCATGGCGAGGAAATAGGCATGGGTAGCAGCGAGGTTCGCGGGGGTCGGCACAGGGAGGGCGGCGTCAGCGGTAACGGGCAGCGCGTAACCCATGCTCAGAGAGAGCGCAAGCACCGCGGCTGCGCACGCGCGCAGGCACCAATGACCCCACCTACTTTGCAGGCGCGCTTCCATCGCCGCGGGAGAATATCTGCAGCGACGGAATCCCGGCCACTGGAATCACGCCTTGATGACCGGAGGCACCCGCGCAGGCCCTTATGCTGGACACAGCGACAGCCATGCTCAACGTCCTGCTAACAAACGACGACGGGATCGAGGCCGACGGGCTGCAGGCGATGCGCCGCGCCCTGCTGCAGATCGACGGTGTGCGCCTGGCGGTGATCGCGCCGGACGGCAACCGCTCGGCGATGGCCCGCTCGATCACCACCCGCCGGCCGCTGTGGGTGGCGGAGGTCCCGTTCTCGGACGGCACGATCGGCTATGCGACGGACGGCACGCCGGTGGACTGCGTAAGGCTGGCGAGCCTGGGGCTGATCGAGGGCTTCGCGGCCAATCTGGTCGTGGCGGGCATCAACCACGGGGCAAACCTCGGCGACGACATCACCTACTCGGGCACGGTGGCGGCGGCGCTGGAGGGCGTGGTGCTGGGGCTGCCGGCGATCGCGGTGTCCCAGCAGTCGCGCGCGGGCGCGCTGGACTACCGCTTCGACGGCGGCTTCGGCTTTGACGTGGCGGCGCGCTTTGTGGCGGCGTTGGTGGAGCGGATCGACGAGGTGCCGCTTCCGGAGCGGACTCTGCTGAACGTCAACGTGCCAGCGGCTAGTCCGGGCGGGGTGGAGGTGACGAGCCTGGGCAAGCGCATCTACCGTGACGAGCTCAAGCTCGACAGCGAGGAGGATGAGGGCAGGCGCTACTGGATTTACGGCTCGGATCCGGGCTTTCACGATGAGCCGGGCACGGACCTGGCGGCGGTGGCGGCGGGTCGCATCGCGGTGACGCCGATCCACTTCGACCTGACCGACCGTCCGAGCCTGGACGCGTTGCGGCGCTTTGACCTGGAGGGCCTGCTAGCGCCGCTCCCGCACGACGCGAGGCCGTGAGCGCGGCCAAGGCCAACACGCGGGTCCCCGAGGCCAATACGCAGGTCCAGGACGTGGCGACGCGGGCGCAACAGCTGCGCGAGCAGCTGGAACACCACGCCCACCGTTACTACGTCCTGGACGACCCGGAGATAGCGGACGACGCGTACGACCGCCTGCTGGACGAGCTGCGCGCGATCGAGCGCGACCACCCGCAGCTTGCGACCCCCGACTCGCCGACCCAGCGGGTGGGCGGCGAACCGGTGGGGCGCCTGGAGAAGGTGCGCCACCTGGAGCAGATGCTGTCGCTGGGAAATGTGCGCTCGCCGGATGAGCTGCGCGCGTGGGTGGAGCGGATGCGCAACCACCTGGCGCGCGAGGGCATCGCGGATCCGCAGTTCACGTTCGTGGTGGAGCCGAAGATCGACGGCCTGGCGATCAGCCTGGTGTACCGCGACGGCGTGCTGGAGCGCGGCGCGACGCGCGGCAACGGCGAGGTGGGCGAGGACGTGACGCACAACCTGCGCACGATCGGCGCGATCCCGTTGCACGTGCGCGACGCGCCGACTCTGGTGGAGGTGCGCGGCGAGGTGTACATGTCGCTGAAGGACTTCACGGCGCTGAACGAGCGCAGGGCGCAAGCGGGCGAGTCGACGTTCATGAACCCGCGCAACTCGGCGGCGGGCACGATCCGCCAACTGGATCCGGCGGATGCGGCCAAGCGCCCGCTGTCGATCTGGTGCTACCAGGTGGGGGTGGCGCAGGGTCTGTCGTTCAAGACCCACTGGGAGGGCCTTACGTGGCTGCGCGAGCACGGCTTTCGCGTCAACGACGGCATCCAGCGGCTGAGCGGCGAGGACGAGGTGATCGCCCAATGCCTGGAGTGGGAGCGGCGCAGAGGCGAGCTGGATTTTGAGATCGATGGGGTCGTCGTCAAGGTCGACGACCTGGAGTTGCAGCGTCGTTTGGGTTCCGTCGGGCGCGACCCCCGGTGGGCGGTGGCGTGGAAGTTCGCGCCCACGACCGCGGTGACGCGCCTGGCGAAAGTGATGTGGAACGTGGGCAAGTTCGGCGACCTGCGCCCGTATGCGGTGCTGGAGGCGGTGTCGGTGGGCGGCGTGACGATCAGGATGGCGACGCTGCACAACGAGGAGGACATCGTGCGCAAGGACATCCGCGCGGGCGAGGATGTGATCGTGGTGCGCGCGGGCGACGTGATCCCGCAGGTGGTCTCGCCGGCACCGCACGTGGTGGAGGCCAAGCGCCGCCCGCCGCTGCCGCGCCCGCCCAAGCGCTGCCCGTTCTGCGACACGCCGACGGTCAAGCCGGAGGACAGCATCTTCACGCAGTGCCCCAACCGCGACTGCCCGGCGCGCGCGTGGCAGTTGCTCAAGCACTTCGTGTCGCGCGGCGCGATGGACATCGACGGCCTGGGCGAGAAGCAGGTGGCGTTGCTGCAGGAGAACGGGCTGGTGCGTACGGCGGGCGACTTCTACAGGCTGACAGAGGAGCAGCTGCTCGAGCTGGAGGGCTTTGGCGAGCTGTCGGCGAAGAACCTGCTGGCTGCCCTGGAGGCGTCAAAGCAGCGCCCGTTCGCACGCGTGCTGTTCGCGCTGGGAATCGAGGAGGTGGGCGAAGTGACCGGGCGCAACCTGGCCCAGCGCTTCCGTGACATCGACGTCCTGCTGGCGGCCACACCGGAGCAGATCGCGCAGACGCCGGGCATCGGCGAGAAGATGGCCGACTCGATCCGCGCGCAGCTGGACGACGAGCGCATGCGCGCGCTGATCGCAGACCTGCGCGAGATCGGCCTGCGCTTGCACGAGGAGGGCCCGCCGCCGTCTGAGGGACCGTTGGCGGACAAGACGCTCGTGCTGACGGGATCGCTGCCACAGCTCTCGCGTGAGCAGGCCACCGAGCGAATCCTGGCGGCGGGCGGGCGGGTGACGGGGTCGGTGTCGAAGAAGACCGACTACCTGCTCGCGGGCGAGAGCCCGGGGTCCAAGCTGGAGAAGGCACAGCGGTTGGGCGTGGCGGTGATCGACGAAGCGGGCCTGCTGACGCTGCTTGACGGGGGTGTGTAGCATGCGCGGCGGATGAGAGCTGGAGGTGGAGCCCTGCTGGGGATCGCCGCGCTGATCGCGTGCGCGGCCTCACTTGCGCTCGCGCCGGTCGCCGGGGCTTTCGGTGGGACGAGCTCGATCTCGGGCAAGGTGACGGAAGCGTCGGGCGCGAAAAACCCGGTGGACAACATCGAAGTGACAGTGCTTGAAGCCGGGAGCGAACTCGACGAGGCCGGTTTCTCGGCAACACTCGCCAACGGCGAATACACCGTCTCCGGCCTAGCGCCGGGCACGTACAAGGTCAAGTTCTCAGAGCCCGACGGCAGCGTGAACTTCGCCTTCCAGTACTGGGAAGGCCAGTCGTCGTTCACGGCAGCCGAGGAACTTGTGATCGCAAGCGAAGGGGAAGCCAAGAAAAACGTCGACGCCGCGCTACGCATAGGTGGCACGATCAGGGGCGAAGTCACGAATCCAGACGGGCAGCCGGTGAAGGGAGCAACGGTCTTCGCATACAGCGGGCCGGGTGAATTCGAAGGCTTCGTTGGTAGCGCGGAAACCGGCGCCAGCGGCGAATACATCATCAACCGGCTGGCGACGGGTTCCTACAAGCTCCTGATCATCGCCCCCGCCGAATCGGACCTCGTGTCGCAGTATTACGCGAACAAGCGTTCGTTCGTGCAGGCCACGCCCATCTCGATCAATGTCGAAGAAACCAAGACCGAAAACGTCACGCTGCAGGCTGGTGGTGAGATCAGCGGCCGGGTGACGGACTCTGTGACGCACAACCCGATCGCAGGCGCGGCGGTGGTGGCGGCGGACGCCGAAGGCTTCGCTCTGTTCGAAGGATTCGCCGAAACGAACAGCAACGGCGAATTTACGATCGAGGGCCTGGCGACGGGCTCCTACAACCTCACGTTCTCCGGTCCGTTCGGCACCTCCTACATCGAACAGCCCGACAACGGCGTGTCTGTGGTGCAGGGCGCGACGACGTCGGGCATAGACGTCTCGCTGGTGCCGGAAGCGCCCAACGACACGAGCGCGCCGTCGGCCTCGGGCACCCCCGCGGTTGGTCAGACGTTGTCCTGCTCCAACGGCTCCTGGTCAGGCGCTTTGCCAATCAGCTACGCCTACAAGTGGCTGCGCGACGGCAGCACGATCGAAGGGGCGACGGGGAGCAGCTACACGGTCCAGTCGGCCGATCAGGGCCACGGCGTGGCGTGCGAAGTCACGGCGACCAACTCCAAGGGCCACTCGTCTGCCAAGAGCAACACGTTGAGCGTCCCTCTCCCGCCGCCGCCGCCACCCCCGCCGGTGCCCTCGGTGGCGCTGGCATCGGCGAAGGTGATCGTCACGGGCGACGTGGCGCGGGTGCCGATTCACTGCAACACGGCCACTTGCACGGGCACGATCGAGCTGGTCCTGCAGATCGTGACCAAGCACCACAGGGGCCACAGGACGATCACGCGCAAGCTGACGATCGTGCTCGGTCAGGCCTCCTACACGCTGGCCGCCGGACAGACACGGCTGCTGCTGGTCCACCTGAGCAAATCGGGCAAGCACAGGCTCGACGCGACCAGGCATCACGAGCTGTCGGTCGCGCTGGTGGTGTCGGTGCAGGGCGGCAGTCAGCTCCGGCAGCCGGTCCTGCTGGCGCAGGCGCGCGTCAAGCGCAAATAGAGCCGCCCGGCCGCCAACAGGGCGCAGCGGCGCGCCGAGTCGGGCGGCCCCCGGCGCCCCGTTCAGTAGTCGGCGACGGTGATCGCCATGTGGTCCTGGAAGACGTGCGCTGTTTCGATGGCGATGTCGTCGGTGAAGATGGCGAAGGCGAGCAGGTGCCCGTTGGATGCTTCGCAGTAGCCGACCAGGTTGGACACGCCGGTGAGCGTGCCGGTCTTGCCCTCACAGCGCCCGGCGGCGCCGGTGTGGCGCATGCGTTCGGCTAGCGTGCCGGTGCGTCCAGCGACGGCGAGGTGTTCGCGCAGCACCTGCCCGATGGGCGTGGGCTCGAGCTCGACCAGCAGGTCTGCGACCTGGTAGGGAGATGTCTGGTCGGCGCCCGACAGGCCCGAGCCGTCGACCACGTGCGGGTGGATGCCCAACAGCGAGGAGACGGTCTGGGCGACCACGGCTGCGCCCGCTGCGGTAGTGCCGACCCCCCCGAAACTGGCGCCCAGGTCCTTGACGAGCGTCTCGGCGAAGAAGTTGTCTGACGGCGGCAGCATCAGCCCGAGCAGCTGAGCGATGGTGGGCGACTGCACCTGCGCGAGCTGCACGGCGCCGGGCGGCGTCGTGGCGGCGGCGTGGGAGCCGTCGACGTGCACCCCGTCTTTCTTGAGCGTGGCCCACAGCTCGTGCGCGGCGTAGGCGGCGGGTGCGTGGGGACCTTTTTCCTTGCCTTCTTCGCCGCGGTTGAAGGCAAGCGCACTTAGCGTGCCTTCCAGGAACGGGTCTGGTTCGTAGTTGCTGGAGGGCTCGCCGCGCAGCGAGTCGAAGTAGGACTCGTCGCCGTAGACGGACCCGGTGATGCTGTGGATGCCCTGGCTGTGCACCAGCTGGGAGACCAGCGTGGAGACGCTCGCGCCGACTCCGCCGTAATGGCTGTTGATGAACGCGCTCGAGCCGAACGTGGGGTCGCCGCCGCCACGCAGGTACAGGCTTCCTTCCCACACGCCGCCGGGGGCCAGGTGCCCGACCCCGAAGACGGTGGTGGACAGGCGAGCTTCAGCGCCGAAGCGCTCGAGCGCTGTGGTGGCCGTGTAGAGCTTCTCCACCGACGCTGGCGGGCGCAGTGCGCTGGCGCGATCGGAGAACAGCGCCTGTTTGGCGGTCAGGTCATAGACGTAGGCGCCGTCGGCCGGTCCGGCCAGCGCGAGCTGATGGCTGAGGTCGCCCTGCAGAGCGGCCAGCCCGTCCTGCGCGCTGGCCGCCTGCGGCGCCAGCACGCCCAAAAACGAGAGTCCGCAGAGCAGAATCAACAGCTTTGCAGGGTAGGTGCGACGCACGCGGCCTAGAATCTTTCGTGCATGGGCAAGGTTGTCAAGCTCGAACCGGCACACAAGCCGGCGTCCAAGGACAGGACGCGCCCCGGCCGGTTGGTGCCGCGCGGGGTAGGACGGCCGGGATCGGTCGACCGCAGGCGCAGGCCGCGACGCAGCAAGACCGCGCTGGTGCTGGGCGGCGGGGGCTTTACAGGCGGCGTGTATGAGATCGGCGCGCTGCGGGCCCTGGATCTGCTGGCGGTCAACAGCACGGTCAACAACTTTGACGTCTACGTGGGCACGTCTGCGGGCTCGTTCATCGCGGCGCTGTGCGCCAACGGGGTGACGCCGGAGGAGATGATGAGGGTGGTCACGCGCCAGGGCGCGCCGCCCTTCAAAGACATCGACCTGGGCGATCTGTTGCATCTGAACCTGGCGGAATTCGCGCGCAAGGGGGCGCTGTTGCCGCTGCGCGCCCTGTCGCTGGCCCGTCAGGTGATCTCCCAGCCGGGCGGCGTGTCGCTGATGGACGTGGTGCTGGGGCTCGCCGAGGGACTGCCGTCGGGCATGTACACGGGCGCCGGCATCGAGCGATACCTGCACGAAGTGCTCAGCGAGCCGGGTCGCACGGACGACTTTCGCGAGCTGGCGTGCGAGCTGTACCTGACGGCGACCGACCTGGATACGTGCGAGCGCGTGGTGTTCGGCATCGAGGGCGCAGAAAACGTGCCGATCTCGACGGCGGTGCGCGCGTCGGGTGCGCTGCCGATGGTCTACGCGCCCGTCCAGGTCAACGACCGCGAGCTGATCGACGGGGGGATCGTGTCGACGACCAACCTGGACCTGGCGGTGCAGGCGGGCGCGAAGCTGGTGGTGGTGATCAACCCGATCGTGCCGTTCATCAACGACTTCTCGGGCACGGTCAAGACAATGCGTGGCTCGCGCGCTAAGCACGTGTCGGACATGGGCCTTGCGCAGATCGGTTACCAGGTGTTCAAGCTGGTGGCCCACCAGCGCCTGCACGAACTGGCTAAGGGCTGGGAGGACCGCTACCCGGGCGTGGACATCATCCTGATCGAGCCCCAGCCGACCGACGAGCTGATGTTTGAGACGTCGATGATGAGCTTCACCTCGCGCGTGGAGATCGCACGCCACGGCTTCGAGTCGGTGACCAAGCAGCTGGCCAGCGAATACGAGCGCTACCGCACGGTGGCCGACCGCCACGGCCTGGAGATCTCGGCCAAGCGGGTGCGCCAAGTGGTAGAGCACTTCGACGACGAGCAGCAGGAGGAGGTGAGCGCCTGGCGCAAGATCCTCGAGGGCACCACGGGCGCGCTGCTGCGCCAGGCGGGCTCGAGCGGCGCTTAGGGCGACGCCCTATAGCTGACTTACAGGATCTTGTCGAGCGCGCCGAGCAGCCGTTCGGAGGTGCTGGCGCGGTGCAGCGCGATGCGCACGTGGCGCGGCTCGCCGAGCGCGTCGCCGCTGGCCACAAGCACGCCGGCCTGGGTCAGGCGTGCGGCCAGCTCGGCGCCGGCGAGCTTGGGGTGGGCCACCCACAGGAAGTTGGCCTGGCTGTCGCTGACCTCATAGCGTCGCTCGCGCAGCGCTGCGATCAGGCGCAAACGCTCGGCGCACAGCTCGCGCGTGCGGCGCTCGATCAGCTCAGAGCAGCTGCGCAGCGCCTCCAGGGCGCCCGCCTGGGAGACCTCGGAGACGCCCAGGTCGGGCTCGAGCTCGGCCAGCAGGTCGCCCGAGCGCGGACCACCGATGGCATAGCCGATGCGCAGCCCGGCTAGCCCCCATGCCTTGGAGAAGCTGCGAAAGACGAGCAGGCGCGGGTGATCCTCGAGTAGCTCTAGCGACGAGTTGTGCGGCTGGGCGTCTGAGAACTCGACCAGCGACTCGTCCAGCAGCACGGCCACGTTGTCGGGCAGGCCCTCGAGCAGCTGTCGCAGCTGGTCGGTGGGCAGCAGCTCGCCGGTGGGGTCGTTGGGGCTGGCCAGGGCGATCACGCGCGCGTGCTCCTCGCGTGCGGCCTCCAGCAGCTCGTCTACGCCGCCGGCCACCCGCTGGGCGCGGCCGTGGGCGCGGCGGGCCATGATCGGATACAGGGGGTAGGAGGGCCAGTAGGTGAGCAGCTGCTGGCCGGGCTCGATCAAGGCGCGCGTGGCGGCGCTGAGCAGCTCGGCGGCGCCGTTGCCGAGGATCAGCCGGGCGGGGTCGTTCAGGCCGTGGCGGGCGGCCAGCTCGTTGCGCAGCGTGGAGCCCTGCAGGTGCGGATAGCGGTGCAGGCCGCGCCTGGCGACGTAGGTGATGGCGTTGACGATGCGTGGGTTGGGCAGCTCGGGCCAGGTGGTCTGGGAGAGGTCGAGCGTCTCCACGCGGGCGAGCGCTTTGCGCCGGCGCTCGGCCGCCTCCTCGCGCAGCTCGGCTTTGACCTCCTCTTCGGTCATCCCCTCGAACTGCTTGTAGTAATCGAGCAGGCCCACAGCTATGTGGTTCTAGCAGCGATCGCTAGGGCGCTGCCTGCTGGGCGGCGGCGACGTGCGCGGCGCTCACGTTTCGCCGCCGCTAGAGACGAGGCTGTTGCCGGGGCCGTGGATGACGACAAACCAGAACAGCACAATGAGCGCGCAGACGGCGGCGGTAATCGCGAAGACCCGTCCGAGGATGCCCGTGCGCTGGTCGTGGCCGGCGGCGCGGCGCACGAGGATCCAGGCGTTGTCGAGGCGGCGCATGAGCGAGAGCGCGCCGAACAGCAGTGCGAACAAGGCGACGAACGCGCTGAGGATGCCGATGCTGACGCTGCCTGACAGGTAGTCGATCTGGGAGCCGATCCACAGGCAGGCGACTGGGATGGGGCCCCAGCAGAGCAGGCTGAGGACGGTGATGGCGGCGACCAGGATGTTGGCGAGCGAGCCGTCGACTCGCTGGCGCACGGAGCTGCCGCGCTCGGGCGGCGTGCGAAAATGCGTGGGCGCGGTGCCGGGGCGTCGCCCGACGAACAGCCCGCCGGTCTCGGAAGGGTCGCTGCGCATCTATTCCTATCTTGGCAGCTATGGCGCAGAGTGCACGCTAGCTGGCGTACAGCGCGTCAAACAGGTCGGCGTATTTCTCGTTGACCACGTTGCGCTTGACCTTGAGCGTGGGCGTGAGCTCGCCGGTGGCCTGACTGAGGTCGTGGTCGAGGATGGCGAACTTCTTGACCTGCTCGACCTGCGCGTATTTGGCGTTGGCGCGGTCGAGCTCGGCCTGGATTAGCTCACGCACGGCGGGCTCGTGGGCGAGCGAGGGGATGTCCTCGGACAGGCCGTGTTCGCGGGCGAAGATGGGGATCTCTTCCTCGTCGAGCGTGATCAGCATGACGGGGTAGGGCCGCTGGTCGCCGTACATGACCGCCTGGGAGACCCAGCGACACTGCTTGAGGTCGTTCTCGATGTTGGCGGGCGTGAGGTTCTTGCCGCCGGCGGTGATGATGATGTCCTTCTTGCGCCCGGTGATCGTGAGGTAGCCGTCGGCGTCGATCGAGCCAAGGTCGCCGGTGTGCAGCCAGCCGTCGACGACCGCGCCGAAGTTGGCTTCGGCGCGCTTGTGGTAGCCGCCGAAGATGTTGGGGCCTTTGATGAGGATCTCGCCGTCGTCTGCGATCTTCAGCTCGACGCCGGGCAGCGCGCGCCCGACGGTGCCGAAGCGGTGGTGTTCGAGCGTGGAGATGGTGGCGGCGGTGGCGGTCTCGGTCATGCCGTAGCCCTCGAACACGGGCACGCCGCAGGCGTAGAAGAACTCGAGGATCTCGTGGGCGATGGGCGCGGCGCCGCTGGTGGCGTGGCGCACGCGCCCGCCGAACAGCGCGCGCACGTTCTTGAACAGCAGCTCGTCGGCCTCGTCGAACTGCTTTTGCATGTCCTCGGGCACTGCTTCGCCGCGATTGGTCATGTCGCGGACCTGCACGCCCAGGCTGATGGCCTCGTGCGCGCGCCTTTGCTCCTCGGGCGACTGCGCTGCGATGGCGCCCTGGGCAACGGTGTAGATCTTCTCGAACACGCGCGGCACGGACGGCAGGTAGGTGGGCTGGACTTCCATCAGCTCGGGCAGGATCTGCTTAGTGTCGCCGCTGAAGTAGGCGAGCGTGCTGCCGAGGTCGAAGGCGGCGAGCTGGACGAGCAGCGCGTAGGAGTGCGCGAGCGGCAGGTACAGGTAGGTGACCTCGTCGCCGGTGATCTCGCGAGCGGTGGCGATCATGTTGACGATCGCGCGGTAGTTCTTGTGGCTGAGCACGCAGCCCTTGGGCGGCCCGGTGGTGCCGGACGTGTAGATGAACGTGAACGGATCGTCGGGCGAGACGGCGGCGCGACGCGCTTGGAGCTCGTCGACGCCGTTGGCGCCGGCCCGCGCGCGCCCGCGATCGCGCACGTCCGCCAGCGGGATGGCGCCGAGCGCGAGGACGCCTGCGCTTGATCCGTTGGCGACGGCCCCGTTGCTGGTGCCGCTGGCAGAGCCGTTGTTGGCACCGGCGGGCGGGTCCATGACGATGATGGTGCGCAGGTTGGGCACCTGCTCGCGGATGGCGGCGATCTTGACGAGTTGCTCCTCGTCCTCGCAGATGATGGCGCAGGCTTCGGAGTCGGAGATCACCCACAGACACTCCTCGGGCGAGTTGGTCTGGTAGATGGGAACGACGACGGTGCCGGCGGAGGTGGCGGCCATGTCGACGTAGGACCACTCGGGGCGCGTGTTGGCGAGGATGCAGACCCGCTCGCCGGGTTGGATGCCCAGATCGATGAGGCCGAGCGCGATCTCCTGGACGGTGTCGGCGAGTTGCGCGTAGGTGACGTCATGCCAGGCGCCGTCGCTCTTGTAGCGCACGGCGACCTTGTCGGCGTACGCGTCGGCGGCGCGGGGGATGAGGTCGGCGATGGTGCGCGACCCCGTGGACGAAGCGGAGGCGGTGGTGACCTCCATCAGAGACTCTCCTCCTTGATCAGTCAAGCGGACATGTCAATGGTAGTGGCTGGTGACCTGATGCGCTCGAACGTGCGCGCGAGCGCCGGATTTCGGGCAGCATGACGGATCGATTATTGGATTGACAATGAGAGACATCGATGTTGCGGGCGTCCAGCTTAGACAGGGTTTGGGACATCAAGAAAGACGTGGCGCAAACTAAAACGCTGGGCGAGCAGGTCGCCGAGCCGCCGCACCCCCAACGTCTCGGTTGCATAGTGCCCGGCGGCGATCAGATGCAAACCAAGCTCGCGCGCGTGGGTGGTGGCGCGCTCGGGCACTTCGCCGGTGAGCAGGGCGTCTGCGCCGGCAGCGGCGGCATCGGCGAGGTAGTCGCCGCCGGCGCCTGACACGATGGCGAGGCGACGCACGTGGGCGGGGCCGGCGCCGAGCACGAGCGGCTCGCGGGCGGTGATGTCGCGCACGCGCGCGAACAGATCGTCGGCGGGCATGCCCTGGCCTGGCAGCGTGGCAAGGCAGCCGATCGGCTGGCCGTGATGCAGCGCGAACGGCTCGCGCTGCTCGGCGCCGAGGGCGTGGGCCAGCAGCGCGTTGTTTCCGAGTTCGGGGTGGGCGTCGAGCGGCAGGTGGTAGGCGGCCAGCGCGATGCGCGCGTCGAACAGGAGTTGCAGCCGGCGTGCGAGCACGGCGTCGATCGCCTGGACGCCTGGGTTCCAGAAGAGGCCGTGGTGGACGAGGAGCAGGCCTGCGTTCTCGGCGGCGGCGAGCTCGAACAACTGCGCGCCGGCGGACACGCCGGTGGCGATGGTGTCCGCCTGGTCGGGCCCGGGTACCTGCAGGCCGTTGACGCAGTAGTCGCTGAAGCGAGCGGGCTCAAGCAGGCGGTCGAGCTCGGCGAGGATGTCGGACGTGAGTGCGGGCACCTTGCGACGATATCCGGCGCAGCGGGCTGCGTGTGCGGGTAGGCGTCAGTAGTCGGTGGGAGGAGTCCTGCGCGCAGGCGGGCAGGGCCAGGTCCGGCTGGCGAAGCCCGGTATGGGATACTGGCGGTGCGTCGGGGCGTGGCGCAGCCTGGTAGCGCGCGCCGTTCGGGTCGGCGAGGTCCCCGGTTCGAATCCGGGCGCCCCGATTGGTTAGAGAACCACGAACAGCAGCGAACAGGGGCGAATATCCCCGAAAACGCTGGACATCGGGGGAGCGTGTTCGCTCGTGTTCGCGGCTGTTCGTGGGTCTGAAGACCGCAAACGGACCGCAGCGGGCGCCAAAAGGGACCGCAAAAGGACCGCAGCCGTTCGTCGGGCGTTTGCCGGCGGCGCCCAAACGTTTGCGGAGGAAACCGTCCGCCCGACGAGCGATCCTGCGACTCATGGCTGAGTTTTCCGATGTGGTGCTCGAACAGGTCGGTGTCCAGTCGTATGCTGATCTCGTCGCGCTGGGGCCTGCGGACATCCTTCGCCTCCTAGATGACAAGAAGCCCCCTCTACAGCCCTCCGATGCTTTCCTAGCCGTCATGGTCGTCAGCGCGGTTTCGGAGCTGCAAGCAACCACACACGCTCTCGACTCCGCGAAGCGCGGGTTCGAGCGAGCCACAATCGTCCTCGCGGCAGTGAGCGTGATCCTCACGGCAGCCGGCGTGATTGTTGCGCTCATCGCGCTCACCACCTAGCGAAGCTGCCGGTCCTGGGCGGACTGCCCGCAAGGTCATCATGGGACAAAGGAAACGGCAGAGGGTCTTAGGCGGCGCTGACCACGTGCAGGTGCGGCGCCTCGGCGGTCGCGGCGTCTTGGCGTTCCTGGTAGGCCGCCATAGCTTGCTGAGCGCGTGCGAGCGCACGACGCTGGCCTAGCTTGGTGTAGACGGTGGCGATGAGATAGCCGCCGTCGTCGTGCCCGACCATTTCTGCGACTGTCGCGGGGTCGAGGCCGAGCCCGCCGTCTGAGACGGGATCGACCATCCATTGAATCGCGCGGTGCTTTAGCTCGTAGAAGTCTTGGTCGGGCATCCCTGCGGCGGCGCGTACCGAGTGCCAATGCGTGTGCCAAGTGCTCCTGAACATATAGCCGCCGCGCGGTGCTGGAAACACGATCTCGCCGTACTTCTGATGCACGACTTTTCCCATGCGCGGCATCCGTTCCAAGTGGGCGCGTAGGGCGGGGCTCATAACTACCCAGCGTCCATCGTCGTCCTTCGGCCATGTGAGCTTGCCGGTGTCGAGGTCGATCTGGCGCCGTACATGGATCATGCTCTCGGCCATGTGAATGTCGGGGCGATGCAGCCCGAAGATTTCACCGGGACGCATCGCCGTCTCGCCCACAGCGAGGACGGTGCCCTCTAGTACGAGCCCGTAGTCGTCGGCGCGGCTTTCGCGTGCGCAGCGGCGTAGTCGCTCGTACTTCTCGTCGGTGATGATCTCGAAGTCGGGGCGATCGACGCGGCGCTTGCGCTTGCTTGCGCCGAGGCGAGTGAACTGGTTGCGCGGGATGAGGTCGCGGTCGAGTGCGTGATTGAAGAACTGCCGCACCGCCTGTTGGATGGTGGCGTTCTTCGGGCGCGTCCACGTCACGGCTTCATCCCGAGTGAAGCTGTCGAGGCGCCGGTCGTGGAACTCGCGCAGGAACGGTCGCAGCCCATCGCGTAGCCGTCGCACGGAGGAGTCGCGTCGTCCCGTCTCCTTCTGCGTCGCCTCCCCGTCCGGCCAAGTCATCGTGATCCGGCCGTTCTCGTGGAACGTGGCGCCCGCGAACTCAGCCACCGTTGGCGCGAGTCGCCGGGGTCCGTTATCGACTTCCTCGCGCAGTTCCGCGAGGCATCGCTCCTCGGCTTTGCGGTAGTCCTCCATGTTGTCGTGACTGCCAACCCACTTCTTATGACCCTTGTACTTGACGTGCCCGACCCACTTGGGTTTGTGGCGTGAGCCCCGGTTGAACGGCATCAGGAAGCCTCCGGGGGAGTAGAGGCGTACTGCTCGTGTAGCCACGCCTCGACCTCCGAGAGGACGTAGCGGTTCATCCCGCCCATCCGCAGATAGGGGAGGCCGAGCGGCTGCTGCGACTCGATCCAACGCCGCGTGACTTGCAGGTGCTCGGCGAGCTGCTGCTTCGTGACCCAGCGCTCGCCTGCCTCGATGGCGGCCGTCATGTACGCGCCGGCTCGATACTCGTTCTGCCGACGCCAGTGGCCTGCGCTCGATGCCGACCTGAGAAGGGCCGGCGTGGATGCTGCTTGCCGTGTCCCGTGAGTCTGCATCGCTTGCTTCGATCAGACCAGACCCGAGCCATGATCTCAAGGCCCTGACAGAACGTGCCGATCGAGCCGTCAAAGTGGCAGACCTGCCGGCCATCGTTGCCCGATGCGCGCGCAGCAGCGAGCATCGTCAGGCTGCCTTCCGCGTCGGTACGGCGCTCGCCTTGGCTGCCGCCGTTTGGGGCTTGCGGAACACGAGCACGTCCTCGTGCGCGACGACTTGCGTGCGGTCGCCTTTCTCGCGGCGGCGGCGGGCGTGGAGTGTCTGCCAGAACGAGGGGCGCATGACCAGTTCGCTGTCGCGGACGGTCGCCAGCAGGCTTATGACGCGCTGCCAGTAGATCAGGCCGGCGTCCTCGCAGAGTGCGATCGTTTCGCCTGAGAGGTTGCGTAGCGCGCCGCCGCCGCCCGAGCGCATGTCCTTGGTGACGCACACGAGGTATCCACCGGGCTTGAGCACCGCCGCGCACGCCCGGTATATGTCGTCCATCGCAATGAGGTATGCGCTCCCGCGTGCATGACCGAGATTGCGGCGGTCGCGGCTGTAGTTGGTCGTGTCATCCCGTCGCAGCGGCTCGGGTCCGCTAACGGTGTTGAGGTCGGCGACCTCACACGCATACGGGGGCGACGTGAGGATCAAGTCAGCGACGCCGTATGCCATGCGGCGAACCGTGCTGTCCTCGGGGCTCACGAGGCGCCGCGCTTGGGTGGTGAGCACGCGCGCCAGTTGCCGTGCGTCGCCTTCGGCCACTTGCGCGAGTGCGCGAGTGCGCGGGTTTTCGTGTGCGTGCTCGATGTTGGCGGTGGCGAGCTTGGCCCAGCGAGGCTCAAGCTCTACGCCGATGGCGCGTCGCCCGAGGTCGATTGCCTCGACTAGCGTCGTGCCGATCCCGCACATGGGATCGACCACGAGCCCGCCCGGGTCGCTGTACGTTTCAACTGCCCGGCGCGCGAGCGCGGGAAGCATCTTGCCTGGGTGCCGGTTGGACTCTGCGAGGTAGCGACCGTATCGCTGCCACTGACTTGTGCGTTGCGCGCACGGCCACACGGCGAGCGGGAGGTCAGCAGTCTTTCGGTTTTCAGTCATTCATTAGGGCGTCGGTGAGAGACCCTGTGCGAATGAGAGAAGGTCGCAACCGACGCCCCAGCGGTACATCTCGCTCAGGTGGTTGTTCGTCGCGTGCGCCGTTGTCTGTCCACGCGCGTTTGCAAGGCCGCGCGGCGAGCCTGTAGTGTCGAGCAATCGTGAGGCTCAAACGCCGTCAGCCGCAAGCGAAGTGGACGCCAGCCGAAGTCGTAGGCGACGTTGCGGCGGCTTACTTCGGTGATGCCGACCAGTACGCCGTGCGCGCGGCCGTCATCGTCCGATACGCATACGAGCGGCTGCCGAAGTCTGTCCTCGATGAATGGAAGGCCGACGCGGAGACGGAGCAGCCAGGGCGGGGGATGCCCTCGCATGGCGTTTTCCGGTTCGACTTCTCTGACGACGATCGCGTCGCGCTTTACATGGATCACGACAAATCGGCGGTCATCCGCGACGTTGTGACGGCCTTCGACTACGACGAGGCCGCTGCCGCCGTCATCGAGTGGGTAGGCGAGTCGGGTAAAGAGGCCACGCCTGAAAACCTCCCCGGCGTGTATCTGTCCGCGCTCATCGAGGCCGTTACCGGCGTTGAGCGCCTTTGGAACGAGCACGAGCTGGCATGGTGGCTGCCCGGCGACGGCGCATATGTTCCGTATCGCAAGTATCCGCCGCCGGTCGATGAGGCTGTCGAGTTTGTCCTCATGCCGACCGAACTGCGACAAGCCACGTTCCGGCAATTTCTACAGAGCCCGACAATGGAGAGCGAACTAAAGCGGGCGCGTTGACAATTCGGCCAGGGCTGCGCGCGCCCGTTACGCCGACGTGTTCACGCCTGCGACGTGAGCGGCAACGAGCAGCGCGACCGCCGCCTCGCGTGTGCGCTCGCCCGCCGTGGGCTCGGCGTCCAGGCTGATACCGGCAGCCGTGCGGTTAACGCATCGGCCATCGGGCGAGCGCGCGCACCAGTGCGAAGCTCCCAGCAGTCCCGGTGCCCCGTGTGTCGCTTCGTGAAAGGACACAAGGCCAATTCGGGCGCCGCTGCGATCGTACACGTCGAACCAGCTAGGCTCGCCGCTGGCGTCGGTGCCACCCTCGGCCACCAAGCTACAGCCCTCGCTCTCGTCGCGCTCGAACGGTGCGTCGTTTGCCTCTCTTGGTGTCTGCGCTTTCGGTGGAATGGCGGGCTCCGTTAGCGCTACGGCTGTGCGATAGAACGCCGCCGCGACACTTGGGCTCGGCGCTGGCGTGCCCGTCTCGTCGTAGTCGTCATCCTCCGTCCAGACAATCTCGTTGTCCCACGCCTCGGCGCCGGGAAGGTACTCGTCCATGTGCAGGCTGATTACATGCTCGCCAACATCTACGACCGTGCCCGCTGCGCCGACTGGCGCCAGAAAGTGCGGGAAGCGCTCGACTGCACGCGAGAGTTGAAACCGAGCGCCGGGCAGCGGCGGCGTCGCTGGATTTGTGCGCTGAGTGTGCATTAGATGGATTCCTTGTGTTGAGTGATTGCCGAGCGTGGAGCAGGGATGCAGCGGCCATCGGCGGCCATGCGAAATACGCGCCCGTTCTCGAATTGCAGAACGGTGTCGGCATCGAAGCGGGGGATATGGGCGATCAGCGGGCCGTTACGCTCGGCAAGCGCGGCGATGGCTGTTTCCTGAGTCTCAGTGTGTGCCGCGAGTGCCGCACGGTCAGCGTTGAAGTAGCGGCCGTCGATGCCAATGCGAACGATCGAGCCGTCCTTGAACCGGCAGACAACATCGCCGCTGGCGATCATGTTCCACGCCGTAAGCGAGCCGCGCTCCGTGCTCAGACCCGTTAGGCAGCGCACTTGCGCTTTGCTGCGTGCCGGGGCTGCGTACTGCTCGTCGTCATCTTCGGCGAGGGTGACGAGCGCCCATCGCAGCGCCTCGTCGGTCGCCCACGTCCACCGGCCATCGTCGTGCGTCCAGCGTCCGCGCTCGTCGCGCTTGAATCCGGCGAGGCCGAGCAAGGCGCGGGCAACGGATGGCGTCACGGTCACGCTTACGTCGTCTGATGTGCGGGCGGTGGCGTTCATTGTGACGCTCCCGCCGTGAGTGCGGCAAGGCGGCGCTTTTGACGGCTGATGTTCCCCGAGAGATTGCGCAGCGTGTAACTCGGGAACCGGCCGCCGGGGCATTGAACGTCACCCCAAACACGGATGCTGCTGGCAAGCTCGCGGGCGAGCTTGGCCGGTAGCGTGGCGGGGTCCGCCGTTCCCTTGCGGCACGCCGCGTTGTATGCCTTGATCGTGTCTCGTTCACTTTCAAGCCCGGCGATCCTCTCCGTTAGCCGTGCGATCGCGTCGGCGTCGTCGGAGTAAATCGCGTGCTCGGCTGCTGCCTCGATGTTTGCGGCGCGGCTTGTGAAGTCGCGCGCTTTGGTTGAGTGCTCGACAACTCGGCGTGTCCCGTTCACGATGCGGTCGCGGTCGCGTTCGGCACGCCTTTGTGAATGGTGGCCGTGCAGGATTGGCTGTCCCAAGGGGATAAGGCTTGCGAGTGCATCCACCGACGCGGCGGCTTGCTCGGCGCGTGTCTCGCGTTTGGCTGCCCATTGGCGCAGCCGTTCGGCTCGTGCTTCGCGGCGTTCGCGGTATGTCCGGCGTATGGGTTTGGTGGTCGTGGTCATTCGCTTGTCACTCCTTACAGTGCGTCGATGATGTCGAGTGTGCGACTTACTGTTATGTCGGGATTTGCGTTTTCCATACTCATTACGAGACCAGACCACACGGTTAATTTCAAGAGGTTTTGCTCTAATGTTGGCTAAAGATTTCTGCCCTCCGCGAGTGTGTGTGCGTGAGCTTCGACGGCGCAAGTGGTGACGGTGGCGAGAACGCTGCGTATGGTGGCTTTGTTCCATACTGTGACGGCGATTGGCGCGGTTATGTTTGTGATTGCTTCGCTGGCGGTTTGCGCGCGGCGGACGCTTGGAACGGCGAGTATCACGATCGGGTTGTGCTCGCTGATGCTGCTGTCGGGGAGAATGTCGCGGTAGCGTTTTGCCTTCTCGCGCAGCACTCGTGATGACTCTGTGCCGCGGTCAAGCTCAAGCAGTACGTGAAGCGGCGGGCGGCCGGGCATACACAGCACGCCCCAGCCGTCAGGGATCAGCGCGCCGTCGAACAGGTGCGCGAGGGTGCGGACGCCATACCACTCGGTTAGCGCACCGCCGGCACGGTTGGCATCGACGGCAAGGCGGGTGAAGAACTCGTTAGCTTCGACGTGATGGTGGAGGCTACGGCTCGCTGCTAGGCGTAGCCCATCTTCGTGCGTGTAGTGCAGTTGGCTACGGTCGATGCCCTTGTGGTCAGCGACTATGAGCGCGCCCGCTTCATCGAGTATCCAGTGGTACGGGCTGGACCCCTCGCCTCGTTTCGCAATTGGACGGAAGCGGTCGAGTACGCGCAGGTCGTAGAGCAGTTGCAGTCGCACGGTCGCAGTCCTCAGTCCGGTGAAGTGCAGCCGCTTGAGTTGATAGGTGGTAAGGACGTGGTGCTCGTAGCACTCCAGGGCGATGCTTCTGTCTCGCTCGGTCAGGTGTGCGGCCAGCTTCACGGCATGGCTGCCGGTCATTCGGCCCGGTCGGGTTCTCTTTCTCACTTGTTGTTCACTCATTTTGTATTTGTCGCTATCTAGTCGGGGAGGTTTATCCCGGCCGGTTTCTGGCGATATGCGGGGATTTCCATGCTTGTGCTGGCCTCCATGCTTAATCCGAGGGCGGATTCGAGGGCGGGATAGAGGGCGAAGTCGAGGGCGGATCGGCAGGCGCCATAGCTGGCCTCAGCTCGCGTTGCACTTGGCGCGGCACGGCGGGTGTTCGCTGGCGCTTTGCAAGCTGCGCCTCGACTTGCTCGCGGCTGACCCCGTAGCGGCGGCGCGCTGAGGCTCTGACCTTCTGCGCCTGCTCGGGAACGGCGGGCGGAAGGTCCTCTGTTCTGAGGGTGAACGCCGGGCCGGGCTGTCCATCGTTGCAGAGCCGCACGGCAGCGGTGTAGACGGGTAGGTGGGCGAGGTCGTGCGCGGATAGCTCGGGGCGCATTTCACGCTCAAGCGCCGTGGCGTCGTCGCGGGAGAGCTGGAAATAGACCTTGGAGCGAGCGTTAGCGCTGATCGCCTCGCGCAAGTCTCGGGGTAGCTGTGCAAGGTGCTGGTGGGCGAGGCAGAGCGAGAGTCGATAGGAGCGAGCCTCAGCGAGCACGTCCTCAAACGGCGTTGGCAGGTTCAGGTAGTTGTGAACCTCATCGACGTAACAGGAGGCGTCGCGGCGCTGCTCGGGCGCCACCGCTGCGCGTGCGAGCGCCGCCTGCCATACCCGCGCGAAAAGGAACGAGCCAAGTAGCCGGCTCGTGTCCTCGCCGAGCGTGCCCTTCGGCAGCTTCGCCAGCAGTAGGCGACCCTCGTTGATCGCGCGTGGAACGTCGAGGGTCGTGGTTGACTGCCCGACGATCGCGCGGACGGGCCGACGCAGTAGGAACGCGCGTAGCTTGTTGAGCAGCGGACCCGATGCCTGCGCGCGCAGCGGATCGGACATCTCGCCGTACCACTCCCAGAACGGGCCGAGCACCGGATCGTCTATCTGCGCGGCGAGCTTGGCCTGCCATGAGCGGTCGGTCAGCAGCCGGGGTATGTCGGCAAGCGTGCTCGTGGGCGAGGCGGTGGTGAGCGTCAGGACGGCGGCTCTGAGAATGTCATCGGTCCTCGGACCCCAGTAGCGGTCGAACACCCGCCTGAAAATGCCCACGAGCTGATCGACGCCGAGGTCACGATCAGGGCTATCGAGGACGTTCAAGCCGGGCGGCGCCTCATCCAGTGGGTCCAACAGGTCAACGTCGTTCTCCCTGCCAGCCGGGATGCGCGCCAGCAAGTCCTCCACGAGGTCGCCCTTCGGGTCGATGACGACCGTGCCCCTACCGGCGTCGAAGTCGGCCAGCACGAGTCGCGCGATCAGCGTGGACTTACCGACGCCCGTCGGCCCGAGAACGTGAATGTGGCGCCTAGCATCGGGCACTGAGAGATTCACCGTCCCGCCGCTTGAGCTGAGGCCCAGCGGCTTCCCCTGCGCTGGCAGTCCGGGTGGCGGTGCGACCTCGCGCGCTCCGGCCATAACTACGCCGGGGATCGCCTCCACGCAGGGAAGGTGCGCGAGCGCCGCCAGCTCGCCAGTGCTCGCAAGGAACGCGCGACGGCCAAGCCAACGCTCCCGCAGCTTGACGGGCGCACGGCGAACACCACGGCGGCGCAGCCCGACCCTGCCCTCATACGCGGCGAAGCCACCGAGGATGCCGTGTATGCGACCGCGCGCCTCCGCGAGCGACGGCGCGGTGACGGCCACGCGGACGAGGCAGCGATAGAGCGGCTGTGTGCTCTTGCCCATTACGTCGCGCACGTCGGGGTTGATCGTCGGGTCGTGCGTCGGCGGCTTCGGCGCGCGGGTGCTGGTGAGGAAGTCCAGCAGCCGCATGAGGCGCTGTGGCGGGATGCCCGCGCGCAGTCGCCGCGCGGCGGTGCGCAGCCCGCGTTGCTCACGGATCGTCGCCGGCCGCGTCAGCACTTGCACGAGCGCGCGTTGATCGCCGCGCAGCCCGGCAAGCTGGCCGAGGATGAGCGGCAACGGGTCGGGCTTCATCGCGGCGTTGAGTGAGAACCAATCCGGCCCAGAGAGAACAAGCTCGGAGGCGACTTGCACCATCCCCTCGCCCGGTTCGTCATGCCTTGCAGGCTCGGTGGTGGTGCTCGCGCCCGGCCACGCCGAGGAGACGGCCCGCTCGATCAAGCCCGGAGGGATCGTCTCGGGCACCCACACTCGAAACACGGTTCCCATCTCGCTCGCGGCAACTTCCCACGCTAGATGCGGCTGGCCGCCGAGAAGCCGTGCGAGACGCGGACGCAGGAGGTCATGCAATGCGGACCACAACAGCAGCGCGCCGCCTGCGTCAACGTCAGGAGGAACACCGATCGTCACCTGCCGTGCGCCTTCGGCGAGGCGACGGCGCCGAACACGACCGACGGCGAGCACGGGTGGGCGCGCTCGCCCCGGCCGCTACATCCTAACCGTCTCGGCGCCGCTAAGTCGAGGACCGAACCACGGGATCCCCATTGCCAACATCGAGTCCGCCAGCGGGGGCAGAGGCCGCGTCGCTCGAGGACGACCCACGCACCATCTCGATTGCCGTCCTTGGCCCGCTCGCAATGGACGGGCTGCTCGGGCGAATCAAGCGCGCGGCAACGCACGAGCTATTGGCTTACTTGGCGTTTCACCCCAAAGGCGCCAGTCGAGACGAGCTGATCGAGGCTATCTGGCCGGCGCAGGACCCCGAGCGCACACGACCCCGCTTCTGGCAATCCGTCACCGAGGCCCGAAAGGCGCTCGGGGATGCGTGGGTTCATCACGGCGAGCGCTACGAGCTGGACCGCTCAAAGGTCCGCGTCGACCTCGATGACCTCGACCGCCTGCTCGCCGCGAACAGCGATGACACCAGCCACGATCCGGCCGCCCTTGAAAGCGCGCTAGCGCTGTGGCGAGGAGAACCACTGGAGGGCAGCGACTACCTATGGGCCGAGGGAGAGATTCGAGTGCTCCACGCAACCCTTGTCGATCTGCTTGAGCGAGTCGGACGATCACGGCTCGCACGCGAGGATGCGCGCGGCGCGCTCCAAATGGCTGACCAAGCCATCGCACTCGACGGGCTGCACGAGTCAAGCTGGCGCCTGGCGCTCCAAGCCGAACACGCGCTCGGACTGCGCGAGTCCATCACCCGTCGCTACGACGAGCTGACCCGCTCCCTCGATGAACAGCTTGGACTTGAGCCCGCACGCGAGACACGCCTCGTCTACCGGCAGCTTCTCGCACAGGATTGACCGGACTCCGGTGCGTGGAAGGACAGGCAGCACTACTGCGCTGCACTGACCCCCGGCTTTAGCCGAGCACTGCTGAACAGTGGATCACTGTCCCGTCTTCGCCAAACGGCGCGATGTCGGCTGTGCCTGATGCCGGCCCCCCATACGGGGCGCCCCCAGTAAACCGATAGCGTGCCCGCGAGTAGTAGAGGGTACCTTCGCATCGGACGACATCGGCGAGCGCGATTGTTCCTGGGAATGAATGAAACTGTGACTCCGCGCAGTTCGGGATGCAGGAATGGGTATGTAGCTCAGCGGTTGCCACTGCCGTCCCCCCACCGTAGTAGCGGTAGCGGATGCCCGTGGCAAAGAGGCCTCCGTCACCGCAAGCAAGGACGATGTTGGTTGGGCGATAACTCTGCCCGTTGCACACTTCGTTAGCGACGTAGACACGGCCGCCGTGGAATCGCGGATCGGCGTTGACCGACGCTGCAAGTAGCAGCACGACGACGCTAGTAGTAAGAAGCACGACCGTCGGGACGACGAGATAACGTCTCATTTGTTGTTTTTCTCCTTCGATTGGCGCTGACGCGACCTACTTATCCCTTTTGTGTTTGGCCTTCTTGGCTGGTCCGTACTCCTTCTCGGCTCTCTTCTCGCACCCTGCACGCTTCTTCTTTGACTCTTTCTTGCACGCTTTCAATGCTCTCGCGAGCTTCTGGGCGCGTGTCAACGGCTTGGGCTTAGGTTTGGGCGGCGCTGTCGTGAGCGGTATGGCAGGTGCCGGAGTCGGATAAGTGTAGGTCGGTGAGGCTACGAGCCATTGGCCTGCTTCAGGTGTAAGCGCGATCTGGACGTAGAGGCATACGGTGAGCGTTCCAGACGCCACGGCCGGCGCGAAGGAGAAGTTTTCTCCGAACGTGATGTCATTATTGTGAAGGGCGCCGACACGCTGGGCGCCCGAACCAGAACTCGCTGGACACGGCACTGCGCCAGGGATAGTCGTGAACTCGGTCCACCAGTCCCACCGAGATTCTTCACCGTCCGGGTAGTCTCGTTCCGAGAACGGCTCTGCGATCTTAAAGAACACCTCCAACTCATCGGCAGGAGCGAGGACTACGGCTTCCGCCGTGGGCGTTGGGTAGACGTACACGGTTTCGGCCAGCAGCTTTTCACTTTCTCCAAAGACGGCTCCGACGCCTTTCGCGTATAGGCAGACGTCCCAGGAGCCTATGTGGCGCCGGTATTCTGGGAGATCGGACGAGAAGGTCGCTTCGTCGGTACTCGTCTCGTATTCCGAGAGCCCAACGAGGTCGTCCTTTTCTGGGCTGGCACAGTGGTCGCCCACCGGGGCTGTATAGGCATCCGCTGACCACGCTTCCCAGTTGCAGACCTTGATGCCGAACGGTTCGGTGCATTCCTTGGGTGGAGTCGTGACGTGGAAAGTGGCCTCGGGCCCTACCGCTTCGATCGACCCGTGGACGACACCTTCGGCATAGGCCGAGCTCGCGGACAGCGTGAGCATGGCTAGGAAGATCGGGATAATTGATAGCTTGCGCATCGTTCAGAGCTCTCGGCGGAGTCTAACCAGTTGCGGTCCGGTCGCGGCAAGCCCAAGGCGGAGGGTACGCAGCAGCTAGGCAGGGCTATCCTCTCGTGCGATGGGACGGCTGGAGAGGAGATACGAACGCGAAGCGGAAGGTTGGCTCGTCGCTGCCGTCCAGACGGTGCTCGTCCTTCCTGTGGTTATCGTCGTCGTCGCGGCGATCGGTGCTGCGGTCCTGGTGCTCATCGCATGGGGTGTGCTGGGAGCCCTGATCTGGCTCAGTGGCTGGCCGGTGGCTCTCGTCAGTAAGGACGCCGGCCGTCGCATCCGAGCCGCAGGGGTGCAGCAACTGAACGCGATGGAGAAGGCATCTGACGAATGGACACACCCCCGTAGAACCAAAGGACGCAAGCAAGCCGCGGCCCGAGCAGAGCGCGTAGCGATCGAAGCGCAAGCCCAGGCCGAACGGGCGGCGGCCGAAGCACCGGCCCTAGCGGCACGGGCGGCTGCCGAGGCGGAGGCGAAGGCCGTAGCGCTGCGCGAATGGCTGGAGGGCACGCCGCCGACCCTCTATGTGCCTCGGCGCTTCAGCGAGGACTGGTTCGCGGACAACGTGCCCAAGCTGCATCCCGCCCAGGTTCCCGCGCTACTGGATGAGCTGCGCGCACGAGGCTGGACCGATCAGCGCATCCAGCAGCGCCTCGCGCGATACTTGGCGCTGAATCAATTTTGGCTGGCGAAATGAACGTGCGAGCGGGATGGGCGCTGTACCGAGAGCCGAAAGGGAATGAAACGATGCAGTGTGGAATGCGTCGCTGGGCAGTCGTCGCGGCGGTAGTGGCGGTCTGCGGCTTGGAGGCAACGCCTGCGGTCGGGTACGTCTTGAAGCATCCGAAGCACGAACACTGCCGGAAGCACTACGCGAGGACGCAACGAACGGTCAACTTGCACGGGCATCGGGTCGAGCAGGTGATTTGCGTTTGGGTCGCGCTCCCAAAGCCCAAACCAGCGCCGACTCCCAGTCCTCCGGCTCGGAAGCCGAGCGCTTGGTGCGAAGCGAGCGCTGGATATAGCTCGAAGTATGAAAATTGGGAAATATTCGTCCACTCGGATCAACCCCACCGCAGCGCGGAAGCTCGTGATTCCAATGGCGACCATTGGAGCTACGAAACAAACAGCGAAGGGTACGCGGACATATATCTCTACGTCCACGGCAATCCCGATGGGCAGCAGGTTACGGTGGAAGTCGGGGAAGCGACCTGCTCGACCACGCTGGACTGAGGCAGCGGCGACCGCGCCCAGCGTCGTCCTACGCCAGTCGTAGAGTTGGCGCCGATGGCGCAACTCGACAGCACAATCGGCGTCGTTCACTGGGCCGCACTGCAGGTCCTTGGGGACGGGGAGGGGCTACACATCGTCGTGCCTGCCTACTTCGAGCAGTACCACGAGCCTTACCTACAGAGCGTGCTGCCCTCGCGCCTGTCGAGCATCCTCGCTGATGAGCGGGTGATGGTCGAGGCGCGCGGCGGCGAGCGCAACGCGAACGGATGGGAGAAGCCCGGCGAGATCGTGGTGGGGCCGGTGTCCGAGCCGTGGCCGGACGTGGACGCACTGCGCCACGCCCTCGAAGCGGCGCTCGTGGAGGCCGGCGAGGTCGAGGCCGCGCAGCGCAAGCGAGCGCACGAGCTACGACAGCTCCTGCTCGTGGCCGAGGCGGGCCCGTCCCAGCTTGCCGAAGGCGCGTCGTGACCGATGCCTTGGGGTTCCCACCACTCGCGGGCAGAGCGGGGCGAGTTCTGACTCAGGCGGTCACGTCAGCCGTCAAACCGGTCCGATCGTCCAGAGGGCATAGAAGTAGGCGAGGACACCGGACAGCACCCATGAGATTGCGACGCGGCATCGCGGCGTACCCCCCGAAACCCGGACAACCCTGGGTGCTTCTCTTGCTATGGGCTATCCGTCGCACATGACGACGACCTCTCGCAATGGATGGCTCGGCGGCTGCGACTCGCCCTCTGGCCGCAGTCGGGCGTCAAGCTCGCCACGATCGAGACAGCGGTCCTTGTCGAGCTTGCGCCGCCGCTGAATATCGAAAAGGTCGTGACTCCGTGGCGTCGTCAGGTCAAGACTGCTCGTGCGGTACTCGCTCGGGAAGCTAGAGCTTGGCGCCCAGAGCGTTAGTGAGGTCGTGAGCGGCTGGCTTTTGTGCGCGGACGATGGCTGATGCTGCTTGCGTATGGACGCGATGAGTCTCGCGTGTAGCCGGCTGCGTGCTCGGCGCCGTCACGGCCAATGGCATGTTCTCCCTCGCCGCGATCAGCATTTCCACACATCACCGCGCCACGCCTGCGCACCTGTTCTCCGAGGTCATCGCCACCGCCGGGCTGCTGCTCGTGATCTTCTCCCTCGCGCGCACCAAACGCGCGAACGCCGCCCCGGCCCGCCGTTGGCGCGTACATCGGCGCCGCCTACTTCTTCACAAGCTCGGCCAGCTTCGCCAACCCCGCGATCAGCGTCGGGCGCATGTTCTCCAACACGTTCGCCGGCATCGCGCCCGCATCCGTACCCGGCTACATCGCCGCGCAGCTCGTCGGCGGCGCCTGCGCGATCCTCGCCGTCAGGGCGCTCTACCCCGACCTGACGCCGGACGAGGCAGCCGAGGCCGTCATGCCGCACCACGCGGCGCCGCAGGAGGCATGAATGGCGACGGTGCTGTTCGTCTGCCTGCACAAACGCTGGGCGCTCGCAGATGAGCGCCGCGCTACTTGAACGCGAAGCCGCTGGACGGCACACCGCTCTTTCTGCCGGCACGACGCCGGGGCAGCACGTCCATCCAGAGGTTGTCGAGGTCATGCGCGAGCTTGACATCGACCTATCCGAGCGCACCCCGCAACTACTCACCCGCGAGCTTGCCGAGCAAGCGGATTGGGGTCGTGACGATGGGTTGCGGCGACCAATGCCCATACATACCGGGCAAGCGTTATCTCGATTGGGAGCTACCCGACCCCAAGGGCCGTCCGCTCGCGGAGGTCCGCACGACCCGCGATGACATAGCGCGCCGAGTCCGCGCGCTCATTGACGAGTTGAACGCCCCCGTCTGACTCAGCCGGTCACGTCAGGCCGTCACATTGGCCCGTTCATCCAGAGCGCAGCGAAGTAGGCCATTACACCGGATAGCACCCATGAGATTGCGACGCTCACGAGGAATGCGGCATCGGAGCCGAGAACGGCGTCGCGGCGGGCCGCGTCCAGAAGCCAGAAGCGGCGGGGCGGCTCGACGTATGCCTCGCGCGGTCGGCCTTGCGGCTGGACCGCCGGCCGCAGTACGACTATTTCCCCGATCGGCCAGTCCTTATCCGGCTCGTGCGGGAGGAAGGGCGCGGATCGTGTGCCGCTGGGTGGGGGAGCAAGAGTCGTCGTCATCGCTCACAACTTCCTTTCGTGTGGTCGATCTGCGCCAAGCCGGCGTCCCAAGGATCGGGATACGCTAAGCCGCCGGATCAGCGTCAGCGTGACCCCGCACTATGGCTAATCAGCCATAAGCCCGCAAGCGGAGTCTCTGTCCGCTCGATCCGTCTCCCCGGAGCAGGCTTAGGGATGGTGCTTGACGCGCTCGAACAGCTTGCTTGTCGGCACCCCGAGCCCGTAGGCGATCTTGGCTGCCACTTTGACGCCGGGGTCGCGTCGCAGCGTCTCGATCCGCGCGATGTCCGTCAGATTCAAGCCGGCTTTTTCGGCCAAGCGTTCCTGCGTGAGCTTGCGCTCATTGCGTAGCCGCTTGACGTTCGCGGCGAATGTCTCCAATGGCTCCATGCCCTCAGCCTGCATGGCGGCGCTCTCCTGGTCTATGGCCGATGAGCCATAAGCCCTAGTCGAGCGAGAGTAAGGCGGCTGGCCGAATCTCGAATCGTACCGTCAAGCCGTTTGCCTGGCGATCGTTGGAAACAAAGTTCGGGTTCTTGGATTATGCTGCTCCGCGCTGGCGGGGGAGGCCGGCTCGATGCCCTATCGAAGCAAGAGCCGACAACCCCCGACCGGAAGCGCCGGCAGCCGAGCCGGCCGCCTGGGAACGGGCGAACCTCTCCGCGTTTTACTCACTTTCCGTGGAGAGGGGCATTGGCCGTCAGCGCGTGTGAGGGCCCGGCGGGTAGCAAGCCGGGTCCTCATTTTTTTGGCTTCTGGCCTGGGGGATGGTGCTTGACGCGCTCGAACAGCTTGCTTGTGGGCACGCCGAGCCCGTAGGCGATCTTGGCGGCGACTTTGACGCCGGGGTCGCGTCGCAGCGTCTCGATGCGCGCGATGTCGCTCAGGGCGAGGTCGGCTTTTTCGGCCAGCGCTTCCTGCGTCAGGTTGCGCTCGTGCCGCAGACGCTTGACGTTCGCGGCGAATGTCTCCAACGGCTCCACACTTCGGAGCTTTCCCGGTAAGGACTCCCTAGTCTATGGCTGATAAGCCATAGCCGCAGAACCGAACGAGTCCATGCTGCGCCCCAGATTAGCCGCTCGCGGCGCTCTCTTGCGATCCGCCGCGAGTTCTGCTCTGCTCTCGCCAGCCAACAAAATCGAGTGGCCGGACGGGTGTTGTCGCACCCGCCCGGCCGGTGGACACCGAAGCAGCAACCTTCGGCGCCCAGGGACGAAACCGTAGCTCCCCAAGGGCACGGACGACCTAGCGACCGTCGGGCGGCTTCTTCGGCTGAGCGAAGGAGAGTCCCCAATGACTGAGCATCGCGGCCCATCGCCCGAGCATCGGGAGGTCGAACGGGCCATCTTCGTGCGACTGCTTTCCAGGCACTACGAGCGGCGCAGCAGCCTTCAAGCAGCGCTCAAGCACATCGAGCCCTCCAGGTTGGAGGCGGCGCTTGAGCGCTTGCAGCAGCAGGGCGTCGTGGAGACGCTGACTGCTGATTCGATCCGTCTTTCGACGTGCGCGCAGCACCTTGACGACCTGGGGCTGATCGGGATATGACGACGACCCCGCAGCCCTCCGAGCTTGGGCCATACACGCCCGTCAGCGACGCCCTGGTGCTCGCTGCGCTGGATCGCGCCCAGCGTCACAACTCGCACAGCTATGAGGTCGGCGTGGGGTGGCCCCGCCTTGTCGAACACCTTGGATTCGTGCATAACGCGGCGACAACCCGCAAGCTTCGCCCCCAGGTTACGCAGCTCGCCGCTGCCGGCATGGTCGAGACGGGCAAACCACGCGGCTACCACGTCTGGAGGCTGACGAGCGACGGACGCAAGCAGCTAGCGAAGGCCCGCCGCAAACGTGAGGACTTGCAGCTGCCCGAGTCTCCGCAGCATCGCGTGTGGCGGGATGCGCGAGCGACCGCTGCAAGACGACTAGACGGACTCCTCGGCCAACTGCGCCTCTCCGTGAACGAGGCGACCACGCTGCTCGACGGCGAGGGCGACTCCGATGCGTACTTCCGACTTCGCTCCCGCATGGTCTCGCAATTGGAGCGTCTTGGGGCGGTGGTCTACTGCCTACGCGAGTGGCCCGAGCCCGATGACGCACGGGCAGATGTCGATCACGACTCCAAATACAGCGAGGGGCGGCGCAACGTCCACAAGGGAGAGGCCGAGGAATGCGGCGACCAAACCGACTGAGCCGCAGCACCTGTCCATCCGGGCGGCGCCGCAAGCACGCAGCGCCGCCACCGGCGTTGCTCGCGCGCCGCTGGTGCCAGCGGGAGCACCCGGCGTCGTCTTGGCGGCACCAGGGCCGCGTGCGCTGAGCGGAGGCAAAGCGGGGGAGCGGGGGAGGGGCGAGGCATCGCTATCAGACGGCTGTCCGCCGCTCACATATCTGCAAATGCAAGCAGCTTCCGCCCCGGCGATAAGGGGCTGTTCACGTCCGCGCAGCGCTCCGCGCGAACATGGGGAAGCGCTGCCGAACTTCCAGGCCGCGCTCACTCGGCGAGGCCGTACCAGGTCGCCTCCAACGGCCAAGCCTGGGGGCGGCCTCGCCGACACCGCGCGAGCATCGAGCGTGCGGTCGGCCGGCAGTGCAAGGGTGGCGGCGAGGTCGATTGGCCGACGGTGACGCATCCGCTTCTCGCTAGGCGACCTTGATAGCGCTGTCGATTACTTTCAACAGGTCCTGCACACAACTACGGAGCGGCGCCGGATCGCCCGTGAGAGGAATGGCGTCAAGGTCGGCCGGATGGTAGATCGGGATTTTCTCTAGCTCGCTGACGAACTCGGGGGCGCACTCCGACAGCTCCTCTACAGCGCGCTCCCTAAACGAATCCACACGCGGCTCAAGGGCTTTCCGTCTCTCGACGGTCGGCTCGATAGGTATCTCGTTGCGCAAGCTATGTCCGTCACGGCTAAGGGCACGGAGAACGGCCTTGGCCGGTGGCGGTGTACCCATCGCCCGAGCGAGCTGCACGCTCAGCTTCTCAAGGTCCGCGATCGTCTGTGGCTCCTGGGCCTGTGGGGTGTCGCCGAGCACGCCCACAAGGCGCGCCCGGAACCGTTCGTGATACTCGCCTCGTGCCTTCGCCTGGACGCGGGCAATCTCGTCCCGACGCTGCTCATTGTCTCGACGTATCTGGGCGTTGGTGTCATCGCTCATGCCGCCCCACGCGAAAAGACCGGCCTGCTGCCTCATCCCGAACTGCGGTAGAGCGGCGCGTTTCGCCGTCACCCAATCCGAGAACTCCTTGGCCAGCGTCGGCGAGTCGGAGCGCAACTCGCGAAGCTGGGCACGGGCCTCGTCACGCTGTCGGTATGGCGCTAGTAGCGTGTTGCAAACTGCCCAGGCCGTGGGCACCAACAAGTAGCCCACCGCCGCAGCAAGAACAATGAGCACGGTCTGCGCGCCGAGGGGAAGGTGCGTCGTGGCGAACCCAACTCCCGTAGGCATCGCGCAAGTGGTCACGGTCGCGACGAGTCCGAACGCTCGGCCATCCTTCGCCGCAGCGATTGAGCGGGCCTTCCCGTAGCCCCATGCCGTCTGCTCACGGGGGTCGCTTTGCTCGGCGTCTTTCGCCCACCACAAGATCGGGACAACGACGAAACGCCGGAACCGAGCACGCATTTGCGCCGAGTGTAGCTTGGCCCGATCCCGTCCCAATCCGGCGCTGTCGTCAGTCACGCGCACCCCAGGGCAGACTGCTCGCAGTTGAAAAACCGAACTACCCGATGTGGCTTTTGACGAGCGCGGTCAGTAGCCCGGTGACAACGCCCTTGCCGACCTCACCGAGCGTCTGCCGCAAGCGCTCAAGGCGTCCACGCTCGTCCTCAGAGACGGCCGGATCAGCGAGCCGGCGGTCGATCAACGCCAGCAACTCGGAGGCGAGGTCGCCGCTTCCGCCGGGCCAGCCAGCCACACGCTGGAGTGCCTTCTCGCCGAGTCGAACCGCAATCGGACCGTCGATCTCCTCCACGCTCAGCTTGTCTCGAAAGTAGCCGGCGGACGAAAGCTGCATGAGTGCCGTGCTCGTTTGCGGATGGCCCAGTGGACGGCCGAGCGCCACATTGAGCGCATCCTGCGTGACAAGGCCATCGGGCGGCAGTGCGCTTTCGAGGTCGGCTGCCGCAAGTAGCAGCGGCATGATGTTCTCATGCCAATCCGAACCGACTGGTGCCGAGGGCGCCGAGGACGGTGAGGCGAGACGATTGACCTGCGCCTCGCCGGCCGGCGTCAGCCGCAACTCGCCCCGCCGCCCATTGGTCGATATGCCCCAATCGACAGCGATTAGCCCGGCATCGGCAAGGTCTTCAATGTCGGCGATCTGTGCTCCGCGACGCGCATTCGAGCGATCCGCCCACTCGCGCGTCATAGAAGGATGCGAGAGCTTGATCCCGGAAGCGCTCAGCACCTCCATAAACGACCACTTGACGCGGGACTCGCGCCATAGTTCGTCGAGCTCGACAAGGAGCGCCAGGAGACGATCCGGAATCACGACGGTAGCCATGTTGAATCCCATCCTAGTCGGGGATGGGACTCAACACCCCGGCACGTCAGGGCTCAGAGCTAGGCTTGAAGCTGTGATTGTCGTTCGCTACTCGGGGCCGCCTCGGGGCCTGTACATGCTTGTTGAGGAGCTGTCGGCCGAGGGTCTGTCCATAGAGTACGAGCCGCCGCAAGAACGGCGCGGAGTAGGTCAGGACGTTGTTCACTGTGCTGATTCAGGTGGGCTCCGATGCTGAGGCCGGATTGATCGGCGCAGGCGCACTTGCGGCCGTGCAACGGATCGCGCGAGCGTTCCGTGAACGACACCCGCAGGTCGAAGCCGATGTAGACCCCAGAGAGGAGGACGTGGATGGCGGACGTGAGTGAGGCAGCGCGCGCGTGGCTTAAGCGCATCGACGGCATGTACGCGGGTATCGACGCTGGACCTACTGATCCCGTTCACGCGGTCCGGGAGCACGCACGCCAAATGATCGAGGCTGGACCGACCGAGGATGATCCGTTCACGATCGCCCGCGAGATTGCTGCTGCGTTGCCCGGTGACTCGCACGCGGCGGCCCTCGCAGACACGTGGCGCACCGAGCTTGACGGTATGCGGGCGGACGACGAGCGAGGCTGAACTCTCGGGCGGTCGGCGCCGGTTTGTTACGACTAGCGGGCGTTCGACATTGCGCAAGTGCGGCATCCGTCCCGAGGACATCAGCATCAGGTCGTAGTCCTCTCATCCGCTGCTGCCGCGAAACTGATGCTTGTATGCCCGACATCGATCCCTTGGCGAAGCTGGTCTACGACGAATCCGTGCGGGGGCTCGATATGCAAAGCGAATCGCTCGATGAGATCCGCAGCCGGACAGGCGTCCTGATCGCTGCGGCGACGGTCGCCGCCGCGCTCCTGGGTGCGTCCGCGCTAACGCGGCACCACGTCACCTACTGGGCGAACCTCTCCGCATTGATCGCGTTCGGCCTCGTCGTCGGGTTCTGCCTCCTAGTCCTTTGGCCCGGCACCAAGTGGACGTTCGCCTACAACGCTGAGACGCTGGACGACACGTACATCAAGAAGCAGGTGGACGCCACCGAAGCGTGCCGGTCTATGGCGCGGGGTCGCGCGGAGCACCGGAAGGCGAACGCTAAGAGGCTCCGATGGCGCTACCTGTGGTTCCGGCTCGCATGTCTGGCGCTGCTCGCCGATACCGTCCTGTGGCTCGTTAGCATCGGAGTACGATGAAGTCGATGCACCGTCAAGAGCGACCCGCACCGCAGCCACCGCAGGAACCGCCGCCCGCGCCACCACCGGAAACCGAAATCCGCGGTGGAGGCAGACCACCGGGCACCAAGTAGTCGCCGCGCCGGGCGGGTCACGCGATCGAGGGCTGCGATAACGACAGCAAACTATCGTTCACGATGGCATACGCTCGGTATGGGCTGGCTGATTGCTCGGCATGGACGCGGTATGAGGACCGCAGATGGGACCGCAGGCACCCCGAAAACCGCTTGGGCAAGCCAACTCTAACCGTTCGCCCCGATATTTTTTGTCTGCGAAAACTCGCGAACAGGGGCGAAACTCCCCGAAAACGCTGAGCCTCGCATGACAGGTTTCGCTGGTTTGTGGGACTCGGGACCGCACGCGGACCGCAGCGGGTGCCGAAACGGACCGCAGAGGGATCGCAGCTTTGGCCGCCTCGGGAGGGCCCGACGGTCGGCATACGGGCGCTTATCGAGCACACGCCCTTCCTTATCTTGGTGGTCTCGCCGCATCTGGCTCATGTCCAACGAGCCCCTGCGGCGGGCAACAGTCCTGCTCTGAAGCGAGTTATTGACGTCCCAAAGTAGGTAAGCGTGGGCGCCACCGGAGCCGCGGGTGCCCGGCCAGTCCGCTCCATATGATGTTCCGACGTGGAGATCATTCCCGACAAGCGCAAGGTGGTCGGGCTCGTGGCGGACGCGTACGACGGCACCATCTGCCTGCCAAACTTCCAGCGCGACTTCGTCTGGACGCGCGAGGAGGTGGCCGACCTCGTGCGCTCGATCATCCGCGGCTACTTCATTGGCTCCCTGCTGCTGTTGCGGTCCGACCCCAACGACCCGCCGTTCGCCCCGGAGTTCCTACGCGGCGCACAGCCGCAGTACAAAGACCCGCGCCCCAAGTATTTGGTGCTCGACGGTCAGCAAAGGCTGTCCTCGCTGATGTACGCGCTCACGGCGCCCGACCTGTCTCTGAAGCACTCCAACCAGCGCCGCTGGTTTTTCGTCAACCTAGACGTCCTCCTTGAGGAGCCCGACAGCGATGAGGTCGTCTTCGAGCGATCCAAACGCGACCTTCAGGGGCTCGACATGGCTGAGGTTCAGTACAAGCAGCGCATCCTGCCCTGCACTGTGCTGCTCGACCAGCACAGCTACATGCACTGGCTACACGGGTTCGAGGACTGGTTGCGCGAGGCCACTCCTGGGGACCTTGAGCGTTACCGGGCTGAGTGGCGAGACCCTTGGACGACTGCCGTCATCGACTTCCAGACCTTTGAGGCCCCGCTTGTTGAACTTCCGCCCGTCGAGGAGGACGACTCGATAGGGCGCGTATGCGCCATCTTCGAGAAGCTCAACTCCACCGGCGTGGACCTCTCGGTGTACGACCTGTTGACGGCCCGTCTATATCGCTCCGACATCCGCCTGCATGATCTTTGGAAAGAGGCTGTCACCGCCCACCCCCGGCTCAAGGCGTGGTCCAAAGGCAAGGCCGACGAGCACAAGTTCGGCGTGCTCGTCCTGCGCACCCTCGCCCTGATGCGCGGGCTTGATCCAAAGCCGCGGATCCTCATCGACCTTCAACCTGATGGATTTGAGGTGGACTGGCGCCGCGCGGCCGCCGCCATCGAGAAAGCCCTCGGAATGATCGAGCTCGTCGGGCCGGATGGCTTCGGGGTCTTCGCCGAGAAGTGGCTTCCCGGGTATGGCCTCGTCCCGATACTCGCTGCGCTCCGCGCGGAGATCGAGGACCACAAGCTAGGACACGCCGAGCGCGACGAGCTGCGCCGCTGGTACTGGTGCAACGTCTTTCTGGAGCGGTACTCAAGCGCCGTCGAGAGCAAGTCGCGCAAGGACTACCAGGAGATGACGCGTCACTGGTTCGAGGGCGGAGCAGAGCCCGAGGTGTTCCGCGAAGCGCAGAACTACGTTGGCGCGCCCGGCTTTCGCGTCCGCGACTCAGCGAGCTATGCAAGTGCCGTCTATAGCGGCATCTTCTGCCTGCTTGCCCTGCGCAACGCCCGCGACTGGCGCCGCGGCGAGGACATCCGGTTGCAGGAGCTTCAGGACCACCACATCTTCCCCCGGGCCTATCTCAAACGCCACGGAATCACCAAGAAAGTCGACGTCAACACGATCGCCAACCGGACACTGATCTCGAACGAGACCAACGGAAAGATCAAGGACAAAGCCCCGGCCGAATACATCAACGACGCCGACATCTTACCGACTGGTCCGCAGCCGGAGCTACTCGAGCCGCATTTCCTAAACGCAGCGACCATGCCATTGATGGGGCGCGCCAGTGAGAACCTGACCGAGGAGCAAGCGGCTGACCTCTTTGAGCGCTTCCTTTACGCGCGCCAGGCGGCTCTAATCGATGAGATCCGCCGCGCCTGCGGCATCTCCGCGCCGGCCGCGGAGGCATCCTCGGACGATTCTGAGCCAGACGACTTGGCGGCCGACGTCCGGGCCGGCATAGCACCGCTCTTCGACGAGGACGAGGTGTCGGAGGGCGAGCTTGCTTAGCTCCGTTCAGCCAGAGCAGCGCGCGAAGCGCCTCGAGGCCGGGACTTGCGTGCGCGGCCCGAGCGACCTGCCGGCGCAAACGGGCGGGTGCCCGAGCGGTAGTTCGCGCTACTCGGAGGTAGCGAATATCTCCGAGACGGCGGGCAAGTCGAACCTCGCGAGGGCGTGATCGAGTCTCGGCCGTGATCGCAGCAGCACGCGGGCGCCTAGAACTCAACGACAAACCGGGGCGTGAACGGGATCGAGGTGGGCCGTACGCCCGCTATCCGGTCGATCCTGTAGCTACGCAGCTCGCCGTGGTCGTTTACGACAAACAGGACAAGGTTGCCGTCCTGGGTGAGGCGTAGCGAATAGGGCTCGACGACGCGTGGTCCCTGACGTCCCCGTTCTGCGCGATAGTCGATCTCGACCATTAGGCGATTTGCGCCCGCATAACGGATGGTCTCCAGGGGTATGCCCTGGCGCCAAGAGGTGATCGCGCGCGGCGGAGTCCAGTCAGGATCGACCTTGCCGAACTCGGCGCGTGCGAGCCGAATGTCGGGCCGGTCGCCGGCCAACCACCCGAAGAACGGGCCAAGTGCATTCCAGAACTCAGCAAACGGCGGCAGCGGCCGCGGAAGCTGATGGCCGAGCATGTTCTCCCACTCCTGCTCGATCTCGCGCGCGAACTGTGAGCCACGAATCGCGTCGGCGTCCGGCACTCCGATCCCGACGTACTCACACTTGCGCACCAACGACTCGCGCACCCGCGCCGCCGCGCCGAGCAAATCGGGATGACGGTGCATGTGGATGACGTCGTAGAGATCACGAGGGCGACAGCGCTCGGCCAGCGCTCGCGTCTTCTCTGCCGCAAGCTCAGTGATCGAGTAGCAGAGCACGCCATCCGTTGGGAGTGGCGCGTCTCCGTAAGGATGGACGATCTCACGCAGCACGGGCGTCTCCACGAGCGCCTCATCGCCGGTAATATCGAGCTTGATCTTGGGCAGCGTCGGCTGCGGGTTGGGCCCGCGGTAGGAGATACGCGCTTGAGCCGTCGGGTTGTCCCGCAGATTGCGCCGCTCGGCGAAGCAGCCATCCTCGACGATCAGATCGATCCCGGACTCCTGAGACAACCATGCCGAGACACGGCGGAAGATCTCGGTCAGCTGTGCGGCCTCCGTCGGACCGCCGTCGATCACAGTGAAGTCAAGGTCCTCGGAAAACCGGTAGGTCTCGTAGTAGCACTTACGCAGACAGGTCCCACCCTTAAAGATCCAGGTCCGTGAGAGCTCGGGCTCAACGGAAATCGCGGCGAGCAGCCACCCGAGCACGTAGTCCTTTTCGATCACGCCGACGTCGAGCTGCCACTCGGCACGCAGTTGGAGCAGTTCCTGCTTTGAGATCACGATGGGCCGTGGGGAGCGACTTGCACGTTCGCGCGAAGCCCCCACGTCGGGATACGCGGACCGCCCAGCGACGCATCGGGGTCAAGTAGCACAATCCCGGCCGAAAGCCGAGCTCGACACGCGGCAATCAACTCAGGGTCATCACGGCCCAAAGCCTCAATCAAGTAACCCAGACGCTTGAAGACGGCGCGATTATCGAGTCGCTCCGCGTACTCGATCAGACGTGCCGAATCCTCGGCATCGAGATACGCATCGAGGATCTCCGCGCCGTGACGAATGCCGCCGCCGATTCCCGGCCTGTCGAGGATGTCGACGACGGTTCGGGCCGGGTCAGCGATCTGCAGACGCACCTCTTCGTGCCAGCTCGAACGCATCCCCCAGGACAGCCTGTCCTCCGCGACGTGCATGAGGAGGTAGTCTGAATCCAGCAGGCGGACATCTGAATGTCGGACACGCTGCGTCGTCTTTACGACGGTGGTCCGGAACATCTGCTCCGTCAATCCCCAGTGACTGGCAGCCGTCCAGCCCGTGAAGTAGCACGGCGACCACGCGGCGGCAGCGACCACAAGCGCATCCTGGGACCAGCTCTCAGGGTGCTCGGCATCCACGGGGACGGGGATGTAGAGACCGCGACGCACTCGGCGCAGCCACCCCCTCTCGGCCCAGTGCGCGAGTCTTCGGGCAGCTACCTGCCGGTCGACCCCCAGCTCAGCGGCCACATCTGCGGGCGCTATGAACCGCCGCCGGCCGGCCACCGCAGCGAGCTCGGCACGACCAGCACCAGAGATCCCATGACTAGACATCAGCACACCGGTAGCCTCTTAGAGGACGAAAGTATTGGACTCACGATACCGCACGAGCGACAGTGAGAAGCCTTAAACTCCTTCGAGCACGAAACTACTGGCCTATACGGCACATATCCTCGACGGGAAGACGGCCGACGATTCGGACCGCAAACGGGCTCATCCGCAAGGCTAGGATCCTTTAGCCGCAGTGGCTTGCGACTGCTTCGTGCGATCTCCAGGATGGGGCTCACGCGACCTTGGGGCGCCTGATGTGGATAGTTATCCGTACGGTCGTTCACGATGGCATACGCCGGGTCTCCACCGGCGAGACGGCTGGTACGCACGCGGTATGAGGACCGCAATTGGGACCGCAGACGCCCCGAAAACCGCATAGGTAAGCCAACTCTAACCGTTCGCCCCGATTGGTTAGAGAACCACGAACAGCAGCGAACACGGGCGAATATCCCCGAAAACGCTGGGCATCGCGGGAGCGTGTTCGCTTGTGTTCGCGGCTGTTCGGTGGTCTGGAGACCGCAGCGGGCGCGAAAAGGGACCGCAAAAAGACCGCAGCATCAACGGTCTTCGGGCCGATCGAAGTCGGCGTCGCGACCGTCGTATGGTCCGTCTCGGTGGCCTTGGCCGATATCGATCACTGTGGTCTTGCCGGTGGGGTCGACGACCTCAATCCATCGGTCCGTCCAAGCGCCGCGTCGGTCCAGTGTCGCGTGGAACAACTTTACGCGGATTGGGAAGCGGCCCGCACGCGGGATACGCACGTACTGGACGAATGACACGCCGGCCTGCACGGTGATGGGCCGCGCGAAGAAGTAGAAGCTCTCTGGGGGGCCTTCGACTCCGGGCCAGCCCTCCTGTGTCGCGTCGCGGGATTGATCGAGGTCGGGTTGACCCCAGCGGTTCGTGAGCTGGGCAGCGGATGCACGATCGAACAGGATCGTCAGGACGGCGTCTTGTAGGTCGCGATCGCCGATGTTGGTCAAGCCGATGCTGAACACGCCAGCGGGCGGGTCTTCCTCGCCGGGGCCGGAAGCGATTGCGCTGACATGGATACGCTCAATTATGGGGCGGCGTCGGCGGTCGGCTTCCAGTTGCTCGTGCTCCGCGCGGGCAAGCACGAGTTGCTCGTGTGCGCTGGCTGCGGTCGTCTCCGCGGCGTCGGCACTGCGGCGGGAATCACGCGCGCTGCGAAGCGCCACGACGAAGGCGCCAGCGGCGACCAAGATGCCGACGGCGGCCCCGAACGCGCTGACGTAATCGGTCCACAACGGTTTTGTAGCTAGCAGCAGCACCTGGCCAGAGTACAATTCGGTCATGGCGGTTGAGCCCATCTTCTACGGTGGCACCCTGAGTGGCCGCCTGATTGCGGTCGCGGCGCGGGATGATATGACCGCCACCGCGCGTCTGGATGCTCTTCTGAGTCGTGAGGATGAGGATGTCTTCGCCCAGCGCGAAGAGGCGTGGACAGCGCTCAGTGTGGGAGTCGAGTGGGCCGCTCGAGCGCTGGACACAGTGGGCGTGCGTGGGACGGACACGACGCCGATCGGGGACTCGGAGGGGGCGTTCGCTCGGGGTCAGCATTTGGGCGGCCAGCTATTTGAGTTGAGCCAGTTGCAAGGGCGTCATGATCGTCCGGCGCTGCTGGTTGACGCGGTCAAGCAGGCCTGCTACGCGGCGGCCGAGCTTGGTCCGATCCAGGGCGGCCGACTGGGCGCAGTTAGGCGACCTACTGATCGGCCGGCGGTCGTGGAGGCAGTCGCTCCGCAGGAAACCGACCTGCTGGAGATTGGTGGGCAGCTCGGCGAGGCCCTTTATCGTTTGAACGAACTCGGTCTCGGCGACATAGTGACCGAGGCCACCAGGGCCCTCGCGAACGTCTCCGCCAGCTAGCTAGAGATATTCTCATCGCCTCGCGCGGCGTTGGCAGAATCACGCGAGTGGCGCGAGCACGGAGGCCACGAGCGCTCCGGTCGCAGCATCGGCGACGAGATCGGGAGGCGCCGAAAGAAAGCTATACGCGCGGGAAAGAAGCTATACGCTCGTTTAGCATGGCATACGTTGGGTTCCGATGGGCTCGAAGCCCGGTACGGACGCGATATGAGGACCGCAAATCGGACCGCAGGCGGCCGAAAGCCCCCGTGTTTGCTGGTTCTCTAACCGTTCGCCCCGATTTTTTGGGTGTCTCTCGGCCTAGAAAGGTCGTCTCGTGGGCCGATACGGGACAAATACGTCGCGTCGAGTCGCCGCGAGGCGAACGAAGGCGAATCGACGCGAAACCAGCGACGCCCTCGGTCAGCGATTGCGTTGCTGAGACGCCTCCGGGGGCGAGCCGTAGCGCTCGCGCAGCCAGGCCTCGACCTCTGAGATCCGATAGCGGCTCATGCCGCCAGTGGACCAACGCGGAAGGGCGAGCGGCTGTTGGAGCTCGATCCAGCGTGGCGTCACGCTCAGATGGTCGGCGAGCTGTCGCTTGGTCACCCAGGGCTCGGGCGGCAGGTGCTCGTGCTCAAGATCACGATTCATGGGCTGCGCGATGAGATCAGATCGCCGCTGGGGTCTCAAGCTCTACCGTCAGCGGACGCAGATGATGGCCGTGTTCAGGCTCAGCGTCTTGGTAGCTGTCCGTGCAGGCGCTGGTGGGCGAGTTGGTAGACGGTCGGGCGCTGCGAGCCTTGGGGGTGGTGGTGCACGCCGAAGGCGAGGAACATCAGCACGGGCCGACCATCGGGTTGGAACTTGAGCATGAAGATCATCCCGAACCGACCATCGGGCGCCGGCACGTAGACCTTCATGCAGTCCGGAAGGATGGTGCGGTCGTGGCCGTGCTCGGCGACGCGGCGCAGCTGCGCGATCGGGACGCCGCGCTGCTCGTAGTCCTTGCGTGCTGCCTCTGCGGCCTGGTGGCCGGCGGGGGTGCTGCGAGCGAGGTCTTCCTCCCAGGCGTCGGCGTCGAACTGTGCTCTGGCGCGGCGCTCAGTGTCGCCCACGGGCTACGGCTCGTCGTCGGGCGGGAGCATGTGCGGCTCGTTCTCGCGCCAGAATGCCTCCGCTTGCTCTGGCGTCGGATCGAGCAAGCCGGCGCGCTCGCGTATAGCCTCAGCGGAGGTGTCCGGCACGAGCGTAAGCTCCCCGCCGGCCCGACGGTCGGTCACGACGTAGCGGCCGTTGATATCGCCGCTGAGCTTGACATGCGCCTGCTCGGCCATGCTCTCCATAATGGCAGGTGCCTCTGGCCCGTCGGCAAGCGACGGCGGGGAACCTATCTACGTACGCCAGGCGATCCGATCTCGTCGGCCGGGTGATACGGTCGAGCCGAGACGGGATGGCCCCATCGCCCGCCGAGCTACCTCGCGGGCGCCGCGCTACTGCCGCAGTGTCCCAACGATGCGCGGTCATGGTTACGTCCCTGAAGGCGACCTGCGTCACGACGCCTGGTCGGTGGGTGGCGTTGCAGCGAGCGTGCCATCGGCCTTCGCACGGTCGAAGTTGGAGTTGAGCCATGCTGTGCCGAGTCGCTGTAGTCGAGCAAGCGTGTAGTCGATGACGTAGACACCGTTTGCGTCGGGACGAAGCCCGACCTCGCCGTACAGCGTCCATCGCTCGACTGCGCTCGGTATGCGGCGCACATACACGTTCAGGTGCATGGCACCGGGCCATTCGATCTTGAGTTCCAGATCGCGGTCGATCTGCATGGTTATTTGAAGTGCGGGCTTTGCCATCGCTGAAATTCGTGTGGGTGCTTCGGCGCGTGCTATGACCGCGTCTACCCATGCGCCGGCGGAGTCCGGTTCTGCAGATGCCCAGCCGTGTTGAGATTCGAGGTCACGGATGTAGTGAGTATCGATATGCAGTATTTGTCCTAATGCGGAGGCCATCTCCTCGCTAGTGTGCGCCCCAGTGACATCGACGATCTGGCCGTCGGGGCGACGGACACAGACATGTCCACACGCCCCGTTGTCATCGACCACCGCCACCAGTGGCCAACCAGTTCTGTTGTGGAGGGCGAGTGCGAGGCCGTGACATTGGCCGTAGATGAATGCCAACCACGCTCTCTCGTCTAGCTTCCCCTCATCAACAAGAAAGACCTCGCTCGATGGACCACGCAGTTCGATCATCGACGGTATTCTCGCGCGTATCTGGAGCCGTGTGCCAGGGCCGCCGGGTGTTGGATGCGTCTTGGTCGGGTGTCCCGACGAGGAAACCCCAAAGTCGCGTCCGGGTTAGCTTTCCAACTGCTGGCTCTGGCGACTAGAAAGGCCGCTGGAAGAACGAGTTGCCAGCCGACCTCCCGCCGCCACCGCGAGACGCGTCGCTAATCAAATCGCGCACCGCAGATGTCGTGAGATCGGTGTAGCGACGAACACCCCAATTCCTATCGCCGCTTGATTCTGTCCACTCCATCCAGCGTCCCTCGGGCGTAATGCCGACATACTGGATGCCACGGGTCCGTGGAGCGAAGAACCACCAGACGCGGTATGAGCGAAGGCGGGCTAGGAAGCCGCGTGATCTGTCGTGGAGCGTTTCCTCCTTAAGCGGGCGGCCAGCAGCTTCCAGGCAGGCAATCGCTAGCTCGCGAAACTCTGGCTCCTCAATTGACTCTAGGCAACCGACCGCGGAATTGATCTCGCGCTGGTCGGCCTCCCGGATGAAAAGGATGTCAAACGCTTGTGGCCGGCTGAGAGTCAACGGCTCGTTCTCCCACGTGTCCCGCTCGGCTATCGCTCGCTCTTTAGCGCGCCTCTGCTCCTCCGCCTCCGCCTGCCTGATCGCTTCGAGGCACGCCGTGCACGTGCGCTGGCTAGCGTGCATCCTGCTGCATTCGCCGCAAACCGGCCGATGGCAGTCCGAGCAGATGCCGATCGCAAACGTGCCGCATGAGCAAAGGGCGGTGCGTTCGCCCGCTGTGGTCTCCTCCTGATAGCGGGTACCGCACGCCTCGACGTCCACGATCGGCGACGGTTGACTCATCCAGGGACGACCGGGCATCGGCCTCATGGCCGTACCGATATGCTCTACCTGAGCCTGACATTCCCAGAATCCAGGCGCGATATGTCTACGTGGTCCAGCTTGTCCACACCGTGGGCATGCCATCGCCGGAAAAGATACGCAACGAGCTAGCGAAGCTCACGCCAGTACATCCGTTCACGATGGCATACGGCGGGTATGATTTCGCGGAACCCCCGGCTTCGGCGCGGCATGGCCGTCGTAAATCCCCCGCAGACGGCCCAAAAACCGCATAGGCAAGCCAACTCTAACCGGGCGCCCCGATATTTTTTGATGGGTCTCCCGACATAGAAAGGTCGTCTCGGGGGCCGTTACGGGACAAAAACTTTCAGTCGGGTCGGGTAGAAGCGAACGAGGGCGTACGGAGGCGAATCGGTGCGAAAGCAGCGACGGCCATGGGCCTCGGTCAGCGACTACGTGGGTGGCTCCGAGGGGCAGCCGTAACGCTCGCGCAGCCAAGCCTCGACCTCTGAGATTCGATAGCGGCTCATGCCGCCGGTGGACAGGCGCGGAAGACCGAGCGGCTGCTGGAGCTCGATCCAGCGTGGCGTGACGCTCAGGTGCTCGGCTGTCGCTTGGTCACGCAGGGCTCGGGCGGCCGGCGCTCGTGCTCGCGATCACGCTTCATGGGCTGCGCGATGAGATCAGATCGCCGCTGGGGTCTCAAGCCCTGCTGCCAGAGGACGCAAATGAGGGGCCGTATTCAGGGTTCGGCGCCTTAGCAGCTGACCGTGCAGCCGCTGATGGGCGAGTTGGTAGACAGTCTCCGGGGGCGGTGTATCGAGCACGAGATGACAGAAGAAATCGCGACCATGGCGCGCCAGCCTACCGGGCCAAGCGGCTGCGACGGCCTACGTTTACCGCTTTCGATCTGTTTTCCGAGTAGATTCTGGTAGCCCGAGCTCGAGCCGAGGATCGGGCTCTCGGGGATACTCTCGCGCAACAGGTCAGCTCCGACGCTGGTTATCGCGGATGGATACACGACAAAGAACGCTGGAAGAGTCTGAGTCTCGAGGCATTGCGCGTCATCTACGGCGGGGGCTCCCCGGAGTGGAAGGAGTTCGATCAGTCAGGCCGCATCTTCGTTGCTATCGCCGGTACGCCACGGCAGGTCGATGCGGAACGTGCTCTCGAACGGCACGCGTCCTGCCTGAATGTAATGCAGTCGCTAGTCGAACGTCTTGAGTTCGCCGAGGAGCCGTCCGGTTTGGCGACCGATCCCGAGCCCGAGGAGGAGCCGGTGCCTGCAGGCGTCTTTGTAGTCCATGGTCACAACGAACTAATCCGCGAACAGGTCGCTCGCACGATCAACGAGGAGGGCGGACGTAAGGCGGTCATTCTCCACGAACAGGCGAACAGGGGCCAGACGCTGATCGAGAAGTTTGAACGGCATGCGTCCGAGGCGGGCTGGGCCGTAATCTTGCTCACGGCGGACGATGTAGGCGGAGTTTCCGAGCACGAACTTCATCCGCGCGCCCGCCAGAACGTCGTCCTTGAGATGGGATTCTTCTATGGGCGTCTCGGGCGGGAGCACGTCGCTGTGCTGTATGAGGATGGCGTCGAGCTTCCGTCCGACACCGACGGGATCGCCTACATACCGATCGACAGTGCCGGGGCCTGGAAATCGAAACTGCTTCGGGAGCTCGAGTAGTGATCCGCGCTCGCTTAGCGCGGTCGCTTGTCGCGGCACGACGCGAGCCGCGAGCGGTCGGTGTAGATCGCGAGCTGAGCGGAGGGGAGCAGCGCGAAGCCGGTGTCGAGCGTGACGATCGCCTCGGCGCCTGCGGCGATGGCGCTGGCGGCGTGTACGGCGTCGTAGGAAGCGATGCCGAAGTCGGTCATCAAGACCCTGGCGTCGGCGGTTACGCGACGAACGGGGATCGGCAGGTGGTTGACGGGCGAGAGCAGCGCCTCGTAACGCATGACGGTGTGATTCAGCCGCCGTGTGGCGGGGGGCTGGTTCGTCGGTACCTAGCCTCCAGCAGGCGTCGCTGTCGCCCGCCACCACCAGGGCGCCTTGATCCTGGTCCGCGCCTGGCGAACGACGGAGCCGCTTGAGATCGTCCCCTCGTGATAGCGGGAGGGAGCGCTTCGGTCAGTGCGCCGTGGCGTCGGGCACGAGCCCCGTGAGGAGCGTGTCGACTGTTGCTTCGCCAACCCTGAGGGCGGCGCGTGGTTTGTCAGCGTGTGCGATGAGCAGCGCTGCCTCGTTGACGGAAGCGAGCACCATGTGTGCGAGCAGGGCAACGTCGCCGTTGGCGAGTCGGCCATGCTCGGCAAGCTGTTCGAGGTTGCGTTGGAGCCCGCCGAGCGTGTGGCGCTCGTCGATCTCGCGCCAGCGCGTCCAGCCGACGACCGATGGCGGGTCGATGAGGACGATCTGTTGGACTGCGGGATCGAGTGCCATCCGCAGCCAGGTCCTGCAGCCGATCCGCAGGCTCTCGACGGGATCACGGGCGGCGCGGGCAGCGCGGGCGACCCGCGCTGCGATCTCCTCGACGACGCGGTCGAGGACGGAATCGAACAGTGCCTGCTTGCTCTCGAAGTGGTGGTAGAGGGCGCCGCGCTTGACGCCAGCCGCGCCAAGGATCGCGTCGAGTGACGCGCTCTCGTAGCCATACGCGCCGAACTGCGCGCGCGCGGCCTCAATCAGGCGCTCGCGGGTTGCCTGCCCGCGCTCGCGACGGCCGTCGATCACCCACTGATCATAGACCGACTGTCGGTCTGCTAAGTTACAGACCGACAGTCGGGTTTCATATACGCTCAGTCGACACGAGGAGGACGCGGTGACAGTGACGGCGATGGACACGATCGAGGTCGGCGGGCGTACACTCGCCTACCGCGAGGCCGGCGCCGGCCCGGCGGTCCTGCTGCTGCACGGCTGGCCGACGTCGTCGTTTCTGTGGCGCAACGTGATGGCGCCGATCGCACGCCGCACGCGCGTGCTGGCGCTCGACCTGCCCGGTTTCGGCTGGTCAGACAAGCCGACCGACGTCACCTACGACTTCGACTTCTTCACGGGGGCCGTGCGCGGCTTCCTCGACGCGCTTGGGGTCGAGGACGTGGCGATCGGCGTGCACGACCTCGGCGGGCCGATCGGCGCGCGCTTCGCGCTAGACAACCTCGAGCGGGTGCGGGCGATCGCGCTACTCAACACCGTGCTCTACCCCGAGGACATGACCGAGACGCTCGTGAAGCTCATCAGCGCGCTGCAGACGCCGGGCGCACGCGAGCACTACACCAGCGCTGCCGGCCTCGAGGCGACGCTCCGGCTCGGCACCGCGAAGAAGGCGAGCGTGACCCGGGAGGCGATCGAGGGGATGACCGACCCGTTCGTCACCGACGAGGACCGTCTCGCGCTCGCGAAGGCAGGCGCGGAACTCGAGAACGCGGGACTAGCTGCCCTCGCCGCCGAGCTGCCGTCGGTACGCATGCCAGTGCGCGTCATCTACGGCGAACAGGATCACTTCCTGGAAGGCGTTGGAGCCTTCGTCGAGCGGATCCAGCGAGACATCCCGCAGGCCGAGATCACCTCGCTCCCGGACGCCGGACACTTCCTCCAAGAGGACAAGCCCGAGCAGGTCGGCGAGCTGCTCGCCGAGTTCTTTGCCGCTCACTAACCGACGGCCGAGCGCTCGGCCCCAGGAAGGTCCTCCGGTGGGCTACAAGGGCGGTTGACCAGACGCCGGCGCGGCGCGGTCTCCAGAAAGCCAACCAAGATGGGAGAGGTTCGTCTCTCCTGGAAGCAAACGGACCGCGAGGCCGGCTCCGGTCACCACGACCAAGGCGAGCAACGCGAGCAGATGTCCCTGCCTCAACGTGATCGCTTGGTGCGACACGAGCCCAGTCGCGAGCGGTCGGTGTACATCGTGAGCTGGGTCGAAGGCAGGAGCGCGAAGCCGGTGTCGAGCGTGACGATCGTTTCGGCACCGGCGGAGATGGCCGTTGCCGCGTGGGCAGCGTCGTAGGACGCCATGCCATAGTCGGTCATGAAGGTGATGGCGGTGGCCGTTATGTCGCCGAGCGGTATCGGGAAGTGATCGACGGGTGTGAGGAGCGCGCCATCGCGCAAGATGGTGTCGTGCAGCAGCCGTGCGGCGCGGCGGCGGGAGCGTCCGTCGGTGCGGTGTGCTCGCCAGCGCCTGCCCCAGCGTTCCTTCATGGCGATCGCGAAAGCGGTCTCGGCGAGCTCGATACGAAGCAGCTCGCTGGTGACGACCGATACGCCGCTGTCGAAGATGCGTTTGAGGAAGGCATCGCACACGCCGTGTAGCGGCTGGGTTGCGAGCAGGGCCTCGACAACGAAGCTGGTGTCCAGGGCGATCGGGTCGGGCAGGGTCAGCTGCTGGTCCTCGATCGAGAACACGCCGCGGGTGAGGCGTCTGCGCCCGCCTGCCGGGCTCATCGGCGCCTACCGGGGGCGGTACATGTCGCGCGTGACGCGGACGTTGACCCGGAGGCCCTCGGTGGCACGCTTCAGTGCTGCCTGCTTTTCCTCGGGGGTCTTAGCGGTCGCGGGCACCCTAAGCTCGGCCAGCCTCTCGGGGCTGAGCCGCTGGATCTTTCCGTTGGTCTTCGCCTTCGTCACAGATCTCATGGTATCCGCCTGAGTGTTGCCAATGGGTCCGGACATCTCGCGCTCGGCCCATTGTCTGAGCCGTCGTATGCCTCGGCAACACGGCAGACGTATGTTAGGCACGACGTACGTATGTTAGGCATGGCATACAGCCGGCCTGGACCAGCGCAAAGCCCGGCATGAAGCCGGTATGGCCGTCGTAAATTCGTAGCAGACCGCCGGAAACTGCATAGGAAAGCCGAACTTAACCGTTCGCCCCGATTGGTCAGTGTTTTGCTAAATCCCAGCAAACACGGGCGAAAACCCCCGAAAACACGAAAACACGGGGAATCGGCGTTGGCCGTTTCACCCATGTTTGCGGGCTTTCGCTGGCATATTCGTAGACGCGGGACGCCGAACCCGTAGGAAATCCGTAGACCCTCCGACGATCCCTAGCGGAGTCTGCGCGGAAGGAGCGTTGGAGCGCTCGCGGTGCTTTGCTATGACGTCGATGGCGTAGCGGACAGTTCTGCGAGCCGCCAGTTCTGCTCGCTGAACACTTGCGAGGTCGCCATCACACGAAGCCTAGTTGCGCTGGTAGCGGCGAGCTGTGCCCCGTCGCCATGCTCAGAGCCTTGGCGGCTGGCCGCGCAGCCGCTCGTGGGCGAGTTGATAGACGGTTGGGCGCCGTAGTCTCCGGGGTCGTGGCGCACGCCGAAGGCGAGGAACATCAGCACGGGCCGCCTGTCGGGCTGGACCTTGAGCATGAAGATCATCCCGAAGCGACCGTTGGGCGGCGGCACGTAGATCTTCGTGCAGTTGGAAGGATGGTGCGGTCGCGACCATGTGCGTGTTCGGCGACACGACGTAGCTTGGCGATCGGTCCGCCGTGCTATTCGTAGTCCTTGCGCGCTGCCTCGGCGGCCTGACGACCCGCGGGGGTGGTGCGGGCGAGGTCTTCTTCCCAGGCGTCGGCGTCGAAGTGCGCTCTGGCGCGACGTCCAGTCTCGCCCACGCGCCTACGGCTCGTCGTCGGGCGGGAGCATGTGGTCTCGCCGGATGACCGACGAGGAATCGAGCAGGCTCGACCAAGCCATCGAGGGCGGTGCAGCGCTGCTGACCCTACCGCTGGCGGTACATGTCGCGGGTGACGCGAACCTTGACTCGCAGTCCCTCCGTCGGCCTGCTTCTGCTGATTCGCCACGGACCTAATGGTATCGACGAAATCATGCCAGCCGACCCGACATCTCGGACGAATAAACCGCAGACATGCAGAAAACCCATAGATAGGAAGCCGACTTGAACCGTTCGCCCCGATCAGTGTTTGGCGAAGTCGAGCAACACGGGCAAACCCCCGAAAACACCGGAACGACGCGCCAACCGTTCAAGGCCTCGCCTGACGCTCAATCGGTATAGTCCGCGTATATGGAGCCCGTGAGGGGGGTTGCACCGGATGAGTGATGTGTCCGCGACATCGGGGGACCAGACCTGCTCACGATGCAGGACTCACTCGCGCCAAGCGGCGTGGTGTCCGCGCTGCGCTCTTAATCTGCGCCGGCGCACGCCGACCGAGCCGGCAGCGCAGCTTCCGCTCCAACCCGGCGTGCCACCGCCGATGCCCGGTCTTCTCTGGGACAGCGTCCCGGGTCGTCCCAATCCCGCTTTGAAAGCGGGGGTCGTCACCCTCGTTGCGGTCGCCGTCGTGATCGGCGCCTTCGCGGCGGCTGCGAGTGGTGGCAGCTCGCCGACCCCGCCGTCGTTTGTGCCACCAGTATCGACGCGCGAATCGGGGGAATCGACCCCGACCACGCCGGAATCGACCGAATCAACTCCCACCACGCCGGAATCGACATCCACTGCGGGCGACTCGACGGTCGAATCGTCCGCGGTCCAGCAGGTGCTGAACGAATATGAATCCGACTATTCCGGTGAGAACGTCGAAGGTCTGAAGAGCGTTCTCTCCTCAAACCTGGTCCGCCAGGACGGCAGTCACGCGCCTGAAGGCCTGTCGCAGGCGCTGGAAACCTACCAGCACCAGTTCAATGAACTCAAAAACCCAAGCTACAGCCTCTCCGGAATGAGCATCCAACCTGGGGAAGGCGAAGCGACGGCGAGCGGGCAGTTCACCATCACCGATCAGAACGGTACTGTTACCGGGTCCATCACCTTCCATATGGTTGAGGAAAACGAAAAGCTGCTGATCGACAAGCTGACGATTACGCCCTCGAAATGAACCAAGGCCCTTCCGTACGTCCCCTGCTTCACCCCACCGAGCAGTCGCGATTGGTGCTCGCACTCGCGGCATCGGTGCTGGCATTGGGTCTTCCGCTCTATGGCCTCATCAGCGTTGGCGGCGTCAGGCTGCTCTTGTACCTGGCGATCGTTCTTGCGTTCTTCCTCGTAACGATCTGGCTTGGCATCCAGATGGGGCGCGCACGGTTGCTGGGGCGCTCAGTGCGGGTCGACGAGTACACCTTCCCCGAACTGCAGCGGGTGGTGGACGAAGTCTGCGTGACCCTGCACTACGATCGCCCCATCGAGGTTTATGTGACAGAGAGTGCAAGGCCCAGTATCAGTATGACGAGTCTGCTGGGAACGCGCATCATCCTGATCGAGGGCAGCCTGCTGGCCGATCTCCTGCAGCCGGGCAAGCACGGACAGCTGAACTTCCTGATTGGTCGCCACGTGGGCGCGCTGCGCGCGAAACTCACACGTTTGGACTTGATCGTTCTGATCATGCAGTGGGCCGACGTGCTCAGATACGTCACTCCCTTTATCCTGCCCTACTACCGGGCGACGGCGTACTCGGGGGACCAGATCGGGATGGTCTGCTGTGGGGACTTTGCGTCGAGCTTGGAGGCGACCAAGCGCCTGCTGGTCGGTGGTGAGATGGCTTCAAAGCTGGCTGACGGGGCGGTGCTGCCTCAGGCGCTCCTCGTCAAGCGACGGATCCTGTCGCGTCTGGCGCAGCTGCTGTCTGCCGAGCCGCATGTCACGAACCGCTACGCCAACCTGATGTGCTTCGCCCGATATCACGATCCCGAGGCATGGCGCGTGGTGCGGGCGACGCTCGATGGGCGCGAGGCGGGCTATCTGGACGTCATCTGGCAGCGTTCGCCGTACAGCAGGCGTGTCGACGCTGACGGCCGGCTCCTGTATGTGCCGGCGGGGGCCATTTAGCCAGGCTGGCGAGGCCACACTTTCGCGGCGCGCTGGTTTACTGCGGCGATAGCGAGTGCTGCTTGCTCAGCGTCATCGATAGTTGGTGTGGTGCTCCATGTCCAGTCGTTGATCTCGATAAACAGGCGGAGCGCTACCCAGGCGGCTCGCTTGTTGCCGTCGGGGAGCGGGTGGTTCTTCGCGAGGCGCACGACGAGGAGTGGCGGGAGCGCGATCGGGGTCGCGCTGCACGGCTCGCGCCACTGTCACGAGCCCGAGGGCGGCCCGTCGATGCGCACGATCGATGAGATCCCAACAGAGCCCTACGCAGAGATCGTTAGGTTCCTTCTCGCCGCTGGCGCGACCGTTCCCGAGCGAGTGGGACAGAATGGCGCTCGCGCAACGATGCTCATCGCCGAGCTCGGTGTCGATCCACCTCGGTGAGCGTAGTAACACCCTCCAGGTTTGCGCATCGCGTACCGTCCGACGGTCCAAAGCTGTACCGGGAACCTGGTACAATTAGCCAGATGTCGACCGTGCTCAACCCGTTCGTCTGGGACCGCCCGCTGGACGACCCGTCGAAGATCGTCGGCATGGAGGCGTTCGCTAACCAGATTGCGCTGACGCTCAAGGGTCAGACCAACGTCGCGCTGTTCGGCCCGCGCGACACGGGCAAGACCACGTTCACCAACCAGCTGGCGCTCGAACTGGCAAAGAGCCACGGCGAAGATGCGCCGCCGTTTGACGTGGTCAAGGTCAACCTCCAGCGCGTCGTCAGCATCCCGGGGTTCATCGGGTGCGTGCACGACGCCATGATCGGTCACCCGGTCAAGCATCTGCGACGTGCGGCCCAGCGGCAGATCGGTGCGCTGGAGAAGGAAATCGGCTTCGACATCAAGGTGATCAAGGGCTCCGTCAAGAGCACCGCTGTCAACCCGGCGCAGGATGGCGAGACGCTGCACGCGCAGCTGATCGCCCTGCGTTCCCTGTCCGAGCGCCTCGTCGTGGTATTCGACGAGTTCCAGCGGCTGCGCCACTGTCCAGGGGATCCTCTGGCGATCATCCGCTCGGCGCTCATGAGCTCCGGCTCCAATCACGTGTCGCTGCTGTTCACCGGATCGATCCGCAACGCGCTGAAGATGATGCTCGAGGACTCCCACCAGCCGATCTTCGGCGAGGCCGCGCAGATGCAGCTGCCGGCCATCAGCCGCATCGACTTTCTCGAGTACCTGGACTTCCAGTTCGAGGCGACTGGCAGGCCCGCTGACGACGACGCGCTCAACTATCTGCTCAGCGCCACCCGCGTACACCCCCGCAGCACACAGCAGCTGGCCTGGGAGTGTTGGGCCGCTACGGGGGCTGGTAAGCGCGTGACGCTCGAGACGGTGATAGACGCCCACGACCGGCTCGTGCAGACGATCGAGCGATCCGAGTTCGCATCGGTCCTCAACGTGCTGATGAGCGGGGACGACGCGGAGGCAAACGAGGTCCGCGCGCTGCAGCTGCTGGCCGACCGCGGCGGCAACAATGTCACCAGCCGCCCAGTCGCCAAGCGCTACGGGTTCTCCAGTCACTCGCGTGTGCGTCCAGCGCTAGTGCGGCTGCAGGGGCGTGGACTCGTCGATCAACGGGACGGCAGCTGGTACATCGTCGATCCGCTGTTCGGGGAGTGGCTGCGGCGAGCATCGCCGCTCGCGGACCGGCCGGCGATGGATACTGCGAACGAGGCGTAGCAATTTGTACCGCATAATAGGTACAATAATAGACCTAGTATACGGTACGTTGTATTGACCTCTATTCGGGCGAAAGAGGCGACCCGTCAGACCGCGACTGTCTCGAGCTCTCCACCGCGGGCAGCCGCGGCCTGCTCGCGGCTGTCACGCGATGAGATCAGGACTGTGGCGAGGATTGCCCCGGCGACCGCAAAGCCCGCGCCGACGAGAAACGCGCGGTCGAAGCCTTTCGTGAGCGCGACCGAGGAACTGTGCCCTCCCGAGCTCAGCAGGCTCTGCGTGCGGCTGTTCGCGACGGTCGCGAGGATCGCGAGGCCGAGCGCTCCGCCGACCTGTTGAGCGGTGTTGATCAGCCCCGACGCGAGGCCGGCCTCGTGCGGCTGGGTCCCGGTCACCGCGCCGATGGTCACCGACACGAACGAGAACCCGAGACCGAACGCGGCCAACAGCGACGGGCCGAGCACGTCCGCACTGAACGATCCGCCGGGCGCGGGTACGCGTGAGAACCACACGAGGCCGGCCGCGATCAGCACGAGGCCAGCGGTCAGGACCGGCTTGAAGCCGATGCGCGTCACGAGCTGGGAGCCGACCCCGGCGGAGATGATGATGCCCACCGCGAGCGGCAGGTAGGAGAGCCCGGCTTTGATCGCTGAGAAGTGCAGCACGTCCTGCAGGTACAACGAGATGAAGAAGAACATCGAGAACAGCGACATGCCGATCAACAGGCCGACGACGTTCGCTCCGCGCAGAGTGCGCAGGCGGAAGATCGAAGCCGGCAGCAGCGGATGGCGCTGGCGGCGCTCGATCGCGACGAACGCCGCGAGCAGGATCGCCGAACCGGCCAATCTCAGCAGTGTGCCCGTCGAGCCCCAGCCGACGTTGACGGCGTCGACCACCGTGTAGACGAGCAGCGCGAGACCCGCCGTGACCGTCACCGCGCCCGGGATGTCAAAGCCTTCCGTGCCGTCTTCAGCGTGGCTCTCCAGCAGCAGCCGGGGAGCCATCGTTGCTGCGGCGATACCGATCGGGACGTTCACGAACAGCACCCAGCGCCAGCTCAAGCCGCTCGTGAGGATGCCTCCCAACAGGACGCCGGCGGCGCCGCCCGCGCCGGCGACCGCACCCCAGATCCCGAGTGCGCGGTTGCGCTCAGAGCCTTCGGCGAACGTCGTCGTGATGATCGACAGCGCCGCCGGGGAGACGATCGCCGCGCCGAGGCCCTGGATCGCACGCGCGGCGATCAGCCACGCCTCCGACTGCGCCAGCCCGCCGCCGAGCGAGGCCAGCGAGAAGACGACCAGGCCGATCATGAACATGCGCCTGCGCCCGAGCAGGTCCGCCAGCCGGCCGCCCAGCAGCAGGAACCCGCCGAAGGTGAGCGTGTAGGCGTTCACCACCCACGAGAGGTCGTCGCGGGAGAAGTGCAGGTGCGCGCCGATCGAGGGCAGCGCGACGTTCACGATCGACGCGTCGATCACGATCACGAACTGCGTCATCGCCAGCAGCACCAGCGCGAGGTCCTTGCCGCGCTGAGAGCTGAGGTCGGCGGCTTTCCTGGGGGCGCGCGACGTCATTGTCGCTGCATTGCGCGCTGCGGTCTCGGTGGTCGTCATGCTGGTCCTCTCATGAGTCGAGCGGCCGGGATGATCCGGAAGCGGAAGTACGGTTCCACTTGTTTATAGCACGATACGGAGCTAAGATTCCGCTTGTGGATCTGATGGCCCCTGACCAGCGAACACTCCGCGCCGACGCCCGCCGCAACCGCGAGCGGATCATGTCTGCCGGGCGCGAGCTGTTCGCCCGTGAGGGCCCACAGGCTCAGATGGACGAGATCGCCGCCCACGCCGGCGTCGGCATCGGCACCGTCTATCGCCACTTCCCCACCAAGGAGGCGCTGCTGACTGCGATGGTCCGCGAACGCTTCCAGGAGTTCGCCGAGATCGCAAGGGTCGCCGAGGAGATCCAAGATCCACGGACCGCGCTCGAGAGTGTCATCTGCACCTCGGCCGAAGCAGTCGAGGGCGACTCTGGATTTCAGCTCGCGATGATGGGCTCCAACGAGCTGGAGTGGGAGGGCATCGAGGAGGACAAGGCCGCGCTCGCCGAGGTCGTCTCCCGGATCATCTCCCGCGCGGCCGCTGCCGGCGTCGTCCGCGACGACTTCACCTTCGAGGACTTCGGGATGATGATGTGTGGGGTCACATCGACGATGTACTTCAAACCGGGCAGCGCGGACTGGCGGCGCCACGTCGAGATCATCCTCAACGGCGTGTGCGCTCCGGCGGCCGACCGAGGTGCGCTGCCGGCGAAAGCGCTAGACGGCGTCTGACTCGCGCGCGCTGAGCTGCACAATCGGGATCGTGCGGTTCGCCCTGGCCGCTTCTCGACGGTAGGTTGCGTAAGGCGCAAAGACACGGTCGGCGAGCGTCCAGATCCTGGCGCGCTCGTCTTCATCGCTGACCACGGTCGCTCGCATGGGAATGCCGCCGAACGTCACGTGTGGGTGGGCGCGAAGATTGTGAAACCACGCCGGGTGTTTGTCGGCGCCGGCCTTTGAGGCGATGATCGTGACCCGTTGCTGGTCGTGGAAGTAGATGACCGCGTTGCGCCGTGCTGCGCCGCTCTTGGCGCCGCGGGTTTCGAGCAGGGCGGTGGGGAGGACGAGGCCCATCCCCACGCGGCCCCGGGTTGCCCGCAACAGATATGGATCGACCTTCCAAACGACGTTGGCCGAGATGAGCCTTCCCAGGCGGGTGCTGGAAAACGCGGCATAGGCGCGGCTGAACAGGCTGCGTGGGCGGTTCGGGTCGACGTACTTGAGCTGTGTGCCGATCGCGGGATTCTCCCACCGGGCCGCGTCAGCGTTGCCGTGTCGGGGATGCCAATCATGCTCGTCGGTGCTCATAGGTCGAGCAGGAAGCGCAGTGCGCGAGCGGCTTGGAACATGACTTCCTCACCCACGGCGCCGAGTCGGCCGATCAGCCGCTGCTCGGAGATGGACTTGACGTCCTCGCACTTTGCGTAGCTGACCTCGTCGAGCCCTGATCCGCCTCGGTCGATCTCCACATGAGACGGCAGGCCGCGATAGGTCTTTGTGATCGGAACCACCACGACGACGCCTGCGCGGCTTTCGTTCAGCGAATCGGCCGAGACGACGAGCGCGGGTCGCCGGCCCGACTGCTCGCGGCCGACAGGGTCGCCGAAGTCGACCAGCCACACCTCACCGCGATGGGGGTTCACGACGAGCTGTCACGCAGCGTGCCGCTCTCAACAGCGCGCTCGGCCTCGATCTCGCTCCATGCGTCTGGGTCGGCGCGCAGGGTCTCATAGCGAGCAGAGAGCTGATCGAAGAACACGCGCCGCTCGAGCGCGTCGGCGGCCTCATCTACCAGCTGGCTCATAGGACGGCCAGTCGCCTGCGCCAACCTGGCAAAGCGATCCCTGGTCGGCTCGCTCACTCTGATGGTCGTGCTCATACTCGAAGTCTACTTTATAGGCGCTAGATCAGTCTACAGCGGGATGTTGTCGTGCCGCTATCGCGCCGGACCGCCCGAATCCGACGGCGAGCCCCCGCTGCTCACCGCTTGACTGATCCCATCCTGGGATCTCGGCCGGATGGCTGACTTGGAGCTTCGCGCTCGGGCGCCGCAGGGATCGGCCGAACGAGCGGGCTGGCCGAGGTGACCGTCACATCTTCGTCGTGGTGGGCGATCGCGAGCGGGTCGCCTGCCAGCAGCGTGTAGGTGGCCCGCTCGCGTTTGACCTCGACACACAGTCGCCGGCCGCGAAAGCCCAGGCGGAAGGCCACGCGCTCGAGCGGACGCGGCAGGCGCGGCTTGAACGTGAGCCGTCCGTCGTGGTCGCGCATGCCGCCAACGCCCGCCACCGTCGCCAGCCACGTCCCGGCCAGCGACGCGATGTGCAGCCCGTCGCGCGTGTTGTGGTGCAGGTCCTCCAGGTCGATCAGCGCGCACTCGCGCAGGTACGCGTAGGCGAGATCGAGGTGGCCGAGCTCGCACGCGAGGACGGCCTGCGGGCACGCCGACAGCGAGGAGTCGCGCACGGTCAGGGGCTCGTAGTAGGCGAAGTTGCGGGCCTTCTGCTCATCGCTGAAAGCGTCTCCACGCAGGTGCATCGCGAGCACCAGGTCGGCCTGCTTGAGGACCTGCTTGCGGTACAGGTCGAAGTAGGGGAAGTGCAGGAACAGCGGGTACTGCTCGGCTTGCGTCGCCTCGAAGTCCCAGACCTGGTGCTCGGTGTAGCCCTCCGCCTGAGGATGGACCTGCAGCGCCTGGTCGTAGGGGATCACCACCGCTTCTGCGAGCTCACGCCACAGGGCCGGCTCCGCAGGATCGACGCCCAGCTCGGTCGCCCGTTGCGGGTTGCGCTCGGCGGCATCGGCCGCAACGCGCAGGTTGCGCTGGGCCATCAGGTTTGTGTACACGTTGTTGTCGGCGATGGCGCTGTACTCGTCGGGTCCCGTCACCCCGTCAATGCGAAAGCCCGACCCGTCGCGATGCCCCAGTGAGCTCCACAACCTCGCGGTCTCGACCAACAGGTCGGTGCCCGCCTCGTGCTCGAAGCTGTCGTCGCCGGTGGCCGCCTGATAGCGCGCGACGGCATCGGCGATGTCGGCGTTTATGTGAAACGCGGCGGTGCCGGCCGGCCAGTAGCTCGAGCACTCCCTTCCCGCGATCGTGCGCCAGGGGAAGGCGGCGCCCGCGAGCCCCAGCTGGCTCGCGCGCTCGCGCGCGAGGTCGAGGGTGCGGTGTCGCCAGTGCAGCGCATCGCCGGCTGCGCGCGGCGACGTGTAGGTGAGGACAGGCAGCACGAAGCTCTCGGTGTCCCAGAAGGTGTGCCCGTCATAGCCGGGCCCGGTCAGCCCCTTGGCGGCGATCGGCCGCTTCTCGCCGCGGGCGCCCGCCTGCAGGATGTGAAAGAGCGCAAAGCGGGCCGCCTGCTGCAGCTCCGCGTCGCCGTCCAGCTCGACGTCGGCACGATCCCAGAAGCTGTCGAGATAGCTGCGCTGCTCGGCCAGCAGCTCCTCCCAGCCGCCGTCCACCGCGCTGGCGAGAGCCGCCATCAGCTGGTCGTGGATGGCCGCGAGAGATCGCTCGCCCGACCAGCCGTAGCTGAGGAACTTGACCACCCGCAGCGGCGTTCCGGGCGCGACGTCGGCCGTGATCGTGACGCGCGCGAGATCGTCGATGCTCTCACTGGTCACATCGGTGCCCACAGGGCCGTCGATCGCGTGATCCATGCCCGCGCCGATGCGCAGGTCGCTGGAGTGGGTGCAGTGCACCAGCGACCCGCGGGCGCCCTTCACCAGGTTGCTCTCCGAGCGCAGGGGCGCGTTCGGCGCCGCGGACGCGCGCGGATCGTCTGCCGCGCCGGGCAACGGCTCGTTTGCGACCAGCTCCGACTGGACCACCACGGGAATGCGCTTGGCCAGCGGCTCGACCTCGTACATGATCGCGGCGATCGCCCGGCGCGAGAAGGACACCAGCCGTGTCGAGGTGACGCGCACCATACGCCCGGTCGGCGACGCCCACTCGGCGCTGCGGCGCAGGACCCCCGCGCGCAAGTCGAGCACCCGCTCGTGCTTGCGCAGCTCCCCGTAGCGGATGTCAAACGGCTCGTCCTCGACGAGCAGGCGAACGATCTTGCCATTGGTGACGTTCACCACCGTTTCGCCCGCCTCGGGGTAGCCGTAGCCGGCCTCGGCGTAAGGCAGGGGTTGCTCGTCGTAGAGGCCGGCCAGGTAGGTGCCGGGTATTCCGAAAGGCTCGCCCTCGTCGAGGTTGCCGCGCAGGCCGATATGCCCGTTGGAAAGCGCGAACACCGACTCCGTCTGGGCGAGGTGGTCCAGGTGCAGCGCGGTCTCGCGCACCGTCCATGGCTCGACCGGGAAGGCGGGATGCTGGATCATCCTCGCTCCAGAAGCTCTGCGAGGTCGCCGACCACCACGTCGGCGCCATGTGCGCGCAGGGCATCGGCCTGGCCGAGCCGGTCTACGCCGACGACAAAGCCGAAGCCGCCCGCGCGCCCAGCTTCCACCCCGGCGAGGGCGTCCTCGAACACGGCCGCGCCTGCGGGCTCCACCGCGAGGGCCCGCGCTCCGGCGAGAAACGTGTCGGGTGCGGGCTTGCCCTTCAGGTGCTCGCGCTCGGCGCTGACCCCGTCGACGATCGCGTCGAAGAGATCCTCGATGCCGGCTGCCTCGAGGACGTCGCGGCAGTTGCTGCTCGAGGACACGACCGCCCGGGGAAGTCCCGCCTCGCGGACCGCGCGTACGTAGCGGACCGACCCGTGATAGGCCTCCACGCCGTCCTTGTGGATCATCGCGAGCACGAGCTCGTTCTTGCGGTTGCCAAGCCCGTGCACGGTTTGCGCGGCGGGCGGGTCGTCCACCTTGCCCTGCGCCAGCTCGATTTCCCTAGACGCGAGAAACGAGGCCACTCCGTCATATCTGGGCTTGCCGTCGACATAGGCCTCGTAGTCGCCGACCGCATCGAACGGGACGAAATCATCGCCTCGTTCCTGCGCGCGCCGGCGCAGGAACTCGTCGAACGTGCACTTCCAGGCGGCCGCGTGCACCTTCGCGGTCTGCGTCAACACCCCGTCGAGATCGAACAGGCAGGCTCGTATTCCGCGTCCAATCCCCAGCACGTCTCGACGACGCTAGCAACGCCGTCTACGTCTGGGAGCGCTGCGGCGCCCGCGCGCCATCCCGGCTTGGCCAGATGCATCTGCACGACGCCGATGCGCCGCTCGGCAAAGCCGGCCTCGCACCAGGCGAGGTAGATGCGCCACAGCCGGCGAAAGCGCTGGTCGTAGCCGAGCTGCGCCAGGCGCGCGCCGGCGGCCTCGAAGTTCGCGCGCCAACGCCGCAGCGTCTCGGCGTAATGGGGGGTCAGGTCCCTGAGCCCGACCGTTCGCATGTCGGTCCGCCGAGCGAGCTGGCGTGCGATCACCTCGAGCGAGGGCAGGCAGCCGTTGGGGAAGATGTGGGTGCGGATGAAGCTGCGCGAGGCCTTCTCGACGGCGTAGGCGCGATCGTCGATGACGATCGCCTGCAGCAGCATGCTCCCGCCGTCGGTGAGCAGATCCGAGCAGCGCGCGAAGAACCCGCCGAAATCGCGCCACCCGACGGCCTCGATCATCTCGATCGAGACGAGCTTGTCATAGCGCCCGCGCAGATCGCGATAGTCCTCGCACAGCACGGTTACCCGGTCGGCGACGCCCGCTTCGCGTACGCGCGCGCGGGCGTGCGCGTACTGCTCACCTGAGATCGTTGTGGTCGTGACCCGGCAGCGTCGCGTGCTCGCCGCATGGATGGCAAACCCGCCCCAACCGGTGCCGATCTCCAGCACGTGGTCGCCCGCGCGCAGATCCAGCTCGCGGCAGATCAGCTCGAGCTTGGCGGTCGAGGCCTGCGCAAGCGTCATTCCTCGGCGGGGGAAGTAGGCCGAGGAATACATCATCGTCTCGTCGAGCATCAACGCAAAGAACTCGTTGCCGAGGTCGTAGTGGGCGGCGATCGCGCGGCGGCTGCGCGCCCGTGTGTTGCGTGCACGTATGCCGCGCGCGGTCTGCAGCGGTACCCGCGCGAACGCGAGACGGCGACGCCACTCGTCGAGGCCGTCGGCGTTGCGTGCCGCCACCCGTACGACGGCGGTCAGATCGGGCGACTCCCACAGGCCATCCATGTAGGCCTCGGCCAGCCCGCGACTGCCGTGCGCCAGCATTGGCCACACCCGCGGCGAGCGCACCTCGACCGTTGCCTTTGGGCTGCCGCGACCCAGCACGAGCCGTTGGTTGTCCTCGACGATCGTCAGCTGGCCCGAGCGCAGATGCCCGAGCAGCCCCAGCACGATCCGCCGCGCGACGTGCTGTGAGCTCGTCATGCCGACACCTTGGGGCGTTGGTGGACCGGTACGCCCTTGAGCTTGAGCGCGAGCGCGTGGCCGTAGATGAGCGCGAGCACGCGCAGCGTCGCTGCTGGATAACGCGCCGTCACGCGGGCCAGACCGCTGCGCGTCAGTGGCGCACGGCGCAGCGCGAGCGTGGCGTCGAAGGCTCGTCGCTCACGCTCAATGCTCTCGATGTGCACCGACAGCGTGGGGCCGGGGGCGGCCACACGCCACTCATAGCGCTGGCGCATGCCCATGAACGGGGACACGTGCAATGCCTTGGGCAAGCTGGCGCCGAGCACTTGTCCCTCGCTGGTGCGCCCGAGCACATAGGCGTGACGTTCGCCCCAGGGCGTGCTGGTCACCTCTGCCACAACCGCATCGAGTTGCTCATCGCACGTGAAGCAGTAGTAGAAGCTGACCGGGTTGAAGCAGTGCCCGAACGTGCGCAGCTGCGTCAGCAGGCGGATTGGGCCCATCGGGCGCTCGCCCGTGCGGCGCGCCACCAGCGTGCGCACGGCGGCTGCAAGCCCGACGCCGGGGTCGCCGAGGTAGTCGCCGCGGCGAAAGCGCACCAGGCCCGGACGCCCGGCGACGAGCCGGCCGCCGAGCAGGCCGTCGAGCTCGTCGAGGTCGAGGTACAGGAGCGCGAGGCGGTGGCGGAACTCGTGCGCGCGCACGGCGAAGCGGCGGTGACGGATCGTGCCCTCATAGATCGCGCTAGCGGTCATGCGCTTACCGCCAGCGCTCGCGCTGCGCCGAGCTCGCCCACCACCCGCAGCGCGCTGCGCACGCCGTCCTCGTGAAAGCCCCATCCCCAGTAGGCGCCGCAGTAGTGCGTGCGGTTGCGTCCGCTGATCTCGTGGTGGCGCAACTGCGCCGCGCGGCCCGCAGACGTGTAGACGGGGTGCGCGTACTGGATCGTGCGAATGATTCGCTGCGGGTCGATCGCGTCGGTGCGGTTGAGCGTGACGCAGAACTCGCAGTCGGCCTGCAGCGATTGCAGCTGGTTCATGTGGTAGGTCACTGTGCAGCGTCCCGTGACAGCCTCTGCGAGATGGTAGTTCCAGCTGGCCCACGCGCGCCGGCGCCGGGGCAGCAGCGAGCGGTCGGTGTGCAGCACCGCCTCGTTGCTTTGATACGGGATCGCCCCGAGTAGCTCGCGCTCGCGCTCACTGGGGTCGCCCAGCAGCGCGAGCGCCTGGTCTGAGTGCGTGGCGAGCACAACCGCGTCGAAACGCTCCGGCTCACAGCCGCGCGCTGACACGATGATGTGATCGGGATGGCGAGTGACTTCGGTGACCGCGCTGGACAGTCTGATGCGCTCGCGCCAGGGTCGTGTGAGGGCCTCGACGTATGTGCGCGAGCCTCCGCTGATCGTCTGCCAGCGCGGCCGGTTTCGCAACCCGAGCATGCCGTGGTTGTCGAAGAACTCGACCAGAAAGCGCGCCGGGAAGGACCACATCTGCGCCGGATCGGCAGACCATACGGCGGACGCCTGAGGCACGATCAAACGTTCCACGAAGGCGCTCGAATAGCGCTGCTGAGCAAGCCAATCGCACAGCGACGGGTCCTCTTCTGAGGCGAGCAGCTCGCGGGCGTCGCGATTGAAGCGGACCAGATCGGCGATCATCCGATGAAAGGAGGGGTCGATCAGCTTGCTGCGTGTAGCGAACAGGCCGTTCGGCGAGGCGCCGTTGTACTCGAAGTTGGCCCCGTCGCTCACCCCGAAGCTCATCCGGGATGCCTGCGTCGCCACGTCGAGCTCGTCGAGCAGGCGTTCGAAGTTCGGGTAGTTACGGTCGTTGAAGACGATGAAGCCCGTGTCGATGTCATGGACCCCCGCGTCGGTCTCGACACGCACCGTGTTGGCATGCCCGCCAACGCGATCGCTTGCCTCGAACAGCACCAGCTCGTGATCTGCGTGCAGTTGGTGGGCGCATACGAGCCCGGACACTCCTGCGCCGATGATCGCGATCCTCATACTTGTGCTTCGCATCACATCACGCTGCGGATCAACGCCCCCACGGATCGGATCGGGATGTTGCCAGGGTCTGGCAGAGACCTCGCGCTAAAGAGGCAGGCCGTCAGATCCCCATTGCGCGCGCGACGATCCTGTCCATCACACGGGTGGGTAGAAGTCGCGTGAGAAAAAGGCGTCCCTTGGCGTCGCGTCCCACCACGTAGCGGGTCTTGGGTCGGCTCGCCGTTAGCGCGTGCGCCACTGCCCGAGCGACCTCCAGGGGCGCCACCCCTGAGCGCTCGGCCTGGGCGATGATCTTGGGTAGGGCCTCGATCCCCGCGCGATACAGCTGCATGGCCTGCGCTGGCATGTTCGCCGTCGCCTGCTCGGCTTCGGCGCGGCCCTTGCCCCAGATCGGTGTGGCCACCGCTCCCGGCTCGACGGCCGCGACCTCGATGCCGAACGGGCGCAACTCCAGTCGCAGCGAGTCGGTGATCGCCTCGAGCGCGTACTTCGACGCGCTGTAAGGCCCAAGGAACGGGCTGGCGAGGCGACCCCCGATCGAGGTCATGTTGACGATTCGCCCCCGTGCCCTGCGCAGCGCGGGCAGCGCCGCCTGGGTGACGGCGACCTGGCCGATGAAGTTGACCTCGAGCTGGCGGCGCCAATCGTCGAGCGTCACGAACTCGAGCGGTCCGGCAACCGCGATGCCGGCGTTGTTGACGAGTCCGGCAAGACCGGCCGGTGCGGCCTGCTCGACGCTGCCCATCGCGGCGGCGATCGACTGGCTGTCGGTGACGTCGAGCATCAGCGCCTGCGTGCGCCCCGATCCAGTTTCGCGCAGCGAGTCTGCGTCTGACTGCTTGCGCACGCCCGCGAACACCGTGAAGCCCAGGCTGTCCAGATGCTCGGCACAGGCCCGCCCTATGCCCGTTGACGCGCCGGTGATCAAGACCGCGCCTCGGTTCGGGTTGTCCGGCATGGCCGCGCGATCCTAACAGCGCGCGGCTGGCACGCTCAGCGGTGGCTGGGCAGGCCGAGCACGTGCTGGGCGATGAAGTTGAGCGCGAGCTCCTGGGAGATGGGGGCTGAGCGAGCGGCCCTGGCGTCGAGGAACAGGTCGATCATGCCCTCGCGCTCGTCCCAAGCCTGGGCGCCGAGTGTTTGCATCGCGTGGTCGGCGGCGTCGAACAGCAGGTCGGCGCCAAGCAGCTTTGCCATGTTGGCCTGGCCGGCGATCGCCATTGTGTCGGCGCCCGCGTCGAACTGGTGGGCTGCCCGGTAGACGAGCAGTTGGGTCGCCTCGATGCGCGCGTGCAGGTAGGCGAGCGGATGCCCGATCGCCTGCTCGGCGCCGATCGGAAGCTTGCCGAAAATCGTCCGCTCGCCGGCGCGCGCGAGTGCGCGCGAGACGCAGTAGCGGGCGCTGCCGATCGTCAGTCCCGCGGTCAGGAGACGCTCGATGTGGGTGAACGGCCACAGCACGAGCAGTCCCTGCCCCTCGGCTCCGACGAGCTCATCGAGCGGAACCTCGACGTCATTGAAGGTCAGCTGGAACTGACGCGCGCCCTCGCGCCAGCGCATGGGCAGCTCCTCGCGCTCGATGCCGGGCGAGTCCGGGTCGACGAACACGGTCGTGAACTGCGGGGGCGTGCCCTCCTCGTGGGGTGCGCGCCCGAACACGAGCACGCGCTCGGCGAGGTCGGTCCCCGAGGTGACGGCCTTCAGGCCATTGACCACAAAGCGGTCGCCCTCGCGGCGCACGGTGGTCTTGCTGCGAAACACGTTGTGGCCGCACTGCGGCTCGGTCACCGCCAGGGCCAGGAAGGTCTCCCCCGAGGCGATTCGCTCGAGCCAGCGCTCGCGCGTGTGCTCGGGGCCGACCTCTGCGATCGCGTGGCCGATCGCGCCGGTGAGGACGGGCATCCACAGGATCAGGTTGCGCGCGGCGAGCGCCTCCATGATGAGCACATAGGCGAGCAGTCCGCCCTCGCGGCCGCCGTGTGCGCTCGGAACGAGCAGGCCGGCCCAGCCACGCTCGCAGATCTCGCTCCATAGCTCGGGATACAGCTCGCCATGCTCGAAGGGGTACAGGCGCACCTCTCGGTGGCGCTGCGCAAAGCGCTCGGCGAGCTCCTGCGCCTGCGCCTGGATCTCGGCAAGAGCGGGCGGCAGGTCAAAGGGCGCTGACTGCGTGGCGAGTGTGCTGGCTTGCATGTTGGCTCCTGTCGCTCTTGCCGGTGTTCTCGTTGTCGGCGTGTTCTCGCGTCGCCCCGCGGATGGAGCGATCGTCCGTTACGCTATAGAGTATTCCTCTAGAGTGCTACTCTGTCAAGTCAGTGGGAGCCAACGAGATGGTCAGTGGGGTGACAATGGACACGCGCAGCCGCATCCTCGAAGCCGCGCTCGCCTGCTTTTTGGAGTCGGGCTACGAGCAGACGACGATCGCGCGGATCCGCCAGCGAAGCGGCGTGTCAAACGGCGCTCTGTTTCACCACTTCCCCACCAAGGAGGCGATTGCCGACGCGCTGCACGTCGACGCGATCGCGTCCTTCCAGCAGGGCTTGTGGGAGTTGCTGGAACTCCGGCCGCGCTCGCTGCGCGCGGCGGTCGCCGGCACGATCTCCCACCAGCTGCGCTGGATCGAGGACAACGAGGACCGCGCACGATTTCTGTACATGCGCGGACACCTCGACTGGGACTCGCCCGCCGGTGCCCAGATCCAGGAGCTCAACCGCACCCTCGCGCAGGCCTACCGCGACTGGATGGCCCCGCTGCTGCAGAGCGGGCAGATCCGCCCGATCTCGATGCTGATGCTCAATGCGATCGTGTCCGGCCCGGTTCACGCGATTGCCCGACGATCGCTGGCGGGGCACCTGAGCTCCCCCCTGCGCGCATACGAGGACGAGCTCGCAGACGCCGCCTGCGCGGCGCTCGGCGGCACCCCCGCGAGCACGCGGCGCCGTCCGCGCGAGCTCGCGCGGACAGGCCACATCCGCCTGCAGCTGATCTCCGAGGACGGCAGCGTGATCGCCGACGGCGAGGCCACCGCGCAGTTGTTGCCCACGCACGCGGGGAGCGCGGCATGACCGCGATCAAGCGCGGCCCCTACGCCGACGCCATCGCCGCGCTGGCCTAGCGCCGCGCCTGGGCGAACGTCACCAGCCGCCTGTCCTGCTCGTCCCACAGCTTGAGCGACACCGCGCGCACGCCGTCCCACAGCGACAGCGTCGGCACGTCGTGGAAGATCGCGTTCTCCTCGTGTGCCCGCTGCAGGTTGTAGTTGGGGATGCGGGCGCTGAGGTGATGCACGTGGTGAAAGCCGATGTTGCCGGTGGCGAACTGGAGCAGCTTGGGCAGCTTCAGATATGAGCTGCCGCGCAGCGCAGCATCGGCGTAGCTCCACTCGCCTGCGCTCTCCCAGTAGGCGTCCTCGAACTGATGCTGGACGTAGAACAGCCAGATCCCGACCGACCCTGCCAGCAGCGCGGGCGGCCCGGCCACGAGCAGATAGTCGCGCCAGCCGATCAGCCAGCACAGCCCGCCCACCAGCACCGCGAGCGCGGCATTGGTGGCGATCACGCTGTTTCGCATCCGCGGGCGCGCGCCCTTGGCGACGATCCGCGGGCCGATGATCATCGCGACGATCGGCCCGAGGCCGAACATCACGAGCGGATTGCGCAGCAGCCGATAGCCCAGCTGGCCCCGCCGGTCCAGGGCGTGATATTCGGCGATCGTGAGCGTGCGTACGTCGCCCACCCCGCGGCGCTCGAGGTCCCCCGAGGTGGCGTGGTGGACGGCATGGTCGTGGCGCCAGCGCAGGAAGGGCATGTAGAGAAATAGGCCGAGCACCGTCCCGAGCCAGCGGTTGGCGCGCCGGGATCGCAGGAACGAGCCGTGCGAGCAGTCGTGAAAGACGATGAAGGTCCGCACCAAGAGTGCTGCCGTCGGGAATGCGAGGGCGATCACCAGCAGCGCAGAGACGTCCAGCGCCAGGTACATCGCGACCGACAGCGCCAGATAGCCCACCACCGATGTTGCGAGGTCCAAGAGCGCCCGGCCGGTGTGTGGCTGGGCATATCGCGCCAGCGTCGCCTGCAAGGATGCCCCATCGGACCCGCCCGACGCGATCTTCGAGTCGGCGCTGCTGTGCGGCGGTCCGCAGGCCTTAGCGCCCACGCTGTCGGGGAGTGTGTCTGTGGGGATCATCGGACCCTTTCTCTGGTTGCGCGTAGCAGTTCCTGCGACCGGACGCGCCCCCCGACGCGACCGCCAGCATACGCAGGCGTCCTACACGAATGCGCTATTTGAGTATGACGTGTCCGCGCCGACCGCGAGCAGCGATCTCAGACGCCTGGTCGACGCCGGCTTGATCATCCAGAAAGGAAGGGGACGGGCCACGCGATACGCGGCCGGCGACGGCCTGCGCGGCGATGTCAGCCTGCATCTGAATCCCGCGATATAGGTGGCCTCGCTCGACACCGCGCTCAGATGAAGCCGTTGTTCAGTTCGAGGAGTATCGTGGCCTCAACGACGAGGGGAGAGAACAGATGTATGACTACGTGATCGTGGGCGCAGGCTCGGCGGGATGCGTGCTCGCCAACCGTCTCAGCGAGGACCCCGACGTGAGTGTGCTGCTGCTCGAGGCGGGGCCGCCGGACACGAATCAGAACATCCACGTGCCGCTCGGCTATCTGCAGCTTCCGCGCACGGAGATCGACTGGGACTACTACACGGCGCCCGAGCCGCAATGCAACAGCAGGCGCATCCCGCTGCCGCGCGGCAGGGTGCTGGGCGGCTCATCCTCGATCAACGCGATGGTCTACATCCGCGGCAACCGCCGCGACTACGACGAATGGGGCGTGCCGGGCTGGTCGGCTGCCGACCTGATGCCCTACTTCCTCAAGGCCGAGGACAACGAGCGCGGCGCCTCGCGCTGGCACGGAGCGGGCGGCCCGCTGCCGGTCAGCGAGGGACGCTCGCGCAACGTTATGGCGAGTGCATTCGTCGAGGCCGGGGTGCAGGCGGGGCTCGCCCGCAACGAGGACTTCAACGGCGACGAGCAGGACGGGGTGGGTCTCTACCAGGTGACGATGCGCGGCGGCATGCGCGCCAGCTGCGCGGTGGCCTACCTGCACCCGGTGAGCGAGCGGGCGAACCTGACAGTGATGCCCTACATGCTCGTCCAGCGCGTGCTGTTTGAGGGCACGCGCGCGGTCGGCGTGGAGGCCAGCCAGCTCGGTCAGCCCCAGCAGCTGCGCGCCGAGCGCGAAGTGATCCTGTGCGGTGGCGCCTACAACTCGCCCCAGCTGTTGATGCTCTCGGGGGTCGGCCCGGCCGAGCACCTGACGATGCGCGAAATCGAGGTGCTGCTCGACCAGCCCGCCGTGGGGGAGAACCTGTCCGACCACGCGGGCGCGTACGCCGTGTGGACGACGCCCGAGGAGCAGAGCCTGCTGCTGTCGTTGGAGCCGGCCGCACTGCAGGAGTACGAAGCCACGCAGACCGGTCCGTTCGCCTCCAACTTCGCCGAGTCCGGCGGCTTCGCCCGCGTTGGAACGGATGCTCAGGCGCCCGACATTCAGTTCCACTTCGTGCCGTTGCAGCTGATCGACGAGGGCATGACCGACCCCGAAGCCCACGGCGTGCTGGTCTCGCCGTGCCTGCTCACGCCGCACAGCCGCGGCAACGTACGCCTGGGGTCCAAAGACCCCAGCGCTAAGCCGATCGTCCACCACGCCTTCTACACCGCCGGCGACGACATGCAGCGCATGATCGACGGCATGCGTCTGACGCTCAAGATCTGCGCGCAGCCGGCCCTGGCGCCGTACTGCGCGCAGCCGTGCATCGGCGCCGCGGACGACAGCGACGACGCGCTGCGCGATCTGATCGCCCGCACGACCTACTCCGTGTATCACCCCGTGGGCAGCTGCCGTATGGGCGCCGACGCCCAAGCCGTTGTCGACGCTGAGCTGCGCGTCAACGGCCTCGAGGGACTGCGCGTTGTAGATGCGTCCGTGATGCCTGTGGTCCCGCGCGGAAACACCAACGCCCCGACGATCGCCGTGGCCGAGCGCGCCGCCGACCTGATCCGACACGGCCAGGCGCTGGCACAGCCGAGCGCGGAGCTCGCCGCCGCCTGAGTCGCTGGAGCGGCGTGGGCCGCCACTGCGAACATGCGACGTGGCCAGGGTGTCCTACGCTGAGACCAAGATGGACCCGCTCCCGATGGCACCGAGCTGTGCCCTTGACGAGGCCGGGCTGCGCCTGCAACTGGAGCGCTACCGGCAGGTCGGCCGTGGCGCACGCCTCATCGAACGCACCCAGCGGTGCCTGGTGGTCGAGCTCGAGGAGCGGGTGGATTTCGGGCGTGTTGAGGAGGCGATCGCCACCGAGCGGGAGTGCTGTCCGTTCTTCGCGCTGGATTGGAGGCCCGCCGCCCGGCGACTGACGATCTCTGTATCGCAGGTGCAGGACGAGCCGGCGCTCGATGCGATCGCGTTTGCTCTCGACTTGCCTCTGCCGACCACATGAGGATGTTCTCATCGACGACTTGGTCGATCTTTAGAGGTTGCGATGATGCTGTCGGCAATGGCTCCCCGGCGAAGCGCTGCGCGTCGGCGGACGATCATGCGCAGGCGGGCAGTGGCGCTGGCGGTGCCGATCGCGTTGGTCGTCGCAGTGGCGATCGCCGCCGGCCAGGGTGGCAAGCCCAGCCCGACGGGCAGCGCCGCTCGCGCCCGCGCGGGAGTCCTTGCGCTGCGCGCTGAACAAGCGCCGAGCGCAAACCTGCAACCAGGATCGGACCCAGCGGTTCTGCCGGGTCCCGTGCTGATCGCCGATCGCGACAACAACCGTCTGTTGGAGGTCAGCCCGAAGGGACGGGTGCTGTGGCGCTTTCCCGCGCCTGGAGATCTCGCCGCAGGGCAGACGTTCCTGCTCCCCGACGATGCGTTCTTCTCGCCGGACGGACGGCAGGTGGTGGTAACCCAGGAGGACGACTTCGCGATCAGCGTGATCGACCGCGCGAGTAACCGCATCGTCTACCGCTACGGCCATCCCGGCGTGCCCGGCTCAGAACCGAACTACGTGCACAACCCCGACGACGCCATGCTGATGCCCTCGGGCGAGCTCCTGACGGCGGACATCAAGAACTGCCGCGTGCTGGTGATCCGCCCGCCGGGGCACACGCCGCTGCGCCAGCTCGGGGTGACGGGTGCCTGCGAACACGAACCGGGCGTGTCGTTCGGCAGTCCCAACGGGGCGTTCCCGATGGCCAACGGCGATACGGCCATCACCGAGATCAACGGCGACTGGCTGGACGTGGTCGCCCCCGACGGCAGGCCGGTGGCGGCCACGCACCCGCCGGGGTTTACGTACCCGTCGGACACCAACGAGGTCCGTCCCGGGCTGTTCCTGTCGGCCGACTACACCGAACCGGGGGCGCTGGAGACGTTCACGCCCGACGGCCAGCTGCGCTGGCGCTACGAACCGACGGGCGCCGAGGCGCTGAACCAGCCATCGCTGGCGTTGCCGCTGCCCAACGGGGACATCCTGGCCAACGACGACAAGAACGACCGCGTGATCGTCGTCGATCCGCACACCAACAGGGTCGTGTGGCAGTACGGTCACACCCACGTGCCGGGCGCGGGCGAAGGGTTCTTGAGCAACCCCGACGGCGTGGACCTCGCGCCCCCGTACTCGCTCGCACATCGGTTCGCGGCCGTTCAGCGCGCACCTTGAGCGGGCGTCAATTCGAGCACCGAGGCCACGGGACCGCCCATGCTCAGCCCGCCGGCCAGCCATATCCGTTGGCCGAGCACGATCGCGGCGGCGTCGGAGAGCGGCTGCGGGAGGCTCCCGACGCGTACGCAGCGGCCGCTGGCCGCGTCGATCGCGACGATTGCAGCGGTCTGCGATTGCGCCGCCGCGCCTCGGCCTCCCAGGACATACACATACGAGCCGAGCGCGACCGCTGTGGCGTGCGTGATCGCAGCGGGCAGCTCGCCGATGTGCCGCAGCTGGCCGGTCGCGGGGTCGAAGCTCAGGACGTCGCTGCTCGCGGCTTCGCCCTGTGAGCCGCCGGCGATCACCAGCTGCCCGCCGCTGGCCGCGACCGCGGCATAGCGCAGCCCGTGGGGCAGGCGGGCGACGACTCGGCTCGGTGTGCCGGGGCGCCATGCGACGATCGTGTTCAGAGCCTGCTGCCCGTCGTAGCCGCCGACCACGTACGCCGTGCCCGCGATCGCTGCGACGGCGGCGTCGGAGGTGGGGGTCGGCAGGCTGCCGACCTGCGCGACGCTGTTGGTTGCGGGGTCGTAGGAGAGGATGTGACTGTAGGAGCTGACCTGCCCGCCCCCGAACACGTACACGCGCCCGCCGAGCAGCGCGCCCTGCGCGTCGTGCTGGGCTTCCGCCAGCTGCGGGCCGGCCGTGACGCCGCTCGCGTCGAGCACGCTGACGGACGCGGTGGATGTGTCGGCGCCGTCCAGGCCGCCCAGCAGGACCGCCCGGTCAGATCCGAGGGGCGCGGCAGCGGCGTCCTGCAACGCGACAGGCAGCGAGAAGGGCAGGCGTCTGACCGCAAAGCGCCGAGGCGAGCCCGCCCGGGCGCCTGGCGATGCGCCGGCGGCGCGCTTGCCGGACGAGTGCGATGGCGCGGCTGGTCCGGACGAGCCGGGCAAGCTGACCCAGACGATCAGCGCGAGGATCGCGGCGAGCGCCGCTAGCGCAAGCAGGCGCCGTCGCCGCACGATGCGAGCGCGTCTGGCAGCCCGACCCCCGGGCGGCCCAGGTCCATCTCGCCTCCCCGCATCGCCGGCCGGCATCTTCGAGAAGGTACATGTCGCTGGTCGCGCCTGGCCCGATATACATGGGTGTGGTGTACGAGATACCGCTTTTTGCGGTACTCTGTACAGACCTATGCCAGGGCGAGTCTACAGTGAGCTGCTCGATCTAGCGCAGGACCAGCATGGGTATCTGCGGGTTGGAGACGTGCGCGAGGCGGGTTTTGACCCGAAGCGCCTGGTGGACTACGAGCGACGCGGCGTAGCCGAGCGTGTGGCCTATGGGGTCTACCGGATGAACGCGATCCCTGTGGATGAGCTCGAGGAGTACATGCGCGCTGCGCTCTGGCCGATGGGCGTCGGCGTCCTCTCACACGAGACAGCACTCGACCTGTATGAGCTGTGCGACATCAACCCAGCATGCATCGACGTGACGGTGCCGCGACGCTATCGCACCCACCGACCGGTGCCGGAGCTCTACCGGATGCATCATCGCGAACTGGCAAGCGAGCAGATCGGACGGCTGCGGGGACTGCCGATCGTGACACCGCTTAGAGCGATTCTCGACGGCATCTATTCCAATGTGCGCGGCGAGCTGATCGAACAGGCCATCCAGACCGCCACGCAACAGAGCCTTATCTCCCCCAAAGCCGCCGCCCGCGCGCGAGACGCGCATGCTGCAAATCTCGCGGGAGCCACTCGTGAGCGATAGACGGTACGAGAGTCCCCCGAGGAATCGGCGGGCGTTGGAGCAACGCCTACGCAACGTCATCGCGGACACGCAGCTTCAGCAGCGCGCACGCCGACAGCTCGGCTATGTAGCACTCGCCGCCGCACTAATGCACCACGCGCGTGATTGGCGCGACGAGCCCCTGTTCCTGATCAAGGGCGGGGTGGCGGTCGAGTTGCTTCTCGGACTCCGGGCGCGCGCGACGAAGGACCTCGATGCCACCGCACGTCTGGCTGGCGAGGAGATCGGCCCGCGACTGCGTGCAGCGCTGGCTCACGGATGGGAGGGATTCACCTTCAGGCTGACCGCGCTCGAGCAGGTTCGTGACACCGCCGCTCTACGCGGCGATGTCAAGGTCAGCTACCAGGGTGACCCGTGGAGCACTGTCCAGTTCGAGGTCTCACCCGCCGAGGGCGTCTCCGGCCATCAGATCCACTGGACGGCCAACACGTTCGTCGACCCCGAGCACCTTGGCCTGTGCTCCCCTGGCGAGCTGCCTCTCGTCACGATTGCCTACCTCATCGCACAGAAGCTGCACGCCTGCACCGACCACACTGACCCGGAACGCCCGAACGATCGCTACCGTGACCTGATCGACCTGATCCTTGTTGATCGGCTCGTGCGCGACGAGGAGCGCGTCGGTGTGCGAGAGGCTTGCATGGAGATCTTTCGGCTGCGAGCCAAGCACGCCTGGCCGCCGAGCATCACAGTCCCCCCCGCGTGGCCAGACGGCTACCGATCACTCGCCGAGCAGCTCGACTTCGCTCCGGCCGACGTCCACCAGGCAGCGACGGACGTCCAGGCAATCGTCGCGCGGATCGACGCGGCTCACCCGACAGTTTGACCGGGGGCGGTGCGCCTCTACGTGCATCTAGCGCTCCTAGACTCGAACAGGCCCCAAGCATCCGACCTGCAGTACGTCAAAGGAGGAGCGCGATGTCCACTTCGCCAGCTGATTTCAACGCTCAGATCATCGACGAGTTCCGTGCCAACGAAGGCCGCGTCAGCGGCATGTTCGAGCGGATGCCGCTGCTTTTGCTGCATCACACCGGGGCGAGGTCTGGCACGGCGCGCGTCAACCCGCTCGCCTACCAGGATGATGACGGGCGCTATGTGATCTTCGCGTCCAAGGGTGGCGCGCCCACAAATCCCGACTGGTACCACAACCTTAAGGCCCATCCCACCGTGACGATTGAGGTGGGGACGGACATGATCGACGTGGTCGCCAGCGAGGCGACCGGCGAGGAGCGCGAGCGCCTGTTTCGCACGCAGGCCGAGCGCATGCCGCAGTTCGCTGGATACGAGCAGAAGACCGACCGCACGATCCCGGTGATCGTCCTTACGCCCACGCAGTAGCGGCGTGAGCGACGCTCGCGAAGAGCGCCGAGCCTGACGACCGCACCGAGGGCAGCTCAGCTCCCGCAGCGATCAAGCGGTGGGCGCCGATGTGGTCCCCGGCGCCCACCAATCAGGTGCAGGCCTTCAGCGCCTGCCTGTGGTCGTGTGCCGGCTAGATCCCCTGTCCGTAGTTGCTGCAGGTCGCTTTGAACGACGGGTTGGGGCTCGCGCTGAGCTGGTTGATCACGTTCTGCAGCGAGGGCGAGTCGTCGAACATGCCGATGTGAGCGACTGGGTCGCTCGGGCACTGGCTCTGGATGGTGATGTCGGTCACGTTTGAGCCGCTCAGGAACGCGTGGCTGTAGGGCGTAACGACCTCGTCGTGTTCGGTCTCGACCACGACGTAACGGACGCTTGCCGCGAGCGGTTCCCCGGAGCCGAACAGCTTCTTGATGAACGCCGAGTTTTCCTCCTGTTCGGGAAGCGACGGAGCCCCCAGGAATTCGAGGAGGCCCGACACGATTTCTGACGCGAATGGGAACACTTCGACGAACTTGGTCAGCCCGTCGAGCGTCGTGCCGTGGTTGCTCGGGGCGAGCCCGATCAGCTCGTTGACCTTGGCGGCGCCGCCCAGGTACTTGATGTAGTAGTTGGGCATCATGCCGCCCTGGGAGTGGCCCACCAGATCGACCTTCGACGCTTTGGTCTTGGACAGCACAGTGTTGACGAACGACGACAGTTCTTCTGCTGACTTTTCGATGTGGCCGAGGCCGTCGATGCGAGGCCCGATGAAGGGCCACACTTCCAGCGAGGCCAGCGTGGCGCCGTAGTTGAAGGCATACACGCAATAGCCTTCGTTGGCCAGCAGCGGTGCGAGCGTCACCCAGTTGGATCCCTCGTCGGCGAGCGTGGCGTGGACGAGCACCACCGGGTACGGATGCGCAGAGCTCGGCTTGCAGTTGTTGTTTGCCCCCACCACCGATTCCGGTTCCCACGTCTCGTTCCAGATGGCATCCCCGAGTGCGCTGCTGCCATAGGGAACGGAGTATTTGGCGCTTGCCGTCGCCGGTGCCACTACCGCCATCGCAACAGCGGCGAGCACGGCGACAAGCGTCGCTTTGACCGTCAGCATTGAATCCCCTCTCTGTAATTCCCTGATCGCTGGAAGCCGTCAGCGACCGACCGTTCCAGCCATTCTTGGCCGGCTGGCCAAACGTATAGGCAGGCGCGAGGGCGAGTCAAGCTGCGTTGTCGGGCAACCCCCAAACCTGGCCCGGGTACTCACCCATGACAGAAACATCGCCGCCCGACGGGCATGGCCCGCCGGGCGGCGGGGCGGCGGGGCTCAGCCGACGATGAAACCGGTGCCTTTGACCGCGCTCAGGACCGCGCTGGCGGGCAGCGGCGTGTCGAACGGGCCGTTGGGTGCGATGTCTTCGCCGGCCGGTTCGTTGAGCAGCCCGATCACGCTTGCGTGACGTGCCTCGATGGTGAGGATCGACAGGGCGGCCTTGACGTACTTGGGGCTGGTGATGTTGAGCGCCTGGCCGGAGTAGGCGTGCACGCCAGTGTTCTCGAGTACCTGTGCGGTCTTCATGAACATTTCCGCATTGGTGTTGGTGCCTTGGAAGTTGAACTTCGGTTCGGCGGCGGCCTTGGAGCCGAGCGCCGACTTGAGAAATGCGACGTGCGCGTTCTCGTCCTTGGTGACGACCTTCAGGAACGCCGCGGCCTGCGAGCTCAGGGGCAGGTTGGCCGCAGTGGCGCCGTTGTAGAAGGCCGCCTCGAGGTACTCCAGCGTGAGGGCATAGTTGAGGATGCCGATGTCGCCCTTGCCAAACGACGCGGGAGGACGCCCGCCGCCGGCGGCGAACGCGCTGGGCGCGAGCGCCGAGAGGATCGCGCCGCCGCTCATCGTGGCGCCCGTCGCAAGGCCCGCCTTCTTCAGGAAGCTCAGGCGCGTGTCACCTGACACCTCGTGCGCCGCTTCACGGATCGCGCCGTCGACGTCAACGTCGGCGAGATTGATCTCATAGCTCATCTGCTGCTCCTTGTGATTTCCAGATTGCGCCCGTCGGAAGGACTGATTTCCGATCGAACCGTTGCCCCCGTTTACGCGGTCGGCGCGCTGACGGATCAGGGCGTCAGCTGCGAACGGCTCGCAGTTGGGCGCAGCATGGTCAGCCCGTCATCGCCTGCCAACAGCATGCCTTCGTGCAGGCTTGATACCTCACTCATGCGCTCGAGCGTCTGTGCGCCGCTGAGGGTGCCGACGATGTAAGGACACAGCGTGACCACCGGTTGGCCGGCGAAGCAGTCGGTCCATGCACGCTCGAACGGGAGCACGTTGTTGTATTCCTCGTCATTCGGCCCGACGGCGAAGCGCGAATACCACAGGGCGGTGAAGCCTTTTGACAGCGATCGCTCGAGCGCCTCCTGCCAGGGCTGTGGCGAGCTCTCGGGGGGCTCGTCGGGGTCGAACTCCACGATCGCCATTTGCTCACGGGCTTCCAGTCCGTCGACGTCCAGGCCGGCGCCTGCAAGGCGCTCGCGCTCTTTGGCGCCGTCGCCCTGAACAGTCCTGTGAACGAGAAAGCCCTGACGCTTGGCGCCCAGTGCGTAAAAGGAGGCGAGTACGGGGAAGAGCTCGGACTCGCTGCGCAGAAGGACGGCGAGGTGGGGACAGGCGCCGTCCTCGATCGATGGGGAGAGTGTGAGCTCTATGGCTACTGGCAGGGTAGTTGAAGGTGGACAACAGTACCCCGGGCTGGTTGTGCGGTCAAGCACAGCGTGCCGCCGCCCTGCTGCGCGCGCTCGCGCATCAGCATGAGCCCGAGATGGCCGGACTCGGGACCGGCGGCCTCCTCCACGAGAAAGCCCTGCCCGTCGTCGTTGATGACGAGCGTCAGCCGCTCGTCCTCGACTGTCAGCTCCACGTTCACGGCGCATGCTCCAGCGTGCTTTTCGACGTTGGTCAGCGCCTCGGTGAGAACGCGCATCAGCGCTGCATAGGACTCGGGAGTGACCTGGACGTGATCGGCGTCCTCGCGCAGCCTCAAGGTCATGCCACGACTTTCGAACTGGTCGCAGACCTCGCGGATGGCCTCGCCCAGGCCGCCCAGCGGGACCGGCGCGACGAGCTCCTTGAGCCGTTCGCGCACAGTGGTGTGCGCCGAGGAGACCGCGTCGCGCAGCCGCGCGAAAGCGGCCTGAGCGACGTCGGGCTCGGGGGCGCCTTCTAGCAGCGTGATTTCGCGCGCGGCAAGCGCAAGATCCTGTGCGAGCCCGTCGTGTACGAGCGCCGCCAGGCGGGCGCGCTCGCGCTCGAGCTCGGTCTGCTCGAGCACCTGGCGCAGGCCAGCGGTGGTGATGCCGGCCGTGAGCAGGTCGCCGATCAGCGCCAGGACGGCCGCCTCGGTTGGTTCGAGCGAGATCCGCAGGCGCGAGGCGGCGAGGACCACGCCCACGATGCGCCGATTGGAGTGCAGCGGCAGCACCAGCCAGGAGGTGGCTGTCGGCTGGAAGGGGTTGGCGACGAGCCAACTGCCCTCCTCGTGGAAGATGAGCGGCGCGCCGCCGGCCACGGCAAGGCGCCAGGACTCCTCGTCGAACACCACCTCGGGGGCGGCCTGGAGCTCCGAGCCGCCGCCCGCGGCGATGACGTGCCGATGCAACAGCGGACGCCCGTGCTCATCGGGCAGGTACAGGGTGGCGACCTCCATGTGCAGCGCGTCGCGCATCTCCGCAAGGCCCTGTTCGGCGAGATCTTGAAGCGATGATGCCGACACCAGCGCGGCGGCCACGCGCCCGATTGCGCCGAGCCCCGCCGCCACGTCGGGCGCCAGGCGCCCGCTCAGGCCGTCGGGCGGGATGGAGCCGTGCGGGCCCGCGCTCATGGTCGCCTGCCAGCATACTGCCCGACCATGGCCCAAGCAGATCGCCAGGTCAGGGTGCTCGTCGCAGACGACCACCGCCTGATGCGCGAGGGCACCGCGGCGCTGCTGCGCGCCGACCCGCGCATCGAGGTCGTGGGCATGGCCTCCAACGGCAAGGAGGCGCTCGCGCTCGCGGACAGCCGTGCTCCGAACGTGGTGTTGCTCGACTTGGAGATGCCGTTGCTCGGTGGGATCGAGGCCTGCGCGACGATCCGCGGCAGACATCCTGACATCGAGGTGCTCATCCTCACCGTGTCAGAGAATGAGCCGGACGTGTGGGCGGCGCTGCGCATGGGCGCCGCTGGCTACCTGCTCAAGGACATGCCCCCGTCCGAGCTCATCGAAGCGGTGCTGGACGCGGGACGCGGCGATCCCCACATCGCCCAGCGCATGGCCGGGCGGATGCTGCGCGAGTTCGTGGGCGGCGTGCGTTCGGCCGGCGACCCGTTGCTGGAGCTCAGCCCACGCGAGCGAGAGGTCCTCGCGCTGTTGGCCGACGGTCTGCGCAACCGCGAGATCGCGCAGCGCCTGTTCGTCTCTGAGACTACGGTCAAGACCCACGTGCGACACATCCTCGAGAAGCTGCACGTGCGCAACCGCGCGGAGGCGGCAGCGTTCGCCGCCCGTCATCTGGCCCAGTAGCCCACACAGACAAACAGTCGTTGCTGTGTGCCCCCTTGGGCGCGCCATCTGTCTCACGAGGTCGCACCGGCGACCCCCACCAGCTCGCGGCGCAGCCTCGCGTGCCCGAGCCGGATCCTGCCCTTGACCGTGCCGATCGAGCGCCCCACGACCTCTGCGGTCTCGTGGTTGGTCAGTCCCCGGAAGTGGCACAGGACTAGAGCCTCGCGCTGGGCGGCAGGCAGCCGCAGCAGAGCCCCATGGACCGCGTGCTTGCGCTCGCGGCGTTCGGCCTCCACCTCGGTGAGCAGCGGACCGGCGAGCAGATCCTCCAGGCCGTCGAGCACCGTCTCGCCGCGTTCTGTGCGTGCGCGGCGACGACTGTTGTCGATCGCCCGGTTGTGGACGATCGTGAGGATCCAGCTGCGCGCGTTGCCACGATCGCGGGTGTACGTGCCGGCGCAGCGCCACACCGCCAGAAACGCCTCCTGCACGACCTCCTCGGCGATGCAGTGTCGCCCGCACAGGCGCTGGGCGATCGCGTGCGCCTGGCGGCGGTAGCGCTTGTAGATCAGCTCGTATGCGTGTGTGTCGCCGCGCCCGATGCGCGTCAGCAGAGCCGCGTCTGTCGGCTCGGTGGATATGCAGACTCCTGGCATGGTCGCCAGCCTCCAGCAGCAGCACGCCTCGCACATCCTCACAAAGGATGATTCCTACGCGCCAAACGGACGATCGGTGATCCACGTTGCGTGGTCGCGCGTATAGGCAGGTCAGCGACACATCCGCAGAGCTGTCTTTTTAGCGATCTACCAACGTGGAGGGCGATCGGTGAGCGACCGGGAGATCGAACACGTGGCAAACAATGAGGGCGCATGCGCGACCGGCACAGGGGCGCCCGCGCCCGGGCTGGCCGTCAGGGACCTGCGCTCGGCGATCGGTCTGATGCGCGAACGGGGCTTGCGCGTGTCGGCTGCCCGCCGGCTGGTCGTGGAGGCGCTGCTGGCCGCCGACGGACCGATGTCTGCCGAACAGATCTCTGAAGGCATCGGCGGCCGCGTGCCGTCATCGGACATCGCTTCGGTCTATCGCAACCTGCAGGCGTTCGAGGACATCGGTCTCGTTCGACACGTCCATCTCGGGCACGGCCCGGGCCTGCACGCGCTGGCGGTGACAGGCGAGCAGGAGTACCTCACGTGCGAGCGCTGCGCGGACTATCGGGCGGTGGCGCCGCAGGAGCTGGACGCGGTGCGTGAGCTCATAGCCGACCGCTTCGGTTACCGTGCGAGCTTCACTCACTTCCCGATCGTCGGCCTGTGCGCCGGCTGCGCCGCGGCTATACGATGACGGGCACGCCCGACAGCCCAAGGAGCGCGGTGAAAGCGACACGATTTGGAATCCTTGGGTACGCGGCTGTGGTGGCCAGGGCGCTCAGCCCCGCCGAGCGCCGTCGTGCGGGTGCGATGTTCGCGAGCATCGCGGCGCTGCACATCGTCGGTTTTGGGGTGTTCATCGCGTTCGTGGTGCCGTCGCACTACAAAGGCCTTGGCATCGGCGTGGCGGGACTGGCCTACTCGCTGGGCCTGCGCCACGCATTCGACGCGGATCACATCGCTGCGATCGACAACACCACGCGCAAGCTGATGAGCGAAGGCAAACGACCGCTCAGCATCGGCTACTGGTTCTCGCTGGGCCACTCGACGATCGTGGTCGCGATCGGGCTGGGAGTGGTCGTGGCTGAGAAGACCGTCTACGGCGCGGTCTCCCATCACAACTCCCACCTGGAGCAGTTCGGCGGCGTGTTCGGCACGATCGTGTCGGCGACGTTCCTATACCTCATAGCCCTGCTCAACGTGATCATCCTGGCGGGGATCTTTCGCGTGTTTCGCTCGATGCGCCACGGCGACTACGACGAGGCCGAGCTCGAGCGCCAGCTCAACAAACGTGGGCTGATGTCGCGCCTGTTCGGCCGCTGGATGAAGACGATCGACAAGGAGTGGAAGATCTACCCCGTTGGGGTGGTCTTCGGCATGGGCTTCGACACCGCGACCGAGGTGGCGCTGCTGGCGACAACCGCCCTGCTGGCCTCGCGCCACCTGCCGTTCTACTCGATCATGTGCCTGCCGATCCTGTTCACCGCGGGGATGGCGCTGATGGACACGATCGACGGCATCTTCATGAACTTCGCCTACTCGTGGGCGTTCTTTAACCCCGTTCGCAAGGTCTATTACAACCTCGCGATCACCGGCCTGTCGGTGGGCATCTGCTTCTTTATCGGCACGGTCGAGGTGCTCGGCCTGCTGCCGATGCAGCTCGGCGGCCTGCACAGCGGGTTCTGGAACTACGTGGCTAGCTTCAACATCAACAAGGCCGGGTTTGTGATCGTCGGCATGTTCGTCGTCTGCTGGGCAGGCGCGCTGGCGTACTGGAAACTTGGCCGCGTCGAGGAGAAGTGGGGCGTACGCCTGAAGGAAGGGGACGTGCTGGCCGATTCACGTATCGGCTCTCCCTGAACACCGCCGCGCTGCGGCTATGATCCGCGCGGGCGGCAGCGATGCGTGAGCATGCCAATCTGACGAGGTCCGCGGGCGCACCCAGCGCGCCGGCCAAGGCGTCCATGTCTTCCCGCACGGCCCCGAGCGAGGGCTTCCCCGGCCCCGGGGCGGCTGCGAGCCTGGTTTGGAGGATGCAGCAGGGGGTGGGCAACGCGGCGACCGCCGCGTGGCTGAGCGCTCGAGCTGGCGCCGGTGGGACTCGTGCCGACCTGCCCGAGATTGGGCGCGCCACGCGCTCGCCGACGCAGCGCCGTCCAGTCGCGGCGGGCGCGACGCTCCAACGTGCGCTGCGCGTGAGAGGATCAGGGACCCGCCCGCGCACGCGCGGGCTCGTGGAGTGGATATTGAACCGCCTGAACCTTGTCGCGAGCCCCGAGCTGGCTCAGGTGGTCCGGTGGTTGCAGGGTTCCCGCCTGTTTCATCTCGACATCGTGGTGCAGGACAAAGCGGCCGGGCTGCATCTCGGCGACACGGGCATCAACATCTCCGATCAGGGTGCTCCGTCGAACTTGCTGGAGTACAAGTTCTTGGAGGATCCGACCTCGGTGCTGCAGCCCTCCGCGGTTAGCATCACCGTCACCGTCCACGAGACGGAGGACCTCGCCCAACTTGCGACGACGCTGCTGCACGAGCTCGAGCTGCATGTGGTCCCGGCGGCGATGAGATGCATCGACTACGGTCTTGCCGTCCTGCAAGAGCCGTTCGATGTGGACGCCGTCTTGCGCGTGCTGGTGGAGCAGCTCGCCCGGGAGCAGGACGAGCACGGAGCGATGGACCGCCTTGAGGAGTTCGTCCGGTCGGGGGCCCGTCTCGCCACGTTGATGAAGCTAGACGATGCCCCATTGCTGGCCCAGGCGATCGATCGCGCGATCGGCAAAGACGCTGTGGAGCAGCTCACGGCATTCGAGCGGCGCCAGCTGCAAACGACGAGTCCGGATCGGGTGACATGGCTTCTGGGGTTGTGCGAGGCAGTCCGGCGCGACGGCCCATCGGCGGCGGCGCCTCCTCGACCGCCCGCTCGAGAGCTCCCCCCGCAAGCGCTGCCGGGGCCGGCCGCCCTACCGGCCGTATATGAGGGGTTGATCGCCTGCGTGGAGCGGCGGGTCCCGTTCGCGACGGCTCTGCGCGACATCCCACTGTCCGTCTCCGTCGCCCAGGCGATCGGCTTCTACCGAGATCAGCTGGTCCCGAAACTGCTTCGGGCGATGCCGGATCGCTTGCGCGGACGGCCCGATTGCATCGTGTGGTTCATGGGGTTCTACGGCGTGCCGCAGCCCATGACGTTGGCGCTGATGGAGCGCCCGCTGAACCCGTCGCCGCAGATCCGCGACCTCACGCTCGAGCCGATTCCCTACCCGGACTTCTGGCCGGAGCGCGACGAGCGCAAGGACTGGACCCCTGAGCGGTTGGTGCCTCGATCGGTGCTGGTGGCTGTCCAGCGCGGCCAGCTCTTACAGGGCGACCGGCTGTTCGTCGATGGCCTGCTGTGCCGTGTTGCGGTCCTGGATGCCGAGAAGCTCAAGGCAAGGGGCAAGCACACTCGCGGAGCGGCCTTCCTCGACGACGGTCGCGCGGTCGTGCTCTGGAGGTTGTGAGCGGCGGGCGGCGTCACCCGCTGCCCGGGCGATCATGACTGGCTACGCAAGCGTCTTTCAGAGAGCGCTCAGCACGGATCCTCATCGTGCCTACGCACCGTCGTCCATGACTGCCAGGTGATGCGCAGGATCACCAGCGTGATCGCCAGGCCGATGATCGGGTCGGCAGTCGGCGCGCCCAATGACACGATGATCGCGGAGGCGATCACGGCGAGGCTCACGTAGGCGTCTGCGCGGGCGTGGTGCCCGTCGGCGATCAGTGCGGCGCTGTCCAGGCGCCGTCCGGCGCTCAGGCGAATGCGCGCCGCGATGAAGTTGCCCCCATACCCGATTGCGCCCGCGAGCGCGAGCACAGCCAGATGAGTGGGAGCCGACGGGTGAACGAGTCGACTGACGGCCTCCACGCCGGCCACGCACGCGCTGATGAAGATCGCTGCCACGACCGCCAGACCCGCACGCCGCTCGGCGACCTCCGAGCGCAGGGCGAACGCCACCCCCAGCGGCACGGCGGTCAGCGCGTCGCCGAAGTTGTGGATCAGGTCGGCCAGCAGGGCGATGCTGCCACTGGCCAGGAAGACGACCGTCTGGGCGATCGCGGCAACTCCGAGCACAGCAAGCGACAGCGATACGGCGCGGATGCCCTCGCGCGAGCGCTTGATCCTGTCGTCGACCAAGCCGTGTGAATGACCATGATCCCCGTGCGCATGACCGCGACCGGCGCCGTGGGCGTGAACGCGGCCGGGGCGCATGACGTGATCGTAGCTGCGGGGCGCGGCGGAAGATCGCCGTGCGCTGGTGGGCGGCCGGGGGGAGGAGCCGGCCGCCGCTCAGCGCCGCGTGAGCGATTACTCGGACCAGTCCAGTTCCGAGACCGACCCTCCGGAGACGACGACGTCGCGCGTGCGCGCAACGTCGTCGACCCAGAGGGTGTAGCTCCCCTCGCGGACTTTGTCGAACACGGCGGTGTAGGCGGGACGTCCGTTGATCTCACGCTCGAGCACGTCCTTGTGCGTGCGCCGATCGTCGTGCCCGGTGGCGCTGATCTCCACCTCGACGCCGAGCATCCCGGCGTCGGTGTGGACGATCAGCGCTCCGAGGTCCGCCCCGATGTCCAGCACCACAGCCTCGGGGTGGCGCCGAGCGGCGTAGTTCTCCTCCCCCGGTGTCTCGTGGCTGTGGGCGTGGACATCGCTGTGACTGTGGGCGTGACTGTGCATTGCGACCGTATTCTCCTATTCGGTGCTCGACGGGAAGTCGAACCCGGAGTGCGGAGTGGCCACGTAGGGGAAGGTCGCCTGCGAGCGAAACGGCAGGGGCGTGATGCCCTGGGTGATCGCGCTTGCGGCACCGTCCGGTTCGTAGCTTTTTTCCACGAGCGGGAACGTTGCACCGGCGATCGCTCGAAGCTCGACCGTGGTGACGTCGTCTGTGACCCTGCGTCCGTTGGGAAACCCGGCGAGGTCGCCGCCAAGGATCCCCAGCGTGTTGGGTTCCTTGGCTGGCGGCACCGCGACGTTGAGCCGCAGCATGTCCGCCGGCCTTTTGCCCGTACTGTTCTGAAAGCCTGGGATGATGCCCGCAGGCAGTCCCGTCAGCAGGATCGCGACGAGGTCTGCGCGCGGCGCCGTGAGGCCTTCCAGGTGGGGAAACACGCCCGGGTAGAGCACCGGCAGCAGTTTTGCCAGTTCCGGGTGTTCCACGTGAGACAGGAATTGTTTTTCTTCAAACGGCTGGGTTGCGTTCCAGAAGTCCTTCTCGGCCATCGGAATGAGCACCTCGTTGAACAGCGGGTTGCCCAGCCGCGAGACCTGAACCCACGGGCCGGACTCCGACTGTTCGCCTTCGCCAGTGATCCGTACCTTGCGCCGCGACGCCGAGCCCCACACGCCGAGCACGGCCTTCTTGCTCATAACGTTCTTGGGGATCGACCCGTCGACGGTCAGCTCCTGGATCGGGACCTGGATGGCGATCGAGTGGACATTGAGCGTCTGCAAGGTGTCAACGCCTTCGGTGGCCGCAATTGGCGCCAGGTGCAGCTCCTGGAACGGGCGCAGGTCGGCAAGATCAAAGATCGAGCCGATGTCCACGAAGAATGGGTCATTGCGCTGCCCGGCGAACACGGTCTGGCCGTTGGGCAGCGAGTGAATCGCTTCTTGCTCCAGCTTGGAGTATTCCGGCGTGGAGTGGACGCCGATGTTGCAGGGCGGGCACGGCAGTTTTTCAGCGAGCACTTTGCTGCCCAGGTGGTCGACGCGCGTGACCGTGTACAGCTGGCGTTTGTTCCAGTTGGGGTCAACCAGCGAACCGATCGGGCCCGTGTTGTACAGGAACGTGCTGGGGTTGGCGAACTCCTGTTCGAAGGTGAACTCATAGGTGATGTCGGGCCTGCCATCGCCGTTGTTGTCGATGTGGATCGAGTACAGAACGTCGTTGCCGAACTCGAAGAACGTGGGGCCGCCTGCCGGCACCTCGGTGGGCAGGTAGTTGGTGATGATCGTGACCGTCCCCGGGTTGTCGGGACTTACGAATGCGTAAGTGTCGGTGTTGTCGGCGACCGGGTCCTTGCTGATCTCCGGTGCCTCGCGGTGAGATGACATTGGTTTGACCTTTCGTGTCTCGGGTTTGGGTGTCAGCGGGCGGCGTCGAGCAGACGCTTGACGAGCTCCGGGTCTTTGTAGGTGGTCTCGCGCGTGCCGGACAGCACGGTCACCTCGTGGCGCGCGGCATTGTGTACGTACGCGGTCACAGGCTCCTGGGGTACGGCGCCCGAAGCTGTGGTGACAACCGGCTTGGCCTCGGCGGTCGCGCCCGATCCGGCGGCGTCGATCGCGGATACGACCTTGGGTGTGGCCAGGATCACGGCCGCGCCCGCGGCCGCGCCGGCGGTGCCCTGCAGAAACGCGCGGCGGCTCGTGCCCTCGTCGATGGCTGCGTCTGGCATACCGCTCACGGCCGGGACTGCAGTGGGAATGGCGCGCGCGCCGTTCAGCAATGCGCGACCAGTCAACTTCTTCATCATCGAACTCCTTTACCTTGAAATGTGAAAGCAGGCGATTTCGGTGAATGTAACAGGAAAAACCCTGCATTTGAGCCATTTTTGTGCGACCTACTCGCAGTTACGAGAGGCGTGCAGGGGTGAGCAGCACAGCCCTGCACAGTCAGGTAGCCTGGGCGCAGCAATGCGACTGCAGCCAGCGATGTCGAAGATCGTCCCGCGGCCCGTCGCCGGTCGTTGACGTCCGCCTTCGCGCCAGCCCGCGCGAGGGGCGCCCTGTTCGTGTGCGCGGCGGTCGTGTGTCTGTACGGCTGCGGGGCGGGTGGCAGCACGAACACGAGCTCGACGTCGGTGCCCTCCTACGTGACCGCCCCGTTCACCCACCAGGAGCAGTTGGTCCAGCGGGGGGCTGGCCTGTTCGTCGCGGACGGCTGCTCGGCGTGCCACTCAATCGCGGGGCGCGCCGGGCTAGGTCCGAGCTTCGCCAGGTTCGCGGGCAGCCGGGTGGCCCTGACCGACGGACGCAGCACGCTGGTCGACGAAGCGTTTCTGCGCAGGGCCCTGCTGGAACCCCGCGCGACGGCGCTGCGCGGCTATCCGCTGGCGCCGATGCTCGCGGCGGTGGCACGGCTGCATTTCGCAGAGCACCGCGCGGACGTGACGGCGCTGGCGGCGTTCATCGAGCAGATCGGGCCTGAAAGCTGAGGAGGAGTTGCCCCCGGCCCGGGCTGTCAGGTCGCCAGCGGCGCCAGTAGCCGGTGGGGCTTGCGCAGCGCGACGGCGACCGGATCCTCGCGCTGGCGCGCGTGCCCTCGCTTGGGCTTGATCACGATGTCTTGCGGCGGGGGGGTGGTCGAGCACGCGGGGCAGGCCCCGCGATCGTCGAGCAGCGCGCCGCAGGCAGCGTGCTCGAAGGTCCGGCTGTTGGGCAAGCGATGGCGCCTGCCCCAGACGAGCAGCGAGTACAGCACCGGCCACAGATCGCGCCCGGCGTCGGTAAGCTCGTATACGTGGCGGCTGGGACGCTCGTCGTCTGGTTGGCGCACGAGGATGCCGTCGCGCACGAGTCCGGTCAGGCGATCGGACAGCACGGCCCTCGGCACGTCCAGGTGTGCCTGGAAGTCGCTGAAGCGCCGCACGCCGAAGAAGGCGTCGCGGACGATCAGAAGCGTCCAGCGCTCGCCCAGCGACTCGAGCGCACGGGCCAGCGAGCAGTCCTGTTGGTCGTAGGTCTTGCCGAGCATCACCTCGATTGTAGCGCCGGGTTCGGTCATTGAACTGAGCGTGCTAGGGTGCAGGTTCAGTCATCGAACCAAGGAGGCCGAGTCCTGTGTCCCTGCCACCGAGCATCCAATCCCGTTCTCCGCGCTGGACGCTGGCGGTGGCAGCCTTCGGCACGCTGCTGGTACTGGCCGACTACAGCGCGGCCGTGACGACGGTGGGCGAGACGAGCCGCTCGCTGGGCGCAGGCGTTAGCGGCCAGACCTGGGCGCTGAGCGGCATGAGCCTCGGCCTTGCCACCGCACTGTTGACGGTGGGCGCGCTGGCCGACGATCTCGGGCGCCGGCGCGTGCTGGTGTGCAGCGCGGCGGCGCTGGCCGTCGCGAGCGCTCTGGCAGCGCTGGCGGGGGATGCGGCGGTGTTCGTGGCTGCGCGCGTGCTGCAGGGGATGGCAGGCGCGGGCGTGATCGCGGCCGGCCTCGCCGCGATCGGTCACGCCTTTCCGGCTGGCGCGGCGCGCACGCACGCCACCGGGGTGTGGGGCGCGGCGCTCGGCACGGGGGTCGCGATCGGCCCGCTGGCCGGCGCCGCGCTCGCCGTGACGCTCGGCTGGCGCAGCGGATACTGGCTGCAGGCTGCCAGCGCGGCCGCCCTGGTGCCCGCGGCGGCCACCGTCGCAGAGTCGCGCGCCGAGACCTCGCGCCCGGTCGACCTACCCGGCCTCTTGGCCCTGGTCGGCGGCATGGCCAGCACCACGGCCGGCCTGGTGGAGGGCCGCAGCAACTGGACGAGCGCGGCAACGCTCGCCCTGCTCGCAGGCGGTGTGGTGCTGCTCGGCGCATTCGCTGCGATCGAGCTGCGCCGTCACCTACCGATGGTCGACCTGCGCCTGCTGGGCCAGGCGCCGTTCGTGGCGTCTGTGAGCGGCGCGCTGTTCACGGGCCTTGCGATCATAAGCCTGATGAGCTACTCGGCGACCTTCTACCAGCGCGCTCTTGGCATCGGCGTGATCGGCAGCGCAGGCGTGCTGGGCGCGTGGTCGGCCGCCAGCATCGTGGCAGCCCTGGGTGCCCGCCGCCTGCCGGTCGGCGTGCCCTCGCACATGCGCCTGGCGATCGGTCTGGCGCTGGCAGGAGCGGGTGAGCTCGCGCTCACGGGCCTCAGCACGGGTTCCTCTTGGGCGCGCTTGCTCCCAGGCCTGGTGATCGCGGGCGTCGGCAGCGGCATAGCCAACGCGGCGCTCGGCCGCCTGGCCGTGGAGTCGGTCCCACACGAACGCGCGGGGATGGGAAGCGGCGCCAACAACACCGCCCGCTACCTCGGCGGCGCGGCCGGCGTGGCGCTGGTTGTGGCAGTGGTGGCGGCCGTCGGCGGCGCTGCGGGTACACCGACCCAGCTCGTCCATGGCTGGAACGCGGTCACGCTCGTGTGCGCGGGCCTGTGCGCGGCGGGCGCAGCGATCGCGGCTGGGTGCCGGCCGCGCGTTATGCCAGCAGCGACTGCACTCGCGCCCACAGCTTGGTCATACCGCGGATCCAGCGCTCGGTGTCCTGGGCCTTGACGACCATGAACTCGCGCATCTCCGGATGCGTGAGGATCAGGAAACGCTCCTGTGCAAGTCCCTCGAGTATCCGCTCGGCGGCCTGCTCGGGGTCGAGCACGCCGCCGCCGCCGATCACCGCGTTGGCCTTGTCGGCGTCGCCTTCGGCGCCGCCGCGCAGCATCGCCGTGTCGACCGCGCCGGGGCAGATGCACGACACGCGCACGCCCTGCCCGGCGTATGTGAACGCCAGCCACTCGGCGAACCCAACGGCGGCGTGCTTGGTGGTCGAGTACACGCAGTCGCCGGCGGCGGTGAGGATGCCGGCCATCGAGGCGGTCGTGACGAGGTGCCCGTCGCCGCGCTCGATCCATCCGGGCAGCAGCGCGCGGGCGGCATAGACGTGTGACATGACGTTGACTTGCCACTGGCGGTTCCAGGCCTCGTCGGGAGCATCGGGACCGCCGCCGTGAGCGATGCCGGCGTTGGCGAACCACACGTCGATCGGGCCGACACCGTCGTGCAACTCCTGGACAAGCGCCTGCGTGGCCTGCTCGTCGGCCACGTCGAGCAGGCGCGCATGGACGCGCTCGGCGCCGAGCTCCTGGCTGAGCCGCTCCACGCCCTCGCCATCGCGGTCTGCGGCGATCACACTGCCCGCGCCGCGTTGCACGAGCGCCCGCACGAGCGATCCGCCGATGCCGCCCGCGGCGCCTGTGACGACGATGATCTTGCCCTCGGGGTCCATGCGGCTGGGACCTTACCCGACGCAGGGCGGCCTGCGGATGGCGGCGCGCGCGTCACATCTCGCTGCCGGGCCACCTTCGGTGCGGCCGATGAGCGAGACTACAATCATGGAATGAGTGCTGCAAAGCCCAAAGCCGACGCCAGCCCAAAAGCCGCTCCGTCGTCACCGAAACAACCCGAACTCTCTCGCGGGTTCCCGGGCACTGATGAGCAGCGAGCCGAGGCTATCCGACGCCTCGCTGAGGAACATCGCGAGACGCTCCGCCGCTTGAGCAAGTAGCCCGTGGCGGTCATCTACCCCGAGTTCGGGGACTTCTGCGACATCGCCGCAGAGATCCTCAGGACCACGCCTGAGCAGATCGCCAGGCTTCCCAACGTCGGCCTCGCGGCGTCCGCGATCGCCGCACCACGCGCCGGCTTCGGCGACACCGACCTCTACCCGACCCTGCTCGAGAAGGCCGCGATCCTGTTGGAGCGCCTAGCGCGTAACCATCCGCTGCCCGATGGCAACAAGCGAACCGCGTTTCTCATGACGGCGCGGTTCCTCGAAGTGAACGGCTCGCCGCTGCACGGCAGACTGCCCGATGTGGATGTGCCGATGGTCGAGAACGTTGCCGCCGGCCAGCTCAAGCAGGACGAAATCCTGGCGTGGCTCTCGGACCGTATCGCCTGAGCCACTCGACCGCCGGTACCTACAGACGGATCTCGATAGCGGGGTGACAATCGCGGGTTCGACTCCCGTCGCTCCCACCATCTTGACGAAGGTCGAACCGGCCCAGTCCTTTCGGGGCTGGGCCTTCGGCGTCCCAGGACGGAAATCGGGTTGCTCGGCTGATTGCGGCGCTGCTGACGGTGCGGCCAATCTAAAACGGTTCGCATCCCGGGCTGGGTCCATGGACGCTGTGGTCTGTCCAAACGAGCCTGGCTCAAGCAGAACCGCAGCAGTGCAGTCGGCCTTGCCAGAGCCCGAGTGCACTACAATTCCATTCGCTCGGCCAGCGTTTCGGTCACGTTGTTTGTTTTCCAGGTCAGCCCGGCGAGGGTGCATGTGAGCGCTGCTGAACAGGACACGCCCCGCGCTTCGTCATACAGCACTCCTGCTCCTGTGCGGTCGACGGGAAGCGCGAGTTCCCAGCTGGTGCCGTTCCATGCCTCGCCCAGCAGCAGTTTCCTAGCAGCGGCTGATTCGGCGTAGGAGCCGACCGTCACGCAGGAGCCGGACGTCGGGCAAGAGACCGCGGTCAGCGCCCAGTGTGATTCTTTAGGCGCTGGTTTGCCGACCGGGCTTGCCGCTTCCTGTAGTGCCCAGGAGGTTCTGTTGTAGCGCTCGATCAGCGCCCGCTCTCCTTTTTCGGCTGTGTTGTCATATCCGCCCACGGCGGTGCACGCGTTCGTCGCCGAGCAAGACACGCTGCTCAGTTGCGCTTCGATGGAGTGTTCGGGCGTGGGTGTGGTTTGCACGGTCCACGTCGAGCCGTTGTAGCTCTCGGCGAGTGGCACGATCCCGTTGAGCGTGGTAACCACGGCGCCGACCGCGGTGCAGTGTTTGCTGCTCGGACAGGAGACACCTTCCAACCACGACTGTTCGTCTTCTTTGGGCAGCGTCGCGGTGGTCAGAATCTTCCATTCTTTGCCGTTCCACAGCTCGACAAGAGCCGATTGTTTCCCGGCGCTTGAGAGATCGAACCCGCTTGCGACACATTCGCTGGCCGACACGCAAGACACGCTCACCAGGTTTGAGTCGTTGCCTTTCGTCGGCGTGCTCTGTACCGACCACGCCGTCCCATTCCAGCGCTCGGCGAGCGTGACGTGCTTTCCTTCGGCGACTTCCGCGTACCCGGTCGCCTCGCATTCGCTAGCCGAGCGGCACGCGACGGATTCCAGGTTGTCCTCTGTGGCGCCCGTGCTTTTCGGCGTAGACTGAACTTCCCAGGCCGACCCGTTCCAGCGCTCGACCAGCCCGACGATTTCATCTTCTGGATTCGTGTTCATCCCAACCGCATCACAGCCGGTTGACGACCAGCACGACACCCCACGAAACTCATCGGTTTCAGAGCTTCCATGCGGGTTCTGCGTGGTCTGAATTGTCCAAGGCGGAAGTGTTTTGAATTCCTTTTCCACACCGTAGGCCGTTCCGGTCGAGTTGCTCGCGACGACTCGGTAGTAGTACGTCGTAGAGGACGCCAATCCGCTCACCGCGACTGTCTCATGGACCGCGGTCGTCCCGCTTCCGGCGTCGTTGCCAGGTTCAGCGGGCGCGTCGACTTCGAAAAGTCCCGGTATGGTGCCGTATTCGAAGTAATAGTGGGTATCCGCCCCGTTCGGGTCGACGGTCGCTTCGAGTTTGGCCGCATGCACTTGAATACCTGTCGCCGGTTCCGTCGTGGCGGAGGGCGGGGGAGGAGGTGCGGTGCCTGTCGTCTTGAAAGTGCGTTCTTCGCCTTCTCGAGCGCCGTTGCCACTCGCCGCATAGAGACGGTAGTAGTAGACTGTGCCTGGCAGCAAGCCACTCACGGAAGCACTCACCGGTCGTGTTTCAGTGCCTTCTCCAGCACTCGTCGGTTGTGACGACGCTTCAAAATTGTCGGGTTCTCGGCCGTAATCGAACTGGTAGATGGTGTTGTCGCCTTCCGGGTTGACCGTACCGGCGAGCCTCGCTGAGGCGGCTGTTACTTCCGTGCTTTCACCGGTCGCGACTTTAGGGGCGGGGTGTCCATTTCCCAGCTGTTCGAGTTCTCGTTCTTCTTGCGTGTCAGCACGCGTGCACTTTAAAAATTTCATTGTAAATTCATAGTTATTGATGACGTTGCTCACCCGCACGTTTTGTCCGTCGGCGCCCGTCATATTCACACGTGCGAATGGCGCCTCCTTGAACGCCTTGCCGTTCGTGAATGCTTGCATCGTCACTTTTTCGAAGTCAAACAGTTCGTGTGTTATCTGACGCTCCGTGATGAAGTCGGCGGTTTCTCCGTCAAATTCTCCTTCAGCTTTAGGTGTCGCCACTGCCCCGGTCTTGTAGTTGTACAGAAAGAAATGGTACGCGCCTTCGCTCGCCGCCCACGTTGTTTCAGCCTTCATATAGTAACCCGGCGATCCGGTGATGGTCAGCCAAACAGGCTGGCCCTTCGGGCGCAACTCATAGAAACCTTCATGATGGGGTCGTTCTTTTCCTTCGTATTCCCAGCGCAGCACGGTGCCGGTTTGCCCAAGATCTGGGCTGGTATAGCCGCCCAAGCCTACCCAAGTCGAATCGGAGGCCGGAGATTTACATTCGAACGATTCAGAGCCAGCCGGCTCCTTGTAATAGCCAGTGGCCTGCGTATAGGCATTTTCGTTGCTCCCGACAGGTACGTCGTTGACGTAACCCCCCCATGTCGAGCTAGAGCCTTCGTTGAAACCTTCGTTGAGGCGAAGTGGCATCTTGGTCACGTCGTCCGCCGCAGCCGAACTCGACGGCGTCGGCGAGTTGTAGCCTTCGACTAGGTACGCCGGCGGCAGTTCGAAGTGGAAGCCTTTTTCAATCATAGCCCGCCATTTGGGGTATTCCGGCGAAGTGTGTTCCGGTTCAGTAGGTATCCCATAAAATTCGAGTTCCGCGCACGTCGCTGCCGAAGCGCGAAATGACGGTGGAGGCGTGATGAAGCGGACCCTCGAGCCAGGCGACGACCCCTCATACACGCTTTCGACAGCCCCGGTCTGCAGTCGGTTGAGCGCAGTCCGAGGAAGAATCCGGTCGTTGCACGCAGTGAGCATGGGCATCGACGCGGCGTACGGGTTAACCCCGCCAGGCGGGCACACATGTACACTTTCGGAACCCAAAGTCGTTTGCGCAAAGACCGCAGTTGGCAAAGCGCCTGCGACTACAGCCACGCAGAACGCAACACACGGAAGAGTTACAACCCGTGGTTCGGCTACGGACGCATACCTCTGTATGGCAAAGGAACGCATGCGCAGCAGACCCCACCCGAACCGCATCGGCAGCCTCCGCCCAATAGATGTTGACCAGCTACTACGCGTACTACCCGAAAACAACCAACACCAAACCGGTCCGGTGCCTTCGTGATCAGACGGCGGCTATCATTCGACTATGACGAGCATCATGGGGTTCGGCGCACGGCGAGCTGAGATACCGGTCAAAGGGCGCGCGGCGACCGGTAAAGTGCGGCGACTGTCCTGGCGCTCGATCGTGGCGGTTACGATGTTCGCCGTCGCCAGCCTGGGAGCCAGTGGTTGCGGGGGGGCGACTCACCGCTCCCCCGCTGGACCGCCATCGGGCAGCGAGACACCCGCGGTACTGGCCCAGCATACGGCGACGAAGATGCTCGGTGAGGTCTTCTTGTCGAGCCCGGCACAACGCGTGACCTCCCTGCCTGCAGATGCGCGCAACGCGCTGATGGCTGAAGAACCGACATCGAGCGTCCATACGGCGCGGCGCGTCGAGTTGTGGACGACATCGGAGTCGCCCACGAGTCTGCTCGCGGTAGTCGGCCGCGAGGTCCGGAAGGGAGGGACAGAGCGCGGAGACACTAGCAGCGTGAGAGGGCGCCCCGATTATTGGTCAGAGGGATTCAGCTACCCTTCAAGTGCACCTGCCCTGCGGGAAGAGGCACTGCGATTCGCCGTTTCCCGGCTTAGCTCGGATCGATTCGCCGTGCTCGGCGAAGCCAGCGTCACCTGGCGTGTTCGGCGACCAAGCTACTCCTTCATACCTAGCGCGAACACACTTGCGGTCGCTGTCGTGCGGAGGTTCCAAGAGCAAGATGGCAAGGTCAGGTTGGAGCGATCGGAGTCGAGCATCGACAAGCCCGCAGCTATAAATGCGGTCAGAGCGGCCGCAAATCGTCTACCGGTTGCGGAACCTTCCGTTGACAGCTGCGTGGCTGGACTGAGCAGCAACGTACAAGTGCGACTGGTCTTTGAGGGAGGCCGACCCAGCAAGGCGCTCGCCTCCGTCAGGACTTTGCCCCTCCCGTGCGGACCGCGAACTTGGATTGCAACCGTGCAGCACCATCAGCGCACCTACCTCGAAGCTACGGCGGCCTTTACCACACTGATCGAAGAGACCGTCGGATCGCGAGCCCGTCGGAGCAACTAATCGCCGGACACTGACCTCGCCACCACCACTTGAGCCGTCCATGCACCATCAGGGTGCTCGGTCATGGGTCGAGCAGACGTGGGCGCTCAGGGCATAGGTCGCGCGAGCGCTCGCGGTGTGCTCGCCTGTCGGTCGGGTTGATGTACCGCCGACCCGCGCAGTCGGCGTCAGATAGGGGTGGGGGTTGCTGCTCGCGCATGAGTGGGCTCCTGTAGGCGACGGGGGGCGTGTATGTCGTAGCCGTGTCATATGACAGTCAGGTGTCATCCGATCTGGCGGATTACCGCGGATTCACTCGGATTCACTGCGATTGGGAAATCTCGGGGGTAATCGCCGGCTCAGGTGCTCTCCCGCGTCCAGCGGATCACGTTGCGCCTGCCTCGGCGCCTCGCTCGCACGGCACCCAACCGCTCCGGGTCGATCGCTGCATCCGCCGGGTCTTCCTCGCGGTCGATGTCGGCGCGTTGATCGCTCGGCTCGGCCCACTCATACAGTGGTGCGTGACTTTGTTGTCGGCGTCTCCGAGCTCGCGGACGCGGCGTCCGTTGCCACAAGTCCAAATCGCTCCACAGCCCGCCAGGGTGACCACTGTTTATCGAGCTTCAGTCACGATAGGCGCGACCGCGCGGCAGCACCCGAGTAACGAGGATCGTTGTGCTCATCTGGATCGAGAAGAACAAGCGCTCGCCAATCACCGATCCGCAGCCTCCACTCCGGTGCGCTCGTGAGCTTCCGCAGCGCTCGAGACCTCCCCGGGTTCTCTGCAAGCTCTCTCAAGGCCGTCTCGACCCGTTTGCGGATCGGCGGGTCAAGGCGACGAAGGTCGCGTGCGGCTGTACGGGTGAGCTGAACGCGCCAGGCCGCGTCGCTCACTCGGAGTCCCGCAACGCCTCATCCAACGACACCGTGCGGCCGGCCGCTAGGTCGGCCCTGCCTTCCGCCGCGGCGGCCTCATCCTCCCCGGTCCACGGCTCATCGTCGGGCGCAGCGTCGCGGAACGCAGCGATCACTGGATCGACGCGCAAGTCCAGCAGGCGTAGGGCCTCACCGGCCTCCTCCTCGGACAAGGTCTCGATGCGCTCCCGTAGTTGCTCCTTCGCAGTCATCTCTCGAAACGGTAGCGCCCCTCGGTGTCCTCGTCCTCAGCGCCGACGATGATCGTAAGTTTGGCGTCGGGATTGCCGACATGGGCCTCGATCTCGGGCGGGTCGATCGCTGCCAGTTCGGCATCGAAATCGCCGGGCTGGGGATCAGGATCTGTCCAAGGATTGCGCACCATCTTCGCCTCCTAATCAGCTTAGCTCGCGCGGCGAGGAGTCCCAGCTAGGCTCGCCCTGCGGCCTATGCTTCCGGCTCGGCACTCGTCGCTATTTGGGCGCTGATGTGAGTGCTAGGCGTTCGACGGGTGGGAAGGGACTGATCGGCTCGTCCCCGTAGCTGTAGACCTCTAGTTGCGCCAGGCGGCCGTCCCGCGCAAACACCAATATTCCTCCGATGGCCTGACCGTCTGGGTCAAATACGGTCGCCTCGTTGGGGATCGGATAGGCGATCGCGTCGCTCGGCGGCGCATCGGGGGTCGCAAGGTCTACCGTCGCGCAGGCGCAGCCGCAATCGCAGCCGCCCACGATACGGACGGCATCGAGATGTTCGAGGACGGCATCGACATGTTCGAGTAGAGCGGCACGCCCGACAAAGTCGGCATAGCCCAGGATCGTGACCAACGCATCCCGCTCATCAGCCGATAGCGGGCGCGGCGTCCGCACTGCGCGCCTGACGCGATTGTGGCGTTTGGTCACGATCTCAGGATAGTCCGGTAGCGACTGTACGGTGCCGCCCGCCGGGGAGCTTCTCCCGAGTAGTCAGAACTTCTTCTGCCGAAGCTTCGGCCCCGATCCTGTGCGCTTGTCCCTGGCGCAGCCGGTCTGCAATCCTTCTACCCCAGCGGAATCCAAGGTCCAGACCATGAGCGCAAGGAGGCACCCATGCCACGAGAGAAGACAGATCCAGAGGAGTCGTTCTCCTTTTGAGCCGATGAGCAAGCGTCGCAAGGGCTTCCCATCGGAGACGCGCGTGAAGCGGGGAGCGCGCACGATCCGAGACGGCGAGGTCGAGCTCCTAGAGCGCCTTGGTGACAACGACTTGTGTCCATGCGGCTCCACTCGGCGTTTCAAGAACTGCTGTCGCAACAGTGGCCGTTTTTGACGGCGCCGGGCGGGCTCACTACGAGCGAGAGCGTTGAAAGCCCGAACGGAATGGCGGGTGGAAGCCCGCACCACCCGCCATTCTCAACGCTTTCAACTGTCCCTGACGCACCTGGATCGAAGCGAGGAGCCTCGACCTCGATGTCCAGCCTCAGGCCCAAGCGGTCGGCGGCGCCTCCGTCTACACCTCAATCTCATCCGGGGGCGAACGCCGGGACAGAGTCCCGTCGCTCCCGCGATGGGCGCCGTAGATGCCCTCGACCAGGTAGCCCTTGGCGACCGTGTTGGCAGGGTCGGCGTTCAACACGCAGTCGCGAGGCATGCTGTCTTCATCACCCAGTTCGACCTCGGTCGGGATATCACGAATGCGCGTGGCGGCGAATACCACGAAGACGTGGAGGCTGTCGATCGCGTCCTCGCGTGTTATCACCAGCGCGGGTCTTCGTCCCCAGTCTGGACGCTCTGCCGACCAGACCTCGCCGCGTCCTACCACGGATCGTGCCCAGCCGCGCGCTCCTCCTTGGCGAGCCTCTGCTCGGGGACGTGGTTGATCTTGTCCGCGTCGTATGCGAGCGAGTCGTCCGCTCCAACAGGCCATGCGTCAAGCTCGGTCGTGTTGAGGATCGCCTCTATCAGTCTTGCGGAGCCGCCGACGAGCGTGGAGTCGAAATCGATCTCGCTCGCAACGCACCAAGTGTGGTCTTCTGGCCAGAAGATGTTCGGCGACTGCGGCCAGAAGACCCCGAGGCCGAAGGAGCCGATGCGCAGCGCTCCGTGTAGCGGCCCTGCCAGCACGACGTAGTCGCGGTCAGGGAGGCGCAGGCGCGATCGTGATCGACCAATCTCATCCAGGGTCAAGATGTGCCGATCTCGGTTATCGACCTTGGAGCGCGGCGGGGCTGTCGCTTCCAGCCAGCCATATTCATTCAACCCGTCGTAGCCCTCCCACAGGGAGAAATAGCAGTCGGGTTCGCGCCCGGCGTCCTCGGCGAGGCGGTCACACAGAACGGTGAGCGCGGAATGGGCGAGGTCGCCTCGACGAGGATCTGCGCCGTCCCACAAGGAGCCCCTCATGTTCAGGGAGTCGGGCGACCCCACGATCGCGTGCCACTGCATCAGAGCGTGTGGCCGCCGTCCCGTGGTGCGAGCTACCTCCGACCAGCTCACCGGCTCGCCTGCCTTGTTCGTGGCGGGATGGCAGATGCGCGCGTAGGCCGGATAGCCGCGCGGCACCGTCAGGCCCACCGCACCGAACTGCCCACCCAAACGTGGAGCGATCCACTCTGCCGGACCGACGTCATCGACGACACGCAGCTGTGCAGCGCTCACGGCGTCATTCTCGTCGACGCGTTCGATCACGACGCCGGTTCGGGACCGTCCTGCGCGTCGACTTCCTCGGGCCCCTTCGGCGCTGTCAGTCGGCTGTCGGCTTCCCCGACCGACGTGGTGCCGGACTGATCGCTGTTGTCGGCCCACGTCTTCCGAGCCGACTCGTAGACGATCATCCCCTGTGACAAGAGGCCCGCGGTTACATTGGCCAGCCCGTCGGCTCCTTCGAGGATGTTCACGTTGGCGTTGGAGAGCCCGGCGGCGGCCTTCTCGACTATCTCTGGGAGCTGTTCGATGAGCATCCTGTCGAGTGCCACACGTTTGTTAGACGCTGCCGCGGTGGCCTTCACGGTCATCGCCTCGGCTTCTGCCGCGGCCTGCACGCGGGTGCGCTCGGCTTCCGCTTCGGCCGGCTTGACGACTTCGCCGACCAGCTCCTGCTGGCGGAGGTCGGCCTTCTTCTGAGCGAGCTTCGTCTGCTCCTCGGTTACGGCTCGTTGCGCTTCCGCTTGCGCCAGCGGACCCGCTTGTGCGGCTGCGGCCTGCCCCTTGTCGACTTCTGCCTTGTATCCCGCCTGCGCGACGGCGGTTTCTCGCTCGTATTCGGCCTGCTTGCGCGCGGACTCCTGTTCGGCTTCGGCCGAGGCTCGGTTGGCCTCGGCTTGGGCGACCTTCGCTTCCTGCTGGATTTTTGCGGTGTGTGGGGCGGCCATCGCTTGGATGTAGCCCGAGCCCATGTCATCGATCGAGCTGATCTGGAAGGAGTCCACTAGTAGGCCGAGCGCTCCCAACTCACTCTTCGATGCCTCAAGCACCTCCTGGGCGAGCGCTTGGCGCTCGCGCACGATCTTCTCCACCGTCATCGAACCGATGATCGAGCGCAGATGCCCAGCAACGATTCGCCCCACGAGCACGGACATCTGGTTCTCGTCCGACAGAAACCGCTGTGCCGCCGACACGATGGAAGACGTGTCGTTGCCCACCTTGAACGCGCACACCGCGTCTGCCTCGATGGTGATTCCCTGTTCTGTGACGCAATGCTCCTGAACGACGGACTCCTGCATCGCGAGCGTGAGGAAGTTCACGTGACGAAAGAACGGCATCACGAACGCACCTCTGCCTGTGACCACGCGGAATGGGGCATCGTCTTTGCCGGCCTTACCCCCCGAGATGAGCATGGCCTCGTCCGGATCGGGCACTCGATATCCCAGCATCTCAGCCTCCTGTGGTTGTTAGCGGCTCGACGTCGACCCGCCGCCCGCCGTGAGTGTCGTAGATCACAACGGTCGTTCCCCTGGGGATCGGCTCTGCGGAGTAGGCGATGAATGCCTCCCCGTCGTCGACTTGAACCTCGCCGGGCCCGTCCTTTCCGCGCGTGGCAATCGTCAGCGTGCCTCGCGAGCCAATCGTCAGATCCGGCATCACATCATCTCCCTGTCACCGTACGGTCCTCTCGAATGTGCCATCGGCCTACTCAGCATCTGCCGCGACCGGCCAGCAGCGTACCGATCCCGCTTAGCCTGAATCCACCGGTGTTGTCCGGTGGTGGGCGAAGAATGACCTCCTGAATCGGGCTTGGTAGCGACAGATTGCGGCCGTCGCGGCCCGGGATCAGGAGGTCACCTTGGTGGTGCAGGATGACAAGCCGGTCGGATTGGATGGTGTGCGGGTCGAGTTCGACGATGAGCGGGTCGTCTCGGATGCCGGAGTAATGCTGGTCGGGATGCTCGCGGGGCGGCTGGGTATTGAGGTGCTCGCGGCGCAGCTCGTGCGCTTGCGGCGTGAGAGGCCTGGGGCTGCCAACACCGGGCGCAAGGTGATTGCCCTCATCTACGCGATGGTGCTCGGCGCCGACAGCATCGATGACACCGACGTGCTGCGGGCTGGGCGCACGCGCCGCCTGCTCGGGGGCTGGCTGCCGGCACCCTCGACGCTTGGGACGTTTCTGCGTGCGTTTACCTTCGGGCACGTGCGCCAGCTCGACGCGTTGCTTGGCCAGGCGCTCGAGCGGGCGTGGCAGGCGGGCGCTGGACCCGGCGCCGAGCGCTTGGTGATCGACGTGGACAGCTTCGTCGGGGAGGTCTGTGGCCGCTTGAAGCAGGGCGCCAGTTACGGCTATACCGGCCTGCTCGGCTACCACCCTCTGCTTGCCACCCGCGCGGGCACGCGCGAGGTGCTGCACGTTCGTCTGCGCAAGGGCTCGGCGAACACCCTGAAGGGGATTGTGCGTTTCACTGATGAGCTGATCGCGCGCGTCGAGCGGGCCGGCGCGACCGGCATCAAGCTCTTGCGGGCTGACTCGGGGTTCTGGAGTACGAAGGTCTTCGAGCGCCTCGAGAGAGCCGGCTGGCAGTACTCGATCGGGGTGCGCATGCAAAAGCCCGTGCGTGCTGCCATCGAGGCGATCGCCCAGGACGCCTGGACGAAGATCGTCGACTACCCCGACGACGGTGAAGCACAGATCGCCGAAACCGTCTACGGCGGCCGACGGCTGATCGTCAGGCGCACCCGCCTGCTCGGCGCGCAGGCCGAGCTGTGGCCCGACTGGCGCCACTTCGCTTTCATCACCAACCGTAGCGAGGAACTCGCGCAGGTGGAGTCAGAGCACCGTGATCACGCTGTCGTCGAGCAGGTCATCGCAGACCTCAAAGACCAGGCGCTCGCGCACTTCCCCTCCGGGCAGTTCAACGCCAACGGCGCCTGGACCGTGATCGCCTGCCTGGCACACAACCTGCTGCGCTGGACACAGCTCCTCGGCCTGCCGAACACGACCGTGCGCGCCGCCCGCACGCTACGCCGCCGACTGATCCAGCTCCCCGGCCAGCTGACCCGTCACGCACGCGGATGGACGCTTCACCTCCCTGCTCGCTGGCCCTGGCAAGGCGACTACCTCGACGCGCTCAACCGCATACGCGCGCTCCCCGCCGCCTGACGGCGACGCTCAACACGACCAAGACGACTGTCCGATCCCGCTCGCCGAGCGCGATCGCTGGACGCCACCAAGCCGCCACGGCCGCTCCTTCGGACGCGTTTGCGCAACCCCAAAGACCGACCGGGCGCGCAAACCCGATCGAGCACCCATCATCCACCCTCCCTTGCCACATTCACCAGAGCCGAAGCAGTTAATCGGTGGATTCAGGCTTAGTCGAACGAATAGCGGCAACATGGGGTTCCGATCCCATGTCCACGTGATCGCAGGTGGTCCGGCTCATCCGCCAGGCTACGAGCCCTTAGCCCAGCGCTAGATTCCCGTCGTGAGCTACACCGAGTACCCGCTCGCCTCGCCCCTGGCGTGCTGCACGTGGGAGCAGAGCACGGCGACCGGGCGTGAGCAGCGCATCGTGCCGGACGCATGCGTCGATCTGATCTGGTCGGGCGAGCAGTTGACTATTGCAGGACCTGACACTCGGTTTCGTGTGGTGGCACTGGCGCCGGGCGCACGGCTCGTGGGGGTGCGTCTGCGCCCCGGCACGGCCGGCGCCGTGCTGGGGCTGCCTGCATCGGAGCTGTGCGATGCAATTCCCGACGCTGCGGACGTGCTGGGACGCGACGTCGCTGACGCGCTGCTCGACGCGCTGGTTGTCGGCGTGAGCCCGCACGCGCTCCTGTTGCACACGATCGAGCAGCGGGGTCGGTCCGGCCCGGACCCACTGGTGCGCGCTGCAGCCGCTGCTCTGGATCGACCCCGAGCGCGTGTCGCCAACGTCGCTGCGGAGCTCGGTCTGAGTACCCGCCAGCTTCACCGTCGTGTGAGCGACGCGGTCGGCTACGGTCCGAAGATGCTTGCGCGCGTGCTGCGCTTCCGCCGGCTGCAGGCGCTCGGGCCCGCGTCGCTGGTCGAGCTGGCGCTTGATGCCGGCTACGCCGATCAGGCGCACATGACCGCCGAGGTCACACAACTGGCCGGCCTCTCGCCTGTCCGATTTCTCAAAGACCGCACGCCCACCGCCGCTTAGGGTGCGCATCAGTGCCGATCGATCACAGCGCCGCCGAGAACTTCATCTGGTCCGCCGCTCGCCTGGTGGACCGCCACCGCTACAGCATGCTGTTCGCCGACGGGCCGGGCGAGCCGGTCGTCGAGGCGCTGCGTGGCTATCGCAACCCGGACGGTGGCTTCGGCCACGCGCTGGAGCCCGACCTGCGCTGCCCGGCCAGCCAGCCGGCTGCGACGCTGTACGCCCTGGAGATGCTCAACGAGGCCGGCGCGCCGAACGACGAGATGGGCCTGAATGCTCGCGCCTGGATCGCGTCGATCGCTGAAACCGACGGTGGCATCCCGTCCGTGCTGCCCGGCTTCGAGGACTACCCGCACGCGCCTTGGTTCCAGCCTGGGCCCGGATCGGTTCTCACGCTCGCGCTGGCCGCGACGCTGCACGCCGGCGGCGTGACCGACGACGCGTGGCTCGACCGCGCCACCAACTGGTGCTGGCGGTCAATCGACACAGCCGAGCAGCCAGGCGGGTATTGGCTGAAGTTCGCCTGCGCATTCCTCGATGCGGTTGACGACGAGCAGCGCGCACGTGCGGCGATCGCGTCGCTCAGCGACCGCGTCGACACCTCTACGGTCGCGCCCGTAGGCGGTGTCGAGGGAGAGGCGCTGCGCCCGCTCGACCTCTCCCCCCGCCCGGGCAGCCGCTCACGCGGCCTTATCAGCGAGGACCGGATCGAGGCTCACCTCGACGCCGTCGAGTCCGAGCAGCGCCAAGACGGCGGCTGGATGTTCGACTGGCAGGCCTGGTCGCCTGCGCAGACGACCGCGTGGCGAGGGATCGTCACGATCCGAGCGCTGACCTGGCTGCGCGACAACGGGCGTAGCTAACGCGCCGGCTCAGAACGACCGGCAACCTCGCTGACCGCCACGAACGCCTCGACCTCGTCCGCATCGAGCGGGCGGTCATGGAGCTGCGCGTCGTCCTCTATGCCGTCTGTCGGCGTCTCGATCTCGAGCTGTCTGCCAAGGTGCACGAGCGCGTGGACGAGCGCGCCGTCGATCGCGATGCGCACGCCCAGCTGCTTGAGTCGCTCGAGGCGTCGAGCGGTGTCGTCGCCGGCGCGCATGAGCGCGGCGTCAGCGACCTCGAGCGTCAGCGCTGCCGGCTTGAGGCCGCTGTTGCGCAGGGCGTTGGCGAGGTCATCGACGAGGCGGTCGCTGTCCAGCTGGCGTGCTGAGACGTTCACCGAGATCGCCAAGCGGAGCCCCTGATGGCGCCATAGCGCGCCCTGCCTACAGGCCTCATCGAGCACCCAGCGGCCGATAGGCAGGATCAGTCCGGTGTCCTGCGCAACGGGAATGAAGTCTCCTGCAGCGATGATCCCGCGCGAGGGGTGGCGCCAGCAAACTTGCGCCTTGACGGCGATGACGCGCCGTGCACTGTCCAGGACGGGCTGGTAGCGCAAGAACAGCTCCCTGCGCTCGAGCGCTTGGGCGATGTCCATCTGGATGGTAAGCCGGTCCTGCACGTGGGTCTGCATCGCCGACTGGAACGCCACATAGCGGTTCTTGCCCGCCGCCTTGGCTTCATACAGGGCCGTGTCGGCGTCGCGCAGCAGCTCGTCGGCGTCCTCGCGCAGGCCGAAGGCGATGCCGATGCTTGCCGTCACCGCCAGCTGTCCGCGGCCAGCGCCGTTGATCTCATACGGCTCGTTGAGCACCTCCAGCAGGCGCTCGGCCACCAGCTCGGGGCCCGCGTCGAGCGTTGAGCCCTCGACCAGGACGATGAACTCGTCGCCGCCCAGGCGCGCCGCGGTGTCGCCCTCGCGCACCACGCTGGTAAGTCGCGCGGCGACCGTCCGCAGCAGCTCGTCGCCGGCGGCGTGCCCGAACGTGTCGTTGACCTGCTTGAAGCCGTCGAGGTCAACGTACAGGGCGGCAACGGGCAGGTTGAGGCGGCGGGCGCGACCGAGCATCTGTTCGCCGCGGTCCAGCGCGAGGACGCGGTTGGGCAGACCCGTTAGCGCGTCGTGCAGAGCCTGGTGGCGCAGCTGGCTGGTCTTCTCCGCGACCATCGCCAGGGCGCGCTCGCGCGAGCGCGCCAGCACGATCACGAGCGCGAGCAGCAGCAGTGTGGTGACGATGCCGCCCGCGAATAGGACCACCCCCTGCATCCCGGCGGAAGGCCCGCTGACGAGCCCGGCACCGCTCACCCCGATGATCCAGGTGCCGTCCACCGACAACGTCGTCTTGCGCGTGAACGGGTGCGTTCTGCTCGCCGAGCCGACCCGGCCGATGAATTCGGGGCCCAGGCCGGAGTTCTCGTGATACAGCGTCACCGCCAGCCCGTGGTCCGTGCCGAGGGCCGACTGCATCAGCGCGGGCAGGTCGAAGGAGTCGAGCACCCAACCCAGCACGGCCGCGCGGCGCTGGGCGACGCTCGCGAGGGGCGCTCCGCGCCGGTAGACGGCTGCTTCGAGGATCAGGCTGCTCACTCCCGACACGGCCGTGGAGTAGACCCCGACCTGCCCGCTGTCGGTGAGTTGCTGGGTGAACTGCGCCCGTGTGGTGCCGTTCTGGCGGTAGCCCCCGATCAGCGAGGTCGGATCGCACCAGTCTCCCTGCAGCAGGGCAGCGAGTTCGGGGCTGTAGGCGATGTCCGCGCTGCCCGCCGACAGCAGGCAGTAACGAGCGTGCCCGGTCTCGGCGACGGGTTCGACGCGTCCGCCCACCACCGCGCGAAATGCCGGGTCGGCGTCGCGCTGGGCCTGGAAGCTTGCGAGTGCCGCAGCGGGAACCGACCTGACGACCAGCGCGCCGAATCCGCTGGGCTGCGCCTGGCGGTCTTCAAGCTGGCCGAACCACTGATCGAAGCCGCTGGCCGACAGGTCTGGCTGCATCGTCAGCACGGCGCGTATGGCCTTGACAAAGTCGGTGTCGCGGCGAAGTTGGATCTCCAGCCTGCCGCTGACGTCGGTCGCGGCCGTCTGAAAGGTCGCTTTTTCGCGCGCGTGAACGCTTGAGCGCCAAAGCAGCGCCCCGGCAAGCGAGGCCGCGATCCCGAGCACCAGGATCGCCCCTGCGGCCAGCGTCCAACGTCGCATACCTCGCGAGCATCGACCGATGGCAGGGCCAGCAAGACTCGCGAACCACGCCTTGCACAGCCTGTCAGCACGCCTTGCGCGGCCTATCACCGCGCCTTGCACAGCCTGTCGTTACGCTGGCGTCCATGAGCGAGCTCGAGGCCTCCGGGCGGGCGCCCGCGCGTCACCGTCTGGCGGAACGTCGCGTGCTCGTGGTGGGTGCCGGGACTCGTCCCAGCGCCGAGGCCGACGCGCCGCCCGGAAACGGCCGCGCGATAGCGGTGCTGGCCGCTCGCGAAGGGGCGGCCGTGGCGTGCGCCGACATTGACGGGCAGGCCGCAGCGGCCACCGTGGCCCTCGTCGAGGGCGAGGGCGCGCAGGCGGTGGCGATCACAGCGGACGTCGCGAACGCCGAGCAGTGCGAGGGCATGGTCGCCCAGGCGCACGCCGCCCTTGGTGGCTTGGACGGGGTCGTTCTGAACGTGGGCATCGGGGTCGGAGCGGGGCTTTCCGGGACGAGCGTTGAGGATTGGGATCGAGCGCTTGCGGTCAATCTGCGGGCGCACTTCATCGTGTGCAAGGCAGCGCTCGCGCTGCTGTCCGACGGCGCCGCGGTGGTGCTCGTCGGCTCGGCGGCGGGCCTGCGCGCGGGCAGCGGCTCTCCCTCCTATGACAGCTCCAAGGCGGCGCTGCTGGGCCTGTGCCGCCACGTGGCGCGCGAGGGGGCCTTCAGGGCCATCCGCGCGAACACGCTCGTGCCGGGACTGATCGACACACCGATGGGCCGCGCCGCGTCCGCGCGAAACCCGGCCCGCGCCCGCGGCGCCGCGCGGGTCCCCCTGGGTCGCCAGGGGACGCCCTGGGAGGTCGCCTATGCGGCTGTGTTCTTGCTCTCGGGCGAGGCGAGCTACATCAGCGGGCAGGCACTCGTTGTCGACGGCGGCCTCACTGCCTGAGCGCCGGCATGCTCTGAGCTGCGCCGCGCGAGGGGTCGGGTGACCGTCCGCCGGCGGATGGTATCTTCGCGCGATGCAGCGTCGGGCGCGCACGCTGATCTCGCCTGCGGTGGTGCTCGCGCTCGCGCTGGCGCTGCTGGTCGGCGCGGGGAGCTCGGCCGCGTCCGCGGCCGCTGCAGCGGCCAAGCGTCGGCATTCCGCATCCTCGCGCCTCCCCGAGGTCGCGCTGCCGCACGTCTTTCACGGTCCCAGCGCCCAGGTCACGATGGCGCCCGTGGGCCTGTCGTTTGAGTACTCGGCGATGGCCCAGGACCTCGGCACCGGCCCTTGCCCAACACCCGCGCTGGCGGCTGAGTTGCAGCGGCTCGGATCTCCGCCGCTGGCCCTGTCAGGCGACAGCCAGGACATGACCGCGCCCAGCGGTGCGCTCACCGGACCGCCGGCATCCTGGGAAGCAGCCACCCTGTTCTCGCTGCCGAGCGAATTCTGGAGTCAGCTGCAATGCCTGCTGAGCGCCGCACGCGACCCGCTGACCGTCGGCCTGAACGCCAAGACGGGCCAGCTTGCGTGGGCCCAGCAGATGGTGGCCGGCGCCCAGAGCGCAGCCAGCAACGGCCTGGACTTCTCGATCGGCAACGAGCCCGACCTCTTCTCGCTGCCCAACTACTCGGCGCTGGCCAAGCCGCAGGCCAACGCTGAAGCTGCGGCGGTCGGCGTGTATCTGCAGGTGGTCTCATCCCTGCTGCCGGCCATCGCGGGCGCCCCTCTGATCGGACCTGAACTGGCCGCGCCCGCGCGCTGGCGCGGCCAGCTGTCGCGGGTGATTGCGCAACTGCACGATCAGATCGTGGGCGTGCACGCATATCCGCTCAGCGCCTGCGTGACGCCCAGGGCGGTCACGATCGGGGGGCTGCTGTCAGCGGCGGCCGGCGCCGAGCCGAGCGCCTTCCGCTGGGTGGTCGCCGACGCAGCCGCGGCAGGGGTGCCGGCGATCATCTCCGAGGCCAATTCGGCTTCTTGTGGGGGCCGGGCAGGGGTGTCAGACAGCCCGGCGTCGGCGGTGTGGGCGGTGCGCTTCGTTCTCTCGGCCTTGAAGACGGGCTTTCGCGAGGTGCGCTTTCACTTCAGCGGCGACCCCTATGACGCCTTCGTCGTGCGTGGCGGCGAAGTCCTCGACCGCCCGCTCGACAGCGCGCTGGTGGCACTCAACCAGTGGCTGCCGGTCGGCAGCATGCTGCAGGGGATCCGCGGCCTGAGAGGACTGGTGGCTACCGCCATCAGCGGAGGTGCTAGCGCGGCCCAGCTGATTCTCGACAACGAGCACGCCCAGGCGCAGGCCGTCGTGCTGCGCACATCCCAGAGCGTGCGCGTAGAGGTGCTGAGCGCCGCGCGGGCGGGCTTGCACGTGGCGCAACTGAGCCCGCATCACGGCGCCATCAAGCTCCGCGTCGCTCCAAGCAGCGTGCTGGCCGTACTGCCAGCGGCGGTCAGCGCAGCGCGCTGACCGCGAACCAGTCGAGGTTGAGCTGCGGCGCGGCGTCACAGACCTCGCGAACGATGTCGAGCACGACACGTCGCCCGATCTCTTCGCGTTCATCGCTTTCCATCGATACAGGCGTGTCCTCTCGCAGCATCGCCCTGATTTCCGTGCCGCGTCTGGCAAAGCGCACGCGGCCACGACGGGCCTCGAGTTGCCGCCAGAGCAGGTCGATGGCGTCGTCCGGGGCAGCAGAGCCCGAGTGGGGGGTGATCCTGAAATCCACGCCGGGCAACAGTACAACTCGACCAGGCGGGTCCAGCTATCCTGGAAGGAGTTCCGTCCACAAGGATCGGTGATCTTGACCCCTCGCTTGCGCATCGTGGCGTTCGGCTCGGCGGCAGCGTCGGTGATCGTGGGCTTTGCGTGTGCGGTGCTGGTCGGGGGGATAGCCGGCGAAGTGCTCGCCGTGGTGCTCATGTCGGCGGGGTTCGCCGGCGGCGTGCTGCTGCTCTTCCTTGAAGTTGGGCTGGGCGAGGAACGCGACCTGGCGCGCGATCAGGAGCGCCGACGCCGGCGCGATGTGCGGTCCTTGGGGCTGCGCCGAGGGGCACGACTGACCCGGCGACCGCGACGGCCCGAGTGAGCCCGGTGGGGACCCGCCGGCGTGTTGGCGGGGCGGTGGTGGCGCTGGCGCTCGTACCGGCGGGCGCGGTGGCGGCGCTCGCGTACGGTCGGCCCGGGGTCGGGGCGTCCACCTCTCCGCGGTTGGTCTACAGCGCGCGTGCGGATGTGGACGGCGACGGGCGCCCCGACCGGGTCACCCTTCATACCGGCGCGGCGGGCGGGCGCTTGGAAGTTGCGCTTGCGTACGGTCGCGTCATCGTCGTGAACGCCCGCTCAGATGCGCCCTTCCTGCCCGGGCTGGTCGCGGTCGGCAACGTCGACGGGCGCCCCGGCGAAGAGCTGTTCGTGGATGTCGAGCACATCACCACCGACGAGATGATCGCCGTGTACACCTACGCCGCGGGCGGCCTGCGCCTGGCGGGGACCCTGCCGGCCTACGGCGAGGAATACGGGCTGCGGTTTGGGATCACCTGCAGCGTGCGCGCGGGCAGGCACGTCATCACCGAGCATGAATTCGAGCTGCAGCGGTCGCGCCGCTGGACGCGGCGCGACACCGTGTACGTCTGGCGCGGCGCCGCGCTGGGCCGCTCGATACGCGGGCCGGCGGCGCCGATCGCCGGCGCTCCCCCCGCGTCGCTCACCGGCGTGGCATGCGGTCACGCGCCCGTGTCCGCCCGCCCGCGCGCTCACGCGGCGCCGGCGGCCTGATCGCCAGCGGGCTGACATGTCAGGGCGATCACGCCGTCGGGGCCGATCGGGGCGCCCCTGCGGGCGGGGTAACATCGCAAGTAGTGGAGAGCTCTGCGCCCGCCGCCGCACGTTCCTTCGATGAGCTCGAGCGCCATCGGCGTGAGCTGACGGCCTACTGCTACCGCATGCTCGGCTCGCCGTTCGAGGCCGAGGACGCCGTTCAGGAGACGCTGCTGCGCGCCTGGCGCGCGCTGGAGCGCTTCGAGGGTCGCTCGTCGCTGCGCTCATGGCTGTATCGCATCGCGACCAACGTGTGCATGGACATGCTGGGCGCCAGGGAGCGTCGCGCCCGCCCGATGGACCTGGGGCCGGCACGCTCGCCCAACGGTCCGGTGGGCGAGATCCTGCCGGAGGTGACCTGGATCGAGCCGGTCCCCGACGGACTCGTCCTGCCCGAGGACGCTGACCCGGCGGCTGTGGCGCAGTCGCGCGAGACGATCCGCCTGGCGTTCGTGGCCGCGCTGCAGCGCCTGCCGGCGCGCCAACGCGCGGCGCTGATCCTGTGCGAGGTCCTGCACTGGAAGGCGTCCGAGGTGGCCGAGCTGCTGGACACGAGCGTGGCAGCCGTCAACAGCGCACTGCAGCGTGCGCGCGCGGCGCTTGACAGCGAGGAGGTCCACGATGCGGCGCACGGCGCGCTGAGCGAGCACGACCGCCAGCTGCTCGGTCGCTACGTGGACGCTTTTCAACGCTATGACATGGACGCGCTCACCGCGCTGATCCACGAGGACGCCACGCAGTCGATGCCGCCCTATGAACTGTGGCTGAACGGCCGTCACGACATCCTTGGCTGGTGGGTGGGGCCGGGCGCTGCTTGCGCGGGCTCGCGAGTGATCCCCACGCTCAGCGCCAACGGCTCGCCCGCGTTCGGGCAGTACAAGCCGAGTGAGACCGGCTCCGGCTTTGACCCCTGGGCCGTGCAGGTGCTGGAGGTCGTGGGCGGGCGCATCGTCGAATTCACGTTCTTCCTGGCAACCGACACGCTGTTTCCCCTGTTCGGGCTGCCGCCACGGCTGGACACCTGAGCTCACCGCGCCAGCACATCATCAAGGCCGATGAACGCGATCAGCGCATAAAGCTCGGCGCTGGCCCCGCACAGCCGCACACGGCACCCCGAGCGGCGAGCGGCAAGCGCGAGGCGCGCAAGCGCGTCGATGGCCACCGCGTCGGCGGCCAGTTGCGAGACCTCGCAACGCAGCACCTCGGCCTCGCTGCTCGCAAGCAGCGCGCTCGTGCGCGCGATAAGTCCCGGCAGGTCGGCGCGCACGAGCGGCCCCCTGATCGCCAGGGTGGCGGTCTGTGGTGCCGAGGCAGCCATCCGTTTCGTCTCCTCGCTCAAGGGGCGCCCTCCAGTCAAGACCGCTATGTGCGGGCAAACTCATCGCAGGGCGTTAGCGAGAAGACGCGGCGGGTAGCCTGCGATCGACCTCTGCTCGCCAGATCCTTGGCGGGTGTCGATTTGTGCTCGCCTCGTTCGTCTAAGGAGCGACCATAATCGCTAGCAAGGAGGAAAGCCCGATGCAGTATCTGCTTCAGATCTACAGCGAAGGCGACACGCAGTTCGACAACCTCTCCGCGGACCAGCGCGCGGCGGTGACGGGCGAGTACATGGCCATCAGCGAATCCCCGCAGGTCACAGGAGGAGCCCAGTTGCAGCCCGCCGCCACGGCGACAACGGTGCGCGTGCAGGACGGCCGGACTCTGACCACGGATGGGCCCTTCGCGGAGACCAAGGAGGCGCTGGGCGGCTACTACTTGATCGAGGCGGACGACCTCGACGCGGCGATCGAGCTGGCCGCGCGGGTCCCAGCGGCGCGGCTGGGCGGTGCGGTCGAGGTTCGCCCGTTGGTGGAACGCTGATCGAACAAGCGTTTCGCGAGCACTGGGGCAGCGTCCTTGCGGCGCTCGTGGGCTTCCTCGGCGACTTCGAGCTCGCCGAGGAAGCCGCTCAGGATGCGTTTGCGATCGCCGCCGAGCGCTGGGCGCGCGCAGGGATGCCGGCTAACCAGAGGGCGTGGCTGGTGGCCACCGCGCGCAACCGTGCGATCGATCGCATCCGCCGCGAGCGCACGCTCACGGCTAAGTACAAGCTGCTGGAGGCACCCAAGGCCGTGCACGACGAGTTCCACGACGCAGACTTCCGCGACGAGCGGCTGGAGTTGATCTTTACCTGCTGTCATCCCGCGCTTGCAACCGACGCGCAGGTGGCGCTCACGCTGCGGGCGCTCGGCGGCATGAACACCGACGAGATCGCACGCGCGTTCCTGGTTCCTGAGAAGACCATGGCCCAGCGGCTGGTGCGCGCCAAGCGCAAGATCAAGGATGCGGGCATCCCGTTTCGGATCCCGCCTGCGCACCTGCTGCCCGACCGCCTCGTCGCGGTGCTGGCGATCGTCTATCTGATCTTCAACGAGGGCTATGACGGACGCAGCCCGCTGTTGGCTTCCGAGGCGATTCGCGTCGGAGTTGCGCTGGCCGAGCTGATGCCCGACGAGCCGGATGTGCTCGGGCTGCTTGCCCTGATGCTGCTCCACGACGCTCGCCGCGAGGCCCGTGTGCACGACGGCGAGCTCGTGCTCCTGGCAGACCAGGACCGCTCGCTGTGGGACCGCTCGCAGATCGCAGCCGGCCGCGCGGCACTTGCGCGGGGGCATGCCCTGCGCGGCGCTGGGAGGGCGGGCGCATACGTCCTGCAGGCAGCGATCGCCTCCCTGCACGCCGAGGAGCAGACCGACTGGGCGCAGGTCGCGGCGCTCTACCGCGATCTGTCGCGTCTGACGGGGTCGCCGGTTGTGGAGCTCAATCGCGCCGTGGCGATCGCCGAAGCAGAGGGTCCGCGCGCAGGCCTGGCGGTTGTGGAAGGTCTGGAGCCCGAGCTCGACTCATACCACTATCTGCACGCCACGCGCGCTGAGTTGCTGCGCCGTCTGCGGCGCATCGACGATGCCCGTGCGGCCTATGAAAGGGCGCTGGCGCTGGCGCGCTCCGAGCGCGAGCGACGGTTTCTGCTGGGGCGCCTGGCCGAGCTGTCGTGATCAGGCAAGCGCGGGCGCTGTCACAGGTTGCGCCGCTGCGGGCGCCGCCATCGCGGCCTGGCCCGTGCAGCCGCGATGAAAAACACCCTGTTATGAGCCCGGCAAAACGGGCATACCGATTCTTGCCAGATGTCGCCCCTGCGGGCGGTGGCCGCGAGCCCCCCGCGGCCCCCGTCCATTGGGGGGGTGGCTAACCCGGCACGCAGGGCAGGTCGGCGCCTGACGCCGACCTGCCCGCGTGTCGCCTCCAGTGCAGGCCGCCGCCGCGCCTGGGAAGTGGCACGGCGGCGGTCGCAAAATGCCGGCCGATGCCATGGTGCTCGGCACAGTCGGCGTCCGTCGCCATCCGCGTCCGCTGGCGTCGGGTGGTGCCCTGCCTGTCAGCGCTCGGCGGCGACGCTCAGCGCGAGGGTCTCCGACGAGCCCTCCACGGTCACCTCGTGTGCGTCCACAAGCCGCGCGAGCACGGGGCCGAGGCCATCGACGGTCGAGTCGAGCACCATCGCCCCCGCCCGGCCGCTGCGCAGGGGTCCGATGCGCAGCTCCAGCTTACGCGGCGCCACGCCGATGGCCACGCCGAGGTGGGCCGCGCTGAGCGAGCCGTCGGTCTGCGCCACGAGTGTGTCGGCGAGCAGCTGGGTGTCGGATATCCGGTCGGTCGAGAAGTGCGCGCGTGCAGCGAGCGCGCACAGCAGGCGAGGCAGGACCGTGCGTGCAAGCGCACTCGGCGCGATCGTCAGGGCCATCGTGCTGGTCAGCCCCTCTGAGGCAATCGCCGGCAACCGCGGCTGGTCGGTGGGCGAGGGCGGCTCCAGGGCGCCGGCGCGGGCGGTGGCGAAATCCATCTGCACCTCCGTTCCGCCGCCCTCGACGTCTCTGAACTCGGCGTCGCGCGCGAGCGCGCGGATGACCGGCAGGCCGATCCCGCCGACGGCCTGCTCGACCCCGTCGTCGCCATCGGCGGTCATGACCGTAGACGCGATGCCCTGCCCGTGGTCGCGCACGAGCACCCGCAGCGACGGCGCTCCCGCGCAGATGTCCACCTCGAGCGGCCCTTCGCGGCCTTCGTAGGCGTGCACGACCACGTTGTTGCACGCCTCGCTGACCGCCGTGTTGATGTCGTTGAGCTCGAGCGGGTCGAGGTCGATCGCTTCCGCCAGGCCGCTGAGCGTCTGTCGCACGAGCAACACGTTCTCAGGACTGCTGGCGAGGCTGAGGCGAAGGTTCGGGATCTCGGCCATCGAGCTGTCGGTCAACCTGACTTGCGGCGATGGGTCAATCCCGTTGCCGGCCGGCTTGCGCGGGCCCTGTGAGCTGCATGCTGCGCCTAGCCCGCCTGTACGGGCGCGCGCGTGAGAGCGCGCAGCCGATCGAGCGAGCGACGCAGCTGGCGGGAGACCTGCATCTGGGAGATGCCCATCCGCGCGGCGATCTCCGTCTGCGTGAGATCCTCCACGAAGCGCATGCGCAGGATCAGGCGCTCGTGGGATCCCAGGTGGCTGAGCACCGAGGCAAGCGTGGCGTCGAGCTCGACGAGCTCGTAGCGCTCGTCGTCCGCTCCGACCGACTCCCCATAGCTGGCCAGCTCCTCTCGGCCGTCTGCCTGGCGGGCGTCGAGCGAGAACGCCTCGTATGCCTGCAGCGCGGCGAGCGCGTCGACGACCTCCTCGATGTGCAGTTCGAGCCGCTGTGCCATCTGGTTGACCGTGGGGGCGCGGCCCAGCTCTCGGGTCAGGCGCTCCTGGGTGTCGCGCACCTTCAGCGCGCGCTCCTGGGCGCCGCGCGGCACGTGCACGGCCCAGCCCGAGTCGCGAAAGTAGCGGCGCATCTCGCCGACGATCGTCGGCACTGCATAGGACGAGAAGGAGTAGCCGCGCCTGACGTCATAGCGGTCGACCGCCTTGAGCAGACCCAGCGAGGCGACCTGCAGCAGGTCCTCGAAGGGCTCAGACGAGCTGCCGTAGCGCCGCGCCAGGCTGCGCGCAAGCGGCATGAAGCGGCGCACGAGCGTCTCGCGGGCGGCGCGGTCGCCGTGGCGCTGCCAGCGCGTGAACAAGCGCTTGAGCTCCAAGCCGTCCCCGGACATCGGACGCGTGCTTGACATCTTGGTGGCCGTCGTGGCGGTTGCCGAAGGCACGTCGACTCCCTTATCGGTCTTGCTGCCCCACGGCCGCTTGCCGCACGACCGTGCTCTGGGCAGTCTAGCTGGATCGCGGCCGCGTCACGCGATCGTCTGCCCGAGCATGGACGGGCCGCCGACGGCAGGCGAGGCGAGCGCGCCTGTGAGCGGAGTCTCACCCACCCCGCTGCCCGCGCCGGCGACGCTGCTCGCCGCCCCCTGCGGGGACGGCGCTACGGCCACGCGGTTGCGCCCGGCGCGCTTTGCGTCATACAGCGCCTCGTCGGCGGCCTTGAACAGCACGTCGTAGTCGACCTGCTCGCCGCAGCGGTCGCTGAGGCCGAGCGAGATCGTGATGGGTATGCCGGTGGGCTGCGCCTGCTCGACGGCTGCGCGCAGCCGCTCGGCGATTTCCAGGCCGCCAACGTGGTTCATGCCGGGCAGGACCACGAGGAACTCCTCGCCACCGAGGCGGTAGATCAGCTCGAACGAGCGCAGCTGCTTGCGCAGCGTGTAGGCGACGTCGCGCAGCACCGCGTCGCCGCGATCGTGTCCGTGCTGGTCGTTGACGTCCTTGAAGTTGTCCACGTCGCACAGCACCAGGCAGACGGGTTGATTGGCCAGGCGCGCCTGCAGCTCGAGCTCGACAAAGCGCGGCGCCAGCGCGTTGCGGTTGAGCAGGCCGGTGAGGGGATCGAGGATCGCCTCGCTGCGGTGGTGCAACTCGGCCGTCTGCAGCGCTCGCACGATCGTGACCACGCTGATGAGCAGCGCGAGCGTGATGAACAGCGGCACCGGATCATTCAGCGCGGTGGCCGTGTGCAGGCCGACGGTCGCGATCAGGACGCAGATCACGGTCAGCACAACCCCGGCGACCACCACCTGGGGGCGGAAGCGCGCGGCGATCATGGCCGCGGGCAGGATCGTCCAGGGCAGCGCGGGGTTGGCGCTGCCGCGGTAGACGGCGATGCCGATGGTCAGCAGCGCCAGGGTGATCACGATCGCGGTCGCGCTGACCCGCTCGGGGTGAGGACTCTTGTAGATGCGCCGCTCGACGTTGGCGAAGTTGAGCGCGCACAGCGCGAAGATCGGCAACGTCCACCAGCCAACCCAGGGGGCGGAGGCGAGCAGGGCGATGCCCACCGATGTGGAGCCCACGCGGCGGATCACGCGCACGCGATCGCTCGCGTCGACGACGCGGCTGCGGTCAAGCTCGGTCGGACATAGCCATGAAGCCCCCGGCATATGGACGATTTCGACCGCTGGGCAGGGGTGCTTGAGCATTGAACAGCCCCTCAAACGGATGCGTCATGTAGACGAGCGTCTGCGTCAGGCTGCCGGCGTATTTCACATGGTTGGCATCTTTGACGAATTGCACGGTGTCTGTGGCACCCGGCCGGATACTCTCAGGGCCTCGATGTCCGCCGAGCCCGCGCCCACGGTCAGCGACATCCTTGCCACCCGCGGCGGCGAGGAGATGGCCCTCAACGATCGCCATCTGAACCCGCAGATGGGCAGGATCCTGCGCACGCTGGGCTTCGACAGGGTGTGGACGGGTGGAGAGGGGGCGCACCTGATCGAGGCCCACGGCGAGCGCTACCTGGACCTGGTGGGCGGCTATGGCGTGTTTGCGATCGGGCGCAACCACCCCGAGGCGATCGCAGCGGTCGAGCAGGTGCTGGCCGCGCGTACCGGCAACCTGCCCCAGCTGGGGGTGACGCTGCTCAGCGGCGTGCTGGCCGAGCAGCTGCTGGCGCGCGCCCCGGCCAGCGTGGCGGCGATGGTCCCGGCGAACACGGGCACCGAGGCGGTGGAGGCGGCGATCAAGATCGCACGCGCGGCCACGGGCCGGCCGCGCGTGCTGTATGCCGAGCATGCCTTCCACGGGCTGACATTGGGTTCGCTGTCGCTCAACGGCAACGCCGAGTTCCGCGACGGCTTTGGCCCGCTGCTGCCCGGCTGCGACCCGGTCGGCTTCGGCGACTGCGACGCCCTGGAGAGCGAGCTCGCGCGCGGGGACGTAGCCGCGTTCGTGGTCGAGCCGGTGCAGGGCAAGGGCGTGAACATCCCCGCCGAGGAGTACCTGCCGGGCGCCCAGCGGCTGTGCAGGGAGGCGGGCGCGCTGTTCGTATGCGACGAGGTGCAGACGGGCATCGGGCGCACCGGGCGCTTCCTCGCGCTGGAGCACTGGGACCTGCAGCCGGACATGATCTGCCTGTCCAAGGCGCTGTCGGGCGGCCTCGTGCCGGTGGGCGCGGTGCTCGTGTCGCGCGCGGCCTTCGACAAGGTGTTCGACGGGATGGAGCGGGCGGTGCGCCACGGCTCGACCTTCGGCGGCAACGACCTGGCGGCGGCTGCCGCGCTGGCCACGCTGCGCGTGCTCGACAGCGAGGGCCTGGTCGCCCGCGCGCAGCGCATGGGCGAGCTGCTGCTGGAGCTCACCAGGCCGCTGGTGGAGCGCTTCGATGTCGTCGCAGACGTACGCGGCCTGGGTCTGATGTGGGCGATCGAATTCGGACCGCCGGGCGGCGCGGGCGCGCGACGGCTGTGGGAGAGGGTCGAGGCGCGCCAGCCGGGATTGTTCTCCCAGCTGGTCATCGTGCCGCTGTTTGCAGAGCACAAGATCCTCTGCCAGGTCGCCGGCCACCACATGAACGTGATCAAGGCGCTGCCCGCGCTGATGGTCGAAGAGGCCGAGATCAGGCGCTTCGCGGCCGCGTTGGAAGAGACGATCGCGGCGGCCGAGCGCTACCCGTCGGCGCTCGCACGCTTCGGTTTGCGGACAGGTATCAGGGCCGCGCGCGTGCGCCGCTAGCCTGTTGCGCCGTGCTCGTAACCAGAGATGACATCCGCAACGTGGCGATCGTGGCCCACGTCGACCATGGCAAGACCACGCTGGTCGACGCCATGCTGTGGCAGTCGGGCGCGTTTCGCGTCGGCCAGGACGTGGCCACGCGCGTGCTCGACTCGATGGATCTGGAGCGCGAGAAGGGCATCACGATCCTCGCCAAGAACACCTCGCTGCGCTACAAGGACGTCAAGCTCAACATCATCGACACGCCCGGGCACGCGGACTTCGGGGGAGAGGTCGAGCGCGGCCTGACGATGGTCGACGGCGTGCTGCTGCTGGTGGACGCCTCCGAGGGTCCGCTACCGCAGACACGCTTCGTGTTGCGCAAGGCGCTGGAGGCCAAGCTGCCGGTGATCCTGGTGGTCAACAAGGTCGACCGCCCAGACGCGCGCGTGGCCGAGGTGGTCGACGAGGTGTATGAGCTGTTCCTCGACCTCGACGCGGATGAGCACCAGATCGAGTTCCCGATCGTCTACTGCAACGCCAAGGCGGGCGTGGCCTCGCTGCACTACGAGTCCGGCAAGCCGATCCAAGAGGAGAACCTAGCGCCGCTGCTTGACCTGCTGCTCGAGCACATCCCCGCGCCGACATACGACCCCGAGCATCCGCTTCAGGCGCTCGTGACCAACCTCGACGCGTCCCCCTACGTCGGGCGCCTGGCGATCTGCAGGGTGCGCCACGGCACGATCCGCAAGGGCCAGCAGATCGCGTGGTGTCGCGCCGACGGCTCGATCCAGCGCGCGACCGTGGCCGAGCTGTATGTGACCGACGCACTGAACCGCGTCGATGCGCCAGAGGCGGGCCCGGGCGAGATCATCGCGGTGGCGGGCATCGCCGAGGTGACGATCGGCGAGACGCTGGCCGACCTCGGCGACCCGCGCCCGCTGCCGGTGATTACCGTGGACGAGCCGGCGATGTCGATCACGATCGGCGTCAACACCTCGCCACTGGCGGGCAAAGACGGCGACAAGCTGACCGCCAGGCAGATCGAGGCGCGCCTGGCTCAAGAGCTGGTCGGAAACGTGTCGCTGCGTGTGCGCCCGACCGATCGTCCGGACACCTTCGAGGTGCAGGGGCGCGGGGAGCTGCAACTGGCGGTGCTCGTGGAGATGATGCGCCGCGAGGGCTTTGAGATGACCGTCGGACAGCCGCACGTGCTCGAGCGCGAGATCGACGGCAAGCGCTGCGAGCCCGTGGAGCGCCTGTCGGTGGACGTGCCCGAGGAGCACGTCGGCACGGTCACCCAGCTGCTGGCGGCGCGCAAGGGCCGCATGGAGCACATGATCAATCACGGCACGGGCTGGGTGCGAATGGACTACTTGGTGCCGGCTCGCGGGCTGATCGGCTTTCGCACCGAGTTCCTGACCGAAACCCGCGGGACGGGGATCATGCACCACGTGTTCGACCGCTGGGAGCCGTGGGCCGGCGAGATTCTGACGCGCACGAGCGGGGTGCTGGTGGCCGACCGTCGCGGCGAGACGGTGACCTTCTCGCTGTTCACGCTGCAGGAGCGCGGCTCGCTGTTTGTGGGGCCCGGCGAGGAGGTATATGAAGGGATGATCATCGGCGAGAACGCGCGCTCGGACGATCTGGATGTGAATCCGGTCAAAGAAAAGCACCTGACCAACATGCGCTCCTCGACCTCTGACGTGCTCGTGCGCCTGGACGCTCACCGCAAACTGACGCTCGACGAAGCGCTGGAGTTCGTGCGCGAGGACGAGGCGGTCGAGGTCACCCCCGTGAGCGTGCGCCCGCGCAAGGTGGTGCTGTCGAAGATCGAACGCCAGAAGGCGATCAAAATGGCGCGCAAATGAGGGGCGGGCGCAAGAGCGAGTGACGGGCGCGGCCGCAGATGCGCAGGCGCACGGTGGATCGGATATCGAGCTGAGCGGGCTGGTCAAGTCCTTCCACGGCCCCGACGGGCCGATCCGGGCGGTGCGGGGCGTGGACGTGCGCATCGCGGCGGGCGAGACGGTGGCGCTGTTGGGCCCCAACGGAGCGGGCAAGTCGACGACGATCGACATGCTGCTCGGCTTGCTAGCGCCGGACGCCGGCACGGTGTCGGTGTTCGGCCGTCCGCCCGCGCAGGCCGTAGCCGACGGGGCGGTGGGGGGAATGCTGCAGACGGGGCAGCTGATCCGGGACCTGTCGGTGCGCGAGCTGGTGACGATGATGGCCTCGCTGTATCCCTCGCCGCTGGACGTCGATGAGGCGCTCGATCTGTCCGGCGTACGCGAGATCGCCGCGCAGCGCACCCAGAAGCTGTCAGGTGGCCAGACACAGCGCGTGCGCCTGGCGGTCGCGCTGGTCAGCGATCCCCAGCTGCTCGTGCTCGACGAGCCGACGGTCGCGCTCGACGTCGAGGGCCGGCGCGCCTTCTGGACGACGATGCGCCAGTTCGCGGCGCGCGGCAAGACGATCGTGTTCGCCACGCACTACCTCGAGGAGGCCGACGCGTATGCCGACCGGGCTGTGCTGATGGCGCACGGGACGATCGTGGCCGACGGGCCGACGACGGAGATCAGGGCGATGGTCGGCACGCGCACGATCAGGGCGACGCTCGCAGGCGTGGAGGTCGCTGCCCTGCAGGCATTGCCCGGCGTGAGCAGCGCCGAGCGCCGCGGCGAGGCGGCGGTCCTGCACTGCGCGGACTCCGATGCGGCGATCCGGGCGCTGCTGGCGGCCTATCCGGACGCGCGCGACATCGAGATCGCGGCGGCGGGGCTGGAGCAGGCTTTCCTCGCGCTGACCGGCGATGGCGAGACCCAGCCGCCCGCGAGCGTGGGTGCGGCGAGTGAGCGGGGACAGGGCTGATGCCGCTGCTGTACATGCGCTTCGAGCTGTTGCGCACGCTGCGCAACAGGCGCTTCTTTCTGCTCTCGTTGGGCTTTCCGCTGATCCTGTACTTCGTGATCGTCAGCCCCAACCGCCATGTGAGCAACTTCGACGGGAGCGGGATCTCCTTCCCGCTCTACTACATGGTGGGGCTGGCATCGTTCGGGACGATGAGCGCGATGCTCTCGTGCGGCGGACGCATCGCCGCTGAGCGCGCTGTCGGCTGGAATCGACAGCTGCGCATCACGCCGCTGTCGCCTCGCGCCTACTTCCGCGTGAAGGTCCTCACGGGGTACATGATGGCGCTGATCAGCCTGCTCGCGCTGTACGCCGCCGGGGTATCCCTGGGTGTGAGCCTGACGGCCGCGGAGTGGCTGAAGATGACCGGGCTGATTCTTGTCGGCCTCATACCGTTCGCGGCACTGGGGATATTGCTCGGACACCTGCTCACGCCCGACTCGATCGGTCCCGCCATGGGGGGAGGAATCTCGCTGCTGGCCCTGCTCGGGGGCACGTGGTTTCCGCTCGCCAAACACGGTTTCCTGCACGCGCTGTCGCAGGCCATCCCCTCCTACTGGCTCGTTCAGGCAAGTCACGTGGCCCTTGGTGGTCAGTCGTGGAGCACGGTGGGGTGGGCGGTGATGGCGGCGTGGACAATCGTGCTGAGCGCGCTCGCGGCATGGGCCTACCGGCGCGACACCGGGCGCGTGTAGCGGCCGCTGCCGCGCGGCCAGGCACCCCAGGGTGTGGGAGCACGCTTGCGCCGCCGCCGCTAGGGTTCCGCCGATGACCACCCATTCCAGAGCATTCCCAGCCGTCAAGGCCACCCTCGTAGTCGCCTTCGCGTGCCTGTGTTGCGCCCTCGCCGTGGCTGTGCCCATGGCCCAGGGCGCGATCAGCTACGAAAAAGAGAGCCTCTCCGAATACGAACACCAGCTGGCCGGCGGGCAGATCGGCGCGGTGACGATCAACAAGTTCGTGCGCTCGCTGCGTATCACGCTGAAGGACGGGCGCTACGTGCTGGCGACCTACCCCAAGCACGAAGAGGCGGCGGTGGCCGGCAAACTTAAAGAAAAGGGCGTGCCCGTGTCGGTGCTGACGCCCGAAGCGGCGCAGAAAGAAGCCAAAAGCAAACCGGTCAAACACAAACTGCGCTACATCGCCGGTGGGATTCTGATCGTGGTGATCCTGATCGTAGGCGGGGTGCTGCTGGTTTTCCGCAGGCGCAGGCTCGCTGCCGAATAGCCGGCCGTTTAGCGGTCGCGCGGGCGCGGTGGCCCGCATGACTCGCCCAACGGGCGCCGTATAGCGATGGTTATACGGAGTCCGTGCGAGGGCATACCGCCGCGATTCACAACCTAAGAACGAGACTCAGTCTTATGATAGGTTTGGATGGTCGGTCGCCTGCCAACCTCGCACGGGAGGAGATCCAGCTCGATGCCTCACCAGCACGCACGTTTCTTCGCTCTCGTGGTGTCGCTGCTCGCGCTCGCCGTGCTGGCAGCAGGCTGCGGTAGCAGCGGCCCAGGCGCGGCGAGCGGCGCGGGCAGCGGTGCGATCGTGGCCGTTGGCGCGGAGAACCAGTACGCCAACGTGATCGAACAGGTCGGCGGGCCCTTCGTGAGGGTGAGCGCGATTGAGAGCAACCCCAACACCGACCCGCACACGTTCGAGGCCAGCCCGAGCGTCGCCCAGGTGGTCGGCGAGGCGCGGCTGGTCGTGCAGAACGGGGTCGGCTATGACACGTTCATGGAACGGATCGAGTCGGCCTCGGGGGGGGTGGGCTCCAATTCTTCGCGCCGGGTCATCGACGTGCAGAAGCTGCTCGGCCTGCCCGAATCCACGCCCAACCCGCACCTTTGGTACAAGCCGCAGACGATGCCCGCCGTGGCCGGGGCGGTCGCCGCCGACCTGTCCGCGTTGGCGCCCGCGCACGCCGCCTACTTCCAGGCGGCGGCTGCCCGCTTCGAGCGGTCGCTGACGCCCTTGGATCGCGAACTGAACCGGTTCGCGGCCGAATTTCCCAACACGCCGGTCGCCACCACCGAGCCGGTCGGCGACTACTTGCTGGAAGCGGCTCACACCGACAACCTGACCCCGTTCGGCTTGCAGGCTGACGTGATGAACGGCGTCGACCCCGCGCCGCAGGCGGTGACGCTGCAGAACGGCCTGCTGTCGGGACGCAAGGTCAAGGTCTTCCTCTACAACCAGCAGGTCACCGACTCGCTCACGCAGACCTTCCTAGCCGCTGCCAAACGAGCTGGAGTTCCCGTTGTGGGCGTGTACGAGACGATGCCCACCCCCGGCTATGACTACCAGTCGTGGATGCTCGCCGAGGTGCGCGCGTTGCGCAGGGCGGTCGCCGAAAAGGTCTCTACCCAAAAGCTATGACAGAGATCCTGTCAGTGCAGGGCGTAACCGTGCGGCTGTCCGGGCGCGAGGTACTGCGCGACGTCAGCTTCGCCATCGCCCCGGGCGAGCTCACTGGGCTGATCGGCTCAAACGGCGCCGGCAAGACCACGCTCTTTCGCGTGATCCTTGGCCTGCAGCACACAAGCGACGGCCGTGTGCTGATCGCCGGGCGCACCCGGGGCACCGCCCGCGTAGCGGGTGGTCGGCGCAACGCGCCGATCGGCTACGTGCCGCAGAAGTTCCTGCTCGACCCCGACATGCCGCTGCGGGCTCGCGACCTCGTCGGCCTCGGCCTTGACGCGCACAGGTTTGGCATCCCGCGACCATCCCGCGCCCGCAGGGCGCTCATAGAAGAAATGCTCGCCGCGGTCGACGCGCGCGACTTTGCCGACACGCGCGTGGGGCTGCTGTCGGGCGGCGAGCAGCAGCGCGTGCTGATCGCCCACGCGCTGATCGGCCGACCGCGGCTGCTGCTGCTCGACGAGCCGCTTGCCAACCTCGACCTGCGCGCCGCCCAGGAGGTCGTCGCGCTGCTCGCCCGCATCGCCTCGCAGCTGGGAGTGGCCGTGCTGATCAGCGCGCACGAGATGAACCCGCTGCTGCCGGTCATGGACCGGATCGTCTATCTCGCCGGCGGGCGCGCCGCCAGCGGCACCGTCGCCGAGGTCGTGCGCGCGGACGTCCTCAGCGAGCTGTACGGCAGCCACGTCGACGTGCTCAACGTGCACGGTCGCGTGCTCGTCGTGGCGGGCGCGGGCGACGAGGCCGACATGCACGGGCACGAGGGCGTCTTTCCGGGGCGCCAGCAAGCCCCGCTGCCGGGGGAGCTCGCGCGATGACAGGCGCCCTGATCTTCGCGCCCGGCTTCTTCTCAAGCGAAGACGTGCACATCGCGATCCTCGTCGGTGCGGTCGTCGCGATCGTGTCGGGGACCGTCGGCACGTTCACGGTCATGCGCGGGCAGTCCTTCGCCGGCGAGGCGCTCGGCGACATCGGCATCACCGGCGGGTCCGGAGCCTTCCTGTTTGGCGTCGGCCCGCTGTGGGGCTTTGTCGCCGCCGGGGTCGTCGCAGCGGCCGTCATGGAGTTGATCGGCATCCAGCGCCCGCGCGGACGCGACCTCGCGACGGGGATCGTGCTCGGCGCCGCCCTCGGCCTGGCCGCGCTGTTGCTGTACCTGGACAGCACCCTGCACAACACCACCGGTGCGGGCCGGACGATCCTGTTCGGCTCGGTGTTCGCTGTCAGCGCGGGCACGCTGCCGCTGATCGCGGGGCTCGGAGCGGGCGTGCTCGCCATCATCGCGCTGCTGTACCGGCCGCTGCTGCTCAGCTGCGTCAGCGCCGAGATGGCCGCCGCGCGCGGGATCGCCGTGCGCGCCGTCGGCGCCGCCTACCTGCTCGCGCTCGCGCTCGCCGTCGCGCTGGCCGCGATCTCGATCGGCGCGATTCTGTCGACCGCGCTGCTGATCGGCCCCGCCGCCACAGCGCTGCGCCTGACCAGGCGGCCGGGACTGGCCATCGCCGTGGCCGGCCTGGTTGGCGTCGCCGCGATGTGGCTGGGCATCCTGCTGGCCTACGACAGCTACTACTGGCCGCCCAAGGAAACCGGCTGGCCGGTCAGCTTCTTCGTGGTCACGCTGATCTTCCTCGCCTACCTGCTGTCGGGCCTGCCCGCTCTGCTGCGCCGCCGCGAGCGGTCAGGCTGATGTTCTCCGGCTTCATGGTCAACGCCTGGACGGTCGGCAGCATCGTCGCGGTGGTCGCCGGCCTAGTCGGCTTCTTTACCGTGCTGCGCGGCTCGGCGTTCGTCGCCCACGCCATCCCCAACGGTTCTTTCGCGGGCGCCGCCGGCGCGAGCCTGCTGGGGATCAACACGCTAGTCGGGCTGGGCGCCTTCTCGCTGCTGGGCGCGATGTCGATCGGCGTGCTCGGCCGGCGCGGGCGCCATGACGTGGTGACCGCCCTGGCGCTCGTGATGATGCTCGGGCTTGGCGCGCTGTTCCTCAGCTTCAGCGCCCAGTACGCGCCGGAGGTCGAATCGCTGCTGTTCGGCGAGGTGCTCGGCATCTCCGCCAACCAGGTCGCGCCCACCGCTGCGCTGGCCGTCGTGTGCGTCGCCGCGATCATCGCGCTGTACCGGCCGCTGATGCTCTCCTCGGTGCTAGCCGAGGTCGGCGAGGCACGAGGGGTGAGCGCCTTTGCCATGGAGCTGTGCTTCCTGGCGGTGGTCGCGCTTGCCGCCACGATGACCGTGCCCGTGGTCGGCACGCTGCTGATCTTCAGCCTGCTGATCGGCGCGCCCGCAGCCGCGCGCTCCTTCACCGACCGACCGCTGGTGGCCATGGTCCTGTCGGTGGCGATCGCACTTGTCAGCGTCTGGAGCGCCATCGCCGCGTCCTATGAGACCAACTATCCCGTTGGCTTCTTCGTCGGCAGCGCCGGCGCCGTCGCCTATGCGCTCGGTCGGATATGGGCCGGCTGGCGGGGCGGGAGGACCGCCGCTAGGGCTGTCGTCAATCCCGCGCCTACCATCGTCACATGAGCTCTTGGGTCGATCGCGCGGAGGCGACGCTTACTGCATCCGGGCGCAAGCGCGGCGGCGCCCGCCGGGCTCTGCTGGAGTTGCTCGACCGCCAGGAATGTGCGCTCACGGCCGTGGAGATCGAGGACGCGCTGCGCGCCGGCGACGCCGGGCGCAACGTCAGCCGGGCCAGCGTCTACCGGATCCTCGACGAGCTCGAGCGCCTGCGCCTGGTCCAGCGCGTGGAGACCGGCCAGGCGATGGTCCGCTACGAGCGCGTGCACGAGCACGACCAGCACCACCACCATCTCGTCTGCGACGAGTGCGGCCTGGTCATGCCCTTCTCCGACGCTGCCCTGGAGCGCGCGATCGGCGAGCTCAGCGCGAAGGTGCCGCTGAAGGTTTCAGAGCACGAGATCGTGCTGCACGGCGCCTGCCGGGACTGCGCCGGCTAGGAAGTTCCGGCGCAGTCCCGGGACGCTTGGCGCACCCGCGGCGAGCTTGGCCGGTCAGTCGATCTCCACGCTGAAGTCCCAGGCGGCGACCAGCCGCCCTTCGGGCGCCCACGTGATGCTGCCGTCGCCGGTCGGCAGAACGCCGTACACGCGGATCGACAGCGGCGCGCCGGGCGTCGCGCGGGTTGGCAGCGGGCCGCCGCCCATGGCGGTCACCCGCGGGTGATACACGTGGCCATACTCGTCGACCAGCGTGAACGCCCCGGCCGACAGCGGCACGGCGCCCGACACGCGCGCGAACGTGACCACGAACGTGCACGGGGTGGTGGCCGGCACCGGAAAGCGGCCCTCCTCGGGCACTTCCGGCCCGACGGCTGTCGCCAGCGCGTGTCCGCCCGCCAGGCCGACCGCGACCTCGTCGCCCTGAATCGCCAGTGCCGCGTTGGCCGCGCTGGCCTGCACTACGCGGTTGACCTGCACCTTTGGCTTGGGCAGCCAGCTGGGCAGCCCGCCATATTTGGCGGGCGTGCTCGCTTCGCCCGTCGCGTGTTCGCCGCTGGAGGGGTCGGCCGCGGTGGCGGTCGAGCTCTGGTTACCACCGGCAGGCGGCCTGACGGCGGCGCGCGCGGCGCTCGGCCCGTGCGCGGCCGCCGCCGACCCGCCGTGGCGGGCCAGCAGCAGGCCGGCGAACGCGGCGGCCACAACGACCGCCACGCCCGCCGTCAGCACACGCCGCACGTTAGCCACGCCGCCGATCGGCGACGCGGGCGTCGGTGGCGCTATTTCTGTTCATGCACGCCCTTCGGGTTGGTGAACACGTCGGGCCCGAACGGCGCGAGGCCGGGCTGGGCGGCGTAGCCGATGTGGCCCCGTTTGTCCAGGCCGGGCGACGCTTTGGCGACCTTGAACAGGTCCTCCATCGTGCGCAGCCAGCTGTAGTGGTTGTAGTCGACGGTGCTCACGCTGCCCGGCGCGATGTAGGGGCTGATCAGCACGCTGCCCGTGTCGCCGCCGCCGGTCGTCGCGTCGCTCGCGTCGAACAGCGGGTCGGTCGAGGGAGTGCGCGCTCCCAGCGCGATCCCGCTGACGGGCGCGTTCGTCAACACCGGTTCGCCGTTTTCGTTGACCAGCGTGAACGAGCCTGTGTCGACGAAGCCGCCGGCCTGGTTGGGCACGGTGGCGTTGACGAACGAGTCGTTGACTTCGCCCACGAACGAGCCTGCGGGGATGCCGGCGCCGCTCACGGAGCGTCCCTTGTCGGTGGCGACAATCGAGTTGTCTGAGATCGTCGAAGTGCCTTCCGGTGCGGTCGCTTTTTTATCGCTGCGCGCACCCGGGACGTGTTCGCCGCCTCCCAGCAGGCACGTGCCGGCCGGCTGCGGGACTTCCGTCTGCGCAACGCAGCTGCTCGGCCGGTCGACAAACGCATTGTCGCCCGGGCCGGGGAACAGCTCTTCTCCGGCTTCGTTCTTCTCCAGCGGCGTGTTCGGGCCGGTGGGCTCGAAGTTGACGTTGGCGCCGAACAGGTTCTCGCCTGCCGAGTCCGCTTCGATCGAGGCCGCCGCGTTGGGTGACACGAGGTTGGAGTTGGCGAAGCTGTTGCCGGTGTAGGTGAACGGCGGGAAGCCCTCGTCGAAGGTGACGTCGATCAGGCCGCCTTCCTTGAACGCCGGCGATTCCTCGATCTCGGGCACGACGTGTTCGAGGAACACGTCGGCCGAGTGCAGGCCCCCGGTGAAGTTCACCGGAGCTTCCGGTTCGGTCGCTTCCGACAGCGCGCTGCCCTTCTTGAAGCCGCCCGACAGGTTGTTGCCGTGGCAGACCGCGTCGTGCCCGTCGCTGCAGTTGTTCGGCGAGATCCAGCTGAAGGCCGGTGTGGTGGCCGCGCTCTGCAGATCGTGGAACAGGCCGTTGGTCGGGCTGAACAGGTTGGCGATGTGCGCTTCGTTACAGTCGCCCGCATCGCGAATCGATTCAAACCATGGGAACGGGAAGTGCTTGGGCACGTACTGATCGGTCCCGTTGGCGCTGCCCGGGTTGGGGAACGCGGTGCTGCCGCGCGGCCCCGGTTCTGAGTAGGGGGCGCCGCAGAATTCCGTACCCGCGTCGTGCGTGGGTCCGCTTTCGTCGGGGTTGCCAAGATCCTGTGCGTACCCCTTCCAGCTCACGCCGGCCGCGTCGAGCTGGTTGAACAGCGTCGGCACGTCGGACGGGTACACGCAGCCGTTCTGCCCGGCGGCGCCGTTGGGCCCAACGGGCGAGAGCACCTGCCCGTAGTTGGGGTTCTTTTTGAGCGTCCCCTGCAGGTCCACGGTCCCCGAGAATTTGTCGTAGAAGGGGCAGTCGGCCTGTGTGTCGGGCTGCGTGGCCTGGCCGCTGACCATCGAGACGTAGTTGTCGAGGCTGAAGTGGCCGGTGCCGTAGTAGTTCTTCAGCAGCACGCCCTGGGACGGCAGCGTCTCCCACAGGTAGGTGTTCTTGTTGAGGCCTGTGAAGGTCGCGTCGAAGGACTTGTTCTCGAGGATGATCAGCCACACGTGCTTGATCTTGCCCGGGGCGACCCCGAGGCCGTCCGCGTGGGTGGCGGTGGTCTCCTGCGAGGACACCACCTGCGGCGCCGGGCTGAGCGTCGGTTCGATGCTCGTCGGTTCGACTGCCGCGGCGGCGCTCGTCGACGGTTCGCCGCTCGGTGAGGCGCTTGCGCTTGTCGCGGCGATCGACACGGCCGATGCTGCCGCTGCTGCGAGGACCGCGACCGACGCTGCGGCTCTGCGACGCAGGCGCGCGAGGCGTGCTGCACGCGGATGGGATTTGGCGCTCATCGCCATTTGCATCTCCTTTTCACGCACGTGTGGGATTGGAACGCCAGTCTCTGACGCTGGCGGATGTCACACGTGTTCATCGCGTGACCCTGCCGTGAACAGGTCGGGAACAGGAAGTGAAAAGTTCGAGACTTTGGTCACCGCCCGGGGTGAAACGTGGTATGGGCGATCAGCTCGCTAACGGTCGGCCGGGGCAAGCGCGTCGTATTCTCCCCGTTCAAGTTGGCGCATTCTCCCCCCTGGAAACAGCGCAATCTCCCCGCTAGACTGTTCGCATTATCACCGCCAAATATCAGCCGAGGATTGTCGACGGCGAGCTCCAGGCCCGTCTGGGGGCAGTTGGCGCCGTCGTCATCGAGGGACCCAAGGCGTGCGGGAAGACCGCGACGGCTCGACAGATCGCGGCCAGCGAGGTCCTGTTGGACGTCGACACGAACGCCCGGCAGGCGATCGCGCTTGACCCGAAGCTCGTGCTCGACGGTCCAGTCCCCCGCCTGCTCGACGAGTGGCAGATCGAGCCGGCCGTCTGGAACCATGTCCGCAGGGAGATCGACGATCGGGCAAGGCCCGGCCAGTTCATCTTGACGGGCTCGGCGGTTCCTCCGGACGACATCACCAGGCACACCGGGGCCGGTCGCATCTCCCGCCTGCGGATGCGCCCGATGACCCTCTTCGAGACTCAGCGCAGCACCGGGCAGATGTCGCTTGGTCAACTGTTCCAGGGCACCGTGATCTCCGTGGCCGATCCGGGGCTGACGCTCGCTGGGCTCACCGAGGAGATCGCCCTCGGCGGATGGCCGGGGCTGCGCGGACGCGAGCCCGCCGACGCTCTCATCGCCGTGCGCGACTATCTGCAGGAGGTGGCTCGCGTCGATGTCGGTCGTGTGGACGCAACCCACCGCGACCCGGATCGCGTGACGCGGCTGCTGCAAAGCCTCGCTCGCAACGTTGCCACCTACGCCGCAGCGACAACGCTCGCCCGAGACACCGGCGGTGCTGACAGCCCGTTGAAGGACGACACGGTGCGCGGCTACCTCGCAGCGCTCGAGCGGCTGATGATCGTCGAGGACCAGCCGGCCTGGGCGCCGCACCTGCGCTCCAGGCATCGGCTTCGCACAGCGCCGAAGAGGCACTTCGTCGATCCCTCGCTCGCGGTGGCGGCACTGCGCTCGACGCCCGACCGTCTGCTGCATGATCTCAACCTGCTCGGCTTCCTGTTCGAGTCACTAGTGGTGCGCGATCTGCGCGTCTACGCGCAGGGAGCCGATGCTCAGGTGCTGCAGTACCGAGACGAAGGCGGTCTTGAGGTGGATGCGATCGTCGAGGGGGGCGACGGTCGTTGGATGGCCTTCGAGGTCAAGCTGGGAACCGGGCAGGTGGATGATGCTGCGGCGAGCCTGACACGGTTCGTCGAGCGGATCGACACCGCGAAGTGCGGGCGCCCAGCGCTGCTGGGCGTCATCGTTGCGACGGGGTACGGATACCGCCGTGAGGATGGCGTGGCCGTGATTCCGATCGGTGCGCTGGGACCATGACCTGCGGCGCCGATCCGACCGGGCGCCCCCACAGGTAAGTGGCCACGCAGCCGAGCGTAAAGACGGCAACCACGAGCAGGACCGGGCCGGAGTCCTCGACGAGCGCGCCGACCACCCCGGCGGTGAGCCCGCCGGCGAACGCGGCCAGCCATGCGGGGTCCGCGCGCACAGGGGCCAGCAGGCGCTCGCGCCCGCGCACGCCGAGGGCGGCGAGGGCGAGCGCGAGGACCGTGGCCGCGGGCATTGCGTGGTTCTTCAGCTCGTCCCACGCGGCCTTGTAGCGGCGCACGATGATGTCGCGCACGTCGCCCGCCGAACGGGCGTGCAGGATGCTGCCTGTGAAATGGCCGCTCCCGTGCGCGGTGGCGAGGTCGATCGCTGCGAGCGCCACCAAGCCGGCGACCGGGCTGATCAGCACGACCAGCGCGCGCCTGCGGCTGACGGCGCCGGGCGCGAGCATGACGGTGGCGACTGCCAGCGCTGCGCATACGAGGATCACCCCCCCGACGCCCGCTCCGATGCGCGCCGAGCCCTCGACCACCGCCAGCACGGCGCCCGCGCCGAGCATCGCCCCCGCCGCGGCCCGGTTGCGTGCGGCGGGGTACAGCGCGGCGGCGACGGCCGCGAGCACGAGCACGGCCAGCCCCGACTTGAGCTCATTGCCGATGCCGAAGAAGCGCGCGCCCAGCAGCGGGTCGGGGCCGAGCAGCGAGCGCATCAGCAGCTGGGTGCCGGCGAGCGCGTCGACGCTCAGCACGACCACCGCTGCGACCGCCGGGGCCAGCGGCGCCCGCGGCCACGGCAGCGCCAGGTCCGTGAGTGCGCCCAAAGCCAGGCAGCTGACGGCGATGATCGCGTACTCGACCGCCGCGCTCGGCTCCAGCGCAGCCGGTATCAGCACTGCGATCGGAGCCCACAGCACCCCCAGCGCGCACGTGCGCATCGCCCACGCGCGTGCGCGCGGCCGTCGGGCGGCGGCGAGCAGCAGCAGCGCGCACGCGACCAGCAGCCACGCCAGCGCCTTCAGCCGCCGTCCGCCGATCACCCGCAGGCGCGACATCAGCGCGCGCAGGCTCGCCGACCGCAGCGCCCCATCGGTGTGGATCGACTCGCCACGCATGTCCGCCGGGATCGCCTCGCCCAGATGCCCAAGGATCGTCGGGGCGACGTCGACCGAGACGATCAGCCCGTGTTGGTTGGTGCTCTGTGAGCTCAGCTCGTGGGCGCCGGAGCCGGCCAGCCCCGCGACGGCCGCCCACAGCAGTTCGCCGCCTGGCCTGTCGGGGACCCGCTGCACGATCACGACGAGCTCTCCCGCCGCGCGCCCGACGACCAGCGCGCGCATGTCGGCCGCCCCTTCCCGGCCGTCGGGCAGGTCGGCGACGACCAGTGCCCTGCTGGTGCGCAGCGCGGCCACGCGGGCGAGCAGCGTGGAGGCCGGGCCGAGCGACACCATGGCCACGCGCCCGGCACGGTCGGCCGCGACCGGCCCGTCCACGTCGGCGCTGCCCGCTACGCCGGCATAGCCCGCGCCGCCGGCGATCGAGGCGGCCAGCAGCCCGGGCTCGAGCAGCTGGGGCGCTGCCTGCGCTCGCCGCTGCGCGGCCTGCCAGCCGTCGATCACGTCGCCGGCTCCGGAGGTCGCCAGCGACAGCGCGGGCGCTTTGGCGCTGGCATACGCCGAGGACGCCACGCGGGCGCCCTGCGTGATGTCGAGCAGCAGCTGAGCCGTCTCGTACTGGCCCTGGGAGGCCGACATGATGCCCACCGACAGGCCCGGCACGCCGGCCATCTGTGCCTCGTCGGCGGGCACGAACAGCAGCAGCGCGGAGGGACGCTCAGAGCCGGCACTCACGCTCGCGCTGCCCGGGCCGCTGGCCCACGCGCCGCTCGGCCGGGCGGCGAGCACGGCGGGGCAAAGGAGGGCGAGCAGGCCCGCCCGCCTGACCAACAGGCTCAGCCCTCGGCTCCCTCGGCCGCGACGCCGCCACGCGTACGCCGGGACGCGCCCGGATGTGTGGCCCCCGGCCGGCTGGAATCCTCTGGTGTGTCGGCCGGCAGCAAGGTCCCCTCGATGTTCAGCCGCGGCAGCAGCCGGTCCAGCCAGCTCGGGAGCCCCCAGGTGCGCTCGCCCACCAGGTGCAGGACGGCGGGCAGCAGCAGGCAGCGCACGACGAGCGCGTCGAGGAACACGGCGCTTGCGAGGCTGAAGCCGAACTCCTTGATCACGCGGCCTTCGAGCAGGGTGAACGACAAAAAGACGCACACCATGATCGCGGCGGCGGCCGTGACCACGCGCCCAGTCAGCGACAGGCCCTCGGCGACCGCGTGGGAGTGCTCATGCGTGCGTGTCCAGCGCTCGTGCATGCGCGAGACGAGGAAGACCTCATAGTCCATCGACAGGCCGAACACGATCGCAAACAGGAGCACCGGGATGAACGACTCGATCGGGCCCCGCTCGACTCCGATCAGGCCGCCCAGCCAGCCCCACTGGAAGATCGCCACGATCACGCCGAGCGAGGCGCTGATGCTGAGCAGGTTCATGACGGCGGCCTGCAGCGGGATGACCAGCGAGCGGAACACGACCATCAGCAGCAGCGCACTCAACAGCACGACGACGCCGACAAACAGCGGCAGCTTGCGCGACAGCACCGTGGCGAAGTCGACGGCGCCGGCGGTCACCCCGCCGACGTATACCGTCATGCCGGTGCGCCTTTGCACGGAGGGGATCACGTGTTCGCGCAGCCGTTCGACCAGCTGCGTGGTGGCGTAGGCCTGGGGCGACGAGCGCGGGTAGACGCTGAGGGTGGCGACGTCGCCGGCGGAGTTGATCCGGGCGGGCGCGACCGAGACGACGCCCGGGGTGCTCGCAATCGCCGCGCGCAGCGTTTGCACGGTGGCCTTGGGTTCGGCGCTCGGTGGGGTCACTTGCTCGACGCCCTGTTCGACGGCTTCCCTGTGTGGGTTGGGGACCTTCGCAACGACCAGCAGCGGACCGTTGAAGCCCTGCCCGAAGCCCTGCGCCAGCAGCTCGTAGGCGCGATGGGTGGTCTGCCCGGCGGGGTCGTTGGCCGCGTCGCTTGAGCCGAGCCGCAGCGCGGTGGCAGGCGCGGCGATCGCGAGCATCACCAGCGCTGACAGCGCTGCGATCGTCCACGGGCGGCGCTGCACGAACGCGCTCCAGCGCAGCCACACGCCGCCGGCTGTGAAGGCGGGCACGCCCTCGACACCGTCTTTGCGGGCGCGCGCCCGCGCTCTGCGGCCCGGACGCCCCACGCGCGGGCCGGCCAGCGTCAACAGCGCTGGCAGCAGCGTGAGCGAGGCGAACATCATCAGCAGCACACCGATCGACGCGGCGATGGCGACCCCGTAGAGGAATTCGACGCCCAAAAGCATCATCCCCAGCAGCGCGATCACTACGGTGGCACCGGCGAACAGGACGGCACGCCCGGACGTGTCCATCGCCTGCACGATCGCCGCGCGCGTGTCCTGGAAGGCCGGTCCCGGCGTGCGGTAGACCTCGCGAAAGCGCGTGAGGATGAACAGCGCGTAGTCGATGCCGACGCCCAGCCCGATCATCGCGGCGAGCTCGGAGGAGAAGTTGGGCGTGTCGACCACGTGGGTGAACAGGGCGATCGTGGCCAGGCCGCTGCCCAGGCCGAACAGCGCGGTGACGATCGGAAGTCCCATCGCGATCAGCGATCCGAACGTCAACAGCAGCACGACGATGGCGGCGAGCAGCCCGACCTCGGTGGAGACGCCGAAGCCTTCCTGCTCGGTCGCCTCGATCGCCTGGCCGCCGAGCTCCACCTGCAGGCCCGGCCTGGCCGCCGCGCGGGCCGTGCTGACGACGCGTTCGGGGGCGCTTTTGGGCAGCAGGTTCGCTTTCTCGTCGAACACGACCGTCGCGAAGGCGATCTGGCGGTTGGCGGAGATCGCCTTGCCGGAGCCCGCGTAGGGGCTGACCACGCTGGTGACGTGGGGCAGTTTGGCAACCTGCGCGAACATCGCACTCATGTGCGCGCGCACCGCGCCTTCCAGGACGCTGCCGGAGCTGACCTTGTAGACGATCGTGTCGCGGTCGCCCGCCTGCGCGGGGAAGCTGTGTTCGAGCAGGTCGGCGGCGCTCTGGGTGCCGCTGTGCGGCAGCGTAAAGTTGTTGGAGTAGCTGGTGCCGGCAGACTGGGCCAGCGCGTTGATGCCGACCAGCGCGACGATCCAGCCGATCGCCACGTACTTGCGGTGCGTGGTCGACCAGCGAGCGAGCTTGAGCATTCAGAGAAGCCTAGCGCCCGTCCGACGGCGGTCCTGCGCTTCTCACGCCTGCGCTCTAGTTGACGTTCGGATCGAGCGGCATGCGCGCGAGCAGCGCGTAGCTTCCGCCCATGCGCGTGAGCACCGTGCCCCACAGCTCCTCGGGGGCGCGGGTAAAGATGTCCTGGGGCAGGGCTGCGTGGGTGATCCAGTCTCCCTGCTCGACCTCGGCGTCGAGCTGCCCCTCTCCCCAGCCGGCGTAGCCGGCGAACACGCGCCTGCGCCTGGTCGCCTCGGCGAGCTCCTCGATGCCGGCGTCGGGCGCGGGGAAGCCGATCCGACCGAGCACCAGCAGGCCTGCCAGCGAGGGGTCCAGGAACTCGGCCAGGAACACGATCGAGGTCGGCTGGACGGGCCCGCCGACGTACACGGGCTCGAGCTCCTCCACGGTCTGCTCGAGCTGGGGCACGGCGTCGGCGACGGTGACGGTGGAGGGGCGGTTGAGCACGACCCCCATGGCGCCCTCCTCGCTGTGCACGCCGACCAGGACGACCGTGCGCATGAAGTTGGGGTCGTGCAGCGAGGGCGATGCGAGCAGCAGCTGGCCGGCAAGCGATTCCGCCATGATGCGATCGAGGCTAGCGCCCCGGCCGCCCAGCGCTCGCGCTATCCGGCCGAGAAGATCTCCAGTTGGCCGCTGGTTTCGTGGTTGTTGGCGTTGCCCTCGGGCTCGATTATGTGCCCGTCGACCACGATCGGGCTGTTCCAGTGCCCGGGCTGCCCCGCGAGCTTGGCGATCGGCTGCGGCGAGCCGGGCCGGTAGACGTTGATGCCGCCGCCCGACAGGTCATACACGTAGATCAGGCCGCCGGCCATGACGGGACTGGTCCCGGGATTGCTGTTTTCCCACGCGCGGTAGAGCAGCCCGGAGCGCAGCACGTAGGCGGCGGTGCCGCTTTCGTCGGCGAGGAACGCGGTTGTGCGCCCGCTGCGCTGCGACCGGGTCGACGCGACCGGGCCGTCGCCGACCGTCCAGACGGCGGGGGCGGTCCACAGCTCGCCGCCGCCGGGTATCTGCAGGCGCTGGACTTCGCCGCCGAGGGGGTGCAGGCGCGCGCGGGCGCCGGAGGGCGGGTGACCGTCCAAGCGCGAGAGCGCGAGCACGCGCATGATCCCGTCCTTGCCTGCCAGCACGATGCGGTCGTGCCCGAGCAGCGCGGGGGCGCTGGAGCCGAGGTCGGTGTCGCTGGTGTTGAGGTGTTCCTGGTCGGTGGGCGTAAAGGACTGGCGCAGGCTCAGCGCGGGGAAGCTCAATTCGATCACGCTGTCGCCGAAGTTGGTGGTGCCGTTCCAGGGGCCGTTGCCGGTGTCGATGAGGATGCTCCCGCTGCCGGACTCGACGACGGGGCCGCTGCGCGAGAGGATGGCCGAGTCGCTGGCGGAGCAGGTGCTCGGGACCTGCAGTTCGCGGCGGTTGGCGCACAATGTGTTGAAGATCGCGGCGATCCGGCCGCTTGCGCGGTCGAGCAGCACCACGTGACCCTGGTAGGGAGGGGCGTCGCCGTAGTAGCCGCCGGTCGTGGCGACCACGTCTGGGCCGTCGATGTTGAGCGAGGAGGTGATCTTCTCGTGCGTGGCGTCGCGCGTGATCTTTACCGGCCAGCTGCCGCTGGAGTCCTCGCTGCCGTCGGCCAACGCGAGCTTGTGGATCAGCCCATTGGGCGATGAGGCATAGACGAACTGGCGGTCGGGGTCCGCGAGGGGGCTGGCGGTGGTGATCTGCGCGCTGCCGGCCCAGCTGCTGTAGCCGGGCGGGGTAAACACCCACAGGATCCTCCCGCTGTTGGCGTCGATGGCGAGCGTCTTGCCATACGTGGTGGTGACGACGATCGTGTCGTGAACGCCCCCGTCGACGGTGACGCCGTGCAGGTAGATGGGCGAGGAGTCGACGGTCCCGGGCAGCGCGACGGTCATGTGGCGCAGGTGGGCAACGTTTGCGGCGGTGATGCCGGTTGGCAGTTCGCTGACGTCGCTGCGCTGCGGGTTCAGGCCGAACTCGGGCCAGTCCAGGAGGGGTTCGGATGAGGCGCTTCGCGCCGGGGAGGGGATCGCTGTTGCACTCGCCAGCGGCGTGGAGATATTGGCCGGCGCGCCGGCTCCGCAACCGGCCGCCAGCAGGGATGCCGCCAGCATCAGGGCCGCGCCGATGACGAAGTGACAACCAGGTTGTTGCCGACGGGCGCGCATGCCCGCCTGTTTCTACAGCATCTGTTGGAGCGGGCGAGCCAGCCGTAAGATAGGTTGCGGCGATGGCAAAGACACCGCAGGTGGGCGAGCCGGCCCCGGACTTCGAGCTGCAGGGAACGAACGGTACCTTCCGATTGTCAGAGCATCGTGGGGAGCGCGTGGTGCTGTTGTTCTACCCGGGCGACAAAACACCGGTTTGCACCAAGCAGTTCTGCTCGTACCGGGATCGGCCGGACGAGTTCGCTGCGCTGGGTGCGACGGTGGTTGGCATCTCGGCGCAGGGCGTGGAGTCGCATCAGGGCTTCATCGAGAAGAACAGCCTGACGGTGCCGCTGCTTGCGGATGTGGACGGCGCGGTTGCCAAGCTCTACAGCGCTCACGGGCGGATGGGTACCAAGCGCGCAGTGATCGTGATTGACGAGGGCGGGATCGTCCGGCATCGTCACGACCACCTGCTCGGGCTGGACTATCAGTCGGTGGACGACCTCAAGCGGGCGCTGGGCGAGCTGCCGGCACCCACCGCCAACTGAATCTTCGCCGCGTCGCTATCGGCGCCTCCGGCTACAGTTGGAACGATGACGACACGTCAGAAGTTGGATGCGTTGCTCGACCGGCTCTCCGACCCCGAACTCGAGGCTGAGTACTCGCGTCTACTTCGTGAGCGCGAGGTAGACCAGCGGATCGTCTCTTCCTACCAGCAGACGCCGCAGCACCAGCCGGACGGCTGGGCTGATCTGCGGGCCGTCAATGAGGTGTCGCGCGACGCCGTCTTGGATCGTCTCGATGCCGAGGCGCGACTCAATCGTCAGCCTTGGTGAGTCGGGGCGAGGTTTGGTGGGGCGAGACACCGAAGCACGGTCGTCGCCCGTATCTGGTGTTGCACCGCAATGCGGCGATTGGCGTCCTTGCTGAGATTCTCGTCTGCCCGCTGACCCGTACGATCCGGGGCATCGACACCGAGGTGCCGCTGGATCAGGGCGACGGTCTGCCGGAGGCCTGTGTCGCCAGTCTCGACAACATCGTCATGTTGCCCGTCTCGTACCTGATCGAACGAATCACCAAGCTCGGACCGGAGAGAATGGCTGATGTGTGCGCCGCTCTCGATGTCGCGACAGACTGCTAGCAGCGCGACAGTGAGCGGCCTGTGGGGAGTTACGGCGTTGCGCTGACGGCGCGGTGGTGGAGTGCGAGTAGGAGCCGATCGAACTCGAAGTGCGCGGGCTCGCCGCCGCGTTCGTTTACAGCCATCAGCAGAACCTGTGTTGGCCCAACGCGAAAGACGGCCCCAGAGACGTGTATGACCTTCGCGCCCGGGGTTGGGTGCCCAAGGTGGTGTGCTTCGAGGTCATCGTGCGAGAGATCCCGGGGCGTCGTCATCTCGGCCAACACTGTTTTCCCTACAGATTCCGTGCCCAGCGCTCGTGGCAGTTCTAGCCGGCGGCCGGTGACCTCGAATGACATGAGTCCTAGCTTGAGGAGATCGCCTGCTTCGCCCAAGCTTCGGCCGAGGCAGAATTGCCCGAAGGACGAGAGAAGGGCTCGCATCTGCTGCATGGCCACCCGCGTGTCTGTCCTCACTGAAACGGCGGATGCGACGAAGCCGTGTGGTGTGGGAAGTAGCGATACGCCGCCAGCTTCCGCCGCATTGCTCCGGCTGCAGCTAAGTGGGGCAGGCGCGAAGTTCGCCATCTCGCTCGGTTGCGGCCGGGCCGACTCTCCAGCGATGTCGCTCGTACGAACGTTCACAGCGCGAGCAAAAGCCCGAGCCCGACCACTCCAATTGCTGGCTCGATGCGGGGCTGACTCAGACGCAGCATTCGGAGCAGCCGTCGTGATCAACAGGACGGCGAGGATCGGTATGCGAGCAACTCGAATCATGGCTGGATCATCCCATGCTCCGATGAGGCAGGGGATGAGGCGTGTAGTTCTCGAAGTACTGCGGTGCTTTCTGGCATGGCGACGGTTCGCTCCTACCTTTGCGACAACACGCCGGTTTGCACGAAGCAGTTCTGCTCGTACCGGGATCGGCCGGACGAGTTCGCTGCGCTGGGTGCGACGGTGGTTGGCATCTCGGCGCAGGGCGTGGAGTCGCATCAGGGCTTCATCGAGAAGAACAACCTGACGGTGCCGTTGCTGGCCGACGTGGATGGCGCAGTGGCGCGGGCGTACAGCGCGCACGGGCACCAAGCGCGCTGTGATTGTCATCGATGAGCAGGGCATGATCCGGCACCGACATGACCATCTGCTCGGGCTGGACTAGCAGAGCGTTACCGACCTCAAGGCAGCGCTCGATGCTCTGCCGGCACAGGCTGCGAGCCAATAAGGCCGGTTGCGAGTTCGTCGGATAAATCGCTGAGCCCCCTTGAGCGTGTGTATTGCGGCGTGGGGGCGCTGGTCTGTCGGTGCGCCGGGCTGCCTCGTTCAGCTGACGTCCCGGCGCGCGACCAGCGGCAGGCCTATCAGCGCAAGCACGACCACCCATGCGACCAGCACAAACCCGCCGGCGGCAGGCGAAAGCAGGTGTTCGGTCTTCAGCCCGATCAGCGCGTCCTGTGCGCGCGTCGGCATGAAGCGACCGACCGACGGGACCAGGCCGAACAGCAGGTTGTCAACGATGAAGCCCCAAGCGAGCAGGCCGATCACCGCGCCGACCTGGTTGCGCACGATCGCGCCGAAGCCCACGCCAAGCGCTGCCCACAGGGCGGTTGCAGCGAGCGTCCCCAGCAGCAGCAGCGCGACTTCGCCGCCGCTCAACACAAACGTGATGCCGCGCGCGTCGATGATCAGATAGCCGATCGCAAAGCCCACGCCCTCGCCGACAACGCCGAACACGAGGCCCGCAAGCAGGCCCGCGATCAGCTTCGCGCGGAGCACACGCGAGCGCACAGGCGTGAACAGGAACGTCGGGCGGATCGTGCCAAAGCGAAACTCGCTGGTCACCAGCAGCACGCCCGCAAGCGCTGAGAAGATCCCCGCAAGGCTGCCCAAGCTGAGCGTCGTGCGCTGGTCTTCGGTCGTGGACAGGCCGCTGATTTTGCTCAGCAGCCCCGTCAGCAGCGCAAACAACAAGATCAGCGCGATCATCCCCAGCACCAAGCCAAGCGTGGTGCGCGTCGAGCGCACCTTCAAGAGCTCTGCTTTGACCTGTGCGATCACGGCTTCGCCTCGGGGGGAACGGCGGCGCTCGGGGTCGCACCGCTGACAGCGCTGCCGTCTCCACCGGTCAGCTCGAGGAAGATCTGCTCCAGCGAGGAGCCTTCGGTGACGAGCTCATGCACCGGCACCCCTGCAGCGAGCGCGACATCGCCGACATGCTCGCTGGTGGTGCCGTGCACGAGCAGCGCATGCTCGTTGCTTGCCGTCGTCTGTAGCTGCTCGCGCTCGAGCGCTTGGCGCAGCTGCTCTACGCCCGGCGTGCGCACGCGCACCGCGCCGCCGACCTGCGCTGTCAGCTGCTCCAGCGAGGACTCCACAACGAGCCGCCCGCGGTTGATGATCAGCACCTGGTCGACCGTCTGTGCGACCTCTGCCAGCACATGGCTCGAGATCAGCACCGTACGCCCGCCAGAGGCAAACGCGCGCAGGAAGTCACGCAGCCAGCGCACGCCCTCGGGGTCAAGGCCGTTGGCAGGCTCGTCCAGCACCAGCAGCTCGGGATCGCCAAGCAGCGCCGCTGCAAGCCCCAGCCGCTGGCGCATGCCCAGCGAGTAGCCCTTCACGCGGCGTTTGGCAGCGTCCTTCAGTTCCACCAGCGCCAGCACCTCGTCGGTGCGCGAGGCGGGCAGGCCGGCAGCAAGGCCGAGTGTGCGCAGATGGTCGCGGCCCGAGCGGCCAGGGTGGAAGTCAGTGGCCTCGAGCACTGCGCCGATCCGCAGCGCCGGCTGTTGCAGCTGCGCATAGAGCTGGTCGAACACGAGCGCGCGGCCACTCGTCGGCACCGCCAAGCCGAGCAGCATCCGCAGCGTCGTCGTCTTGCCTGCGCCGTTGGGGCCCAGAAAGCCCGTGATCGTGCCCGCGGCGAGCTCGAACGACAGGTCCTCGACTGCTGTCAGCTTGCCAAAGCGCTTCGACAGCGACTCTGCGCGAACGATTGCCGTCACGCGCTCATCGCCTTGTCGGGCGCCAGCTCACGCGCGGATCGCCTTGCCCCAGGCCAGCGACGCGCACATCGCTTCGGCCGCAGGCAGCGATCGTTCACGCTGGCAGAGTAGTTCACGCATCGGCATCGTCAGCACGATCGCGATCCGCCAGGCGCGCTCTGGCAGCGCCACGCTCGACGCCGAGCGCGGCCAGTAGCTCGACCGCGGGGTCCGGCGCCGGCAGCTCGAGGATCCCTGCGAGTACATGCCGCGGGCCTGGATGCGAGTGCCCGCGGCGCATCGACCTGGAGGACTCGCTGAGCACTTTCTTCGCGCAAGGCGTGAGCCGCAGGTGTTTGCGCAGCACCATCCTGATCGTCGGCCGCACAGGCACGGCGCTTGGATCGAGTGCCGGCAGCTGCGGCACGGCGGGCGGCGGGTCCATGCCGATCGCGGCGACCAGCGCTTCGTTGTCCATCGCCTCGAGCGCCGCGCGCGCATGCTCTGCATCTGTGCCCAGTGCCTCGGCGACCAACGGCTCGTTCAGCAGCGCCACCAATACGAGCTCTGTGCCGATCCTGCGATCGCCCCGGCGTCGCGCTTCTTCACGCGCGACGACATAGGTCGACCACGGGTGGTACTCGTCGCCGGCTCGGCGCGAGCCCTTGCCGGCCGCGCCCGCGCCTGCGGCCTCGCGCCGTTTCGATGCTCCGCTCATCTGCGTCTCAGAGCTCCTTTCCATGCTTGGTGTGCACTGACTGGCGCGTCACGCCGAGCGCGTCGCCGATCTGCTGCCACGACCAGCCCTGGCGCCGCGCCACAGCAACCTGGTTGGCCTCGACGCGCTCTGCCAAGCGGCGCAGCGCAAGTGCGGCGCGCAAGCCCACTGCTGGGTTCTCGGAGGTGGCCGCCGCGGCCAGGTCGTCTACGTTCATGACGTCAGTTTAGATTGACGTGGGCGGTTTTGTCAATATAGACTGACGGCTGTCGCGATCCGTGGGGAGTCCATCATCTGCTTGCCGCTTCGCTGGTCCTTCTCAGTGCTTGTCGAGGTGCGCGTGGTAGGCGCGGAGCAGCCGCTGGTGTGTGAGCCATCCGACCACGCCCTCGCCATCTGTGTCGAGGATCGGTAGGCCCTCGTCGTCGGTTGCGGCCAGCGCCCTGACCGCGTCTTCGAGTGACTCATCGACGCGCAGCTCGGGTGTCTGGTGTGCGAGCGCCTGGGCGTTGAGGTGGTCGGTGGGGCGAGCGATCGCCTGCTCGACGTCGGCGGCGGTGATGACGCCGAGCAGCGTGCCGTGGGGATCGATGACCGGTAGGGCGTCTGTGCGCTCGGCTGTGAAGCGTCGCAGGACGTCGCGCAGCGGCTGCTCGGGTGCGAGTGGCCGCGGTAGCTTGCCCATCGCCTCGCCGACCTTGATCTGGCCCATCAGTGTTCCCTCGGGCTTGTCGATGTCGATCCCGCGGCGGCGCAGCTTGAGCGTGTAGATCGTGTCGGGTGTGAGCGCGTTGCTGAGCGTGGTCGCGACGACGACGGCGAACATCAGCGGCAGGATGACGCGGTAGTCGCCGGTCAGCTCGAAGATGATCAGCACCGCGGTGATCGGCGCGCGCGCCGCGGCCGCGAACACGGCGCCCATCCCCACCAGACCGTAGGCGCCGGCGGCGAGCGCGAGACCAGGCAGCAGGTCGTGGGCGATCGCGCCGTAGGCTGAGCCGAGCATCGCGCCCATGAACAGCGATGGCGCGAACACGCCGCCGGAGCCGCCGATCCACATCGTCAGGCTGGTCGCGAGGATCTTCGCCGCGAGCAGGCCCAGCAGGGCGAGGATCACGTAGTGGCCTGCGACCGCCAGTTGGAGTACTGGGTAGCCGACGCCGTACATCTCAGGGACGGCCAGCAGGAGCAGTCCGAGCAGCACTCCCCCGGCGGCGGGGCGTAGCCAGTCTGGCTGGCTTTTCCAGAGCCGGTCGGCGATGTCCTCTCCGGCGTAGAGCACGCGCACGAAGCCGAGCCCGACACCGGTGGCCAGCACGCCGAGGCCGGCGTAGAGCAGCAGCTCGAGCGGCGAGCTGAACGTGAAGCCGGGCAGCGTCAGAAACGGGTGGCTGCCGAACGCCGCGCGGCCGATCGCGTCCGCGGTGATCGAGCTGAGCACGACCAGTCCGAAGGATCGCGTCTCGAAGTTGCGCAGGATCAGCTCCAGCGCGAAGAACACGCCGGCGATCGGCGCGTTGAACGTCGCGGAGATCCCGCCCGCCGCGCCACACGCGACGAGCAGGCGCAGCTGTGACTCCGACAGCCGCAGCAGCTGGCCGGTGACCGAGCCGAGGGCCGAGCCGATCTGGACGATCGGCCCCTCCCGCCCGACCGAGCCGCCCGAGCCGATGCAAACCGCCGAGGCAAGCGACTTCACGATCGGCACCTGCGGTCGCATCCGGCCACCCAGCCTGTTCACGGCATACATCACCTCCGGTACGCCGTGCCCACGCGCCTCTGGCGCGAAACGGCTGACCAGCGGCCCGTAGATCAGGCCGCCGATGACGGGCGCAAGCACAACGAACCAGATGCCCAACCCCGGGACCAGCGGGTTGCTCGCGTGGCCGACAGCGCTGTAGTCCCTGTGCCCGCTGAACAGGTAGGTGAAGCCAAGGATCATGTAGCGAAACGCGATCGCGCCCAGCCCGGCGCCCGCGCCGACCAGCAGCGCAAGCGCCATCAGCCCACGCTGTCCTGTCGCGACCGAGCGCTGCAGCCGCTCACGCCAGTCCGATGCAAGCACGGCCAGGCGCGGCGCGTGCACGCCAGGCTCAGGGTCGGGCTGGTCGGCCGCGGACGTGGCTGACGCGGGGCTGGCAGGCGACGCGCGCCGGGCGCCGTCGGAGCCGTGGGCCTCCGCGGTGTCCTGCTCGGCCGGCGATTCCGATGTGTCAGCCATGTGCTTCTGAGCGTATGCGACGCTCCCGCCAGCGCACTGTGCCCGGCGCAAACGCGACCGTTTCGTTGTCAGGCTGCTGACAGGTCTGCTCGTTGGGCGCTCATCTGGCGCCCAACCTCCACCTGTACTCGCGTACACGGCGATCAAGCGTGCGATATGCCTGGCCTCTGGCAGACTTGCTGCGGTGAGCGGCGCCAAACCTGCCTCCGGAGGCGTGTGTCACGTCCTGGGTGAGGATCACGCGCTGGCCGAGGCGGTCCCGCAGGCTCACCGGCAGCAGGCGATCGAAGAGTGCGTCACCCGAGCCATAAGCATCGCTCCGGGACCTTGGAGCGGGCAGGGAACCTCCAGCATTCGGGACGGGATCGGTCTGCTGGTCCTGCAGGGGCTGCTGATCCGCCGGGTCGGGATCGACGGGCGCTTCGGCGCAGAGCTCCTCGGCGAGGGCGACCTATTGCGGCCCTGGCAGGGCCAGGACGTATCGGCGGCGCTTCCTCGAATGACCGGCTGGCGGGTACTGCAACGGACCCGGGTGGCGCTGGTCGATATGCGAGCCGCGCAGCGGCTCGCGCGCTATCCCGAGTTGACCGGGAGTCTCGTCGGCCGCGCGCTTGAGCGCTCGCGTAACCTCGCCGTGAACATGGCGATCGTCCACCAGCCACGCGTCGATGTCCGCCTGCACATGCTTTTCTGGCATCTCGCCGACCGATGGGGCCATGTGCGCAGCGACGGCGTCAGCGTGCCGCTGCGCCTCACGCATACGGTCCTCGCCGAGCTTGTCGCGGCGCGCCGGCCAACCGTGAGCAGCGCGCTCTCCGAGCTCGCCGACCGCGGACTCCTACGCGCCGTCGATGGCGCGTGGCTGCTCTCAGGAGAGCCACCCGGAGAGCTACTGGAGCTGCAGGGGGTAGCCGTCGTGCAGCTCGACGGTGCGGACGAGGACGGATTACATCTGCAGGCTGGCGGCGACGCAGCAGAACCGGGCTCGACGGCGCCGGCGTCATAATCTGACCGGTTCCGTGGCGGCGCTGATTTCGCGGTGAAATGCTCCCCGTGTAGGTGTGCACGCGGAGAGGCGGGCGTGTACGACGAGCGTAAGGCCACACCCCACGCGGGTGTGGTCTGCTCGGCCGCCACGCGACGCCAAACGATGCGTGCGCCGATCCTCAGTGAACGCAGCCGGAAGCAGCTGAAGTGACTGTTGCCTGCGCGCTCGCTCCGGTTCGCAAGCGGTAGCCAGAGGCGTAGGTGATGCTTGCGCAATGGCAGCCGAGGAGTCCACGACCCCCGACCTGGTGGAGCTTTCACGACGGTCAGTCGGGAGGATCAATCGCAGCGACGTCGCCGCGCGGGCTCAGGCTCGGGGAGCTGCGGAGCGAGCGATAGTGATCTCCCAGTAGCCAACCGCGAGATCCGCTGCCCCAACAACCAGGAAGAAGGCTGCCCATCCGTAGGCGGCGTACGAGAGGCACACGACGCATGCGATGGCCGCGACCAGGCCACCGGCAATACGTGTGACCCCAAAGGCGCGGAGGTGGCGGTACTCCCACGGGATGATCAGGCGTTGCAAGCCGGATCGCGCGGGACATGCCCACCACTCGCGCAGACGTTTCGCGGCCGTGTTGTGCTTGGGCGCGTTCATCGGGGGCGTCCCGCTCATGCTCGCTTCAGGAACCTCAAACCGAACGCCGCGAACACCAGGACAATCCCGACGTTTACCATCAGGCGCTCCCAGAACCGATGCCTGAAGAACAAGACGTCCACGCCGACCACAACGGTTACCAGCGCGAGCACATAAAGCACGACGCCTGCCTGCCTTCCCATCATCCCACCTTACTGCTCGAGCACCGGCGTCGCGCGGCCACGGATGACGCCGCCGGTCGGCAGCGTATCGGGCGCTTCCCACACAACGTCATCGGCGAATAGCTCCCGACCCCCGGCAAACCGCCGCTCCTGAAAGGCTTCATAGGCCGCGCGTGCGACCACTCCGCTCTCGGCTGATGGCTAACGCCGCCGGCGCGGCGCTCATGGCGAATTGCGAGGCCAGCTCGGCGATAGGACTCTGCCCTGCTTTTGCCACGGTACGCCCCGGTGGGTCAGGGTGCGGGTATCCGATCGGTAGGCGCTCGCGCAACGGCTATAGCCTGGCGGCATGACCTCTGTGCCGCCAGCGAGACATCTGTTGCGTGCACGCGATTTCGCGGACCGCCACTTCGCCGAGCCGATCGGCGTCTGCGAGATGGCGGCCGCCGCCGGGCTGTCGCGGGCGCACTTCAGCCGCGCGTTCAGCCGCACGTTCGGCGAGTCACCGAAGGCCTACCTGATGACCCGCCGGCTCGAGCGCGCCGCCGCGCTCCTACGCAACACCGACCGGTCGGTGAGCGAGATCTGCCTCGACGTCGGGCTGGTCGGGCTCGGGTCGTTCACCACCAGCTTCAAGCGCCACTTCGGCAAGACACCGACGGAGTACCGCGCGAGCTTCCCGCCGGCCTCCGCCCAGGTGATCGTCCCTGCCTGTTACATCCGCCTGTACGGCCGCCCGCAACACAGCACAAAGGGAGAAGACGGGGGCGGCAGCGGCTGATTAGCTTCCTCTCAGCCCACCACTGAAAGGAGCAACGATGCAGGTACGAAACGCACAACTCTGGGTCCACGACCAGGACGAGGCGCTCGACTTCTATGTCGGCAAGCTTGGCTGGGAGGTCCGCAACGACGTGACGATGCCCGAGCTTGGTGCCTTCCGCTGGCTGACGGTCAGCCCGCCGAGCCAGCCCGACTTCGCCGTCGTGCTGATGGCAATCCCGGGCCCGCCGGTGATGGACTCAGAGACCGCCGACCAGGTCCGTTCGTTGATGGCGAAGGGATTCGCCGGAACCGTGTTCCTGGTGACCGAAGATGTGGACACCGACTACAAGCGCCTCAGCGAGGCCGGGGTGGAGTTCACAACGGCCCCGACCGACATGCCTTACGGCCGCGATTGCGGGCTACGCGACCCGTCCGGCAACCACTTGCGGCTGGCTCAACTCGCACCGCAGTTTGCCGCCGCATAGCGTGCTTCACCTCGGCGGGATGCTGACATCGAGCCGCTCTAGGCGCTCCGGGTCGAGAAGGACATCGATCTGGGCAATCTTTCCGTTCGTGACGGTGAAGGCCATCACCGAGAACACGCGGCCGGGCGGCGCCACGACGGCCCCAGCGGCGCCGTTGACGAGCGCGGGTCTGACGAACGGGTAGAGCCTCGAGTAGGTGGCCGTGTGCGTAGCCACGGCGTCCGCGCCGTGCAGCACGAGTGAGGCCCCTGCGCGCAGGACCCCGCCATCGATCCTCAGTTCGACGGCGGGGTCGAGCACCTCCAGCAGGGCACCGAAGTCACCGTCGCGCGAAGCGGCGAAGAACGCATCGACGACACGTCTCTGCCGCGCGAGGTCACGGTCGGGCTCCGGCGAGGCGCGCACGCGCCGGCGGGCACGACTGGCGAGCTGCTGGGCGGCGGGCTCGGAGCGGTCGAGCGCGGTGGCGATGTCGGCGAACGGCACGCCGAACACGTCGTGCAGCACGAACGCGAGTCGCTCGGCGGGGGTTAGCGCGTCGAGTACCACGAGCAGCGCCAGACCCACAGACTCGGCCAGAAGCGCCTCGTGCTCGAGGTCATCCTCCTCGAAGCTGACCACGGGATCCGGGACGTACACCGAGAGCTCCTCGCGTCGGGCTCGGCGGGAGCGCAGTATGTTCAGAGACACCCGACCTACGACCGTCGTCAGCCACGCCCGCATGTTCTCGACAGTCGCGGGATCCTGGTCGCGAATTCGCAGCCATGCCTCTTGCAGGGCATCGTCAGCTTCGCTGACTGACCCGAGCATCCGGTAGGCAACCGCGCGGAGATGCGGTCTGTGCTGCTCGAACCGTTCGGTCAGCCACTCGCGCTCGTCCATCGTCAGTTCCCCGCTCCCGGGATCAAAGCGCTCACCAGTGGTTGTGGTAGCCGACGCTGGTGGTCAGGGCCGCCGCCGCCAGGACCAAGAAGAACACGGCTCCTCCGATCTGGCGGTCGCGGACTCGTAGGTGAGCGGTCACAGCGCACATGAAGTACAGGACGAGGCCGATCGCAGCAGCCGTCCCCAACGCCGGTACGGCAAAGCCCGTTAGAAGCCCGACCGCGCCGGAGGCCAACAGCGTGCCTAGCGGGACCATCCATCGTCGCGAGACCTGTACCCGGTCAGCGACGACCTTGACCGACTCGGCGCCGACGAAGTTCAACGAGGCGGCGTAGCCGTTCGCGATCGCCGCCAGGATCGTGATAACGAGATAGGTGACGTGCATACCCGATAGACACGCGTCACCCAAAGAACCTGACAGCCGACGCGGCGGCGGATCCGGGTCACGGGCCGGTGGTGCCGAGGTCGTCGCAGCGTCCGGCTTGCAGGCGGGACCATTGGGCGGTGGGGCGTCCGTTGGTGCGTAGGTGGGACATCACGGGCGACTGTGGCCAGCCGGCGGGCGAGTCCTCCCAGCTCTCTTGCCGGCCGTAGACGGTAAGGTCGAGCAGTCCGTAGCTGTAGTCCATTGCCTCGACGCCGCGGCGGGTGGTCCAGTAGGTCTCGAAGACTCTGCCGGCGTCGCGTAGATAACACACCAGGTGCATTTTGCCGACGTCGCGCCCGGTCAGCAGAGCGTCGAGGGAGTCTTCGGCGGAATACCAGGGCATCTGCCAGCCCATGAAGTCGCGATAGCGGATGCTCTCCTCGTACGGTCCCTGGCAGAACGTCGCGTAGGTGACGTCGTTCGAATGGAGGTAGGAGAGCTCCCCGACCTGCGTCGTGTAGTGCGTGCACCCCTCGCACTGCTCGGCGGCCGGATGGCCGTTCCACCACATGAAGTAGTAGGCGATCAGCTGCCGTCGGCCCTCAAACGCGTCCAGCAACGTCAGCGGGCCGCGCGGGCCGATCAGCGGGAGACTTGGGTCCATCTCGACCATCGGGAGCCGGCGGCGCACCGCGGCGATCGCGTCACCCTCGCGAGTGTGCGCCTTCTCGCGGATCAGGAGGGCGTCGAGCTCGGCTTGGAACGTGTCCCGGTCGACCACGACGGGACGCTCCACCGAATCGGTTACATGGGCTTCTGTCGGCCTGGGCCTATTAGGTTCGTGGTTCATCGCTGCCTCCATTCGATCGTTGGTGGGCCGTGAGAGCTGGGCGGTCTGGGCGCTCGAGTGGTTCACGCGCTCCCGCCGGGTGTGAGGAGGAACATGGGGATGACGCGCTGGGTCTTGCTCGCGGCTTCGGCGAGCTGCGGGTAGCGCTCGGTTGCTGTCTTGAAGAGGCGCTGCAGCGCTGGGCAGGTAGGCGACCGGGTTGACTCGGCTCACGCCGGACTTCGCGCCGGTGTGATGGAGCAAGAGCAGCGGGATTGCCTCCCACGCGCCGCCGACGCGTCCTTGGTTGGCGCGGAACTCGCCGATGATCTCGGCGTTGTACTGAGTGCGTGTCTCGGACATGGGATCTCTCCTCGCCTTGGTGGGTGGGCGCGCGTGTGTGCTGTGTCCGCAACCTGAATGTCACCAGCGTGACGCTGGTGCTGGCCCGTGACCGCCGGAGCGACCGCGGGCCAGCACTGTGGCGGGGTGTTCAGGCAGCGATCGGCTCGGCGGGTATGAGCGCGGCGTTCTGGCGTTCGAGCTCCTTGGCCGCGCCGGTGCGCCAGCTCTCGGCCTGCGTCTGTGAGAACGGGTCGGGGAAGATCTCCTCATCCCCGCTCTCCACGCCGTCGAAGATGGCTTGGGCGACCGACTCCGGCGAGGACTTCGGGATCGGCAGGTCCCGGACCATGTCGGTGTCGATCGGCCCGGGCAGGACGGCATGAACCTTCACGCCCTGGCCTGCCAGCAGGGCGCGCAGCGACTGCGTGACAGAGAACGCTGCCGCCTTCGAGGCCGAATATGCCGGCAGGATCGGGACCGCGGCGAACGCCCCGATCGAGACGACGTTGACGATCCGTCCCCTGCTCTGCGCCAGCGACGGCAGAAACGCCTGGGTCACCATGACGGGGCCGTAGACGTTGACGTCGAAATGCTGCTCAAACGCGGCCCGGCTGCTTAGGTCATCGGGCAGCGACACGCCGGCGTTGTTGATCAGGATGTCGAGCCAATCGACGCTTTCGCCAGCTCGCTGGATCTGCGCCCAGTCGGTCACGTCGATGATCAGCGGCGTGACCCGCTCATCCGCGTGGGTAATGGGCTGGCGTGCCCCGGCGTACACCCGCCTTGCGCCCCTCTGGAGGGCTTCGTCGACGAGTGCCTGCCCGAGGCCGCGGTTGGCCCCGGTGATCAGAACTGTCTTACCTTCGAGTGATGTGGTGGACACGGCTGCGTCTCCTTGTGTTTGTTGGGTCTTGGTTGTGCGTTGGATTGGGTCAGCTGGTTGCGGCGAGCGCCGGCTCAGCCACGCCGACGGGGTTGCTGTGTGCCAGCTCGAAGGGGTGGTTGCGGCGGATGAAGGTGAAGGTCACCGGGAGGGCGAGCAGCGCGATCGCTCCCAGCAGCCACAGCGCGTGGTGGTAGCCGGCGGCGAGCGCCGCGGGGCCGGCGGTGCCGGTGTGCAGCAGCGCCTGCGTGTGGCTTGCGGCGACGCTTGAGGCGATCGCGATCCCGAATGCTGCTCCGAGCTGTATGGAGGTGTTCATCAGCCCCGAGGCGAGCCCGGCCTGGTGCTGGCGGACACCCGCGAGCACCGCGATCGAGATCGGGATGAACGAGAACGCCGTTCCGGCGCCTGCGAGCACGAACGGGCCCGCGAGGTTCGCTAGGAAGTGCCCGTGGACCGGGATCTGGGTTCCCCAGAGGACCCCCCCGGCGACGAGGGCCACGCCGAGCCCCAGCGCCGCTTTCGGGCCGCGACGCGTGACCAGTCGTTGGGAGACGCCGGCGAACACGATCGACGGCACCGAGCCCGACATCCACGCCAGCCCGGTCTGCAGCGCGCTGAAGTGAAGCACCTGCTGCATGTACAGGGTGCCGATGAACAGGAACGCGAAGAAGCTGCCGCCGATCAGCAAACCGGCAGTGATCGCGCCGGTGAGTGTCCGCAGCCGGAAGATCGACAGCGGCAGGACCGGCGACTCGCTGCAGTTCTCGATCACCAGGAACGCGGCGAGCAGTGAGGCCGCTGCGCCAAGCACCGCGATCGTGCGCCCGGAGCCCCAGCCGTACTGCGGCGACTGCGAGATCGCGTCCGCGAGGAGGACCAGGCCACCGGTGCCAGCGAGCGCTCCTGGAAGGTCAAAACGCCCGCTCGACGCTTGGGACGCGCCACGGGGCAGCAGCCTGGGGGCGAGCGCCAGCGCGAGCGTTCCGATCGGAACGTTCAGGTAGAAGATGTACTGCCAGCCGAGATAGCGGGTGATCAGCCCACCGGTGAGCAGCCCGACGGTCCCGCCGGTCGCGCCGAGCGCGCCCCAGATCCCGAGCGCCTTGTTGCGCTCCGGGCCCTCATCGAAGATGCTCGTCACAATCGCCATGGCGGTCGGGAGCATCACCGCGGCGCCGAGCCCCTGGACCGCCCTGCTCGTGATCAGGACCGTGTCGCTCGGCGCGAGCGCGCAGCCCAGCGACGCGGCGCTGAACACGCCAAGCGCGCTCATCAGGACGCGGCGGCGGCCGAACAGATCAGCGATGCGACCGCCGAGCAGCAGGAACCCGCCGTATCCGAGCGCGTACGCAGTGACTACCCATTGCAAGCTGGTGGCGCTGAAGTGCAGGTCGCGGCCGATCGTTGGCAGCGACACGTTGACGACCGTCAGATCGACGCATGTCATGAAGTAGGCCAAAGCCAACAGTGCGAACGCGCGCCAGCGATGGAGATTTGTGATGGTCATGAGCGGCGGCTCCTTGTCGATATTTCGCCGCCCGGAAAGACGGCCTCGTCAAGACGTCGCAGCAGGGAGGGCGATTTGGACAGCCCCCGGGGAATTGTTGATCACGCCCATGAGACGCTTGACGGCGCCAGGCAGGAGCGCTCGGAATACGCTTGCACGCATAAGCGAGGCAACGGTGCTAGGAACCGTCAGCGCAACGCGGCCAGACGCCGCTCGAGCTCCGCGCGCTCGACAGCGTTGGAGGTGAGCGCGATCGCGCGCTCATACGCGCACGCGGCGGCCGGGGCGTCGCTCGCGCGGCGCAGCAACTCGGCGTGGGCCGCGTGCAACGGCTGGTAGCGCTCAAGTGTCGGGTCGCCGAGCAGCGCCTCCAACAGCTCAAGACCCGCAGACGGCCCTTCGGCGTTTGCGACCGCGACCGCGCGGTTGAGCTCGACCACCGGCGAGGGCGTGAGCCTCGCAAGCGCGCCGTACAGGTCGGCAATCTGCGCCGAATCTGTGCTCTCTGCATCGGGGGCCTGCATCTCCAGGACCGTGATCGCTGCTTGGAGCTGGTACTCGCCAGGACGCCGCAGACGCACAGCACGCTCAAGCCTCGCGGTCCCCTCATCGAGCCGGGCCCGATCCCACAGCGACCGGTCCTGATCCTCAAGAGCAACGAAGCGTCCGCTCGCATCCACGCGGGCGCCGCTGCGTGCGTGATGGAGCAGCATCAACGCCGAGAGCCCCCACACCTCCGCCTCGTCGGGCATGAGCCGGAGGAGCAGTTCACCGAGACGGATCGCCTCCTCGCAGAGCTCGCCACGGACAAGACGATCCCCTTCGCTCGCCGCATACCCCTCGTTGAAGATCAGATACACCACCCGCAGCACGCCACGCAGGCGATCGGGGAGCTCCTCATCGGCCGGCACCCTGTACGGGATCCGCGCCTCGGCGATCTTGCTCTTTGCGCGCACGATCCGCTTACCCATCGTCGGCTCGGCGACCAGAAACGCTCGGGCGATCTCACCGGTCGTCAGACCCCCCAACGCCCGCAGTGTCAACGCCACGCGGGCGGCCATGTCGAGCGCCGGGTGACAGCAGGTGAAGATCAGCCGCAGCCGGTCATCAACGATCGTTGACTCGTCATCCATGGAGGTCTCCTCGTGCGGGGCGTCCAGGCGGATCAGCTCAGCCAGGCGTTCGGCGCGACCGACGACCGACCGGTTGCGTCGCAGGCGATCGATCGCACGGCGCCGGGCCGCGGTGGTGATCCACGCCCCCGGGTTCGCGGGTACACCGCTCCGCTGCCACGACGTGATCGCCGCCTCAAACGCTTCCTGAACCGCGTCCTCGGCCAGCTGAAAGTCGCCGGCCTGCCGGATCAGGGTCGCCAATACAATCGCGCGCTCCTCACGAAACGCGCGCGCGACGGCAGCCGCGACCGGATCGACAGGCGGAACTCGTCCGCTCAGGTGAGGTATCGCATCGCCTCCTCGGGAACATCGGCGCCAGCCTCGCGTGCGCTGTCGACCCACTCCTCAGCCGACAGCACGGGACGCACCTCGATCGTGCCATAGCCCGCGCCCGGCATCCGGGCCGCCAGCTTCAGCGCCTCGTCGAGGTCCCCGCAATCCATCAGATAGTAGCCAGCGAGCCGCTCCTTCGTCACCGCAAACGGGCCGTCGACGATCTCCGTCTCCCCGCCTCGCACCCGGACCGATGTCGCGCTCTCCACCGAACGCAAACGTCCCATGCCGACCATCACCCCCGACTCACGCAGGCCCCGGTACAGCTCCAGGATCAGCGGCAACTCCGCCTCCCGCTCGACCCCCTCGGCCGCGTCCGTCTCCTCGTGGTAGCAGAGCAACATGTATTGAGCCATCACACCTCCAACGTTCGTCGTCTTGGCCGCACGATACGCGGCCCCTCATCACAACGTCGCCGCACACGGGGCGCTTTGGACAGGCCCGCCCGCACCCCTCGAGGATCTATCATTCGGCCGAGATCGAGTGCTGCGTTTCGCGTTGGCCGGCTGTCGCCTGGGTGGATAGGCCTTCGGAAGTTTTCAGTTGAGCTGCTCGGCCAGTCCGACGAGGATGTCCTCGGGGCCGCGGAGATAGCAGAGTCGATAGGTGTCCTGGTACTGCTCGATCTCGCCGACGAGTTCGGCGCCGTGGGCCTGCAGGCGGGCAACGACCTCCTCGATGTCGTCGACGGCGAACATGATGCGGCGAATGCCCAGCGTGTTCGCCGGCGCGTTCTCCGGCCCAGGGCTGATCGCCGGCGGCGTGTGGAACCTCGCCAGCTCGAGCCGGCTGTGGCCGTCCGGGGTCCGCAGCATGGCGATGTCCTGTCGGACGCCGTCGAGCCCGATGACACGTTCCACCCAGCGCCCCTCCAGTGGCCCCTTGCCCTCCAACTCCATTCCGAGCTCGACGAAGAACTCAATAACAGCCTCCAGGTCATCGACAACGATGAGGACGTTGGCCATCCGCTGAATCGTCATATGCCCGAGCGTAGTGGCCGGAGGTCGCGCCGGCATTGCCCCGCCACGAAACATCAGGGTCAGTTCGCGCCGGCCAGCGCGGGCTGCGGCTCGCGGATCGTGGTCTTGGCAACCGCGTCGGAGAGCTCGTCGCGGCGGACGAGCGCGAAGATCGCCGGGACGGCGAGCAGCGCGATCGCGCCGAGCACCCACAGTGCCTGCTGGAAGCCGCCGGTGAGGGCCGCGGGTGCGGCGGTGCCGGCGTGCACCAGTGTCTGGGTGTGGCTCGCCGCCAGGCTTGAGGCGATTGCGATCCCGATCGCTCCGCCGAGCTGCTGGCTGGTGTTCAGGAGCCCGGACGCGAGCCCGGCCTGGTGCTCTGAAACGCCGGCGAGCGCGGCGATCGAGATCGGGATGAACGCGAACGCGGTCCCGGCGCCGGCAACGACGAACGGGCCGGCGAGGTTCGCAAGGAAGTGTCCGTGGACGGGCACCTGGGTCGCCCAGAGCACGCCCGCGCCGATCAGCGTCATCCCGATCGCCATCACGACCTTGGCGCCGCCATGGGTGACCAACGCCTGTGAGATGCCGGCGAGGACGATCGAGGTCAGCGACGCGGCCAGCCATGCCAGACCGGTCTGCAGAGCGCTGTAGTGCAGCACCTCCTGCATGTAGAGGGTGCCGACGTATATGAACGCGAAGAAGCTGCCGCCCAACAGCAGTCCCGCAACGTTCGCGCCGGAGAGGGTCCGTAGCTGGAAGATCGACAGCGGCAGCACAGGATCCTTCACCCGGTTCTCGATCGCCAGGAACGTGGCGAGCAGAGCCGCCGATGCCGCCAGCAGAGCGACGGTCCGCGTGGCGCCCCAGCCGTACTGCGGTGCCTGGGCGATCGCGTCGACCAGTAGCACGAGCCCGCCCGTGCCCGCGATCGCACCGAGCGCGTCAAACCGCCGGCGCATCGTCTCGAGCCGGCTGTCGGGGACGATCCTGGGTGCGAGCGCCAGCGCAGTTGCCCCGATCGGGACGTTCAGATAGAAGATGTACTGCCACCCGGCGTAGCGGGTGAGAAGCCCGCCGGCGATCACACCAACGGTCGCGCCGCCGGCACCGAGCCCGCCCCAGATCCCGAGCGCCTTGTTGCGCTCGGCGCCCTCGGCGAACATGTTCATCACGATCGACAGGGCGGCGGGCAGCATGAGCGCCGCGCCAAGTCCCTGAACGGCCCTCGCCGCGATCAGCGACACCTCGCCGGTGGACAGCGCGGCTCCCAGCGACGCCGCCGTAAACAACGAAAGCCCGACCATCAGGATCCGGCGGCGGCCGAGCAGGTCCGCCGCACGACCGCCGAGCAGCATGAAGCCGCCGAACGTGAGCGCGTACGCCGTCACCACCCACTGCAGATTGGTCGCGCTGAAGTGCAGATCGCGACCGATCGTGGGCAGCGAGACGTTGACGATCGTCAGATCGATGACCGTCATGAAGAACGACACTGCCAACAGCGCGAACGCGTGCCAGCGATTGATATTCGGGGATGTGGACGTCATCCGGCCTCCAGCGGTCGGGACAGGGACAGAAGGTTGGGTGTTGGTGTGGTGTTGCATCGCTGCCTCCTCTTGTTGTTGTCGTCTTTACGACGAATGGGAGGCGGCGATGGGGACACGCCGATGCTGTGGTCGCGCCGCGAGCGCGTGGGCGAGGTCTACAGCTCGGCGAGCCGTCGCTCGAGGAAACGCCGCTCGCGCGTCGAGTGCGCGAGGGCGAGCGCGCGTTCGAACGCTTCGCGCGCCTCATCGGGCCGGCCGAGCCGGCGCAGCAACTCGCCGCGCGTGGAGTGCAGATACTGGTAGTCGCCGAGCGCGAGCTGCTCGACGATCTCGAGCGCCTGCTCGGTTGCCCCGGCCTGGGCGACTGCGACCGCGCGGTTCAGCTCCACCACTGGCGAGTGCGTGATCTGCTCGAGCTGGCCATACAAGGCGGCGACCTCGTTCCAGTCGATCCGCTGCTCGGTCTGGAGCGAGGCGATCGCGGCCTGGAGCAGGTACGGTCCGCGGCCGCGCAGGGCGAGCGCGCGCTCGAGCGCGGTGCGCCCGGCGGCGATCGTCTCCGCGTCCCACAGCGACCGGTCCTGGTCCTCGAGCAACACCAGCTCCTCGCCGGAGAACCGCGCCTCCCGTCGGGCGTGCTGGATCTGCATCAGCGCCAGCAGTCCGTGCACCTCCGGCTCGTCGGGCATCAGCGCGGCGAGCACACGGCCCAGCCTGATCGCCTCGCCCGCCAGGTCGACGCGGGTGGGCGGGTCCGAATACCCCTCGTTGTAGATCAGGTACACGACCGCCAGCACCGCGTCCACGCGGTCGGGTAGCAGATGCTCGGCCGGGACGGCGAACGGGATCCCGGTCGCCTTGATCTTTGCCTTCGCGCGCGATAGGCGCCGCTTCATCGCCTCCTCGGAGATCAAGAACGCGCGCGCGATCTCCTCTGTCGTCAGCCCACCGAGCGCCCGCAGTGTGAGCGAAACCTGCGCCTCGAGCGCCAGCGCGGGATGGCAGCAGGTGAAGATCAGCTCGAGCCGCTCATCCTCGATCACCGTGTCGTCAAGCTCGTCCATCGCCACTTCGGGCACCTCCAGCTGCCGGGCCTTTTCGGCCAGCGTCCGCTCGCGTCGGATGCGGTCGAGCGCCCGGTTGCGCGCGGTGATTGTCAGCCACGCGCCGGGGTTGGCCGGGACTCCGTCGCGGGGCCAGCGCTCCGCGGCGACCGCGAACGCCTGCTGGGTGGCCTCCTCGGCGAGATCGAAATCGCCGAGGAAACCGACCAGCGAGGCAAGCACACGGCCCCACTCTTCGCGGAAAACCTCTTCCAGCAGCGTTAGCGCTCCACCAGCGGCCGGACCTCGATCGCGCCGCCGAGACGGGCCGCCGGGATCCGCGCCGCTAGCTCGATCGCCTCGTCGAGGTTGTCCGCCTCGAACACGTAGTAGCCGCCGAACGCCTCCTTGGTGTCGGCATACGGGCCGTCGGTGGTCAGCGTCTGGCCATCCTGCACGCGCACCGTCGTGGCGGTCGCGATCGGCTGGAGCTGCGCGCCGCCTTGGGCGCGTGGGTCCTCGGACAGCGCCATGTACTCGGCGAACACGGCCTTTTGCTCGTCCTCGGCCAGCGCCTCGAGGTAGCCGGGCTTCTCGTGGATCAGCATCGCATACTTCATCTGAAACCTCCTAAGGGGACTGTATTGTCGCCCCAACGACGAACGGGCGCACGCTTAGGGGACAGCTTTCATGCGATCCGGAAATGTGCGAACCTCCGTCAAGCCCGGGCGACGGGAGCAAACCAGGTCAGATGGCTGCGCCGTGCGGTCCAGGCGTCTCCCGCCGGCGCTACCGCCACCCGGTTCCCGGTGGCGCTGGCCAACTCGCCATCGAAGCGTAGTCGTGCAGGCGTAGCCGCGGAAGTTCTGTCCCCTGCGGCGGTGTCTGTTCGTCGTAGGGTTGATAACGATCTTCAAGGAGGGCGTATGCAGTTCGCGGTGTTGGTCTATGAGAAGCCAGGTACCTATGAGGCGCTGAGCGCTTCGGAGCTGGAGCAGATGACTCGCGAGTATCTCGAGATCGCGCAACTCCCGGGTTACATTGGGGGTGCTCAGCTGCAGTCGATCGAGATGGCGAGCGCGGTGCGCGTCGAGGGCGGCGAGACATTGATCACCGACGGCCCGTTTGCGAATACCAAGGAGGTCTTTGGCGGCTTCTACCTCTTCGAGGCGGAGAGTCTCGATCCGGTGCTCGAGATCGCGGCTCGCTGCCCCGCGGCTCGGCTCGGCGGGGTGGTGGAGGTCCGCCCGTTGGTGCATCTCCACGGTATGGAAGACGCTGGTTGATCGAGCGTGTCTTGCGCGAGCGCTGGGGGCGCGTGCTGGCCAGCACGGTCGGCTACGTCGGCGATTTCGATCTTGCTGAGGAGTCGACCCAGGAGGCGTTCGCGCTGAGGCTACCCGGACGACCGCGACGATCGTTTCGGTGGCCCAGGTCCCGATCGGCGCGTCGAACGCCCGCTCCGGCCGCGTGCCCCCCGAGGACGAGTTGCGATAGCAGCCGACGCCCGGCCGCGTCGCGGTCATCGCCGTCCTGACCGTCGTAGGCAACGCAGCGTCTTCTACGCGTCTGCTGGCAGCAGCCGGAAGTGTGTGCCTTCGGCGGTCAGGACACGGAAGTGCCGTTCATCGAGTGTCAGTACGTCTCTGGTGCCGTGGCGCTCGGCGAGCACGATTATCGATGCCGCGGCCTGGCTGATCTCATGGTCGGCGTAGCGCTTGATACGGCATGGGCGCTCGCGACGTCCCTGGCAGTCATGGGCTCGAGGGTGTACGCGCCGCGCTTGACCTCCTCGAGCAGGGTGGCGCGGGCGGTAGAGCGCACGCGTGAGGCTATGAGGTAGTCGAGCTCCGCGAGCACGAATGGCGATAGCAGCAGCGGTGGGCTTGCGGGGGAAAGGCTTGCCGCCGCCTCGCTGTGGTGAGTCTGGCTACTGTCGAGTGCGGAGAGCAGCCCGCTCGTCTCAAGCAGGATCACTCGCCGAATCCGCGGGCGAGCTCTTCGTCGATCCGCTCGGCGAGCGTGGGGTCGGCGCTGCTGAACAGAGGAAGCTGCGGTCGCGGATATGAATGCTCGGCCGTCGCAACGGCAAGCGCTGAGCGCACGACCTCGGCATCGCTGCGCCCTTCAGCGGAGGCGGTTCGCTCGAGAGCACCCTTGAGATCGTCAGGCAGGTAGATCGTCGTGCGCCTCATGCCATAGATGGTGCCATACCCAACCCATACCGCATTGCCCGGCGGCTCTCCGACTCCGACTCCGAGCTCGAGGCCGAGTACGCGCGTCTAACTTCGTTGTGCGCGAAGTGGACCGCGGATCGTCTCTTCGTACCAGCAGACGCCGCAGCACCAGCCTGACGGCTGGGCTGATCCGCGGCCGTCCGGACGTCGACAAGCAGGTGCGAGCGCCTGAGATGACCGACAGGCAGGAAAGCCGCACGCTCGACGCGCTCGCTCTCGTTTCACTCGTCAGCTCAATTCTCCTATCCATCTACGTGCTGCTACCGAAGAGTGGTTTCGTCTTCGGTCTCAACGCGCCGAGAATGTACGAGTCGTTGTTCGAGGTCGCCGACGACGAACGCGAGATTCGACGCCGTCTCATCTACTGGCTCAAGGGCTACTGGCAGTCCAACCAGGCGAAAATCGAGACGCTCGGCAGGTATTACTTCGGCGCAGCCATCACGTTGCTGCTCCAGCTGTTGTTCTGGGCCTGGGCCCTGGCCGATACCATCTCCTGAGATGACCAGCCCGCATCCGACACCCCCGCCCCCGCCCCCGCCTCCGCCTCCGCCCCCCGATCTCGGACACCCAGAGACACGAGGGGGACTCGGCATCCTCACGAGATAGGCACTCGCGCCTGGTGGTGGGGCAGGATGACCTCTTCCGCCTCGGCTGCGGTGACGTCGGGGTAGAGCACCCTGAGCACGAGGATCGCGCAGGCGCCGCCGACGAGCTGCGCGCAGACGAACCCGGGCACCGACGCGGGCGCGATGCCGGCGAAGCTGTTGGAGAACATGCGCCCGACGCTGATCGCGGGGTTGGCGAAGCTGGCTGAGCTGGTGAAGAAGTAGGCGGCGCCGATGTACGCGCCGACCGCGGCCGGCGCAGCGTGTGCGCGTTTGCTGCGCGCGAGCGAGAAGATCACGAGCAGCAGCCCGGCCGTGGCGATCGCCTCGGAGAACAGGTGTGCGCTCGAGGCTCGGTGATGGGTGGAGATGCTGACGGCGGCCAGCGCGAACATGCCGTTGGCTGTCACAGCGCCGAGGACACAGCCGGCCGCCTGCGCGGGTATGTAGGCGAGCGCGTCTCGCCAGCTGATGCCGCCGAAGCTGGCGTCGGCGAGCGAGACGACCGGGTTGAAGTGTCCGCCGGACACCGGGCCGAACATGAGGATGATCGTAAACAGCCCCGCTGCGGTTGCGGCGGCGTTCTCGAACAGCTCCAGGCCGACGTCGTTGGGGGAGAGCGTCTGGGCGGCGATGCCCGAGCCGATGACCAGTGCGGCGAGGAAGGCCGAGCCGAGCAGCTCGGCGAGCAGACGGCGTGGGAGCGCAAGCGTGCCGGTCATGCGGCAATCAGCAGCTTGTCGGCGAACTCACCCGGAAGCCCGGCCTGACGCACCACGGCGGCGACCGCGTCGGCGTCATAGGCGACGCGCTCGATAGTCACACTTACGCCCTCGCTGGTAGCCGTGAGGACGGCGAACGCGGCGCGCGGGTCGCCGTCCTTGGGCTTTCCGACCGAGCCGCAGTTGACGAACAGCACCCCGCCGTATTCGTGGACCCATGGTTTGTGCGTGTGTCCGAACACGAGCACCGGGTCGCTCTCGGCGGCGGCCAGCCGTTCGTACAGACGCGCCGGCTTGTCCTCGAACAGGTACTCGTTAACTTTGCGCGGCGAGCCGTGAACCAGGTGCACGCCGGTCTTGCCGACGGTGAAGCGCAGGTCAAACGGCAGGCCGCGCATGAACTCCTTGGACTGGTTACTGGTGTTCGCCAGGGTCCAGTCGACCGACAGCTGGCCCAGATCGCGGTCGTGCTGGGTCACATACGCGCAGCCGCAGTCCTGTTCGTCTCGCGCGATGGCGTAGTCGTAGTTGCCGTAGATCGTGGGAATCTCGCGCTCTGCGATCAGCGCGCAGACCTCGTTCGGATATGGGCCGTAGCCGACCAGGTCGCCGCCACAGAACACGGTCTCGATGCCGAGCTCCGCGATCCGCCCAAGCGCCGCTTGCAGCGCGGGAAGGTTGCCGTGGATGTCGGTGATGACCGCAACGGTGTCCGGCGCGTCGTTCATATCGGCGATCATATTGCATTGACAATCGCCACTTCAATAGGTATATATAGATCGATGAGCGTCGATCTGGAGTTGACCCCGAAGACCAAGCGTCCCGCCGGGGTTCGCTGCTGCGAGCCGGTCGTCTACCCAGACGTGCAGCGTGAGCAGGCGATCCGCATGGCCGAGGTCGCCAAAGCCCTCGGCGACCCGATCCGCCTGCAACTGGTCGACGTGCTGCGCAATCACGCCGGCAAGGTGTGCGTGTGCGAGCTCGTGCCGTTGTTCGAGATCTCCCAGCCGACGCTCTCCCACCACCTCAAGAAGTTGCGCGACGCCGGGATCGTGGATTCCGAGCGCCAGGGGCTGTGGGCCTATTACTACGTGATCCCCGACGCGCTCAAGGAGCTGTCCGCATGGCTGAGCTGATCACCGACGTGCGCGAGCGGGTTCGCGAGCGCTACGCGGCGGCCGCCCGCGCGGCGAGCGCGAGCGCGCGGCCGGGCTGTGGCTGCGCGGTGGGCGTGACGGACGAGCAGGGACGCGAGGTCTTCGGAGGCGCGCTCTATGACAAGCGCAGCGCTGGAGTCGCGGCCAAGGCCATCCCTGCGTCGCTGGGCTGCGGCGTGCCCACCGCGGTCGCCGACCTGCGCGAGGGCGAGGCGGTGCTGGACCTTGGCTCGGGCGCGGGAGCGGACGTGCTCATCTCCGCACAGCGAGTCGGTCCGACGGGACGGGCGATCGGCCTGGACATGACCGACGAGATGCTCGACCTGGCCCGCGCCAATGCCGAGCAGGCCGGCCTGTCCAACGTGGAGTTCCGCAAGGGCTACATCGAGGCGATCCCGCTGCCGGACGCGAGCGTGGACGTGGTCATCTCAAACTGCGTGCTGAACCTCTCCGGCGACAAGCCCAAGGTCCTGCGCGAGGCGGCGCGCGTGCTGCGCCCCGGGGGACGCTTTGCGATCTCAGACGTGATCGCCGACCCCGACATGGACGCGACCACACGCGCGGACATGCAGAAGTGGACGGGCTGCATCGCTGGAGCGCTCTCCCGCCAAGAGTTCGAGCAGGCACTCAGCGATGCCGGCTTGCAGGAAATCGAGATACGCGAGACGCACCGCGTCCACGAGCACGCCGCCGCCGCGATCATCCGCGCACGCAAGCCGAGCGCGGCATGACAGCGACCCACGAGGTCCACCTGCACGATCCGCAGACGCTCTACCGCCACTGCGCGCCTTCGCCCTGGGCGGGCTGACCCGCAGGCTGAAGCTGATCGGCGTGCCGCTGGAGACTCCGTAGGCCCACCTCCCGCTCATGCCCTGCGCGTACGGGCCTGGTCGATCTGCTTGCCGAAGGCCACTTCGACGGCCTTGGTCATCGTGGGCTGGAAGGCGGCGGTGAGGGCCTGCGAGGCGAGGGGGCGCAGCTGATCGAGGGCCGCTTGCACCTGGGGCCAGTCGGACTCGGGTCGCCCGGCGTCGTCGAAGGGCTTCCAGATGAACTCCAGGAAGATGCGCACGAACGTCTGGGCGATGCGCCCAGTGTCGCGTCTGAGTTTGTCCATGGCGTCGAGCGCGCTGTCGAAGGGGACGCCGAGCGCGACCAGTCGCTCGCCGGCCGCCAGCAGGGTCGGGCTGGGTACTTCGAAGCTGTCGTGCGCGATCGAGATCACCAGACCGAGTTTCTCGGCCTGGGCGATGAGCTTCTCATCGACGCTGGCGCCGAGGCGCTCCTGCAGGTCGGCCAGTGCGACGATCTCGGGGGTCTCGGTCTCGAAGGGGGTCATCAACGAGCGGGTGAAGCCGAGAACCTGCTCGCTGGCGCCCGTGGCTTGCTCGAGCAGGTGGGCGATCGCGGCGAGGTTGAACCCCTGGGCCTGCATCTCGCGGATCAGCGCCAGCCGTGCGATGTGCTCGGCGCCGTAGTAGCCGACCCTGCCCTGCACCTCGGGCGGCGGGATCAGCCCGCGCGATTGGTAGCTGCGGACGTTGCGCACGGTTAGCCCGGCGCTCTGCGCGAGCTGGTCGATCGTCAATCGCTGCTCGGCCTGGGCCTGCGCCATCGCGCAAGCATATCGCCAATCGAAGATACACAAAATGATGTAACATAAATTTATGATATAGTGTTGTCGCGTGGTTGCGAACGACGCAAGGCGATCACCACCCAGGAGGTAGCCATGAGCAGGCGCAGCAGATTGGCGGGCAGGGTGCCCAGGTGGCGATCGTGGTCTGCACTGCTGGCCTGGGGCGCGGCGATCGTCGTGCTCGCGGTCCTCGGCCTGGGCCTGGAAGGCCGGCTTGCGCCGATGTCGCTGGCAGTGCCCGGCACGCCGTCGTCGAGAGCGGAAGCGATGCTGGCCGCAAGGTTCGGCAACACGGTCCCGATCGCGGTGCTCCTGCGCGGCCCACCCGCGCAGGTCGACCGCCAGGGCCAGCGGCTGGTGAGCGCGTTGCGAGGGATCGCACAGGTACAGGTGCTCTCGCCCTGGGATCGGTCTGTCACGCTGCGCTCGCTGCGCCCCAACCCCAACAGCGCGTTCGTGCTCGTGAACTACATCCGGCCGGCGAGCCGCGCGATGACGGTGGTGCCGCTCACCGAAGCGGTGATCGCGCGCACGGTGCAGCGCCCGGTGCGCAGCTACCTGACAGGCGTCGCCGTGATCGGGCGTGCGCTTCAAAACGCCACGATGGCGGACACCGAGCGGGCGGAGATGATCGCGCTGCCGATCCTGATCCTGGTGTTGCTGCTCGTCTTTCGCTCGCCGGTGGCCGCTGCGGTGCCCCTGGCGATGGGCGGCGCGACCGTGATGGCCGGCCATGGCCTGCTGTGGCTTGCCAGCTTCCTCACGCCGATCAACTCGCTGGGCGTGGCGATCGCCGCGATGATGAGCCTCGCTCTAGGGGTCGACTACGCGCTGCTGATGGTCTCGCGCGTGCGCCAGGAGCTGGCCGCCGGCTGCGACCAGGAGACGGCGATCGCGATCGCGTCTCGGGCTGCCGGACGCACGATCGCGGCGGCGGGCGGCACGCTGGCGCTGACGATGCTCGCGGCGAGCGCGGTGGCGACGCCGGGGCTGCTCGGCCCGGTGGCAATCGGAGTGGTCATCTCGGGCCTTCTCAGCGTCGCGCTGGCGCTGACCGCGATGCCGGCGCTGCTGCGCCTGCTCGGCCCTTGGCTGGACCGCTGGCCGATCCGGCTTACCCGCTCGCGCACCGCCGGGCAGCGCACCAGAGCGGGACTTATGGCGGAACGCCTGATCGCCCACCCCGCGATTACGGTCCCGCTGATCCTCCTGGCGATGCTGGCGCTGGCGGCCCCCGCGGGCGCGCTGCGCATGGGCCCGCCGGACGCGTCTGAGCTTCCCGCGTCCAATCCGGCGCGCATCGCGGTGGCGATGGTGGAACGCACAATCGGGGCGGGGTGGTCGGCGCCGTTCGTGATCGTGACGAGCGCGGACAGCGGTGCGATTACCACCTCCCAGCGTCTGCGCGCGCTGATGCGCTGGCAGGAACAAACCGCCCGCGACCCCGACGTGGCGGCGGTGCTCGGCCCTGCATCGGTCGTGGGCGCCGAACGCGAGCTCACCCAGGCACATGCTGCGTTTGCGTCCGCGCCCAAGCGCCTGGCAGGCGCCCAGCGCGGCATCGAGGGCCTGCGCTCGGGGCTGGGGCGCGCAAGTGACGGTGTGGCGACACTGCGCAGCGGCCTCGGCTCGGCCGCATCCGGCGCGAGATCGCTGGGTGGCGGCAGCGCTCGAGCTGCGGGCGGCGCGCGGGGACTGGCCGAACAGACGGGCACGGCCGACGATGGCGCCAAGCGACTGGCAAGCGAAACCGGTCGCGCCCACACGGGCGCCCAGCGGCTGGCGCGCGAAACGGGTCGTGCGCACACAGGCGCACGGCGCCTGGCAGCCGAAACCGGTCGCGCCCGCGCGGGCGCGACGCAACTGGCAAGCGCAGCCGGTCGCGCCGGGGATGGGGCGAGCCAGCTGCAGACGGGCATCGCCCAGGCGGCGGCGGGATCGGCCGCGCTCGCGGGCGGACTCGACGAAGCGGCTGCGGGCGCCGAACGGCTGGCCAGCTCCGATGGTCAGCTGACGACCGGCGCGGCGCAGCTGGCGACCGGCATGGACACGCTCGACGAAACCGTGCACGCGATCGTCGCGCCGATCGAGGTGCTCGCCGAACAACTCCGTGCCTGGGCCGGCTGGATCGCCACGCTGCGAGCCTCCGACGCGCAGCTGCGCACCCGGCTTGGTGAAGCGACGCACGAGCTCGACGCGATGACCGTCGCGCGTGGCGACCCACGCTATCCGGCGCTGGCACAGGACCTCGCGGCAATCACGCAGCAAAGCGAACAGGACGGCCTGTCACAGCTTGTAGGCATCCAACAGCAGCTGAGCGGAGGCCTGGAACGGCTCGCGGCTCTGCCGGCGGAGCTCTCACAGTTGACCGCCGGCCTCGACCAGTTGCGGACGGGCGCCGACCGGCTGGCCACCGGCACCAGGGAATCCGAAGCGGGCGCGCTGCGGCTCAGCTCCGCGCTGCACGGTCTCGCGGCAGGCGGGCATACCCTCAGCGACGGCCTCGCGGGGTTGAGCGGCGGTGCAGGCCAGCTGGCGGCCGGGCTGGGGGCGCTCACAACTGGCAACGCCCAGCTTGCCGGCGGCCTTGGCAGGCTGACGACCGGCGACGCCGGCCTCGCCAGCGGACTGGGCAAGCTCGCCAAAGGCAACACCCGACTCGCGGGTGGGCTCGGCAGCCTCGCACACGGCAACGCCCAGCTGGCCACTGGGCTTGGCAAGCTGACGAACGACGACGCTCAGCTCGCGGGCGGAATGGGCAAGCTCGCTTCGGGCAACGCCGATCTCGCCGGCGGCCTCTCCGCTGCAGACAGCCGCAGCGCAGCACTCGCGACGGGTCTGCACGGGACCCAGCGGCCCCTGAGCAGCTACTCGTCGATGCTGACGGGCTACCAGCGCGACTACGGGCTGCTGCACAGCGATGCGCCGAACGCGCTCGACTCCGGCTATGTCGTGCTCACAGCGCTCGACGGCACCGTCTCGCCGATGCGCGAACAGGTCGCCCAGTTGGTCAACGTCGACGGGGGCGGCCAGGCGGCGCGCATGATGGTGATCGCCTCCAGTCCACCCGACGCACCCGCGACGGCGGCCCTCAGCAGAAGGCTGCAACGCAGCCTGCCCGCGCTTGCCGCCGCGACCGGCGCCAAGGTCGAGATCGGCCAGGGGGCGCAGTACCTGCTCGACTACACCAACGCGAACACGACCCGCTTCCCGTGGCTCGTGCTCGCGCTGGCGATCGTGGCCGTGCTCACCCTGATCGTGGTCCTGCGGGCGCTGCTGTTGCCGTTGATCGCCGTCGCATTGAACCTCGCCACGATCGCGGTCGCGCTGGGCGCGCTCGAGCTCCTCACTCAGGGGCACGTGCTCGGCGGCCCCGGCTATATCGATGCGGCCTCGGGCGCAGGCATTCTCTCGATCATGTTCGTCCTGTCGATCGACTACGAGGTCTTCCTGCTGACGCGCATGCGCGAGCAGTGGGCCACGGAGGGCGATTGCGATAACGCGATCCGGCACGGCCTGCGGTACACGACCGGCGTGATCACAGGCTCTGCAGCGATCATGACAGCCGTCTTCCTGGCGTTCGCCACAGCCGACGTCATCCCGCTGCGCCAGTTCGGCGTAGGGCTGACGATCGCGGTGCTGCTGGACGCGACGATCGTCAGGCTCGTGCTGCTGCCGGCGATCATGCGAACGGTCGGTCCACGCATATGGTGGCTGCCAGGCTGGCTGGAGCGCAGGCTTCCGGCCTTCGAGTGCAGCCTCCGCTCACGCGGCCCGCGAATCGGCGACCGTCTGCCGGAATGCCTCCACGAGGTGCGAGCCGGCCGATGACAGCGGACCTCGCGGATAGAGGATGCAGAAGCGCCGCTGAAAGCTCAGACCATCGACGGGCACGATCTCCAGCCGGTCGGCCGACGAGAGCGTCAGGCGCGACATCACGGTGGGCAGTTCGAGCTCGTGCGCCTCGTCCTTGGCGGCGTGCGTGGAGCCGACTTCGGAGGCGGCCTGCGGCGCTCCCAGTCCGGCTGCGGCGAGCGCATCGTCGATCACCTGGCGGGTGTGGGCGTCAGGGTCTCGCAGGATGAGCGGCGTCGAGAGCATCTCCGTGGGCGTTATCGACGATCGGCGCGCCCACGGATGGCCGAGCGGGACCGCGATGACGATCTCATCGTCCATCAGCGGCACGAGTGTGACATCGGGGACGGTCTCGTCGGCCAGGCACGCGGCGACGCCCACGCTGGCGGTGCCGTCGGCGACCATGTGCTTGACCACGCGGGAGTTGGCGATGACCACCTCGACGGCGGCGCTCGTCTGGCGGCGCATCAGCACGAGCGCCCTTGGCATCACGAACTCGGCTGCGGTGTGGCTGATCGCCAGGTGCACGGTCTCGCCGGCGGCGTGCATGTGGTCGAGCAGGCCGTCGAGCTCTTCCAGCTCGGCAACCACCCGCCGCGCGTGTGCATACAGGCGCTCACCGTCAGCGGTCATGGTCACGCCACGCGGTGAGCGCTCCAGCAGCGGCGCGCCGACAAGCTCCTCGAGCGCCTTCAGGCGCTTGGAGACCGCCGGCTGGCTGAGATGCAGTCGCTGCGCTGCGCGGCCGATCCCGCCGAGATCGACGGCTACGCAGAAGGTGCGCAGCTCGTCCAGCTGAGGGCTGCGTGGGGGTGACGCGCTCATACGGGGCGCAGGATCAAGACGTGGCTCATGCCCGCAGGTTATGGCCCCAGCAGGCAGAAGGCATGGCTTTTCGTGTCCCGAGCTCGTGCGAGGTCGCCGCGCAGGCGATTGTTCAGTGCAAGGCCAACGGCAAACCGAGGCGGGTGAGAAAATGCACATTCAGGTTCCAGACGAGGAGACCGAGGCAAGAGACCAGCGCGAGTTCGATGAAGCGGTCAACCGGACGGGCAGGGTGGTCCTGGAGTGGCTTGCTGGACTGGGCGTGTTGGCCGCGGTGCTGATGTCCATGGTCGCACTGGTCCAGAGCGGCCAGAAGGTCGAAGTCGCTGCCCCACCACCGGCCGCTCTACGACAGACGAGCGCCGTCGCGTCCCTGTCGGAAGCGAGCGTTTCTGCCGCCAAGGTGATCGATCTGTCGGTCATCCCGGAATCCAAGCTCGGGCCGGATGGCAAGAAGCATGACGCGTTCACCAAGACCGAATTCGCGGTGAAGGCCGGCCACCCGCTGAAGCTCAGGATCGACAACACCGACAGCCAGCCTCACAGCATCACCTCGCCGCTGGCCAACGTAAGCATCACAGCCATGCCCGGAACCCACACCTATGTACTGATCGTCGGCAAACCCGGCAAGTACCTGTGGTTCTGCGCGTACCCGTGTGACAGCGACGCCAACGGGTGGGCGATGAAGCACCCGGGCTTTATGAGCGGCTACATCACGGCCACCTGATGGCGACGTCGGTGACGGATGGTCAGCTTGGTGCGAGCTCCAGCCCCACGGATGAATGGCTGGTCGACGCGCCGCGCTCGAGCGTGGCGTTCGTCGTCAGGCACATGCTGCTGGCGACGGTGAATGGGCGCTTTTGCGAGTTCGAGGGGCGCCTGGCGGGAGGCCCAGGCGCCCCCCGGGCTGCGGGCACGGTCAGGGCGGCGTCTATCGACACGGACGAGCCGGTGCGCGACGAGCACCTGCGTCGCTCCCCCGACTTCTTTGACGTCGAGCGCTATCCGCAGATCAGCTTCCACTCGACCCGGATCCAGCACCTCACCGGCAGGCGGGTGCAGATCGTGGGCGAGCTGACGATGCGCGGCGTCACCCGAGAAATCCAACTCGCCGGCACAAGACGCGAGCCGGACGGCGATGGGCGAATCGAGCTCGAGCTGCGCGGAGAGCTCAACCGCAGGGATTTCGGCCTCACCTGGAATCAGGCGCTGGAGACCGGCGGGGCGCTGCTCGGCAACAAGGTCAAGATCGCGATCGAGATCTCGGCGGTGAAGAGCGAAGCAGCGCGGTCTGGCCTACCCGAAGGAGGGTTGACGTGACTGCGACTATCGATCATCGCCAGCTCTATCGTCTGCCGTGGTCTTTGCCGGATAATGCGATCGCGTGGCTGGAGCCGACCAAGAAGTGCAACCTGGCGTGTCTGGGCTGCTATCGCGAGAACGACCCGCGGGGACACAAGACCCTCGCTGAGGTTCGTCACGACCTCGACGTGTTCGAGCGCTTTCGCACCGTGGACGGCGTGTCGATCGCGGGCGGCGACCCGCTCGTGCATCCGCAAATCGTCGAGATCGTCGGGATGGTCGCGGGGGATGGCCTGAAGCCGATCGTCAACACCAACGGCCTTGCGCTCACCGAGGATCTGCTGGCAGAGCTCAAAGACGCGGGCGTGGCCGGTTTTACCTTTCACATCGACTCAAAGCAGGGCCGTCCGGGCTGGAAGCAGGCGGATGAGATCGAGCTGTGTGAGCTGCGCCAGCGTTATGCCGAGATGGTGGCCGCGGCGGGAGGTATCGGCTGTTCGTTTAACGCGACCGTCTATGAGGACACGCTGCGCTACGTGCCTGACGTCCTGGAGTGGGCGCAGCGCAACATCGAGATCGTCAACACGATCGTGTTCATCGCCTTCCGCGCGGGCATGGTCGGCAACGACTTCGACCACTACGTGCAGGGAGAGCCGGTCGACTTCTCCACGGTGCCCTACGCCACCACCGACCAGACTCCCCACGAGCTTCAGTCGACCGACATCGTGGCCGAGATCCGCAAGCGCTTCCCCGACTTCGCTCCCGCCGCCTACCTCAACGGGACCGAGCGACCGGACACGTTCAAGTGGCTGCTCACAGGTCGCCTGGGCACGTCTGAGCGGGTCTACGGCTACGTCGGGCCGCGCTCGATGGAGCTCGCACAGACCTACCACCACCTCAGGACCGGCAGGTATCTCGCCTACACCCCGCCGCAGACGCTCAGCCACGGCAGAGCGATGCTGGCGCTGTCCGTGTTGGACCCGTGCCTGGGCACGATCACGCGCCGCTGGCTGGCGGCGGGCGCGCGCAGACCCTCGCGTCTGCTGCAGCGTCTGCACTTCCAGTCGGTGATGATCATCCAGCCAGCCGACATCTATGAGGACGGACGCCAGAACATGTGCGACGGCTGCCCCGACATGACCGTATGGAACGACCGCCTGGTGTGGTCGTGCAGACTGGAGGAGCCCGAGCGCTTCGGCGACTTCGTGCAGATGGTGCCCAAGAGCAGCTGACCGTTTGCGCGTCGCTCATCTGCGCTTTCGTACAGCGTTAGCGCTCACACAGCAATCCCGTGCATCATGGCCACATCCCAGAGAGCATGAGGTGAACCGTGAAACGACCAATCGCACAGCTCCAGTCCTCGCGACACGCTCACGCGGTCGCGCAGGCGCGCGAGACCCACCCGTTGCTGGGCGTGTTCCCGCTCACGGTGATGACGCTCGCAACCTTGCTGGTGTCGTTCACGCTGACGATGGCGCAGCTCAAAGCCACCGCCCACCCGGCCCTGTATCCAAGCGCGAGCTCCTCGCTTGTTGCGAGGACCCTTGGCGCGGGCGCCGCAGCTGCGCGTCCGAGCGGCGGCGACCATGAGTGATCGATCCGCCGATCTCGGATCGGTGGGGTCGCCGATAGCGTAACCTGCTGGCACGGATCGTCCCGGGTAGTTCACCGCACCCACCCCGCACCTTTCCACGGATGATCCCTTGTGATCGATCAGGCGGTCGCCCGTCATCCGAGAGCGGGCTCCGTGCTGATTACGGATGTAACCGTGCCGGCGCGCCCTCACGATTGGGCGATGGGCCAGATTGGTGAGGTACCGCGCGAGGAGGCTCGCGTCCACATCCGCGAGCACGCACTCGGCGAGGCGGCGCGCATCGAGCGCGTGTCTCGAATCCGCCCCCCACTTTATTCAGCATCCATTATGAGACAGGACGGTGAAGCGCGCCATGTTAACAGGAATCAGAACCGCAGGGCAGGCCGCGGACGACACGATCTTCCCCCGTGGCACGAGACAACCAGCTCACAGGGGGGTTTTTGAGACGAGGGTCCGGTTGGTAGGATTCTTGGCACTCCTTATTGTGCTTTGCTCACCAGTGGATGCTTTGTCTCTCACGCAACCTCGTTTGTCAGGAGCAGAAGCAGCCCAAGCGATCAAAACATATGAACATGATTATTGGAAGCGCTTCACCAATAGCGCGCTACCAATTCGAATGTCGCAATGTAAGCGATACACCGCGACACACATCAGTTGCCTTGCAGCAATAACACTGGAAGAATTCTGGGCGTTCTCTCGGGATTGGGTAACGTTTTCTCCCAAAGGACTGATTACGGTTAATCCAGGTAAATGGGAGATGTATCCGCGGCCAGCGGCGTAGAGCTCATGGAAGCAGGCTGCGCATCATGGACCGCATGACCCGCCGATCGTCCGAGTGGCCATCGTGGCGCGCGCCGTAGACCGGGGCATCTCCCCGCGGTTGGCGGATGTCGCGCCGTCTGTCGCGTCGGGGTCGGGTGGCGGCGGGCTTGCTGGGTTGAGTGAGCAGGAGGCGGCTCGGCGCCTGTCCGCCGGCGGGCGCGCTGGTCCGCGACGGTCGAGTCGCTCCTACACGAGCATTGTGCGGGCGAACGTGCTGACTGTCTTCAATGCGATCCTCGCTGGGTTTGGGGGGCTGACGCTTGCCTTTGGCGATTGGCGCGACGCGCTGTTCCTCGGTGTGATCGTCGTCAACTCCGGTATCGGGATCACACAGGAGGTTCGCGCCAAGCGCGCTCTCGATCGGCTCTCGCTGCTGGTCGCTCCGCATGCGAGGGTCAATCGCGACGGGAGCGTGCGGGCCGTGGCTGTCGAGGAGGTCGTCGTCGGCGACGTGGCGCTGATCGAGTCTGGCGACCAGGTGACTGCCGATGGGCACCTGCTTGCCGCGAGCGAGCTGCGGCTCGATGAGTCGATCCTGACCGGGGAGTCTCAGCCCGTGCCGTGTGCAGTCGGGGATGACGTTCGCTCGGGGGCTTTTGTCGTGGAGGGGACCGGGGCCTATCAGGTGAGCGCCGTAGGCGCGGACAGCTTCGCGGAGCGGGTGACGGGCGAGGCACGCTCGTTTCGCCACCCGCGCTCACCGCTGGAACGGGCCGTCAACCGGCTCCTATATGTCCTGGTGGCGCTGGTGGTCGGCTTGGGGGCTCTACTGGCGTACTCGCTCCACCACCGCCACGTCCACCTGCATACGGCGGTGGCCACCTCCACAGCCGGTGTGGTGAGCATGATCCCGGAGGGTCTGATGGTGCTGGTGAGCCTCACCTATGCCGCTGGCGCGGTGCGCATGTCGCGGCGGGGTGTGTTGGCGCAGCAGCTCAACGCGATCGAGTCGCTGGCCTCGGTGGACACGATCTGCATCGACAAGACCGGCACCCTCACCGACGCGGCGCTGCGCGTCGTCGAGGTGCTGCCGGCACCGGGCGTGGTCGAGGATCGGCTTCGCGCGTGGCTCGGCGAGCTCGCGGCGAGCGCCACTGCACGCAACATCACTCTGCGGGCGATCGCCGACGCCTGTCCTGCCGAGGCGCAGCCGGTGCTCGGCGAGGTCCCGTTCTCCAGCCGCCGTCGCTGGAGTGCGGTGTCGTTCGCCGGCGGCTCCTTCTACCTCGGGGCGCCGGGACGGCTCCCACTCGGCGCGCTTGCCGCGGTGAGCGAGGAGCGCGAGCGGCAGGGGCGCCGCATTCTCGCGCTCGCTCGAGGGCCAGGTCCGCTGCCCGATCCGCCCGGCGAGCAGCCGCCCGCGGATCTCGAGCCCCTGGGGGTGGTCGTGCTCGCCGAGGAGCTGCGCCCGAACGTCCGCGAGACGATCGCCTTTCTCAAACACGAGGGTGTCGAGATCAAGGTGCTGTCCGGCGACTCGCCGCAGACGGTTGCAGCGATAGCGCGAGACGTGGGCATAGACATCGGCGGCGTGAGCGAGGGAGATGCGATCCCCGGCGACCCGACGGCGTGCCGCGCCTATGCCGTGGCAACGACGGTGGTGGGGCGCATCTCTCCGGAGGGCAAGCGGGCGATCGTCGAGGCTCTGCGCGAGGAGGGACGTTACGTGGCTATGGTCGGCGACGGAGTCAACGACGTGCCCGCGCTGAAGAGCGCGCGCCTGGCGATCGCCCAGGGCAGCGGGACGCAGATGGCTCGAAGCGTGGCCGACCTGGTGTTGATCTCAGGCGACTTCGCCGCCGTGCCGGCGCTGGTCGCGGAGGGCCGCCGCGCGTTGCGCAACCTCCAGCGTGTGAGCAGGCTCTACATCACCAAGTCGGCGTTCGCGGCCTTCCTGATCGTCACGATCGGGCTCGGCTCGGACTCCTACCCGCTGTTGCCGCGTCACCTTACGCTCGCAGCGAGCCTGACGATCGGCATCCCGACCTTCTTCCTGGCCCTCGCTCCGAGCTCCGGTCCTTGGCGGCCTGAGCATTTCGCGAGCCGCGTCGCGCGCTTTGCGGTGCCCGCTGGCGCGGTGCTCGGCGCGGGGGTCGTGGCCGGCTATCTGTTCGCGTTGCACGACCTCGACCTCTCCGTCGCTGATGCCCGCACGGTGGCCGTCACGGTCCTCATCGTGGGCGGGCTGTACCTCGTGATGGCGCTGGAGGCGGAAGGCTCGTGGCGCCGCTCGACCCTTGTCGCCGGCATGTGCGCGACGCTGGTCGGCATCTATGTTGCCGCGTTGCTGATCCCGGGCATCCGCCGCTTCTTCGAGCTGAACGCTCCCGACGCGAGAATGATCGCAACCGCGGTGCTGGCCGGTGCGCTGACCGTCGCCGCTCTCGCCCTGTGCGGCTTCTCGGTGCGCGTCAGCCCGTCCGATGGCGACCGAGGGCGCTCGTGATCTGGCGGCGTGAGACGCCTGCGCCAGGTTGGCGCAGGCGCGCTCTCGGTGGCGTGGTCGAGCATCGCGCCCGTGTCCTCGCAGCGCTTGCGCTGCTTGGGATCGCCGTCGGCGGGCTGGCTCATCTCGCCGGCAGGGGTGGCGCTGGTGACGATGTCTGGAGCGCGGCTGTCGCCGTGCTCGCCGTCGAGCTCGCGTTCGAGGTTCTACGCACGGTCGTCGTGAACCGTCATCTGGGGGTCGACACGATCGCCCTTGTTGCGATGGTGGGCTCGCTCTTTCTCGGCCAGGAGCTGGCGGGCGCGATCGTCGGACTGATGTTCTCGGGTGGCGCTGCGCTGGAGGACGTGGCGTCGACGCGCGCGCGCCGAGCGCTGACCGCGCTCATACAACGCGCCCCGAAGGTCGCCCAACGCCGCGTCGGCGAGCACATCGAGCAGGTGCCCGTCGAGCAGGTACGGGCCGGCGACGTCGTGGTCGTGCGCACCGGGGAGGTGGTCCCGGTCGACGGAGCGGTGGTCAGCGGCGAGGCGGTCGTGGATACGAGCACGTTGAGCGGCGAGCCGCTGCCCGTCACGATCGCAGCGGGCATGCCCGTGCTCAGCGGAACCGCGAACGCTGGTGCGCCGTTTGAGGTCAGGGCGGATCGGCCGGCGGTCGAGAGCGCGTACGCCGCGCTGGTCCGGCTTGTCGAGCAGGCACAGGCGCAGCGCGCGCCGCTGGTACGGATGGCCGACCGTTACGCAGGGTTCTTCCTCCCAGCGACACTGCTCGCGGCCGGCGCCGCGTGGGCGCTCAGCGGAGATGCGATTCGTGCGCTCGCGGTTCTGGTGGTCGCCACGCCGTGTCCGCTGATCCTGGCGGCGCCGATCGCGCTCGTCTCGGGGCTCTCGCGGGCGGCGCGCGCCGGCGTGATCGTCAAGGGAGCCGCGGCGATCGAGACGCTCGGCCTGGCGCGCACGGTGCTGTTCGACAAGACCGGCACCCTCACTGTTGGCACTCCCGAGGTACGCGAGATCCTCAGCGGCGACGGCATCGAATCGGGAGAGCTGCTGCGGCTCGCCGCGTCAGTGGACCGGATGTCAGCACACGTCCTCGGCGAGGCGCTGGTCGGCGCGGCCACCGAAGCAGGCCTCGCTCTCACTGCGGCAACCGACGTGCACGAGGACCCAGGCCAGGGCATCGTGGGCGAGGTGGACGGCCGCCGCATAGCGGTGGGCAGCCGTGCGTTCATGCGCGCGGTCGGCGTCCCCGCCGACGAGGTCGCCTCCACGGCGCTGATGACAGGTCGAGGCTCGGGGGAGGCGCACGTGCTCGTAAGCGTCGATGGCCACGTCGGCGGCGTGATCGTGATGACCGACGAGCTGCGCCCCGACGCCGATCGGATCGTCGAGCGGCTGCGCGCCGAGGGCGTTCGTCACATCGCGATGGTGTCAGGAGATCGCCGCTCCGTGGCCGAGCGGATCGGCCGTCAACTCGGGGTCGACCGCGTCTACGCCGAGCAGTCCCCGGAGCAGAAGCTGGAGGTCGTCGAGCGCCTGCGCGCCGATCCCGACCTGCGCCCGGTGATCATGGTCGGCGACGGCGTCAACGACGCTCCCGCCCTCGCACTCGCAGATCTCGGCATCGCGATGGGCGCAGCCGGCGCCACCGTCTCATCCGAGACCGCCGACGCGGTGATCACCGTCGACCGGATCGATCGGGTGGCCGACGCGCTTCACGCCGGCCGCCGCGCCCTCTACATAGCCCGCCAGAGCATCCTCGCCGGGATGGGCCTCAGCCTCGCAGCCATGGCCGTGGCCGCATTCGGTTACCTGCCACCGGTGGCAGGCGCGCTCTTGCAGGAGGTCATCGACCTCGCCGTGATCCTCAACGCCCTGCGCGCCCTGCGCGGCTGATCGGGCGAGTCAGAGATCGACGGCAACGACTATCACACGGAGCGTGAGCTGCCCGGGCCGGCCGGGCAGCTCACGCGAGCGCCTGCCTTATTTGATCTTCTGCGTGCAGCCTTGGCCTTTCAGCACTTTGTTGCCTTCGGCCTTGCGTGTCTTGCTGACGTGCGGGTTTCTCTTGAGAAACGACTTCTCCCAAGACTGACACTGCGCTGTCGTCCAGTGCTTGGACGTCGTTGCCATCGCCGCTGGGGCACTGACTGTTGCGATGCTGATGGCTGCGGCGACCGCTACCGTCGCAACGCGTTTGGCTGGAATCACTTCGACCTCCTGATTGATGAGCACTGATGACGCCCATCTTCTGAGCTGCGCCTTAATCCGTGCTATGGAGTTCAGTAGAGTTCACTCATCTGTTGACCGTCAATCGCGGGTCCTGCTCGCGAGCTCACATAGCCGGGACCTCGTTTGTCGGTTGCGCCGTTGGGTTTGCTGCAGGTGCGGTAAGTGAGAGGCTCGCTGGGACGTGCAGCGGGTCCGACACGCACGCGCCCAGCCCCGGGCCGCCGGGGCACAGGACCCGCAGCCACGTACCGCTTCCGCCCGCCGGACTGACCGGCGTCGCGCCAAGCGCCCAGCTCCCTGTCGAATCCGTTGTCGTTTCGGCGAGGGTCCGCTCGTTCACGATTGCTCCCTTGCGGCTCACGGTGCGCTCCTGGACCAGGACAGGCGCACCGCTGACCGGACTGCCGTCGAGCAGTTCGAGCACGCCCGACAGAGTCTGGGCCTGGCCGGTCGCGCCACCGCCGGACCCTTCGCCGTCGACGGCTTGCGGTGTGGCCTGTGCGCCTGGTTCGGTCGGTGGCGCCGTGAGCACGAGCGTCGCCCTCATTGGATTCGGCGCCAGTCGTCGCACGCCCGCACGGATCGAGGGCAACTCGCCGTAGAGCACGTCGCCGGGACAGTCGGTCGCGTCGCCATCGCGATGACCGGCGATTCGGCGCAGGGGTACACGGGCATCAGCCGGAAAGCGGCTGTAGTGGGCCCCGGCCGGGTTCACTCTGACGGTCACGCTGCCTTGTGGCGGCACTCCATGCAGTGACAGCTTCCAGGCGAGCAGCGCTTCCAGCGCGCCGCGGGCCGGCGTCGAGATGGGCACCTCCATGAACGAGCCCAGCACGGCGATACCCGTGGACACCAGGTTGTAGCCGCCCGCCTGGGCTCCCACCACCGGCTCGTCGATGCCGCCTGCGCGCGCCTCGAAGATCCGCCCATACAGGTCGACGACGAAGTTGTAGCCGATGTCGTTCCAGCCGTTGACGTAGCGGTGAAACACATAGATCGCTCGCAGCATCGCCGGCACTTCACTGGCTGCGTAGCCGTTGGGGTTCTCGGTGTGGTGGACGAAGGCCATTCGTACCGCGCCGTATTCGGGCGCCACCCTGGGCGCCGCCACCCCTTGGGCCCACGCCCGCCGGGCGATGATCGGCGGCTGGCCCGGTCCGGCCGCCAGGGTCGGCGTGGCCAGCGCCAGGCCCCCGGATAGCGCCGCTCGCGCGGCGCCGCGGGCTCCCTCGCCACCGCTGACGTCGACCAGATGCAGCTGTACGCCGCTCAGCGGGCGCGTGGTGCGAAGCTGCACGGTTGTGGCTCCCCCCGTCCAGATGGGCTCTCCCACCTGCCGGTCTGCCGCAAGGCGCACTTCCGGCCCGTGACCGTTTGACCCTGCTGAGATCCACTTGCTCCACCGGCCGTCCAGGCCACGAAAACGCAGCCACACACCGACCTGGGCGGGCGCCTGCCATTCGACACCCACGAGATCCGCCGGGTGCCCGAGCTCGACGGTCGCGCCCTGCGACGTCAACAGTCCAAGCCCGTGCTGCGCGAGAGTCGGAGCTGGCGGTCGGCCAAGCAGCGCGAGCGCCGTGGGTGGCCGCAACAGCCCGCTCGCGAACGCGCCTGCAGACGCAGCCAGCAGCGATCTGCGCGTTATCCGGCGCGCGCTCATCTTTGCCTATGACACCCCGGAGCGGGAGGGGTTGCGCTCAATTCATGAGAATCCACTCAGCCGCGGCGTGTGAGCATCGCGCGGCGTCTGGCGCACACGGCAATGGCCTGCGTGCCATAGCGGAGGTGACCAGGACTCGCACCGGGTTCGAGATCCCCTGAGTATGTTGGATAACTGTTTGCTGATACAAAGGCGCCTACTGAGGCTCACGTTGGCTGTCCTGCTGGCTGCACTCGCTCTACTTGTGGTCGGCGTTGTCTATCTGGCCAGCGGCGATCCGGGAGGCAGCACGATCGCCCAGCAGCTCGCCAAGCATCTCTACGACAAAGGCTCCGGTCTGGGCAGCAGATTGCGCGAGATCGGTCTGACGGTGAAGCTCTCGCTGAGCTACTCAAAGTCCACGATCATGAGCATGTATCTCAACGCGATCTATTACGGGAACGGGTACTGGGGCGATGAGCAGGCCGCCTTGGTTACTTCCACACCTCTCCCTGCCGTTTGGACTGGGCTGAGGCGGCCATGCTCGCCGGGCTCCCGCAAGCGCCGAGCGCGTATGACCCGATCGAGCATTTTGCGCTTGCCAAGCAGCGCCAACAACATGTACTTGCACAGCTCGCGGCTACGCACGTGCTCACAGTCGAGCAAGCGGACTCTGTGTACAACGAGGTGCTGCCCCTGCGGTGAGCGCACACCTCCACGCAGTTGAGGATTTAGATAGGGCTTAGCTCCTGATGTAGCCTCGGGCGCCATGAGCACTGAAAGTATCGCTGCGGGTGGCCGTGCTGGAGTGGACTGGCGACGTGCTGAGTTCGTCCTTGCGCTCTTGGCATTCCTTGGCTTCCTCACGGCGCCTATTCGTATCACCACGATCTACAGCAGCCTGCCTGCCCATCCGCTGTTCGTGCATGTCCCGGTCGTGCTGATCCCGACCACCGTCGTGGCGGCGGTCGTATTTGCGTTTAAGCGGGATTGGTTTTCTCGTTACGGGATCGCGCTGGCTGTGGTGTCGATCGTGGCGATGAGCTCGATTTTCTTGACGATGCAGGCAGGCGCTGCGCTGCGCGCGGCGCTGCACCTGCAGGGCCGGGCCGCGACCCTGATCTCTGAACATTCGCATGCCGCGCACATCCTCGCGATCATCTATGTGGTATTCACCGCAACGCTGATCGTAACCTTCGCCGCGCAGCGGATCTCTGGCGGTATGCCAACCGGCCTGGGTATCGTGGACGACCTGCTGTCCCCCAGGGCGATGTTCACGGCGCTGCGGGTCGTGCTTGTGCTGTTGTCGATCGGTGCTGGCTACATGTGCTTCAGGACCGGCGATCTCGGCGCGAAAGCGGTGTGGCAGGGACGGCTCCAGCCAGCCCACGGTGGTTTCTCAGGCGGTCCCGGCGAACACCCCGGGCTGTTCGCGCCGTCGGGCGCCGGCGCGCCTTAGCTCACGCAGGCTCCGCTGGCGTTTCCGCCGCTAGCGAACCCGCGCCGAGCGATGGCGCCATGATTGCTGAGAAAGCTCTCACGAGCGATTGAGGTAGGTCTTATACAGCTCTTGTGTAATAACCTGACGTGCTCGGCGTCCGCGCAGGTGTCGCCTTGACCCTGCAGGCCCGCCTATGCGGGAATCCCGCTGCTACTTTGCTAGCTGCCCACCGGCAATGAGCTCACCTCCACCACCGCCGTCTGACGCCTTCACACACGACCGGCTCCCCGGCTTGCCCGCCGTGGGCTGAGAGGCGATGGCGGCGGGCACGCTAGCGAGCGACCCGTCGGACAGGCTCGGGGCCGATCTGACCCAGGCACGCTGGCGTGAGCGTGGGATTGCGCTTTCGCCGTGCGCGGTTGCGCTCGTGATGAGCGTGCCGTTGACGGCCGTCTATCTGGTACTCGCACCGTCCAGCGGCGATCTCGCAGCTGCGACATATCGTGGCAACCTGTTCGCGCGCGCCGGGTTCACGCTGTGGGACAACGGTTGGTACGGCGGACACTATCTGCCCGGCTACTCACTCTTGGCGCCCGCGCTTGGGGCGCTGATGGGGGAGCGGCTGCTGCTTGCGCTGTGCGCCGTCGTCGCGTCCGGGCTGTTTGGTCTGCTCGCGCAGCGGACGTTTCAGATCACTGGCGCGCGTGTGGCGGGAGCGTCGTTTGCGCTCGGTGTATGCGTCGGGCTGCTATCCGGTCGCGTTGCCTACGGCTTGGGGATCACCGTCGGCTTGCTCGCTCTGCTCATGCTGATGCGTGGGTGGACTGTTGCGGCTCTTGTACTTGCGGTGCTTACCAGCGTTGCCAGCCCCATCGCCGGGGCGTTCCTCGCGCTGGCCGGTCTCGCCGACGCTCTGGCCACGGCACCGGGCGCACTCCACGAAAGGGGAGGCTGGCGCACACGTCCACGCGGTCTGGTTCTCGCGGTGGCGGCGATCGCACCGATCATGGCGTTGGCGGTCGCCTTCCACGAAGGCGGCTGGGAGCCATTCGCGCCGTCGCTTTTCTTCCCCGTCCTGGTCGGGGTGATATTGATGGCGCTGGTGCTAGGGGGCACCGGCGATGCGCTTGCGGCGCAGACTCGGCGGACATTGACGCTGGGCGCCTGGTTGTACGCGCTGGTCCTTGTCGGTGCGTTTGTGCTGCGCACCCCCGTTGGCGCCAATGCCGCACGCCTGGGGGCTCTCCTGGCGCCGCCGCTGGCGGTCGGCGTGTTGTGGGAGCGTCGGCGGCTTGCGCTCGCCTTGCTGGCGCCTGCGCTGCTGTACTGGCAGTTGCAGGCTCCCGTTGACGATTTCGCTGCGCTTGCCGGGAACCCCTCTGCCAACGCCTCCTATTACGCCCCGCTGATCACCGAGCTGCAGGCGCTTGCGCGCGGAAGGCCGCTGCGCGTGGAGGTCCCGATGACCGAAGCCCACTGGGAATCGGTGTACCTTCCCGAATATCCCATGATCCTGCTGGCTCGCGGCTGGGAGCGCCAACTCGACACCCGCTACGCCGCGTTGTTCTACCAGCCCACGCTCACCTCCGCTGCCTACCGGTCATGGTTGGATCAGAACGCGGTCTCCTACGTGGCGCTGCCCGACGTGCGCCTGGATTCCTCCGGCGAAAAGGAGGGGCGAATGATCGCGCGGGGGCTGCCATATCTGGTCGAGCTGTGGCACTCGACGCACTGGCGTTTGTTCGCCGTGCGTAGCGCCACCCCTCTGGCGCAGCCACCCGCGGTGTTGACTGGCGTGGAGGCGGACAGCTTCACGCTGCTCGTCCCCCGCCCAGGGGCGTTCACCGTGCGGGTGCACTTCACCCCCTACTGGGCAGTGCAGCACGGACGGGGATCGGTGCACAGCGCACCGGACGGTTGGACCGAGGTCGACACGCGCCGAGTCGGCATCCTCCACGTCGCCACCGTCGGGTGAGTTCTACCGCGGCGACCCGTACGACACGCCTACGCTCTCCTTGAGGTCGAGCCTCTTGCTCATCTCACGCTCGCGGGCAGCGAAACGTGGAAGTTCAAATTCGATCTTTGTGCCGTTTCCGCGTCGCTGTCCCACAGCGACGCGCCCGTCATGGGCCTCCGCGATCGCGCGCACGATCGCCAGCCCAAGCCCCGATCCGCCAGAGGCGCGGTCACGGGCCGTGTCGGTGCGGTGGAAGCGGTCAAAGACGCGCTCGCGTTGATCTGGTGGGATGCCCGGACCGTCGTCTTCGACCACGAACCGCAGGCGATCTGCGCCCGCACGCTCGACTGCCAGGCGCACCAGCCCCTCGCCGGGAGCCGTGTGTGCGATGGCGTTGCTGAGCAGGTTGCGCAGTGCCTGTGCGAGGCGATCGGGGTCGGCTCGCAGGGTCCCGCTCGGGACGGGGGCGAGCTCGAAGCGCCGGTTGGCGAGCAGGCTCGTTCCGTCCCACAGCTCGTGCACATAGGGCTTGAGGTCGATCGGCTCGATGCGCAGCAACTGCGTCTGTTCGGCCTTGGCGAGCAGCAGCAGGTCGTCCACCAGGCGGCTGGTGCGCGCTATCTCCGCTCGCACCAGGCGCTCCACGCGACGCACCTCATCGCCTGAGGGCTGGCGCTGGGAGGCAAGCACCTCCAGTTGGCCGGCGATCACGGTGAGCGGCGTGCGCAGCTCGTGTGATGCGTCGGCGACGAACGCTCGCTGGCCCGCGAAGGCGTCGGTCAGCCGGTCGAGCATGTGGTTGAAGGCATGGGACAGCACTCGCACCTCTCCGCCGTGGCTGTCGGGCTCGTGGATACGCGGGTGCAGGTCGCCTGCGTCCACCTGGGCAGCCACGGCGGCGATGCGCCGCAGCGGGCGCGATACGCGCGTGCCGATCAGGTAGGCAGCAAGCAGCGCGCTGGCGAGTGTCAGGATGCTGGCGAGGATGAACGCGCGCGCCACGCCGCTCTGGGCATGCGCGACCGTGAGCAGGGGCTCGCCAACGCCGATGACCACCCGATCGCTGAGCTGTTGTCCGATCCTGGATCGATGCTCTGCGGGGATGCTCACCGTACGCTTGAGAAGGCGCAGATCGCCGACGTCAGGCAGGCTCAGCGTCGAGTATCCGTCGCGCGCGCTCACCAGCTGGTGAGCGAGGCGATTCTCTTGCGCTTGTGCGGCGGGTGTCTCGCCGTTGTCGGCGCTCGCACCGGCAAAGAGCTCGGGGCGGTTGGTGCTGGTGCCGACCCCCGGGACGATCACGAACAGCAACGTGGAGCTCGCGCTGAAGGGCTGAGTGCGGACATAACTGTTGGCTGCCCGGGCCACCTGGCTGGGGGAGCTGTCCTGCGAGGAGGTGAGGGTGTGCGAGAGCTCGCCCGCGTCGCCCGCGATCTCCTGGTCGATCTGGTGGCGCAGCTGGGTCCCGGTGCCGCGATAGACGGCCACGAAGGTGATCCCAGTGCAGATCAGCACCACTACCCCGACCCACGCGGCAAAGCGCCAGCGCAGTCCGACTGCGTCCACACGCTGGCGCAGGCCCGCGAGAGTGGTCATTCCGGTGAGGACGCCTGCTCCTCATCGCGGTCTGCGGAGCACTGCATCACGCCAGAATAGACCTATTAACAGGCAGCTTTCCGACCAGCGGCTGAGAAAGGTCTCACGAATGGTTGAGGTGCCTCTTATGCCGTTCCTGTGTAGTAGGGTAGGTGGAGGTTGCTGACGGCGTGAGTGTGATCGAGGGCTCGCCGCCGTTGGCTGGTTTGTCAGAGGGGCTGTCGAGGGGACGTCTCTACCGTCGTGCGATCGCCACATGGCTATGGCTGGTGATCGTCGTCAACGCCGGGGTGATCGTATGGCTGTGGCTGCACGGTGGCGGTGTGAGCCGGGTGCACGGGTCCTCCGAAGCGTTCATCAGCCTGGGACGGATCACCGGGCTGGTGGCGGTCTACCTTGCGCTGATCCAGGTCCTGCTGCTCGCGCGCCTGCCTCCCGTGGAGAGACTGGTTGGCTTCGATCGCCTCACGGTGTGGCACCGACGCAACGGAAAGGTGTGCATTTCGCTCGTCGTAGCTCACACTGCACTGATCACGGTCGGGTATGCCGGCAGCGATCAGATCTCTGCTCCCCGCGAGTTCTCCAGGCTCCTGTCGAGCTATCCGGGGATGGTCACGGCGACGGCCGGCACCGTGCTGATGGTGGGCGTGGTGATCAGCTCGCTGGTGATCGTGCGCCGCCGTCTGCCCTATGAGGGATGGTATTTCGTCCATCTCTTCATCTATGCCGGGATCGCGCTCTCCTACCTGCACCAACTGCCCACCGGCAACGAGTTCACCACCAACACATCCCAGGCCGACTACTGGATCGCACTGTATGTCGTGACTCTCGCGCTACTCGTTTACTTTCGCCTCGCGCGGCCTGCGTGGGGAGCATTCCACTACCGTCTGCGGGTTGCCGATGTCACCAAGGAGGCCGCCGGGGTCGTCTCGCTGCGGATCACAGGCCGGCACCTCGATCGCTTGGGCGGGCGCGCCGGCCAGTTCATGCTCTGGCGCTTTTTCACGCGTGGACGATGGTGGCAGGCGCACCCGTTCTCGCTGTCGGCCGCTCCCGATGGGCGATCTCTGCGGCTCACCGTCAAGGACGTCGGCAACTTCACCAGCCACATCGCCGACGTGCCAGTCGGCGCCGGCGTGCTCGCCGAAGGACCTTTCGGCACCTTCACATCGGTTCAGCGCACTCGCCCGCGCGTGCTTCTGATCGCGGGCGGGATCGGCATCACCCCGATCCGGGCTCTCTTTGAGGAATTGCCTGCCGCGCCCGGGGAGCTGGCGCTGATCTACCGTGTGATCAGCAGCGAGGATCTCGTCTTCCGCACCGAGCTGGAGGAGATCGCTCGCGAGCGGGGCGCCGATCTCTTCTTCGTCGTCGGCGATCACCGTACGCCAGCCGGACGCGATCTGCTCTCACCTGCGCATCTGCTGCAACTGGTCCCGGACATAGCCGAGCGCGAGGTCTACCTCTGCGGGCCAGGTCCGATGATGATCAGGACCGAGGGCAGCCTGCTCGGAGCCGGCGTGCCGAGTCAGCAAATCCACAGCGAGCGATTCGCGCTCGCCGCCTGATCATGTCTGAACGGGCTTACACCCAGGACGCTCCTGACATGGGTCCTCACCAGCACCGTCTCGAGCACGTGATGGGGATGCCCATTGGGGTGGACGTGTGCGATCCCGACATCGGGGCGAAAACGGTCGACCGTGTCTATCGGTGGCTGCGATTCGTGGACGCCACGTTCAGCACATACCGTGAGGACAGCGAGATCAGCCGACTGAACCGGGGCGAGCTCGCCCTCGAGCAGACGCACCCGGCGGTGCGCTCGGTGCTGCGTCGCTGCGAGCGCCTGCGCATGCAAACCGACGGATACTTCGATATGCGAGCGCCGCTGCACAGCTCCCAGGAGGTCGCGGTCGAGGCCGGCCCTTCGCGCCCGATCGACCCATCGGGCTTGGTCAAGGGATGGTCGATCGCCGGAGCCGCCCTGATCCTCGACAGGGCGGGAGCGCGCAACTACTGCATAAACGCCGGTGGGGATGCTCGCCTACGCGGGCGTTCCTGGAACGGTGGGTCCTGGCGAGTGGGGATCCAGCACCCCAGGATTCGCGACCGCCTGGCGGCCGTGCTCGTTGCGAGCGATGTCGGGATCGCGACCTCCGGAGCCTACGAGCGGGGGGAGCACATCGTCGATCCCCACACGGGCAGCCCTCCCCAGGGAGTCCTGTCGGTGACGGTCGTCGGTCCCGACGTGGCCAGCGCCGACGCATACGCCACGGCCGCTTACGCGATGGGCACCAAGGGCGCACAATGGTGCGCCGGGCTGAAGGACTACGCGGCGATGGTGATTCTCTCTGAGGGCAGCGTGCTGTCCACCCCGGCCATGAGCCGCTACCGCGCGTGAGGCGCCCTGACGCAAACAGACGTCTGACCTTTTCTGACCCAATCGAGCGAGGAGCAGGTTGATGCGAAACAAGAGTATCGCCGCCGTCGTGGTGGTAGTTGTCGTCGTTGCGGTCCTGCTGGTGGCGCTCCACCACCCACAAAAGATCCAGCGCTCCTCGACGCCGGTGCACGTGTCCTCGCCCGGCGGTACAACGTCGAGCGCCTCGGGCGGCTCGACACCGTCCACGCCCGCGGCACGCAACGTCAGCGGTGTGTTCACAGGGGAAACCGTCGAAATGGAATACGGACCGGTGCAGGTGGCAATCGACGTGCAGGCAGGGAAGATCACAGACGTCAAGGCCCTGCAGTACCCAGTGGACAGGCCGCGCTCGCAGTTCATCAACTCGCAAGCCATTCCGCTGCTGCGCAGCGAGGTTCTCCAAGCGCAGAGCGCGAACATTAATTTGATCTCGGGCGCGACCTTCACGAGCAACGCGTTCGCCAGCTCACTGCAGGCGGCCATAAAACAGGAGCCCAAATAGGCCAGCTGGCCGTCAGGCCGGTCGCGACGACCCCGCGCTCTCGCCCAGACGTCCGCCGGGCGGTGTGGCTGGCGCCGGCCCTGATGCTGGTCCTGGCCTGCGCGCTGCGCCTGTGGAGGATCTACGACGTGCCCGGCGACGTGTTCTACGACGCTGCGGTGCGCAGCATGGGCAACTCCTGGCACGACTTCTTCTTCGGCGCGTTGGAGCCCAGTGGGACGGTCTCCATCGACAAGCCTCCAGTTGACCTGTGGCTGCAGGTGGCGGCCACCCGTGTTCTGGGGTTCAACCTGGTCGGGCTGCACCTGCCGGAGGCGCTAGGCGGCGTGGCCGCCTGTGGGTTGCTGTTCGGCGCTCTGCGGCGCCCGTTCGGCTTCACCGCCGCGTTTGTGGCAGCACTCGCGCTCGCGGTGCTGCCGGTGTCTGTGCTGACTGCCCGCAGCGACACCATGGACTCGGTGCTCGCCGCCCTGGAGGTCGGTGCGCTGTGGTTGTCCTGGCGCGCCCTCGAAAGCGGGCGCATGCGCTGGTCGGTGCTGGCGGCGGCGGTGATGGGCGTGGCCTTCGACGTCAAGCTCGCGGAGATGCTGATCGCGCTGCCCGCGCTCGCGCTGCTGTGGCTGTGGGCGGCCGCGCCCGGGGCCCGCGTGCGCGTGGCGCTGGGCACCGCCGCGGCGTTTATCGCCGTGGCGCTGTCGTGGACGGCGATCGCGTCGTTGACCCCCACGGGCCGCCGGCCATTTCCGATCGGCTCGGCCAACGGGAGCATCTGGCACGTTACGCTCGTGTACAACGGCCTGGATCGCCTCGCCGGTCATGGCGCCGCGGGGCCGAGTCGAGGCGGCGCCGGGCCGCTGCGTCTGCTGAGCGCCGGTTCCGCGCAGTACTGGACCCTGATCGGCATTGCGCTGCTGGCCGCCTCGCTGCTCGGCCTTTTGGCACTGGCTGCATTGCTCGCGCAGGGACGTGAGCGGCTGGGGACGGCTCTGCGCAGCCCGCAGGGACGGCTTGCCCTGGGAATAGTCGTGTGGTTTCTCACTGGCTTGGTCGCCTTCAGCGCGATGGAACGCCTGGAGGCCCGCTACCTGGAGGCGTTCGCGCCGGCCGTCTGCGCCGTGTTCGGGTTGTCGCTGAGTGTGCTCTGGTACAGAGGCCCGCGCGGTCGCGAAAGCTCCAGACGCGCCAGAGACCGAGCGAGCAAGAGAGGCGCGGGGCTGCGCATCCTGCTCGGATGCGTCGGGCTTGTCGTCTTGGCGGCGTCGCTGAACAAGGACGCGTACGTGATTCGCCGCGCCCGCACGGACTCGCTGCTCACCGATTTCAGCACACCTGCCCTGAGCCGCTATCTGCGCGCTCATCGCGCCGGGGCCTACTACGAGGTGGTGGGCGCGAACATCAATGATGTCGTCGGGCTGATAGCACGCGACGACCTTCCGGTGCTGGTCCTCAACAGCGTGGACGGATCGCTCACCCGCACCAACAGCCTGCAGGCTCAGGTGGCCCAGGGTCGCGTGCGCTTCTACTTCGTCGCGCCGCATCCGTGTCACAGCGGGCGCCACTGCCCATCCAACCAAGTCTGGGCCTACGCCCACAGCACCCCCGTACACGGCCAGCCCGGCCTGCGGCGCTTCATGGCGCCCGCGTCAGTCGGGGTAACGGTTTCGATCGACCTGCATCATCCGGGGACACGGGTTCCACGGCGGTTTCTCGGGCTATCGTTCGAGCTGTCCAGCCTGTCCCAGATCGCTCGCTATGGAAGCATCGGCGACTTCGCCACGATGCTGCGCTCACTCGGGCCGGGCGTGCTTCGCTTCGGTGGCGCATCGGCCGACACACGAGTCGCTTGGACGGATGCGGCCACGACGCTGCCAACATGGGCGTCCGTGGCTCTGCGGGCCGACGAGCTTCGCAATCTTCGCAAGCTCGCGAGCAGGAGCGGTTGGCACATCTTGCTGACGATCGGTCTCGCTCACTATGACCCGCCCGCGGCGGCGCGCGAGGCTGCATCTGCTCGCAGGGCGCTTGGGGGGTGGTTGGCGGGGATCGAGCTGGGCAACGAGCCGGATGCTTATGCGCGACACGGCGTGAGGTCCACACCCTGGACGTTCTCCGGCTATAACAACGAGGTTGCGGCGTATCGTCGGGCCATTGACAGTGTTGCGCCCGGACTGCAGCTGGTCGGTCCAGACACCTCGGGATCGCGCGCGTTCGAAGGCTGGGGACGTGACGCAGCACTCACCGAGAAACCCGCACTGCTCACTGGACACCACTATCCGCTCGGCTGTCACAAGGCGTCCAGACTGACGATCGCCTCGCTGCTCAGCGGGCGGACCCGTCGGGCGGAGCAGGCCTCTCTGCGTCGCTACCTATCCATCTCACGCGCCAGCGCCATCGGCCTGCGCATCGATGAGACAAACACGGTGTCCTGCGGTGGGAAGGCTGGCGTCAGCGATACGTTCGCCTCGACGCTTTGGGCGGTCGATTACATCGCTCGGGCGATGGCCGCCGGTGCCGCAGGCATCAACCTTCAAGGCAACCCAGCCAACTGTCATGGCTACACGCCCGTATGCGCTGCTACCGCGCAAAGGCTCGCGGACGGCGCCCTCACCGCTCAGCCGGAGTGGTATGCGCTGCTGCTGAGCAAGGAACTGGTTGGCGACCGCCCGGTGCGCACCGTCGCTTCCCGAAGTCCGGCGGACATCGATGTGGTCGCGTTGTTGAGCGATCGGGGTGACGTCCACGTGGTAATCGTCGACGACGACCCCGCTGGAGCGAAGCATGTCTCGATCAAGCTGCACGTTGGGCGCCTCACTGGAGCCGCCACAATTCTCTCGCTGACGGCGCCGTCGCTGGCCGCGACAGCAGGCGTCCGGTTGGGTGGTCGAGCTGTCGAAGGCGATGGGCGATTGTCCCCACCGGCCCGGCTCCAGTCCCGCCCAGATCGAGCCGGCGCGATCACGCTGGATGTCTCGCCGGGCAGCGCCATGCTCGTCACGGTGGCGTCTGGTCACGAACGCCATCCCGAGACTGTAAGCTCCTTGGGATCAACGCATGCCTTGGTCAGTCGCGGGACTCGAGCACCCTCGCTTAAGAGAAGTCTCACCTCTTGATGGCGCGACAGAGACGGAGATGCAGTAGTCATGTAGAACGGTATGGCAGCAGCTCAGCCACGTCCCTACGCCGCCGGCGCTCCTTGAGCGGAGAATTCACATAAATTCACTTCAAGCGACAGCAAGAGTAGAGGAGGCGCCAGCCCAGGTCAGCGCAAACGATATGCACGCACACGCGCAGGCGCCGATCGAGCTGCGGCGATCGCCTCAATCCCCTGCTCGGGTGCTGCTGCGGGCGTGCCGTCCGCGCCAGTGGAGCAAGAACTTGCTCGTGCTCGCCGCGCCATGCGCCGCGGGTGTGATCGACCGGCCGCTGGTTGCGGCGCAGGTTGCGGGCGCGTTCCTCGTGCTGTGCCTGCTGTCCAGCGCGACGTATCTGGTCAATGACGTGCGCGATTGCGAGCAGGATCGCCGCCATCCACGCAAGCGCTGGCGGCCGGTGGCCGCTGGCGAGCTGTCACCGCGCACAGCCTTGCGGGTGGCCGCGGTGCTGGCGCTCGCGGGAGTCGGCTTGGCCACCGCGATTGCCCCCGGCCTGGGTGCGGTCGCGTGCGGCTATCTGGCCTTGACGGCGAGCTATTCGCTGTGGCTGCGACGCGTCGTTGTGGCCGATATCGTCGCGATCGCGGCTGGGTTCGTGCTGCGAGCCATCGCAGGGGGCGTCGCGACCGACATCTACCTATCGCGCTGGTTTGTGATCGTGACCGCGTGCTGTGCGATCTACCTGGTCGCCGCCAAGCGGTATGCAGAGCTTCGCGAGCATGCCGAGCCGGGTCCTGCTCGAGCGACCCTGCGGCGCTACTCGCTCGGGCATCTGCGCCTTACGCTGTTGGCGGCTGCCACCATGGCCGCGGTCGCCTACACCGGGTGGGCGTTTACCCGGCCGTCCCATGTCGTGTGGTACGGGCTGTCGATAGCTCCGTTGCTTCTGTGGCTCGGTCGCTACGCGATGCTCATCGGGGCAGGCGCCGGCCAGGCGCCGGAGGAGTTGATCCTGCGCGATCGAACGCTGCTGGCGCTCACGCTCGCCTGGACCTTTCTCTTCCTCGGCGGCGTCTATGTCAGCCGCTGAGTTGACCTCGTGCCCGCCGCGGGGGGGCGTCGAGCGCTCGCTGAGCGGCTGGGGAATGACGACGCGAAGCCGATGCCGGGTGTTCAAGCCGCGCGGTGTGCAGGACGTGCTCGACGCGCTCGCGTCGCACGAGCGCCCGGGGACTGGCGTGATCGCTCGGGGGGCCGGGCGCAGCTACGGCGATGCGGCGCAGAACGACGGTGGCGACGTGCTCGACATGACCGGCATGGACCGGGTCGTCTCGATCGACGCCGAGCACGGGCTGATCACCGCGCAGGCCGGCGTGACGGTAGCCCAGTTGATGACCAGCCTGGCCGCCCACGCGCTCGGCCTGCCGGTCGTGCCGGGGACCCGCCACGTCACGCTCGCGGGTGCGATCGCGAGCGACATCCACGGCAAGAATCACCACCGCGATGGTGGCCTGGCCAGACATGTGGCGAGGCTCTCTCTGTGCACCCCAGCCGGCGGTCTCACCGAGGTCTCACCTGAGAGCGACCCAGAGCTCTTCTACACGACGCTCGGAGGGATGGGCCTGACCGGCGTGATCGTGGAGGCGACGCTGCGCGCGGAGCAGCTCCCGTCTGCGTGGGTGGCGGCGGACGTCGACCGCACCGATGGCCTGGAGCAGACGCTCGAGCTGATGAGCGGACAGGAGCGCCATCGCTACTCGGTCGCGTGGCTGGACCTGCTTGCGGACGGGTCGAGGATGGGGCGTGCGATCGTCAGCCGGGCCGATCCGCTGGGGAGCGACGAACAGATGCCGCCCGCCCGGGGGCGACGAGCGGGGGGCAAGGCATACCCCCAAGCGCTCTCCGGTCGTCCTGCGTTCGAGGTTCCGCGCGGCTTTCCCGCCGCGCTGCTGCGTCCTGCCAGCATGCGCACATTCAACGCGCTTCGCTGGCGCGCCACGCCGCGTCGCGAGCGCGGGCGCCCGCTGGCGCTGACGCCGTACTTCTTTCCCCTGGACGCGCTCGGCGAGTGGAACCGACTGTATGGTCCGGCTGGGCTAATCCAATACCAGTTCGTGATCCCCTGCGGCCAGGAGAGCTCCTTGGAGCGCTGCTTCGAGCTCATGCGCATGCGCCGGCTGCCGGTGTATCTCGCCGTATTCAAGCGCTTCGGCGCAGCGTTCGGCGGTCCGCTCTCGTTCCCGCTGGAGGGCTGGACGCTTGCCGCCGATCTACCTGCGGCGGCGCCTGGGCTGCGCGCTGCACTGGACGAGCTCGACGAGGTGGTCGCCGGCTGCGGCGGGCGCGTATACCTCTCCAAGGACGTCCGCCTGCGGACCGACATGCTCTCCAGCATGTACCCGCAGCTCGATCGCTTCGACACCCAGCGAGCGCGGGTGGACCCCAAGGGGGTTCTCCGCTCCGATCTCGCGCGGCGTCTGGGGTTGTGCCAGGCAGCACGATGAGTGGCGCGGGCGCTGGTTGCAGTGGCAGACGTGTGGTGGTGCTGGGAGGCACCTCGGAGATCGCTCTAGCGATCGTGCGCGAGCTGCAGGACCGCGCTCCGCGCGAGGTTGCGCTGGTGGGCCGCGACCCCGACGCGCTGGCGAGCGCGGCTGCGCAGCTCACCGGCGCCGGCTGTCCGCGGACGTTGACCTTCGCGCTTGACGCTCACGACCTCAATCGACACGAGCTGGTTATCAACGAGGTATTTGACGAGTTGGGTGGCGCGGACATCGTCGTGCTCGCCGTGGGCGTCCTGGGCGAGCGCGGTGGCCTGCCCGACGACGTCGCCGGCGCGCTGGAGGTGCTCGAGGTCAACCTGGTGGGAGCCGGCTCACTGCTGATCCACAGCGCTCGGCGCCTGCGCGAGCAGGGCGCGGGGACGCTCGTCGTGCTGTCGTCGGTGGCCGGTGAGCGCCCACGTGCGGCAAACGTCGCCTACGGGGCTTCCAAGGCGGGCCTTGACTCCCTCGCGCAGGGTCTCGGCGACGCGCTGCATGAGCACGGCGTGCGGGTCCTCGTGGTGCGCCCCGGCTTCGTGCACACCCGCATGACACACGGTCTGCAGCCAGCGCCGCTGTCGAGCACTCCGCCGCAGGTCGCGCGGGCCGTCGTGCGCGGGCTGGATCGCGGCTCGCACACCGTGTGGGCGCCGCCAGCTCTACGCTGGGTGATGATGGCGTTGCGCGCGCTCCCTCGACCCATCTTCCGTCGACTGAGACAGTGAGCACGTCATGACCACTGGTGGTCGCGTCGGTGGCGCGATGAGATTTAGCTCATCTAGGGTTTTGCACGTCGGGCGTCGCTACGGTCTACAAGCATGACCGGCCCGGGCCAGTTGGCGAGGACCCCCGAGCGTGTTCAGCGCTTCACTGTGTCTGAGCGAGCGGTCCACTGGCTCACGGCCCTCGCGTTCTTCAGCCTACTGCTCAGCGGCCTCGTGGTCGGCCGCCGCGGGACCTTTCACGACGTTATGTATGTCTGGCACCTCGCCTCAGCCGCCGTGCTCGTCGGTGGTGTGGCGCTGATCGTCGTGGCGGGAAACCGGCGGGCGCTCGGCCGCACCGGGCGCGAACTGGGCAGCCTGAATGTGGAGGACCGCGAGTGGCTCGCAGCGATACCCGCGCGCCTGCTTTCCGGCGCGTCGGAACCACCCGCTGCTCGCTTCAACGCCGGCCAGAAGGTCAACTTCCTGCTCGTCTGCATTCTGCTCGTCGTCCTGTACGTCACGGGTGTCGATACGATCATCGCTGGTACGCATCACAACCTGATCTTCGGTGGCCACAAGCTCGCGACGATCGCCTTCTGCGTCCTGGTGGCGGGTCATCTCTATATGGCACTCTTCAACCGCGCTACACGCCCCGCGCTGCGTGGGATGCTGAACGGCGAGGTTGATCGCGAGTGGGCGAGCAGGCATTACCCGCGCTGGGAGCCGTAGCTGAGCGCGCGCGCGGGATCAGTAGAAGCAGCGCGCCGAGCGCGACGTCAGGTCATTCGACGACGGCGTCGCGTTGCGATCCTCACGCTCATCGTAGTAGGTGCGATGGCAGCGCTGTTGATCAGCGCCGTTAGCGGCGGATCTCCCGCCGCTCGGCTGAGCTCCGTCGCCAGCGCCCCAAGTACCGTGGTGGCGCGGGCGAGCCGACCGGTAGGGGCGCGAGCAAGCCGACTGCGCCGGATTGTGCGACACATGGCAGCCCGCTCGCCCGGCTCGCTTCCTCAAACTCATGCTTACCCGTCTGGGACGAACACTCAGTTCAAGTCGCTCATGGCTTCGCTGTGGGCTGGCATAGTGCACGACTCGCTCATCCAGGCTCTGGCCGCGTTCTTCCCGAAAGACGCTTACGTCCAGCTGAAGGCGATCGCCTCGGCGGGCTCTGACTGGTCTGACCGCCTCGTTCACGACTTCAGCCTTGACATCGTCGCGGCTCACGCGCTCCTCGGGCGCCGCGCCGCGTTTGCGCGCCTTGTCGCCGTGAACGTTCCCTCCAGCTACGGGCATTGGATTGAGCCAGGCGTCTGTTACAACAGCATCGGCTACTACGAGATGCCCAACGCGCGTGTCGTCTACCGTGAGGACGGCCAGCTCCGCTCGTTCGGTATCGCTTCGATGATCTCCTGGCGAGGTGTGTGGTACGTGGTTCACCTCGGCGCGATCCTGCGATCCACCGATTCGGGCACGGTCGACGAACCAACATCTGGGCCCGGCTCCTCGGCTTATTCGGGGACCTGTTAGGCCATGCGCAGGAGTGTCGTTCGGCGCCAGCGTTTGCTTGCGTTTGGACTCCTCGCGCTCGCCGTTGCGGCCGTTGCGCTGAGCGTGATCCTGACGACGGGTGGGCTGGCACCACGACACCACGGCGCGGTTTCGAGTCTCCGCGCAGTGGGAAGGGGCTCGAATGCCGGGTCGTCGCCTACTTCGTTTGCGGTTGGGCTGCGCCTGTTGCGGCTGGTCGACACCAGCCGCACGATCGAACTCCCGAACGGGACGAGCGAGCCACGGCCGCTGCTCACCGAGGTCCGCTACCCGGTGCTTGGAGCGCCCAACCGAACGGATTTGCTCGACGCGCCTGCCGCGCGTGCCGATGGCCCGTTTCCGCTCGTCGTCTTCGGGCACGGCTTCGCCGTCACGCCCGCCCTCTATGCGCGCCTGTTGCAGAGCTGGGCACGGGCAGGGTATGTCGTCGCCGCACCCGTGTTCCCGCTTGAGAACGCCAATGCTCCCGGGGGGCCCAATGAGTCCGATCTGACCAACCAGCCCGCCGACATGCGCTTTGTGATCTCCGCCCTGCTCGCCGCCAGCACGAGCTCGGGGCCCCTCGCAGGCCTGATCGACCCCACGGAGATAGCCGTCGCTGGACAGTCAGATGGTGGCGACACGGCTCTCGCGGTCGCCTATGACCCCAACTTTCGTGACCCGCGTGTGAAGGCCGCGGTGATCCTGTCGGGTGCGGAGATACCGGGCGCCGGCGGCTTTGTGTTTGCGCCTGGAAGCCCGCCCCTGCTGGCCACACAGGGAACGGCCGACACCGTCAATCCACCGAGCTTCACCAACGCATTCTTCGACGCCGCGCAGCGGCCGAAGTATCTGCTTAGTCTGATCGGCGCCGAACACCTGCCGCCGTACTCCGATCAGCAGCCGCAACTCGCGATCGTCGAGCGCGTGACGATCTCATTCCTCGACGGCTACCTCAAGCACGGGTCGGACGCGCTGGCACGACTCGCGTCGCTGGGCGACGTTCCGGGGATAGCCTCCATGCTCGCCGAACCGTGAGCAGCTCAGCACCCGTGACGCGGGCGTCCCAGTTCTTGGACATCGTAAAGATGCTGGATCCTCGCCGAGCCCTAGTTAGCCACGAACGCCAGGAAGTCGCGGCTGTATGGTTCCAGCAGTTTGCCGGCGATCCCGAGCTGGCCGGGCACAACGGGCACCGGCGACGGGCCGCCTGGACGATGAATGTAGAGGTACCCCGCGACCCAGTCTGGGTTGATGTCGAGCTCGATCGCGCGCACGGCGCCCGCGCCGATGAGCGCAGAGGCGAGCGCAGCCGGTTCGAGGTTCTCGCCGGCCGCCCATACGAGCTGTCCGTTCGCGGTGATACCCAGCGCTGAGCGCGCCACGCTCGTGCGCGAGCCGATCGTTTCGCCCCAGCACGCGATGATGCAGTTCGAGACGCTGGCCGCCGCGACGCCACGATCGACCAGCAGCCGTTGGTTCTGTAGCACGGAGAACACAGTCCTGCTCGCGTTCGGCACCCCAGCCCGCCAGGCCCCGATGTCGGTCGTCCCATCGGTGTAGGTGACGATCGACGCCAGTCCGGCCTTGAGCGCGACCGCGACGTGACCGCCGGACATGAAACCCACGTCGCGGTATGTGAGCTTGAAGCCGCCGTTGACGCCAGCGAGCACCAAGTGGATCTCCCGCGGGGTGATGCTGTCGCCGTAGGTCCAGCCCATCACTCCGCCGTCGCTCGAGCCGGCATGCAGCGTGAGGTGCACGAGGCCCTGGTCAAAGCGCATCAGGGTCACTCCCGAGCGCTGGGCAAGCCACGCGGCGGGCTGCCCGTGAACCTTTGCCACCGTTGTCCAGCCCGGCGTCGTGTGCGCCGGCGGACTCACTGACAGCGGCGCAACTGGGCGCACAGGGGAGGGCGAGGCGGGTTTGGCGGCGCGCGCGACCTCAGCGGCGGTTCGCACCGGATGCGCTGCGCGCGGTTCGGAGCGACCGACCTCCGTGCTTAGGAGCGCGCCCGTCGCGATGAGCACGGCGACGACAGTCAGCCCTCCCAGCCGCCGGTGCAGATGCACGCCATTGTTCGCTCGGCGCATCGCCGCTCAGCCCAAGGGTGCCAGGAAGTAGACCCGCGCGGGCGGCACCGGCTCCCACGAGAAGACCGACCATGAGCGCCCGCCGTATCTCACCGTCCCGCGAAGGGGGATGCGGGCCGGTCCTGCGCCCCCCGCGATTCGCGTCGAGCCGGACAGCACATAGGCAAGGCCGCCGGTCGTGCCGCGAAGGACATGCACGAGATCCTCATAGTGCGCCGGCAGTGGGTTCAGCCGGGCGGCAATGTGCATCGCGATGCTGCCCCACGCAGCGAGCCTCACGGCCTGACAGCTCGCGGCGGAAACCCTGTGCGAGGAAGCGGGAACGAACAGCGCTACTCCGAGCGTGCCACTGGGGAAAGCGCCGGCGCTCGAGAGATGGACCTCATAGGAGCTGGCGCCGACGTGGGCCGACGAGCCGGGGCTCACCTTGGACGGTGCGGGCGTAAGCGTACCCATGAGAAAGGAGCCGTTCCTGTAGAGGTCGACCGGAACGCCGATGAACCGGCTCACGAGCTTGACGTAGCCGGCGTCGTCCTGCACCGACATCACATAGGTTCCCACGGTCCTACCCTTCCAGCCCAGCGCGCCGGAAACCGGCGCTATGACGTCTGGTCCGCCGACATCGGCCAAGACATGCCCAGCCTTCACCACGCGCAGCCGCACGATGTGCCAGTGCGGCGTGTAGACGATCGTATGCACCGCTGCGTAGACCGCCGCTTCGTTGTTGCTCGCCAGGGCGCTCAGGAGCGCCTGAGAGCCGGTGACGTGGGCGACATCCGCGTTCACCTCGCTGCTGTGCGTCTCGCCCGCGTAGATACCCCGTGCCACAGTGGCGTCCACATTTGCGATCGTCGTTGCGCTCGCCGGCCCGCACGAGCCAGACTCGGGCCCTGACGCTGCGCTGGGGGCGCTGATAGTCGTCGCGGTGCTACTCGTAGGGGTCAGGCGCACAGACCCTCGCCGCGTCGGACCGGGGTCCGCGTCCAGCGCGGCGCCCATGACCGCGCCCACTATGACCAGGGCGACGATGACCGACACGAGCCGCCGGGCGATCGGGCGCTTTCCTGCCCTGAGCATGGATCTCAGGTTCGCGCGCTGTGTTAAGCGTGGCATTAGTGGCACGTGAGACATGTCACATATGCGTTCAGGCGTCGCTCAGCTTCTGCGACTCACGCGGCTGTCGGCACGATGCCGAGCCCGGGATGCCTGAGCCGCGCGCCGGCGCGTGCGCCGCTGCACAAACACCGAGGCGATACAAACGGCGAGCACGAACACTGCGATCACTGCGGTGATGGCCAGGCCCGGGCTGGCGATCAGCAGCACAAGCGCGGCGGCCACGCCGAGCGCGAGGTCGACTCGTGCCAGTCTGCGCTTGCGTCGAGCCCGGCGGCGTCGCTGGCGCAGCTCGGTCATCTCAGCGGGGGGCGGCGCGAGATCGATCGGCCTCTGCCGCGACGGGCGCGCTGCGCTCATCGCTGGATCCTACGCTCTCGCTCTCGTGCGCTCAGCTCAAGCACCGACATGAATAGGATTCCACACGGCGAACCTTTCACCCCCATAAAGCATCCCGTTGGACGTGAGGGTTCTCTCATTGAGAATCCACTCACCAACGCTTGCAGCAGGACTGTGGCTGCGACACCGCCACTACAGTGTGGCGCATGGGGCCAGGCGCCACCGCGAACAGGCGACTCGCATCCGCAGCTCGCCGTCCGGAGCTTCACCACGACTTGTCCCTGCCTGCACGACTGCGACGCATTGCGCTCGTCGCAGCCCTAATCGCGCTGATTCCCGTCGTCTTCTCCTATTGGGGGGCGATGAGTGAACCGTCCAACTCGAGCCTCGGCATCCGCAGCGTTGAGTGGCTGCGCGACAACGGCGCTGCCGGGCTGGTGGCAAGCGTCGAGTCGATCTACTACACGCTGACGGCGCCCAGCAAGGGTGGGCCAACCCTTCGCGCCCTGCCAAAAGTCGGATATGGCGCGAGTGGCGCCCCGCGCGTGGCGATCGACACCGAAAGTCGCCCCGCGCGCGTGCAATCCCTGATCCAGCCCGCCCTCCCTGGCGAGGGCGTCTGGCACGCGACCCGCCCGGGTCTCGCAGCCGAACCGCCGCTGCTCGTGACCACGCTGCGCGATCAGCCGGAATACCCCCGCGTCGTCGCAGGATTGGCGTGGATCGACACGAAACGCACGACCCTCACGCTCAACCCGGGCCGGCTCGAGCCCTCGGTAGAAATCCCCCGCGGGTCCATGGACGTGCCCATCGCGCAACGCCCCCGGCTGCTGGCCACCTTCAACAGCGGCTTCAAGCTGAGCGACTCCCACGGCGGCTTCGCCCTGGGCGGACACACCTACGCGCCCATGCACGAAGGCCAGGGCACGCTCGTCGGCTATGCCGACGGACGCGTGGACGTCCTCGACTGGCGTTACGGATCGACCGTTCCGCCGGGCGTCGCCTTTGCACGCCAGAACCTTCCGCTCATCGTGCAAGAAGGAAGACCCAGCCCTGACATCGCCAACAACGCCGAATGGGGTGCCACCGTCGGCAACGCCGTCCTCGTGTGGCGTTCGGCCATCGGGGTCGACAGGCACGGCAACCTCATCTACGCGGCCGGCGAAGATCAGACCGTTGCAAGCCTCGCGAGGGCGTTGATACGCGCTGGAGCGATCCGTGCGATGGAGCTGGACATCAACTCCTATTGGGTCACCTTCATCACCTACGGCGCGCCCGGCGCGGAAGCGCCCAGCAAGCTGCTCGAAGGCATGGAACGGCCCGCCACCCGATATCTCGAACCAGACGACAGGGATTTCTTCGCCCTGTACTCCCGCTGAAGCCCGCTGCGTCCGCGGTGCGCACCAGACACCGCTTTTGACGGACCGCTTTTGACGGCGGACGGGTCTCGAGGCGCGCAGGCCGCGAGCGGATCGTGTATCCGCGCGCGGCCCACACGCCCGGTGACGCTCAAAAATCCAGTCACCGGTGGGGTCGGCGCGCCTTCGTGCTAACCCTTGACATCCACGCGCCCGGCCGCCTTGGCGCCGGAGGCGCTGGCAGCCGCGACCTTCGCGCCTGCGTCGTCGGAGTCCCCGTCGTGATCCGGCGCGCCCGGAACCTCGCTGGCCTCCGGCTTGCTGGCTGCGACATGGCTGTGGGTGGGGGTCACGCCCCCAATTGAAGCGATGCTCATGGCATTCCTTTCGTTGGGATTGCGCTCAGCTCATCGACGTCGCCAGGTTGGACTTGAGGTATCTGAGCGGGTTCTCACCCTTAACCGCCTTTGTGCACAGGCCCGCCCGCCCGCAGACATCAGATGCTTGTGCTGCTAGCATCACTCATCAATGCCTCGAACGACCCTGGATCTTGACGCATCGGTCTTGGAACAATTGCGCTCCCTGGCGCGCTTCGAGCACAAGAGCATGGGACAGCTTGCGTCTGAGCGCCTGGCGGTTGCGTTGAGCGAAGACACATCCGCGGAGGCGGTGCCGTTGCGCTTGCCGACTTGGTCGATGGGCAAGCCGAAGGTTGACCTGTATGACAAAGACGCGCTCTGGAGAGTCCTAGACCGGGAGACGGCGGAGCATCCGAAGCGGTGAGCGTCACCGTCGACACAAACGTTCTGCTGTACGCGGCCAATACCGACGACGACCTGCACGAGCGCGCTCGCGAGCTGCTGGAGCGTTTGGCGCAGGGCCCGGACTTGCTCTACCTCTTCTGGCCCACCATCATGGGCTTCCTGCGCATTGCCACACACCCAGCGATATTTCCCGAGCCGTCATCGCCTAAGCACGCGATGGCGACGATCGGCGCTCTGCTCGCGCGCCCGAACATTCGGACGCCAGGTGAGACGTCCGGCTTTTGGGATGTATACGAGGCAACCGCCAGCGAGGACACGCGTGGCAACCACGTACCCGATGCTCACCTAGCGACGCTCATGCGCCAGCATGGCGTGCGGGTGGTCTATACGCGCGACCGCGATCTGCGCCGCTACGGAGGGATCGAGGCCCGCGATCCGTTTGCGTAGAGCGAGCCAACTACGTAAAATGAGCGCAACCGAGACAGCCCTCGCCCTGTCGGTGTTCCTGGCCTGCGCGGTCGAGGCGGTCGAGGCGCTGACGATCGTCCTCGCCGTGGGCACCACGCGCAGCTGGTCCTCGGCGATGAGCGGCGTTGGAGCGGCTACGCTCACGCTCGCCGCAATCGTGGCGGCCCTGGGCCCGGCGCTGACCGCACTGCCGATCGACCTGCTGCGGGTCGTCGTGGGCGGCCTGCTGCTGGTCTTCGGCCTGCAATGGCTGCGCAAGGCAATCCTGCGGTCGGCCGGCCTAAAGGCCAAGCACGACGAGGCGCAGGCCTACGCGCAGGAGCGCGAGGCGGCCCGCGCAGCAGGTGGCGCAAGCACGGGCTTTGACGGCTACGCGTTCACGATCGCCTTCAAAGGTGTGCTGCTGGAGGGCCTGGAGGTGGCGTTCATCGTGCTCACCTTCGGCGCCAACCAGCACCGGGTCGCCCTGGCGGCGGCCGCCGCCGGCCTGGCCGTGATCGTTGTCATCGCCGCGGGCGTGGCGGCCAGGGCGCCGCTGGCGAAGGTGCCCGAGAACACGATGAAGTTCGCGGTCGGCGTGATGCTGAGCTCCTTCGGAATGTTCTGGGGCGTCGAGGGCGCCGGCGCCAGTTGGCCGGGTGGCGACGCTGCCCTGCTGGCGATTATCCCCGGGATGCTCGTGCTTGCGACAGCGATGGCCTGGACGGTCGGCCGCATGGTGAGTGCAACGGCGATCGAGCACGCGGCACTCGGGTGCGTCGAGGCCTCCGACGAGGCGAGGGCGAGCGCATGACACGGCTGGAGGCATTCGTCAGAGGCGTGTGGGATTTCGTCGTCGGAGACGACTGGCTGACAGCCCTCGGCGTTGTGCTCGCCCTCGGGCTCACCGCGCTGCTCGCCAGCGCCTCCCTGTCGGCCTGGTGGGTGATGCCACCGGCGGTCGTGGGGTTGCTCGCGCTGTCGATCTGGCGCGCCGCGCGGGGCAGCTCCCGCCTGCGCTGAGGATCTCTGTCATCCGCCGGGGCGGCGGGGCCGGGGCCGCGGGCATCAGGCGCCAGCCCGTTGCGGTAGGCGTAGGTGACCGCTTGTGCGCGGTCACGCGCGCCGGTCTTGGCGTAGAGGTGGTTGATGTGGCTCTTGACGGTCGTCTCGCTGACGGTCAGGCGATCGGCGATCTCCGCGTTGGAGAGGCCCTCGGCGATCAGCGCGAGCACGCTGGCCTCGCGCGGCGTGAGCCCATCGGGCAGCCGCGACTGATCGGGTGGCGTCCACTCCAGCGGCGCTGTGCGGGCGATCGAGTTGACGAGGTGGTGCTGGACCGCGGGGTCGATCGCCGCCTGGCCGCGAACCGCCGCCCGCAGCGCGTCGCGGATCTGCTGGCTCGTCGCGTCCTTGGTCAGAAAGCCCAGCGCGCCTGCGCGTAGCGCCTGGATGACGGTGTGATCATCTGCATAGGTCGTCAGGACGACCACCTTCGTGTCGGGGTGATGCTCGGCGTATCCGCCGGGTGGCGTCGACCCCGTCCACACGTGGCATGCGCAGGTCCATCAGGACCACCTGTGGCGCCAGTTGCTCGACGAGCGCGATCGCCTCCTCGCCGTCTGATGCGCTGCCAAGGATCTCCACGTCGGGCATCAACCCGAGCACCATCGACGAGACCCTCGCGCACCACGCGCTGGTCGTCGGCCAAGACCACGGTGATCGTCTCCTCGCTCATGCTGGTACCCACAGCTCGACGCGAAACCCGTCACCGGTGGATGCTGCCTCCAGCCGTCCGCCGAGCAGCTCAGCGCGCTCACGCATACCGGTCAGGCCGTAGCCCGGTTGAGCGCTGTCCGCCGCCTGATGCTCACGCCCGCTTGGCATCCGTGCGCTCGCCAGGTTGCGTTCGCCGTGATCTTGGACGACGAGTCGCGTTCCGTCCGGTTCGTAAGCAAGGCGCAGCTCGACCCGTTGCGGCCGCGCATGCTTGCGCGAGTTGGTGAGCGCCTCCTGTGCCACGCGGAAGAGCGTCAGCGAGGTCTCTGAGTCCAGTTGACGTGGCACGCCGGTGATCTCCAGTGTGGTGGAGATACTGGAGTCGCGGCTGAACTCGGCCGTGAGCTGCTCGAGACGTTCGGGACCCGGAAGATCGTCGTCACGCAGCGCGCTGATCGCCCGGCGGGCCTCTTCCAAGCCCGCATGCGCAAGGTGATGCGCACGGTCTAGAGCAGCCGGCAGTTGGCCATTCGCATTGGGGGTCGCGGCGAGCATGCGGGCGCCCTCGAGCTGGAGCATGAGTCCGGAGAGCGAGTGGGCGAGCACGTCGTGGATCTCGCGGGCGATGCGGCTTCGCTCCCTCAACGCAGCGGCTTCCTCCTGCGATCTGCGGCTTTGCTTCGAGCTCGGCCAGCAGTCTCGCGGTCTGCTGGTGGGCCTCCTGCACGCGGCGGGCGAAACCGGTGATCGCGTAGAACGCAACGATGCCGAGCTCCGCCGCGGCGATCAGGCCGAGGGAGCGGTGCGCGTGTACAGCGCCCGCGGCGAACGTGGCGGCAGCCAGCACGAGCATCGCCAACGACCGGGGCATCGACAGGCGCGTCGCCGCGTAGCCCACCGCGGTGAACAGTCCCGCTACACCCGGCCCGCCATGTTGCGTCCACACGAGGGCGGACGACGCGACGATCATCGCGGCAACGGCGGGCAGCCAACTCCAGCTCGCCTGGGCGAGCCTGAGAGCGCGACGATGCTCGCCACGAGGACGAGCAGGGCGACCGTCACGGGCAATCCGCTTGCCGTGCAGCGCCGGCGCGGGGTGCTCGTGCAGCGACAGCGCGACGACGACCGCGATCGTGGTCACGCCGAGCGGACGCAGCCATCTGGCGGTTGGCAGGTCAGCTGACGGGTACTGACTCGGGGATGCTACGGACTCGGCGTTGCTGTCGGCCATGGGTGCAGCGTAGGACGACAAGCGGGAGTTGTCATCGGCGTGAGGATGGAGGTTAGGCAAGCCGCTCATCTCCACCCCCGGGTGGAGCGGCCTGCGTCCCTCAGACCACTGGCAGACGCCAGCAAAGATCGGTCGCCGCGCCGATGACAGTGAGTCCCCCTCGACCTAGCCTGCACCGCATGTTGACCCCACACCGACAAGAACCGCACCGGTTCTGGTTCGCGGGCTGCGTTGCAGCTACGGCACAAACGAAGCGGTGAAAGGAATCGACCTCGAGATCGCCAGAGGCGAGATCTTCGCGCTGCTCGGGCCTAACGGCGCGGGCAAGACCACCACCATCGAGATCCTCGAGGGCTTTCGCAAGCGCAGCGACGGAGATGTGCGCGTACTCGGTATCGATCCCGCGCAGGGCGGCCCCACGTGGCGCTCGCGCATCGGCGTGGTGCTGCAGGAGAGCCGGCCCGAGCCGGAGCTGAGCGTACGCGAGTGCGTAGCGCTGTACGCCGGCTATTACAAGCACCCACGCGCAATCGATGAGACGATCGCGCTGGTCGGGCTCGGCGGGCTCGCATCAAGGCGCTGCGAGCACCTCTCGGGCGGCGAGCGCCGCCGCCTCGACGTGGCACTCGCGCTGATCGGCGACCCCGAGCTCGTGTTCCTGGACGAGCCCACCACGGGCTTTGACCCGGCCGCACGTCGCGCGGCGTGGGAGCTGGTGCTCGGGCTGCGCGAGCTCGGCAAGACGATCATCTTGACCACCCACTACATGGAGGAGGCCGAACGCCTGGCCGACCGCATCGCGGTGATCTCTCACGGCGAGATCGTCGCCACCGGGACCCCTCAGACGCTCGGCGCGCGTCAGCTGATGGATGTGGAGATCAGCTTCACATTGCCGGTCGGGGTCGCCTTCGATGACCTGCCGGCTTCGCTTGAGGCCACGGCGCCCGGCCAGGACCGCGTCGTGCGGATTCGCGCCGAGGACCCGGTCTCTGCCCAGTTCACTCTCACGCGCTGGGCGATCGAGCACAACCTGACCCTGCCCGATCTCGAGGTCCGCCGTCCAAGCCTCGAGGACGTCTACCTGCAACTCACCGATGCCACTGAAGAGGCACACTCATGATCCGGCTACTCGCCCACCAAACACGCTACGAGCTGCTGACGTTCGCGCGCAACCGCCAGGGGCCGTTCTTCACGGTCGCGCTGCCTGTGATCTTCCTGGTGATCTTCGTCAGCGTGTTCGGCAACAACCTCGTTGGTGCCGAACACGTCAAGGCGTCCACCTACTACGTCCCCGGGATTGCCGCGCTCGCGGTCCTCTCGGCCGCGTTTACCAACCTCGTTATCTCAATCACGACGCAGCGCGAGCTGGGCATCCTCAAGCGCCGTCGGGCGACTCCGGTGCCGGCCTGGGTGCTCGTCACCGCGCGTGCGCTGTGCGCGCTCGTGGTCGGGATCGTGGTGATGGCCGTCGTGATCTCTATCGGTCGGTTTGCCTATGGCGTACACCTCGCCCCGTCGGCGCTGCCCTTCGTCGCGCTCACCGCAGCGGTCGGATCGCTGGCGTTCGCGTGCCTTGGCTACGCATTGTCAACGTTGATCACCTCCGCCGACGCGGCCCAGCCGGTGACGCTCGCGACAACGCTGCCGCTGTATTTCATCTCAGGCGTCTTCTTCCCCTCGGTGCGCCTGCCTGTGTTCCTGCGGCACGTGGCCGAAGCCTTCCCCGTCGAGCACCTCGTGGCCGCGCTGCACAACGGCTTCATTCCCGGTGCGCATACGAGCTCGGTGGCATGGGGGGACCTGGGGATCGTCGCCGCCTGGGGCGCTCGCGGGCCTCGCGCTTGCGCTTGCGCGCTTCAGCTGGACGCCGCGCTCTGCAATTGCCACCTAGACCAACAAACACACGACCGAAAGGACATTCGATCATGCCCAACACAGACCCGACCATACGCACGAGGCCCGGGCACTGCCAGACTCACGGTGACGTCACTGCGCAGAAGACGATCCCCAAGTTCAAATTCCCGTTCGTGATCGTCTTCCTCGTACGCCGGCTGGTGGCGGCGATCGGGCCCTACCGCTGCCCGACCTGCGGCGAGAAGGCGTGATGGGGCGCGTGGCTATCACGCTCGTGATCTCAGGCGTGCCCGAAACGCACGTCGGGCAGGACCCGCCGCGCCCAGCGTGGTAGATACCAGGCCCGAGCGCCCATCATGCGCAGCAGCACGGGCAGCAGCAGCAGCCGCACGAGCGCGGCGTCGAGCAGCACGGCGACGCCGAGGATGATGCCCATCTCCTTGGGCGGCAGCGGGCCCGACAGCGCGAAGGTGAAGAACACGGCGATCATCACGGCGGCGGCGGCGAAGATCACCCGGCCGGAGTGCGCCATCGCGCCGACCATCGCGTCGCGCGGATCGTGGCTGCGGTCCCAGTGCTCCTTGGCGGAGGACAGCAGGAACATCGTGTAGTCCATGGAGATGGCGAAGATCATGGCGAAGAAGAACACGGGCCCCCAGGCATCGAGGAAGCCCTGGGGTTGGAAGCCGAGCAGCGAGTGCAGGTCGCCGTCCTGGAAGATCCACTTGGCCACGCCGAAGGCGGCGCCGGTGGCGAGCAGGTTGGTGAGCACGCCGGCGGCCGCCAGCAGCGGCGCCTGCAGCGCGAACAGCAACAGCAGGAAGCCGAGGCCAAGCACCACACCGATTACCAGCGGCGTCTTGGCCGACAGCAGTGACTGCAGGTCGTGGTTTTCGGCGGCGGCGCCGCCGAGCACAGCGTCAGCAGGCAACTCGGAGCGCAGGCGCTCGATCGTCGCGCCGACCGCCGGGCTTGAGGGGTCGGAGCGGGGGATTGCGGTGACCAGTGAAAGCCCATCGCCGCCGGCCTGCGCTGGCATGACCTGGGCGATCGCGCTGTCGCTGGCTGCGATCCGGGCGACCGTGGCGGCCTCTGTGGTGGGGGCGACGATCTGCAGCGGCCCGGTGGCTCCTGGTCCCAGCGCGGCCTGGACCTGGTCATAGCCCACGCGCGAGGAGTCTGCGGCGGGGACGACCTTAATCGAGGGCATGGAGGTCTTCAGCGACAACACCGGGACGGCCAGCACGACGAGCGCGACGAGCGCGAGCAGGCCGTAGGCGAGCGGGCGCCGCCACAGTCGCTCGCCCCATGCGGCAAAGCGCGCCGAGCGATGCAGGGCGGGCGAGTTGGACCTGACCCAGGGCAGGGCCAGCTTGTCGACCTTGGCACCGATCCGCGCGAGCACGGCGGGCAGCAGCGTGAGCGTGGCTGCGAGCACGAAGACGACGGCGAGCATGATCCCCAGGCTCATGCTGCGAAAGGCGGGGCTGGGGACGAGCATGACGGCGGTCAGCGACACGAGCACGGTCAGCCCGCTGAACAGCACGGCCTTGCCGGCGGTGTCCATGGTGACGGCGGCGGCCTCCCGAGCGTCGAGCTGTGAGCCGAACAGGGCGCCGCGGAAGCGCATGACGATGAACAGCGCGTAGTCGATGCCGAGCGCGAGCGCGAACATCAGCGCGAAGTTCATCGCCCAGATGGAGATGGGCGTGATCAGCGTGCCCAGGTACAGCGAGCCGGCGGCGGCGAGCAGGCCGACCATGGTGAGCATCAGCGGCAGCCCGGCGGCGATGAGCGAGCCGAAGGCGAGCAGCATGATGCCGAGCGTGACCGGCCAGGAGATGACCTCGGACTTGAGCATGGCGGAGCGGTTGGCGGCGTTGAAGTCCGACCACATGCCGGCGGCGCCGGTCAGGTTGACCTGCACAGCACCGGCGGAGAGCTTGCGCAACCTGCCCTTGAGGCCGTCTGCGGCGGCGACCATGGCGTTGGGGTCGCGCGCGGCGCCGGCCTGCACGATCGCGGTGTGCCCGTCTTTTGAGATCGAGAGATTTGCGGCGGGCGCGACGACCGTCCGCACGGCCGGGTCGGCGCGCAGCGTGCGCTCGACGCGGGCGATCGTCGCTTTGAAGGCGGGGCTGGCGACGGTCTGCGTGGATGAGTGCACGACGGTCATGAGCCCATAGCTGCCGAGGCCTGCGAAGTCGCGTTCGATCAGCTTGCGCGCCTGCGTGGACTGGGAGCCGCTCGCTTCCCAGCCCGCCCCCGACAGGGCGGTCTCGACTCGCGGAGCGAAGAAGCCGAGCACGACCGCGACGAGCAGCCACGCGAGCAGCACCTGGCGGAAGTGGGTTGCGGTGTAGCGCCCAAGGCGCCCGAGCGGCCCGACCTGCGGCGCGTGTGGCATCGTCGATGGCCGGTTGGGCTGTGCGGGGCGTGTAACGGTTGCGGGGCTCATGAGCCAGTCAGTGCGGCGTCGAGCTCGTCCAGCTGGCGGCGCAGTCCGCCGCAGACCTGCTCGCACAGCTCGAACACGCCCTGGTCGGCGATCGCGTAGAGGGAGAAGTTGCCCTCCTTGCGGCGGCTCACCAGGCCGCTGCGCAGCAGCAGGCCGAGGTGCTTGGACACGTTCTGCTGGGAGGCGCCGGTTGCCTGCTGCAACTCCTGCACCGTGGCGGGAGCCTCGCGCAGCGCGTCCAGCAGGCGGATGCGCATCGGCTCGCCCAGCACACGGAAGCGCTCGGCGATCAGCTCGACGAGCGGCGCGGGCAGTGGGTGGGGGACGTTGGTCGCCGTGGGACTCATATCGACGAACAGGCTATCACAACTACATCGTTGTTTGCTACTGTACTTGTATGAGCACCTTCTACGGATCCACTCGGGTAGTCGCCGCGGATGATGCGGTCGGCCTCGAGTGGCCGACGATTGACGCCATGTCGATGACCGCCACAGCCCGCCGCCTGGGGGCCAGCCTCGAGCATGAGGTTGACGTCAACGGCCGCCATACGATCGTCACGGACGAGCCCGAGCGCTTGGGCGGAAGCGACAAGGGGCCTGCTCCGCACGAGCTGCTGGCGGCGACGCTGGCGTCGTGCGTGGCGACGATGGTCGCGATGTACGCGCACAACCGTGGCTGGGAAATCGGCGAGACGAGCGTCGACGTGGACTACGACTCGGAAAGCGTTCCGCGACGGTTCGCGGTCGACCTGCACCTGCCCACCGAGCTCACGCCCGACCAGCGGCGCAGACTCGAGCGGGTTGCGCAGACATGTCCGGTGCGCCGCGCGCTGGAAGCGGGCTTTGCCTTCGAGGAGCGAACGCTGACCGAGCCCGCTCGTAGCGCAGCGGCCTAACGGCTGCTGGGCGTCAGCGCTCCGGTCTGCGACGTGTCGGCCGTGGTCACCGGCCCGGTGCTCGCCGGCTGCCCGATTGCGACCGTGCCGGCGCTGGGCGCAGTCGACCCGGTCGTGCCCGCGGGCGGCTCGCCCGGCGGGCGCTCGGCGTGCGCGCGCGCGGCGTACAGCTCGGCCAGCTCCAGCTGCAGGCTACGCGGCTTTTCGCCGGGGTCGACCGGGCGCCGGCGCCAGTTGCCCTCGCCGTCGAGCTCCCACGCGTTCTGGTTGTCCGCAAATGCCCGTTCGAGCGTGTCCAGCAGCTCGGCCTGCAGCTCGGCGGCTTCGATCGGAACGGCGAGCTCGACGCGGTGGTCGAGGTTGCGCGGCATCAGGTCGGCGGATGCGATGTAGATGGTGTGCTCGCCGTCGCGCTCGAAGGCGTAGATGCGCGAGTGCTCCAGCAGCCGCCCGACGATCGAGACGACGCGGATGTTCTCGGAGATCCCCGGCAGGCCCGGGCGCAGGCAGCAGATGCCGCGCACGTTCAGATCGACGCGCACGCCGGCCTGCGAGGCGGCGTACAGCGCGCGGATGCAGCGTCCGTCGACGAGCGCGTTCATCTTCATGGCGATCCGCGCGGGCGACTGCTCGGAGTGCGCGGCGATCGTGCGCTCGATCTGCTCGACGATGCCCTCACGCAGGTGCTCGGGAGCGATCAGCACCTTGCGGTAGTGCAGCGGGCGGCCGAAGCCGGTGAGGTAGTTGAACATGTCGGCCACGTCGGCGCCGATCTGCTCGTCGGTGGTGAACAGCCCGAAGTCGGTGTACAGGCGGGCGGTGGTCGAGTGGTAGTTGCCGGTGCCGATGTGCACGTAGTTGCGCACACCGTCGCCCTCGCGGCGCACCACCAGCACGCACTTGGCGTGGGTCTTCAGCGCGGGCTGGCCGTAGACGACGTGCACGCCGGCCTCCTCCAGGGCCTTGGCCCAGTGGATGTTCATGCGCTCGTCAAAGCGCGCCTGCAACTCGACCAGCGCGACCGCCTGCTTGCCGCGCTCGGTGGCGTCGATCAGCGCTGGCACCAGCGGCGAGTCGTCGCTGGTGCGATAGACGGTCTGCTTGATCGCCAGCACGTTGGGGTCGGCCACGGCCTGCTCGACGAAGCGCTCGACCGAGGTGGCGAAGGAGACGTAGGGGTGGTGGACGAGCAGGTCGCCTTCGCGCATCGCGCCAAGCACGTCGGGCCGCTCGCCCTCGTGGCGCAGCAGGCGCGGGTGGGTGATGACGGGCAGCGACTCCTCGCGCAGCTCGGTGTGGCCGGGCAGCCGCACGATCTGCCACAGCGCACCCATGTCCACCAGCCCGTCCACGGGATAGACCTCCTCGTCGGACACGCCGAGCAGCGCGGCCAGCGCCTCGCGCAGCTGCGCGGAGGCGTCGGTGCCGACCTCCACGCGCACGACCTCACCGAAGCGCCTGCGGCGCAGCTCGTCCTCGACGGCCTGCAGCAGGTCGGCGGCGTCGTCTGACACCTCTAGGTCGGCGTCGCGGGTGACCCGGAAGACGTCGTAGTCGGCTATCTCCATGCCGGGGAAGAGGGCGTCGAGGTGGTGGGCGATGACGTCCTCCAGCGGCACCAGCAGGACGGTGCCGGGCGTCTGCTGGCGCAGCGTGACGAAGCGGGGCAGGATCTCGGTGGGCACCTTCACGCGCGCGAACACCGTCTGCCCGGTCAGCGGGTCGCGCACCAGCACAGCGAGGCTGAGCGACAAGTTCGAGATGTAGGGGAAGGGTCGCCCGGGCGCGACGGCTAGCGGCGTGAGGGCGGGGAAGATGGCCTTCTGGAAGTGCTTGGCCAGCTCAGAGCGGTCCTCGTCGTCGAGCTCGGCCACGCTGACCAGGCGGATGTCGTGGTCGGCCAGTTCGGCCCGTAGGCGATCTTCGAAGCAGGCGGTCAGGCGCCGGCCTTGGGCGAGCACGCGCTCGCGGATCAGGGCGATCGTCTGGGAGGGGATCAGGCCGTCCTGGCTGGGGTTCTCGACGCCCGCGTCGATCTGGTCGCGCAGGCCGGCCACGCGCACCATGTAGTACTCGTCGAGGTTAGTCGTGTAGATGGCGCAGAACTTGACGCGCTCGAGCAGCGGCACGCGCTCGTCTTCGGCCAGCTGCAGCACGCGGTCGTTGAAGTCCAGCCAGGACAGCTCGCGGTTGACGTACAGTGAGGGGTCGCTAACGTCGCGCTCGGCACCGCCGCTTCGGATGTCAGAGGTGTGGGCCACCAACCGGGCACGGGGGTTGTACTCAGGATTGCCGTCCATTGCACTTCAAGCTACACGTTGACGGGTTGCGCCTCCGTTCAGTGTCCCAACAGCCAGGCTAGGATGGCGGCGGGGATCGCCCATATCGGCTCGTCTGCACCGGTGAGCAAGGGCGAGCGTGTGACCATCACGCCGCGACCGTGGCGGGCTCTTATCGTGCGGGCCTCCTTGCGCCAGTGGCTGTCGGTGTACTTGCACTCGAAGGGAATCTCCAGATCTGCGCCTACGAAGTCGATCTCGGCGCCCGTGTCGGTTCGCTCGTACATGACCCGGTCCGTTTGCACGAACGTGGCTGGCGCGCTGAGCGAGACGGCTCGTGCCAAGGCGAGACCGATCTGCTGCTGGGTCAGCTTGGCCGCGTCCGGGGCTGGGAACCCGGGGTTGCGCCGGTGGGCGAGCTGAGCGACGAGCGGGTCCACGAAGTAGAGCTTGCGCTGCGCCGCTGTGTTGGGTCTTCCGTCGCGGATGCGGTGGCAGCGCCACGCGAGGAACGAGCGGACAAGGTCCTCGATGCGGTTCACCGCTGCCTGGTGTCCGGGGAGCCCGACGTCTCGGGCGATGCGCGATGCGTTGATCGGGCTGCACAGGTTCGCGACCAAACGATCCAGCAGCGACGCCACGTCGGCTTCGGACATGGGCGCTGCGCGGATGGCGTCACCGAGCACGACATCCCACAGGCCCTGGACAAACCCATCGCTCACCGCACCGCTGCCCACCAGCTCCCCGACAGCCCGCGGGAAGCCACCGACGTCGAGGAATAGCTCCCACGTGTCTGCAAGCGCGTCGCTCCACGGCTCCAAGGCCGATATCGCTCGCTCGGCGTCAGGAGTCAGGCAGTCCTTGGGGCGGATGGTCTGCAGCGGCACCTCATCGAGGCCTCCCAGGGCCTGGCAGAACGCACGGAAGCCCATCGGCAGCAGCAGCCTGTCGGAGTCGGCGATGCCTCCACGGCGATCGGCCAGGTCCTTGCGCGCCTGCTCCAGATCGCGTGCGGAGGACCCCGTCAGGACGACGCAGGCCTCGCGGAATGTTGTGTCCTGGTCGCGCAGCTCCTTGATCGTCTGCGACCACCCTGGCACGGCTGTCACCTCATCCAGCAGCCAGTGGCGTGGGCCGGGGAGGGTACGGGCGACGCTGTGCCCCTGCGCCACCAGGCGCCTCAGGTCCTGCTTTGAGAGCCCGTCGCATGAGCAGTAGAAGATGGTCTTCGCGTCGATGCCCTGCGCGATCAACCGTGCGATGGCGCGCTTGAGCTCCAGGCTCTTGCCTACGCGACGCGGACCCCGCAGCACGTAGAGACCTGGTGCGAAAATATCTGCGAGCGGCTCTGGCTTGTAGCTCAGCGGAAGCCGTCCGGCTGCCCGCAGGTCCGGGTCGTCGGCCTCCCAGTCCGCTCGCGCCCGCCAGGGGCTGCGCTCGGCCAGCAGGCGCCTGAGCTGAGAGTCGTTCATCTGGGCATCATAGCGAAATACTATAGTTTTTCATATGCTGTTTGGCAAAAAACTATGGTATGTCGCTTGCAATCGGACATTGCTGAACGACTGTGTCTTCCGCGATAGGCCCGCCCGACGACGGTCGAGAAGTCAACGACCGGCTCGAGACGGGGGTCGCGGAATGCTTACGTAGTTATGACACCCGCTAGGGTTTGCGGGGAGAGGCAATGGCTCGTCAGCTCTGGCTACTACGTCACGCCGAGGCCGAGCCCCACGGCGCGCGCGTGGACGCGCAGCGGCGCCTGACCGAGCGCGGCGAGGGGCAGGCGCGTGCGGCCGGCATCGCGCTCACGCAGATGCAGGCCAGCTTCCAGGCGATCCTGTTCAGCCCCAAGACGCGTGCGCGCCAGACCGCCGAGCTGGCGGCCGAGCGCTGGGACGCACAACAGCGCGAGCTGCTTAGCGCCCATCCGCCGCTGGCGGGTGGCTTTGATGCGGCTCAGGCGCTGGGGGAGATGGCCACGCTGAGCGCCGACGGACGCCTTTTGCTCGTAGGGCACGAGCCGGACCTGTCGGGCGTGGTCGGCGAACTGACCGGCGGCCGCGTGGATCTCAAGAAGGGGGGGCTGGCGGTGCTGCGCCTAGAGGGGCCGAGCGGTGAGCTCGCGCTGCTGCTGCGACCCCGCGAGCTTGCGCTCATTGCTGCCGCTCCGGCGCCCGCCGGCGACCGGCGCGTCGGTGTCGGGCGCAGGGAGGGCGGGATCCCAATTCACGGGGACTGACGAGGGCACGTCGTTGGGGTCGATGACCTCCAGCGATTCGGCGGCGAAGCGGTAGCCGATGCCGAAGTGCGTGTGGATGTAGCGCCAGTTGGGCGAGGCCTTCTCCAGCTTCTGGCGCAGCTTGCGCACGAACACGTCCACGGAGCGGTCGCCGCGCACCATCGTGTAGCCCCATAGGCGCGAGTAGATCTCCTCGCGCTCGAGCACCCGACCCTCAGCACCGGACAGCAGCTCAATCAGCTCAAACTCGCGCCTGGTCAGGTCGATGCTCTGCTCGCCCACGAAGGCCTGGAAGCGGTCGGCGCGGATTTCGACCTCGCCGGCGATCAGCGGCTCGGCGTCGGCTGCGCCCGTGCTGCGGCGGCGGCGGCGCACGACGCTCTGTACGCGCGCGATCACTTCCTCGGGGTGACAGGGCTTGGTGATCCAGTCATCGGCGCCGAGACGCAGGCCGCGCACCCGTTGGGCGACAGTGGACGGCCCGGTGCAGACGACGATGCCCAGCTCGGGCAGCGCCCCGCACAGGCGCTCCAGCCACGTCCAGGCCTGCGGCCCGAGCACGGCCAGATCGACGACCAGCGCGCTCAGTCGCATCGATACGACGGCGTCGGCCGGAACGGGGCTTGCGAGCACCCGGTGCTCCCAGTCCAGACGGTCCAGGCGCTTGCTCAGCACCTGGATGAAGCCGCTGTCGCGGTCGAGGACGGCGATTCGAAGAGAGGCCGAGCCGGGGGATGTGCCCTCAGAGGCAGTTGACGAGACCCCCGGATCGCCAGCGCGGACGCTTGCCGTCATCGCGGCGCAGTGTAGGCGATCGGGCAAACGGCGTGCGCGTTTGCGGACAAACGTAACACGATCTTCACAGGGCCATGCGCTATTTGCGAGCAGGTCGCCCAGGCCTTGCCCGGGCTCGCAGCCTTCAGAAGCGGCCGTCCAACCATGGTTATACGGCCGGCGGGCGCGATGAGTCCGAGAACTCTCGGAACAGGCCGGTCACCACGAATGCGACCTGCTCGCCGATGTCGACCGCGTTGTCGCCGATCCGCTCCAGCGCGCGGGCCACCAGGATCATGTGCATCGCCCACTCGCGTGTGTCGGGGTCGTCGCCGATTTCGATCGCCAGACGGAAGATCTCGCGGTTGAGCCGGTTGATCTCGCGATCCTGGCGCACGAGGTCCTCGGCCAGGCCGACCTCGCGGCCGGCGAAGGCGGCCTTGGCCTGGATGACCTCCGAGCGCGCGAAGGCCCCCATCTTGGCTAGCGCGTCGAGCATCTCGCGGCGGACGGGCGGCTCGTGGCCGGACAGGGGGATCAGCTTGGCAATGTTCACGCACTGGTCGCCCATGCGCTCGATGTGCTTGATCATGTGCAGCAGCGCGGCGACCAGGCGCAGGTCGCCCGCGACCGGCGCCTGCAGGGCCAGCAGCGAGAGGATGCCCTGATGGACCTCCAGGTAGCGCCCGTCCACGCGGTCGTCGTCGGCGATCACCATTTCGGCGAGCTCCACGTCCTGGTGCTCGAGCGCCTCGAGCACCCGATCGAGCTGCTCGATGATCAGGTCCAGCCCGCCCAGCGCGTTGGCTTCGAGCTCCTGTAGCTGGTGCTGGAAGTGTGCGCGGGTGTGCGGGATCGCGGAACCCCCGCCCACCGTGGTCGTCTGCGTCGACTCCGCCGGCCCCATCGATGCCGGCGCCGGTGCGCCATCAGCGCCGCTATCCGAACTTGCCGGTGACATATTCCTCTGTGCGCGGGTCGGACGGCTTGGTGAAGATGTCTTCGGTGCTGCCGATCTCCACGAGCTTGCCGTCGAGCATGAACGCGGTTCGGTCGGCCACGCGGGCGGCCTGCTGCATGTTGTGGGTGACGATCACGATCGTCACCCGGGTCTTCAGCTGCTCGATCAGCTCCTCGATCTTCAGCGTGGCGATCGGGTCAAGGGCCGAGCAGGGCTCGTCCATCAGCAGCACCTCCGGATCGACGGCCAGCGAGCGGGCGATGCACAGCCGCTGCTGCTGGCCGCCGGACAGTCCTGCCCCGGGTTCGGTCAGGCGCTCGGCGACCTCATCCCACAGCCCCGCGCTGCGCAGGGCCGACTCGACCTTGGCGCGCACGTCGCCGCGGCGTCCTGAGCTCAGACGCAGGCCGGCGGCGACGTTGTCGTAGATGGACATCGTCGGGAACGGGTTGGGCTTCTGGAAGACCATGCCGATCGCGCGCCGCACGGCCACGACGTCGACTGCCGGGTCGTACACGTCGAACTCGTCCAGCAGTACCCGGCCCTCAGCGCGGGCGCCAGTGATCTCCTCGTGCATGCGGTTGATGCAGCGGACCATCGTCGACTTGCCGCAGCCGGACGGACCGATGATCGCGGTCACCTCGTTTGCCCGGAACTCCAGGTCGATGCCCTTGACCTGTTCGGAGTCTCCATAGAAGGCCCGCAGCTGCTCTAGCCTGACGCCCAGGCCGGGCTTAGTCGCGACGGCGGCGTCGCCGTTAGCGGGCGCAGAGGCCGCGTCGCTGCTCGCGTGCTCCGATCCGCCGGCGGGGCCGGTGATCCGTCCCGAGCTCGTCTCCGGGCTCGGGTCTGTAGAGCTCTGCTCCTGTCGATCCATTTCTGAGCGGCTCTCGGGATCCACGTCAGCCACCTGTGGGGTCGATCCGTCGGGTGTCATGCAAGGCGACTCCTTCGTGCGATCAGACGGGCGATGAGGTTGAGCAGCAGGATCAGGGTGACCAGTGTGAGTGCGGCTCCCCAGGCACGGTTGACGACGGCCGTCGTGGGGGAGGTGACGTCGTTGTAGATTTGCACAGGCAGCGAGTTCATGAAGGCGCCCAGGTTGAAGTTGGTTTCGTGGGTATAGGCGGCGGTGAACAGCAACGGCGCCGTCTCCCCGGCGGCACGGGCGACTGCCAGCAGCACGCCGGTGACCATCCCCGGCAGCGCGGTCGGCAGGACGATGTTGAAGATCACTCGCCAGCGCGGCGCGCCGAGCGCCAGCGCCGACTCGCGCAGCGCCGCGGGCACCAGCAGCAGGATCACCTCGGCCGAGCGGATGACCACTGGCAGCATCAGCAGCGAGAGCGCAATCGAGCCCTTGTAGCCGGCGTAGGTGCTGCCGGTGCCGACGACCAGCACGATGTAGACGAACAGGCCGAACACGATCGACGGGACGCCGGTCAGCACGTCGACGAAGAAGCGCACCGTATGCGCGAACCAGCTGTTGCGGCCGTACTCGACCAGCCACACGGCGACGCCAATCCCGACGGGCACCGCGATCGCCGAGGCGAGCGCCACGATCTCGATCGTGCCGAGGATCGCGCTCTTGATGCCGCCGATGCTCGAGCCTCCAAAGAACGTATTGCCTGTCGGATCGGTCGTGAAGAAGCTCTCACTCCATGAGCCGAGGCCCTTGCGCAACAGGTAGTAGACGATCAGCACGAGCGGGATGAGCGCGATCGTGGTGCCGGCGAGGATGCTCGCACGGGCGAGGCGGTCCTTGCGCCTGCGTGCAGGGCTGACGGAGAAGCGCGCCAGCTGGCCGGCCTGCGATCCGTCGGCGGATGCTCCGTGCGAGCTCATGCGCTGGCCGCGGCGTCGGCCAGCAGGCCGCCGGCGCCTCCCTGCTGCACCGGTGGCGCCTGGGGCTTGCTGCGGGCGGCCCTGACGACCAGCAGGCGTGCGAGTGCGTTGACCAGCAGCGTCAGCACGAACAGGACCAGGCCGGCGGCGAACAGCGCCGAGCGGTGGATTCCCTGCGCCTCGCCGAACTCGTTGGCGATGACCGCGGCGAGGCTGTATCCCTGGCTGAACAGGTGGTGGCCCAGCTGGGGGGCATCGCCGATCAGGATCGTCACCGCGATCGTCTCGCCGATCGCGCGCCCGAGGCCGAGCATCGCACCGCCGACGATGCCCGAGCGGCAATAAGGCAGAACCGCGATGCGGATCATCTCCCAGCGCGTCGCCCCCAGCCCGAGCGCCGCCTCCTTGTGGTCGGCGGGCACCGTGCTCATTACCTCCCTGCTGATCGCGCTGACGATCGGCAGGATCATGATCGCCAGCACGAGTCCGGTGATGAAGTAGTTGGGGATCGTTACGAGTCCTCCGCCGATGAACGGGACGAACGACAGTCGGTCGGCCAGCCACTGCTCGGCCGGCTGGAGCTTGGGAGCGAGGAAGAAGATGCCCCACAGCCCGTAGACCACCGAGGGAACCGCGGCCAGCAGGTCGACCAGGACGGTCAGCGGGGCGCGCAGGCGTTCGGGGCACAGCTCGGTGGCGTAGATGGCCGTGGCGACGGCCACGGGGACGCCGATCAGCAGCGCGAGCGCGGACGTGATCAATGTCCCGACGAGCAGCGGCAGAGCGCCGAAGTGTTCGGCGCTGACGTTCCAGTCGTTGCCGAACACGAAGCCCACCACGCCTTCCTTGGCGAACGCCGGGCGGGCCTGGCCGACGAGGCGGATGAAGAAGTAGACGATCAGCGCGAGGATCAGCCCCGCGAGCGCCGTCAGCCCGTACTTGAGCGCGCGGTCGGGCAGGCGCGCCAGTGGCGAGCGCCCAAGGATCGAGCGCCCGCCAGTGGGAATCGATGCTGCCTCCACGGCCACTTGTCTACCGCAAACGCGGCCGTGGTGTCATGGTCAGCCGATCGCCGTGCCGTTGCACTGCAGGCCCGCGACCGCTTCCTTGGACTTCGCCAGGATCGCGGAGGGAAGCCCTGCGTAGTCGGCCTTTGACAGGATCGCCTGGCCTTCGCCGAGCCCGTAGTCGAGGAACTTGACCACGCCCTTGGCTGCCGCTTCGCCGCCGGGGATGCCGGCCTTGCAGAGGTCCTTGTTGACGACTACGAACGTCTGCGAGGTGATCGGGTAGGCGCTGGGCGCCGACGAGTTGATGACTTTGATGCCGAGGTTGGCCGGCACCTTCACGCCTTCGCCCGATGCGCTCGTCGAGGCCAGCGACGGTTCCACGTAGCTGCCGGCCTTGTTCTTGACCGACGCGACCGTGAAGTTGTGCGTGAGCGCGTATGCCTGCTCGACGTAGCCGACCGCGCCGACTGTCTGCTGGACCGCGCCGGCCACGCCGGCGTTGCCCTTCCCGCCGGTTCCTGTCGGCCACTGCACGGTCTTGCCTTCCCCGACCTTGCTCTTCCATTCGGGATCGACCTCGGACAGGAAGCTGGTGAAGCCGGAGGTCGTGCCCGACGAGTCCGAGCGGTGGATCACCGTGATCGCCGTGCTCGGCAGCGTGACTCCAGGGTTCAGTGCCGTGATTTCGGCTGCGTTCCAGGTTTTGATCTTGCCGAGGAAGATGTTGGCGACCGTCTTGCCGTCGAGCTTCAGGCCGGTCTTGACACCGGGCAGGTTGTAGGAGACCGTGATCGCGCCCAGGAACATCGGGACCTGTACCGCCGGGCTGCCGTTCTTGGCGATCGCTGCTTCGTCGGCCGGCTTCAGCGGCGGGTCGCTTGCGCCAAAGTCGACGGTCTTGCTCTCGATCGCGGTGATGCCGGCGCCCGAGCCGACGGCCCCGTAATTGACGGTCAGGCCCGACTGTGCCGAGGCCCACTGTTCGTAGACCGGGGCGGCGAACGTCGACCCGGCTCCCGAGATCGTGGCGGATGCGCTGCTGGCGGCGGTCGAGCTCGTGGTCGTGCTGGAGGTGCTCGAAGTGCGAGCTTCCGCATGCCGCGAGAGCCAATGCAAGCGCCGCGCAACCTGCGAGCGCGCCCATCTTGTTGTTGATCACTGCGTCTCCTCTGACTGGATTGAGAGATGGCGGCCGGCCAAGCCCGTCGGCCTGCCGCCTGTCCGGTGGTGCGGGGCCGGTCTGCTACCCGGTGGCATTGGTGGGCAATCTCCCCGCGGCACGGGTTCACAATCTCTTAGCCTGGGGAGACCCCTATGTGAAGATCCTGTGAAAGCCTGTCGGTGTCCGGGTTGCCGTGCGCTGGCGAGCCTGCCTGCTCGCCCTCAGGCTGCGGCGGCACGATCAAACGGCGCGAGGGCTCGGGCTGGAAGCGATAGCCGAACCCCTGGTGGGTGTGGATGAAGCGGCGATCGGGCATCGCCTGCTCGAGCTTGCCGCGCAGCTTACTGACGTAAACGTCGACCGAGCGGTCACCCGGGCGCAGCTCGCCGCCCCATACGGTGTCGTACAGCTCGTCGCGGGTGATGATCGCGCCCATGCGGCGCGCCAGGGCCGTCAGAAGTTCGAACTCGCGCACCGATAGCGTCAGCGCGCGGCCGCTGGCGAGCACGAGACCCTCGCCGAGCCTGATCTCCAGCTCGCCGGCGTACAGGACCTCGGTGCTCTCGGGAAGCGTCGCCACGGTATGCAGCCTTCCAGCGCAAACCGGTCCGATAGTTGCAAAGTCGTGATCGGAGCGTGAAAAATTCGTGAAAAAGATGCTCGACTTTTCGCGGCGCAATAGGCTCCGCTGATGCGCTTTCCCCGCAGAAGCCCCGACGCCGCGCTGATGGCCCTCGTGGAGGAGGCCGGACGCAACGTGCAGCGCTGTGGCCTGCTGCTGCACGACCTGCTGGTCGAGTATCCCGAGCGCATCGCGCTCGCCCAGGACCTGAAGGTGTGCGAGCAGGAAGGCGATCGCATCACCCACGACATCATCCACCGACTGGCCGGACGCGGGCGCGTGCGGGCGCCGTTCGACGCGGGCGACGGCTACGCCTTGGCGACAGCGCTGGACGACATCGTCGACCACTCCGAGCAGGTCGCCGCGCAGCTGGGCCTCTATGGCGTGGAGGCACCGATGGAGCAGGCGGTCGAGTTCACCGAGGTGCTCGTGGGTGCCGGCGAGCAGATCGCCCAGGCGCTTCGCTGCCTGCGCACGGGTACCGACCTGTCGACGCACCTGGTCGAGATCCACCGCTTGGAGAACGAGGGCGACCGCCTGCAGCGCGACGGGGTCGCGTCGCTGTTTCAGGGCGGCACTGACCCGATGGTGGTGATCCGCTGGAAGGACATCTTCGAGTCGCTCGAGGCCGCTGTGGACGCCTGCGAGACGGTCGCGCACGTGCTCGAGGGCATCACGCTCAAGCAGCGCGGGCGGCTGCGCATCTGAGCGCGGGCCTCGAGGTCGATGCGACCGGGCTGCGCCCCGGCGTCCGGCCTGTAGCGAGGCCCCTGTCAGCCCAACGTGGTGGCCGGCGCGCTCGCCTGCAAACTGGCCCCGGCCGCGCTACCTACGAAGAAGACCTGGAATGGAGCCGAGGCGCCGGGCGCCAGTTCGGGCAGCACGGCCCTGCCGGCGGCCACCACTCGACCGGCACGGCGCGCGACCGCGAACACGACCAGCTTGTGCTGGGCGACCTGAGAGCGGTTGCGCACGGTCCCGGCCGCACCCGCGCCCGCTTCTTCGGGGTGCAGGCTCTGGACTTCGACCCGCGGTGTTGGCCCGCTCACCGCGGGGACTTCTCCCAGGCGCACCGCCACGCTCACGGGCTGGCCGGACCTGGGCAGCTGGTCGTCCACCCAGGTCGCTTCGCCGTGGGCAGGCACGAGCGAGATCGTCGTGAGCGCGGATTCGAGTCCGGCCGCGTCGTTCTGAAAGAGCGTCTTTCCGGCGGCGCCCTTGACGTCGATCGCGATCGGCACCGACGCGAGCGTCTGAGATGAATCGTTGCGCACGGTCACGACCGCTGCCGCGCCTTCGGAACTGGTCACGACGTTCGCGCTCAGCACCTTCACGTCGGTGCTTTCGCGGGTAATCGTCAAGCCTTTGTCGACGTGCGCTTCGTGCGCGGCCGCGAGCTTTGCGGCGCGTTCGAGCTTGGCGCTCTGTTCCTGCGAGCTCTCGCACCCCACGAGGGTCAGCGCCGCCATGACCACCGCCGCGCCGCGGAGAGCCGGGTGCGGGTGGGCCGTCATCTCAGAGGCGGCCCTCATCAATCTCACCCAAACGCTCCGCTGATGTAGTCGCGCGTGCGCTGTTGGACGGGCCGGTCGAACACCTGCGCGCTGGGGCCGTACTCGACCAGCTCGCCGAGGTGCATGAAGGCGACGTGGTCGGCCACGCGAAAGGCCTGCTGCAGGTTGTGAGTGACGATCACGATCGCCACGCTCTCGCGTAGATTGACGATCAGCTCCTCGATCGTGGCTGTCGAGATCGGGTCGAGCGCCGAGCACGGCTCGTCGAGCAGCAGCACCTCCGGGCTGGCGGCGAGCGCCCGCGCGATGCACAGCCGCTGCTGCTGGCCGCCGGACAGTCGCAGTGCCGGATGGTCGAGATCGTTGGCGACCTCGTCGTACAGGCCGGCGCGCCGCAGCGCGTCGATCACGGCCTGCTCCAGCTCGGGGCTTCGCCGCCGTCTGCGCCCGGCGCGCCCCGGGCGCTCGGCGAGCGCGTAGGCGACGTTGTCGTAGATGCTCATCGGGAACGGGTTGGGCTGCTGGAAGACCATCGACACGCGCCTGCGCAGGTCGTTGACCTCGAGCTCGTGGATGTCCTGGCCGTCCAGCGTGATGCGCCCGCTGCGCGCGGCGCCGTCGGTGATCTCGGTCAGGCGGTTGAGCGAGCGCAGCAGCGTCGTCTTGCCCGAGCCCGACGCGCCGATCAGCGCCAGAACCTCGCCCGTGCGCACGGGCAGGCTGACGTCGCGCACGACCCAGTTGTCGCCGTAGGCCAGCCACACCGACTCGGCGCGCATGCGCTCGCGCACGCTCGCAGCCGGCGCGCGCATCGCGGCGCGGGCGAGCGCCCGGGCATCGCTTGCGGGCGCCACGGCCGCGCCCGTCCCGTTGCCGGCGGGCTTGGCGGGGGCCACATGCGGATCGCGATCCACGACGATCCTGCGCACGGGGGGAGGCATCGCCTTGTCCATCGTCACAAGCTCGCCCGTGGGCTGAAGACCATCCGCCACAAGCTCGGACCGTCATTCCCGCGTCGTTCGCGCTCGCCGCTGCGGCTCAGGCGCGTCACGAGCGCGTTGAGCGCCAGTACGATGATCAGCAGCACGAACGCGGCCGCGTAGGCCTTCTGCGGGGCGTTGCCTTCGCCGGCGGGGGAGTTGTTGTAGACGTAGCTGGTCAGCGTCGAGCCGGCGCCGCGCAGCGTGCTCAGCACGGGCGCTCCCCCGGCGCCCTGGTTCTTGAGCGTCGAGCCGAGCACGATCACGATAATCGCGGTGTCGCCGATGATCCGGCCCATCCCCAGCACCACCCCGCTGGCGATGCCCGGCCGGATCGAGGGGAGCAGCACGCGCCGGATCGTCGTCGCGCGGGTCTTGCCGAGCGCGAACGAGGCCTCGCGCGTGCGGTTGGGCAACTGCGCGAGCGCCTCGCGCGTCGCCCCCACGATCAGCGGCAGCGCGAGCACGCCCATCAGGATTCCTGCGGCGAGGAACGATCGACCCGAGACCGCCCCGCCGTTGGTGCTCGCCGACAGGAACGCGAAAAAGCCGCGCGCGAACACCAGCAGGCCGAATAGCGCCAGCACGATTGTCGGTACGCCGGCAAGCGTCTCGATCCCCGAGTCGACCGCACGCGCTAGCCAGCGTGGTCGCGCGTACTCGGTCAGCCACGTCGCGATCCCCACGCCCGCGGGCGCGGCGATCGCAATGCCGATCGCAGTCACGATGAACGTGCCGATCAGCGGGTCGCGAAAGCCGCCCGCCTGGCTCTGATGCAGCGACGGGGAGGGCGATTGCACGAACAGGCTCAGGCGCAGTTGGGAGATCCCCTTGAAGAGGAAATACAGCACGATCGCGGCCGCCACCAGGCACAGGCCGACCCCCGTCGCCCAGCACAGGGCGTGGCAGATGCGATCGGCCAGCGGCCACGACGCCGTCGATTCGCGCCGCGGACGGGCGATCGTGTGGGGGGCGGGCCCGTCGAGCATCTGCGCGCTCGCCATCACACGAGCCCGTAGCGTTTCATCGGCTGCTTGACTGCCCAGCTGGCGAACGACAGCAGCGCCGCCGAGAGCAGCAGCACCGCGGCCAGCGCATAGGCGGTGTGGGCGATCGGCGTGTTCGTCTCGCCCCCGAATTCTTTGAGGATCGCCGTCGCCGGCGTTTCCACCGGCTCGAAGAAGAAGGTCAGCCCGTCGAGCGGGTTGGCGGCGAACGGCCGGCCTCCCGAGACCATCGCCAGCATGATCGCCTCGCCCAGCGCGCGCGCTGTGGCGAGCACGACCGCAGCGGAGATCGCCGGCCGCGCCGCGCGCAGCGACACCCGCCAGATCGTGCGCCAGCGGTTCACGCCGAGCGCGGCCGAGCCTTCGCGCCAGGACGCCGGCACGGACGCGAGCGCGTTGGCGGTCAGCGCGATCATGATCGGCAGGATCATCACCGTGAGGATCAGCGTCGCGGTCGTCAGGTCGGCGCCGCTGAGCTGCACGACGTACTCGACCGAGCGCTTGCGCGCGTTGCTGATCAGATGATCGTTGACCCACGGCGCGATCACCAGGATCCCCATCAGACCGTAGATGACCGAGGGCACGCCTGCAAGCAGGCGCACCACCGGATCGAGCACGCGCCGCATAGACGCCGGCGCGAACTCCGTCAAGAAGATCGCGGCCAGCGTCGCCACGACCAGGGCGATGACCACGGCGAACACGGTCGTCAGCAGCAGGCCCCAGATCAGCGGCCAGGCGCGGAAGTACAACACCGAGTGTCCCGGAAGTGGCACGTCGGTCTGCATCGCGCGGAACTGCGTGACGATGTCCCCGCCCGAGCCGAACCAGCTCAGCCCGTTGGCCGAGAACGACGGCCACGCGTTGACCAGAACGGTGCCCAGCATCAGCGCGATCAGCGCCAGCACGCCGACGGCCAGCACGCCCAGCGTCAGCTCAGTACGCCGATCGGCCCTGTGCAGGCCGGAGCGTGGGGTGGCCGCCAGCAGGCCCGTGCGTGTGGGGACGCCGGCGGCCACCTGTGTTAATGGATCGCGATCCAGCTGGAGTTGATGAGTTCTTTGGTCACCTTGTTGCCGCTCGTGACCCAGGCGATGAACTTGGCCGCTTCGCCCTTGGGCGCGCCTTTGGTGACCATCCAGAAGTTACGCACGCCGCCGTACTGGCCCGACTTGGCGTTGCGCAGGCTGCAGGCCACGCCGTTGTAGGACACCGCGTTGACGCCGGCGGTGTAGGCGAACGACACGAAGCCGATCGCCTGCTTGTCGGAGGACACCGAGCTCTGCTCCAGGCCGTTTGAGGCCTCGGCCGTGGCGCTCGGGGAGATCTTCAGATATTCGCCGAGGAAGATGTGCTGGAAGGCGTCCTGCGTACCCGACGCTCCATCGCGGTCGAACAGGTCGATCGGACCCGTTATCTGGTGCCCCGGGACTTCGCCCCATTCGCGGATGCGCCCGGTGAAGATGCCTTCCACGGTTTCCTGCGAGAGGTTGCCGAGGGGATTGGACGGGTTGGTGATTATGCACACGCCATCGCGCGCGATCTTCGTGAACACGAGGCCATGGGGATCCACGCCGACGATCGGATCGCGCGAGGAGTCCCCGATGTCGAAGCGGCCGCTCGCGGCGCCCTGGATGCCGATGTCCGACTGGCCTCCCGAAACGCTGGGGGTGGGGAGACTCGGAAAGGCCTTGTGATAGGCGCTGGCCAGTTTCTGGGCGAGCGGCAGCACGGAGGTCGAGCCGCCGATGATCAGTCGTTTGGCGGCGATCGCGCTGGCGGGCGTGGCGAGGATCAAAGCGATTGTCACGGAGATGGTCAGGGTGCGGTGCGCGCGCACGGTAATGGCTCCTTTTGCTTGGGGGGCGTTGGCTTAGGCTGGTGCGACAGGCTGCGTCGGCGCAAACAACGTCGAGGTGAATTCGATGCGGTATGCGCGGGTACGTGGCACGCCGCGGCGAACACTGCCGTCCACGGGTTTGCGCGTTGTGTCGTTCTTGTGAACGCCGACCGTCTGCCTATCCGGTCTGAGTCGGCCCAGATGTATCGATTTTGTAAACGTGCGATGTTCGCTTGCCTTGCAACACTGAGCTCAGATGTGACGTTCTTGTAAACGTCGGCACGAGCTGTTGTGTCGTTTTTGTGAACGCCATTGCTTTTCCGGCGACCACCTGTGACGCTGGCGTGAGTCGGAGCGCGACCGTGCTCCCGCGCTGCGCATGCGAGCCCGGATGGACCGAACGGGCTCGATGTCCTGGCGCGGACGCGACGGTCCGCGAACGCCTCCGGCAACCCCCACCAGATGACCGACAAGCCCGACTCCCCCCAGCCTCCGTCGGACGCCGGCCCCGGCGACGGCGCGTCCAGCAACGGCTTCTCGCGCGAGGGCGTGGTGACCAAGGCGACCGTGCGCTCCGGTCTGGCGAGGCGCCGCAACCCCGTCCTCGTGACGCTCGGCGAGGTCGCCCAGGGCACCCGGCGGATGGTCTTTCGCGACCCCCTCGCCTTGTTCCTCGCGCTGGCGTCGGTCGGCCTGGCGATCGCCTTCGTCGAGCTCCTCGGCGACATCAAGCCGAGCAGCTCCGGCAAGCCCGTGCCGATCAGCACCGTGCAGACCCTCGCCGGCCACAAGGAGATAGCCAGCGCCGTCCTGCTCGACCACGACAACCGCGTGGAGCTGAGCACGACCGCCAAGGCGCCGTCGGTGTCGCCCAGCGGAGCACTGCCTCCTTCGATCACCACGACCAGGATCGTCCGCGCCAAGAAGGGAAAGCACGCTCGCATCGTGAGGACCATCGTCGAACCCGCGGGCGCTGGCGTCTCCCAGCCGCTGTGGGCGGCCTATCCGGCCTCGGGCGCTCAGACCCAGCAGCTGCTGCGCGAACTGTCGGCCAGCGGCGCCACCGTGACGGTCGACCAGCAGACGGGCAAGCCAACCGAGACGATCGTCGTCCAGTTCCTCATCCCGATCCTGCTGCTGGTGTGCCTGTTCTCCCTGTTCATGCGCCTGGGTGGAGGCGAAGGGGCAGCCGGCGGCATCGCCGGCTTCTCCCAGTTCGCCGGCAAGGGTCGCAAGAAGGGCAAGGGGACGACCGACAAAATCACCTTCGCCGACGTCGCCGGCGCCGGCGAAGCGGTGGCCGAGCTGCGCGAGATCCGCGACTACCTGGCCGATCCGAGCAAGTACCTGGCGGTGGGTGCAGCGGCTCCCAAGGGCGTGCTGCTGGTGGGGCCGCCCGGCACCGGCAAGACGCTGCTGGCCAAGGCGGTCGCTGGCGAAGCCGACGCGGCCTTCTTCTCGCTGTCGGGCTCTGACTTCGTCGAGTCGCTCGTCGGCGTTGGCGCTGCGCGCGTGCGCGACCTCTTCCGCAAGGCAAGGAAAGTGTCGCCGGCGATCATCTTCATCGACGAGCTCGACGCCGCCGGGCGCAAGCGCGGCGCGGGCATCGGTCAGGGCAACGACGAGCGCGAGCAGACGCTCAACCAAATCCTCGTCGAGATGGACGGCTTCGGCGGCGACGGTGGCCTCGTGGTGATGGGCGCGACCAACCGGCCGGACATCCTTGACCCGGCACTGTTGCGCCCTGGGCGCTTCGACCGCCAGGTCGTGATCGACAACCCCGACGTGCACGGGCGCCTGGAGATCCTGCGCCTACACGGCGGCAAGCGGCCGATGGCGCCCGACGCCTCGCTGGAGGAGGTCGCGCGCCAGACGCCTGGCTTCAGCGGCGCCGAGCTCGCCAACGTGATCAACGAGGCCGCGCTGCTGAGCGTTCGCGACGGGCGCGCGCAGATCGATCAGAAGACGCTGGAGGAGGCGATCGACCGCGTCGTTGCAGGGCCGGCCAAGCGCCACATCCTGACCGAGCAGGAGCGCTGGCTGATCTCGATCCACGAGTCCGCACACGCGGTCGTGACCGAGGCGCTCGGGCATGCCACCTCCACGCGCAAGCTGTCGATCGTCGCGCGCGGGCGCCAGCTGGGCACCGCAGCGCACATGCTGTCCGACCGCGATCAGGTGATCATGAGCGAAGGCGACCTGCTGACACAGCTGATCGTGATCACCGCCGGGTTGGCGGGCGAGCGGATCGCCTTCGGCGCCAGTTCGACGAGCGTCAACGACGACCTGCACGCGGCGACCAACCTGGCGCGCAGCATGGTCACCTCGTTCGGCATGTCCGAGGCTCTCGGCCTGGTGACGATCGGCGAGAAGGGGGGAGAGGTGTTTCTCGGCGCCTCCCTTCAGGATCTCGGCTCGGTCGGGCCGGAGACGCTGAACGTGATCGACAACGAGGTCGAGCGCCTCGTCGGCGACGCCGAGGCCCGCGCCGCGGCGATCCTCGACCGCAACTGGAGCACCGTCGAGGAGACCGCCACGGCGCTGCTCGAGCAGGAGACCCTCTCCGGTGTGGCGCTTGACGCGGTGCTCTCCACAGTCCAGGAAACCACGCTGGATGAGCTGCGCCAGGTGCGCCGCGCGGCGCCGCCGCGCTTCACCTTGCGCGACCCCAAGGATGGGCAGTGACGGGGAGCAGGGGGGCACCGAGCGGCGAGCGTCAACCGCGGCGTCTGCCCTCACCCGCTCTCGTGATCTCCCTTATAGCGCTCGTGTTCTCGACCACGGGGCTGGCCGACGCCGCCCGCCACGCGGTCGTCAGCGCCTTCGCAGGCCACCCGATCAGCGCCAAGCCCCACTCCGGGGGCATCCTGCTGCTCGGCCGCAACAGGAAATTCCCTGCTTCGGCGATCCCCACGGTCAGCGATGCGAGCAAGGTGGGCGGCAAGACGGCCGCCGAACTGGAAGGCAGCTGCCCGCCCGACACGGTGAGCATCGGCACCTGGTGCCTTGAATCGACCGTCTACTCGCTGACCAAGGAACAGCTCGGCAAGAACAACTACATCTTCGCCGCCAAGGCCTGCGAGAAGGAAGGCGGCTGGCTGCCGTCGGCAGCCGAACTGCTCGGCGCGGCCGAACGGGTCAAGCTCGAGTCCACCATCCACGACAACCAGCTGACCGCCACGATCGACCTCGACCCCACCCGCGGGCTCAAAGACGAAAACGAGATGAGCTCGACGCTGGTGACCACCGAAGCCGGCTCGCAGGCGGCCGGCTTCGAGGGCGTCAGCGAAGGGGCGACCGGCGACCCGCGCCAGGGACAGGCCAACCCGCTGCCGCTGCCCGCCAACCCGCTGCCCGAATCGCTGCAGTACGTGACCGTGTACAGCAACGGGACCAAAGGCGGCTTCGCGGGCTCCAAGCCGGTCAACGAACCAGACAACTTCCGCTGCGCCTACGACAAGTCGGCGGGCGCGATCAACAAAAGCACCTCCTGACCGATGGGCCTACGCCGCGCGACCATCCTGGCGGTGGGGCTCGGGCTCGCCGTTGCGCTGCGCAGCGCCACGGCGGGCGCTGTGATCCTGCCCGCCACCACGATCGATGGGCCCAGCGAGGACATCGTCGGCTTCGGCGGCGTGGCGATGGCCGAAGACGGCAGCGGCGGGTTGGTGTACCTGAAGCGCGAAGACGGCGTTCCCCACGTGTTCGTCTCGCGCTACGTGGGCGGCCACTGGCTTGCGCCGATCCGCGTGGACCGCTGCAGGCCGGCCTCGTCGATTGCCGAAGAAGAAAAGCGCTGCGAACCACCCTTTGCAGCAAGCTGGCCACGCATAGGCGCCGCGGAAGGCGGCGAGCTGATCGTCGTGTGGGCCACACCATTTGCGATCAACAAAGAAAAGTCGGTGAACGAGCTCGTCGGCGCGGAGCTCGGCCCGGGAGGCACGCAGTTCGGGCCGACGATCATCATCGACCGTGATATCGAAGAAGCAAGTGGCACGAGCCCCGACCTGGCGGTCAGCTCGACCGGTCAGGCCGACGTCGTCTACCGCGTGGTCAACACTGCCGCGCCCACGATCCCGCTCCTGCGTCCCGGCGACGTGGTCGAGCAGGTGCGGGTCGCGCACTTCGACGGCCAGCGCTGGTCCGGTCTGGGCGCGGTCAATCGCGACCCTGGCGTCTCGATGCGTCCGCCCACCGAAGCCAATGGGCCGAAGATCGCGATCGGGCCCACGGGCAACGGAATAGTCGCCTGGCAGGAGCCCGAAATCGAAGGCGTTGCCCGCATCTGGGCGCGGCGCATCTTCGGGACCGCCCTGGACTACGTGATGCCCGTCACGGCGACGAGCTTCGACGGCGCGCCCATCACCGACGACGCCGAAGCGCCGTCGGTCGCGTTCTCGCGCCTGGGGCAGGCTGAGGTTGCCTACCGTCAGCCCGCGGGTGCGGGATCGCCGCTGCCCGGCCCACGCATCTACTTCAACGTCCTCTCTGACGGGGAATCCGCCAGCGGCCAAGAGTTCGATGGCGCGAGCATCGTCGACAACGAAGTGTCCGGCGGCAAGAGCGCGAGTGTGGGAACGCCAAGCATCGACATCGACGAACAGCGCCAGATGCGCCTGCTTTATGACAGCAACGGCACGCCGCGGCTGATCGAAGGCAACGGCCAGGGCCTGACGGGGGCGATCTCGCTTGGCCCGGGGTTCGCGGGCAGCGAACCGATCGCCGCGAGTGCGCTGAACCCGCAGGGCGGCGGCGTAGCGGCCTGGCCGAGCGCGGACACGCAGGGCAACCCGGCCGTGGCGGTGCTCGAGGACTTCTCGGGCGGCGCCGTCCAGACGGCGCTCGTCAGCGGCGGCGCGGGGGGAGAAGTCGGCGAACTCGCGGTCGGACGCTCCGGGCTGGGAGACGGCCTGGTCGCGTTCCGCCAAGGACCGTTCGGCAACGCCGCGATAGTGGTCGCCGATGCCAGCGCGCCGCCCGCGCCATTCGTCGTGACGGCGCCCAAAGGCTGGATCAAGCCGAGCCAGGCGCTGGTTTCCTGGCTGCCCGCCAAAAGTGCGGTCGAACCGCTGAGCTACAGCCTCGTGGTCGATGGGCACCAGCAGGCTGTCCCCCCAGGCGCCCTGCAGGCCCACATCGATCCGCGCGGCCTGGGCTCCGGGCGCCACCGCATCCAGGTGCTCGCCACCGACATGGATGGCGAGTCCACGCTCAGCGCCCCCTCCACGGTGGAAATCGACGGCGTGGCGCCGACCGTCAAGATCGCGCGTGCTCATGGCGACACGGCGGTCAGCGTGCGCGTCAGTGATCGCTTCTCGGGTGTCGACGCCAGCGCGGTGAGCGTCAGCTTCGGCGACGGACAGTCAGCCTACGGGCACACACGCTACACGCACCGTTACGCGCATGCCGGGGTCTATCGCGTAAGCGTCAGTGTGCGCGACAAGATCGGAAACAGCGGCGTGGTGCGCCAGTTGGTGAGCGTGCTATGAGCGCTCTTGCGATCGTCTGCCAGACGTGGCCTCGGCCGCTTTCAGCGGCGCGCGCTCGTTTGCTCGCACCGCTCTGCCTGGCCGTCGCGATCGCGCTGTGCGCGCCCGCTGCGTCGCGCGCCGATGTCTTCGGGCCGATCTCACTCGTCTCCGAGGGCAGCGTGCCGGGGGCGCCAGAAGTCCAGCAGGCCGAATACGCCCACGACACCGCGATCTCTGAGAACGGGCAGTACATCGCCTTCGACGGCTCCTTCCACGGGGTCGCCGGCGTATGGCGAGCGGAAATCAGAGGCGGACGGGTCGTCGGCTCGATTGAGCAGGTCGCCGGCGGCGGGGCGGAGTATCCCTCGATCAGCGAAAACGGTCAGTACGTCAGCTTCACGACCAACGAAGGAAAGAGCCTCGCTGAGATCACCTACGGCCTCAGCGGCGAATCGCCCGAACACATCGCGGGCACGCAGGAAGCGGTCAACGTATACGTACGCAACATGTCGCTGGGTCCCGCACAGGAAGGCGCGTTCCTTGTCGCCTCCGCGCAGAACGGCAGCGACGAACCGTTGACATACCGCGAAGCGGAAACGAGCCGCGGGGCGATGGCGGCCGGACGATCGGCGATCAGCGCCAATGGCAACGAGGTGGCGTTCGTGACGACGGCTGTCTCCAACCTGGTGAATCCCGCTGAAGTGAACACTCCGGCGCTGCAGGTGGCGGTGCGCTACGTGGAAAGCAGGGAAACCAGGCTCGTTAGCGTGAATCGTCAAACGGGCGGTCCGGTGTCAGGTGAAGCAGGCAGCGAAGTCTATGGGGCGGTCTACGCGGATTCCAACACCAGCCATGCGCCACCGTTCGCGCCCCCTGCCGAATACGCCGATGGCATGCCTCCTCCGGGCGCGTCGATCAGCGCCGACGGCTCCACGGTCGTGTGGATGGGAACGAGCCTCAAAGAGCAGGTGCCGCTGCTCGCACGCGAAGCTGAAAGCCTGGGTGCCAACTACACCGAGCCGCTGTGGCGGCGCGTCGCGCCGGGCTCGGAAACACTCACCGAGCGGGTCACCGGCGGCTCCGATCCCACCAACCCGGCATGTGCCGCCAGCGGCGAGACGGCCCTGCCGAGCGAACCCTCGTCCACAGACCCCTGTCAGGGGCCGTTCGCGGTCCAGGAAGAAAAACCAACCGGCGGAATCTGGATCGGCGGGCAGCAGGGCGACCCGATACCGCGGCTGAGCGGCGACGGATACACGGTGGCCTTCCTGTCGAGGGCGCCGCTCGTCGCCGCCGGCGAAAACTTTGGCAGGGGCCACGGACCCCAGGAAAGTGAGCTGTACCTAGCCAGCATGCATGCCGGCCTCACGCGCGACCAGGCGCTCACGCAGCTGACCGAGCTTGCGGGGGCTGGGCTCGCCGAGGAAGCGCCGATCTTCGACTTCGACATCTCGCCCGACGGCAGCCAGGTCGCCTTCACTACCGAGCGAACCCAGTTCCCGCTCGGCTCGCCGGCGCTCGTCAGCCCGCCAGCCGGGGAAGCCGGTATGGACGAGCTGTTCGACGTCGACCTGGCCGACGACACGCTGACGCGCGTGAGCCACGGATATAGCGGTCCCGACGAACCGAGCGAAGCCCCGCACAAGCCGGTGCTAGCCGGGGAAGACCCCTACAAAGAGAATCCGGGCGACGGCTCCGTCTCGCCCTCCTTCTCGACCGACGGCACCGTGCTCGCCTTCGCCTCGACAGCCTCCAACCTCGTCTTCGGGGACGGCAATGCGCCGCCCGCCGGTCCGCTCGACGGGAGCGACACGTTCGTCGTGGAACGGACGGTCTTCCACTCCGTGACAGCTCCCCAGGCCATCTCGTCAGCCCCGGAAACCGCGACTGAGCCGTTGTGGAAGCTCGGGATGACCGCGCTCTCGCGCCCAGACGGCAGCGTGCTGCTGTACGTACGAGCTCCAGGGCCAGGAGCCGTGCTCGCGGACGCGCAGAGCGCAATCGAGGTTGTTGCGAAAGGCCACAGCGCGCGGGCTGGTGCGAGCGGACGTGCTCACCGAGCGCGCGGCTCGGGCGCGCACGGCAAGCCGGCTGTGACGGTCGTCTTGCGGACCATCGCCTCGGCCAGGAAGGTCGCGTCGGGTGCAGGGGGCGAACTGATCACGATCGTGCTGGCGCTCGCGAAGCGCTACAGCGCGCTCGCTTCGCGGCGTGGGGGATTGTCGGCCACCGTCGATGTCGCCTTCAGCGCGCCGGGTCAGCCGATGCTGCGTGAAAGCGTCGAGGTGTCGTTCGTGCGCACGGTCAGGTCGGCGTCGCGAGCCCACCGGACCAAGACCGCTCCCCCCCGTCCCTACAAGGGGCGGCGATGAGCAGCTCGGCGCCGGTACGCATCCTCGCGGTCGCGATGGTCCTGTTTGCATCGATCGTGTGTGGGCCGCTGACGTCGATGGCTGCGGCGCAGGGGGAAACCGCTACGTGGCGCCTGGAACAGCCGCGCCCGCCCAACGCGCCGCCGGGCCAGCCGGAATCGTCGGTTCCGGTCGGCCTCGGCAAAGTCGGCGACATCGAGTTCACGGCGCCCAACCGGGGGCTGCTCATCACCGAAGGCAGCCCCCCGACGATCCCAGCGGGGATATGGGCCTACAACGGCGTCGAATGGCACGAGATCGCGACCCAATGCGGCGCCACGAACGGACGCATCGCGTGGGCCGGGCCGAGCGAATTCTGGACGGTCTCCGACGGACGCCCCGGTCAGGCCAGCGAATCGAGCGAAAACGTCAACAAAGTGCCCCAGCTGGAAGACAACACGCTGTGTCACTTCGCCGGTGGCCAGGTGGTGGGCTCCTATGCCCATCCCGCCTTCGGCGCCGACGCCTACACGCACATGGACGCCGCGGCCTGCCTCGACTCGTCCGATTGCTGGTTTGGCGGCGAACCGCTGCAAGGAGCCGCGGTCGGCGCCTTCCAGCTGCACTGGAACGGCAGCACGCTGGAAGCCGAACCGTACCCAGAAGAAGGGCACGCGATCGGCGACATGCGCGTGTTCGACGGACGCATCTACGAGAGCGTGACGCTTGGAGAAACAGACCGCTCCACGAACAAGAACGGAGAACCGCCCGTTGTGCATCGCATCGAACCGGAAGCAGCGCTGCCGCAGTTCGCGGGCGAAAGCCTGCCCGTCTTCCAGCCGACTTTGGACTTCCTGCACCTCTCCGCGCTGGAAACGACCTCGTTCGCCCAGCCCTCGCCTGGCGAAGAAGCCCTCTGGGGCGCCGCCGGGCCGCAGCCGGGCAACCAGGCGACGCACGCTCCGCTGACGGTGGTGCGCCGCGCCGAAGGCAACTGGATCGAACTGATCGGACCCGACAAACGACTGGGGGAACACGTCTTTCCCGAAGAACAGGCGATGTTCCCGGAAGGCGCCGAACACGCGGCGGTCGATGCGATCGCGGCGGAGCCGGGCACGGAAAGCGCCTGGATCGCGCTCGCCGCGCAAGATGGAGGGCAGGGCGGCAAGCCGGCGTCGCTCCTTCACGTCTCCAGCGCGGGCAACGTGCTCGAAGCAAGGACGCTTCCGTCCACCGGCGAACTGGGCGAAGGCATCGGCAACAAGGGCGCCGCCGCCAAGCTGGCCTGTCCAGCCGTGAACGACTGCTGGCTGGTGACGACGCAGGGTTGGCTATACCACCTGGCCCCCGAAGGCGAACGCACCCTGCCGCGCGACGAAAAGGAATCCGAATACTTCACCGGCCTGATCACCTTCAGGCCGAAAGACCAGGGCCTGCCGCAGGTGCCGCCAGACGCGCCCCCTCCCGACACCTCGGGCCTGGTCGAAGAAGCCCCCAACTATGGCGGCACGTTCGCCGAAATCGCCGCGCCCGCGCCAGCCGCGCTCGGCAAGGTCGCGCTGCCGCTGCTGTCGCAAATGCACAGTCGCCTCGTGCACAAGAGCACGCTCGAACTGCGCTTCCACCTGGCCGTCAAGGCGCGCGTCCGCTTGATCGCCAAGCGCAAGAAGCAGGTCGTGGCCTCGACGAGAGACCTCACGTTCAGCGCTGGCGACCGCAAGCTGCTGCTGGCGCTGAACCCGCGCCGCTGGCCGACGAAGCTGAGCCTGCAAACCCGCGCGCTGGCCCCGCTGCCGCTCGTGTCCTCGGTGACCGGGGAAGGCGCCAACGTTACGACCGAGACCACGGGCGTGTTCGTCCTGCCGCGCACACCCCTGCTGAGCGGATCGGGACTCCTGCCTTGAGGCCTATGCGACCGCTCACCAAGGCCGTGCGCACACGGCCCAGACCACTCGCGCTCACATTGCTCGGCGCAGTGCTCATCGTCGCGACACTTGCGCTCGCAGGCGTCCTGTCTGGCTCCGGCGCCTCGCGCGCTGCGGCACAGTCTTCGAGCGGCGAAACCACGCCGACACCTCAAACGGATGCGTCGGTTCCCGCGTTCAACGTGACGATGATCGGCGCCACGCCCGAAGAACCCGGCGCCGGAGCAGGGGAGACGTGGGGGATAGGCATTGAGAACGGCACGCAGGAAACGGCGCTCGTGCGCTACACACGCGGCGATGGCTGGACGCTCGGGCCGAGCCTGCAGGACAACGCCGGCAAGACGCTGTCGGGCTTCGAACTGGACAAAAGCACGCTGGCAGGGCAGATGACTCCACGCGGCGTTGGCGTGCTCCTGGGCGAAGTCAAGGGGGCCGCCGCTCATCAGGCGCTGCTTGTGCGCAAGTCGGGCGAACCGTTCAAGGAAACCGCGCGCGTGCCCGCCAACGGGGAAACGCTCAGGGAAGGCGAAGAACCGCTGTTGGACAGCGAAGAAGCGCTGTTCAACAGCTCGCGCGCCCCCCTGATCGCGCCGCTGGACGAACCGGGCGGCGAAGCAGGCGCCCTGCTCGCGCCGGTCTTCGTCGGGTCGGGGCCGGGGGTGGAGAGCCAGGTGCTGCACTGGGAGGGCGGGCGCTGGCGCTCTGAGAAGATCGAGATTCCCGCACCCAGCCAGCAGGAATTTCGCGTGCTCGCGATCGCCGCGAGCTCGCCGGATAACGCGTGGCTGCTGGCGCAGCTCTCCACGAAAGCTTCCTACCCGAAGGGCGCGGTCGCCCTGTTCCATCGCGTGCCTGTGGCCAGAGGGCCGGGAGAATGGCAATGGGATCCGGTGGAACTCGCCGACGGGGCCGGCGCTGAAAGGCTCGCGCTCACGGTTCCAGTGCAGGGCGCAGGCGAACCGAAGCCATTCACCGTCGTGGGCGTCGGCGAAGCGCCGGCGGTCAAGTCACAGGTGCTCACCGTGACCGGCGAAGGGGTGTGGATCGACGGAGAACGCGGCGACGTGGAAGCGAGCACGACGCTCTTCTTCAAGCCCGAAGGCAACGGGGAAGCCGACGGCAAAGGCCTGGTCCACGGGAGCCTCGCTGCGAGCTGGTGTGAGATGCCGCCGGGTGCGCCGGCGGGCACGCCGCCCTGCCAGCGCGAACTGCCCGATCAGCTGCCCGTCGGGACAGGGCGCAGCATCGCCTGGGCGTCCGGCGGCACGCCGTTCGGCAAGCGTGTGATCACCGGCCTTGCGGGGGGCATCACGCTGAGCCTGGAGGGCGAAACCTTCACCCCGGTGCTCTCGCTCGGCGAAGGCAGGGGCATCGAAGAAGACCCCGGCGCCAAGTACGGCGCGGCGTTCAGCCAACCCGACGAAGGCTGGCTGGGTCTGGCCGGCGCACTGCCCGTCCACCTGACCGCGAACCCGGCGTCGAGCACGCTGTCCCCGTGGCCCGTGTCGTTTCGCCGTCCCATGCTGGCGATCGCCCCGCAGCCGAGCGCGCCCGCCGGCTCGCTCTCCAGCGAAGCCCTCGCCGTTGGGGAACTGGGCGCCGTCGCCCGCTACAAGCCCGGGGTCGGCTGGCTGCCCGAAAGCCTGTTCGGCCCCGGCGAGCACATCGAAACGCCCCGGCTGCGCGCCGTCGCCTGGCCGACGCCTGGTCGCGCATACGCCGTCGGCGACGGCGGTGAAATGTGGCTGTGGCGCGGCGAAACGGGCCTGTGGGAACGCGATCCGGCGACACCGCTGAACTTCCGCGGCAACCTGGTCGGCGTCGCCTTCGACCCTGAAAACCCCTCGCTCGGGTACGCGGTCGGGTCAAGCGCCGAAGCGGAAGCCCCCGGGGTCCTGCTCCGCTACGGCAAGACGTGGACCCAGGTACCCGAAAGCGAATTGCCCACTCAGGCGCACGACGCGAGCTTCGTCGGGATCGCCTTCGCTGGCGCCGACGCGATCGTCGCCTACCGCACGCGATCGAGCGTGTTCCACAAGACCGAAGAAGGAGGTCTGCTGGTCAACGACGGCTCCGGCTGGCAGGTCGACCAGGAAGCAGCGTCGCTCATCGGCGCGGGCGTACCGGGTGCGATCGCGGCGCTGCCTGACGGAGGCGCCGCCTTCAGCGTGATCGGCAGAGAAGGCGGCACGCGCCTGTACGAGCGCGAACACGCCGGCTCGTCCTGGCAGGCGACGGCGACGCCCCCGCCCGGCGAATTCGCTGGCGCGCTGGCGCTGTTTCGCGAAGGCGGCGAAGGCGGCCCGCTGCGGGCGATCCTCTCAAACGCCGGAGGCGTCGGGGTGGAGAGCGAACAGCAGAAGCCTCCGCCCGGGTTTCCCCCCGACTTCGAGCTGCCGCTGCCGCCCGGCGGAGAGGCCAAACCGGGTGGAGACCTGATCCGCCAGACGTCCAGCGGCTGGAGCGATCAGGACCACGAACTGAACCCGATCGGCGAACCGATCGGCGAAACCTCCGGGAGACCCTCCGGGAGATTCCTGGCCTATGACCTGCCCTACCGGCCCGACGCCGTCCAGGCCGTGCTGGTAGGGCCGAGCGGCGAAGGGGGCTGGGCTGTCGGCGGCAACCTCAACAGCCAGAACGAACGGCTTCAGACGGCCGACATCGAGCGCTACCAGAGCAATCCGTCCGAACAGCTCACGCCGCCTGGCCTCGGCGGCTCGCAGGTGCCGCTCAACCCCGCCGCGGCTGCCTTCGCGATCGGCGGTGGCGCTCAGTGCGGGGCTCCCTGCGCCGACCGTGCTCGCGACGCTATCGGCCCCGACGTGTGGCTGGCGGCGGCTCTGCAGCGCGCGCATGACATTGGCGTGCGGGCCTTCCTGTACACCGGGCCGCACATCACCACCGGCCAGACCAACGGCGAAAAAGCGACGATCCCGTTTGCGCAGGAGCTCGCCGGTTACGCCGAAATCCTCGCCTCCGCGCCGCTGCCGACATACGCCGCCCTCTCGCCCTACGATCTCGACGCGCGCCCGGAATTTGACGGCGACGAGGCGGAATTCGAGCGTGCGTTCGCCGGTTTTCCCACGCCGTTCGGCTCTAACGTGTCGGCGGCGGGGCTACCGGGAGCCCCCAACGGCGGCCCGCCCGAACGCGAAAGGTGCGCGGGCGAAGTGGGCTGCCAGGCGGGATACTACGCGTTCGACTCCGAAGGCTCGTCGGGGACCGTGCGCGTGATCGTGCTCGACGACAGCGCCGACGTCGACAGGGCGCAACTGGAATGGCTGCAACAGCAGCTCAGCGGCGCCCAGGCAAGTGGGGCCCCGGCGATCGTCGTTGGCGACGCCGACCTGAATGCCCAGATCGGCAGGGGAGACAAGCGGGCGGCCGAAGTCGCGGGCGTGCTCGGCCAGAGCGGCGCATGCGCCTCGGCCTATTTCTACGACGCTCCGGAAGTGAACGTCACCGAACCCCTGAGCGGAGCCAGCTGTGGCTCGCAGCCGATCCCCACGTTCGGCTCGGGCACGCTGGGCTACGTGAATGTGGTCAACGAGACCCAAGGCGACTTCCACGGCGCCAGCGGCTTCCTCGTTGGCGAAGTCGATCTCGTGCTCTCGGCGCGCAAGGCCGGCAACCTCGCGCCGGTCACGGCGCGGCTGATACCGGACATCGGCGAACTCGCGCTCGAAGCAAAAGACGGCATCCTGCTGCGTCGCAGCGAGCCCGCCCTGTTCAGCGGACTGGCGCGCCGGCCGCGCGCCGGCGGCTTCTCGCGCAATGCCGAACAGAGCAGCGAACTCGACCCCTACATCCCGATCCCCGAGAACTGCGTAGGCGCGGTCTGCGAACACGAAGCGCTGCTGCCCGAATACCAGTTCAGCTCCTCCAACGAAGACGTCGGCCAGTTCGTCGCACCGAACCTCGCCGCCGCGAACGAACCGCACGCCGTGGAGCAGGGACCCGAAGGCAAACCGATCCCCGATCCGCGGTCGGGGCTGTTCTGCGCCTACAACGCGGGCACCACGACCGTCACGATCAGCGCCGGCGGGTTGTCATCGTCGCTGCCCGTGACCGTGCAGCCCGGCAGCGTGCGCGAGCCCTGCGGCACCGTGCCGCTGAAGAACCCGCCCACGCGGCCGCAGTCGCTGCCGGTGCCGGCGCCGCCGCCGCCCGCGCCCGCCCCGGCGCCCGCCGGTCCCGCCCCGGCCCCGGCCCCTCAGGCGCTGCTGTTGCCGGCGCCGCCGGTCCCGCCGTTGGCACCTCCACCCGTGCGGCCGGCCCCGCCACGCGCCCCTGTCCCTCCGTTCGTGCCGCTGCCCGCGCTCGCGGCGCCCCTGATCCCGTTCGTGCCGCCACCCGTTCCCTCCCCGGCGCGTCCGAGCCCGCCGTCGGGCACCTCGGCGGTGACCTCTCCGATTGAGATCGCCGAACACGAAGAGGAGGAGGAGAGCGCAACGGAGTCCGTGTCCAACCAAGCGGCCGCCTATCGCTCGGCCGAACACGAGCCAGTGCCAGCGTACCTGCTCGGAATCGTGTTCCTGGCGGCGCTGGCCGGAGCCTCCGTCGCGCGTCCCCGACGCGGACGGCGCGAGGTCCGCATCGCGCCCGCCACGCTGTCGGGCGCACGCGCACAGCGGGGCATGGCCAAGCGGGGCGCGCGCCGATGGTGACCTGCCCACGCCCGTTTACGGCGCGTTCACCACTTGGCAACACGCTTGCCGTCGCGATTGGTGAGACTCCTCGCGAGCCGACACGATGAATGCGCGCACCTCGTCCATGAACCGGATCCTCCGATCCGCACTCGTCAGCTCCGTCTTGACATTGGCTGCATTTCTCGCACCGGTCGGCGCCGCCTATGCCCAACCTGAATTCGGGGGTCTGGGTACGGTGGGTGAACTCGCCGCGCACGAACGCACTAAAGCGCACGACGCGGTGAACGTCGGCGGTCTGCACGCCTTCGCCGTCGACGAAGAAGACGGCAGCTACTTCATCGGCGACAAGTTCGAAGACGAAGAAGACGAAACAAAGGACCGGATCCGCGTGCAGAAGTTCTCCGCCACGGGCGAATTCCTCGCCGAAAGTCAAATACCGGCAACGTCCACGACCGAATTCGCCGGCTTCGCGATCGACCCGAAAAAGCACCGTCTGTATCTGCTGATCCAGGAAACTCGTCCCGTCGGCACCGACGAACTCGTCGCCGCCAAGGAAGTGTGGTCGTTCTCGACCGAAGCGAACAGCAAAAAGGAACCGAGCCTGCTCGCCGGCAGCGCGCTGCTCGGGTGGGAATCCACCGACGAGCAGCTCGCACTGATCGAACCCACCGGCATCACGGTCGATCCGCAGACCCACGACGTGATCGTCCTCGGGCATGCGAACGCGCCGACGGCAGAAGAACCCGAACGCCTCGTCGCGGCCGCCCAGCGAGTACATTTCGCTGAAGAAAAAGTGGAAGGCAAGCTGGGACCGCGCTATGTCGACACGGCCAACTGCCTGGGCGGCATCCCCACTGCGGCTGAAGAACAAGCCCTTGAAAAAGGGGAAGCCGACCCCTGTGCCGAAGGCGAAGGGGCCTTCTCGCCGACGGTCGCGCCCGACGGCAGGCTGCTCGTGCAGCGGCAGGGCGGGGAGGGCGAAATCTGGGAACTCCCCACCAGCGAAGACGCAAGCCAGGAATTCGGGATCGGCCAGCAGCCCACACAGCTCACTTCGCAGCCCAAGCGCTTGTTCACCTACGGGGTCGAGAACAGCGAACACGTCTTTACGACGGGCAGCCAGAAGATCCTTCAGTTCGCCGGCAGCGGAGGAGAAGGCGAACACAACACGATGGTGGCCGTGCCCGGGGCGCACGGGACGAAAATCTACGTGCTGGCAGCCATCACACCCGGTCACGAAACCAAAGGGCCCGGCCTGCTCATCTTCAACTACGTCGAAGGCGTGACCCCGCGCATCGAAGAGCTCGGCTGGACCGGCGGTCTTCCCGAATCCGAACACGAACGCCACGAAAAGTGCGCGCTCCCGGAAGTAGCGGAGGGCGTGCCCCTGCTAGGCGCCGACCACGAAGAAAGCGCCTTTATCTTCGATGTCTCGGAACTCCCCACCAAACATGACCCGCAAGGGACAGCGTCCGTGCAGGCGTTCGGCTTCGGCTCGCCGCCAAAGCTCGAACTGTGCGGCCACGCAGAAGCCACTCCGCCGCAGGTGAACTTCGGCACGGCGAAGAACGTGCCGGAAGTTCCGGTCGGAAAGGAAGCGACGGTCACATCCGAACTCGTCGGGGCCAACGCGGAGAGCGTGACCTGGAAGGTCACCAACGAAGCAACCGGCAAAGAACAGACGGTCACGACGGGCTATCAGTTCCAGACACCGACGCTCGGTCACACCTTTGAAGAACCCGGCGACTACAAGATCACCGAGGAAGTCACGCCCGACGACTTCGGCCCGACGATCGTGGAAACGATAAGCAAATTCAAGGTCACGCTGTCTCCGGTGAGCGCAGAAATCCAGGCGGTATCGGCAGTCGCAGGCAAGCCTGCGACCATCGCCGGCAAAATGACCGACACCAATGAATCCCCCTTGCGCACGAAATACACGTGGGAATTCGGCGACGGGAGCAAAGAAGCAGGCAGCGGCGGAGCTGAATTCAAAGTCTCCCACGCCTATACGAGCCCGGGGCCCTACACCATCAAGCTCAAGGTCACCGACGAACATGGGCGTGTCGCCGAAGCCACGCGAACGGTTACCGTGGGCCAAGAAGAACACAAAGAACCCGAACCCAAAAAAGAAGAATCCAAATCCTCCTCTCGAGCTCGTCGGGAAGCTCGACGACGACGACGACGACAACCAGCCCGTCGCCCAAAACCGAAGTGCTTCCATCGATCGAAGCCAGCGACCCCGACGCAAGCCTTGCGAGCACCTCGCTCAGCGTGAACCCCAGCGGCACGCTCGCCGTCAAGGTCACGTGCCCAGCCGGACAGACGACTTGCACAGGCACGCTCACACTGCGCACGCTCAGCGCGATCAGCTCGGGCGCGCACAAGCACAAGGCGATCCTCACACTCGCAAGCGCGTCGTTCAGCGTGGCAGGCGGCCAGTCCAAGAGCGTTACGCTGCGCCTGACGTCCGCAGCTCGCACCCTGCTCGCCCATTCGCACATTCTGCGAGCCAAGAGCACACTGATCGCACACAACCCGTCCGGCGCGGCGCACACAACACAATTGGTCGTCACCCTGCGCCCGACGAAGGCCAAGAGCCACAAGAAGCACTGAGCTGCCCTGGCAGTAGATCGATCTGGGATGTAACCAGATCGTGAAAGGCGTGCAGTGGGCACAGAATCGTAACCGCAGTGCAGGCGCCACATGCGAGGGTGCATCCTGCGGGGACTCGCTCCCGTGCGTGCGGGTTGGACATTCGCACGGCAATGTACACCCAACAGGAGGTAGTCACGTAATGACGTCTTTCTCCGTGCGCCGCGTGGTCTTGGCGTGCATGGTTTCGGTGGCCGGTCTGGCCGCAGCCATGGCGCCAACCGCAGCAAGTGCGCATTCGGACCTGCTAAAACAGTGCGAAGGTGGCCCGATCAAGGGCCTTGGCTCATCGTTTCAGTCGCCAATCCTGAAGAAATGGGCGACGGACTTCAACGAAATTGCAGGCAAACCCAACAAAAATGCGAAGGCGTGCGGCGGGACTCAGGGTTCCAAAGGCAAACCGAAAGTCGAATATCTATCGGGTGGCAGCGGCGCCTGCATTCACGCGTGGGGCTTTGAAAAAATCGAACCCGTGAAATTCAGTGAATACGCGTACTGCGGCACCGACGAAGCACCCAGCCCCGGACAGAAAACGGAAATGGAAAGCAACAAAACGGGCGGCGAAGGAGAAGCGCTCGAGACGATCCCGGTGGTTCAGGGCGCAGAGGCTGTCATCGTACACCTGCCGACGGGATGCCTGGCGTCGAGTGAAATCGTTTTCAAAGGCGTAAAAGTCAAACTGGGTCGCCTCGTGCTCGACTGGAAGTCGATCGAGGGCGTCTACAAAGGCTCGATCGAAAACTGGGAAGAACTGCTCGCGAACCAGGAAAAAGAAGGAACGGGCGCCAACAAAGGCGCGGGTAAAGACAAAATCACGTGCACAAACGAAGAAGAAAAGAAGAAAAAGATCATTCCGGTCGTCCGTCTCGACCACTCCGGCACAACGCACATCTTCAAGGCGTTCCTGGCGGAGGTCAACCCGACTGAAAAAATCGAGATGGAAACCTACCCCGAAGAAGTCGGCGGTAAGAAGACCGGCTGTGGCGCGGAACTGAAAGAAGCTCCGGAGACGTGGGGTGAAGTGGAAGCGCTGTGCCAGAACCAGCGTTGGCCCACGAAAGCGAAAATCGTGCGCGGCACCGAAACCGGAAACCCGGGTGTCGTCAAGCGCGTCCAGGAAGACCCGAGCAGCATCGGCTACGCTGACCTGGCCGTGGCGCGCGAAATCGAAGGCGGCTACTTCTTCGAGTCCCGCCAAAGAAGGCGGCGAAGAAGTAGAAGGAGAACAGCACCCGAAATTCTGGGCTGAGGTTCAGGACACCAAACTGCCTGAAACGAAAGGGTTCTCTGACCCGTCGACCGACGGTGACAAGACCGCGGCGGCGAACTCCCGCTGCAAGACGACGAAGTACACCGAAGAAGCGGGCAAAAAATTCCCGCCTGAAAACACACGCAAGCCGTGGAACGAGGCGAAGGCCGAACTTCCGGAGAAAGAATACACCATCTGTGGGCTGACCTACGACGAGCTCATAAGGCAATATGGCTTCTACCCCGGTCTCGAAGAAGAAGCCTACGGCAAGGGCCAGGCCACTAGCGCACACGACTTCCTACTGTGGGCGCTGTCCACCGCCAAAGAAGGCGGTGGCGCACTGGTGAACGGCAGCGACTATGAAAAACTGCCGACCGAAATCATCAAAAAAGCAGAAAAAGGCGTCGAAGAACTCGGGTGGAAGGTGCCGGGCGAACCGGGCACCAAAGAAAAAACCTGAGTCGTCGACAGACCTGTGAGCCGCTCAGGCGACTCGCATGGAAGCAGAGCACGGACGTAGCAGTACGTGCATGAGGCACACGAACGGGCCGCCCCAAGGATGGGGCGGCCCGTTTTGTGTGGTGCGTAGCCAGATCGACGCGCATCGATCTACGCATGCCGATTGAAGTGGCAGATGCCGATGCAATAGACTCGAAAGCCGTGAGCGACAAGCGAGAGTCCGGCGAGTCTTGGCCTGTGCGATACCTGCTGTTCGTCTGCAACCACAACGCGGGACGCTCGCAGATGGCCCAGGCGTTCTTCGAGTGCCTGGGCCCCGATGACGTGCGCGCCGAATCCGGCGGCACGGAACCGGCCCGCGAGATATCGCCGACGGTGGTCGAGGCGATGCGGGAGATCGGGATCGACATCGCGGACAGGCGGCCAAAGAGGCTGACACTCGAGATGCAGTTGCACGCCGATTGGGCGGTCACGATGGGCTGCGGCGACGCCTGCCCCTACGTGCCAACGGCTGTTGAGGCGTGGGACATTCCTGACCCGGCCGGCCGGCCGATCGAGGACGTGCGCGCGATCCGCGACGGAATCCAAGCGCATGTCCGCGAGCTGATCTCTATGCGACTGGACGACATCCGCCGCGACCGCACCGCCCACCAGTTCCGCTTGACGCGCCTGATACCGATGCTCGCCGACGAGTTCTCCACGACCAAGGCGCCCGAGGAGATACGCGCCTGCGCCGACGCCGTCCTCGAAAGGTTCGACGACGCGCGGGTGCGCACGCACATCTTGACGCTCGCGCACCGCCAAACCCGCGAATGCCTGCGCCAGGATACCTGCCACCTGCTCACCCGCAAGGCGTCGTGAGCCCGGAGCCCGAGATCGTGGCAGGGGCTGGCGACTCTCACGGCAGCGGTTGAGGCTTCCTGGGCCTGCCCTTCAGGGCCAGCGGATCTGCGCCGCGACATCGCCTCGCGCCGAGCTCGATCATCTCGCTGCGCTCGACCGCGCGGTACTCGCCGTCCTGCAGCGCCAGCCAATGGACGACGCGCTTGGCGGGATCGACGATCAGCACCTCGTCGACGTGGTGGGAGGCATAGAAGGGGAGCTTCTGCCAGCTCTCATCGTCTGGGGAGACGATCTCCACGACCATCGCCGCAGTGGGCTGTCAGGTTCCACGGGCGCCTGGGCGGTGCAGCCCGCCGTCCGGCACGCGGAAGTCGTTCTCGGAGTGGCCCAAGTTGAACTCGTGCACGGCCGGCACGAGCCCAGCGGCGCGTGCGGGAGCGTCGAGCAGGACCGGCAGCTGCTGGGCGATCTTGGCGTGCTCCAAGTTGGCGCCAGGATCATGTGCAGGACACCACCCCAGACCTCGTCGAGACGGTGCAGTCCCGACCTGCGGCGACGCTGCAGAAGTGTGCGCAGCTCGTGCGGCACCGGGTCGAGAACAAGCGTGGGCACGAGCCAGAGCGTAGCGATCCGCGGTTCTGCCGCCGCGAGCGGCAGCGCGGCATGCCGCCACGACGAGGACGACCAAGGTGAGCCAGACGAGTGCGATGATGACGATGAGCATGCCGAAGATTCGGGTATATGGCAGTGCCCTAGTCTATGGGAACCACGTCTACTCGTCCAACATCTGTTTCCGACAGCCTGGATGGCCGTCGGCGGCCATGACGCTTCCTCCGGCATCGTCGACGAGCGGCGTTTGGCGGCTTTGCAGGACGCCGGGCGGCTGGCTCGTGCTACTCGACGAGCTCGACTGGGGTGCTGAGGTCCGTGGAGCCGATGTCCGTGAGGCCCGCGATGTCGGGGATGTCGGCGACGTCGGCGGGGTCGCCCGAGCTCTCCCATGGGCGCTTGACCAGGAGCCAGGCGCCGCCGCACAGCAGCAGCGTGGCGCACAGGGTCCAGCCGAGCGTCGTGGTCGCCAGGCCCACGTACTTCAGCCCCGAGGCGAAGATCACGAACGTGATCACCGGCCGGATGTAGCGGTCGGGCGCGGTCGAGGACAGCAGCGAGCCGATCAGCACGGCGGGCACCGAGCCGATGATCAGCGACACGGTCACCGCGAATTCGACGTGCCCGAAGGCGAGCGCTCCGAGCGCCGCCGCCAGCGTCAGCGGGACGGCCTGGGAGAGATCAGTGCCGACGAGCTGGCTGGCGCCCAGCCGCGGATAGAGGAAGAGCAGCAGGATGATCATCAGCGAGCCCGAGCCGACCGACGTCATGCCGACGATCAGGCCTCCAGTCATCCCGATCAGCAGGGTGGGCAGCGGCCGGGCGACGATGTCGTGGATGTGGCCCGTGCGCGCCGTGCCGCCGCGGCGGTCCAGGTAGTAGCGCACGACCATCGCGCAGGCGCCGAGCAGGAGCGCGGCGCCCAGCACCTTCTCGATGTTCGTCTGCGCGGATTTCGCATGACCCAACAGGTGGAGCAGGTAGGCGCCCAGGAAGGCCATCGGCACCGAGCCGAGCACCATCCAGCCCACAAGCGGCCTGTGCACGGTTCCCTTGCGCAGATGCACGGCCGCACCGACGGGGCGCATCACCACAGCCGCGACCAGGTCGCTGGATATGGCTGCTGAGGGCTTGACACTGAACAGCAGAATCAGCATCGGCGTCATCAGTGCGCCGCCGCCGGCGCCGGTCATGCCGACCAGGACTCCCACCACGGCGCTGCCCAGGACTATGTACGGATCGACGTGCATAACGCTCTGCGGAATCCCACTCCCCATGCCCGCTGGAGAGGGCATGGTAGCGCTTTTCCTCACGTTGTGGGTGCGTTTGGTCGAAGCGATGGGCGAAGCCGTTTTTATGCCGGGGGCTTGTTTTAGGTTGCGATGGTGTTTATGATGGCCGCGCTTGATCGAGATCACCGAATCTCGACATTTGTTGGGGTTGCAGGGCTCACCATAGGGGACGATCTGAGGAGCCTTGGTGACGAGCAAGGAGGCGCATAGGGGTATGAGCGTGGAGGCCGGTAGCACTACGACGGAGGCGGGAGCAGCGGTGGGAGGGTTCGATCACCACCGGCTCGCGCGGTTTCAGGGGCCTGGCCGGGCGCCGGCGCCTGGCCTCCCAGATAACCGAGGCCCGCGGGCCGGCCGCGAGCCTGCGCAGGGACGGCCTCTTTCGCCGCTTCCTGCTCGTCGCCGACGTCGTCGCGATCGTCGGCGCGTTCATCCTGACGCTCGAGCTTTCGCGACGCTCCCAGCAGTTGACATGGGTGTTCGTCGCGAGCGTGCCGATCTTGATCGTGGGCGCCAAGCTGACCGGCCTGTACGACCGCGACGAGACGCTCCTGCGCAAGACCACACTCGATGAGGCCCCCAAGCTGTTCCAGCTGGCCACGCTGTGCGCGCTGGTCTCCTGGCTGACGGGCGGGCTGATCGTGTCGAGCAACCTCGATCGCCACGAGGCCCTGTTCCTGTGGCTCGCGCTGGCCGGCCTGCTCGTGCTGGCGCGGTCGGTCGCGCGCTGGCTCGCGCTGCGCGTCGCCCCGACTGAGCGATGTCTGTTCATCGGCGACGAGCAGTCGGCCGGCACGATCTGCGCCAAGCTCAGCGGCCACGGTGGGGTCAACGCGAAGGTCGTCGCCCACCTGGACCTCGACAAGGTCGCGCCCTGGTCGACCGACACCTTCTCCGAACCGCGCCTGGCCGAGATCCGCGATCTGGCCCGCTCGTTGGACGTGCACCGCGCGATCATCGCGCCGCGCAGCGCCGACGCGGGCGAGATGCTCAACCTCGTGCGCACGCTCAAGGCGGTCGGCGTGCGGGTCAGCCTGGTGCCGCGCCTGCTGGAGGTGGTCGGCTCGTCGGTCGAGTTCGACGACCTGCACGGGGTGACCGTGATGGGCGTGCGCCGCTTTGACCTGACGCGCTCGTCGGCAGGCGTCAAGCGGGTGTTCGACATGACAGGAGCCCTGCTCGGCCTGCTGGCGATCTCGCCGATCATGCTCGTGATCGCGCTGGCTATCAAGCTCGACAGCCGCGGCCCGGTGTTCTTCCGCCAGCTGCGCGTGGGGCGTCACGGCCAGCGTTTCCACATGCTCAAGTTCCGCACGATGGTCAAGGACGCCGACGCGATGAAGGATTCGCTGCGCCATGCCAACGAGGCCCAGGAGGGGTTGTTCAAGATCGCGCGAGGACCCACGCGTGACCCGCGTGGGCCGGCTCCTGCGTCGCAGCGCCCTGGACGAGCTGCCCCAGCTGTGGAACATCGTCCGCGGCGAGATGAGCCTCGTCGGGCCGCGCCCGCTGGTCGTCGACGAGGATCGCCGCGTGGAGGGGTGGCACCGCCGCCGCCTGGAGTTGATGCCGGGCATGACCGGCCCCTGGCAGATCCTCGGCCCCTCGCGCGTGCCGTTGCGCGAGATGGTCGCGATCGACTACCTGTATGTGGCCAACTGGTCGCTGTGGGAGGACGTCAAGATCCTGCTGCGGACCGTGCCCCACGTGCTCGGACGTCGCGGCCTCTGAGCGGGCGCTGGCGCGGACGGGCCGGGCGGGTCGCGATGCGGCGCGGCCGCGGCGCGATGACGAGTTCGTGTGGCGCTAGCGCCTCGTCGGGCAACTCCACGACGCTCGCGACATTTGCGTCGCCGCCCGTGCTGCTGGTCTGTATCACATTCGCGTCGCCCCGCGCGGCCATCACGCAGACGGCCAGCACCATCATGGCGATCGCAAGCCAGGCTGCTGGTATCAGGATGAAGAGCACTTGAGCCGGTTCCCTCAGATCGGTCGCGTCACCCTCTCCTTCGACATAAGGCTTCCCTCACTTGAGCGGTGCCTAACAGGACTCAACCGAACGTCTACACAGGCTGTGAGGCGGGCGCATGAAGCGCCTGCCTGAGCACGCGCTCGAGGGCGCCGCAGTCGCGCAGATCGCGGACGAGGTTGTGACCGCCGCGTCCGAATCGATAGAACCGCACGCCCTCGAGTCCACTTATGCGCTCCGCGTGCAGACGGTCGCCGCGAACGGTCTCGTCGAAGTAGACGTTGTACCGGGTATCAGTGTGACGGGCTGGTGGAAGAGCGACTCGCAGGTCAAGCCAGCGCGCCTCCAGCGCGCTCTTCGCTGTGAGTGGCCGCAAGATGAAGTCCCATCGGTGGTCGTCCCAGCGGGCCAAGATGTCACAGTCCAAGACGGTCTGCGGCGCGAAGGAGAGAACCGTGTCGGCGCCGAGCAGCGTTCCGAAGACGAGTGCCGCATACCCGCCCGCCGAGTTGCCGGTCACGACCAGCCGGTCGAATTCGTGGTTCGCCAGCACCTCGCCCAGTGCCTGCGCCACGCCCGTCACCGACCTTCCGTGCCGGGGTATGCCCCGGTGGTACCAGGACTGATGTGGATCGCGCACGAACAGCCGTTTAACTGGGATCGCGCCGGTGACCGATCCGAACTCGAAGGATGGTTCGCCGCCAAAGCTTCCCAGCCCGCCGAAGGTCACCAGCAGCGTGCGCGAATCGCTGTCCATATCAAGGCTCAGCGAAGCGCCCGCACCACCAAGATACCTACTGTGCAGCCATCGAAGCTGCCCCTGAAGCCGGCGCTTGACGACCCTTGCACGAGTCAATGACTTCATGAGCTTTCAGCGTCCCGAGAAATCAATGACAACGTCCACGCGTGAGGACGCCAGCATATCAACACTCCTGCCGTGTGATCGTTGACGGCCGGAGCGCGTCTGCGCGGCTGAGCGACTATTCTGCGGATGTGAGCGACGACACACACCAGCCCAGCTCCTCTTACCGTGCCGAGCGGAGCAACGGGCTCTCGCAGACGGCCCCGGATGCCGATCAGACGATTCTCGTGGCCGGCGGCGCCGGTTACATCGGAAGCGTTCTGGTGCCCAAGCTGCTCGACCGCGGTTACCGCGTTCGCGTCCTCGACCGTCTCTTCTTCAGCGAAGACGGCCTGGGTGACGTACGCGATCAGATCGAGCTCGTAGTTGGCGACGTGCGGGAGGTGCCGGAAAGCGCCCTCGATGGAATCGACGGCGTGGTCAATCTGTCAGGGCTGAGCAACGATCCGACCGCTGAGTTCAAGCCTGAGGCGAACTGGCAGATGAACGCGATCGCTACCGAGACGCTCGGCCGCGCATGCCTGGAAAAGGGCATCGAGCGCTACGTCTTCGCCTCCTCCTGTTCGCTGTACGACGGCATGCCCCCAGGCATGCACGCCGAGGACGCAGACATCCAGCCCCGTGCCGCGTACGCGACCTCCAAGCGCTACGGGGAGGAAAAGCTGATCGAGCTGGCGGGCGAGGGACTTTGCCCGGTGATCCTGCGTAACGGCACCGTCTACGGTTGGAGCCCGCGCATGAGGTTCGACCTCGTCGTCAACACGTTTGTCAAGGACGCGCTGCTCTCCGGGTCGCTCAAGCTGCACGGTGGAGGTTGGGTCTGGCGTCCCCTGGTGGACATCGCAGACTGTGCCGACGCGATGATCGCCGCGTATGAGGCCCCAGCGGAGAAGGTGCGCGCTGAGATCTTCAACGTCGTCCATTCCAACTATCAGGTCCGCGAGCTGGCGATGATCGTCGCCGGCTCGGTGCAGCTCACCGGGCGTCCCGTGAACCTCGAAGAGGTCCCGGCGCCCAAGCTCATGCGCGACTACGAGTGTGCCAACGCCAAGCTCTCGACGACGCTCGGCTTCATCCCCCGGCGCTCTGTGCTGGAGGCCGTCAGCGATCTGCTCGCAAGAATCGGCGATGACGATCTGGCCACGCTCACCGACCCCCGTTGTTACAACATCCGCTGGCTCGAGCTGCTGTATGAGGTGAAGCCGCTCCTGGATGCCTTCTCCGAGGTGCTGTGAGGGCGCTTATCACGGGCGGCGCAGGCCAGCTTGCCCACGATCTGAGTGCCCTGCTCGGCGAGTCCGCGCGAGCCTATGAGCGACAAGAGCTCGACATCACAGACGCGGCGGCGCTCGACAGGGCATTCGCGGAGGTGCAGCCGGAGATCGTGTTCAACTGCGCCGCCTTTCACAACCTCGACGTCTGCGAGCGCGACGCCGACACGTCGTGGGCTGTGAACGTGAGGGCGGTCAGAGAGCTTGCGCGGCGCAGCCCGCGGCTGGTTCACATCTCGACCAACTACGTCTTCGACGGCAGGCGTGATGAGCCGTACGCCGAGCACGACGCGCCCTCGCCGCGCTCGATCTACGCCCTCACCAAGCTGGCGGGCGAGTACATGGCGCTGGCATATTGCGACAACGCCCTCGTGGTCCGCAGCGCCGGCCTTTACGGACTGCACGGGTCGGCGAGCAAGGGCGGCAACTTCGTGCAGCGGATGATCGCTCGCGCGCGCGAGCAGGGTCAGCTCGGCGTGGTCGCAGACCAGCGTCTGCAGCCGACCTTCACCGCAGACCTCGCCGGTGCGATCCTCGATGCGTTGCAGGCCGGCGCCAACGGCGTCTTGCACCTCACGGCTGACGGGGCATGCTCGTGGTATGAGTTCACCGTGGCGATCCTGGAGCAGGCAGGCATCGACGTGCCCGTCGAGCCGACCACCACGACGATCTCGCCGGGTGGCGTGGATCGTCCGCTCAACGGCGTGCTCGCGCGTCCGCGGGCAGACTCGCTCGGGATCGCACGCCTGCGCCCCTGGCGAGACGCCCTGGCGGATTACATGCGCCGGGCTGACTTGGCCGCCGCATAGTCCCCCCACCAAGAGAATGGATCCAAGCGCATGAAACAGCTTTCAACGCGGCTCGACGGCCCGATTCTGATGGCTCCCAAGGTCCTCGGAGATGAGCGCGGCTTCTTCGTCGAGACCTACCGTCGCACGGTCTTCTCCGAGCTGGGGATCGCCGAGGAGATGGTGCAGGACAACCACTCGCGCTCCTCGCGCGGGATCGTGCGAGGCATGCACTTCCAGGTTGGGCGCGGCGCTGCCAAGCTCGTGCGTGCAGCCCGCGGCGCGATTCATGACGTGGTGGTCGACTTGCGCGTGGGCTCGTCCACGTTCGGACAGTGGGAGGGCTTCGACCTCACCGAGGAGAACATGCATATCCTCTATTGCCCAATCGGTTTCGCGCACGGCTTCTGCGTGCTCAGCGAGGTCGCCGACGTGATGTACAAGCAGAGCAACTACTACGCCGACGAGACCGAGCGCGGCATCGCCTACAACGATCCCGACGTGGGGATAGCGTGGCCGTTGCCCACCAACGAGCTGATCCCGTCGCAACGCGACGCGACCGCTCCGCTGCTACGCGACATCGCCGACGAGCTGCCGTTTCGCTTCACCACATGAGCTCGCCGCGCATGCTCTACATCGCCACGGTGCACCACGCGTCCCCGCGTTGGATCGAGATCCAGACCGGACACATACGCAAGCACGTAGGCGTGCCCCACCAGATATGGACGTCATTGGAAAAAATCGACCCCTCCTACGGTGTCCATTTCGACAACGTGCTCGTGCAGAAAGGCATGCACGCGGCCAAGCTCAACGGCCTGGCGATGGAGATCTGCAACGTGGCCAACGACGACGACCTGCTGATGTTCTTCGACGGCGACGCGTTCCCGATCGCCGATCCCATGCCGCTGATCGAAGAGGACCTCGGCAAGGCCCCGCTGATGGCGGTGCGCAGGGCAGAGAACGGCGACGAGCCACAGCCTCACCCGTGCTTCTGTGTGACGACCGTGGGCACCTGGAAGGCCCTCCCCGGCGACTGGACCGCCGGTTATACCTGGCCCGGCATACGCGGTCGGCCCACGTCTGACGTCGGCGGCAACTTGCTGCGCCGACTCGAGCTTTCCGGGACGCCCTGGGTGCAGGTGCTCCGCTCAAATCACAGGGATCTCGACCCTCTGTACTTCGGGATCTACGGAGACGTCATCTATCACCACGGAGCCGGTCTGACCGGCGGACTGAGCCCCGCGCATCGTGCGAAATCGCCCGAGCTGCGACCACTCCCGTCCACGCCGGGCGTGCGTTCGGCGATCCGCCTACTCAACGGACTGCGCTGGCGACGGTGGGAACGCGCGACCGAGCGGCGGATCGCCCGCCAGTCTCAGATGCTCTACGAGAAGATGCGGGCCGGCGACTCGTCATGGCTCGCCGAGCTCATGTGACGCGGCCGTCTACGAGTCCCTGCAAAGCCGCGGAGATCTGCTTGCACACGACCTCGGGCGCAAACAGTCGCTTCGCCTCCTCGTGCGCCGTCGCGCGTACCCCGGAGGGGTCGGCCCGCAGCCGTTGCACCATCGCGAGGATTGCGTCGGCCATCGCGGGCGCGTCGCCGGGCGCGACCTCCGTGACGACCGAGCGTGCCACGCCCTCGATCGCGCCGACCTCGCTCGTGGCGATGACAGGAAGCCCGCTCGCAAGAGCCTCGGCGACGGTCAGCGCGAACGGCTCGTAGCGGCTGGGCGCCAGCAGCAGGTCGCTGGCGGCGATCTGCCCAGGAACCTCGGCGGGATCTACGGAGCCGACGTATTCGGCGGTGTCGGCGGGCAGGTCGTCGAGCAGGCTGGTGTAGTCCGACCACAGGCTCGGCCCGCCCACCACGCGGATCCTGATCGCCTCGCCACGCTCGTGTAGCAGCCTGGCGACCTCCACCACCGTCTCGATGCCCTTGCGCGCCACCACGCGGCCGAGCACGAGCACCACGGGCGGTTGCGCGGGCGGCCGCTCCAAGGCGTCGAAGCGCTCTATGCGCACCGGGTTGGGGACTACCACCGTGTCCGCGCGCGGAAAGCCGTAGTCGCGCACGAGATGGTCGCGGAACACGCCGCTGATGCACACCAGCAGGCGCGCGCCGCGGATGCGCCTGCGTTGTGCGCGCGTGCGTGCGCGCATGATCGCGGCGACCACGGCGAACCTGGTGCGTCCCTGGCAGCGGATGCTCAGCTGCCGCTCGGCCAGCAGCGATCGCAGCTCGCCCGCGCTGTGGGTCTCCGGATGGATCACCAGCGGCACCGTGTGCGTCAGCCCCGGCGGCACCGCCAGGCTCTCAACGCTTGAGAACTGGTAGATGACGTCATAGGGGTCGGCGCGGTGGTGGCGCACGATCTGCGCGCGCAGGCGCACCGAGGCGATGCTGCGCCAGATGATGCCGCTGGCAAACGCGGCGATCCGGGTGCGGCTGTACCAACGGTCCCACTGCCAGCGACTCGTGCCCCACACGAACGTGAGGTTGGCCTCGCCGGCCACGCGGGCCGGCAGCGGCTGGCCGGCGGAGGGAAAGAAGCAGTCGATTCTGTGGCCCAGCGTGGCGAGGCCGTGCAGCAGCTCGGTGCCCACCCCAGGCACGCCACCGTCCTCTCCGGGCGCCGGGCCGAGCCACGCTATGTGCAGGGCTCTGGCGGGCATCGCGGCCACCCTATAGGACACCTGCGGGGGCGGCCCTGCCTGCCAGCGCGGCCTGCACCCGCGCGGCCAGCTGGCGCTGGAAGGCTGCCACCGAGAAGCGCTCGGCATTGGCGACCGCGCGCGCGGGGTCAAAGCCGAACTGGTCGATCTCGCCGATCGCGGCTGTGAACGCGTCCACGTCATCCAGTGCCACCAGGCGGCCGGTCTCGCCGTCGAGCACGGTCTCCAGCGCTCCGCCGGCCGCCGCTGCGATCACGGGGCGCCCGGCGGCCTGCGCCTCGACAGCGGTGATGCCGAACTCCTCCATGCTCGGCACCAGCAGCGCGCGCGCGCCCGCATACAGCGCGGCGAGCTCCTCGTCGCCGGCGCGCCCGAGGAATTCGGCCTCGGGGTAGGCGTCCTGCAGCGCCGCATGGTCCGGTCCCGAACCGACCACCTGGATCGGCGCGCGCGCGCGCCGGGCGGCCTCCAGCGCCACGTGCAAGCGCTTGTGGCGGACAAGCTCTGACACGACCAGCAGCTTGTCGCCGGGCGTCCCGGGCGAGAAGCGGTGCGTCTCCACGGGAGGGTGGATCACGTGCGCGTCGCGGCCGTAGTAGCGCTTGATCCGCTCGCGGCTGAGCTGCGAGATGGCGATGTACTCGTCCACGCGCCGGCTGGCCGCCAGGTCCCAGCGGCGGATGCGGGCCAGCTGGGCGCGCAGCAGCGGACGCAGCGGGCGGGGGGTCTCGGCGAGCGCTCGCTCCTGCTCATACCAGGCGTAGCGAAACGGCGTGTAGCAGTAGCACACGTGCAGCGCGCCCGCGGGGGCGCGCACGCCGTGGGCGAACGCGCTGCTGCTGCTCAGCAGCACGTCGCACGCCGGCACGCGCAGGCGTGCGACCGCCCACGGATACAGCGGCAGCAGGCGCCTGAAGCTGCCCTGGCCGACGCCCAGGTGCTGCAGCGGCGAGGTGGCGATCGAGCGCCCGGCAAAGCGTCCGCCGGTGCCCTGCTCGTCGTAGAGCAGCGTGAGGATTGGAGCCTGCTCATACAGCTGCGCGATCGCCGCGAAGGTGCGCTCCGCGCCGCGCATCACGAGCAGGTAGTCGTGGGCGAGCGCCATGCGCGCGTCGGTGCTGGTCGAGCGAGCCCGGGATGCGCCGGCGGCGGCCTGCTGGAGGTCTGACACGAAGGGCATTCTTGTATGTTTCGCCCATGCCGGACACGCTGCTGCGGGCCTTCGGCTGGAGTCCTCTGCTCATCCATGGCGATCCGTGCGTGCTGGACAGGTGGCTGTGGCTGCGCCGTCACCTGCGCAAGGGGCCCGCGAGGACCTTCGACGCCGGCTGTGGCAACGGCGGCTTTGCCATCTACGCGGCACGCGCTGGCAACGAGGTGGTGGCCGCCTCCTTCTCCGAACGCGAGCAGCAGGATGCGCGTCGCCGCGCCGAGGTCGTGGGGGTCGCAGGCATCGACTTTCGCCAGCTGGACCTGCGCGAGCTCGACCAGCACAGCGAGTCGCTGGGCGACTTCGACCAGATCATCTGCTTTGAGACGATCGAGCACGTGATCGACGACGCCGGCCTCGTGGGCAGGCTCGCGGCGATGCTCAGACCGGGGGGGCAGCTGCTGCTGACCACGCCCTTCGACGCGCACCATCCTCTCTACAGCGAGGATCCTCATCCGAGCGGCGTCGAGGACGGCCTGCACGTGCGCTTCGGCTACTCCCAACAGCGCCTGCGCGAGATCGCCCAGGCGGCGGGGCTGCGGGTGACAGACGAGGGCTTCGTCAGCGGGGTGGTCTCCCAGAAGCTGACCGATCTGATGCGCAGGCTGAGCGAGCGGATCGGGCGCCCGGCCGCGTGGGCGATCGTGCTGCCCCTGCGCGCGCTGGTGATCCTCGACGCGCCGCTGACCCGGATGCTGGGCTACCCGCATCTGAGCGTGGCGCTGTGCGCGGTCAAGCCCGCATAGGAGAGACGACGTGCGCATCGTCATCACAGTTCCCTGGGGGCAGCGCCTGGGCGGCGCCGAGGCGATGCTGCAGGGCGTGTTCGACGGGGCGGTCGCGGCCGGGCACGAGCTCGAGCCCGTCTTCTTCCAGGACGGGCCGTGGCCGGCGCAGCTCAGGCAGGGGGGCTTTCGCGTCGAGGTGATCGACGCGGGGCGCCTGCGCGAGGTTCATCGCTGGCTTACGACCGTCAGGCGCCTGGCACGCTTGCTGCGCGCGCGCGAGCCCGACCTGATCCTCAACTGGGCGGCCAAAACGCAGCTGTATGGAGCGCCGGCCGCGATGCTCGCCGGGATGACCGACCGCGTGGTGTGGTGGCAGCAGGCGATTCCCATGCCGGGCAGGCCCGAACTGCTCGACCGTGGCGCTACTGCGCTGCCGGCCGCCGCGATCGGCTGTTACTCGCGTGCTGCAGCGCAGGCGCAGGCGCGCCTGTTCCCGAAGCGTCAGACCTTCGTCGTGGGCGCCGGCTCGCCGCTGCCCGCGGGCGGCCCGAGCGAGCCGCCGCTGTCGCTGCCCGGCGACGTGCCGATCGTGGGCCTGGTCGGGCGCCTGCAGCCGTGGAAGGGGCAGGACCGGATGCTGCGCGCCCAGGCAATCCTGCGCGACCGCGGCCACCGCATGCACCTGGTGATCGTGGGCGGTGACTCCTACGGGCTCTCGCCCGAGTACGCGGCCTCGCTGCCGCTGCTGATCGAGCAGCTCGGCCTGGGCGCGGATGTGACCATGACCGGCGAGGTTCCCGACGCCAGCCCCTACATCGAGCAGATGGACGTGCTGGTGAATGCGTCAGATCCCGAGCCCTTCGGGATCGTGATCCTCGAGGGCATGGCGAGGGGGGTTGCGGTGCTGGCCGTCAACTCGGGCGGCCCGGGCGACTTCGTGCAGGACGGCCAGACGGGCGCGCTCGCCCGCTCGGGCCAGCCCGACGCGCTCGCCGACGCGCTTGAGCCCCTGCTGCGCTCACCCGAGCTGCGCGAGCGCCTGGGGCGGGCCGGCCGCGAGAGCTACCTGGAGGAATTCACCACCGCCGCGATGTGCGCCCGCTTCTTCGCCGAGCTCGAAGGGGTTCTCGCGGCTCGCCCCGGCTCGCGCGGTTAGCCACCCACGCCCGCGGCTCAGCCGCCGCGGCCCCCGCCCGCCTCGCTGCCGGCGCCCAGCAGCGCGCGGCGCAGGATTCGCTTGAGTGCGCCGGCGTCGCGCAGCGCGCTGACGAGGTAGTGCTCGCCTGTGCCGAAGCGGTATAGGCGCAGCCCCTCCAGTCCGACCAGGCGCTCGGCGTGCAGGCGATCGGTGCTCAGCGACTCGGCAAAGAACACGAGGTAGCGGGTGTCCAGGTCGTGCGCGCGCCTGGCCTGCTCGAGCGCCGGGTGCAGGTCAACCCAGCGCGGGTCGAACGCATTGTGGTCGACCAGCGGCTGCAAGTAGTCATCCCAGCGGTGGTCGCCCATGTCCGCCAGGACGCTCATGTCCAGGGTCGTCTGCGGCGCGAAGCTGAGCACCGTGTCGGCGCCCAGCAGCGTGCCGAACAGCAGCGCCGCATAGCCTCCCGCGGAATTGCCCGTGACCACAAGGCGCTGCACCTCGTTGGCGCTGATCAGCTCCCGCAGGGTCTGTGTGACGCTCGCCAGCGTGGTGCCGTGGCCGGGCAGGCCGCGGTGATACCACGCCTGGCGCAGGTCGCGTACGAACAGGCGTTTCACCGGAATGTCACTCGCCTGCCCGAAGAACTCAAACGGCGTGATCCCGACTTCCTGGTTCATGCCGCCGAAGGCGATCAGCAACGTGCGCGAGTCGTCGTCCATGTCCGCGCTCAGCGGCTGCTCGTCGGCGAACGCGGGGTCATCGCCACGCTCGACCAGCGAGCGCAGGTAGCGCCGGCGCTCGCGCTGGATCCCGATGTACCTGACGCGCCGGCGAAGCGCCCTGATCACCGAGGCGCGCTCCCGGGCATGCGCGCTCGGCCTCGCAGGCTCACCCAGCCGCGGCGTTTGAGCCGTCGCCTGGCGCGCGCCGGGTCGGCGCTCGCCAGCAGCGCCGGTGGGTCCCACAGTTTCCTGCTGTATGCCTGCGCCGGAGCGCACAGGATCGGGCCGCCCAACCCCTGGCGCACGCTCAGCACCGTGTAGCCGTGGCCTTCCAGCAGACGCGTCACGGGCGTGGGCGGCAGCTCGTGCTCCTCAAAGAGGATGTCGCGCACCAGCTGCTGGGAGAGCAGCGCCTCGGCGCCTTCCAGCGCGGCCAGCTCGTGCATCTCGACGTCCAGCTTGAGCACGCCGATCGGCTCGCTGAACTCGCCGTCCAGGCGCACCGTCTGCACCTGTGTGGCGTTTGCGCCGCCGGCATGCTCCAGCGAGGCGGTGCCCTTGTTGAGCGCGAACATGTCCGCGTCTACCGTCAACGGCAGGGTGCCGGCAGTGGCCGACACGGCCGCCGGGCGAGCCTCGACGACCGTCACGCCTTCCTGCTCGCGCCACAGCGCCACGTTGCGTGCGAGGGTCTCGAAGATCAGGGGATGCGGCTCGAAGGAGATTACGTGCCCGCCCGGCCCCACCGCGCGCGCGAGCAGGCTTGACATCAGGCCGACGTTCGCGCCGGCGTCAATCGCCGTCTCGCCCGGGTCTGTGAGGCGTGCGAGTGTCTCGGCCACGGTCAGGTCATAGACGCCCGTGCGCGCCACCGCTTTGCCCAGGGGATCGGGCCAGCAGTACAGCTGCGCGCCCCAGGCGGTGCGCACCAGGCGCAGCCCGTCGCCCGGCTGTTCGGGGGTGCGCAGGCGCTGCGCCAGCTGGGAGGGCCTGTACCAGTAGTAGGGCCGGTTGACAAACCGGTACGCGCGCTGGATTGCCGACGGTGGACGCTGGGCGATTTCGCTCATGGCGGGTGCGGGCAACTGTAGAGGTTGCCGGCCTGCCGCGAGGTTCCATACGTCCTCTGGCAGACTGAGGACGCACATGCAAGGCGACAGCGAGATCGAGCAGCCCGCGGCGAGCGAGGTCACGATCGTCGCCAACGACATCGGCGGGGTACGCGGCGGCATGGAGCGCCAGCTGACAGACCTGATCGCCGGCCTGCGCGGGCTCGGACACGACGTCACGGTGATCGCGCGTACATGTGAGCTGCCGGCGAGTTTGGGCTTGACATTTCACCGGGTGAGGGCGCCGGGACGCCCTTTCTTGATCGCCTATCCATGGTTCATCCTGGCCGGTTCGCTGGCCGTCCGCCGCTGGCGTCGGGGAGTGGTCCAGGTGACGGGCGCGATCGTGCTCAATCGCGTCGACGTGCTCGCCGTTCACTACTGCCACCAGGTCGGCCCGGTCAATCCCAGCCGCTCGACGCGCCTGTTTCGCGCGCAGGTGACGCTGGCCGGCCTGCTCAAGCGCCTGGGCGAGCGCATCTGCTTTCACACCAGCCGCGCCAGGGCCGTCGTGTGTGTGTCAGATGGCGTGGCAGCGGAGGTGCGCGAGCATTTCCCGGCGCTGGCAGATCGTGTGTTGACGATCCACAATGGCATCGACACGGACACCTTCGCCCCTGGGGTCAGGCCTGACAACGCGCGGGCGTTGCGCGACTCCTTGGATCTTCCCCCAGACGGGCTCGTGGTGGCGTTCGTGGGCAGCGAGTGGGAGCGCAAGGGCCTGGAGAGCTCCATCCGCGCCGTCGCACACAGCCCGCAGTGGACGCTGCTGGTCGCCGGGGGCGGCGAGCGGGCCCGCTATGACGAGCTCGCCGCGCAGCTGGGCGTGGAGCGGCGGCTGCGCTGGCTTGGACTCACATCCGACGTCCAGCTCGTCTACCAGGTCGCCGACGCCTTCGTGCTGCCCTCCAGCTATGAGACCTTCTCGCTGGTCACCTTCGAGGCGGCGGCCAGCGGCCTGCCGGTCCTGGCAACCCCGGTGAACGGCGTGCGCGAGCTGATCGAGGACGGGCACAACGGCTTTCTGATCACCCGCGATCCGCAGCTGATCGCCGCGCGCCTGGATGAGCTCGCCGCAGATCCGCAGCTCAGAGATCGCCTCGGCCGGGCGGCCCGCGAGTCGGCCCTTCGCTACTCCGGGCAGCGGATGGTGCGCGAGCACCACGAGCTCTACCAGCGCCTTGCCGGCCGCGCGCCCACAGCGCAACTCGCGTCGCGCTGACGGCGCCTGGACGCGGGGGCGCCTGTCGCGTCAGCTTGGCTGCACGCGAGCGCGATCGTCCAGCAGGTCGCTCACAAACGCGCACATCCGCCGCTGCTGGGCGACCTTGTCGAACTGATCAGCCCGCGCGGCCGTTGCCGCATCGCGTCGCTGTGCGATCTCCTCAGCGGTGAGCGTCTGCAGCAAGTGGGCCAGCGCACCGACGTACTCGGGGCTCCAGGGAGCCGTCCCGGGCAACCTCCAGAAGAAGCCCTCGTCGAGATCGTAGGCGACCGGGTTCTCGCCTGTGATGATCGGCAGTCCCGCGGCAAGGTACTCGCTGAGCTTGGTCGAGTAGCGAAACGAACCGACGCCGTCGACGCTCTGGGGCAGGCTGGCAACGTCAAAGGCCGCCAGGTATTGCGAAACCTCCTGCGCTGCCACGCGACCTGTAAGCAGCACCCGTCTGCCAAGATCCGCGCCGGCCGTCTGTTGCAGTCGCGCCAGCCCGGGGCCGTCGCCGACGATGCACACGACCATGTCGCGGCGCTGTATCTGGGCGACGGCGCCAACCAGCTCGGCGCCGTACACGTATCCGACACGCGCTCTCCAGTTCAGCGACCCGACGAGGCCCACGACGAGCGCGTCGGGCGCTATGCCAAGGCGCGCCCTGACCGCCTTGCGGGCATCGGGGGCCGCGCGCTCGCGCGGCCAGCCGGGGGCCGTCATCGCGCGTGGGGCGCCAAACGTGAGGGCGCGGCCGACCAGGTAGGGCGTCCAGCCCACATAGCCGGCGCAGCGCCGGCACAGCAGGCGCTCGTACAGCCCGCCGAACAGGCCGGCAGCGCGCGAACGCAGCCCCAGGTAGGGCCCGACGGCATCGCCGCTGCTGACTACGAAGGGAATTCCCAACAGCGCCTCGATCGCCAGCAGCGCCAAGCCGCCGGCCATGCCCGTCCCCTCCATCACCACCAGGCCAGGGCGCCGCGCGCGCACCGTCTTGATCAGGCCGACGGCCGAGCGCAGCTTGTTGTCGTGGTCAAACGCGTAGGGTTCGGCGCCCAGCGGCTCGAGCAGGTAGCGCAGGCGCTCGAAATCGAGATGTGCCTCACCCTGCGTCGCGAAGCACAGGATCCGCCTGCTGTCCGAGTCCTGCACCCTTGCCCTCCGCATCTATGAGCTCATCTGCCGTGTGAGGAATGCTACCTGCCTGCCGTCGTCGTGAAACCCCTGAGAACGTTGACCACGGGCGGGTAACCGGGCGCACGCAGCATTGCGCCGACCAGCGTTTCGGTCGGTACCCTGTGGTGGGCGTACACCCCTAAGATGGCTGGTGCGCCGGCCATGGATAGGCCACCTGAGTCGATGAACGACACCACCACCGACGCGACCAGCATCATCGCCCCGCTCTGGAAGCGGAAGTGGCTGATCCTTGCCGTTGGCATCGTCGTGGCGGTTGGTACCTATGAGTACTACAAGGGTCAAACCGCCACATACTCGGCGACCACCCAGCTGTATCTGGGCGCCAGCGCAGAACAGCAGGCTGGCAGCAACTCCGGCGCCAAGTCCGTGGCGGGCCGGGCGCTGACTAACGACGTCGGCGTGATCAACTCGCCGATCATCGGTGAAGTGGTGCGCAAGCGCATGCGCGCCGAAGGCGACGTAGCCGCCGTGCGCGGCAAGGCCAAGGCGACGGCGAGCGCGACCAGCTCTTTCATCACGATCACCACGCAGGCGCGCACCTCCCGCGCCGCCGTGAGCCTTGCCAACGCCTACGCCGCAGTTTTCATCCGGCGAGACCGCGCCAACTACACGCGCGGCCTGCGCACGCAGATCGAAAACGCCACTGACCAGCTGCGCAGGATCGAACTTCCGCCTCCACCCACCAAGGGCAAAGCGTCAAAAGGACTGAGCGCGTCGTCGACGATCGCGGCCGCCAACCTGGCCACGAAGATCAACGCGCTCGAATCCCAGCTGGCAAGTTATTCGGGTGTCCAGCAGGTGGGCAAAGCGCAGGCCGTTCCGGTGCTGACCTCGCCGAAAAAAAATGCGATCTTCGGCTTCGTGCTGGGGATCGTGCTCGCCTCGATCGCGGCCTACATGCTCAGTCGCTTCGACCGTCGCCTGCGCTCCCTCGGCGAGATCGAGGCGATCTTCCAGACGCAGATCCTGGCGGCGCTGCCCGCGGTCAAAAACCCGGTCGTGCGCCCCGACGGGCGCCGTGCGCCGGCCAAGGCGCTGCTCGAGCCGCTGCGCCGGCTGCACACGACACTCGAGCTCGGCGACATGCTCCAGCGTCGCCCTGACAACGGCCCGCGCATGATCCTCTTCCTCAGTGCCGAGGCCGGCGACGGCAAGTCCGCGTTGGTCGCCAACCTCGCGCGCGTGCAGTCGGAGGCGGGTGCGAAGGTGGTTGTCGTCGAGGCCGACTTTCGCCGGCCGACCCAGGCCAGGCTGCTGGATGCCGGCGGGCAATATGGGCTTGCCGACGTGCTCGCCGGCAAGGTGCCCGTCGATGAGGCGATGCAGTCGGTCAGTTCCCCCGCTCACCTGGGCATCGGCGCCGGCGCCCAGGAGGCGGTCGGCGGCGTCTCGACGGTGGTGGAGTCCGGCGGCATGGGCTCGGTATCGGTGTTGGTGGGCGGGGGAGCGGTCGCCAATCCGCCCGCCCTGCTGGCCGGGGCTGCCATGAGCACCCTCCTGCGCTCCGTCGCCGACGAGTTCGACTACGTCCTGATCGACGCGCCCCCGCCGCTTGAAGTGAGCGACGCGATGCCGCTGCTGTCGGCTGTCGACGGCATCGTGATGGTGGCGCGCATCGGCCATACGCGCGATCTGGCGGCCAAGCGCCTGGCGCAACTGCTCGGGCGGACCGCGAGCGCGCCGCTGATCGGCGCGGTCGTCAACTGCGTGCCCCGCAAGGACATCGAAAGATACGGCTTCAGCTGGGCGCCGGCGGACTCCGGCGCCCGTCGCAAGCTCATCGGTCGATGAGCGCCTTCTCGGCACTGCTGCCCGGAATGGGCGAAAGCCACCCGTATGTGCTCAACCGGCGCATACGCGAGCTGATGTTGATCGGTGCCAGCGCCGCGATCCCTGTTGCTCTCGCACTGGCGATCAGCCTGGAGGTGTCAAAGCCCAACCTCCTGCTGGTGCTCGGCCTGATAGTGGGAGGGCTGGGCATAGTGGCCCTCGTCGGCAGCGACCGCTACCCGATGACGCTCACCTTCATCGTCCTCTATCTCGGGCTGCTCGAGGGGCCTGTGAAGCTCGGCAGCGGCGGGCACGAAGCGGCTTCGGTCATCCGCGACATCCTGATCTTCGCGGTGGTGCTGGGCGCGATGTTGCGGCTGCTGGTCAAACGGGAATCGATCACGCTGCCGCCGATGTCAGGCTGGGTGCTGGCGTACGGCGCGCTGGTGCTGGTCGAGTCCTTCAACCCGGCCACCCACGGGATCCTGAAGATCCTGGGCGGCTTTCGCCAACAGTTGGAGTGGCTTCCGTTCTTCTTCTTCGGCTATCTGGTGATGCGCTCGAAGGAGCGTTTTCGCAGGCTCTTTCTGATCCTTGGGGTGCTCGCGCTGGCCAACGGCGCGGTGAGCACGTATCAGAGCCGGCTGAGCCCCGGACAGCTGGCCAGCTGGGGGCCCGGCTACCGTGAACTGGTGTTCGGGGCCAGCGGGATTTCGGCCCGCACCTTTGCCAGCGGAGGCGCCGCGCGCGTGCGTCCGCCGGCGCTCGGGACCGATGCCGGCTTCGGCGGGGCGGTTGGCCTGCTGGCACTGCCCGGAACGCTTGCCCTGCTGGCCACCGGGGGCCTGCGTCGACGATGGCCCGTGCTGTTGCTGTGCCTGGGGGCGCTCGCCGGCGTCGCCACCGGGCTGGGTCGCCTGCAGGTCGTCGGCGCGGTGATCGCACTGTTTGCCTTCACGGCTCTGGCATTCAGCTCCGCTGGCAGACAGATAACCCGACCGCTGGCCGCGCTGCTGGCCGTCCTCGTGCTGGCGCTGCCGCTCGGGGCCGTGCTGGTGTCCTACGTGGGCGGCTCGGCGTTCTCACGCTACACAGAACTCGCGCCCGACAAAGTGACCGAAGCCAAAGACACCAAGACCAACGAAGTGACGCACATCCCCAGCCAGATCGCGGCAGCGCCATTTGGGGTCGGGCTCGGGACCGTCGGCGCGTCGGCCGGCTTCGGCGGCGTGCAGAAGAACGTGCTCGAAGGCCACGGCGCCGGCGCGGAGTCCCAATACAAATTCGTCCTCGACGAACTGGGGCTGCCGGGCCTGCTGCTATGGGTCGGATTGTTGGTAACGATGCTCGTCCAGGCGCTGCCGAAGCTGCGACGCATCGTGGACTTCGAGCTGCGCATGCAGATCGCGGCGATCGTGTCGCCAATCATCGCAATGGCGGTGATGGGCTACTCGGGCCCGGTCATGTCAAGCGCGGCGCTCGGCCCGTTCTTCTGGTTCGCGGCCGGTGTCATCGCCTACTGGTTCGCCGGGCCGGGGCGCCAGATTGCCTTCGGCAGGGCCGCGCCTGGATCGGTGCGTCGTGAGCGTCAGCTTGCCTGACAGTCGCGCCTTCGCGCCGTTGTCGCCTGAGCCGGTGCGTGCAGCGGGTCGGGTGCCCGACTTCTTCATCGTCGGCCAGCCCAAGAGCGGCACGACGGCGCTGTCTGACATGTTGCGCGGCCAGCCCGGCGTATACATGCCCGCGAGCAAGGAGCCGTGGTTCTTTGCGACCGAGCTACTGGAGCGCACGCCGCCGCGACCAGAGGGAACCCCGCGGACCCTGAAGGAGTACCTGGCCTGGTTTGCGCAGGCTGCGCCCGAGCAGCGCATGGGCGAGGCGTCGCCCCTGTATCTGTGGTCGCGCACGGCCGCCGGGCGTATCGCCTCGGTGTGCCCCAGGGCGAAGATCGTCGCGATCCTGCGCGAGCCCGCCGCGCTGCTGCGGTCGCTGCATCTGCAATTCCTCGAGACTTACGTCGAGACGGAGAGCGACTTTGCCAAGGCGGTCGCCCTGGAGGGCGCCAGGCGCGAGGGTCGCCAGATCCCACGCCACACGTATTGGCCGCAGACGCTGATGTACTCAGAGCACGTGCGCTACGTCGAGCAGTTGCGCCGCTATGAGGGGGCCTTCTCGCCGGAGCAGATGCTGGTGCTCATATACGACGACTACAGAGCCGACAACGAGGGCACTGTACGCAGGGTGCTGCGCTTCCTGGAGGTGCAGGACACCGCGCCGATCGAGGTCCTGGAGGCGAATCCCTCGGTGGGCGTGCGCTCGCAGCGCCTGCACGAGCTCGTGCACGCCGTGTCGGTTGGGCGCGGCCCGATATCGCTCGCGTTGAAGGCGGCGATCAAGGCGCTCACGCCGACGAGTATGCGCCGCGGCGCCCTGCACGCCACGCAGCGCAACGTCGTCTACCGTCAGCCGCCGCCGCCCGACGAGACCTTCATGCTCGAGTTGCGCAGGCGCTTTAAGGGCGAGGTGGTGGCGCTCAGCGAGCACCTTGGTCGCGACCTGGTGACCCTGTGGGGCTATGACCACGTCGACTGAGCCCGCCGGGCAATGACCGCGTCCAGCGAGTCCGTGGCAGACGCGCAGCGCTCGCCGCTGCGAGCCCCCGACTTCTTCATCGTGGGGCACGCCAAGAGCGGCACCACGGCGCTGTATGAGATGCTGCGCCCGCACCCGCAGATCTTCATGCCGGACGCCAAGGAGCCGTGGTTCTTCGCCACCGACATGCGTCCTCGCTTTCAACCACGGCTGGCCGGGGCCGGACCGCAGACCTTGCAGGAGTACCTCTCCCTGTTCGCGGGGGCCACGCCCGAGCAGCGCGCCGGCGAGGCATCCTCGTCATATCTGTGGTCGCGCACCGCGGCTGCGCGCATCGCCGAGGTTCGGCCGGACGCCAAGATCATCGCGATCCTGCGCGAGCCCGCGAGCTTTCTGCGCTCGCTTCACCTGCAGCTGCTGCAAAGCCATGTGGAGTCGCAGAAGGACTTCCGCAAGGCGATGGCGCTGGAGGAGCAGCGGCGCAACGGCCGGCGCATCCCGCGTCGCTCCCACCGTCCGCAGCTGCTGCAGTACTCCGATCACGTGCGCTATGTCGAGCAGCTGCGCCGCTACGAGGAGCTGTTCGCCCCCGAGCAGATCCTTGTGCTGATCTATGACGACTTCAGGAGCGACAACGCGGGCACCCTGCGAACGGTGCTGCGCTTTCTGGAGGTGGACGAGTCGCGCCCGCTCGAGGTCCTCGACGTCAACCACTCCACGCTTATGCGCTCGCAGCAGCTCGACGGGCTCGTGCACGCCGTGACGGTCGGCAGGGGGCCGCTGTCGGGCGCGGCCAAGGCTGCCATCAAGGCGCTGTCACCCCAATCGACGCGGCAAGCCCTGATTCGCTTTGCCCGGCTGAAGATCGTCCATGGCGCGCCGCCGCCGCCCGACGAGAGCTTCCTGCTTGAGCTGCGCACGCGCTTTAAGGGCGAGGTGGTGGCGCTGAGCGAGCATCTGGACCGCGACCTGGTGAGCCTGTGGGGCTATGACAGCCTCGAGTGAGCAGGTTGTGATATCCGGCCAGCCGCAGGTGCGCCTTCCGGACTTCTTCATAGTGGGGCACGCCAAGTGCGGCACCACGGCGCTGTATGAGACGCTGCGAGCCCACCCGCAGATCTTCATGCCGGCGGTCAAGGAGCCACAGTTCTTCGCACGCAATCCACACACGCCCGAGGGGAACGGGGGTGTGAAGAGCTTCGAGCAGACCGGCAGGCACGAGGAAACGCTCGAGCAGTACCTGTCTCTGTTCTCCGCGGCGGACGCGCGGGAGCTCGTCGGTGAGGCGTCAACCTTCTACCTTTGGTCGCATGCCGCTCCGGGGCGAATCGCGCAGATGCGACCGGACGCCAAGATCATCGCGATCCTGCGCGAGCCCTCGAGCTTCCTGTATTCGCTGCACCTGCAGATGCTGCAGAACCGCTCCGAGACCGAGAAGGACCTGCGCAGGGCGCTCGCGCTGGAGGACGCGCGACGCCGGGGCGAGCAGATTCCCCGCGACGCGCACTGGCCAGCGGCGCTCATGTACTCCGAGCGCGTCCGCTACGTGCAGCAGCTGCGCCGCTATCACTCGTCGTTCGCATCCGAGCAGGTGCTGGTGCTGATCTATGACGACTTCAAGCGCGACAACGAGCAGACCGTCAGGCGCGTGCTGCGCTTCCTGGGAGTGGACGCCACGGTTTCGTTGGACCCGGTGCGAGTCAACCCCACTGTGGCCGTGCGCTCGGACCGCCTGCGCAGCCTGGTGCGCGCCGTCCGGCTGGGCACTGGGCCCGTCTCGCGTGCGGTCAGGGGGGCGACGCTCGCTTTGACGAGCAGCCGCGTGCGCAGGAACGTGCTGCACCCGCTGCGACGGCGGGTCATCTACAGCGCCGCGCCACCGCCGGACGAGAGCTTGATGGCGGAGCTGCGCATGCGCTTCAAGGGCGAGGTGGTGGCGCTCAGCGAATACCTGGGTCGCGACCTCGTCGCGGAGTGGGGCTATGACGATGTCGACTGACCCGGCCGGCGCTTCCCCGGCCGGGTCGTCCCAGCGGATACCCGATTTCTTCGTCGCGGGTCACACCAAGTGCGGGACCACGGCGATGTACGCGATGCTCAGGCGACATCCGCAGATCTACATGCCCTCGCTGAAGGAGCCGCGCTGGTTTGCCAGCGACCTGCGCTTCCCGGGCCCGCCAGGGCCGGCCAACCGCCTGCCACAGAGCTATGAGGAGTACCTCGCACTGTTCGCGCAGGCGCCGCCCGACCGGCTCGTCGGTGAGGCATCGCCGATGTACCTGTGGTCGCGCGAGGCAGCCGCCAACATCGCCGCGGTGCAGCCGCGCGCGCGCGTAATCGCGATCCTGCGCGAGCCGGCGAGTTTCCTGCATTCCCTGCACAACCACTGGGTCCTGCACCACATCGAGGCCGAGCGCGACCTACGCACGGCGATCTCACTGGAGCCGGCGCGCCGCGAAGGCAGGCAGGTGCCACGACCCTCCTACTGGCCGCAGGCGCTGTTGTACTCAGACCAAGTGCGCTACGTCGAGCAGCTGCGCCGCTATGAGGCCGTGCTCGGGCGCGAGCAGATCCTCGTGCTGATCTATGACGACTACCGGCGCGACAACGACGCCACGGTCAGGCGCGTGCTGCGCTTCCTGGAGGTGGACGACCAGGCGCCGGTACACGTGATGGAGGCAAACACCACCAGCAAACGGCTGCGCGCGAGGCGCCTGGACGCGATGGGGCGCCTGCTGTACACGGGCAGGGGCCCGGTCGCGCGAGCCACGCGGACGGGGCTGAGGGCGCTGACGAGCGAGCGGGTGCGCACCGAAGTGCTGCCGCGCCTGCGTCGGCGCATGGTCTACGGCGAGGCGCGCGGGCTCGATGAGCGCCTTGCGTCTGAGTTGCGCAGGCGCTTCAAGGGCGAGGTGGTCGCGCTGAGCGAGCACCTGGACCGCGACCTGGTCGCGGAGTGGGGCTATGACCGGCTTGACTAGGAACCTCTTTCAGGGGTTCTATGCGGGTGGCTCGATGGCGCCGTTGGCGGCGAGCTCCCAGCGGACCTCGAAGCGATGCACCGCGGGGTCGGCCAGCATCTGCTTGGCGCCGCCGTTGAGCGCCGGGAACTGGGTGCGGTAGCTGCGCATCGCCGCGAGCTTGGCCGCTGCGGCGTCGTCGTCCAGTCGCTCGACGTGCGCGGAGCGCAGCGGCGGCATCTCCGCCACGCCGTCCAGGAACGACAGCCAGAATGCGTCGACGTTGCGATTCGCCTCGGGCTCGCTGGCGTCCACCCAATCCGGCCAGCCATGCGTGACGCAGTAGGGCAGGTCGACGTACAGGGTCACCGGCATGCCCGTGCGCGCGAGCATCAGACCGTAGCGGCGAACCAGCTTGTGGTCAGGGTGCCCGCCGATGCCCGCGGGCACGTACACGTGCGATGCGCTGGGCACCTGCGCGCACAGCGCGCGGTCGAGTTGCTCCAGCGGCGGGCCGGGTTGCGTGCGGTACTGGTTGTCGAGAAAGGGCAGGTTCACCGGCGTGCGCTGCGCGAGCGCGAGCGCAACCGCGTCCTCGGCCAGCCGCGCGCGGGTCTGCTCGGCCGAGTCGCTGGCTCCGGTGATCGCGTCCCACAGTGTCAGGCGCCCCGATGGCGGCGAGCCCGCAAAGACGTTTACGACATTGCACTCCTGCGCGCCTGTTAGCAGGCTCCAGCAGTCGAGGACCGCGTCGTCCCAGTGCGGTGAGAGCACCAGCGCGGGCGCATGCGGGTCGACTTGCAAGACGGTGTGAAAGCGGCTGTCGCGCAGCGCCACCCGGCGGGCCTGGATGCGGCGGCGCAGGGCGCGTTGAAGGCTGTTTGCGCGGGCCGGTGGCATCGCCGAAGAGCCCGACAGTATAGTCATAAGCATGCCTGTTCCCGACTTCTTCATCGTCGGTCACCACAAGAGTGGAACCACGGCGCTGTATGAGATGCTGCGCCGCCATCCGCAGATCTACATGCCCGATGTCAAGGAGCCGCGTTACTTCGCAGACGATTTGCGCTTTCAGTTCGAACCACAGCCGTCGAGTCACCTGCCAAAGACATATGAGGAATATCTGTCACTGTTCGCGGCGGCGACACCAGAGCAGCGTGTGGGGGAGGCGTCGCCGTCATACCTAAAGTCACACACCGCCGCGCAGGCGATCGCGAGTGTGCAACCGGCGGCGCGGATAATCGCGATCCTGCGCGAGCCCGCCAGCTTCGTGCGCTCACTGCAGCTGCAGCTGTTGCAGGAACACGTGGAGACCGAGACAGACCTGCGCCGGGCGGTTGCCAACGAGCAGATAGATCGCGCTGGGCGCCAGGTGCTGCGCTATTCAGATCATGTGCACTACGTCGAGCAGCTGCGCCGTTATCACCAGCAGTTCACACCCGAGCAGGTGCTGGTGCTCATCTATGACGATTTTCGCAATGACAACGAGGCGACCGTGCGCCGGGTCCTGCGCTTTCTGGACGTGGACGACCAGGCGCCGATTCACGTTATGGACGCCAACCCCACGGTGAGGGTGCGCTCGGTACGACTCGACGATGCCATGCGAAAGCTGTACAGCCGCTCGGGCCCGGCGAAGATGCTCAACACGACGGTCAAGGCGATCACGCCGCAGCGCACGCGACGTCGCCTGATCCGCACGATCCGCAGGCAGATCGTCTACGGCGAACCGCAGGCGCCACAGGAGAGCGCGATGATGGAGTTGCGCGCCCGCTACAAGCCGGAGGTGGTCGCGCTGAGCGAGTATCTCGATCGTGACCTAATTGGCCTCTGGGGCTATGACCGGGTTGGCTGAGCAGTCGCGCGCCGAGCCCGAGCAGGCGATAGGAAGCACAGGCTGGCGCATGCAGGCGCAGCGACGCCAGGAGGAGGTCCTGCCCGCCGGGCGCGTCGTGCTGACCTGTTCGGCCCAGCTCGGCGAGGGTGGTCTCGGGCGCCACGCGCAGGAGATCGCCGACGCCCTGGCGCGCCGTGGGAGCGGGCCGGTTTGCATCTGCGGCCCAGACCCCTCCAGGCCGCCCGTGCGCAGATGGCGCCGGCTGGCGCGGCGTGCGGTCAACGCGCCGCTGGCGCTGCCGCCGCTGCACCTGGCGGCGGCGCAGCGCGCGCTGCGCAAGAGCCGCCAGTTCGACGTCTACGCGGCGGGGGCGATGCCGGCGGCCGATCACCTGATCGCCTTCAACGGCACCGCGCTGGCGCAGATCCGCGCTGCACGACGCGCGCGGGGCATGTCCACCGCTCTCGTGTCTGCGACCTCGCATTTCCGGTTGCTGGCGCGCCAGCACGTGCTCGCCCACCGTCAGTATCCGCTGGAGGAATCCTGGGCGACGCGCCTGCTGGAGCGCAACCTCAGCGAGTACTCCGAGGTCGATCGCATCTACGTCTCCTCGGATTACACACATGATTCGTTCATCGCCGAGGGCGTCGGCGAGGAGTTGCTGACGCGTCTGGTGCTCACGCCGGACCCTCGCTTCCAGCCGGGTCGCAGCGACGCGGCCTCATCGACCTTCGACATCGTCTTCTGCGGGAGCCTGTCGGTGGTCAAGGGCGTTCCCCTGCTGATCGATGCGGTGCGGGCCCTGCCCTACGCGGACCTGCGGCTCGTCCTGGTGGGAGGCTGGAAATCGCGTGGTATGCGCCGCTTCGTGCAACGGGCATGCGCGCAGGACTCGCGCATCTGGGCAGGCCACGGAGACCCACTGCCGCGCCTGCGCGGCGCGCGGCTGTACGTGCACCCCACATACAACGACGGCTTCGGCTACGCCCCCGCGGAGGCCTTGGCGTGCGGCGTGCCGGTGATCGTCACCGAGGACACCGGCATGAAGGACCTGATCGAGCCGGGCCGCAACGGCGCGATCGTGGCGACCGGCGATGTGGGCGCGCTCACGCAGGCCATCGAGGCGGCCTATCGCGGCGAGCTGTGCAGCGGCTGAGCGTGACTGGCGGCGCGGTGCAGACCAGCGACGGGACACCGCTGCGCGTCGCCGTCGTGGGAGCTTCAGTGCGGCCCACGTGTGGCGTGCGCGATCACGCGACGCTGCTCATGCACGCGATGTCCCTCCAGAACGTCTCGCCGTCGCTGCACTGGCTGACCCGCGAGCAGTCCTCGTCGCCGTGGGCCGCTCGCGCGGAGTTCTCCGCCTGGACGCGTCGCCTCTCACGCGAGCTCGACGAGGATCCGCCCGATGCGGTGCTAATGCACTACTCGGTGTTCTCCTACTCGCACCGCGGCCTGCCCGTCTTCGTGCACCAGACGCTGCGGGCGCTGCACCCCGAGCGAATCCCACTGCTGGCGATGATGCACGAGCTTGTCTATCCCTGGCGCTACTCGGGATTGCGGGGGGATCTGTGGGCGCTGACCCAGCGAGCGCTGCTGATCGACGTGATGCGCGCATGCCGCGGCGCGATCGTGACCGCGGACGTGCGCGAGCGATGGCTGGCCTCACGGGTGTGGCTGCCCACCAGGCGCGTGCTCGTGGCGCCGGTGTTCTCCAATCTGCCTGCCCCCTCCGCACAGCCGGCCCTCTCACCACAGCCGGCGGGCGAGCATTCCGGCGCGACGATCGGCCTGTTCGGCTACTCCTACGAGGGCGCGTCGCTGTCGCTCGTGCTTGATGCCTTCGATCTGCTGCGCGAGCGCGGCGTGCCCGCCCAACTACGTCTGCTGGGCGCGCCCGGAAGTTCGTCTGACCCGGGCCGGGCCTGGCTTGTGGCGGCCCGTGCCCGCGGCCTGGAGTCCTTGATCTCCTTCTCCGAGCGGCTCCCCGCCCAGGAGATGTCTGACGCGCTTGCGGCGTGCGACGTGCTGCTGTTTCCAGACGCCGCAGGGCCGTCCTCGCGCAAGGGAAGCCTGGCCGGGGCGCTAGCGTCGGGCAGCGCGGTCGTTGCGCTGGACGGGCCCAACACCTGGCAGCGGCTGCTCGACGCGCAGGCAGCTTGCGTCGTGGCGCCCACGCCCGCAGGGCTTGCGCAGGCGATCGGCGACCTGCTCGGCGACGAGCAGGCCCGCGCGGCGCTTGGCGCGCGCGGGTGCGCGTTCGCTTCCGACGAGATGGGCCTGGCGCGAAGCGTCAACGCCGTGATGGGGCTGCTGGGCGAGCTTGTCAGCGCCAGGCGCGAGTGAGCGACGTGTGCCCTCAGGCCGCCTGCGGGGCCTGTGCGCGCCCGGACCGTTCCTGCCATCGCCCACGCGCGCGCCGGTAGGCCACGAGCAGGGTGTCCACGTGGCGTTGTGCGGAGAAGCGCTCGGCCACCAGATCCCTGCCCGCCAGCCCCATCGTCTGCTGCAGCTGGGGATCGTCGAGTAGGCGGCCGAGCGCCAAGGCGAGCGCGTCGACGTCTCCCGGTGCGACCGCGACGCCGCAGACGCCATCCTTCAGCCAATCAGGGATCCCGCCGGTGGCGCTGCCGACCGCCGGGCGCCCCGCGGAGAAGGCCTCGATGCCGACGATCCCGAAGGGCTCGGGCCACAGCGATGGGACCGCCAGCACGGACGCGTCGGCGAGCTCCTGCGCGAGCTGCTCGGGTCCCATCCAGCCCTTAAATCGCACCCGCTCCTCGATCCCGACTCGCCGCGCCAGCGCGCGCAGCTTCGGCTCGCGACGCCCCTCGCCGCAGATGACCAGATCGGCGTCGACCCGGGCGACCGCGCGAATCAGGACGTCGACGCCCTTGGGCAGCACGAGCCGTCCGGCGAAGACCACGCGCCGTCGCGTCTCGTATCCAGACCCCACGCGCGGGGTCATAGTCGGGAAGTAGGGGATAACGGCTGTGTGGGCCAGGCCGTTGGTGGCGAGGTGTCGGGCTACGGCGCTTGAGTAGCAGACCGCCAGATCTGCCTCCCTGAACATCGCCAGCCCGCGAGTCACGCCCATGTACTTCGCGGGCAGGGTTCTCGGGTAGCGCGTGTGCGCACACCCTCTGAGTGCCAGATTGGGGATGCAGCCCGGCCCGTGCGCCCGCGCGCATTCCTGGCCGGGGGCGAAGTAGTAGACGCCGGATGTGCACCCGGGAAACCCGTGCGCGCTGATGACCACGGGCGTCGCGGCACGCAGGCGTGCGACGATCGCATGGTCGTCGACCTGGTGGATGTGGGCGATCTCCGGATCCAGTGCGCAGATGTCGCCCAGTCGCTGCTCGACGCGGGCGCGCGTGTTCAACAGCTCGGGCCGATGGTGCACCGTCACTCCGTCGGCCCTGTCGTCGGTGGCGATCTTGGCTGCGAGCACGTGCACGTCGACGCCTTGGCCGGCGAGCGCGGCGGCGCTCTCTTTGACATGCGCGGCGACGCCGCCATCCCTGCCCCACAGCCCGGTCACGAACAGCGCCGAGCGCAGCGGATGCTCGTCGGGGCCTGACACGAGCCCCTCGACGTTCTCCACTGCGCACATGGGCCCCCACGATATTGGCTCTAGACTCGCTGCGCCCGTGTCAAGCGTCTCAGTCGTCATACCTGCCTACAACCAGCCGCGGATGCTGTCCGAGGCGCTGATGGGAGTGAGCGCGCAGACGCTCGCGCCGGCGGAGGTGATCGTTATCGACGACTGCTCGGAGCAGCCGCTGACGCAGGCGACCGCGGTACCCGCCGGGCTAGCGGTGCGGTTCGTGCGCAACCCTCAAAATCTCGGCCCGGGTGCAAGCGTCGTGCGGGGCATCCGCGAGTCGCGCGGCGATCTGCTCAGCATCCTCAATCACGACGACGTGTGGGAGCCGCGATTCCTCGAGCGCCTGGACGGTGCGCTGGAGCAGTATCCGCAAGCCGGCTTTGCCTTCTGCGATCACGGAATCATGCTCGCGGACGGACGCCACGACGAGCGGCGCTCGCACGAGCAGAGCGCGCGCTTCGGCCGGCTGGGCCTGCAGACGGGGCTGCTCACCGGCGAGCGGCTGTACAGGGCCGCGCTGCTGGACAAGGCGGTCGCGGCGTCGTCCTTTACGCTCGTGCGTCGCGCTGCGCTGGACCTGGAGCTGATCGCGGCCGGCGCGGACACCTGGGACTACTGCGTAGCCGTGGGCGCTTGCAGATTCGGCGACTGCGCCGTGTATCTGGACGAGCGTCTGGGCTGGTATCGAATCTCGCCGACGATGCTGTCCACGACGTGGGTCGACCCCGCCAAGCAGGTGCAGCTGGCGCGGGCGAAGACGACGTCTCTGATGGTCATCCTGCTGTCGGCGCAGCTCGCGTCGGTTCACCCCGAGGTGCGCAGGCGCCTCGGCCTGGACATCCGTCACGCGCTGGTGGCTGCGCTGCGCACGCGCGACCCGCGCAGCCTGGCGACCGTCACAGCGCGGATCCTGGCCGGCGCTCGCGACGCCAGGCGCCTGGTTCGATAGCGTGCAAAGCTCGATGGCCATGCGGCTGGTGACCAGGGCGATCGCGTCGGCGTCGCGCCGGCTGGATCGGCCCGAGCTGCTCGCCGCGGTCAACGCCGTGGCCAGGCAGTCACAGCTCGAAGAGGCGGGGATGAGCGTCGTGCTGGCGTGCACGCTGCACGGTGAAGGCACCTATGTGGACGTCGGCGCCAATCGCGGCCAGGTCCTGCGCGAGGCCGTACGGGTGGCTCCCCGGGCCAGCCACGTGGCCTTCGAGCCGATCCCGCCGCTTGCGGCCGAGCTCGCCGACGCGTTCCCGCAGGTCGACTGCCGCCGCAAGGCCCTTGGCGCGACGTCCGCGCAGGCGCAGTTCTGTTACTTCCGACGGCTCGACGGCTGGAGTGGATTGCGCCGCCATCCACAGATCGACGACAGCCGGGGCGATCCCGAATACATAACCGTCGAGGTCTCTACGCTCGATGCCGAGCTGGGCGACCTCGTGCCCAGCGTCATCAAGATCGACGTCGAGGGCGCCGAGCTAGCGGTGCTGGAAGGCGCTCGCTCGACCCTCTCACTGGCGCGACCTGTGGTGATCTTCGAGCACGTCCGCGACACCGCCGAGCTTCACGGCGTGGCTCAGGGGGCGCCCTGGGACCTGCTCACCGAGCTGGACTATGAGATCTTCTCGGTGACGGGCGCGGGCCCGTTCACGCGTGCTGACTTCGCCGCGAGCGCCACCGTGGTCAACTGGCTGGCCACGCCGCACGCCCGCAGCGCTTAGGGACCCTTAGCCTTCCTTCTTGGCCGCGTGTTCTTCCGCGGCTTCTTCCTTGGCGAACTGCTTGCGCGCGGCTTCTTCGCTGGCCTTTTCAGACGAGGACGAGCCTTCGGATTCGCCTTTGGCGGCCCGGTGCTTGCCCTTGGCGGTGGGTTTGCTGGCGTGCTTGGACGTGCCGCCGGTCTTCTTGCCCGAGTGCTTGGCCTTGGCCTTCTTGGCGCGTTCTTCCGCTTCTTCGGCTTCCACGCTCTTGGCCTCTTCGGCGCGTCGTTTCTTCAGTTCTGCTTCGTAGGTCAGCTTGCGCTTCTTGGCGGCCGCGGCAGCCGCCTGTTCCTTGCGCTGTTCTTCGGCTTCTTCGCTGCTCTGTTCCACCGCCGAGGTGGATGCGGCTTCGCCGGATCCCGCGCCTGAGCCGCCTGCGCCACCGCCCCCCCCGCCTCCGCAGCCGGCGAGGATCGCCGCGCACACTACGGCGAGCAGACACAGTGGCAGCACCGCACGGTCGCCGCGACCCAAGGCAAGGCGAAGCACGCTGGGCATTCTAGTGTCCGTTCACACAGGCCAAACCCGGGGCGCTGCGTGCCTCACGGCGCGGGCGCGGCCGCGGGCGCGGGTCCGGTGGTCGGCGTGGTCGCTGGGGTGGTGATCGGCGCGGGCGTGGTGTCGACGGCGCCCTGGACGGCGGGCGTCTTCTTGGCGGTTGGCTTGCTGTGCTGCTTGGCCTTGGCGTGCGCCGCTTCTTCGCGCTGCTTTTCCTGAGCCTTTGCGGCCTGTTCGCGCTTCTTGGCCTTGGCTTCCACTTCCTTGATGCGCTTGTTGGCCTGCTTCTTGGTGGCCTGTTCGCGCTTCTTGGCAGCGGTCAGCGCGGCCTTTTCTCTCTGCTTGGCGTTGGCTTCTGCGGCTTCTTCGCGCTTCTTGCCTTCTATCTCTGCGAGCTCTTCGCGGTCCTTTGCGATTTCGACGGCTTCTTCTCGCTTGCTGGCCGCTTCTTCGTTGCGTTCGGCGGCTTCTTCGCTGGAGGCGTTGGCCGAGCCCGATCCGGAGCCCGACGAGTTCGACCCGCAGCCCGCGAGTGCGCCGGCCCCGATCGTCACGAGCAGGCAGACGAGTGCTGCCCGCAGCAGCCTAGTAGGAGCGTTCACGGCGGTCGACGTCGAGCACGACGCCAGCCCCCGACGCGAGCAAGCCGATCACACGCCCAAATGTAGTCGATGGCGCCCGCCGCGGGCTCGAACCGGCTTGAGTGTCCCGTTACACTCTCGAACATGATGGTCAAGGCAGGCCCGCAGGGCGCGGTTCGCCCGCATCAGGGAAGGATCCCGGATTTTTTCGTCGTTGGTCACGGCAAGAGCGGAACGACCGCGCTGTGGGACATGCTCAGACAGCATCCGCAGCTGTATCTGCCGTACAACAAGGAGCCGTGGTTCCTCGCCGACGAGATGCGCCCGCTGAGCGCGCTGCGTCCGGAAGGCACCGGCAGCACTCCGCGCACGGTCGAGGAGTATCTGGCGCTGTTCGCCGACGCGACCCCCGACCAGCGCGCGGGCGAGGCGTCCTCTCTGTACCTGTGGTCTCCCACGGCCGCGGGGCGCATCGCCGAAATGCAGCCGGCTGCGCGCGTCGTGGCCGTCCTGCGCGAGCCGGCGAGCTTCCTGCGATCGCTGCACATGCAATTCGTGCAGGTCTACGTCGAGCCGGAGAAGGATCTGCGCCGAGCGCTCGCGCTGGAGGCCGAAAGACGCCAGGGACGACACCTGCCGAAGAGTCCCTACTGGCCCAACGCGACGCTCTACTCCGACCACGTGCGTTACGTCGAGCAGTTGCGCCGCTACCACGAACGCTTCTCAGAGGATCAGATGCTGGTCTTGATCTACGACGACTTCCGTCGCGACAACGAGGCGACCGTGCGCAAGGTATGGCGTTTCTTGGAAGTCGACGACACCCATCCGGTCGTGCTCAGAGAGGCCAACCCAACCGTGCGCGTGCGCTCTCGGCGCCTCTATTCGATGGTCCACACGCTCGCCGCGGGAGACGCCGCCGTTCCCCGCGCCGTGCAGGCGGCCGCCAAGACGCTCGCGCCGCGACGGCTGAGCCGAGAGTCGGCAATGGCGATCCGCGATCGCGTCGTCTACGGCGACCCGCGACCGCCCGATCAGGGGTTGATGCTCGAGCTGCGCCGCCGCTTCAAGGACGAGGTGGTCGCACTGAGCGAGCATCTGGACCGCGACATGGTGAAGCTGTGGGGCTATGACCGCCTCGGCTGAGCCGGCCGCCGGCAGGCGCGGGAGCTCTCAGCGAGTTCCGGATTTCTTCATCGTCGGGCAGGCCAAGTCCGGCACGACCGCGCTCTACACGATGCTCAAGCGTCACCCGCAGATCTTCATGTCAGAGGTCAAGGAGCCGCGGTTTCTCGCCAGCGACCTGCGCGACCGTTTTCACATACCTGCAACCGACCCTGTGCCGGACACGCTCGAGCAGTATCTGGCGCTGTTCGCGGATGCCGCGCCGGGGCAGCTGGCCGGCGAGGCCTCCCCGTCATACCTGACCTCGCAGACCGCCGCGGCAGCGATCGCCGAGTTGCAGCCCGCCGCGCGCATCATCGCCATCCTGCGCGAGCCGGCCAGCTTCCTGCGGTCGCTGCATCTTCAGTTCGTGCAGGCGCACGTGGAGACCGAGAAGGATCTGCGCAAGGCGCTGGCGCTTGAGGACGACAGGCGTCAGGGAAAACGCGTTCCCCGTCGTTCTCACCGCCCCAACGTGCTGCTGTACTCAGACCACGTGCGCTACGTCGAGCAACTGCGCCGCTATCACGCCATGTTCGCGCCCGAGCAGGTACTGGTGCTGATCTACGACGACTTCCGGCGCGACAACGAGGCAACCGTGCGCAGGGTTCTGCGCTTCCTGGACGTCGCCGAGGAACTTCCTGTGCTCCCCCGTCAGGTCAACCCAACGGTGCAGGTGCGCGCCCAGCGCGTACACCAGCTGGTGCACGCCTTGGCGTCCGGGCGCGGACCGTTCGCGCGCGCCGTGCAGGCGTCGGTGAAAGCGATCACGCCGCCCGGGCTCAGCCGCAGCTCGGCCGTGGCGATTCGCGATCGCATCTTCTTCACCGCGCCCGCCGAGCCCGACGCGCGGTTGATGGGCGAGCTGCGCCAACGCTTCAAGGGCGAGGTGGTCGCGCTCAGCGAGTACCTCGGTCGCGACCTGGTGTCCGAGTGGGGCTATGACGACGTCGCCTGAGCCGCCCGCCGGCCACGCGTCGAGTGTGCCCGCAGACGCTGCGTCGATCTCGGTCGTCGTGCCGACGTTCAACGACGTGGGCCGGATCGGCGACGCGCTGACGTCGATCGTCGCGCAGACGCTGCCCCCCGGCGAGATCGTCGTGGCCGACGACGGCTCGCAGGACGCAACCGAGCAGTTCGTGCACGACTTCGCCGCCCGGCAGGCCGGCGGCGTGGCGATTCACTACGTGAGGCTCCCCGGTCACTCGGGCGTCGTGGCCGCGCGCAACGCGGGGATCGCGGCGGCGCGCGGCGAGTGGATCGCCGAGTGCGATTCCGACGACGTGTGGGCTCTCACCAAGCTGGAGCGTCAGCTGCAGTTCCTGCGCGCCTGGAACGGCAGCCGGCGCATCGCACTGTTGGGCACGCACGGCCACAACATGAACGATGCCAAGAAGGTCGTCTCGCCCGCTGTCATGGGCCCGACCAGCGAGGCCGACTACGACTCGGTCAGACAGACCGGGGGTATCTTTTATGTGATTCACTCCTCGGTGCTGTTTGCGCGATCTGACTTCGACGCGGTGGGTGGCTATTCGACCGATTACGGAGCGGCAGACGAGTTCGATTTCTTCTGCCGGATGGCCGGCCAGGGTGTGGTGATCAACCTGCCCGAACCGCTTGTCTACTATCGAAAGCGGGCGGGCTCGATGCAGCTGGACAGCTTCTGGGACAAACAGCAGGGCGCCTGGCGCGTAGCCGAGAATCAGCGCAGGCGTGTGGCCGGGCGCGACCCGATCGGGCCGGAGGAGTTCGCCGCCCAGCTGGCATCCGCGCCCCCGTGGGAGCGCTTCACACGGGCAAAGAAGGTGTGGGGGATGTACTACTACCGCGTCGGCGCCACCGACATGGTCAACGGCAGGCGCCTGCGGGGAGGCTGGGAGCTGCTGCTGGCTTCGCTGCTGGACGGCCCGCGCCTGCGCGCGGGGGTGCGCAACATGGTCCGCGCTCGGCTCTCCCGGGTCGCGCGCTCGCAGGGCGCAAGCGCCTGACGCACGATCTCGCCATGCTATGCGCACGCGCTGTCCCGGCAGCCGCCGTCGGTGCCAGGCCCCGGCTGTTGCTGATCACCCCCGATTACCCGCCCGCCCACGGCGGCATCCAGACGACCGCCCATCGTGTCGCCACGGGCGTCACGGCAATGGACGCGAGGGTGGTCGCGCTCGCGCGCCCGGGCGCTGAGGCATTTGACCGGGGCGCGCCCTCCCGCGGTGAGGCGGTCGCGATTAGGCGCGCGCCCAACGACCCCCGCCTGCGCGGCGCGCGCAACGTGGCGCTCAACGCGGTCGCGATGACGGACGCCCTGCGCTTTCGCCCCGACGTGACGCTCAGCCTGCACCTCGTCGCCAGCCCCGCCGCGGCCGCCATCCGGCGGGCCCTGGGGGCCAGGACGGTGCAGTACTTCCACGCCAAGGAGATCCCCGCCAAAGCACGGCTCGCCGCGTTCGCCGCCGCCCACGCTGACGTGGTGGTGGCGGTCAGCGCCTACACCGAAGGCCTGATCCGTGCGACCGGCGCCCCGGTCGCCGAGATGCGCCGCGTGTCCCCCGGTGTGGATCTGCCAGCAGACCTGCGGCCGCTGCCCGCCGAGCGGCCCACGTTCGTGACCGTCGCAAGGCTCGAGGACCGCTACAAGGGCCACGACGTGCTGGTGCACGCGCTGGCGCTTATCCGCGAGCGGGTGCCCGACGTGCAGTGGGTTGTGATCGGCGATGGGCCGCTGCGCGGGGAGCTCGAAGCGCTGGCGCGAGCGCATGGAGTGGCTGACTCGGTGCGTTTTCTCGGCGCGCTGTCGGACGCCGAGTGCGACACGTGGCTGCGGCGTGCCGACCTGCTGGCGATGCCCAGCCGCCTGCCCGGCGCTGGGCGGGCAGGCGAGGGCTTTGGGATCGTCTACACCGAGGCGGCCGCCTACGGCAAGCCGGTGGTGGCCGGCAATGTGGGTGGCGCGGTGGACGCGGTGCTCGATGGGCAGACGGGGCTGCTGGTCGACCCCGCCGACCCGCGCGCGGTGGGCGAGGCGATTGCGACGCTGCTGCTCGACTCCGATCTCGCCCAGCGGCTGGGTCGGGCGGGGGCCCGGCGGGCGCAAGAATCTGCCTGGCCGCTGGTGGTGGGGCGCCTGCAAGACGTGCTGCTCGAACAGGCCGCGCAGGCCCGGCGGGCGCGCCGGTGAACGTCCTCTATGTCAACCACACCGAGGTCGTCAGTGGCGCCGAGCGCTCGCTGCTCAGCCTGCTGGCGGGGCTTTCGCCCGAGGTCTCCCCGCTCGTCGCCAGCCCGCGCGGGCGCTTGGAGCAGGCCGTGCGGGAGCTCGGCCTGCCGACGACCGCCATCACCGGAACCGCCGGCAGCCTCAGGCTACACCCGCTGCACACGCCCCAGGCGCTGGCGGAGCTGAGCATCGCCGGCGCCCAGGTTCGCCTGGCCGCCTGCCACCACCGCGCCGATGTGGTCCACGCCAACTCGATCCGCGCCGGCATCGTGCTCGCGCTGGCCGGGCCGATGCGCGCAGCGAAGGTCGTGCACGTGCGCGACTGTCTGCCCCCCGGCGCCGTCAGCACGGCCACGCTGCGCCTGATCGCCGCCACCGCCACGACGGTGGTCGCAAACTCGCGCTACACGGCCGAGGCGGTGCGCGCGGTCGCCCCAGGCGCACGTCTTGAGGTGCTCTACAACCCCGTCGACCTCGAGCGCTTCGACCCGGCCCGCATCGACCGCGAGCGCGCACGCGCTGCCTTGGGCGATGCGGGCGCCCACGACCTGTTGCTCGGCGTGGTCGGCCAGCTGAGTCCCTGGAAGGGGCAAGACACGGCGATCGAAGCGCTGGCGCTGGCGTGCGCAGCGGGTCTAGACGCGCACCTGCTGCTGATCGGCTCGGCCAAGTTCGTCGCCCGCGCGACGCGCTTTGACAACCGGCGCTACCTGGCCCACCTGCACTCGCTCGTGGCCGACGCGGGCCTGCAGGAACGCGTGTCGTGGCTGGGAGAGCGCGAGGACGTGCCCGAGCTGATGCGCGCGCTGGACGTCCTCTTGCTGCCCTCCTGGGAGGAGCCGTTCGGGCGCGCCCTGATCGAGGCGATGGCGCTCGGCGTGCCGGTGCTTGCAACCGACGTGGGCGGTCCGCCGGAGATCATCGAGGACGGGCGTGAGGGCTATCTGCTGGCGCCGCGCGAGCCCCAAGCCTGGGCCCGCGCGATCGCCCAGATCGCCGAGCGTCCGGACCGCGGCCGCGAGCTGGGTCGCGCAGGGCGTGCGAGGGTCGAGCGCGACTTCACGGTGGCGCGCCATGTGGCCGACACGCTGGCCGTCTACCGTCGCGCCGCTGCCCGGGCTAAGCGCCGTCGCCGGGCTAAGGCTTGACAAAGCGCAGACGCACCCTAAAGTTCACAAGTGCCTTATCGCGCAATGGCTAGGCTCAGCCCCACCGCACGGATGCCCGCTACCTATCATCTTTCCCACCTGCGCACGCTAGAGGCCGAGGCGATGCACGTGATGCGCGAGACGGTCGCCGAATTCGAGCGTCCGGTTCTGCTGTTCAGCGGTGGCAAGGACTCGATCGTGCTGATGCGCCTGGCCGAGAAGGCCTTCCGGCCGGCGCCGTTCCCGTTCCCGTTGATGCATGTGGACACGGGGCACAACTTTTCCGAGGCGATCGAGTACCGCGACCGCCGCGTCGCCGAGCTCGGCGAGCGCCTGATCGTAGCCTCGGTCGAGGACTCGATCCGTGAGGGGCGCGTGGTCGAGGAGAAGGGTCCCAACGCTTCGCGCAACGCTTTGCAGACAGTCACGCTGCTGGATGCGATCGCCCAGCACGAGTTCGACGCGGCCTTCGGCGGGGCCAGGCGCGACGAGGAGCGCGCGCGCGCCAAGGAGCGCATCCTGTCTTTCCGCGACGAGTTTGGTCAGTGGGAGCCGCAAAAACAGCGCCCGGAGGTGTGGAGCCTCTACAATGGGCGCATCCGCAAGGGCGAGCATGCACGCGTCTTTCCGATCTCCAACTGGACCGAGCTCGACGTGTGGCAGTACATCGCCGAGGAGGAGCTCGAGGTGCCGTCGATCTACTTCGCCCACGAGCGCGAGGTTTTCGCTCGCGACGGAATGTTGTACGCCGTCAGCCCGTTTATAGAGATGATCGAGGGCGAGCAGCCGTTCAGCGCGACCGTGCGCTACCGCACCGTCGGGGACATGAGCTGCACGGGCGCAGTGGAGTCAGACGCGGCTACGCTGGCCGAGGTGGTCGCTGAGATTGCCGCCACGGAGGTGACCGAGCGCGGCCAGACGCGCGCGGACGATCGCGTGACCGAGGCGGCCATGGAGGACCGCAAGCGAAAGGGCTACTTCTGATGAGCGTCGAGTCCGACCCCGCCGGCCCGTCGTCGAGCGCGGGCGCCAATGGCAACGGCCGCGTCGCTGTGCCCGCGGGCGCCGTCGCCCTGCACGGCGAAGCGCAGGACGTGCTGCGGCGCTTGACCGAGCGCCCGGCCGACCTGCTGCGCTTCGCCACCGCGGGCTCGGTGGACGACGGCAAGAGCACGCTGATCGGCCGGCTGCTGTATGACTCCAAGCAGGTCCTCTCAGACCAGCTGCTGCACGTCGAGCAGACCAGCCAGCGCATGGGCCACGACTTCCTCGACCTCTCGCTGCTGACCGACGGCCTGCGCGCCGAGCGCGAGCAGGGAATCACGATCGACGTCGCCTACCGTTACTTCGCGACCGCCCAGCGCCGCTTCATCATCGCCGACACGCCCGGCCACGAGCAGTACACGCGCAACATGGTCACGGGCGCCTCCACGGCTGATCTGGCGATCGTGCTGATCGACGCCCGCAAGGGCGTCGTCGCCCAGTCCAAGCGCCATGCGTTCATCAGCTCGCTGCTGGGCATCCCGCACATGGTGGTATGCGTGAACAAGATGGACCTGGTCGACTTCGACGAGGGCGTCTTCGACGCGATCGTGGAGGACTTCGACCGCTTCGCCGCGCGCCTGGAGATGCCCGACGTGACGTTCATCCCGATCTCGGCGCTTTTGGGCGACAACGTGGTCGACCGTTCCGAGGCGATGCCCTGGTATCAGGGCCCGCCGCTGCTCTACCACCTCGAGCACGTCCACATCGCGTCAGACCGCAACCTGATCGACGTGCGCTTCCCCGTGCAGTGGGTGATCCGGCCGCCGGCGACCGCCGTGGCCGACTACCGGGCCTACGCCGGCCAGGTGGCCGGCGGCGTGATCCGGCCGGGCGACGAGGTGGTGGTGCTGCCCAGCGGACAGCACACCACGGTCGCCGCCATCGACACCTTCGAGGGGCCGGTGCAGGAGGCCTTTCCGCCGATGTCGGTGGCGCTGCGCCTGGCCGACGACATCGACGTGGGGCGCGGCAGCACGATCGTGCGCACGCAGAACCAGCCGTCGGTGTCGAGCAGCTTCGAGTGCCTGGTGTGCTGGATGTCCGAGCACGAGCTGAGCCCCCGCCGGCGCTATCTGGTCAAGCACACCACGCGCACGGCGATGGTCGGCGGCGTGGACGTGCGCTACCGCATCGACGTGGAGAGCCTGCGCCGGGAAGAGGACGTGGGCGCGCTCAAGCTCAACGACCTCGCGCGCGTGCATATGCGCCTGAGCTCTCCGCTGGTGTTCGACTCTTACCGGCGCAACCGCGTCACCGGCAGCCTGATCGTGATCGACGAGGCGACCAACGAAACGGTCGCGGCGGGCGTAATCCTGGACACCGAGGTCGAGGAAGACGAGCAGGTCAAGAGCGAGCGCAGCCCCAACGTGCGCTGGCAGGGCACGCGGATGACGCGCGAGCGGCGCTGGAGCACGCTCGGGCATGGCGGGGCGACGCTGTGGTTCACGGGGCTGCCCGGCGCGGGCAAGTCGACGGTGGCGGCCGCGGTGGAGGAGCGCCTGATCGAAGCCGGCCAGCCGGCCTTCCTGCTCGACGGCGACAACCTGCGCCATGGCCTCAACGGCGATCTGGGCTTCGACGAGGTGGCGCGGCGCGAGAACGTGCGCCGCACCGCCCACGTCGCGCGCTTGCTGGCCGAGTCGGGGACGGTCGCCCTGGTGAGCCTGGTCAGCCCCTACGAGGCCGACCGCGTGGCGGCAGCCGCGCTGCACGAGGCCGACGACCTGCGCTTTTTGGAGATCTTCGTGGATGCCCCCCTGGAGCTTTGTCAGCAGCGCGACCCGAAGGGGCTGTACGCGCGCGCGCAGTCGGGCGAGCTGTCTGGGATGACCGGCGTGGGTGCGCCATACGAGGCGCCTTCGGCACCGGACCTGGTGCTGGGCAGCTCGCGCGAAACGGTCGAGGAGGAGGTCGAGCGCGTGCTGGGGCTGCTGGCCCAGCACGGCCTGATCTCCGAGCTTGGCGGGGCCTGAAGCGTGTTCAGCGGGCAGAGGCCCGCCGGGCGAGCGCCTCGCCGAGCCGCAGGCCCTGGCTAGGGCTTCTTGGGCTTGGCTTTCTTGGCGCCGGCGCCGGCCTGCAGGACCACGGTGGTGCTGTAGCCGGTGACCACCGGACCCTTGCGCACCTTGACCACCGCGCGGTAGCGCCCGCCGACGCGGACGTTGACCACGATGCTGAAGCGCGAGAACTTCTTGCCGGCCTTCTTGACCACTGTTGAGAACTGGTCGACGAACCTGGCGGTCACTTCCGAGCCGGGCTTGCCCGCTCCCGCTTTGACAGCCTCGTGCACCTGCAGCAGCACCTGGGCGCCGACCGCGGCGGGTGCGACTGTTCCATACAGGCGCACGAGCCCCCGAGTCTTGCTCGTGCGCACCTTCAGTACCACCTTGGCCTGCGCGTGGACGGTCTCGGCGCGGCTGATCAGCGGGCGCAGGCCGCCAACGGTCATCACGCGCAACTGCGTGCTCGCGAAGACCGGCGCGACGGCGAAGAAGAACTGCCCGGTGGGGCCCGTGACGGTTGCGGGGCCCAGAGCCGTGAAGGCTTCGCGGTAGGGGTAGGTCGAGCCCTGCAGCTCGACCATCTGGTGTGCGTTGTTGGGCCCCGTGAGCGTGCCGGACACGACGAACGGAGTGCCCACCACCACGTCGGTGTTGCGGGGGATTTCGAGTTTCGGCGTGCTCTTGCCGGTGAAGAACGTGCGGTCGCGCCCAAGGATCGGGGCTTCGCCCGAGACCACGGCTACGACGCGGTAGTGATAGGTGACGCCCGTCTGCAGGCCGGCGATCGACTGGCCGACCTTGATCCTGGTCGTGTCGGCGCCCACCACGACGGTGGGCGTTTGCAGGCCGTAGGACGTCGTCGTGCCCCACTGGAAGTAGTAGCTCGTCTGGTTGCCGTTGGGGTTGATCGACGCGTTGAGCAGCGCCGAGGTGTCGAGCACGTGCGTGGCCGCGCCGGTCGATGCGACGACCTTCTTCTTCGTCGGTTTGGATTTGGGCGTGGCCGTAGCCGGCGAGGCGCTCGGCACCGCGACCAGGGCGATCAGCGCAAGCGATGCGCTGAGGGCGCCGCGGCGGGCATTGCTGCTCGTTGTCATGTGCGAGTACCTCCCTGCTCTCGATCCCGTTTTGGTGCCTGCTCGATCCTCCACGCGCCAGCGTGGCTGTACTCGTCAACACGCCCGCAGCGCGGTTGATGCGGTCGCCCCTGGCGCGGCTTAGAACCTGACTCTGCGTGCTCGGGATGCTAGACGGCTTCCCCGGGCGCGGAGACCTCGCGCGCGCGGGCGAGCGCGGCCGTCCGGTTGCCCACGCCGAGCTTGCTGTAGACGTGTTCGAGATGCTTGGCAACCGTGCGCTCGCTCAGTGCGAGCTCGCGTGCGATCGCGGCGTTGGCCAGGCCGTCGCCGAGCAGGCGCAGGACCTCGACCTCGCGCGCCGTCAGGCCGCGCGCGCGCAGCGCGTCGGGGTGCAGTTGCGCCCGCTCGCGCAGGGCGATCGCGTGGCGCTCGAGCGCCACGAGCCGGCTACGCACGGCAGCGGTCTCATAGGCCTGCACGACAAACGGCCGCACCGCTTCGAGCATGTTGCGGTCACGCTCGGAGAAGTCGGGTTGCCTGCGGTTGCGGTTCAGCGCGAAGCCGATCACATGCCGCGACGGGGCCGGCAGCGTGAAGGCGATCTGGTGCTCGACTTCGATCTGCCTGTAGATGACGTCATAGATGTCGAGGCTGTGCAGCTGCCGCGCGCTGACGAGGTCGCTGAACTTCCTGACGCCGACGTCGCCCGGGCGCCCGGCGGCGGCGACCAGCGGGTTCTGGTGCGCGTAGGCGCCGAATAGCTCCTCGGCTCCGTCCCACAGGATCTCTTCGGGATCGACGGCCGCGATGATCGCCTCGCCGTCCGCGGGCGCCAGCTCGTTGAAGGAGAGCGTGTCGCAGTCCACCAGGCGGCGCAGTTGCCCGAGCACGCTCGCGCGCAGCTCGTCCACGTCGCGCATCGCGCCGAGCTCGCGCGCCACTTCGAGGACGCTGTTCAGGTCGGTTGCGCTCAGCCGCTCCATCGCTTTGGCTTTTCGCTCGATCGCCGTGGCTGTGATTGTCAGCCCTGCGTCGGCGATGTTCGCAGAATTGCGTATTGACAGTCCCGATCGAGCCCCACACGATTCACGGCACGTCGGCCCCGGGGTGTTGGGGCGGGGCCGAGCGGGTGGCCGCCGAGCGCAAGGCTCGCGCCGGGTAGCGGCCATCCCATCGGCGCAAGGGCACGACCTTCCCGGACGGGGTCGTGCCCTTTGCGCATGTCGGGCCGAGCTCGGTGCCTGATCCGACCCGCTCCGGGTACCCGCCCAGGGCGATTCAGACGCTCTTTGCGGGTTGTGCTTCAGAGCCGTCAATATTCTTGATAGACTTAGTGAGGCATTGGCGTACCCTGCGATTCCAAACGGAGCAATCATGATCCTTCCGCTCGTCCTCGGTGCCTGGATCCTCATGCTGCTGGCAGTCGTCAGCCTGTGCGCCGCCGCGCGCGCCGGTGACCGCCAGCAGCAGGTCCATGGCCCCCAGCAAGCCGTTGTGCCGGCGCAGCACTCGTGGGAGCTCACGCAATCAGCGATCGTCGCGCGCCGCGGCGCCGAGGACGCGGTCTCGTCGGCATCGCAGCCTGCCGGCTCGCTGGCTCGGACAGCGGCCTGAGGCCGGCCGGCGCCCCGCCGCTTTTACCAAATCGTTACGCTGGCGGCCACCGGTGGCTCGATCATCTGGCACAAGCCGCTCGCGGGTTGCTGGGCAACGGCCCTCCGGACCGTCCGAACAGAGCGCCAGCATCTGCAGTAGCAGCATCTAGACGCAACGCGAAGGTCTCACCCTGTCCACAGAACCCATAGCCAGCTCGCATCCCGCGATCCCTCCCTCGATTGGCGCGGCCGAGGCGTGCTCCGGCTGCGGCTCGCCGCTGGCGGGCAACCAGCGCTACTGCCTGGAGTGCGGCGAGCGACGCGCCCCCATGAGCAGCGTCCTTGCCGGCGAACCCCCCCTGCGCTCGCAGTCCAGGGCGTCGGCGGGCCTCGCGTCCTCGCCCGCGGGGCCGCCCCCGCCGCAGTCGAGCCCGTCCGCCGGCGGGGCAGCACAACGCGCCAACACGCTCACGGTGATCGCGGGCGTGGGCGTGCTGCTGCTAGCGATGGGCGTGGGCGTGCTTATCGGCCGCTCCGGGACCTCCAAGCCCAGTCCGGCGCCCGCGCAGACGATCAGCGTCGCAGCCACTCCTGCCACCGGCGCCGCCACGCCCCCCGCGGGGGCGCAAGCGACGTTCACCAGCAGCTGGCCGTCGGGCGCCACCGGCTACACGGTGGCGCTGCAGACGCTGCCCCAGACGGGCACCACCGTGAGCGCCGTGGAAGCGGCCAAGACGAGCGCAGGCGCCAAGAGCGCCAAGGCCGTCGGCGCCCTGAAGTCCGAAGAATTCACCAGCCTGACGGCCGGCAGCTATGTGATCTACTCGGGCGTCTACCACACCAAGGCGCAGGCCGAAAAGGCGCTGGCAGGCCTGAAGAAGAGCTTCCCCGGCGCGTCGGTGATCCGCGTGTCCAACGCCGGCTCGGGCTCGGCGTCGCAAACTGCGAGCCCGCCCGCCTCCAGCCCGGGGGGCGTCGGTCAGAGCGAGAACCATCCCGCCCCGCCGACGGTCCTCAAAAGCCTCAACACCCGCAAAGGCAAGAGCTACGAGGAAACGTCCAAGAACCTCCCCAACGTGGTCGAAACGGGCTGAGCATGGGCATTCTCCGAGACGCCGGCGGCGCAGACGGGCAAGAGCCGATCGCAAGCTCGGCCCTGCACAGCAGCTTCACCGGGCCAGTGGCCGGCGCGGGCTCGCCCAACGGCGATGGCGCACGCACACCGCTCGCTCACACAGACGCGCGCTCTGACCTGCGCCGCAGGTGCGACGAGCTGGCCGAGCAGGTCACCGAGCTGCACTGGGACCTGGGCGGCCTGGCCTACGAGATGGCGATTCGCGACCACTTCCGCCTGGACGTGCTCGTGCGTCGAGCGGCGATCCTGCAGGAACGCGACGCGGAGCTGGCCGAGGTCGAGCGACTGCTGCGGATGGAGGATGACGCGGTCGCGGGCAGCTGCCCGCACTGCGCCGCGCCCCACAGCCGCGGAGCGCTGTTCTGCTGGCAGTGCGGTGCAACGCTGATGGAGCGCACGCCGAGCGCCGCCATCGTGGCCGGCACTACGGACGCGTCGACCGCGGTCATGGACGCCCTGCTGGCCGGCGACAGCGCCCAGGGCGGCGGCGATTCTGCTTCCAGCCTGGACGAGTAAGCGCCGAGCATGAACGGCGAGCGCCCCTTCGGCCCCTGCCAGGACTGCGGCGCGCCTGTGGAGCCCCAGCAGCGCTACTGCGTCAACTGCGGTCAACGCACGGGATCGCGCGACCCCCAGCTCGTGGCGCTGCTGCGCCGCGTCGGCGAGCGGTCGCACGCGACGTCGCCGCCGGCGCATGCCACGACCGAGCCGATCGCCCAGGCGCGATCGAGCGCGAGGGCGCGCGGGCCGGGGCTTACACTGCCGCCGCGCATGGTGTCGGCCCTGCTCGTGCTGGTCTTCCTCGGCTTCGGCGTGCTGCTCGGCCACGTGGCCGGCTCGCGCGTGAACGACACGCTGGCCGCATCGCGCCAGCCGATGAAGATCGTGCTGCCCAGCCAGTCCCTCTCGGCGACGGCCGCCGCGCCGACGTCCACGTCCTCGTCGTCTGCCTCGTCCTCGTCGGCCGCAGGCGAACCTCCCGAAGCGCAAGCCACCCCGACCCCCCAACCCGCCCCGGCGCCGACGCCGGCGCCGGCGCCGGCCAAGGCGACCCCGCCGGCCAAGGGCGGCACGTCACCCTCCGGCCACGCCCCCAGCCGCCCGAACGGCACAGGCGGCGGCAAAGGCGGATCGGGCAAAGGCTCGCCAGGCGCCTCTGGCAGTGGGCTGCCGCCGGTCAAGCACCTGTTCGTGATCATGCTCTCCGACGAGCCCTACGCGTCGGTCTTCGGGCCTGCATCCACGGCGCCCTACCTCGCACAGACGCTTGAGCACAAGGGCGAGCTGCTCGTCCACTACGACGCGGTCGCCCACGAGCAGCTGGCCGACGAGCTGGCCCTGCTCAGCGGTCAGGGCCCCACCGCCGAAACGGCCGCGGACTGCCCCAACTACACGGCCATCACACCAACCGGGATCGGTCCCGACCAGCAGGTGCTGGGCAGCGGCTGCGTCTACCCGTCCTCCACCCAGACCCTCCCCGGGCAGCTGGCCGCCAAGCACCTCACATGGCGCGCGTACGTGCAGGGCACCGACGAACCAGACGTCCCGGGCGCCTGCGCCCATCCCGCGCTCGGCCAGGGCGACCCCACCTCGGGGCTCACACCCGCCGCGGCCGGGCCGTACGCCACGTACATCGACCCGTTCGTCTACTTCCAGTCGATCACCGGCTCGCCCACCTGCGCAGCCGACGTCGTCGGCCTGGGTCGCCTGCAAGGTGACCTGGCCAACCCGGCGCGCACCCCGAGCTTCTCCTACATCGCGCCCGACCGCTGCCAGGACGCCAGCCCCACGCCCTGCAGCGCCGGCGAACCCGCCGGCCTTACGCCCGCCAACCGCTTCCTGGCGAAGGTCGTGCCGGAGATCCTGGAATCCAAGGCGTACAGCGAAAGCGGCCTGCTGGTGATCACCGTCGACGAGGCCCCCTCCAGCGGCGAATTCGCCGACTCGAGCTCCTGCTGCGGCCAGCCGAGCTTCCCCAACGTGACCTCCACCGCGCCCAGCGGCCTGTCGCCGCGCGGAGGCGGCGCCGTGGGGGCGCTGCTGCTGTCGCCGTTCATCAAGGGCGCGACCACCAACCAGGAACCGTTCAACCACTTCTCTCTACTGCGCACGATCGAGGACTTCTTCGGCCTCGCGCACCTTGGCTATGCCGCGGTTCCTGCAGTCAAGTCGTTTGAACCGTCGATGTTCACCGGGGGCTGAGGGCCCGCGACCTAAAGTCCTGCAAGCGCGCTGCCGATAGCGCTCGCGTGGACAGAACTCCTGGGGCCAACTTCCGCCGGCGGCTGTCCGCCGGCACGCTGTCGTTGACCAGCTCTGGCCGCAGGGCACTGTGCCTGCTTGGTGCGACGGCGCTGGGCGCCGGCCTGTTGGCGCCCGCGGCGGATGCCGGGCGCAAGGGCTCCTGTCAGATTGCCGTCGAAGCGGCGCCCACCCGTGTCACGGCCGGTCAGACGGCCACGCTGTCCGGATCGCTGAGCTGCCCAGGCTCCGCCGAGACGGGCGAACAGACGATCACCATCTTCGAGCACACGGCCGGCACCCCCGGCTTCAACGAAGTCGCGACCGCCACGCCGGAAGCGGGCGGTGCCTTTCACTACACGACCGAAGCGCTGCAGACCAACAGCGTCTTCTACGCCCGCACTGAGGACGGCCCACGCAGCCGGCCGATGTCGGTGAGGGTTGCGCCGCTGGTGACGATCAGCGGTCCACAGGCGGGCACGCAGCTGTCGATCGGCGGCCAGCGCGGCGCGGCAAGCGCGCGCTCGAACAACACCGTGACGTTCACCGGAACGGTCGACCCCGACGAACCTGGCGCGACCGTGGTGCTCCAGCGCGAGGGCGTCAACATCGAAGAAAACTGGCAGCGCATCGCGACGAGCGAAGTGGGCGCAGAAGGTAGATACACGATCACGCACACGTTCGGCGTCGCCGGCACGGCCAACGTTCGCGTCGTCGTGCATCCACACGGCCTGCTCCCTGGCGCATCGGAAACGCTGTCGCTGCAGGTCATGCGACACCAGAACCCACTACTCACTATCCAGGCCAGCGCTGCGCCGCTCACCGATGGACAGGCGCTGACGCTCAGCGGAACTGCCGCCGGCTCCGGCCCCCAGGCGCTGACGCTACTGGCGAGGACCCGCGGCGGCGCATTTGCGCCGGTGGCCACGAACAGCACTGAAAGCGACGGCAGCTACGCCTTTGCATCTCTGTCGCCGGCCGCTGACACCTGGTATGAGGTCACGGGCACGCATGCGCGCTCGACGATCCTGTTCGAGGGCGTCAGGCCGAAGCTGAGCGCCACGGTTTCCTCGGCCGCCGTCAACAGCGGCGATACAGCCACCTTCACCGGCGCCGTCGACCCCATCCGCGCCGGCGCGGTCGTGAATCTGGAGCGTCAGGAGGCCGACGGGCTGGGCTTTCAGATGGTGCAAGCTGCAACGGTCGGCCCGGGCGGGAGCTTCTCGATCGAACACGTCGTCTCAGGCAGCGGCACGCAGACGTTTCGCATCGTGCTCGCAGGCGGCGCCGGCATGCAGGCCGCCTCGAGCGGGCTGCTCGCCGTGCAGGTCACGCGCGCGCCAGGCGCGCCGCTTGAAGGGGAAGCACCGGCGGCGCCACTCGGCGAAGGCTGAGAACGGCTTTCAAGAACATCGCCACGCCGGATGCGCGCCTGGGCACCGGCGCCGCTCAGCAGGCCGCCCACAACTCGTCGACGCGGTTGAGGATCTCCAGGAAACGGCTGCGCTCACGTGTTAGGGCGTGGTCTTCGCTCTCTCGGCGGGCTGCGGCGAGCATCGGCTCGAGCTCCTGAGGCGATGCCGACAGCGCGGCGAGCGCCGATTTGACGATCGCCCGCCTGCTTCGCTTGGGCACCAGGCAGGTCTCACCGTCGCGACAGAACGAACGGTTGCCCACGCAGTCCGGGCACACGACCAGCGCTCCCAACGCCATGCACTCCAGCGCGGGCAAGTAGGCGCCCTCGACCGACGCGGGCACGAGCACCGCCACGCGCGCGCGGGCCATCGACCCGAGCAACTCGTCTCGGGGCATCGGGCGGTCTACGAGCAGCACGCCCTTGCCTGCGCTGCGCAGGCGCTGGGCGACCGCGCGGCCAAGCTGCGGATCCTTGACCGCGAGCACCAGGCAATCGATGTCGCGCTCCGGCGTCGGGCGCGGCGCCGGCAGGCGCTCGAGGTCCACGCCGACCGGCACCGTGAAGATCGGTCCGCGCACCGAGCCGGTGCGCTGCAGCGCCTCCTGGATCTCCGCGCTGACGCAGATGCGAATGGCGGGGTGGGCGATGAACTCGTGCAACTGAGCCGTGGGACGGGTCGGGCGGAAATCCTGGATCAGGTTGATGATGGGAACCTGCGAAGCTGCGCGCTGGGCCGGCTCGAGCGCGCGCCAGTCGATTCCCGCGAGGAACAGCACATCGGCGCGCTCGCTGTCGTGCTGGGCGATCACCGTCTCGCGCAACTGCCGCCACGGGTTGGTCTCATCCCAGACCGACTCGGGCGAGAAGTGAATGCGCGCATCATGAACGGGCGAGCTGCGCACGTGCTCGAAGTAGTGAAAGACCTTCAGGTGCCCACCTTGAAAGTGCTGAAAGTCACGGTGAAAGACGACCATGCTCGTGGACCCGCCCCCCGCCTTGTTCGCGCTGGCGCGATCTCCCAGCTGCGGCCTCGACGGGTCAGCCAAGCTGGTCATAGCCCCATAGCGTCACCAGGTCACGATTCAGGTAGTTGCTGAGCGATGTCACCTCCGCCCTGTGGCGGCGGCGCAGCTCCGACATGAACGCCTCATCTGCAGGCGGCGGCTCGCGGTAGAGGAGGCGATTGCGAAACGGATCGAGCACCTGCTTTCGCAGCCGCGGCGAGGTGGCCGCCTTGACAAGCGAGTTGACCGGGCGCCACAGGACGCCCTGGCCGGCATAGGCCCGGCGTGTCACGCGCTCGAGGCGCCTGGAGCGCACGGTTACCGTGGGATTTGCCTGCAACGCCGTGACCGCGACGGTGTCATCCACGCCGAGGAAACGCAGGACCTCGCCCACGGTTCGCTCGTTGTCGTTTCTGAAGTCATCGTAGATGAGCACGAGCATCTGCTCGGGTGCAAACACGGCCTGATAGCGACGCAGCTGTTCGGTGTAGTGCATGAAATCTGAGTACATGAGCATCTGCGGCTGTTCGAGGCGCACAGGTATTTCTCGGCCTTCCCGTCTGGCGTCCTCGAGGGACAGCGCCCGTGCCAGGTCCGGCTCGGTCTCGACGTGTTCCTGCAGGCGTTGCAGGTGTAGCGAGCGCAGCATGCTCGCGGGCTCTCTGAGGATGGCGATGATGCGCGCGGCCGGCTGCGCCTCGGCGATGGCGCCCGCGGCGAGACGAGAACGCAGGTATCCCGAAGAAGCCTCGCCGACAAGCTGCTCGTTGTGGGCAGGGGCAAACAGCGACAGATACTCCCCGTAGGTCGCTGGGAACATAGGTCGCCTGGCCGGGTCGCTCGCGCGCACGTACGGCCGCAGGTCGTTCGCAAAAAACAGCGGCTCCTTCATGTCTGGCATGAAGATCTGCGGGTGTGTTCGCAGCATCGCATACAGAGCAGTTGTTCCACTCTTTGGTTGCCCGACTATGAAGAAATCGGGTGTCCTGCCGTGCACGTCGCGCTCGTCTGTGAGTGATTCGGCCGACGCTGACATCGATCTGAGATTCTATCTCAGAGCTGTCTTTCATGGGATGGCCGCGAGCTTGCCGTATACTGGCCCACCCGCGATGACTCGACGCTCTCTGCGCAGACTTCCGCTCGTGCCTCGCAGGGTGTACAGCACCGCGCGGGCGAAGCGCAAAGTCCGTCGGGACGACAGTTTTCGCTCAAACCTGCGCCCGGATCCGCAGGCGCCCGAGCTGCTGCTCTCACCCCATTTCGACGACGCCGTGCTGGGCTGTTGGAGCCTGTTGGCGAGCGACCGCCAGCTGACGGTGGTGAACGTCTTCGCGGGCATCCCGGCGGCCGGCCAGGCTGGTGTCTGGGAGGCTGTGATCGGCGTGCGAGACAGCGCCGAGCGCACACGCGCGCGCATGACAGAGGACGCGCAATCGCTCGCACTCGCAGGTCGAATGCCGGTGAACTTGCCGCTGCTGGACGCGCAGCACCGTAGCCAAGACAAGGGCCATCCGGATCTTCAGGAGATCGACCGTGCGCTGACCAGCGAGGTGCAGAGCGCGTCGCGCGTCTACGTTCCGGCCGGCATCGGCTCACACGTTGATCACCTGCTCACCCGCCGCTATGGACGCATGCTGCTGCGCACGGGCATGCCTGTCACACTCTATGCCGATCTACCGTATTGCACCTTTTACGGTTGGCCGCCATGGGTCGACGGTAGCGACGCGGCGCCCATGCGCAATGTGGACGGGTACTGGCAGTTCTCCCTTAAGCAGGTGCCCGAGATGCCCGCGTTGCGCTCGGCGCAGGTGATTCGCCTCGATGCTGGCGCCGCGGCTGGGAAGGGCGAGGCCGTGATGTGCTACGAGACAAGCCTAAACTACGGTGTGAGGCACCTGATGTCAGACCCCGCGTTTGGGGGCTTTGAGGTCAGCTGGGAGCTTGTCGGGCGCGACGCGCCGGCGTGATTGTGCAAGCGTGAGCCGCGCGGGCAGACCTGGGCGCCTCTGGTAAGGGCCTGCCGGGCCCGTTACACTTTGCGGGCCATGATCGCCGCCACCCAGCGCAGGGACGCGCGATGACGCCCGCGATCCCGCCCGAACCCGACGATTCATCTGTGCCGCGCTCGATGCGCTCGCAGATGGACCTGCTGATCGGCGACAAGCGCTCGCTGATCGGAGCGGTTTCCTTCTTCTCGATCATCGCCGGTTTCGCCGAAGCGGCGCTGATCGCCGTCATCGCACAGGTAGCGGCGCTGCTGGTGAGCAACAACGCCGGCAATGCTCACCACGCCAGCAACGCCACGGGCCTGTTCCACGTGCACGCGTCGATCGCCACGCTGCTGTGGTTCGGCCTGGTGCTCGCGCTGGTGAGGATGGCCATGCAGTGGCCGCTGTCGGTGCTCCCGTCGAGGATCGCCTCCGATGTGCAGGCATCTCTGCGGACCAAGATCTTCGACGCCTTCACGCAGGCCTCCTGGGATGTGCAGTCGCGCGACCGCGAGGGCACGTTGCAGGAGGTCATGACCAGCCAGTCGGCGCAGGCGACGGCGGGCGCGATGCAGTCCACGGGCATCCTCACGTCGAGCTTGAACTTCATCATCCTGATGGGCACCGCTGTGGCGCTCAGCCCCGCTGCGGCGGGGCTTGTGTTCGCGATCGCCACGGGCATGTTCGCGGTCTTGCGACCGCTGCGATCGCTGGGCGTACGCCGCAGTCGTGCGCTGTCGCAATCCCAGATCCAGTACGCGGGCAGCGTGGCCGAGGCCAACCGGATGATCGAAGAGTCGCACGTCTTCGGGGTCAATCACGCCCAGTTCGAACGGGTGGCCAGCCGCATCGCCAGGGTGCGCGAGTTCTTCTTTCGCACCCAGTTGATCGCCCGGCTGGTCCCGAACCTCTATCAGAGCCTCATCTACCTGCTGCTCATCGGGGGCCTGTTCGCGCTGCACGGGTTTGGCGCCGGCCACGCGGCATCGCTCGGCGCGATCGTCCTGCTGCTCTTTCGCGCCGCCCAGACCGGCCAGCAGATCCAGGCCGGCTACCAGTCGCTGCAGCAGTCGCTGCCGTTCATCGATCGCCTGCTGAGGGTCAAACAGCGCTATGCCAGCAGCGCTCCCGCGCACGGGACACATCGCCTGCAGGCGGTGGAGACGCTCGCCTTCGAGGATGTGTCGTTCGCGTACAACCCCGGCCGTCCGGTGCTCAGCGACGTCAGCTTCAAAGTGGACGCCAACGAGGCGATCGGCGTCGTCGGGCCATCGGGTGCGGGCAAGTCCACGCTCGTGCAGATCCTGCTGCAGTTGCGCACGCCGAGCTCCGGACGCTATCTCGTCAACGGGGAGCCGGTCGCCAAGTTCACGCTGGCCGACTGGCACAGGCTGGTCGCCTACGTACCCCAGGAACCGCGCCTGCTGCACGACACGGTGTCGGCCAACATCCGCTTCTTTCGCGACATCGACGACGAGGAGGTCGAGCGGGCCGCCAAGCTGGCCCGCATCCACGACGACATCGTGGGCTGGACACACGGCTATGACACCGTCGTGGGCCCGCGCGCCGACGCGGTGTCAGGCGGTCAGCAGCAGCGGATCTGCCTCGCGCGAGCGCTCGCCGCCCGGCCCCACGTGCTGGTGCTCGACGAGCCGACGAGCGCGCTGGACCCCTACTCGGAGACCCTCATCCAGGAATCGCTGCACGCGCTCAAGAGCGGCCTGACCCTGTTCACGGTCGCCCACCGCATGTCCACGCTGGACATGTGCGACCGCGTGATGGTGATCCTCGACGGCAGGCTCGTCGCGTTCGACACCAAAGCGGTCCTCAAGGAGGAGAACCAGTACTACCGCGCCGCGTCCATGATCGCGGCCGGCACCGCCGGGGGCACCCTGCCCGGCTGAGGTCGGGGTGCCGCCGATCCCCGCGCGGAAGGCGGCCTTAGGAGCCGGTGGGCGCAAGCCCTTGGAGGTTCGAGTCCTCTCGCCCGCATTGGAGAAAAAACCTGCAAATCGCTGCTATTGAACCACGGACGTCGCCGACCCCTACGGCGCCGAATCGCCGTGGGTAACACTCGTGGGTAACAAACGGCGGAGCTATTGCAGACGCTGCGCGTCAGCGTCGTCGAGCAGTTGAGCTTCGATCTTCGGCCTGATGTAGAGCCTGCGGCGGCCGATCTTGACGCTCGGGAGCAGGCCTCGCCGGCCCCAGTCCGCGATCGTCGAGACCGGCACGTGCAAGAGGTCTGAGACCTCGCTGACGGTCATCACGTCGGTGGCGGTGAGGCGCAGTCGTCCAGGCGGCACAGGATGCCGGGTTTCTCGTGGTTGGGCGCTCATCGCTCGGGTCCTGGCGCGTCGCGGGCGGGCTGTCTGTCGAGGTGCCGGGCTGCTCTGCCGAGGGCGTGGAGCGGGGACGGGATGAGCCGGTGGGTGGGGTGGTATCCGGGTCCCCAGTCGGGGTCCGCCAGCTCTCGGTGCACAACGGATGGTGTTTGCCTGCGGCTGATGCGGAGTTGCTGTGCGAGGCGCATGACGCGCCGGTCGTCCTGGCCGTCGACGCCGAGCTCGTCGCGCGCGAGGAACCACTCGGTCGCGTCCCGGGCGCGGGTCGCTTGGACGTAGGCGCTCTCCTTGCTGGTCTGCCAGCCACCGGTCAGCACGACGGACCGGTCGACGGTTGCGCCTTGCTGGCGGTAGACGTGCTGGGCGTAGGCAAGACGGACGTTCTCCAGGTCTTTGCCCGCGAGCTGCAGCTCGCGGCCGGACCCGTCCAGCGTCAATGTGAGGTTGTTGTTCTCGCCGATCTTGGTGACCTCGGCGCGGGTGCCGTTCTCGACCCGCGGATGCCCTGGTTGGCGATGCTGGGCGGTGAAGGTGATGAGGTCGCCCTCGCGCAGCCCGTAGTGCTGGTGGGGCAGCTCGATCTCCTGGTGTCCGAGTTCGCCGCGCTCCGCCCTGAGGTGCTGTGCGCGGGCGTTGAGACGGTCGATCTCCACGTTCGAGCTGTCGGCGATCAGCGCGACGGCGCGGATGGGGCGTTTCTTGGTGAGCTCTGCCCACCGCTGAACGGCTGCCTCGCCAGCCTGCTCCCGGTCGTCCATGAAGAACAGCCGGCCCTCGGACTGGTAGTGCGCCATTGCCTTCTCGGGCTCCCCACGACGCAGCGCGGCCCATGCCTGGCGCTCGGCCGGATCGCTGGTGCGGTGGATATCTGCCAGCTCAGCCGACCTGGCGTGCTCCTTGAGCCGGTCGAACATGCCGCCGGGACCGATCGATGGGAGCTGCTTTCCGTCACCGACCGCGACAAGCTTCGCCCCCGACTCGTCGACGAGGCGGGTGAGTGCGTCCAGGCGTCGGTGGTCTGCCATCCCGGCCTCGTCCAGGAAGACCGTGGTGTTCGGGCCGATTCTCACGGTCCCGGCGTCTGCCCTGGCGATAAGAGCGTCGATCGTCGAGGTGCGGCCCGCAAGCGCCGGTGTGGTTTCTCCGAGTCGCTCGGCGGTGGACCCGGACACGGCGACGCCGATCGTGTGGTGGCCGGCGTGTTTCTCGGCCCGGGCGGCCATGTCGATGACCACGCCCTTTCCGGTGCCGGCGGGGCCGACGAGCACAGCGAGGCGCTCATCACCCGTGATCGCTCTGAGGGCTGCGGTCTGCTCCGCGGTGGGCGGTCCCGCGAGCTGCTCTGCGACCTCGCTGATCGCCCGTGTGCGTGAGCGCTCGCCGACATCCCGGCCGCCGGGAGCGGCGAGCCGCTGGGCGCGGCGTTCGATCGCCTGCTCCTGCGCCCGGACAGCCAGCGTCGTCATCCTGCCGCCCTCCAGCGACAGGACACGCCGGTCACGAACCATCGCCTTCGCAACCTGGAGTGCGTCCTGGGGGGACATCTCGCCGGCGGCCTGCTCGAACACGACCGTCCGCAGGTCCTTCGCGTCGAACACCGCGTGATGCTCGACCAGTCGTGCCTCGACGCGATCCTCGATCGCCCGCTCTGGCTTCGGGCGCTCGGGGCCGGCGAGGAGCTGCAGCGCCTCCCCCGCGCCGAACCCGTGCTCACGGCCCGTCTCGCGCCACACCCGCTCCAAGTCGCGTCGGGTCGTGAGGGTCTTCGCTCGCCGGTTCTCCAACGCGAGGTCGCGCAGCTCGCCGCGCTTGGGCTCACGTCCCGTCCTTGCTCGGAAACGCTCGGCGGCCCTTGCGACCTCGCGGGAGCGGCCGGAGAACGCCTCACGCAAACCCTCGGGGACTCCGGTGAGCTCGAAGTATTTGCCGTCCTTGCCGGTGGCCTGCTGGATCTCATAGCCGCGCTCTGAGAGCTCGTGCGCGAGCGCAGCCCGGTAGTGCGCACCCAGCTCACGAGCCGAGCGGAACACCGGACGGGACCATGTTGCGACGAGACGGTCATCCTCACGGACGACACCGGTGATCACGACATGGCTGTGCAGCTGGGGATCGGGTGCCTTCCCTCCGGCCACCCCGCGGGCGGTGGTGTGCTGGTAGGCCGCGGCGATCAGATCCTTCGGGGGCTCCTCAACCACCTGGCCGCTGTACCGGCGGCGGACCACCGGGACGTGCTCGCGCATATAGCCCACGGTCTGCTCGACCGCAGTGGCGTGAGCGGCTTCGATTTCATGGCGCTGCCAAGGTTCCGCCAGCGCCCACACGGTCGAGACGGACTTCGGGGCGCTGAACGTCACATCGATCCCGCCGCCCCGACCACCGCCCGCACCCGCGGGTCGCAGGAACCTCCCGGTCCCTGGGTGCCGGCCCTCCGTCAGTGAGATGAAGTCCCCTCCCGCCACGGGACCGTCCGGGTCGATCCCGAGCCGGTCGAGTGTGTCGGGGTCGGCGAGCCAGCGGCCCGGTGCCTGCGCGAGCTCGCCGTCGGGGGTGAGGTAGTAGTCGCCGCGCTCGGGCGCGATGGTCTTGGCCTCCAGATACCTGGCGTAGCCGCCGCCCTTGGCGGCACCGATGCTCGACGCGCTCACCACACCGGTTAATGAGCGCGAACGCCCGGTCGCGGCCAACGAATCTCAGATCTGCGTCTCTCCACACCGGTTCATGACCCCAAACACTCCAAACCGGCCACGAACTTCACCGCCGCCCGCACCAAACGACCACCGCGACGGCCACCCGACCACCGCCAAGACCACCGATCGAAGCCTCACCAAAACACCCCACCCCGACGCAACGAGCCAACAGCGAACAGCGAACAGCCCAGGCAGACCAGATACACGGCACACCCATCGGTACCTTTCAGGTCCCTCCGGGCGGCCGTAACCGGGCCATGAGCCGCGTGTTCCTGCGGTTCCTCCACCGGCGGGAGACCCGCAGCCGTCGAATACGACGCCGGGCGCCAGCGTGTGGTGGTAGAGCGCGGCGACTATCCGTTTCGCTGATGGGAGGAGAACCCATGACCGTGCCATCTATGCTCGATTCCGCTGGGCGGCGTCGTTCGCCCGCAACGCTCCCGGGATTTCACGCCGGGCGTGCGCCTCGCAACAAGGGGATGCGCTACCCAGCGGATCCGCCGACCGTCGAGGAGATCATCTGCGTGATGCGTCATGTGGGCGATAACGCGCACGGGTGGCGGCTGCGCGCCATGATCGTGATGCTCTGGCGCGGCGGGCTGCGCGTCCATGAGGCCCTCGCGCTCACAGAGCACGATCTCGACCCACAGCGCGGGTCCGTGCTCGTTCGCCACGGCAAGGGCGGACGCCGACGCGAGGTCGGGATGGACTCCTGGGGCTGGGAGCAGCTGCGGCCGTGGCTCACCAAGCGCGTTGAGATGCCGGTCGGCCCGCTGCTGTGCGTCATCGACGGTCCCACCCGCGGGCGAGCGTGGTCAGCATCATCGGTCCGCGGCGAGCTTCGCCGGCACGCCGCCGAGGCGGGCGTCCGCCGACGTTTCGCACCGCACCAGCTGCGCCACGCACACGCCGTCGAGCTCGCCCGCGAGGGCGTCTCGCTGAACGTCATCCAGCGCCAGCTCGGGCACTCCAACCTCGGCACCACCAGCATCTACCTACAAGGCATCGACATCGAGGAGATCATCTCGACCGTCCACGCACGCCGAGCACCGATGATGTCCGCTACAGCGGGCCTACAGCTCTGAAGAACCCGGGCGCCCCATGGCGCGGGCACCGACAAAGGATGCTCACGCCACAGGCGCCCGGCTTCCGCTTTCTCGACGCAAACGCTCGTCGAATCGGGCTTCTGCCGGGACTTCAGCATGCCCACAGATCATCCAGTGCGGGTTCGGCCTCGCTCCGAACAGCCGCTACCGGGGAAAGCAGGAGCGCCAAGCGGGTCAGGCGAGAGTGCTGCTAATCGGGGCATGAAAATGACTCTCGAGGGCTGTTGTTCTAATTCCGGCCGGTAGGGTCCGGTGACCGGGACAGGGGCTCTCAGGGAGAACGCATGATGGGTAGGCCGATTGTTGGACGATGGGCGTGTTGAGCCCGGGCTTTTCATTGGCCGCCCCTGCGACTTGTCCGGTTGCGCTGCGAGCGCGGATCCGTTGGTGTCGTGTTGCCCACGGCGTCTCCCGTCCTGTCAAGTGCGTCGAAGGAGACAGCGATGAGATCAGTCGCGTTGGATGTGCATCTGGATTTCTGTGAGGTCGCGATCGTTGAGGATGGCGAAGTTCGCTCGGCCGGTCGAATCGAGACCAAGCCCGAGCAGATCGAGTTGTTCGCTCAGAGTCTTGCCCCGGATGATCGGGTGGCGCTTGAGGTGTCGGGGAACGCGTGGGAGATCGCGCGGTTGATCGAGCCGCACGTCGCGCAGGTCGTGGTTGTGAGCCCCTCGGACACCGGCATCCGTCAGGCCCGCGCGAAGACCGACCGCCTCGACGCAAGGACGCTCGCGAGGCTCCTGGCCGCTGGGTCGCTGGACGGGGTGTGGGTGCCGGACCGTCAGACGTGGGTGATGCGCCGGCGCTTGTCGCGTCGCTCACAGCTCGTGTGGGCGCGCAGCCGGGCCAAGAATCAGATCCACGCGATGCTGATGCGCCAGCTGGTCGGCCGCCCGCCGTTCTCCGACGTGTTCGGCGTCAAAGGCCGGCAGTGGCTCTCAGAGCTGCAGCTGGCGGCAGAGGAGTCAGAGACCCTCAGCGCCGCGCTGCGCCAGATCGAGTTCTTCGACTCGGAGATCTCAGAGGTCGAGCGCCTGATCGCTCAGGCGGCTCTCGAGTCGGCGGAGATCAAGCGCTTGATGAGCGTGCCCGGGGTGAACGTGATCGTCGCCGCGAGCTTCATGGCGGCGATCGGTGATATTCACCGCTTCCCGAGCCCGCGCAAGCTCGTCGGCTACCTCGGCCTCGATCCACGGGTGCGACAGTCAGGCGTCTCACCCGCGACGCACGGGCACATCTCAAAGCGCGGCTCGGTCCGTGCGCGCCACGCGCTTGTGGAGGCATGCTGGACGACGGTGCGCCAGCCCGGTCCCATGCACGCCTTCTATCAGCGCATCCGCGCACGCCGCGGTCACTCTGTGGCGATCGTCGCCGCCGCGCGCAAGCTCGCGAGCCTGTTCTGGTGTCTGCTCGCCCGCGGAGAGGATTACGCCTACCAGCAGCCCTCGCTGACCAAGAAGAAGTTGCGCCGCCTTGAGATCACCGCCGGCGCGGAGCGTTACACCGCGAAGGCCGCCGGCATCTGGAGCGCCAACGATGCGGTGCGCGAGGCCGAGCGCGAACTCGCTCGCCAGGCCGAGGTCGCCTACGCGCGGACTGTGCGCGACTGGCACACCACCCAAGCGGTGAAGGTGGGCGCGAGCGTGACATCGGGGCGCGCATCACAAAGGCCCTCGAAGGGCAAAGCCGCGCGGCAGACCACAAGCCCCTGACGTCTGCGCTTCGCTACGTCAGTCACTCGCGCCCGCAACAAACGATCCCACAAGACGCTCGTTCCTACAAGCCGCCGCCAGCGCGCCGGTGCGGACCCCGCGCGGGCGAAAACCCCGCGAATCGGGCCCGTCGACCCACGCTCGAGTCAAAACCACACCACAGGAGCCGATCTGCCGCCCCGCGAAAAGGGTCCACGACCGATCCGATGGCCAAGACCATCGCAAACTGCGACCGAAACATAGCCCCGGACCCCTTGATTTTCATCCGTCGTCCCAAGCAGGCGTCTGGTGTCGCCGCTGGCTGGCTCTCGCGTCGCCCGAGGGAGCAGGCGTCACAGCCATATGATGCCCGAGCCTCGGCTGGCCCGGTGGGGTCTTGATCGGGCTTGATGTCCTGCCTTGGTTTAGCGGCGGTGCCGAGTGGTGCTGCGAGCGAGTTGGACGGTGTAGTCGTTCTGGCCGGGTGCGACACGCCCGCTTGCGGGAGCGATGCAAGCACCTCGGGAGCCTGGCGCCGCGCTGATGCCCTCGACGACGAGGCGCAGCGGTCTCGCGAGAAGTCCCCTATTGCGGCGAAGTGCTGTCCGCGGCGCTCAAGCGCCTCGACGGTCTCCGTGTGATCTGTGTCTAGACAGAAAAGCAGGAGGGAATAAGGCGTACGGGCGGGGTCGCGTCGGCGTTCTCGCTGGTGCACTGACGGTCGCGAGCTGGGCGTAGGGTACCGACGCTCGCCGGTCGGGCCGGAGCTCTGCCCCTGATCTCACTTCGAGGTCGCGGGCAGCTTCTCGATCGTGCGGATGGCATAGCCGCCCTTGCCGTGGTGCACGACAGTCACCCGGTGTTGCGCTCGGCCGTGGCGGAACGCACACACGAATACACCCGGCTCATTCGTCTGGCTGCCGTCGGTGAACTCGAGCGTCTTGTTGTCTGCGTCACATCCCAGCACTTCAGCGAGAGCGGTGCGTGCGGTCTGGATCGCGCCCTCGAGCGTGCCGCCATTCACCGGCCGGTCCGCCCCGCTCCGCATCTTCGCCGACACTTTGTCAATCAACTCCACGGACTCGCTTATCGCGCCTGCTGTCTCGAGGACCGGTTTCGCTCCGTGGATCACGCCGATCACCCATTTGATCCCATGGAACACCGCGACCTCGGTACCCGGGATGTACAACGCGGTGGGTAGGAGGTCCGCCGACTCGATGCCCTCCAACGAAACGACGTAGTCGGCGGAGAGGCCGGAGGCCCGTAGCTCTGCGAGCGTCTCCTGCAGCGTCAGCGCCTCGGGAGCGCTTCGAGTCGGCGCGTCCGCGTCCGGGGTCTCGATCAGGACGTACGAGACCCCGACGACGTCCTCTTCGAGCAGCGCCCGATCAAGCTGCTCCCCACTCGCGGCGGCGCTCAACGCACCCGGCCGGCTCAGCAATCGAATCTCTATCGCGCCCTGATCGTCCACGTAGCCTCCTAAGCTCGGTGTGTCGTTCGTACGGCCAGGTCCGCGAGCAAGACCCCTCCCGGCAATGATGGCGCAGCCGGCCGGAAGATGCACGCAGACGTTGACGAAGGGTCGAGCCGACCGTAGCGTAAGAAAGCAACACGACCGAGACGATGAGGCACCGTATGGCTACTCGCACGGTTGCGCAATCTCGTCGATCCAGGCGTCGCCGTAGGCATCAGTCACGCTCCCGCCTTTGGACGAACAAGAGGTCTGGTCGGCGGCAGCGACCACGCTTGCGCATCGCCCGGCGCAACCGAGCGTAGTCCGACCCTCAAGCGACATGCGCGAGCGTCATCCGAAGCGGATCCACGGTCGGTACCACGTGACATGCCTCCCGAACGCGTAAAGCGAGAGCGCCAAGTTAGCCGAGTCGCATCTTTCAATGAGTCCGCAGAAGCATGGCCTCAAAATCGCTTCGATGCGGAGGCTTGAGATATATTTGGACTGTACTTGTCTCGCTGATGTGGTCATCTGTGCCCACGGGTGTAAAGATGAGCACAAGTCGCACCGAGAGCTTCCTGTGCTTTCTGAGCAATTCGAGCACGGACAGACTTGGTTTGATGCGAAGCTTGTAGCCACCCGCACTGCGGATGTCAAAAGCGACTTGTCGATAGTAGAGTGGAGCATTGTTGGCGCACTGCCGGCGCTTCCCGACATGTCTCGTCTTGCATTTCCGGGACTGCCCACGTCTTGCCTTGGAGGCAACGAGTCTACGCCGCATTGCCCCATGCGACGCTTGGCTACTTGGTAGCGCCACTCCGTCGATCACCTTTCCATACGCTTCGACTTGGCCAGGCTCGGGGAAATCGTATTCGAGCGTCACTTCGCCCGTCCTGTCGTTGACGAGCGGCGTATGCAATTTAGTCGGGGGATTCACGAGCGTACTCTCTCCAGGCGTAGTGAGACCGTTGCCGCTAGGCGTCGAGGTGCTCGGGAGAGGGCTTGAGTTCGAGGTGCCTGGGAGGGGGCTCGAAAGAGGGGTCGAGTAGGTAAATACCTGTCCAGCGTCGCTTACCACCACGCACAGCGACACTGTGGGACAGGACACCGACGAGAGTTCCCCGTTGATCTCGAGATCTTGCCAGGGCTGCCACGCACCGTTTTCATATACCCCTGCTTCACCTCCTCCAGCCCTCGATGTCGCGGCACAGAAGGACGCTGATACGCACGAGACGGAGCCGACGTACGATTGGACATGTTCCGGCCGGATCGGTATCTCGCTAGGCGTGCTCCAGGTAGAGCCGTTGAAAATCAGCGCTTCAGCGGATCCGCCGAAAGCATGTTCTCCAACAGCCATACAAAAGGACGCCGAGGAACATGAAACTGACTCTAGATAGCCTTCAGTCCAGATAGGGCTCGGCGTAGCCCACGCGCTTCCGTCGTACATAACGGCGTCATGTTCGCCGACGGCGACGCAGAACGACGGAGAGGCGCAAGATACAGCGCGCAGTTCTTCTTTGTCTATCTCGCTAGGCGCACTCCAAGTGGTGCCGTCGTACATCGACACAAACACAAACTCATGCCCTTCTACTACCTGATCGGCCAAGGCCGCACAGAACGTCGACGAGGTACAAGACACTGATCTCAGTGCGCCCGCGGAGTCTATCTCTGTAGGCGCACTCCAAACCGCACCGCTGAACGTCAGGGCGTACCCGGGAGCGCCACCAACCGCCGCGCAAAAAGCAGCGGACGGACACGACACCGAATTCAACGAGCCTTGGGCGTCTACCAGGGTCGGGGGACTCCACCCAGACCCGTTCGAGGTCAACACCCGACCGTTGTGATCCACTGCTACACAAAACGCGACGCTTGGACATGACACGGCGCTGAGCCCGCCCCCACCTACGGCTACCGCCTCCGCCCAGCCGCTCCCGTTGTAGATAGACGCGTACCCGCCTACCGCGACGCAGAAGGATTCGTCGGCGCACGCCAGACCACCCGAAGCCGCGCTGTCAGGAATGTGGCCGGCCACATTCCACTCGCTGCCGTTGTAGCGCACCGTCTCCCCGCCCGCCGACACAGCCATACAGAAGGATTCCGAGACACACACCACAGATTGGATGAGTCCTTCATTGCCGATTCCTTTGGGTTCGCTCCAGGTGCTGCCGTCGTAAGTGACCTCGGCGCCGAAGTTGCCTACTGCCACGCAAAAAGTCGGCGAGGCGCACGACACGGAGTGCAGGGCGTTCCCTCGTTCAGTGTCGATTTCGGTTGGCGCACCCCAAGTGCTGCCGTTGTAGATAAACGCATAGGCAGGACCTGCGTCAGACTCACCCACCGCCATGCAAAAGGTTTCGGACGTGCACGAGACGGCGTCGAGCTCTCGACCGAGATCGGCGAGCGCACTCCATGTACTGCCGTCGTAGACGGCCGCCTGCCCACCTCCGCCGACCGCCACGCAGAACGAGGATGAGGTGCACGACACCTGCGTCAGATCGGTACCAGTCGCGACCGGAGCACCCCACGTGCTGCCGTTGAAAATGAGGGCATGCCCGGAGCCGTCCATCGCCATGCAGAAAGAGGACAAAGGGCAGGACACCGAATTGAGCTGCTCTTGAGGGTCAATCAAATTCGCCTCGCTCCAAGTGCCATCCTCGTAGACGGCCGCCGAACCGGAGGCCGGTGCGGCGCCCACGGCCACACAGAACGAGTCAGACGAACATGACACCGACCTCGCCCCAATCCCCGCATCCACAGTGACAGGACCCGACCACGTGCCCGCAAGCGCCGCCGAGGCAGCAAGCAACTGCAGCATTCCAGCCGCACCAACAACGCCCATCCAGCGGAAGGTTCGAGCTACGCGAGAGCGCATGGGCCGGATCGTACCTGGCTTCCAGCCAAGTAGTTATGGTAGTTCTGATTATTAGTGTTTATTGCAGGCACTCACTCCTCCAACGAGTCGGACCCCCGACTTGCCATCTCCATCGCACGAGACTCGATCCGACACCGGCAATCCGTGGTCGTCCGGACCGGGCGCCTGAACGGAAGCTCGGCCGACACCCGCAAGCCGAGCAATGCGAGCGCCTGACCACCTCTACGCTTCGCTTACGCTCAGGACGAGGAGGAGCAGCGCTGGGCAACACCTCGTCGGCTACTGCTTCGAGCCCGATTGCGGGCGTGTCCGTGTCGAGGGGGCGTAGTCGCTCCCACGGCGCTGCGCGATCACCCCGTGGGCTCGAGTCGGACACTCCTGCCTTCGCTCCACGACGGTGTTGCGCCGGATCCGCGCGGTGGTGTCAGGCCGGGCGTGCGGCGGCGAGCTCGAGCGGCACGACATAGTCGCCGCCCCGCCGATGAAGCCCACGACGCAGCCTGCGGTTCACGCTGTCGAGATCGGTGTGGCGTAGGCCGCCCTCCTGCGCAATGAGGTGCTGCGCTTCGAACATCATCTCGTTCATGTGGCCAAGCACGCTGCGACTCGCGGTCCTTGCGACCAACACACCGGACGGGTCCACCGGGCCGAGTGTCGTGCCGGCGAGCCCCTCAGAGGCGAGCGCATCGACGACGAGCGTCGCGACGCAAAGGCCGAGATCATCCAGCTGCGCTACGCGGACGTCGGTGTCGAGGACGGAGAACAGCGTGTCCGCATGGACGAGCAGCAGGCACTTGCGCCGCTCGATGACGAACACGTTGGCATACCAGTCATCGATGCCCGGCTCGGCCTCAACGAGCGTCCCGGCCCGGTCACCGACCAGCTTTAGGAATCCTCTGGTGCATCGCAGCAGCACGGGGGTCACGGTATCCCCATGGGAGCGACGCCGACGCGCGTCCTGCCTGCGTGGCTCAGTGGGCTGCCCGGCGGAGCAGGTAGTCACGGAACCTGGGCGCGGTGTAGGCGTACTCGCCCTTGCGGATTCGGTAGAGCGCTCCGGCATCGACGAGGCGGCCGAGCAGGACGTTTACGTTTCCGGGCGTCTTCTCGGATGCGCTGCTGAGCTCGGCCGAGCGCAGCGGGGGATAGGGACACGCGGCGGAGGATGCAAGGAGGTCCTGCTCCGCGGGCGTTAGCGTTGCGATGCGCGGCTCGTAGAAGTCGCGGTCGAGGCGCCCGTAGATGTCGGGGTGGGTGGCGACGAGCAGCTTGCTGGTGAAACGATCCACGCCGGCGAGGTCCGCCGCCTCCCACAGCTCCGATCCCCACAGCTGGAGGAAGTAGGGGTAGCCCTCGACCTCCTTCGCGACCATCTCTGCAAGCTTTGCGTCGGCTCTGCGCGTGGTCTGCTCGAGTGGCCGGGTGAAGGCCTGGATCGCCTCCTCGGGTGCGAGCGAGTCGATGTCCTCGCCGCGAAAGAGCCGCTCGCTGTAGGAGCGGGCCTTCTGCAGGTTGCCGGTCAGGGTCGGCAGGCCGCAGAGGACCAGGGCGAGCGGCAGCTCTGCCCGTTGCAGCGCGACCACCGGCGCTATCAGGAGCGACAATGGGTGCTCGCCGTGGCGGTCGCGCTCGTCGCGCACAAGCTGAGCCTCGTCCAGCAGCAAGACGACTCCGGCCCGGCCCTTGGCGCGCGCCAGCTCGACCGTGGCGAACAGGTCGCGCGCGAGGTCCTCCTCACGCTGTGACCCGAAGGCGATCCCGAGCGAGACGTCTTCCCAGGTGAAGGACAGGCTCGCCGCCCGCAGCGCACGACCGGCAGCCGAACGCAGCCGCTCGCGGCGCGAGAGGCGCTGGCGCGTGCGCTCGAGCAGCGCCCCGAGCACCGCCGTCAGGGCCTCATCGGTGTTGTGTGACGGTTGCAGCTCAAGGAGCGCCGGTTCCCAGTCAAGCTCCTGTGCATCGTCAGCGAACTCCTCCAACAGGACGGACTTGCCCACGCCACGCAGACCGGTCACCCGCATGCTCGCCTGCTGCTCGGGCGCCGCGCGCAGCATCGCAGCGAAGCGTCGCAGGGGCGCCTCGCGACCAGCCAGATACAGAGGGCGCACGCCGACGCCCGGCCGGTAGGGGTTCTTTCCCGAAACCTGAGTCATTACAAGCTATCTGTAATGTAGCGCAATCATTACAACAACGCCGTAATGAGCCGTGGACCGGGCTGCGACGGTCGGCCGCAAACCTTGGGCGAACGCGAAGTCGGTCGCGTTCGTGGTCACGGATCGACGGTAGCCACCGGCGCGCCCGGGTGAGGAACGTCCTCCAGCGATGTCGGTCTCGACTCAAACGCGCGCGTGAAGACCTGGGCCTGCTCTGAGGCCGGCCGTGCGTGCAGGTAGATCGAGGTGGTGGCCAGCGCACTGTGCCCCATCGCGGCTTGGATCGTCACGAGATCCACACCGGCGGCTGCGAGCAGCGACCCGTACGTGTGCCGCAGATCATGCAGTCGCAGCGGGCGCAGGCTCGCCGCGTCGCGCGCACGCTTGAAGCGGCTCCGCAGCGCCCAGCTATCAAGAGTCCGTCCGAGCTCGTTCACGAACACGAGGTCTTCCGGCGCCGTGAAGTGCTGTCGCCGGCTGAGCCTGTCGAGCGCGGCGGCTGCCTGGTCCGCGAGCGGGACGCGGCGGATCTTTCCCGACTTCGTCGAGGACTCGACACCCGCGCTCATGGCGCGTTCGATGGTCAGCGCGTGTCCGGCGAAGTCGACGTCGCGCCAGCGCAGCGCAAGCAGCTCGCCAAGTCGCAGGCCGGCATAGCTCGCGACGCGCACCAGCTCGGCGTCCTGGTGGTCCTGAGCCTGTCGTTGTGTCGGCTCGGCAACGATGGCGTTGCTCGCGCCGCGGGTTGCCGGCCGCGACGGTGCGCGATGAAGTCCCGCTGAGAGCGCGCGGGCGAGCGCCTCGATCTCGGCGGGCGAGTAATAGTTCAGTGCGCCGCGGTGAGGCTCGCGGCGCTTGTCGGCGCCTCGCACAGGGTTCGCCGCCAGGTTGAAGGTGGTGGACCTCTGGCCGTATCCGAACACCGCGCTGATCACTGCCCTGTACTTGTTGACTGTGCGCGCGGACGCCCCCGCAGCCACTTCCGTGAGCAGGTCCTCGATCTCCGCGGTCGTGATCTTCGCGGCCGGGCGATCGCCGATTGCACTGAGGACTCGGCCGTTGGGCCCGAGCACGTAGCCGTGATCGCGCAGGGTGCTGGGCTTGGCTCCCCTGACGTCAGCGAGCCACCGCAGATACCTGGCGGCGACGGCGGCGAACGTCACGCCGCGTTCGCGTCGCTCCTTACCGAGGCGCTCATGTTCGGCTGCCTCCGCCGCGTGCGCGCCCACGAGTGCAGCGGCTGCGACGTGAGCACGCGCCTCGTCGTAGTGGCCGGGCGCGACGCGGCCGCGTCGGGGTAGATCCCACTTTCCAGTGCGCGGGTTCCGCGTCAGCCACGCCGGGCCTATGCGGCGCTTGACCAGGAGCCCGTCCTGACGCCACATCGCCTCGAAGAACGGGCGCTCTTTGTGGACACGAACCGTGAGCGCGGCCGTGGGCAGATCGGGCGTCACGGGGGCATCGTATCACCGTGGGTAACACGTGGGTAGCAGCAAGCCGTGGGTAACACTTTGGGTAACAAACTGACCCGAATCTAGCTCCAATAGAGGGATTGGGGCCTATTGAATCGCCCGTATCTATTGGCCTCGGCGCCTCTCAGGCGGCCTTAGACGCCGGCGAGCTCGCGGTAGGTGATCGCGGTGCGGCGCGGCGCCGCGCGCCCCAGGACCCACTCGAGCGCCATCATGTGGCGCGGATGGCGCAGGTCGGCCGGGTGCAGGTCTACGCGCAGTGTGCTGGTGGGCAACAGGGAGCCTGCACGCAGCAGCGGCGGCGAGAGCACGCGCCCGAGCCGGCCCGACGTGGCCAGACTCCAGGCAGGCGCGAGCTGGCGCTCATGCGCCGCTCGCTCGTCATCGTCGCCGGCGTGCTGCAGCTGCGACGGGGCCCGGTGCACCTGCCAGAGCCCCGCCCACCAATGAAACCGCTGTGCCAGCGCCTGGCGCAGCGCGGTCGTGTACGAGTAGGCGGGCGCGACGAAGCCGTCGGGCTCGATGCCGGCGAGCTTGAGCAAACGCCAGCCAGCGTGGACCGCGCGGCGGGTCTCGTCGGCGTCCAAGCCCACGAACTCACCCAGCTGATGGCCGTGCAGCTGCGCGAGCAGCTGCCGCGGCGACGCGCCCCTGTACGCACGCGTGTGCTGAAAGCCATGTTGAGCGATCGAGTCCCCTGCGCTTGCGCGTTCGCGCAACCAGCGCACCATCTCGGGCGAGCGCGCGCCGACCGGGTGTAGGTCGCGCGCGGGGATGACCAGCAGCGTGACGCGGTTCACGCCGTGGTCGTCGAGCCAGTCGCGGATCAGCGCGCAGGGCTCGAACGTGGCGGGCTCGATCCCGTGCAACGCGACCGCGATCGTCGGGGTCGGGCGTGTTGGCTGCCTGGAGCGCATGAGCGGCATCAGTTTGAACGCACGCGCCGGCGCCTCACGCGACGCGGCTGCTCGCCCCCATGCCGAGCCGATCTTGGCGCCGCTCGTCGTTTCTGTCCCGGCCGGCGAGCGCCCTCTCATAGCCGCGGCCCAGCAGCGCAAGGGCCTGCTCCCAGGTCCGCTCACGCACGCGGCGTAGTGCGGCGCGCGACAGATGCTCACGCAGCAGCGGCGAGCGGGCCAGCTCGACAACGGCGTCCGCCAGCTGCCGTGCATCGGCGTCGCACAGCAGGCCGTTGACACGGTGCTCGATCAGCGACAGCGGGCCGCCCTTGGCCACGGCGATCGTCGGCAGGCCGCTGGCCTGGGCCTCGAGGATCACCTGGCCAAAGGTGTCTGTGGCGCTCGCGAACAGGAAGATGTCGGCGCTGGCGTAGGCGCGCGCGAGCTCGGCGCTCTCCAGCCACCCGAGGAACGTGGCTCTGTCGCCCAGGCGCTCGCGCAGGCGCTCCTGCTCGGGCCCGCCGCCGGCGAGCACCAGGTGCAGGTTCTGGCCGGTCTGCGCCAGGGCGCGCTCACGCGCGAGCAGGAACGCGTCGGCCAGCAGGTCGGCGCCCTTCTCGCGGGTTATGCGACCCGAGTACATCACGTTGACCGCGCCCGGCAGCAGCGACTCGTCGCGCAGGCTCGGATCGAAGCGCTGTGTGTCGACTCCGCGGTCCCAGCGCAGGACCCGTTCGGCCGGCACGGCGAGCGCCGCGAGGGCCTGGTCGGCGGCGGGGCTGGGGGAGAGGACCACGTCGCAGGCGTTGTAGAAGGTGCTCATGGCCAGATCCATCGTCTGCGCCAGGCGCCGCTCGCCGGAGCGCAGGTCCGCATAGGCGGTCAGCTCGGTGTGGTAGCTGCCCACCAGCGGCAGCGCCAACGCGCGCGCCAATAGGGCGCCGGCGATCCCGGCGGGTCCCGGCGAGCACACGTGGATCGCGTCGAAGCCCTCTCCGTCGAGCCCGGCGAGCGTGTGCACGGCGGAGGGCAGGCTGGGGATGCCGATTTTCAGCCCGGGGTAGAAGGGGACGTCTATCTCGGCGACCGCAGGCAGGCGCCGGTCGACCTCTGGGTCGGTGCCGACGACCTCGATCTCAAAGCCGGCTACGCCACGCTGGCGGATCTCCTCGATTGTGCGCGTGACGCCGTGCGTTGAGCCGATGCCGTCTGCGAGGATCGCCACCCGGGGCCGTTCACAGTCATCGCCGCGTGCGCCCGCGCGGCGGGATGGGCCGGGAGCGGGCATTGCTGTGTAGGGGATCGCGGCGAGCTTGTTCTGCTCGTTGGCAAGGAACGCCGTGGCGGGCGCATAGGGGATCGCGGCGATGCATGCCTGGAAGACGCTCTGGGCGGCTGCCGGCACGTCAGCCTGGCCGCTGGCAGCGCGCACGGCTACATCCACTGCCGCGCGCAGCTTGCGCTCATGCGCGCGGCAGGCTCGCCGGTACAGGTCTGAGTGGCTGAAGTCGTCCTGCTGCATGTACGCGATCAGCCCGCGCTCATCGAGGTGGTCGAGCCCGACCGCGGCGAGCCATGCCCGCAGCAGGCAGCGGGCGTCATCGGAGGACACGCTCCCGTCGCCGCTGAGCGTGCCCTGGCGCGCGTCGGCCTCGCGCAACAGCCGCTGGACCATGCCCATCACACGGGTCGGGTCCGGGCGCCCCCCAGCGTCGTGGTCTGCGCTCGCCGGGCCTCGCCCCAGCGAGCGGGCGGCCAGCGCGATCGCCGCGTGTGCCCACTTGGCCGCGCTGCCCTGCGCGCCGCGCGCGATCGCGTTGCCGGCGCACACGTGTGCGAGGAACTCCGCGGAGGTGTGGGCGCACGGGGTTTCCGTGTAGGTGCGCCCGATGTCCACACCGGCGTGGTCGTCGCTGCCACCGATGCCTACGCTGTCGCGCGTGGCCACATAGGTAGCGGCCGGCCGGTTGAGCTCGGGCGCGCGCGCGCCGTTGCGGGTCTCCCAGATTCCGAACAGCTCGGCCAGCCGGCGGCGGTGGCGCGCGCTCAGCGGCGCGGCGACCGTGTAGTAGGGGTGGGCCAGGGCGCACGTGATCTCCCGCTCGCACAGGTAGGCAGCGCACAGCTCGACGTCTGAGCGATGGGCCTGCAGCCATTCGTGATCGTCGGGGGTGATGCCGTAGCAGAGGATGTGCACAGCCTGGGGCTCGCCGCGAAAGGCGGCGGTGAGCTCGACCGACACGAACACGTCGGGATAGTGGGCGATCTCGAGCACGCCGGCGATCGTGTCGTGGTCGGTGATCGTCACGAAATCCATACCCCGGCGCTTGGCCAGCTCGTAGACCTCGGCTGGGGGCGTCGCGCACTCCGGCAGCCCTGCGGCGCGCTGCACGCCCAGGCGCGACACCTGAGAGGCGGTGGAGTGACAATGCATGTCCACCCGGGCGCATTCCTGCCATGTGATCGCCGTGGATGAAGTCGTTCCCTGACTGTCCATACCACACAGAGTTCTACGCAAAATGCGGATTTTTGTGACCAAGCGGGAACGATCGTGTGAACGGACGGTGAAGTCAGCGCGGGATCGGTGCGCCGAGCAGCGCGGCGACCACGCCTGCGCAACCGGCTGCCAGGAGCGTGATCACGACGCCAAGGCGTAGCACCAGCAGCGCGATCGCCCCAGCGGCGAGCACGGCGTACTGCCAGCCCGCGCCAAGCGCGGCGGTGAGCGGCACGGCGGCGCCAACGATGGCGCCGGCCGCCGCCGGGCCGGCGCCGGCGAGGAACGCGAGCACGCGCTCGTTGGCGAGCAGTCGCTCGAAGCGCCCGGCGCCGAGCAGGATGAATGAGAACGAGGGCGCGAAGGCGATCAGCGCGGCCAGCAGTCCGTCGGGCAGGCCTCCGGCGCTGTAGCCGACGACAGCCACCGTCAGCACGACCGGGCCGGGGGTGATCTGCCCGAGCGCGACGGCGTTGAGGAACTGTCCGTGGGTCATCCAGTGGTAGGTGCCGACCGCGTCCGATTGCATCAGCGGCACGATCACGAAGCCCCCGCCGAAGGCCAGCGCACCGACCTTCAAGGCGCTCCAGGCCAGCGCGAGCGTGCCGCCGGGGTCGCTGCTTGCGCCAAGCAGCCAGAGGGCCTGCGCGCCCGTCCACGAGCCGCCCGCGGCCAGGCGCCGGCGGGCCAGCTCGACAAGGCCACAGGCGAGCAGCACGAGCACCAGCCAGGGGCCGGCAAGCGCTGCGGCTATCGCGCCGGCCAGCCCGTAGGCTAAGCACGCGCGCGCGACCGACGCCGCCTGCGCGCTCCCAGATCGGCGCGGCCACGCCCAGCCCGGCACGCACTGCCACGGCGGCCACCGCGGCGCCCGCGCCCAGCCCGGCGCCGTGTACCCACGCGGGTGGCGAGCCCGACAGGAACAGCACGGCCAGCGCCAGGATCGCGACGAGCCCGGGCGCGATGAAGCACAGGCCGCCCAGCAGCGCGCCCGCGGCTCCGCGCAGTCGCCACGCGCAGTAGATGGCGAGCTGTGTGGACGCGGGGCCGGGGAGCAGGTTGACGGCCGCCAGCGCGCGCTCGAACTCGGGGTCGGTCAGCCAGCGCCTCCGCGTCACGCACAGGTCGCGCAGCAGCGCGATATGCGCCGGCGGGCCGCCGAAGCCGATGCAGCCGATTCGTCCCCACTCGCGCGCGATCTCCGTGAAGGCAGGCTGTGCGTGGCGATCCCCCGCGGGCATCGGCATGAGGGTAGGGACTGCGCGTGGCGCTGGCCGGCCCAATAAGCTCTCGCAGTCTCGTGTCGGCTCTGTTGACAACGATGCCCCTGGCGTCGGCGCTCAGCTACTTCCAGGCGATCGTGCTCGGCTTCCTGCAGGGCGTGAGCGAGCTGTTCCCGATCTCCAGCCTTGGGCACACGGTTCTTTTCCCCACGCTGTTCGGCTGGAACGAGCTGGTCAAGGCCCAATCGCAGTCGGAGTCCTTCTGGCTGGCGTTCGTGGTCACGCTGCACGTCGGCAGCGCGCTCGGCCTGCTGGCCTACTTCTGGCGCGACTGGATCGCGATCGTCCGCGCCTTCTTCGCGACGCTGCGCAAGCGGCGCGCGGACACGCCGACCGAGCGTCTCGCGTGGCTGATTGTTCTCGCGAGCATCCCGGCGGGCATAATCGGCCTCGCGCTCGAGCACCAGCTGCGCACGCTGACCGCCAAGCCGGAAGTGGCTGCGATCTTCCTGATGGTCAACGGCTTCATCCTGTTGGCGGCCGAGCGCTACCGCCGCCGCGCGGAGGTGCGCGAACTGGCTATCAGGGAGGGGGCAAAGCCAGACGGAGCGCGCGAGCTCGACACCCTCGACTATCGCGAGGCGCTGGTAGTTGGCGTCGCCCAGTCGACCGCGCTGGTGGCGGGCATCAGCCGCGACGGCGTGACAATGGGGGCGGGTCTGGCACGCGGCCTCGACCACAGCGACTCGGCCCGTTTTGCGTTCCTGCTGGCCACCCCGATCATCCTGGCAGCGGGCATCGTCAAGCTCCCCGACCTGACCGGCCATCTCGGCAACGGCATCCGCGGCCAGGCGCTGGTCGCGTGCGCGGTGGCGGCGGTGACGGCGGTCTTCACGGTGCGCTTTCTGGTTGGCTACTTCAAGACCAAGACGCTGACGCCGTTTGCCATCTACTGCCTGCTGTTCGGTCTGGCGATGGTGATCTACACGCAGACCTGAGAACGTGTTTTGAAAAGCTCGGCACGCCTGGATGCACCCCTGGACGCTTCGCTGGATCGCCACCTGACGGCTCGCACATGCCACCAGCATGCGCTTCGCCGCCCCGCGGCGCCCAGCTTGATCCAGGAACGCCCCACCGATCGAAGATCGGCCAGCACCGCCATTTTCAAAACACGTTCTGATGCCTGGCGCCCGGCTCGGGGCGGCGGATGCACCATCATGGGCGGCGATGCCCGTTCCGAGGACGCCTCCGAAGATGTTCGAGACGCGCAGCCACGCCTGGCAGGAGGTCGGCCTGCTGCGGCAGATCAGCCCGCGCGTGGTCAAGCGGGCGCGCCTGGAGGCGCTCGTGCTGCTGCCGCTGTTCGTGGGCGTGGTGCTGTTTTACGACAATCGCGTGAGCCTGCTCGGCACGACGGTCGCGGCGAGGCGCGGACCGCATGGCGAACCGATACCGGCACACAAGGTCCTGGAATCGGCGCTGGAAGCGCCCGTGCGGGTGGTCACGGTGATCGCGCTGGTGATCCTTGGCTGGGCGATCGCGCGCGACATCGGACGTGGCCTGGGCCCAGCGCTGTTCCGGCGCCTGGAGCCGGCGACGGCGGGCACGGTCGGGTTCGTGATCCGGCTGGTGACGCTCGCGCTCGCGCTGGTGGTGGCGCTACGGGTGGCGGGCATCGAAGCGAAAACGCTGGCCCTGGGCACCGCGTTCACGGCGGTTATCTTCGGGCTGGCGGCGCAGCAGACGCTCGGGAACCTGATCGCGGGCACGGTCCTGTTGACCGCCCGCCCGTTTCGCGTAGGCGAGCGTGTGCGGCTCCAGGGGGGGCCGCTGGCAGGACAGATCGAGGGAACGGTCAGCTCGCTGGGCCTGCTGTACACGACGTTCGCCACGGGCGAAGACTCGGTGATGGTGCCCAACAGCGTGGTTCTCAACGTTGCGGTGCTGCCGCTGCGCGAGCCCGAGGCGGTCAAACTGCGCGCTCGCCTGCGCGCGGGCATGACGCCGGGCGACCTGCAGGAGATCCTGGAGAAGTCGCTGCAGACGCCCCTGCGCGACGCCCCGCGCATAACGCTCGAGGAGCTCGACGGCGAAGAGGTGGTGGTGCTGATCAGCGCCACACCGCGCGTGGCCAGCCAGGGCCGCCATCTGGCCAGCGAGCTGTTGAACATCGTCTCGCGCGAGACGCGCGCTCACGCACAGACGCCGTAGCCTGAGAGCGCGTCAGCACTGGCGGGCGACGCCATAACGCAGGAACAGATGGGAGTCGCGGTGCAGCGCTCCCAGCAACTGCAGGTCGATCGGCGGGTGCAGCTGGGTCCCGGCGAGGATGCGCAGCGCCTGCGCGTCGCCCCGCGGGTCCCCGGCGAGCGTGGGCGAGATAGACAGAAACAGCTCGTCGACGAGGCCGGCCGCGAACAGTTCGCCGGCCAGGTGGGGACCTCCCTCGCACAGCAGGGTGCGCACGTCAAAGCGCTCGCGCAACTGTGCGAGCGCTGCGGGCAGGTCCAGCAGTCCGTCGTCGCGTCGGGCGCGCACGTACTCGAGCTGCGCACGGCCGCCCTCAGGCAGGCTATCGCTGGAGCCGGTGACGATCGCGACCCGCGCGTCAGGGTCGGCCAGTAGGGGAATGTCGGCTCCCAGCGCCACGCGTCCGGAGACAATGCAGGCGAGCGGTTGGGCGGGCAGGCCCCGCGCCAGGCGCGCCTGGCGGCTGGCGTCGTCGCGCACGATTGGCCCATAGCGCTCTGTGCGGACCGTGCCCGCGCCCACAAGGACGGCGTCGACAGGCATGCGCAGGGCGTGGAAGAGCGCCCGATCGGCGCTGGAGCTGAGCGGCGCCGAGCGCCCGTCCAGGCTGGCGCGCCCGTCGACCGTGCTGACCATGTTGAGCATCACGCGGGGGCGCCTAGAATGCGAATCGTCGCGCCGCCACAGCCCCCAATCCTCGACGACCTGCTCGGCCCCGGCCGCAGGGCCGGGGGGCAGCAACCGCGCCAGCGCGGGCGACGCGTGCGCGGTCGGCTGGGGGTCGGGCTGCGCTGCCGTGCCCATCGCCTGGCACCCTAGCTGTCGCGGATGGCGCACAGGCGCCCGATCGACGGCTTGGCGGCGTAAACATCTCGACAACACGCAGTCACGACGGTCTGCTACGGTCGTGTGGTCTGGCCGGAGAATAAACCGGCGAAAGCAGTGCAGGCGCTCGCAGGTCGAAGCTCTGAGCAGCATCCTCCGCGCAGCAGCACGCACAAACCGTGGAGGAATTCCCACATGCCAACTGGCACAGTAAAGTGGTTCAGCGACGACAAGGGTTTTGGTTTCATAACCCCTGACGACGGTGACAAGGACCTGTTCGTTCATCACACCGGGATCAACGGCGAGGGTTATCGCTCGTTGCAGGAGGGGGCAAAGGTCTCTTACGACCCGGAGCAGGGCGACAAGGGCCCCAAGGCCGTCAACGTGACGGCGATCTGAGCATCCGGCGGAGATCCACTTTCGAGGGCTCGCTTCGGCGAGCCCTCTGTATGTGCTGAGGGATAATCGTGGCGATCTCCGGCATGCCAGGCGACGCCACGACATTTCCCTTTCGCGACGGCGCGGTGAGCGGCGGCCCGACGCGCGCGGGCCGGCGGGTCGCGGGCAGGGGCGAGGGTGAGCTCGCGCTGACGGGTTCGGGCGTGCGCGCGGGCGCGCTGGGTCTGGCGGTGATCGTTGCGCTGAGCGCGTTGCTGGTGGTGCTGGCGGCAGACCGGCCGAGCATCCTGTCGGCGACGACACACATCGGCTACTTTCCACACTGGATGGCCGGTCCGCTGGGCGGGCTGGCGCCTGGGCTGCCGCGTGGCACGACCGCCCTGAAGTACATATTCACGGGAGCGGTCGTGGCGATGTTTGTCGGCTACCTGGTCGTGCTGGCACACGCGCGGCGGCTGCCCGCGCCCTGGGTGGTTGGGGCGATCGTGGCGGTCCACGTGATCTTCTTCCTGTCGCCGCCGCTGGCGCTCACGGACATCTTCAACTACGTCAACTACGGGCGCATGGAGGTAGTGCACCACCTGAACCCATACACCACCATCCCGATCTTCGAGCCGCACAGCGATCCGAGCTATGCGCTGAGCAACTGGCACGAGCTGCTGAGCCCCTACGGGCCCCTGTTCACGCTGTTGACCTTCGCGGTGGTGCCGCTCGGCGTGGCGGCGTCCTTCTGGGCGCTGAAGGCGGTGCTGGCGCTGACCAGCCTGGCGACAATCGCGCTGGTGTGGAAGTGCGCGCGGCTGCTGGGCCGCGACCCGTTGGCGGCGGTCGTGCTCGTGGGCCTGAACCCGGTCGTGCTGGTGTGGGGCCTGGGAGGCGACCACAACGACTTCCTGATGGTCTTCTTCATCATGCTCGGCTTCTACCTGCTGCTGCTCGCAAGGGCGCGCGCCGAGCGGGAGCCAGACGCGCGTCTGTGGGCGCCGCTGCTGGGTGTGGGCATCGCGCTGGCGATCGCGGTGGGCGTCAAGGCGTCGGCGGCGATACTGGTCCCGATTGTGCTGGCGAGCCTGCTACGGGACGGGCGCATGGTGATGCGGGTGGTGCTGGGCCTGATCGTCGGCGGGGCCCTGGTGGGAGCGGCCAGCGTGCTCGCGTTCGGGCTGCACATACCGGACCTCAGCACCCAGAGCAAGCTGGTGACCAGCGAGAGCGTGCCCAACCTGATCGGCCTCGCGCTGGGCTCCGGCGGAGAGAGCGAAACTCTGCACAAGGTCATGGACGCGGTCCTCGTGGTGTGCGTGCTGTTGTGCTGCTGGCAGGCGTTCAGCCGCCGCTGGCCGGCCTCCGACAGGATGTTCACGGCGGCTGGCTGGGCGAGCGTGGCGCTGCTGGTGACGCTTAGCTGGGTGCTGCCCTGGTATGTGCTGTGGGCGTTGCCGCTGGCTGCCCTGTCAAGCTCGCGCAGGCTGCGCTCGGTCGCGCTCCTGCTGAGCGTGTACCTGATCGTCGCCTGGGCGCCTGCGTCGGGGCTGCTGTGGAACGCGATCGACTTCCATCCGGAAACCACGCCGCTGGGGCGTCTGCACCATCGCTATGTCAAGGAGCTTTTGAACTGAGGTCGTGCACCGCTTTGACGCGCTGCTCCTCGCCCGGGGGCGCCTGACCGTCGCGGCCGATGTAGCCGTCCTTGCCGCCGGCGCAAAGGTAGACGGCATCCACGTCGCCGACGTTGCGAATCTTGCGCACGGTGGCTGCGTCGACTCGCGCCATGCCGCCCTCGTGCAGACGCTGCACAGAGCCGTCTCCGAACTCCATCTCGATCGCGCCGCGGTGGACGAAGTACAGCTCCTCCTGCAGGTCGTGGTAGTGAAAACCGGTTTCGACGCCGGGCGGAAGTACGATCGCGTTGACGCCGAACGCGGTCACGCCGAGGCCCTTGCGGACCTTACGAAAACCGGGGCCGTCGCCCAGATCCTCCAGGTGCGCCACGGCATAGCCCGCGCCGCTCCTGACGCCCGGATAGTCGCTGCCCGCTGCCTCCATTCTGCCCGCCTCCTGTATTCGATGTGTTCGCTTACGATGTGTGTATAACGATGGCGCACGTCGGGCGCAAACGGACATTCCCCCGGCGGCTCCCCGTCGCAGGCGGCGGCTCGCGGCGTAGGCGTGAGCGCGCTCGGCTAGTGCTCAGCCACGAAGCCGTCCTTGGGTGTCAGCGGGCGGCCCTCGTCGGCCCAGCGCACCAGCCCCCCGGTCAGGGTGTAGGCCTCGACGCCCGCCGCACGCAGCGCTTGGGCGGCCATCAGCGAGCGCGACCCCAACCGGCAGTAGAAGACGACCGGTCGCTCGCGATCGAGCGTGGCGGCCTCGGCTGGCACGTCTGACAAGGGAATATGCCGCGAGCCGGCGATATGCCCGGCCTCTCGCTCATACGGCTCGCGCACGTCGACCACCTGCAGGACGGAGTCCTCGTCGATCCATTCGGCCAGGCGCGCGGGCTCGAGCTCGATCGCTGCGGTGTCGCGTGTGCTCATCTGCCCAGAGCGTAGCGGTGGCCGGCTGATGGACGAGCGAGGCTCAGCGCAGCGGCGGTTCGTCGTATGGGTCGCGTTCGACCACGCGCTCGCGCACGGCGCGGCGGCGCGGACCCCATGCGGTCATGTACAGCAGCGACAGCAGCAGACCGGCGATTCCGACGAGCATGAGGATCAGCCCGACGGTCGGCAGTGAGATGCCCGATGCAGTCGCCGTGACTGCGTATCGCAGGATGGCACCAATGGCGATGAGGAAGATGGAGGTTCCAAGGGGCATGTCGCCTTGTTACCCCTCGTGGACACCGCCAAACGTCTCGGTACCGTCGCCGTTGGTCGCAGGCTCAGCGTCCTGCTCGCCGTCGAGCCGTTCCAGGCGTTGGTCTGCGCGGTGTGTGAGCACCCGCGCGGGTGGGCTGACGACTGTGGCCCCAGCGGGTACGTCATGGGTGACGATGGCGCCGGCGCCGATACGGGCGGCGCGGCCGATGCGCAGGTCCTTGCCGATGGGCGTAACGATGATCGCGTGCGCGCCGATCTTGACGTCTTCTTCGATGATCAGTTTGGCGGGTGCGCCCGCATGCCCGCGGACGGTCAGCGTGACGTGATGCCACATGCTCACACGCGGCCCGATCACAACGTTGTCGTGCACCATCACGCCGAAGGAGTGATGCTCGAAGTTGATGTCGGGCGCGACGGACGCGTTGATCGAGAGAGAGTTGTGGTAAAGCAGCGCGTTGACGCGCTTGACCAGGAGGGCCAGTCGGCGATGCCCGCGCTGGCGCAGCGAGATCGACAGCAGCCACAGCCTTGCGGGGCTGAGCAGGCCAACTCGCTTTCTCTTGACCCGCGGGGCCATGACGACAACGTACCACCGGTAGCATCACGGCCATGGAGGCGGTGAACGACCTGTACACGATCCCCCGCGAGCACGTGGACCTGTGCGCGACGATCGGGCAGATCGCCAGGGAGAAGATCGCGCCGCGCTCGAGCGAGATCGATGAGCGCGCGGAATACCCATGGGACATCCGCAAGGTGCTGGCCGAGCAGGATGTGCTCGGCCTGCCCTTCCCGGTCGAGTACGGGGGCACGGGCACGGGCACGCTGATGCTGAACATGGCGGTGGAGGAGATCGCCAAGGTGGATGCGTCGTGTGCGCTGATGCTGATGGTGCAGGACCTGGGCACGCTGCCGATCCAGCTGTTCGGCACCGACGAGCTCAAGGAGCGCTTCCTGCCCAGGTGCGCCTCGGGCGAGTGGTCGCCGGCATTCGCGCTGTCTGAGCCGGAGGCGGGCTCAGACCCGGCGGGCATGCGCACGACGGCGGTGCGGGACGGCGATGAGTGGGTGATCAACGGCACGAAGAACTGGATCAGCAACCTGGGGATCGCGGACTTCTATGTGGTGTTCGCGGTGTCTGACCGCGAGAACAGGCGCATGACGGCGTTCGTGGTGGAGGCTGATCGCCCGGGCTTCAGCGTTGGCAAGCTCGAGCACAAGCTGGGGATCCGGGCGTCGCCGACGGGACAGCCGATATTCGAGGACGTGCGTGTGCCGGCAGCGAACGTGATCGGCGAGGTGGGCAAGGGTCTGTCGGTGGCACTTGGCACGCTCGAGCGCACGCGCCTGGGTGCTGCGGCCCAGGCGGTGGGCATTGCGCAGGGGGCGACCGACTATGCGGTGGCGTACGCGCGGGAGCGCAGGCAGTTCGGCAAGCCGATCAACGAGTTCCAGGCGATCCAGTTCAAGCTGGCGGACATGGAGACACGGACGGCGGCGGCGCGCGAGCTGTTGTACAAGGCGTGCGCGCTGGCCGATCGCCAGGATCCACAGCGCGGGAAGTATTCGTCGATGGCGAAGGTCTTCTGTTCAGACACCGCGATGGCGGTGACGGTCGAGGCGGTGCAGGTGCTGGGCGGCTACGGTTACGTCAAGGAGTACCCGGTGGAGCGCATGATGCGAGACGCGAAGATCACCCAGATCTATGAGGGCACGAACGAGATCCAGCGTCTCGTGATCGGCCGCACTCTCAAATAGGACCGCCGCCTGCCATGCGCGAGCCCTCGTCACGTGCATCCCAGCAGCTCCGGCGCGTGGGCGTGGCTGCGCTGATCGCGATGTCGGTCGGCCTGGTGGCGCTGGTGGTGGGGCAGGGCTTCAGCTCGATCGGCGTGGTCAGGGCGTTGGAGGACATTGCGCTGGGCGTGATCGTGGCGGCGGCGCTGATGGGCGGAGTTGCGTTCCTGGCGGTGCGCATGGCCGGCTGGCGCGACCCGGAGTCCGAGAGCGAGTTCGAGGAAATCGTCCGTCACACTGAGGAACTGGCGCGCGAAGGCCTGGCGGCGGATCCCGAAGAACGCCAGTTCATGGAGCTGGACCCGCTGGACGACCAGGACTTCGAGGAGCTCGTGCGCGACGCGCTGGACGACCTACCCGACCTGCTGCGCAACGCGCTGGCGCACGTGGCGGTTGTAATCTCAGACGGCGGGCGCCGCGCGGGCGCGTATGGCCTCTATCAGGGGGACGGGGCGACCCGCGACAACACTCACGACCGCATCGTGGTCTTCCGCGACACGCTGCGGCGCGACTTCGGCCACGACCCGGAGTTGCTGCGCGACCAGGTCACGCGCACGGTGCGCCACGAGCTGGCCCACCACGTGGGCTTTGACGAGTTGGGCGTCAGCCGCCTTGATCTCTAGCTCGCCGCGCGAGCGACACCTTTGTGCGGCGCTTCGCGGCCGGCCTGGCGAGCGCGGCGATCTATAGTTCGTAAGGTATCCAACAAACCAAGGAGAGGCCAGCATGCCGGAAGCAGTGATCGTGGATGCGATCCGCACGCCGATTGGACGCGCGGTGAAGGGCTCGTTGAGGGCGGTGCGCCCGGATGACCTGGCGGCGATCCCGCTGAAGGCGCTGATGGAGCGCAACCCGCAGGTGGACTTCTCGACGGTGGGCGACGTGATGATGGGCTGCGGCTACGGCCAGGGCGAGTCGGGCTACAACGTGGGTCGCGTGGCGTCGCTGCTGGCGGGCATCGATTACCACGTGCCGGCGTGCACGGTCAACCGCTTCTGCGCGTCGTCGCTGCAGACCACGCGGATGGCTTTCCATGCGATCAAGGTTGGCGAGGGCGACATGTACATCGCGGCGGGCGTGGAGTCGGTGAGCCGGGTGGGGCGCAGCCAGCCGCCGGAGCTAAACCACAAGGTGGACGGCTCGGAGGGCGCGCTGTACGACGTGTACATCCCAATGGGGATGACGGCTGAGAACGTGACGGAGCGCTGCAACGTAAGCCGCGAGGCACAGGACGAGTGGGCGGTGATCTCCCAGAACCGCGCGGTGGAGGCAGTCCAGTCGGGGCACTTCGACAGGGAAATCGTGCCAGTGACTGTGCCGGCGCACAAAGAGACCGACAAGGACGGCAACGAGGTGTCCTTCGACGAGGCGATCGTGACCAGGGACGACGGTCCGCGGCCGGGCACAACGATGGAGGTGCTGGCCAAGCTCAAGCCTGTGTTCAAGGAGGGCGGCTCGGTGACGGCGGGCAACTCGTGCCCGCTCAACGACGGCGCGGCTGCGCTGTTGATCATGAGCGACGAGAAGGCAAGCGAGCTCGGCCTCAAACCGCGTGCGCGGATCGTGGCATCGACGGTGGCGGCGATCCGCCCGGAGATCATGGGCCTGGGGCCGATACCGGCGATCCAGAAACTGCTGGCCAATACGGGTATGACGATGGACGACATCGACGTGGTGGAGATCAACGAGGCGTTCGCGGCGCAGATCGTGCCGTGCAAAGAGGAACTCGGCATCTCCGATGAGAAGCTCAACCCGTTCGGCGGTGCGATCGCGTTGGGGCACCCCTTCGGAATGACGGGCGCGCGCATCATGACGACGCTGCTCAACGACCTGGAGACGCTTGACAAGACCTACGGCATCGAGTCGATGTGCGTGGCGGGCGGCCAGGGCATGGCGATGCTGGTGGAACGGCTGTAGATCGATGTCTCAGCTATCGAGTCCAGGGATCGGCTCTATGGGGAGCTCTCCATGGATCCTTGTCAAGCCGATCAAGTCATTTCGATCTTGGGGCCGGTCGGCGAGGCGCTTGAAGCCGACGATGCTGCGCAAGCTGGCGACAAGAAAACTCGCCCCGCCGTAATCGGCGTGTATCGCGCGTTTAGCGACGGTCTCATAGTCGAGTGGGGGCAGTCCACTGCGCATGATGTCAATCACGCCGGCGCTCGTCTTTGCTCGTAGGTGCGTCTGGTCTAGCAGGTGATCGAGGCGAAGCGGTGCCTCGTCGCGCAGGCGTACACCATTGAGCTCGATGAGTGCTCCAAACACACGGCGGTCGTTCTCGGTGTCATCAGGAACGAGGAAATCAATGTCCTCGGTCGCTCGAATGAAGCGGTTGGCGATAACTGCGAATCCGCCGATCACGACGAAGCGGGCATCCTCGGCGACCATGGCCGCGACGGCAACGTCGAGCTCAGGGTCGAGGACGGCCATCGGCTTGCTCGACGGCTTGCAGCAGCTTCGCCGCCTGGGCCGAGAGATGCTGGCCGCGCCGCAGTAGCTCGCCGACGGGAGTGTCGGGCGGGGGGGTCAAAGCACGGCGCTTTTCCTCGTTGAGAGCGGCCCACTCCGCCTCATGGCCGGGCTCAAAGAGTGTGGCGCGGGGATGAACGCCCATGGTCATATTGTACTCCATCGAACACCGAATGCAGCCTATTGTCTGCGCTGCCTCGGGATCTCTCGAAGACGGTCGTGCGGTGCTCAGCGCGGGGGCATCCGCAGCGCCCCGTCGAGCCTGACGGTCTCGCCGTTGAGCATGCGGTTCTCGACCATGTGGCAGGCGAGTTGGGCATACTCGGCGGGCTGGCCGAGGCGCTGTGGGAAGGGGACGCCGGCGCCGAGCTTCTGACGGGCCTCCTCGGGCAGGGCGGCGAGCAGCGGCGTGTCGAACAGCCCGGGGGCGATCGTGTTGACGCGGATGCCGTATTGGGACAGGTCGCGGGCGGCGGGAAGGGTCATGCCGACGACGCCGCCCTTGGAGGCGGAGTAGGCGATCTGGCCGACCTGGCCGTCGAAGGCGGCGATCGAGGCCGTGTTGACGCACACGCCGCGTTCGCCGTCCTCGAGTGGGTCGTTGGCGATCATCGCGCTGGCGGCGAAGCGCAGCAGGTTGAAGGTGCCGATCAGGTTTATCTGGATGATCGTCGCGAACGGCAACAGTGGATGCGGCCCCTTGGAGCCGGCGACCTTCTGCGCCCAGCCGGTGCCGGCGCAGGCGACCGCGATGCGCAGTCCTCCGTCGGATGCAGCGGCCTTCTCCACAGCCGCCTGGACCTGCTCCTCCTGGCGCACGTCGCAGGCGACGAACTCCAGCCCCAGCTCCGATGCCAGGGCAGCCCCCTTCTCGGCGTTGACGTCGGCGATGGTGACGCGCGCGCCGCGCGCGTGCAACTCGCGGACGGTCGCCTCACCGAGGCCAGACGCGCCTCCGGACACGATCGCTGCTGAGCCGTCGATGTTCACAGGGCGGAGCCTATTGAATCGCTTCGTCGTGTATTGCTCAGCTTCAGATCACATGGCGGATGCGGTTGTGCAGCGCGTCGTCATCGGAGTACTCGCAGAGCAGCTCCGAGAGGGTGCTCACCCATAGCGGGATAGCGGCCTTGGTGCGTGGCATTGTCTCGTCGAATGTGAAGATCATCCCGTGATGCTCGTCGCCGGCGGCGAGGAACAGATCGTGGATTGCCTGAAAGTCGGCGATGTCGTTGGTCACGATCGTCCGCGGCTCGAGAACCATCTGCCGGACCAGCTCTAGGTCGGAGATGCTCAGCAGGTCGTCTCTGTCCCACTTGATCGCCTGTACATCGTGCCCCGCTTGTCGCAACCCTCGCGCTATCTGGGGCGGAATCATCTCGTCGAGAAGCAGCCTCACCCGAGCGCCTGTTGCTGACGCTGCCAGCGCGCGCGTTCGCGTTCCGCGAGTGCGGTCACGCGCTCAATCCAGGTATCGATCTCATCCTTATGATCGGCGTAGTAACGCACGCATGCATCTACATGTGCCGCGGGGATCTCGAGCAACTTGGCCACCTCCTCGACGGAGTTGCCGTTCTGGCGTATCGTCGTGATCACCTGCGCCACATCCAGCCGTGTTCCAAACAGGGCCGGACGTCGTCCCGCGGCGCCCTCCCTGAAGTAGATAAGCGGGTGTTCGTCGTGGCGTATGCCCTCCTCGATGTATCGCTCCGCGAGGGTCGTCTGGGGCATGTGGGTGTCCTGCGCACGCTGGCGCAGCCTCTCCAGCGTCTCGGCCCTAAAGCGAAATGCGACGCTCTGCTTTGTCTTTGGAATGTCCATGTCAATAGCATAGCGCTGTATTGCAGCGTATTGCGCATGGTCGGGTGAGTCTAGCTCACAGGTCGCACCCGCGACAGCGTCAACGCGAACAGCCCGTCCGGATCGGTCAGCCAGCGCACGAGCTCCAGGCCAGCGGCGGACAGGTCGCCTTCCAAGCGCTCGGGCGTGAACTTGGCGCTGATCTCCGTGCGGATCTCCTCGCCCGCGTCGAAGTGCACTGGCAGATCCAGCCCGCGCACGAGCGTGGTGTGCTCGCGGCGCGCGCGCAGGCGCATCTCGATCCACTCGTGCTCGCGGTCAAACAGGGCCACGTGCTCGAAGTCGTCTGGGTCGAAGTCGGCCTGCAGCTCGCGGTTGAGCACGCGCAGCACGTTGCGGTTGAACTCGGCGGTGACGCCCTGGGCGTCGTCGTAGGCGGCCTCGAGCACCTGCGGGTCCTTGACCAGGTCGGTGCCCATCAGCAGATGGTCACCCGGGTGCAGCAGCCCGGCGATCTGGCGCAGCACGCGCCTGCGGCTGCCCGGCGGGAAGTTGCCGATCGTGCCGCCCAGGAATGCGACGATGCGAGGCCCGGCGGCAGGCGGCACGCGGTCGAGGTGGCGCTCGAAGTCGCCGATCACGCCGTGTACGCGCAGGCCGGGGTACTCGTCGGTGAGCATGTGCGCGCATTCGCGCACCATGCTCTCGGTCACGTCTACGGGCACGTAGCGATAGAGCGTGCCGGCCGCATGCAGGGCGTCGAGCAGCACACGCGTCTTGGCGGCCGTTCCCGATCCCAGCTCGACCAGTTCCACCGCGCCGGTCAGTTGGGCGATCTCCTGCGCGCTGTCTTCGAGGATCGCCCGCTCGGCGCGCGTGGGGTAGTACTCGGGCAGCTCGCAGATGCGGTCGAACAGCTGCGCGCCGCGGGCGTCGTAGAAGTGCTTGGGCGGAAGCTCCTTGAACGGGCGTGTCAGCCCGTCCAGCGCGTCGTCGGCGAGCGAGCGTTCGTGCGTGCCGTCCAGGTGCGAGTCGATCTGAATGGCGTCCTCGAGCAGCGGCTCGGGTGGCGTAGAGGGCTCCATCACGCTGCGTCTCTGGCCAGGCGCAGGCCCGCGAAGATCTGCCGTCGCTCGGGCAGGTCCCAGTTGCGAAACGTGCGCGTGGCCACGCGCGGGTGCGTCGCCCACGAGCCGCCCCGCAGCACCTTGTAGCCCTCGCCGAAGAACACCTCGGAATACTCGCGATAGGGGTATGCGACGAAGCCGGGATAGCCGCCGAAGGACGACGCTGTCCACTCCCACACCTGCCCGACGGCCGCGAGCCCCTCGTCGCGTCCCTGCCTCCAGGTCGCCGCCTTCTCCCACTCGGCCTCGGTGGGCAGCCGCGCGTCGCAGCTGCGGGCGAAGGCGTCGGCCTCGAACCAGGAGATGTGACAGACGGGGAATTGAAGCCCGCCCGCCCCGCCCGCGGCGATGGCGCGATGATGGGTGATGTCGTACTGCTCCTTCCAAGCCCAGCCCTCCTGCGACCACCACTCGCGTCGTTCATAGCCGCCACCCTCGCTGAAGCGCATCCAGCTGGCGTTGCTGACCGGTCGCCGGGCGATGCGGAAGGGGGGCAACTCAACGGCGTGTCGCGGACGCTCGTTGTCATAGGCAAAGCCCTCGGCCGAGGCCCCCATGGCGAACTGCCCCGCGGGCATCTCCAGCCAATCCTCCTCACCGTCCATGGCAGCCAGCGCAGGCTCGCCTGCCGGCAGCAGCCCAGCGATGGCCATCGTCTGGCGCATCGTCTCGGTGTGCTGGAGCTCATGGCGCAGGACCATCTCGCAGATCGCGCCGTCACCAACCCCACGGCTGGCTAGCACCGAGGATGTGCGCTCGCGCACATCCTCCAGGTAGGTGCGCGCGTCGTCCGGGCCGAGCATCTCGATGTCTGCGCGGACCGCGCGCGGTGTCTCGAAGGCGTCGTATGCGTCCGCCAGGTCGGGGCGCAGCAGCTCAAGGCCACCGTGGCGCCGGGCCAGCCACAGGTCCTCGTAGGCAGCGATGTGCCCAAGGTCCCAGACGAGCGGGCTCATCAGTGGCGAATGGCTGCGCTGCAGGTCCTCGTCGTCGATCCCCGACACGAGCGCAAACGTCCGCTCGCGCGCCGACACCATGGCCTGGAGCGTCTGCTCGGCGTCGGGGGAGACGGGGTTGGTCTTTTCCGCGCTGACTGCCATGGCTGACTGTGGGGCCTCACCTTAGAAGGTTCCACCGTGTCGATGCTGCAACTTCCTCGATCTTGCATGTCTGTCTCGGATGGGGGCGCGGCCGTTACACGCTGCTTGCGCCCGTGTCGTTCCAGCGAGCCAGCACGGCCGTGTCGCGCTCGTAGCCGAGCACGCAGATCGCCGCCGTGGACAGGCCCAGTCGCGCGCCCTGCGCGGGGTCCAGCGCGACCCAGCGGGCGCCGAACACGCGCAGCATATGGCCGTGGGAGAAGACGGCGACGTCGCCGTCGATGCCTGCCAGTTCGGCGATCATCCGGTCGGCCCGCGCGCCCACCTGCGCGGCACTCTCGCCGCCGGGACAGCCGTCGCGCCACAAATCCCAACCGGGCCGAGTGGCCAGGATCTGTGGGGTGGTGAGGCCATCGTAGTCGCCGTAGTCCCACTCCATCAGCTCGGAGCGCTCCTGTGCGTGCGCGCCCAGCCCGCACAGGTCGCAGGTTTCGCGCGCGCGCGTCAACGGACTGACGAGCACGAGCGCAAAGCGCCGCGAGCCCAGGCGCTCGGCCAGTGCGGTGGCCCGGGCCTGTCCGCCGTCGGTGAGCGGGATGTCGGTGCGCCCGGTGTGCCTGCCATCCCTGCTCCACTCGGTCTCCGCGTGGCGGACGAGCACGATCTCGCGATCTCTCGCGGCGCGATCGGGTTGCTTGGATGGCTCCTGCTGGCTCACCTCGCGGGGCCGCCTGGGGCGGCGGCGTCGTCGACGATCACGGTCAGCCGCTCGCGTCGCAGCAGGCTGGCGGGCACGTGGCGGCTGGGCTGGGCGAGCATCGCGGCGACAGCGTCGGCCTTGCCCGCGCCGGTGGCCAGTAGCAGGCAGCCGCGCGCGGCGCGCAGCACGCCCAGGCTGAGCGTGATGCGCTGGGGGGGCGGCTTGGGCGAGTCGCGCACGCCCAAGCACACCGCGTCATCGCCCGCGTCCAGCGTGTTCGCACCGGGAAACAGCGACGCGACGTGGCCGTCGGGCCCGATACCCAGCACAACCACGTCGAGCGCCGGCGGGCCCGACGATTCGGCGTGCTCGCTTGGCACGCGCTCGCACAGCTCTAGCGCGTAGCGCCGCGCTCCCTCCTCGGGGCCGAGCTCTCCCTCCATGCGGTGCACCAGCTCGGCTGGGACCTTGGCGGGCGTCAGCAGCGCCTGGTCTGCCAGGCGGTAGTTGCTCTGCTCGTCTTGTGGCCCCACGCAGCGCTCGTCGGCGAACCAGACCTCCGTGCCAGCCAGGTCCTGCGACGCAGCCGCCAGCAGCTCGTAGGTGCGTCCCGGCGTGGTCCCGCCGCTGAGCGCCAGGTGCGCCACGCCGCGCAGCTCGCGGGCCTCTGCCAGCTGGCGCGCGATGTGCGCAGCGGCGCGCTGCGCGACCGTCTCGGCGTCGGGGCAGCTGGTCAGGCGCGTCACGGCAGGCTCGCCGAGCAGGTCGGGGAGCGGACGATCACGACGGCGCCAGGAGGTCGCTCACGACACCATCGCCCGGGCCGCGGTCAGGGCTGGCACATACGTGGGGTCGCGCAGCAGCGCCTGGCGGATGCCCTCACCGAGCACGCCGATCTCCCCGCGCGAAGCGCCCGGGATCGTCCACTCGCTCTCGTGTCCGCGCGGGTCGTGCGAGCGTGCGTGCAGGCCGCCCGGTCCGCGGTCCAGTCGCAGGCAGCGCCCGGACGCTGTCTGCAGGGTGAGCCCCTCCAGGCCGCGCACCTGCAGCTCGGGGGCGGACTGCAGGCGCAGCGAGACCTGCTGGCGGGGGGCGTGGGCCTTGCCCAGCAGTGCGTCGCCCTGAGTGGCGAGCGCGGAGATGCTCCAGTCCAGCCGCGAAGCGAGCCAACCGACGAACAGCATCGCCGCGGCGGTCGAGTCCGGATGGTGACGCACGATTACCTCGGCGATGCTGCGCAGGTCGCCGCGCAGGTATGGGGGGTCGAACGCGGCGGCCACGCGCTCGCGCCAGGGGGTGGAGCGCAGCCACGCGAGGTCCACCACGTAGGCCTGTCGCGCGAGCGAGCACGCGCGCTGCAGCGCGTCGGCGGGCAGCGGCTCGTCGACCGAGTCCAGCAGCACGGCCTGTGAGAGCGCCAGCAGTTGCTCGACCACGTCGTGGTGGCCGTGCGGCGACCACAGCAGCGTGGGGAGGTCGCTGACGACCAGCGGGTCGGCGATCGTGACCAGGTCGTCGAGGTGGCGGTCGCCGATCTCCACGACGACCGTCTCGTGCAGCAGCGCCACTTCGTCTCCGGTCGGCTCGTCGTCTGAGACGATGCTCACACGCGCGTCCAGGCGCTCGCGATGTGGCTCGTAGGAGAGCACGAGCAGGCGCGAGGCGTGATAGCGCCCCACCCCGCGCAGGCGATTTGCGATCTCGCCGCTCCACTCGCGGTCGACGAACGCGATCATGTTGAGCACGCGCGCGGGCACCAGCCGCTCGTCTTCTGCGTGGCGCTGCACGAGCAGCTCGCGCAGGGCGCCTTCAATCGCGTCCGGAGTGGTGCCCTGTTCGTTCCAGACCGCGTCGCTGCGCGCCATCAGATCGCGCGCCAGCTGTCGCCGTCGCGCAGCAGCCCGTTTGCCTCCGCGGGTCCCTGCGAGCCGGCTTCGTATTTAGGCAGGGGAGCCTTTGACTCAGACCACGCCGAGACGATCGGATCGCAGATGCGCCACTGCGCCTCGACCTCGTCGTTGCGGGTGAACAGCGTGGCGTCGCCGCGCATCGCGTCGGTGATCAGCCGCTCGTACGCCTCGGGCGACTGCGACAAGAACGACGTGCCGTAGAGGAACTCCATCCTGACCGGGCGGATGATCATGCGCGTGCCCGGGATCTTGGCGCCGAGGCGCAGCGACACTCCCTCGTTGGGCTGCAGCGTGAGCACCAGCTGGTTGGGGTGTACGCCCAGCGAGCCCTGCTGGCTGAAGGCCAGATGCGGGACCGGCTTGAGCGTGACTGCGATCTCGGTGATCTTGCGAGCCAGGCGCTTGCCGGTGCGCAGATAGAAGGGAACGCCCGCCCAGCGCCAGTTGTCCACTTCCAGGCGCAGCGCGGCGTAGGTCTCGGTGACCGAGTCCTCGGACACGCCCTCCTCTTGCAGGTAGCCGGGCACGTCCTCTCCGCCGACATGCCCGTGGCCGTACTGCGCGTGCACGGCCATCTGCGGGATCGTCTCGGCGCTCGGCTGGGGAATCGCCTGCAGGACCTTGACCTTCTCGTTGCGGACCTCTTCGGCGGTAAAGCTGACGGGCGGCTCCATGGCAACGTGGCACAGCAGCTGCAGCATGTGGTTCTGGATCAGGTCACGCAGCGCGCCTGAGGACTCGTAGTAATCGGCGCGGGTGCCGATACCGAGCTCCTCGGCGGCGGTGATCTGGACGCTGTCGATGTAGTTGCGGTTCCACAGCGGCTCGAACATGCCGTTGGCGAACCGGAACGCCATCATGTTCTGCACCGTCTCCTTGCCCAGGTAGTGATCGATGCGAAAGACCTGGGGCTCGTCGAAGATCGCGAGCACGCGGCGGTTGAGCTCGCGCGCCTGCGCCAGGGTGGTGCCGAACGGCTTCTCGATGATCACGCGCACCTCGGCGCCTTCGTGGCTGGCCAGCTGCGAGCGCCCGAGCGCCTCGATGATCACAGGGAAGAAGCCGGGGGCGGTCGACAGATAGAAGGCGCGGTTGATCGGTTCGTGCGCCTGGAGCTCGAAGCTATCGAGCGCAGCTTTGAGCTGGGCATACACGGCGTCGTCGTCGAAGGTGCCGGGAATGTACTTGACGTGTTCGAGCAGGCTCTTGAGGACGTCCTCGTCGGGCTGTCGGCGCGAGAAGCGGCGGATCGCCTGCTCGCATTCGGCGCGGAAGTCCTCGTGTGCCATGTCTTTGCGCGACACGCCCACCAAGTGAAAGCGCCCGGGCAGGGCGCCCTCGTGGGCGAGGTTGTACAGGGCGGGCAGCAGTTTGCGCCTGGCCAGGTCACCGGTCGCGCCGAAGATGACCAGCGTGGTTGGCGCTACCGGTAGGCGCTCGAGCCCGGCCGTGAGCGGATTCTCGGCCTCGACGTCGGCGGTCGGCTGGCCCGCGAGCACCGCCACGGTCAGTCGCCCCCGCCGGGGCCCTTGGCGGCTGGCTTTGCGGCCTTGACGGCGTGCCCGCCGAACTGGTTACGCAGAGCGGCCAGCATGCGATCGGCGAAGTCGCCGTTGCCGCGCGAGCGAAGGCGCGCATACAGCGACGCGGTGATCACGGGCGTGGGCACGTCGTGGGCGGTCGCGTCGGCGATCGTCCAGCGCCCCTCGCCCGAGTCCTCTGTGTAGCCCTCGATCGCTTCCAGGTCATTGCCGTCGGCCTCGAACGCGCGCGCGGCCAGTTCGCACAGCCACGAGCGCACGACCGAGCCCTGTCCCCACAGGTGCGCGATCTTGGCGTTGTCGAGCTGATACTCGCACTTGTCGAACACGTCAAAGCCCTCGGCATAGGCCTGCATCAGCCCGTACTCGACGCCGTTGTGCACCATCTTCACGTAGTGGCCGGCGCCCGACGGGCCGAAGTGCAGCCACCCGCGCTCGCCGATCGACGTGCGGCTCTGCTCGTTGGTCTCGGGCGCGAGCACATCGAGTATCGGCGCCAGGCGTTTGACCGCTTTGGGCGGTCCGCCGACCATCATGCAGTAGCCGACTTCCAGGCCCCACACACCGCCTGACGTGCCCACGTCGATGTATTCGACCCCGCTGGCTTTGAGTTGCTGTGCGCGACGCTTGTCGTCTGTCCACTTGGAGTTGCCCCCGTCGACGATCACGTCGCCGCGGTCGAGCAGCTTGGCCAGCTTGTCGACGGTCTGCTGGGTGGGGTCGCCCGCGGGCACCATGATCCAGACGATCCGCGGTGCCTGCAGCTTCTTGACGAGCTCTTTGAGCGAGCTCGCGCCGGCGGCGCCGTTCTTGACGGCCAGCTTGACGGCCTTCTCGTCGAAGTCGAACGCCACCACCTCGTGCTCTGAGTCGCGGCGAATGCGGTGAACCATGTTGCCGCCCATCTTGCCCAGCCCGACGAAGCCGATCTGCGTCATGTCCAGCTCACCTTTCTCGGTCGGTCAAGCCACGATCGTAATGGCAGGCGCCCTGGTATAGGTTTCTCGCGTCTTGAGCGCACAGCAATCCCGTCAACTGCCCGACCGTAACCTCGCCTTGGAGCTCGTTCGCGTGACCGAGGCGGCCGCGCTGGCATGCGCGCCGCTGGTGGGCCGGGGCGACAAGGAGGCCGCCGACCAGGCCGCGGTCGATGGCATGCGCCACATGCTCCACTCCATTCAGATGGACGGCGTGGTGGTGATCGGCGAGGGCGAGAAGGACGAGGCGCCGATGCTCTACAACGGCGAGCCGATCGGTGACGGCTCCCCGCCGCAGGTGGACATCGCGGTGGACCCGCTCGAGGGCACCACGCTGGCCGCCCACGGCATGCCCAGCGCTCTGGCCGTGATCGCGCTGTCGGCGCGCGGGACGATGTTCGACCCAGGCCCGTGCGTGTACATGGAGAAGATGGCCGGTGCACCCGAGATCGCAGACCTGCTCGATCTTGACCGCCCGCTGGGAGAGACCGTCAAGCTGGTGGCCGAGCGCAAGGGCCGCCCCGTCAGCGACGTGATGGTCGTCACGCTCGACCGCCCGCGCCACGAGCAGGGCATCGCGGCGATCCGCGCGGCCGGCGCGCGCGTGCGCCTGATTGCCCACGGCGACGTGTCCGCGGCTCTGCTCGCGGTAACCGAGCGGGCGCCCGTCGATCTGCTGTGGGGGATCGGCGGCACGCCCGAGGGCGTCATCTCGGCGGCCGCCGTCAAGTGCCTCGGCGGGCAGCTGCTCGGACGGCTGTGGCCGCGCGACGAGCAGGAGCGCGCAGCAGCGCTGGAGGCCGGCTACGACCTGCAGCAGGTGCTCGACCGCGACGACCTGGTCGCCGGCGACGACGTATTCTTCTCCGCCACCGGCGTCACTGACGGCGACGTGCTGCAGGGCGTGCGCTATCCGAGCGCCGGCGGCGCCACCACCGAATCCCTGGTCACGCGCTCGCGCTCGGGAACGATCAGGCGCATCCGCGCAACCCACGACCGCGCCAAGCTGAGGGCGGTCGGCGGCGAGCGCTATTAGGCTCGACGACCGGCGCTGAGCCCACCCCGGTGGGGGTGCCGACGAGCGAGCCGTCGCTCTTCAGTGCTGCTCTTGCAACCCATTTGCGGGTTTCTACTTACGTAGGTCCCCACATTTGATTTCGAGGCGGTTGCGCCCGGTTTGACGGGCTCGAGCGTGGTGTTTTCCCAACTGTTGCTCGGTACCGAAAAGCTCACTGGATATGGCAGCGAATGTCAGGTGCCACGCCTAAAGGAATCGGGCGCTGAGTCGATCGTATTGGTTCCAACGATTTGACTTCCAGCTCGAGCCGCGATCCGCAACGCTCGCGCTGGACTCGAATTTGAAATAGATCAAAGTTCCCAAATGCGCGCACGCTCCCAACGCTCACTTATCGTCGTGCTCGCCGTTGTCTGCTCTGCCGGCGCAGTAGCGCTGCTCGCCGGTCGCGAGCCAACCGTATCCGCCAAGCGCGGTCAGCGGGCAACGCTTCTGGCTATCAGCGCCCCTCCGGGCTCAACTGCGCGGGTGGGCTTGGGCCGGCATGGTGTGACAAGGCATCACCCCGGTTCGCACCGGTCGGTCAGAACGCACTGGCTGGAGAGATCTTCCGGTCCAGCAGGTCCTGTCGGGCCGCAGGGCACACCGGGCCCCAGGGGCGCTAGCGGCTCTGCGGGCGGTGCTCGAGGCCCAATTGGCCTGCCCGGTGCCGATGGCCCGATGGGAGCAAGGGGTCCTCCAGGCGCCAAGGGCGCTACAGGTGCAAACGGCGCAGCAGGCGCCACCGGGGCCAATGGCAAGGAAGGCCCGCAGGGTGCAACCGGTCTCGCAGGCCCGCAGGGAATCCAAGGCGAAAAAGGAGCGAGCGGCGCGCAGGGGGTCAAAGGAGAAACCGGCGCCGCTGGCCCTGAAGGCAAGGAAGGGCTGCAGGGTGCCATCGGTCCGCTGGGACCCATAGGTGAAGCCGGCGCTGCCGGCCCCGAAGGCGCGCGGGGGGCGACCGGCGCGCAGGGTCCGGAAGGCGAGCAAGGGCCGCAAGGTGCGATCGGTCCGCAGGGTCTGAGAGGTGAAACGGGGGCGGCGGGTCCGGAAGGTAAACAAGGGAAAGAAGGCCCACAAGGTGCGGCTGGTCCGCAGGGTCCGACGGGCGCGACAGGCGTGGAAGGCAAAGAAGGTGCGGCGGGTGCGGCCGGCCCGCAAGGCATGGAAGGCAAAGAAGGCCTAGAAGGCCTAGAAGGCCTGCAGGGCCCGATTGGCCCGCAGGGACCCAAAGGCGAAGCGGGTGCAGCCGGTCCCGAAGGCAAAGAAGGTGCTAAAGGTGCTACTGGCGCGGCTGGTGCCAAAGGAGAAAAAGGCGCAGAAGGTGCTAAAGGTGCTACCGGGGCTACCGGCGCGGCTGGTGCCAAAGGAGAAAAAGGAGAAAAAGGAGAAAAAGGCGCAGAAGGCGCCAAAGGCGCTACAGGTGCTACTGGTGCTACCGGCGCGGCTGGTGCCAAAGGAGAAAAAGGAGAAAAAGGAGAAAAAGGCGCAGAAGGCGCTAAAGGCGCTACCGGGGCTACCGGCGCGGCTGGTGCCAAAGGAGAAAAAGGAGAAAAAGGGGAAAAAGGAGAATCGGGTACCATAGGCGCAGAATCCGTCGTTACAGGCGATCTCGCAAAAGAAGCAGTCACCGCGACTAAGATCGGGGGGGAAGCGGTGGAAACAACAAAGATCAAGCTCTTGGCTGTCACCGAAGTGCTGCTAGGGCCAGAAGCCGTCAGCGAAGTGAAGCTTAAGACGGAAGCTGTCAGCGAAGCGAAGATCAAAAAAGAAGCAGTATCCGTTACCAAGCTTGCGCCACCAAGCGCGAAGCCCGGGAAACCCGCAGAAGGGGCGATCACGGTCGCTGCTGCTTCCCCAGCGCGCAAGGTGTCGGCGGCCCTCGTCGGTAACGGCGTGAAAAAAGAATGGGTGATCGAACACAAACTCGAAACTCGGCTTGTCGAGGTCACCGTGCAAACGAGCGAAGGCGAAGAACCGGCCGAAGTGGAATCCAGCGCCAACTACAAAGTCAAGGCAGTGTCCGCGAAATCCGTGGAAATCGTCTTCTCGGTGGCTCCCGCGGCGAAAGCGCTCCTGTACGTGACGATCATGGGATAAAGGCGATGTATCCGTCCTGTGCGCCGGGCCGCCTGCGCCTGCCCGATGCTCGGGCGTCCCGACCTCGGCCTGAGGGTCGGATCGCCGGGTCACGCGCGGTCCAGCTTCCCCACCTTCGACTCCGCCAGATCGAGTCGCGCGAGATAGCGCAAGAAGCCATACGTAACGATCACGTGGATACGAGATTGTGTGGCTTCGTATAGGCGCCGGCTGAGTTTGGAGGCGATCGACGGGTAGAAGTTGGCGACCTCCACCTCCACGTGCAGGCGAACGTGCTTGGGGTCGTCGCCAGGGCTGCGGCGCACTTCGATCTGCAGGTAGCCGCGGTTGTGTCTGCGCCTGGACACGAGCAGACCTCGCTCGATGCGCCAATGCACGACGCCGCGCGCGGCGTCCATCTCATATCGGGGCGCCTGGAAGGTCACCAGCTTGAGCGCGGGCGCGAGCAGGATCACCGACCGTTCGTCCTCGCCATAGCTGACGCGGACAAGCCCAAGCGTGATGCGCGCGAGGAAGCGCCAGTAGGTGCGCGCGAGGCGCTCCAGATGCGCGGGCGTCCAGATCTCGCCCAGCGCGTCCGCCTCGATCACCAGGTCGGCCTTCTGGACCGAGCGCACGGCGCCCGTATGACGGTCGAGCGCGGTGGAGTCGTCGAGGTCTACGATCACGGCTCGTGCGGAGCGAGCCGATCGCCTGCGCCCGCGCAGGGTGGCCGCGAGGGCGGTCAGGGCGGCCACCGCGAGCGCTGCGGCGATCCAGACTGTCATTTGCGCGTCACCCTCTGCACAAGTTTCTCAGGCTATATGCGGGGCGCGCTCACGATGGCGTCCTCGGTTGGTGATATGCACACTGACATGAGCGAGCCTCAGCCGCCGATCACCCCGCGGGCGCGACCGGTCGCCGACCTGCCGCTTGACGCGCTCGTCGCGCGTGACGAGGAGATGGCCAGGCGCTGGGCGATGACGCTGCTGATCGGTCGCCCACTCGATCGCATGAGCGAGGTGCCCCTCGAGCAACTGGCCTGGGAGGGACCCGAGCTGTGCGCGCAGGCGATCCGAGCCCTCGCATCTGACCTGGAGCTCGACCGCCTGACGGGCGCCGTCACGCCGAGCGGTCGAGGGGCGTCCGCTCCGGCCCGGCGGTTGGCTGTCATCGCTGGCGTGCACGATGTGGGAGAGGTCGTGGTCGCGGTCGAGGCGCTGCGCCGTGTCCTTTGGGAGACAATGCTCGAAGAGTTGCGCCCCGGTCAGTTGGGATGGGCGTCCCCGATTCTGGACAGCTCGCCCGCGCGTCAACTAGCAGATCTCGCCGACCGGCTTGCCTGCGTGTGCGCGAGCTTGGTCGCCGTGGCTGTTGTCAGCGTGTCGACCGAGCGCGACGCGATGGCTCGCGGGGACGCCGCGATCCTCAGCGCCCGCGAGAGTGCGCCCCGCGACCGTGATCGCGCTGCGCGCGAGCGCGATCCCGTGCCGGACTCAGGCGGCGAGACGGTGATAGTGGACGAACGCTCACGGGTGCCGGTTTCAGAGGGTCAGGTCGCGTTCGCGCGCTCTCGGACGGCGCCCAAGGGCGCCCTCGCCGACGCGCGTCCACTCTCCTGGGACGAGTCTCCGCCCGTGCCGCCGCGTGCTCGGGACGGGGAGATCGAGATCCGCGATGAACGGCGCGAGCAGGGCGCCGCGGCGTGGACTCGCTCGATCGGTCATCAACTGGAGCGCTTCGAGCGCGATGGCCTTCCCTTTGCTGCGCTGCTTGTCGAGCTGGTCGACATCGAGCGCATGAGTCGCCACGAACCCGGGACGCTGACGCTGCTGGCAGCCACGATCGAGCAGGCCCTGGTGGGCGAGCTGCAAACGCAGCCGGGCCCCGTCGGGGCGGGGTCGAGCGCCGTCACACAAGAGAGGCCCGGCAGGTACTGGGTGCTCGCGCCTGAAACCGATCGGATGGCGACCGAGCGCCTGGCCGAGCGCCTGGCGCGCGCGGCTCACGTCGCGATGCGTCGGCGTGGGTCCTCGCTGGAGGTCGCGATCGGCACCGCCGTGTGCCCTGACGATGGACGCGAGGCCGCTGCGCTTGCCGCGCATGCGGATGTCGGCCTGTATGCCGCGCGCTCAGCTGCGCGAGCGGCAGCCGGTCGTCCGGCGGCCTCGGTGGACGAGCCTGTGTGAGCCGCGCTATTCGGCGGCGACGGGCGCGCTGGCGGCGACGCCACCGGCCAGGGTTTCGCTCTGCGCGCCAGCAGGCAGCCCAAGCGTGGGTGTGTTGGGTGCGTTTCCGACCACGCGCGTGCCGATGCGCACCGTTGTGGTGATGTCGAGCGCCTGAGCCGCGCCGGCGGTCAGGTCCCAGTTGGCGCCGGTCGAGCTGTAGGGCCCGCGGTCGAGCACCGGCACGGTCAGCCCGCGGCCCTGGTAGCTGACCTTGATCAGCGTTCCGCAGGGGAGCGTGCGGTTGGCCACGCCGACAACGCTCGGGGTCAAGGTCTGACCACAAGCGGTCTGCTTGCCGTAGAAGCCGGGGCCGAACCAGGTGGCGATCCCGGTCGTGTGGACCTTGCCCTTGACGGGCGGTGCGCCGGCTGGCGCACCGCCGGTGTCGGCCCAGGCGCTGACCGCCGGCACCGCCAGGAGGCAGGCCGCGGCTGCGATCAGGGCAAGCGGAGCTGTCGGGGTCTTGATGGTGATTCGCATCGTCGTCGGCGCCTACGGGGTCAGCTGACGGGCTCGCGCGGCATATGGTGTGCGGCGCTACGGTCCTCACCGGACCGATTCGCCCCAGCGGATCGATTTCGACCCGCATTGGGTCCCCCGCCTTCCACGACCTGGGTCATGGAAGCTCGGCGTGGCGGTGAGTATACATATCGCCACAGATGGCGATCAGGGTCGCGCGGCGCAAGCGCTGGGATCGCGATCAGGGCAGCGGCAGGCGCGACAAGACGTCTCTGAGCACGCGCTCGCCGCTGGACAGCCCAGCCTTGGCCAGCTCGCCGACGATCTCCACGGCCGACGCAACGAGCTCGGGGCCACCGGGCGGCTGCACGGGCCCGCTGACGCTCTCGCTCGCGCATTCGAAACCCTGTGTGGGCACGCGCTCGCGGTCGCTGTGCGACTCGGCCTGGCGCCTGGGTGCGCGTGCGCTGGGCTTGCCCGCGCTGGGGGCTGTAGCAGGCTTGCGAGCCTGCGCTTTGCGCGCGCTCGCACGGAGTGGCTGAGATGGAGCCTTGGTCTTTGCAGCAGTTTCGCGTGTGCCGTTCGCCGCCTGTGTGGCGGGCTCTGCAGCGGCTGTCCGCGCGGCCGCCCTGCGCGGGCTAGAGCGCTGCGGGCGCGTCCGCGGAAGGTTGGCTAGCACGCCTCCGTTGCCGTCGGGCACGCTGGGCCGGCGCTTGCGCCCTGCGGAATTGGAGTCGCTCACGCGGACATCATTGCTTAAGGCCAGGCTTCAGGCGGGGACCTGCGGTCTTCAAGAAGGCTGCAGATCTCTCCGATGTTCGCCCAGCACGCGTTAGCATGACCGCTTGGCAACTACGTGAGAGCGAACCCGAGATGTAACGTGGTCAGATCCCGACCGTATTTGTGCGGTGTAGGCGTCCTGAAGCATAATCTGGCAGGGCCCCAGCGCGTGGCGCGCGGGGCTTCGCGCGACCCAAGAATGGAAACACGATGTCAGTAGTCGAGCTGCAGGAGTTGGACGAGGTCAAGGGCCTGCTGGCCAAGGGGCAGCAGGTGGGTGTTCTCTCCTACGCGGAGATAGCCAAGGCGATGTCCGAGCTCGACCTCGACGAGTCGGACGTCGAGGAGCTGCACGGGTTCTTCGAGCGATCCGAGATAGAGCTCGTCGAGGACATCGACCCGGCGATCGCCGCGTCGTCGGAGATCGAGCGTGCTCCTGACAAGCGCGGTCGGCGCAAAGCCAAAACGGCGCTCGATCTCAAGCCGGACATGACGACCGACTCGCTGCAGCTGTTCCTCAAGGACATCGGCAAGGTGCGCCTGCTGACCGCTCAGGAGGAGGTCGACCTGGCCAAGCGCATCGAGCGCGGCGACCTGGATGCAAAGCAGAAGATGGTCGAGTCCAACCTGCGCCTGGTGGTGTCGATCGCCAAGAACTACCGCAACCAGGGGTTGCCGTTCCTCGACCTGATCCAGGAGGGCACGCTCGGCCTGGTTCGGGCCGCGGAGAAGTTCGACTACCGCAAGGGCTTTAAGTTCTCCACCTATGCCACGTGGTGGATCCGCCAGGCGATCGCCCGCGCGCTCGCCGACAAGGCCCGCACGATCCGCATCCCCGTGCACGTAGTTGAGAAGCTCAACAAGATCGGCCGCGCCGAGCGCAAGCTGGTGACCGAGCTCGGACGCGAGCCCACCGCCGACGAGATCGCCGAGGTCACTGGCATCGACCCCGAGGAGGTCGACTCGATCAAGCGCTCCGCGCAGGCGCCCGTGTCGCTGGAGAAGCCCGTCGGCGACGAGGAGGAGTCCGAGTTCGGCCAGTTCATCGCCGACGAGCGCGCCGAGTCTCCCTACGAGCGCGCCGCCGAGATCCTCACCAAGGAGGCCCTGCGCGAGGCGCTGGAGAACCTCTCCTACCGCGAACGTCGCGTGCTGGAGCTGCGCTACGGCCTCGGCGGCGAGCACCCGCGCACGCTCGACGAGGTCGGGCGAACGTTCAACGTCACCCGCGAGCGCATCCGCCAGATCGAGAACCAGTCGCTGAAGAAGCTGCAGAGCTTGGCCGAGGCACAGAAGCTTCGCGACGTCGCGTAAAGCCCGGCTCGTCCACGCGGCCCTGCGGCGCTCAAGCCGTCCGACGCGGCTGCCGATCAGGGATGCATGTTCGATGTGATCGCGGCCCTGCGGGTGCTTGTGGACAAGGGCGGATCTGACCTGCACCTGAAGGTCGACTCGGCGCCCCTGTACCGCGTCAACGGGGAGCTCACGCTCGACGAGAGCGTCGAGCCGTTGAGCGCTTCCGACACCAAGGGCGCGCTGAAGGAGCTGCTCAGCGACGAGGACAAGCTCGACGAGTTCGCCCACGAGCACGAGGTCGACTTCTCGTTTGAAATCCCGCAGGTCGCGCGCTTCAGGATCAACGCCTTCCTCCAGCGCGGCGTGATCTCGATGGCCTGCCGCGCGATCCCCCACCACATCAGCACGATCGAGGAGCTCGCACTGCCGCCGGTCGTGCGCGAACTGGCCGAGGAGGAGCGCGGCATCGTGTTGCTCACCGGCACCACCGGATCGGGCAAGTCGACCACGCTCGCGGCGATGATCGACCACATGAACCGCACGATGAACAAGCACATCGTCACGATCGAGGACCCGATCGAGTTTGTCCACAAAGACGTCCGCTCGGTCATTAACCAGCGCGAAGTCGGCATGGACACGGCTTCGTTCAAGCGCGCGCTGAGAAGGGTGCTGCGGCAGGACCCGGACGTGATCCTCGTTGGTGAGATGCGCGACGAGGAGACCGTGCAGACGGCTCTGTCGGCCGCCGAGACCGGACACCTCGTGCTGTCGACCATCCACACCGTCGACGCGACCGAGTCGATCAACCGCATGCTCGATTTCTTCCCGCCTCACCAGCACGGCCAGGCGCGCAGCATGATCGCGGGCACCGTCAAGGGCGTCATCTCCCAGCGACTGGTTCCCGGAGCAGACGGCGGCCGCGTGGCCGTCTGCGAGATCCTGCGTATGACCGGGCGTGTGCGCGACATGATCGTCGACCCGGCGCAGACGGGCAAGCTGGTCGAGGTGATCACCACGGGCGGCTACTACGGCATGCAGACCTTCGACCAGGCCCTGTTCGGCCACGTCAAGGCCGGACGCGTGACCTTCGAGGACGCTATGCACGTGGCGACCAGCCCGCATGACTTCAAGCTGCTGATGCAGGCCGACGGACGCAGGGGCACGACCATGGAGGACGTCGCCGCCATCGAGTCCAAGCGCGACGCGGAATCCAAGCCGTCGCTCACCGTCGGCTGAACCTCGACCTGCCCACCGCGTTGGCTGACGTAGGCGACGCGCGCTGAAATCATCATCGGCGGCACTTCTACCGGCCCGCCGACACTTCAGTTGGTAAAGTAACGGTTGAAATGGCCGTTGACGAGACCTGCCCTGTGTGCATGACCGCTGACATCGTGTGCGGCAAGTGGACGCTGCTGCTCGTGCGCGACCTGGCCGAGGGCTGCTCGCGCTTCTGCGAGCTGGAACGCTCGCTCACTGGCATTAGCCCCCGCACGCTGTCGCTGCGTCTGCGTGCGTTGGAGGAGGAGGGGATGGTCGAGCGCCACACCTTCCCAGAGGTGCCGCCGCGCGTGGAGTACGCCCTCACCGACAAGGGCAGGGCGCTGCTGCCGATCATCGACGACATGCGCGCCTACGGCGAACACTGGCTCGGTGCGGAGTGCTCAGAGCGCACCGCCGAGACGCTCGTCGTCGCCTGAGGCCCCTTACAGCAGTTGGGGCGCGACGATCACCGGCGTGCGCGTCGGTGCGGGGCTGCCGCCGCGCGGCTCTGAGGTGACGAGGACGGCCATCGCGCCGCGCACGTCGCCAGGCACCGCCACAGTGGCGCTGCCGCGGTCTGTGACGGTGAACAGCGCATTGGTGGGCAGCAGCGCGCCGCCGCGTTTGATCCACACCTCATACACGCGATTGGGCGCCGACTGAGGCATGCCGAGGACTTCCAGTTCGGCGTGCCCGCCGCTCACGCGCAGTACGGCGCTCGCGCGCGGGGTGGTCGTCACCGGGACACGGATCACGCGCACGCGGCTGCTGTTGGACCCGGTCGCCAGCGCGAGAACCAGCACGGCCGTCAGGCCGGAGGCGACCGCTGCCGAGGCGAGGGCCGATCGCCAGCGATGGGGAGCGAGGGCGAGTCGTCGCAGGAGGCCGCCGGGGCCATCGGCTCTCTGCGCGCGGGCGTTCGCGTACACGCTCGACATGACCCGCCCGCGCAGCGTGCCTGGAGCCGCCAGCGGTGTCGCCGCGCTGGCCAGCGCGTCTGTGGTTCGCTGCATGGCGGCGACCGCGTCGCGACACATGTCGCAAGAGCCCATGTGGCGCTCGAACTCGGCGCGCTCGTCGGGCGGGAGCGCACCCAACACGTACGCCGCAGCCTCGCCGGACCAGCCATCCGGGTCGATGTGGGACGCGTCTGCGCCGTTCATGGGGCGATCTCAGCAGGGTTGCTTATGGTCGTGCGCAGCTTGGCCAGGCCAAGGCGCATGCGACCCTTGATCGTGCCGACCGGCATGTCCAGCATGGAAGCGATCTGGACATGCGTCAGACCGCCGAAGTAGGCGAGCTCGATTACACGGCTCTGCTCGTCGGGCAACTGATCGAGCGCCTGACGGACCAGGCGCGCGTCCTCGCGACGCGCGAACTCGAGATCGGTGCGTTCGGGCGCCACCAGGCGCTCCTGCAGTCCCGCATCGTCTACGCGGCCGCGGTCCCCCACTGATCGCTGGCGGATGGCGTCGATCGCGCGGTTGCGCACAGTGCCCAAGATCCACGTGCGCACGCTGCCGCGGGTTCGGTCGTAGCGAGCTCTGGTGCGCCACAGCGACAGGAACGCCTCCTGCACGACGTCTTCGGCCAGCGCGCGCTGGCCGCAGATGCGAACGGCGAGCGAGAAAGCCGCATCGACGTGGCGGTCATAGATCACCTCGAACGCGGCTGGCTTGCTCTGATAGGTGAGCGCCGCCAGCTCCTCGTCGGCGAGCAGTCGCAGGCTTTCGGCCGAGTCGTCTCCACCAACAAAGCGCAACGGCTTGGGCATCCTGGCTATTCTTACGAGCCAGGCAGACATTCGGATCACTGGACACAGTTCGCCCAGCGGTCAACCGGACGGCAGAGCGCCAATGCAGCGGCCGATCACGACGGTCGCCAGTCATACCCCTTACTACGGGTGGGGCTCGGATTCGGATCATCGGGAGCGACGAGATGATGCGCCCGTACGGCCACGTGATCCACATGCTGGCGACGTCCGTATTTAGAGTCGATGTCCGATGTGTCTCGTCAGCTGGCGCGGTGGCTGCGCGGAGCGAGCGGCTCCTCGCACACAGGCGGTGCGCCTGAGGGCCTGCGCCGACGTGTGCTCGCGTCGGTCTACGCGGAAGCCGAGCGAGAATCGCCCGAGCCGCAGCCGTGTGCGCCTGCAAGACCCGGTGCGCCCGGCAGGAGCGCGTGAGCTGAGCGCGAACTCAGCGCACCATGCGCTCACTGCAGCTCCAGGCGGCACTGACGGACCTCATCGAGGCAGCCGCGGCCCACCTGCACGCAGAGGTGTTGGCGGGCGCCGAGGTGCAGTTCGAGCTCGAGCCGCGGATGGGGCGTCGCGGCTCGATGGGCACCGCGCTGTATTGCTATCGCGCGCTGACCGGCGAGTTCCTCGCCGCGAGGGAGCAGGCGCTGGCGGGCTTGCCCGGTTATCAGGATGCGCTGAGGCTGCTCGAAGGCTTCGACGGCCTCGAACGTTATCTGGCGTCTGTCCGTGTCGAGTTGGCGCCGGCGAGCGCCCGAGCACGTGCTGCCGCGGCTGTCCGCGCCTTGCTCGACGACGTCTTCGATGAACAGACCGACTTCGAGTTGCGCCCCGAGCGACTGCACGCGGCGCTCGCGCGACTCGAGCAAGCGGCCCAGGGCAGCCCGCGCGAGCTCAGCTTGGTCGCCAGCCTGCACGGCCTCGTCCTCGGCTCGGCCGAGCTGGCGCTGACCAGGGGCCTGACGATCGCCCGGCCCGATGCCCTGGACGGCCTGCCCGACGGCTTGGCGGCGACCGTCGATGGGCAGGGCGACGATCACCTGATCGTGGTGCTCACCGCCGAGGAGGACGACCCGCGCGCGGCCGTCTCGCGTGGGTGTGCGGTGCTCGAGGACCTGTTGCGCGCGCTTCGGCTGTTCGGCGACGGGCGAGTAGCGCTCGGCGCCATAGCCTGGGCGCGGGTGGGCGCGGGCGCCTGGGCTCCGCTGGCACTCGGGGCCGGCCACCGGGCGCAGGGGATGCTCGTGGTCAGCGCCGAGCAGGAGGACGAGCTGCGCGCGTTCTGCAACCTTGTCTCTCGTCGGGCGCCAGACGGCAACGAGCTGGCCTGGGCGCTACAGCGCTTCGAGCTGGGCTGCGAGCGCGACGGCCCCTATCAAGGGCTCACCGATCACCTGCTTGCCCTGCGCGCGTTGCTGGAGCCGGAGGGCCCCGGCAGCGGGCTGCTGGCCCGGCGCCTGGCCGCGCTGTGCGCCACCCCCGCCGAGCGGCCCGAGCTGACCGAGCGGATCGTGCAGGCGCTCGCGCTGGAGCACGCGATCGTGGCGGGCAGCGCGGTCGAGCACGCCGGGGGCCACGCGCTCGCCAGGGACATCGCCGATCACCTGCGGGCGCTGCTGCGCGACGTCATCTGCGGGCACCTGTCTGGCGACCTGGTCGCTCTCGCCGACGAGCTGCTGGCGCGCGAGGCGGCCGATGGCGGCGAGATCGCGCACGCGCCCGTGCTGGCGGATGAGGGCGAGATCGCATGTGCGCCGATGCCGGAGTGCGTGGCGGTGGACGGCGGCGTGATCGCAGACGCAGTCGCGGTCACGGTCACGGTCACGGAGGAGTCTTCAGCCGAGCAGGTGCTCGGCGATGCGGGCCAGACCGTGGAGATCCTGGACCTCTTCATCTAGATGCGGGACGAGGATCGGCCGGCGCTCGTGCAGCAGGCCTGACAGACGCGCAACGGTCGCCCGATCGCGCTGCATGAACACGTCGAAGTCGGCGAGATTTCTCGCCACCCGCGACGCCAGGCTCTCGCCCAGCTGCTTGCCGAGCAGCGCGCCGACCTGCTCGGTTGTGTGGTCGCCCAGACCGTCGAGATGCATGCGGTTGATGATCACGCCGGCCCGCTGCATGCCCAGCGAGTCCAGACGCTCGGCCAGGAACACCGCCTCCTCGGCGGGCTCGGTCTCGGGCGAGGTCACGATCAAGAACGCGCTCGTCGGGTCGCGCATCAGCTGCGCCACGCCGCGTGTGCGCTCGCCAAAGCCGTCGATCACCCCCACCAGCGAGCGAAAGAACGTCGACAGATCGCTCAGCATGTCGATCCCGGTGACGCGCGCGAAGATCGCGAAGACCAAGCCGGTGCCGCGGCCGAACAGCCGCGCGGTCAGCCCGCTGGGCGCCAGGAACACCTGCAGGGCACGGCCTTCCAGGAAGCCGAGCAGGCGCGTGGGGGCGTTGAGGAAGTCCAGCGCGTTGCGCGACGGCGGCGTATCCAGCACGATCACGTCGAAGTCGTGCTCCTCGTGCAGCTCGTACAGCTTGGCGATCGCGCTCAGCTCGTGCGAGCCGGCCACCGCGCCCGACAGCTCCCGATATACGGGATTGGCGAGGATCTCCTCGCGTGCTGTCGCGTCGGGCTCCAACCGCGTGACGATCTCATCCAACGTGCGCTTGGCGTCGAGCATCATCGCCCACAGCTCGCCGGCCATCTCCACGCCCTGAGCTGCAAATGCCTGCGGGTCGATCCGGCTGGGCTCGTCTGACAGCCGCGCCAGGCCGAGCGCGCTCGCAAGGCGCTTGGCGGGGTCGATTGTCACCACCGCCACCTTGCGCCCGCGCGCGGCCAGGCCGAGTGCGAGCGCCGCCGAGGTTGTTGTCTTGCCCACGCCGCCCGCGCCAACGCAGATCAGCACCCGCTTGTCCTTCAGTCGCGCGAGCAGGCTCGGCGGGATGGGCGGGCTCTGATCGCCGCGCGCGCTCATGCCCCGATCGTAGTTGCCATGCAGGAATCGCCGCTGACCATGCGAATACCCACCGGACGGCTTTCCAGCAACCGAGCATCGGAGCCACCGTGCAGGACAAGGCCAAGGTCATCGCGTTCGCCAACCAGAAGGGCGGGGTGGCCAAGACGACCACCACGCTCAACCTGGCCGCCGCATTCGCGGAGGAGGGACATCGCGTTCTGTGCGTCGACATGGATCCCCAGGGCAACCTGACGATGTCCCAGGGCATCGACCCGGACACGCTCGAGCAGTCGATGTACGACGTGCTGGTGCACAAGACCTCGATCCGCGAGGTAATCCGCAAGCGCGAGATCGATGTGGCGTGCGCCTCGATCGACCTCGCTGGAGCGGAGATCGCGATGTCGACCATGATCGGCCGCGAGCGCTCGCTGCAGAAGGCCTTCGAGCCGATCCTCGCCGACTACGACTTCATCTGCATCGACACGCCGCCCAGCCTGGGCCTGTTGACGATCAACGCGCTGACCGCAGCCGACAAGGTGATCGTGCCCGTGCAGTGCGAGTATCTGTCGATGCGCGGGCTCATCCAACTGCAGAACACGCTCGCGATGATCCGCGAGAACCTCAATCCGGGCGTTGACATCGAGGGTATCCTCCCGACGTTGGTGGATTCGCGCACCATTCACGCCAAGGAGGCGATCGAGATCCTCGAGGAAAACTTTGGCGATCGTGTGTTTGCGTCGCGCATCCGCAAGACGGTGCGCTTCGCAGAGGCCCCCGTCAAGGGCATGTCGGTGCTCAAGTACGAGCCCGATGGCGTGGCCGCCCAGTCCTACCGGCAACTCGCGCAGGAGGTTTTGACAAATGGCCAACGCTAAACGTGCGAGCATGCGCGAAGGGCCCCTTGCGGCGCTGTTTCGCAAGACCGACAGCCCCGAGGAGGAGCAGCCCGGCGTTGGCGGCGCGCCGGCGCGCCAGGACAACGCTCAGCCGCGCCAGGACAGCGCTCTGCCGCACCCCGCCCTCGGCGCGCCGCCCGACACGCTCGCAACCCATGAGCAGAATGCATACGAGGCGCGCGTCCCCAGCCCGCAGGAGCGCCTGCGCAACGCCTTCTCGTCTGACATCCCCGAGAGCCTGATGGAGCGGCCCGAGAGGCTGCCGGAGGTAGCCCAGAGCCCGATACAGACGGCCAGTTGGGCGGGCGCACACCCGCTGCACGACTACGCCGACGAGCAGCCGACACCCGCGCGGGTCGCGGCGCAGGCCGGGCAGCCGATCATCCGCGTGGTCGGTGTGGGCGGTGGCGGCGTCAACGCGGTCAACCGCATGGTCGAGGCAGAGGTCGAGGGGATCGAGTTCGTTGCCGTCAACACCGACGTGCAGTCCCTGCAGCAGTCCACGGCCGACATCACCCTGCACATCGGCTCTGAGCTGACCCGCGGGCTGGGCTCGGGGTCGGATCCCAACGTGGGACGCCAGGCGGCGATGGAGGACTACGACCGCGTCAAGGCCCTGCTGAAGGGCTCGGACATGATCTTCATCACAGCCGGCGCGGGCGGCGGGACCGGCACGGGCGCAGCGCCGGTCGTGGCGCGCATCTCGCGCGAAATCGGCGCGCTGACGGTCGCGATCGTGACAAAGCCGTTCGGCTTTGAGGGCTCGCGCCGCGGCGAGCAGGCCGAGCGCGGCGTGGAGGCGCTGGCCGACGAAGTCGACACGCTGATCGTCGTGCCCAACAACCGGCTGCTGACGGTGCTCGACAAGCAGACATCGATGGTCGACGCCTTCCGCGTGGCCGACGACGTTCTGCGCCAGGGCGTGCAGGGAGTCTCAGACCTCGTCACGCTGCCCGGCCTGATCAACCTCGACTTCGCCGACGTGCGCACGATCATGAGCGAAGCCGGCAACGCGTTGCTGGGAATCGGCATGGGCACCGGCGAGAATCGGGCGACCGACGCGGCCCAGCAGGCCGTCTCATCGCCGCTGCTGGAAACTTCGATGGACGGCGCGCGCTCGATCTTGCTGTCAATCACGGGCGGCAACAACCTGTCGCTGTGGGAGGTCAACGAGGCCGCCAAGTCCGTCTCCGAGGCTGCCCATCCGGACGCCAACATCATCTTCGGGGCGATGGTCGACGAGAAGCTCGACGACGAGGTCTGGGTGACCGTGGTGGCGACCGGCTACGGCGATCAGGGCCGGCGCAGACGGGCTGAGCAGCTCAAAGAGCCGGTCGCTGGCGAGGTGCGCGTGCAGCGCGCCGGCGCCCGGAGTCCCACTCGGCGCGAACGCCCGCAGGTCGCCAGCGCCGCCGCCGCAGGCGGTTCTCGCCGTCGCGGCCTGAGCGTGGACGAGCTAGACGTCCCAGAGTTCCTCCCGAACTTCTGAGCGCGCCCTGTGCTAAGGCTCAGCGATGAGCCGATCCGAGCACGGCGTTGTGGCAGCCGGTCATCCGCTGACCGCGCAGGCCGGCGCGGACGTGCTGCGCGAAGGCGGCAACGCGGTCGATGCCGCGTTGGGCGCGATGCTCGTCTCGTTCGTCGCCGAGCCGCTGCTGACCGGCCTGGGCGCGGGCGGGTACATGCTCGTCGCCGGCCGCGGCGCGCAGCCTGCGCTGCTGGATTTTTTCGTGGCCGCGCCTTCTGACCAGCGCCCGGAGGGCGACGATGGCGGTGGCTCGCGCGCCCAGCTGCGCGCGATCGACGTGTCCTTCGGCGACGCCGCTCAGGTCTTTCACATCGGGCCCGCGTCGTGCGGGGTCTATGGCGCGCCGGCCGGCGTGTGCGAGGCGGCGCGGCTGTGGGGCAGCGTGCCCCTGGAGGACCTCGTGGCTCCCGCCGCGCGCCTGGCGCGCGATGGGGTTGTGCTCAACCACGGCCAGGCCTACGTTGCCAGGATCCTCACCGATCTGCTCACGTCAACCCCCGAGTGCGCCGCCCTGTGGGCGCCCAAGGGCCGCATCCTGCGCGAGGGCGAGCTGCTGCGCAACCCGGAGCTCGGCGACGCGCTCACGCGCCTGGCCAAAGACGGCCCGCGACCGTTCTACCGGGGTGACATAGCGTCTGCGGTGTGTGAGTGGCTGGCGGCGCGCGGCGGCTCGCTGAGCGGCGAGGATCTTGCGGACTATGAGGCGATCGAGCGCCGGCCCGTACGCATCGGCTATCGCGGGCGTGAGATCCTCACCAACCCGCCCCCCTCGGCCGGGGGGACGCTGCTCGCCTACGCGCTGTTGCTGCTCGACCGCCGGCCCGCGCCGCCGCGGCTGGACGACGTGGTTGACGCGATGGCCGCCGCGCAGGCTGAGCGCACCCCCGAGTTCGTCGAGGGCCTCGACCAGGACGGCTTTCTCGAGCGCTTCCTGTCAACCCGACTTGGTGCGACGACGCACATATCGGTGATGGACGCGCACGGCACGGCGTGCAGTGCGACTTGCACCAACGGCGAGGGCTCGGGGGTTGTGGTCCCGGGCACGGGGATCCACCTCAACAACGTGATGGGCGAGGAGGACCTTAATCCCCTTGGCTTTCACCGGCATCCCGCCGGGCGGCGGATGCCGAGCATGATGGCCCCCTCGGTGGTCATGCGCGGCGAGGAGGTCGAGCTGGCGCTGGGCAGCGCCGGTTCCAACCGCATTCGCTCGGCGCTGTTGCAGACGATCGTCAACGTGGTCGACCGCGAGATGCAGGTGGGCGATGCGGTGGCCGCGCCGCGCGTGCACTACGAGGACGGCGTGCTCTTCGCCGAGCCGGGCATCGACATGCGCAAGCTGCATGGGCCGCACGGCTCTGCAACCGAGGTGGTGTCTTTCGCCGAGCTCAACCTGTTCTTCGGCGGCGTGCAGGCGGTCCACAGGCTGGGCGACGAGCTGTGCGGCGCCGGCGATCCACGGCGCGGCGGCGTGGCGGTACAGGTGTGATGGCGCCTGTCTCGCGCGTCCTGGTGTGCGTGCTGGCCGGAGTAGGGTTGCTGGTGGCGGGATGCGGCGGGGGGGTCCAGGCCGCCGACCTGTTCATCGTCGATCGCAGCGGCTCGGCGCCGCAGACGCGCCTGACGCTGCTGGTCAACGAAGAAGGCAAGGTCAACTGCAATGGCGGACCGACGCACGAGCTAAGCGACCCGCAGATCGTCAAGGCTCGGGCGATCCAGGAAGAACTGCAAAAGCCGGCATCCGAACACGTCTCGCTGCCGGCCCGAGCAGGGTCCGTGTTCAGCTACTACATGCGCGATGAAAACGGGACGCTGCGTTTCGCCGACAACTCCGCCGGACAGTCGAAGTGGATGCGCGAACTGCAGCTGTTCGTGACAGAGACAGCCCAGCAGGTCTGCCACATCGGCGGCTAGGTTCTTCAGGCCGGGCATGTGCGCGCCCGCTGGGTCGTTGCCTAGCCAGGCTTGCGCGCTGCGAGCATCAGGTTGTAGAAGACCGCCGCCGGCAGGCGCGACTCCAGCAGCCTGCGGTCGAGCTCCTGCAACAGCAGGTAGCCGCGGTAGGCATACAGGCGCCACGCCCAGGGCACCTGCTCGGGAGCGGCGGTCGCCTCCAGCGTGCGATTGGTCCAGCCAAACCAGTTGGCCAGCAGCTCCTCTCCGCGCACGTGCACCTGCTCGAACCCCGCCCCGCGGGCTGCCCGCAGGAGCTCTGCGGGGGCGAACGCGTGGACGTCCACGACGGCCTCCAGGGCCGCGTCGGGCACGCTCGCGTCCATGCCGCCTGCTGGGTCTGCGCCGATCGCCCGACGCCACAGCGGGGCGACGGCCGTGGCAAAGCGCTTGGGCACGTTTGCCAGGCGGTCGCCGTAGCGCGACGGCTCGCCGGCGAACAGCACCGTGCCGCCCGGCGCGAGCACGCGCTCGAACTCGCCGAATGCGCGCTCGAGATCGGGGATGTGGTGGAGCACGGCATGGCCCAACACGAGGTCGAAGCTGTTGTCTGCGAACGGCAGCCGCTCGGCGTTGGCGGGCTCGGTGTGCACGGTCAGGCCCAGGCGCTGAGCGTTTGCCTGCAGCGCATCGAGCATGCCCGGCGAGATGTCGCTGCAGGTCGCCTGGCCGATCAGGCCGGCGCGCAGCAGGTTCAGCGTGAAGTACCCCGTGCCGGCCCCGATCTCCAGCGAGCGGGCGTAGTGTGCGGGTGCCTGCCCGAGAGCCTTGCCCACCTTGGCCGTGACCTGGGCCAGGCCGAGATCGCCGAAGTCGATGCCCCACTTGGCGTCGTAGTGGCCGGCTGCCACGTCGTGGTAGCGCGTGTTGGCCAGACGGATCTCCTCGGCGCTGAGGGCGGGCGGCACCGCGCCACCTTATACTCGCGCCCGCGTCCACGGCAGCATCGCCGGACCTGACTGTTCGACCCCGCGCATCTTTTGACACCAACCCTGCACGTGCAGCGCGACCAGCCCAAGGGGGTCCCGCCGCTCGCGTTGACGGGCGAGCGCACGCTGCCGAACGTGCCCGAGGAGAACTACTGGTTTCGCCGCCATCTGGTGGTCTATGAGTGGATCGCCAGCCAGGTGGCGGGGATGCGCGTGATCGACATGGCCTGCGGCGAGGGCTATGGCTCAGACGTCCTCGCGGCGAGCGCGGCGAGCGTGGTGGGGGTGGACGCCAACCCGGAGGCCCACGAGCACGCGCGGCTGCGCTACCGACGGGCGAACCTGCGCTTCGAGCGCGAGCTCGTCGACGCCTTCTCAGAGCAGGCTGACGCGGTGGTCTTCCTGCAGACGATCGAGCACCTGGAAGATCCCGGCGCCGTGCTCGAGCACTTTCGCTCGCTGCTCGCGTCCGCGGCGCGGGGTGGGGGCGTGGTGTTCGTGTCCACGCCCAACGTGCTCACGCTCGCGCCCAAGGGCGCGTCGCGCTCGGACAACCCCTGGCACGTGCACGAGTACCGGGCCGAGGAGTTCGAGCGCCTGTGCCGCGAGCATTTCCCCGTGGTCGAGCTGCGCGGCCTCTACCACGCGCGCAAGTTGCGCGCGCACGAGCTCGCCCTGCGCCTGGGCTGGGATCGCGTGCATGGCGCCCTGGGCCTCACGCGGGGCTTCTATGACCGTTTCACCCCCGCGATCGCCTGCTCTGACTTTGCGCTGCGTGGTGCCCGCGAGGCCGACCTCGAGCGCGCGCTTGACTTCGTCGCGGTGTGCCGACCGTGAGTCGGCGAAGCCAGCGAGGCGCGCTGGCGATCGTCCTGCATACCCATATGCCCTACGTGGAGGGCTTTGGCACGTGGCCCTTCGGCGAGGAGTGGCTGTGGGAGGCCATGGCCAGCTGCTACTTGCCGCTGACGGACCTGCTCGACGAGGGCGCGCCGGTGACGCTGTCGCTGACCCCCGTGCTGTGCGACCAGCTGGAGGCGCCCGAGGTGTCCGAGCGCTTCGCTGCCTTCGTGCAGGAGGTACGCAGCTGGACGCACGAGGAGGACGCCGCGGGGCTGCGCGCGGCTGGCCACGAGCAGCTGGCCTGCGAGTTGGAACGCTCGTGGCGCGACTACGCGCAGGCGCTGGAGCGCCTGCAGGGTCGCGGCGGAGACTTGCTGGCGGCGCTCGCCCCACACGCCCAATGGACCTCCGCGGCCACTCACTCGGTGCTGCCCCTAGTGGCGACCGACGCGGGCGTCGGCCTGCAGGTGCAGGCCGGGATCAGCGCCCACCGCCGCCGCTTCGGCGAGGGCTGGCGCGGAGGCCTGTGGCTGCCCGAGTGCGCGTACGCGCCGTGGTTGGCGCGCACGCTCGAGGAGGCCGGCGTGCGTGCGGTTTGCGTCGAGCTGACCAACAGCTTGGGCCTCGGCGCCGTCGAGCACCTGCGGCCGATCGTCAGCGACAGCGGCGTGGTGCTCGTACCGATCGACCGCGCCACCATCTCGCTGGTGTGGAGCGACGGCGGCTATCCGGCCGCGGGCGCCTATCGCGACTATCACCACCACACCGTCCACCATCACAACCCCTGGAACAACGACGGGGATGCCTATGACCGCGACGCCGCGCTCGCGCTCGCACGCGAGCATGCGGTGGACTTCGTCGCCCGGACGATTGCACGGCTGCGCAGCGCCAACGAGGCCTGCGCGGATGCGGGCACGGCGCTGCCGGGCGGCGGGTTGGTCGTGTGCGCGCTCGACACAGAGCTGCTCGGTCACTGGTGGTATGAGGGCCCGCACTGGCTGCGCGCGGTCATCGAGGAGTGCGCCCGCCAGGGCCTGGAGCTTGTGCGCCTCGACGACGCGCTGGCAGGCAGCGAGCCAGAGGAGCTGGGGAGCGGCGTGCCCGCGGCGATTGACCGTGGCGTGCTTGCGGGGCCGGGATTTGGCGACTCGGCGGCGGAGGTCGGCAGCTGGGGTACCGACGGCAACCTGTCGACCTGGTCGGGCCCAGCGGTCGCCGATATGGCCTTTGCCATGCGCGCCGCCGAGCTGGAGGTCCTGGCCGCAGGCGAGCTGGCGGGCGAGGCCGCCGTGCGCGAGCTGTTGGCGCTGCAGGCCAGCGACTGGCCGTTCATGGTCTCTCGCGGCATCGCCGTCCCGTATGCGCACGAGCGCTTCGACGGCCACCGACTGGCGCTCGCGCAGGCTCTCGCTGCCGGCCCGGACGCCGACCTGGCGGGGCTGCGCAACCTCGCGTGCGACGCCGAGCCTGCCTCGTTGCTCGTTCCCGTCTGATCACTCCCAACGCATGGAGCGGGGCGCGTCGCGCATGCGGATGAGGCTCGCGGGAACGCCTCCGAGCACCGAGTTGGCGGGGAAGGTCTTGGTAACGACCGCGCTGGTGCCGACGATGCTGTTGTCGCCGATGCTCACGCCGCGTAGCACGCATGCGCCGTAGCCCATCCACACGTTGTGGCCCACACACACGTCGCGCTTGTAGATGCCCTGCGCCCGGATCGGCCGCTCGACCTCGGTCACTCCGTGGTCGAAGTCGATCAACATGACGCGGTCGGCGATGATGCACTCGCGCCCGATCGACACGTGCTGGTAGGCCGAGATCGTGGCCTCCTGGCCGATCACTGTCTTTGCGCCGATGCTCACTTCGCCCTCGTGCACGCGGATCTTGCAGCCGTGCCCGAGCCACGCCCAACGGCCTATCCGTAGCGTGGCCCGGCGGCCGATCTCCAAGTTGACCCCCGGGCAGATGAAGCAGATGCCGTCGGTCTGCAGGCGCCCGCGATAGCGCAGCCTCACGAGCGCATAGCGGGCCAGCAGGCGCGCATAGTGCAGGTTGAGCATGTGGTGGGCTCGCATGAAGCGCCAGAGCGCCAGCGCGCCGCCCCGTCGCGGCTCGGGCGCGCGGCGCAGGGCGCCGGCGAGCTCCTCGCTCGAAGTCGCGCTGCGTGGATCGGCAACCAGCCCCATGGCGCTGCAAATCGTAAGCGACACGGGCCGCGGCGCGGCACTGCGCGAGCGGGCGGGCACGCGTTTCGGGCTGCCGGGCGTGGCCCCCTGCGATGATGGCGCGCGCTGATGGCCGACACCAGTCTCGCCCAACGCCTGCTTGACGGCGATCGCCGGGCGCTCGCGCGCGCGATCACGCTCGTCGAGGACAACACGCCCGAGGGGTGGGAGCTGGTGCGTGAGGTCTACCCGCACACCGGCCACGCGGAGGTGGTCGGCTTCACCGGCCCCCCGGGCGCGGGCAAGTCGACGCTGATCGGAGCGCTGACAAAGGCGCGACGCCAGGCGGGGCGTACGGTAGGGGTGCTGTCGGTCGATCCGTCGTCGCCGTTCACGCAGGGCGCGCTGCTGGGCGATCGCATCCGCCTGTCCGAGCACTTCCTCGACCAGGGCGTGTTCATCCGTTCGATGGCCAACCGCGGCGCTCTCGGCGGGCTGTCGGAGGCCGCGCTGCAGGCCGCGCTGTTGCTCGACGCGGCCGGTCGCCAGGACGTATACGTGGAGACGGTCGGCGTGGGCCAGGCGGAGATCGACATCATCGACCACGCCGACACGATCGTGCTCGTGCTGATGCCCGGCTCGGGCGATTCGATCCAGGCGCTCAAGGCCGGAGTGATGGAGATCCCGGATGTGATCGTGGTCAACAAGGCCGATCATCCCCTGACCGACACGATGGTTCGCGAGATTCGCGGCGTGCTGTCGCTGGCGAACCTCGACCGCACCCCAGAGGAGGTGCGCGCCAGCTGGCGGGTGCCGATCGTCAAGACCGAGGCCACGCGCGGTAAGGGGGTGGACGAGCTGGTGGCGCGCCTAGACGAGCACCGCGCCCACATCGTGGCCGCCGGCCAACTGGAGCAGCGGCGCGCGCGCAACCTGCGCAGCGAGGTGCTCGCGATCGCGACCGCACGCATGCGCAAGCGTCTGGAGGACGAGCTGAGCGAGGATCCCGAGTTCAAGCGCCTGCTCGACGAGGTGGTTGCTCGTCGCCTGGACCCGGCGAGCGCGGCCGCGGCGCTGCTCGAGCGCGCTCCGCAGCAAGGCCGTTAGTCGGGTCCGGCGCTCGCGAGGCCACCGGTTGGCGTGATGAAACCCGGGGCAGCCCGTCTGGCGTGCATTCAGGGCTCTGCGTGCAGCGAGCGCGCCGTGAGCGAGCGTTCGACCGCGCGCTGGTCGGCCAGGGTGCCGATCACGCGGTCGCCGACCGTGGAGGTGACGCCGAACCAGTAGCGCTCGTTCTTGTAATGGTGCAGGCGGTGGTTTCGCCAGATGGCCTTGAAGTAGCGTCTGCGGGGCCGGTAGGGGGTGTGGATCAGGAAGTGCGTCCACTCATAGGCAGTCAGGATCGTGAAGCTGACCACGATCCCGCTGGTCATCCACGCCAGGCGCTGGCCCCCGAGGACGAGCGCCAGCGGAAAGGACAGCGCCCAGTCGGTCAGCGCGATAGCCGCCAGGAAGATCACAACTGCATACACGGGGATCAGCACTCCCTCCAGCACGGCGGGCGCTTCGTGGTGGGCGCGGTGCTCGCGTGCGCTGAGCATCTCGACCCTGCGCCCGAACAGGTCGAACGGTCGCGCGTGCAGCAGGTAGACATGGATGAGCCACTCCACGAACGGTGTCACGAGCAGCAGGCCGCATGGCATCACCAGGTCGCGCCAGCTCCACGCTCCTTGGGCCACGCGCAGCGCGACCGCCAGCGCGACCGCGCCTATCAGCAGCGGGGGAGAGGGCTGGCGCGCGAACACGCGAGCGCAGTCGCGCAGGGACGGTCCGCGGACGCTCGTGCTGGGCACTGACTCCGCGGGCGCGGCCAGGCGGTCTTCTGCGGTCAGTTCCGACATGCGGGAACGATGCTAGCCGGTGCACAGCCCTTTGGGTTGTGCGCAGTCAGCGGACGAGAGATGGCGTGGCTGGCGTCTAGACTTGGCATCGTGAGTGCAGCAAACGATCACATTGGTCACGAGTTGGTGGTGGCCTCCGATGGGAGCATCCCCGCCGATCAACTAGCGCGCCTGGGTGTAGCGCCTGGTTCGCACCTACGTGTCGTGGAGACCACTCCAGTCGTGTCGGTTGACGCTCTCGCGGGATCGCTTTCGGATTTCCCGGACCTGACGTGGGAGGACTTCGAGCGTGCCAGCGAGCTCGCTCAGCACGATCTCCCCTCCGCGTGAGAGTCCTCGCTGACTCCCACGCTGTCGTATGGCACCTACAAGGTTCCGCCAGGCTGTCAGCCACCGCTGCGAGTGCGCTTACCGAAGCAGAAAGCACGGATGGCATCGTTGTTTCGGTCGCCACCCTGGTCGACTTGTGGTACGTCACCCAAACGACCAAAAAGTTGACCGACGCCAACCTTGCCGAACTACGAGGCACGCTCGCTTCCTCGCCCGCGCTGGTCCTCCAACCGATCGACGTTGATGTGGTTGATGCCACCATCTCGATCTCACGCGATTTGCTCACAGACCCGTGGGACCGGTTCATCGTGGGGACTGCCCGAGTATTGGGTGTGCCGCTGGTCACCAGGGATCAGGCCATCCGCGATAGCGGGCTCGTGCCGACTGTCTGGTGAGCGCCCTCGAATGACGCGCCACCTCACGCCCCCAGCGCCCGCGCGATCACCATCTGCTGCACCTCGTCGGTGCCCTCGCCAATGGTGAGGATCTTGGCGTCGCGGTAGAAGCGGCAGACGGGGTACTCCTCGATGTAGCCGTAGCCGCCGTGTATCTGCACGGCCTCCTCGGCACAGCGCACGGCCAGCCGCCCCGTCTTCAGCTTGGCCTGGGCGGCGGTCAGCGTGAAGTTGCGCCCGTGGTCCTTCTCGCGGGCAGCCTTGTAGACGAGCAGCCGTGCGGCGGCGATCTCGGTGGACATGTCTGCGAGCTTGCCCTGGATCGCCTGGAACTTGGAGATCGGCTTGCCGAACGCCTTGCGCTGCTTGGCGTAGGCGAGCGCCTGGTCGAGCGCGCCCTGCGCGAGGCCCACGCCCATCGCTGCCACGCCGATGCGCCCGATGTCGAGGATGTGCAGGAACTGCTTGAAGCCCGCCCCGCGCGGCCCCAGCAGGTTGTCCTCGGGGACGCGACAGTCGCTGAAGGACAGCGGGCGGGTGTCCGATGCGTGCCAGCCCATCTTGCGGTAGGGCTCGCCCTGCTCATAGCCGGCTGTCCCGTTGGGCACGATCAGATTTGAGATTTCGGTTGTCGCGTTGCTGGGATCGCCGTTGGCGGTCTGGCCGGTGACGGCCGTGATGCAGACCACGCCCGAGATGTCCGTGCCGGCGTTGGTGATGAACTGCTTGGCGCCGTCGATCACCCATTCGCCGTCTGACAGGCGCGCACGCGTGCGCGTGTTGCCCGCGTCAGAGCCCGCCTCCGGCTCGGTCAGCCCGAACGCGCCCAGCCGCTCACCAGAGCACAGGCGCGGCAACCACTCGCGCTTTTGCTCCTCTGAGCCGAACAGGTAGATCGGCTGGGTGCCCAGCGATGTGTGCGCGCACAGGGTGATCGCCACCGAGGAGTCCACACGCGTGAGCTCCTCCACCGCCAGCGCGTACGCGAGCGTGTCCCCACCGCCCCCGCCGTACTCCTCGGGAAACGGGATGCCCATCAGGTTGAGCTTGCCCAGCTTGGCGACGATGTCATACGGGAACGACTTGGTCCGGTCGAGCTCCTCGGCCACGGGCGCCACCTCGCCCTGGGCGAAGTCGCGCACGGTGGCGCGGATCAGCTCGTGGTCGGCAGACAGGTCGAAGTCCACGTGCGCATTCTCACAGCTCGCGCGCTCAGGGCAACGACCCGGCCACCTCACCCCGCCGCCTGTCGTGACGTGGGTCCCTAGCATGCCCGCGATGGCCAGCGCGCGCCTGATCGCGGAAATGCTGCTGCGGCGGGGGCGCACGGTCACCTACGGCCCCGACCCCTCCCAGTGCGCCGACCTCAACCTGCCAGCCGGCCCGGGACCTCATCCGGTGATGGTCCTGCTGCACGGCGGCTCCTGGCGGTCGAAGTACAGCAAGCGGGTGATGCGCGGGCTGGTCGGCGATCTGCTCGCGCGCGGCTGGGCGACCTGGAACGTGGAGTACCGGCGCGTCGGCAACGGCGGCGGCTGGCCCGAGACGTTCCTCGACGTGGCCGGCGCGATCGACCACCTGCCGCAGCTGGACGCCGCGCTGGACCTCGATCGCGTCAGCCTGCTGGGGCACTCCGCGGGCGGTCATCTGGCGCTGTGGGCGGCCGGGCGCGGGCGACTGGCGCCAGGCGCGCCGGGCGCGTTCGACGCGCAGCCGCCTGTGCGCCTGCGCGCGGCCATCTCCCAGGCGGGGGTATGCGACCTGTCTACATCGGCGCGACGAGTCCCCGGCGGAGCCGCCGCCACGCTGATGGGGGGCGGCCCCGACGAGCTCCCCGAGCGCTACGCCGCCGCCGATCCAATGCTCCTGCTGCCGACCGGCGTGCCCGTGCTGCTCGTCCACGGGACCGCCGACCAGACGGTGTCGGTGGACTACAGCCGCAACTACGAGCGGGCCGCGCGGGCCAGCGGCGGGGAGGTCGAGCTGGTCGAGATTGCCGGCCCCGAAGGCCAGCACCGGCGCCACATCGACCCCCGCGGCGAGGCCTGGAGCGCCGTCACTCGCTGGCTGCGAGCGTCCGTGGACGCGTGACTTCGCATCAACGCGGCCAACCCCGAGGAGTGGCTATAAAGCGGCGCCCATGTACTGGCCGATGATTGAGCATGAGCCACGTACGCATCCACTGCTGGAGTTGCGCGCAAAGCGTGCAGGTGGACGAGCAAGACGCCGCCGGCGGCCTCGCCGCGGCCGGCTGGGTGCTCTCGCACGGCGAGACCTACTGCCCTGACTGCGCTGGCGCGCGGGGGCTTGCTAGCGCGCCGTCCAGCGCGGGTGAGTCCCCGTCGCCCGCCGCGCCAGCAGGCGGCTTTCCCTCCGAGACGGATTTGCAGCCGTTTCCGGTCAGCCCCTACGGCGGGGGCGAGTCACGTTTCGCACGGTCGGTGCGGATGCTCTCCGCCAGCTGGCGCGTGCTGCGCGAGAACCCCGGTCTGATGGTCTTCCCTGTCATCTCCGTCGTGCTGAGCATCGTCGTGGGCGCCGTCTGCTACGGCACTTGGAAGCCGCCCAGCGGTCAGGGTACGGCGGCGACGCGCGACGCGTTGCTAGTGCCGTCGCTGATCGCCGCCTACCCGTTGACTTTCATCTCGGCGTACTTCTCGGTGGCGCTCGCGGAGGTGCTGGGTGGGCGTTTGGATGGTAGGCACACGACCACCGCGGAAGGCTTCTCGCTGGCCAACCGGCGCATCGGCTTGATCGCCGCGTGGAGTTTGCTGGCGTGCACCATCGGCCTGGCTCTGCGGCTGCTGGAGGAGCGGCTGCCGCTCGCCGGGCGGATAGCTGCCAGCGTGTTCGGGATGGCGTGGTCGTTGCTGACGCTGTTCGCGATCCCGGTGCTCGCCTACGAGGGCCTTGGGCCGGTGAGCACCATCGAGCGTTCGGCGCAGATCTTTAAGCGCCGCTGGGGTGCGCAGATCGGCGGCTCGATCGGCATCGGCTTTGCCGCCGTCGTGCTCGCCGTCCCGCTGGTTGTGCTGCTGGTCGTCGGGGTCGGCACGCCCGGCGCCAGCGGCACGGCGCTCGTCGTCCTCGCCGGCGGTGGCCTGTTCGCGCTCGGCGCCGCCGTCGCCGCGATGGAGCAGATCTACCGCGTGTTCGTCTATCGCAGCGCCGTCGGGCTTGACACGTCGGCTGGACCGTTTGACCCCAGCGACCTGCGCCAGCCGCTCGTGCGCCGCCGCGGCCGCTGACCGCGCCAAGCCTGGCGAGGCTAACCGGCGAAGCCGCGCGCGAGCTCGACCAGCAGGCGGACTCCGTAGCCGGAGGCGCCCTTGCCCACGTACGCGCGATCGAGCTCCCACGCCGAGCCCGCGATATCCAGGTGTGCCCATGGCGTGTCGCCGACGAAGTTCGACAGGAACGTCGCGCCCACGATCGTGCCCGCCTTGCGGCCTTCCGGAGCGTTGTCCAGGTCCGCGTATTTGCCCTTCACCAGCTCCTCGTACTCCTCGTGCAGGGGCAGCCGCCAGACGATCTCGCCCGAGCGCTCGCCCGCCTGGGAGATCCGCCTGGCGAGCTCCTCGTCGTTTGACATCAGCCCCGCATACGTGGAGCCCAGCGCGATGATCACCGCGCCCGTCAACGTCGCCAGGTCCACCAGCTGCTCCGCGCCTTGCGCACGCGCATGGCACAGGCAGTCCGCCAGCACCAGGCGGCCCTCCGCGTCGGTGTTGTTGACCTCAATCGTCTTGCCGTTGGATGCCGTCACGATGTCACCCGGCTTGATCGAGCGCCCGCTCGGCAGGTTCTCTGTCGCCCCCACCACCGCCACCACGCTCACCGGCAGCTGCAGGCGCGCGATCGCGCCGATCGCCTCGATCACCGCCGCCCCGCCCGACATGTCGAACTTCATCTCCGCCATTTTCGGCCCCGGCTTCAGCGAGATGCCGCCGCTGTCGAACGTCACCGCCTTGCCCACTAGGCCGAGCTTTGGTCCTTTGGCCTCGGGTGGCTCGTAGCGCAGCGTGATCAGCGCCGGCTCCTCATAGGAGCCCTGGGCGACCGCCGCAAACGAGCCCATCTTGCGGGCCACGATCCCGTCGCGTCCCTCCGCCTCCACGGTCAGGCCCTCGACCTCGTCGCCGAGCGCCTTGGCGTAGTCGGCCAGCGCCGTCGGCGTCAGGTCGTTGCCCGGTCGGTTCTGTAGCTCGCGCGCCCGGTTGACCGCCTCGGCTACCAGCGCAGCCTCGGCGACCGTCGCCTGCAGACCCCCAGGGCCTGACACGATCAGCCGCTCGATGCTCTTGACGTCGCCGTCCTCGCCCTCCGCGGGCGCGGACTTGAAGCGCTCGAAGCGATAGTCGCTGAGGATCGTGCCCTCCACCAACGCAGCAGCAACCGCCTCATCGCCGCCCGCTGGCAGCTCCCAGCACAGCGCGCGCGTGGACAGCTCGCGCGCCCGCTCGCGTACCGCCGCTGCCGCAACGCGCGCGCGCTCGGGCGTGAAGTCGCCGCGTGGACCGAGGCCCACCAGCAGCCAGCGCTTGCCTTCCGCGTGCGCCAGCGCGAGCGCCTTGAAGGATGTGCGCGCCTCGCCCGACGAGAGCAGCTGTGCAAGCTCTTTGGGCGCCTGCTCGGGGGGCTGCGCGTCCTCGAATACGCCCACCGCCACCGTGTCCGCGTCTTCTGTGCCGCCTGGCTGAATGCTTGCGCTCACCCGCATCTTGGCGGCACCATATCCACCTCGTCGGCTGTGCGTCCAGCCGAGGGAGTGCGCGACGGTCCACTACCATTCTGACTCTCCGTCCTGCTCACCCCGACCACAGGAGAGGATCCGCCCCCATGCCAAAGACAGTCATCCTCGGCGCCGCGCGCACGCCCATCGGCAAGATGGGCGGTGGACTGTCCACGCTGGACGCTACCGAGCTCGGCGGCCTTGCCATCAGCGCCGCGCTGGAGCGCGCCGGCGTCGAGCCCGAGCAGGTCGAGCACGTGGTCATGGGTCAGGTGCTGCAGGCCGGACAGGGGCAGATTCCCTCGCGCCAGGCACAGATCAAGGCCGGCATCCCCAAGGAGGTCTCCTCGGAGACCATCAACAAGGTCTGTGCGTCCGGGCTGCGCGCGTCCGTCATCATCGACCAGGCCGTCCGCGCCGGCGACATGAACGTAGGCGTTGGAGGCGGTATGGAGTCGATGTCCAAGGCCCCTTACCTGCTGCCCCAGGCTCGCTTCGGCTATCGCATGGGCGACGCCAAGATGCTCGACGCGATGGTCCACGATGGGCTCACCAACCCGTTCTCCGGCAAGCAGATGTTCGTCGAGGCCACCGAGGTCGCCGACGAGCTGGAGATGACCCGCGCCGACCTCGACCGCTGGGCGCTGCGCTCCCATGAGCTCGCCCTGAAGGCGATCGACGAGGGTCGCATGTCTGAGGAAACCGTCTCTGTCACCGTCAACGGGCGCAAGCAGAGCACCGTCGTCGAGGTCGACGAGGGACCGCGCCGCGACACGTCGTTGGAGAAGCTCGCCGCGCTGCCCGGCCTCGTCGGCAAGGAAGGCTCGCACACCGCCGGCAACTCGCCCGGCGTCAACGACGCCGGCGGCGCGCTCGTGCTCGCGTCAGACGAGTGGGCGGCCGCCAACGGCAAGGAGGCGCTCGCCGAGATCGTCGCCCACGCGCAGAGTGCCAACGACTTCGCCTACCTGGCCACCACGCCCGCCAGCGCCGCCAAAAAGGCGCTTGAGAAGGCCGGCCTGCAGCCCGGCGACATCGACCTGTGGGAGATCAACGAGGCGTTCGCCTCGGTCACGCTCAACTCGATCCGCATGCTCGGCATCGACGAGGACCGCGTCAACGTCAACGGCGGCGCGATCGCCCTCGGCCACCCCATCGGCGCCTCCGGCGCGCGCATCCTCGGCGCCCTTGTGCACGAGCTGCGCCGTCGCGGCGGCGGCCTGGGCTGCGCCGCCATCTGCTCCGGCGGGGGGCAGGGCGACGCGGTGATCCTGAAGGTCTGAGAGTGCAAGACGGCGCCGGCGGCAACGTTGAGAGCGCCTATGTAGAAGGCGCGGCGGGAACGGGCGCCAGCGGCAACGGGCGGGTGAGCGGCGCCGCAGCCGCGTTCTTCGACCTGGACAAGACGCTGATGGCAGGCTCGTCGGGCATTCACTTCGCGCGCGCGGCCTACGAGAGCGGGATGATCTCGCGCCGGCGGCTCGCACGCGACGTGTACGAGAACCTGCGCTTTCGCCTGCGCGGGTCTACCGACGAACGCGCCGACGACGTGCGCGAACGCGTCGGCAAGATGATCGAGGGCGTGCGTGTGCGCGACCTCGAACGCCTCTCCCCGCGTGTGCTCAGCGGCGTGCTGCCCCGGCTGTACCCGCAGATGCTCGCGCGCGCCTACGCCCACCAGGACGCCGGCGAGCCCGTCTACATCCTCACCGCCGCATCCCAGGAGATGGCCGATCTGCTCGCCCGCGTGCTCGCCTTCGACGGCGGCCTGGGCTCGCGCTCGGAGATCGTCGACGGCCGCTACACCGGCCGTCCGGGCGGCCCCTTCAACTACCGCGAGGGCAAGGTCGTGTCGATGCGCGCGCTCGCCGAGCAGGAGGGCATCGACCTGGCCGCCTCCTACGCTTACTCGGACTCCGAGTCCGACCTGCCGATGCTGCGCGCCGTGCGCCATGCGGTCGTCGTCAACCCCGACCGCACGCTGCGCCAGATCGCCGCGCAGGAGGGCTGGGAGGTCGTCGAGCTTGACCGCCTCGGCCGGCGCCTGAAGCTGCTCGGCGCCGCGGGCGTCAGCGCCGCCGCGGTGTCGTCCTGGCGTCTGGCCGCGGGTCGCCTGCGTTGAGCCCATATGCTTGGCCGATGCCAGCCGCCTCGCCAACCAAAAGCAAGATCCGCGTGGTCGTCGCCAAGCCCGGTCTGGACGGTCACGACCGTGGCGCCAAGATCATCGCGCGGGCGCTGCGCGACGCTGGCATGGAGGTCATCTACACGGGTCTGCACCAGACGCCCGAGCAGATCGCCGAGACGGTCATCCAAGAGGATGCCGACGCGGTCGGCCTATCGATCTTGTCCGGTGCGCACATGACCCTCGTGCCGCGCGTCGTTGCGCTGCTGCGTGAGCAGGGCGTCGATGACGTGCTCATCACCGTCGGCGGCACGATCCCCGCCGAGGACATCCCCGAGCTCAAGCAGCTGGGCGTTGCCGAGGTGTTCACGCCCGGCGCGCCCACCCAGGCGATCGTCGATTTCATCCGCGAGAGCGTTGGCGGCCGTCCGTCCGGCGCTTCCGCCCCGCCCGACCGCGCGTCGGGTGCTGATTGACTCGTCAGTCAATCGCGCAAACAGCTACGATTCTTCCAGCAACAGACCGCAAGGAGCCAACCGATAATGAAGATATGCGTCCTGGTGAAGGAGGTCCCGGACGCCGCCGTCGAAAAGAAGCTCGACCCTTCGACGGGGCGCATGGACCGCAGCGGGGAGAAGAACCTCAATCCCTATGACACCCACGCCATCGAGGCGGCCATGCAGATCAAGGAGGGCGGCGCGGTGCCGGTCGAGGAGATCGTCGCCGTGACCATGGGCCCCGACAGCGCCGTGCGCGCGCTGCACAAGGCCGTATCGCTGGGAGCTGACCGCTCGGTCCACCTGTCAGACCCCGCGGTCGCGGGCTCCGACGTGGCTGCCACCGGCTACGCGTTGGCCAAGACGCTGCAGGGCGAGAGCCCCGACCTGGTGCTGCTCGGCCAACAGTCAGACGACGGCGAGTGCTACACGATCGGCGCCGTCGTCGCCGAGCACCTGGGTATGCCCTCGCTCACCCAGGTCATCAAGATGGACGTCGAGGCGGGATCCGGATCCCTGCGCTGCGAGCGCCAGGCCGAGTACGGCTACGACACCGTCCAGGTCAAGCTGCCCGCAGTCATCTCCGTGGGCGACGCCATCAACGAGCCGCGCTACCCGTCGCTGAAGGCAATCATGGGCGCCAAGAAGAAGCCGCTGGACACTAAGACCGTCGCCGATGTGGAAATCGACGCCTCCAAAGTGGGCGGCGACAACTCGGCCGCACAGTGGGTCGCCGCCAAGGCGCCCCCCGCCAAGGCCGCCGGCGAGATCATCGAAGACGAGGACACCGGCGAAACCGTCGAAAAAATTGTCGCCTGGCTCGACGAGAGGAAGCTGATCTAGATGGCGAACATCCTGGTCTACGCGCTCCACTACGAAGGCGCGATCAACAAGAACTCACTTGGCGCAGTGTCCGAGGGCGCCAAGCTCGCCGCCGAGCTCGGCGGCGAGGCGCACGCGATCCTGCTCGGCCAGAACATCCCGCAGGACCTGGCCGCCTCCCTGGGCAAATACGGCGCCAAGAAGGTGCTCGTGGCCAAGGGTCCCGAGGGGCTCGCCCAGCCGCTCGTCGACGCCATGGCCGCGGCCATCTCCGGCGGCGACTATTCATACGCGCTGTTCGGCGGCGGTCTGCTCGGCTTTGAGATCGGCGCCGGCCTGGCCGCCCGGCTCGGCGCCGGCGTGGTCATGGAGGTCACCAACGTGCGCGCCGAGAACGGCGAGCTGATCGCCGAGCGACCCATTCTCGGCGACTCGGCAATCTCCGAAATCAAATATCGCTCCGACGTTGGCATCGTGATCGGGCGTCTCAACGCGTTCGAGATCAAACAGAGCGGCGACGGTGACGCGGCCGTCGAGCAGCTCAGCTTCGAGCTGAGCCCGCAGGCCCAGCAGGCCACGATGGTCACCCGCGGCGAACAGCGCGGCGCGGATGTCGACATCGAGGGTGCCGACATCCTCATAGCCGGCGGGCGCGGCCTGGGCAAGCCCGAGGGCTTCCAGCTGGCCGAGGACCTCGCCAAGGCATTCGGCGGCAACAGCGCCGTCGCCGCCACCCGCGCAGTAGTCGACGCCGGCTGGTACCCCTACGCTGCCCAGATCGGCCAGACCGGCAAGACCGTCTCGCCCAAGCTATACCTTGCCGCGGGCATCTCCGGCGCGATCCAGCACAAGGTAGGCATGCAGAGCTCGGAGAACATCGTCGCCATCAACAAGGACGCCAACGCGCCCATCTTCGAATTCTCAGACCTCGGCATCGTCGGCGACCTCAACAAGATCCTGCCCAAGCTCACCGAAGCGGTGAAGGCCAAGAAGGGAAGCTGAAAGTGAGCGCCCATGGCTCGCAGCAACGGGAAGGTCGCACCTGCGGCCTTCCCGCCCCAGGTCGACTCGCGCAAGGAGTTCATCAAGCGCGGGCTCGACGCCGAGGACGAGCTGATCGAGGTCGGTGTGGCGATCGTCGGCGGCGGCACCGCCGGGCTGTCCTGTGCCAACCGGCTGCTGCAGCTGCTGGCCGACGATCCACAGACGATGGAGCGCCTGGGCGAAGTGCCCGTGGCGGTCATCGAGAAGGCCAAGACGTGCGGCGGGCACAACCTGTCGGGTGCCGTCATGCGCCCCGGGCCGCTGCAGGAGCTGTTCCCCGAGCTGACCCGCGAGGACTGGCGCAAGGAGGGCTTCGCCTACGGCGAGGTCACCAAGGAGGCCGTCTACATGATGCCCTCCGCCAAGACCAAGATCCGCATCCCCACGCCGCCCAACTTCAAGAACCACGGCAACGAGGTCATCTCCGTCTCGGCCATGGCGCGCTACCAGCAGCGCCAGGCCGAGGAGGCGGGCGCCTACGTGCTCACCGAGACCGCCGCCACCCAGCTCGTCGTCGATGATGGCCGCGTGGTCGGCGTGCGCTCCGGCGACAAGGGCCGCGGCAAGGACGGCGAGCCGCTGGGCAACTTCGAGCCCGGCACCGACATCAAGGCGCAGGCAACCGTGCTGGCCGAGGGCTGCTGGGGCCATCTGACGGGCGCCGCCATCAAGGAGTTCTGCCTGGCCGAGGGGCGCGAGCCGCAGGTGTGGGAGCTGGGCGTCAAGGAGGTCTGGAAGGTCCCCAAGCCGCTCGACCGCGTGATCCACACGATCGGACCGTGGCCGCTGAAGCTGTCGGCCAAGTACGGTCAGATCGGGGGCACCTGGCTGTACCCGATGACCGACGGCAAGACCGGCGATCACCTCGTCAGCATCGGTTTTGTCATCGACCTCGAGTACGCCGACGCGACCACCTCCGCGCACGATCTGCTGCAGCAGTGGAAGCTGCACCCGCTCGTCAAGGGCATCCTCGAGGGCGGCGAGCGTGTCGCCTGGGGCGCCAAGGCGCTGCCCGGCGGGGGCTGGTGGTCGATGCCCAAGCTGACCATGCCCGGCGCCCTGCTGGTGGGCGACTCGGGCGGGATGGTCGACACCGTCGCGCTGAAGGGCGTGCACCACTGCGTCATGTCGGGCAAGCTCGCAGCCGAGTCGATCTACGCGGCGCTCGTGCGCGGCGAGAGCTCGTTCGAGTCCTACGAACAGGCCATCGAAGACTCCAGCGTTGGCCAGGAGCTCTACCAGGAGCGCAACACCCGCCAGCCCTTCCAGAAAGGCTTCCTGCTGGGCGCGCCCCTGGTCAACCTCGCGATCGCCAGCAAGGGCAAGCTGCCGCCCGGGCGCCTGTCCTGGCATCGCAACGACCAGCAGCAGATGTTCATCGGAAACACCAAGGACCGTTATCCCAAGCCCGACGGCAAATACACCTTCGACAAGCTCTCCTCGGTGTTCATCACCGGCAACGCCACCCGCGACGACGCGCCCAACCACATCCGCGTGCGCAAGCACGTGCCGCGCGAGATTGCCGAGACCTGGCGCTGGATGTGCCCGGCGGGCGTGTACGAGATCCCCGAGGACGCGCCCGCGCATGGCGACGTGGACGTGATCGTCAACTACACCAACTGCGTGCAGTGCGGGGCCATCACGGCCAAGGGCGGCCGCCTGACCACCCCCGAGGGTGGCGACGGCCCGCTGTACCAGATCACCTGAGCCGCGCGCGCCGGCCGCGCGCGGTCACGCACGAGTGCGAAACATGTGCACGTGATACGTGTTAGGGAGATGTCATGACTGAACTCTCCCCGCACGCCGCCTCAGTGCCGCGCCGCGGCGCCCTGAGCCTGCTCGCGGCGGCCGGCTGTGCGCTCGCGCTGCTCGGCGCAGCCCAGGCGCGCGCCGACGTCCAGCAGACGGGCGGCAGCCAGACGCCCGCCTCGGGGCCCGGCCCGACCGTCCAGTCGGGCGTCTCGGCCACGCTCGAACAGTGCCAGACGGCGCTCGCCCAGAGCGAACGCTCGGCCACCTTCGCGGGCGAAATGACCGGCATCCCCGGCACGGCCCACATGCAGATGCGCATCGACGTGGAGGAGCGCCTGCCCGACGACATGCGCTTTCACACCGTTCATGCCCCCAGCCTGGGCGTGTGGCGCTCGTCCGCGCCCGCCGTCAAGTCCTACAAGTACCTCAAGCAGGTCACCAACCTGTCAGCTCCCGCCTACTACCGCGCGGCAGTGCGCTTTCGCTGGCTCAACGCCGACGGGCGTCTGATCAAGGCCCTGGAACGGCGTACGCCCGCCTGCTACGAGCCGGCACCGCTGGCCGGCGAAGGCGCTCCCGAATCGCCGCCCGCCACAGCCACGCCCCCCGCGCCATCCGCGACGACCGCCAGCTCCGGTTCGCCGGCCTTTATCGCCGGCTGATCCGGCCCGCTAGAATGGGTCGGCGATGAAGGCCAAGATCCATCCCAGCTACGTCCAGGCGCACGTGCGCTGCACGTGCGGCAACGAGTTCATCACCCGCGCCACGCGCGAGGAGCTGCACGTCGAGGTCTGCTCGAACTGCCATCCCTTCTACACGGGACGCCAGAAGCTCGTCGACACCGGCGGACGCGTGGAGCGCTTCCAGCGCAGGGTCGCCAAGGGCCGCCAGCAAACGGCGCAGACCCGGCCCGCTCAGTAGCGCTATGTCCGCGCGTCCGGCTGCTGCTGCGCCGCCGACGCCGGTCGAGCCGGACACTTCGCTCGCGCTCGTCGACGCCGACGGCCAAGGTCAGCTGAGCGCCCAGCGCGACGCGCCGCTCGGCGGGCAGGCCGTGCTGGAGGGGGTCATGATGCGCGGCGTCTCCAACTGGGCCGTCGCCGTGCGCAAGCCCGCCGCCGAGCAGGCCGCCGGCGAGCAGGCAGCGGACGCCGGGTCGCAGGCAAACGGCAGCGGGGCGGCGAGCGGGGTGGCCGCGGATCGGCTGGGCGAGGTCGAGGTGAGCACATTCGCGCTCGAGTCCGCCATGAAACGCCACCGCCTGCTGCGCCTGCCAATCGTGCGCGGTGTGGTCGCGCTGGGGGGCTCGATGGTCATCGGCTTCCGTGCCCTGGAAGTCTCGGCCAACGCACAGTTGCCCGCCGGCGAGGCGCAACAGCAGGAAGAGATCCCCAAGGGAGTATGGGCGGGCACCGTCGTCGTCGCGCTGGCGCTCGCGATCGTGCTCTTCTTCCTGGTGCCCGTCGGCATCACCAGCCTGATCAAGCATCAGCTCGGCTCCTCGTTCTTGTTCTGGCTGGTCGAGGGGGTCGTGCGCACGAGCCTGTTCCTCGGCTACATGCTGCTGCTCTCGCGCGTGCGCGACCTGCGGCGGGTGTTCGAGTACCACGGCGCCGAGCACAAGACGATCTCCTGCTTCGAGGCCGGCCTACCGCTCACGCCGGCCAACGCCAAGCGCTTCTCGCGGCTACACCCGCGCTGTGGCACGAGCTTCCTGCTGGTGGTCATGATCGTCGCCATCTTCGTATTCGCGCCCATCGGCCTGCCCGCCTGGTACTGGCTGATGGCCACCCGCATCCTCGGCGTGCCCGTCATCGCGGGCATCTCCTTCGAGCTGATCAAGTTCGCCGGGCGCAACCGCAGCAAGCGCTGGGTGCAGGCCGTCATGTGGCCCGGCCTCAAGCTGCAGCTGCTGACCACCCGCGAGCCCGACCTGCACCAGCTGGAGGTGGCGATCGCCGCGCTGCAGGCCGTGCTCGAGCGCGAGAAGCCCGGCGAGCTGTCCGCCGCCGACCTGGTCGGCGTCGAGGTCGTCGCCTAGCGTCCGACCGGCCGGCGCAACTCTCCCGCCCGCCGCCTTCGCCCGCTTCGCCGAGCGCACCGCTTGTACGTGTGCGCAAGGACGCCGCGTGCGCTCATCTTCCTGTTCACAGCTGACGATAAGGATCGGTGACGATGTCTGTTGTCACCGTCCCGAGGAGGGGGCGCGGTCCGCATCGGCGGGCTGTGGGGACTCGACGTGCCGCCGGGGCGCTTGCCTGCGTGTGCCTATGCTGGTGGGGGTTGGCAGCGCATGCGATCGATGCCCATGCCGCCACCACATACGTCGGCGAGTACGTCGGCCAGTACAGCTTCAGCTTCGATCAGGCCGGCCTGACACCCGGGCACGAATACAGCGACCAGGCGCAAGAGAACTTCTCCTGGGACGTCCGCTTCGGCGGCTCGGCCGGTGGGCCGGACGGCGTCCGCTCACAGCCTGCTCGCGCGAGCATCGCCGCGAATGGAACCGACCGCTTCGTTCGCGCCGGCCACATCGAAGATCCCGAAACGGTCGCCTGCACGATCACCCCGAGCGCCTCGCCGCAGCTGGGGTCGCAGTACTTCGACGTGCAGGCGGGCGCCGTCGCGGGCACGGTCGACGTGCGCGCCATCATCCCCATCTTCACCGGGGCGTCCGGGCAGGTGAGCGTGGCGCCCGCGGCCGACAGCGTCTGCGCGGACCTCGACGCCACCGGGGCCTCCGTCAGCTGCGACCCGTTCGGCTGCGGCTGGGAGTGCGTCGCCTTCGCAGCTCAACCGGCCTTCGACGGAGCCTGGGCGATCGCTCTGAACAACGCGCCCATCGCCTCCTTCCCACGCAGCTTCCAGGCCTCCGAGACGATCACGCCGTGCTCGGAACCAACCGTCTCCTACTCGGCGCAGCGATCGCTCACCGCCACCCTCAGCGTCGTCGCCGCCGATCCGCCGGGCGCGTCGTCGGCCAAGCCGGCGCGCCGGCCCGCGCCGCGCGCTCGTGCGCGGCAACGCCGCAAGCGTCGCCACCGTCGCGCCCTACACTCAGCCGGGCGATGATCGAGGATCTGGTCGAGCAGATAGAGACACGCTTTGCCGAGTTCGGGGAGCAGATGACCGACCCCGAGGTGATCGGCGACCGCGAACGCTACGCGGCGGTCGGCCGCGCCTATCGCCAGCTCGAGCCCGCCGCCGGGATCGCCGCCGAATGGCGTCGGGCGCAGGACGACGCGGCGGGCGCCGAGGAAATGCTGTCCGAGGACGGCGAGGATCCCGAGTTGCGCGAGCTGCTCGATGGCGCGCGCGAGCGCATCGAGCAGCTCGAAGAGGAGATCCGCATGGTGATGATCGAGCGCGATCCCAACGACGACAAGAACGTGATCGTCGAAGTCCAGGGTGGCGCCGGCGGCGACGAGGCCGCGCTGTGGGCCGGCGACGTCTACCGGATGCTCAGCAAGTACGCTGAGCGTCTGGGCTTCTCGACCGAGTCGCTGGACAGCAGCGACGGCAAGTTCACGTTCGCCATCAAGTCCCCGCCCGCCACCCCCGACCGGCCCGACGGCGCCTACTCGGTGTTCAAGTTCGAGGGCGGGACCCACCGCGTGCAGCGCATCCCCCAGACCGAGTCCCAGGGCCGCATCCACACCTCCACAGCCACCGTCGCGGTGTTGCCCGAGGCGCAGGACGTCGACGTGCAGATCGAGCCCGGCGACCTGCAGATCGACGTATATCGCTCGTCGGGGCCCGGCGGGCAGTCGGTCAACACGACCGACTCGGCCGTGCGCGTCACGCACAAGCCGTCGGGGATCGTCGTGTCGATGCAGGACGAGAAGTCACAACTGCAAAACCGCGAGAAGGCGCTGCGGGTGTTGCGCGCGCGCCTGTACGAGCGGGCGCTGGCAGAACAGCAGGCCGAGCTCGCCGCCGACCGCCGCTCGCAGGTCGGCACCGGCGATCGCGCCGAGAAGATCCGCACCTACAACTACGGCGAGCGGCGCGTCACCGACCACCGCATCAAGCTGACCGTGCACAACCTCGATCAAGTGCTCGAAGGCGAGCTCGACGAGATCACCGTCGCGCTGCAGGCCGACGAGAAGCGCCGGCGCCTGGAGACCCAGGCGGCCGCCTGAGGCGCGCCGTGCCCGTCGGCTCTGCCACGTCGGCGCGCGACGCGCTCGATGGCGCGATCACCGCGATCGCCGCCGCCGGCTGCGAGACCCCGCGCCTGGACGCCGAAGTCCTGCTCGCCCACGTGTTGGGTGTCACCCGCGCCCAGCTGCTCAGCGACCGTGAGCTGGTCGTCGCAGGCCCCGCCGTGCGCGCCTTCCAGGACGCTGTGCGCCGCCGTGCCGTGCAACGCGAGCCGGTCGCCTACATCGTCGGTCGTCGCGGCTTTCGCCACATCGAGCTGGCCGTCGACCCCAGGGCGCTCGTGCCGCGCCCGGAGACCGAGCTGCTCGTGCAGGTCGGCCTCACGCTGCCTGCCGGCGCGCGCGTGCTCGACCTCGGCACCGGCAGCGGCGCGATCGCGCTCGCGCTCAAGCATGAGCGCCCCGACCTGGACGTGACCGGCAGTGACGTCAGCGAGGATGCGCTGGCGCTCGCACGCGCCAACGGACGCCGGCTGGGGCTGGAGGTGCGCTGGCTGCGCGCGGACCTGCTGAGCGCAATCCGCGACGAATTCGATGCCGTGCTCTCCAACCCGCCGTATGTCGCCGAGTCCGAGCGGGCACAGCTCGCGCCCGAGATCCTCCGCCACGAGCCACCTGGGGCCCTGTTCGCCGGTGGCGACGGGCTCGACGTGATCCGTGCGCTGGTCGCCCAGCTCGCCGACAGGCCCCGCGTGCGCCTGCTGGCGCTCGAGGTTGGCGCCGGACAGGCGCCGCGCGTGGCCGAGCTGATCGACGCGGCGGGCTTCGACGCGATACGGTTGGAGTGCGATCTGGCACGAATCGAGCGGGTCGTGATCGCCGAGCGACACTGAAGATGACTGCACAGACCGGTCAGCAGGAACGGATCAGCGAGCGGGACGCAAGCAGCCTGGAGAGCTGCATGGCCGCCGGCGGCGTGGCGGTGCTGCCCACCGACACGGTCTATGGCGTCTGCTGTGATCCCGACAGTGAGCAGGCCGCCAGGCGCCTGTATGCGCTGAAGGGGCGGCCCGCCGCGCGCCCGGCCGCGATCATGTTCTTCGCCCTGGAGCCCGCGCTGGCGATGCTCACCGAGCTGCGCTATGACGAGCGCGCCGCGCTTGCAGCGCTGCTGCCCGGTCCGGTCACGCTGCTGCTCGCCAACCCCGCGTTGCGCTTCGCGCCGGCCTGCCGGACCGATCCCGCCACGCTCGGGCTGCGCGTCCCGCGCCTGCCCGAGCGCTTGGCCGCGCTGGGCTCGCTCGCCACGCCGGTGATGCAGACGAGCGCCAACATGTCGGGCGAGCCCGACGCGCGAACGCTGGCGCAGGTGCCCGACAGCATGCGCGAGGGCGCCGACCTTGTGCTCGACGGCGGCGAACTGCCGGGCCGTCCCTCGACGGTGATCGACCTGCGCGACTTCGCCGCCCATAGGCGCTGGCATGTCCTGCGCGAGGGCGCGCTGCCGCGCAGCGCCGTGCGCCAGGCGCTCATGTCGCTGGGCTGACGTCTGCAGCGGTCCGGGCCATGTCCCGGCGGCGGTCGCGTGGGCGGCGGGCCAACGCGCGTGCTAGCCTCGTAACAGCTGCCGCGACTGGCGCTGTGAGGTGGAAGCGACCACCGGGAAGCGGTCAGCGATCACGCCGCGCGCCTGGGCACCAAAGTCGCCGTCCATCCGAGGAGAGCGCCGTGTCCCAGCTGAGCCCCGACTACTTCAACCAGCCACTCGCAGAGGTCGATCCCGAGATCGCCGACGTGCTGCGCGGCGAGCTCGAGCGCGAGCAGCGCACGCTGGAGATGATCGCCTCCGAGAACTTCGTGCCGCGGGCGGTGCTCGAGTGCCAGGGCTCGGTGCTGACCAACAAGTACGCCGAGGGCTATCCCGGGCGTCGCTACTACGGCGGCTGCGAGTGGGTCGACGTCTCCGAGCAGCTGGCCATCGATCGCGCCAAGGCGCTGTTCGGGGCAGAGCACGCCAACGTCCAGCCCCACTCCGGCTCGCAGGCCAACGCCGCCGTCTATCACGCCCTGCTCAAACCCGGCGAGACGATCATGGGCATGTCGCTGGCCCACGGCGGCCATCTGACCCACGGCATGAAGGCCAACGTGTCCGGGCGCCTGTATGACATCGTCGCCTACGAGGTCGACCGCCATAGCAGCGAAATCGACATGGACGAGGTTGCGCGCATCGCGCGCGAGCATCGCCCGCGGCTGCTGTTGGCCGGCTGGTCGGCCTACCCGCGCCAGCTGGACTTCGCGCGCTTTCGCGAGATCGCCGACGAGGTGGGTGCGCTGTTGATGGTCGACATGGCCCACTTCGCCGGCCTCGTTGCCGCCGGCCTGCACCCCAGCCCGATCGAGCACGCCGACGTGGTCACCACGACCACCCACAAGACGCTCGGCGGCCCGCGCGCGGGCGTCATCCTGTGTAGGTCCGAGCACGCCAAGAAGATCGACTCGGCGGTGTTCCCCGGTCAGCAGGGCGGGCCGCTGGAGCACGTGATCGCGGCCAAGGCCGTGGCCTTCAAGATCGCCGCGAGCGACCTGTTCGCCGAGCGCCAGCGACGCACGATCGCGGGGGCGCGGGCGCTCGCCAAGGAGCTGCTGAAGGCTGGGCACGGCGTCAACGTGCTGACGGGCGGCACCGACGTGCACCTGGTGCTCGTCGACCTGCGCGACAGTGAGCCCGCGCTCAGCGGCAAACAGGCCGAGGACCGCCTGCATGAGATCCAGATCACGGTCAACCGCAACGCCGTGCCGTTCGACCCGCGCCCGCCGATCGAGGCGTCTGGCCTGCGCATCGGCACGCCCGCGCTGGCCACTCGCGGGCTGCAGGGCGAGGACTTCGCCGAGGTCGGCGAGATTCTGGCGATCGCGCTGACGCCCGAATACCAGGCGCGCGCGGCCGAGCTGGCCGAGCGCGTCGGCGCGATCGTAGAGCGCTATCCGCTGTATGAGGAGCTGCTGCGCGCCAGCCTGCTGCCCGCGCTGTAGGCCAGCTCGCGAAAGCGCTCGAGCTGCTCTTCGCCGAACGGCCGCTCGGCGGCGATGCGTGCCGCGCGCACGATCCGCCGCTCCTGGCCTGAGGAGAACAGGACCACGCCACCGGGATTGCTCGCCAGCGCGTCTGCCAGCAGCAGGTCCGCGAGCGTCTCAGTCGACGCGACGTCCACGCCCAACGCGCGCGACCACGACGCCGCCACCTCGGGCCTGCCCGCGACCTGCTCGCCCAACAATGCCAGCGCGCCGCTCAGCGGTGCGAATGTCACCGTCAGCGACCCCGCAGCCTGCATCTCGGCCACCGGCCCGGGCGCGGGCGTGCAGGAGTCAAACTGCGCCACCGGCGCAGCCTGCCCGCGGGCAAGCATCTCCACGGTGGCCGCCTGGGAGGTCGCCGTCCCGAACGTGCGCACGAGGCCGGTCGCGACGAGCTCTTCAAGCACGGCGCGCAGCTGGGCGTCGCCCCAGTCCTCTGGCGTGCAGTCGTGCAGAAGGTAGGCGTCCACCCACTCCACCCCCAACTCGCGCAGACTCGTGCGCAGGCTCGCGCGAGCGTTCTCCGGCGAGAAGTCGCCGCGGCTGACCGTGTGGCCCGCGTGCCTGCGCGCCGCGCCCAGCAAGCGCTGCGAGCGGCGCGTGGCAAGGCGCACGGCCCGCTTGGCCACGCTGGTCAGCGGCGAGCGACGCAGTGGGTGGATGCCGAACTTCGTTGTGATCGTCAGCTGCTCTTGGCGTCCGCGGACGAACTCGCCGACCACGCTCTCGGCATCGCCTGTGCCGTACACACGCGCCACGTCGAAGTGGCGCACGCCCGCGTCCGCCGCCGCTGCCAGCAGCCGCAGCGCCTCGCGTCGCGTGCGTCCGCCCACCAGCGCGCTGGTGCCATAGCCCAGCGGGCCGGCAAGCAGCGGTCGCTGTGCCAGGGGGCCGCCGGTCGGCTGCTCGTAGGGCACGCTACCCCGCGCCTGCCGTGCCCGACACAGACCCTCCTCGCCCGGTCGTCACGCCGCGCAACTGGTCGGCGAGCCGGATCGCCAGTGCGACGATCGTGAGCGTCGGGTTGGACGTGCCACCCGTGGGAAAGACCGACGAGGAGATTACGAACAGGTTCTCCGCGCCGAACACGCGGCAGTCGGGGTCGACCACGCCGTCTTCGGGACCCAGCGCCATGCGCGTCGTTCCCATGTGGTGTCCCGCGTCCACGAGCGCCCCCGACAGCGCCGTCGGGTCGTCCAGCGGCGGTGCCGCGTCAACGTCCACCGTGGCCAGGCCCGCGTCCTCCAGACGGCCTGCCAGCACCTCTAGCCAGGCGCGCAAGGCCTTGGTGTCGAGCTCGCTCAGGCGCCAGTCGACCACCAGCCTGCGCATGCCCAGCTCGTCGCGCTGCTCGCCCAGCGACACCCGCGACTCGGGGTTTGGCACCTGCTCGGTGCTGAGCGTCAGGTGGGGTATCGAGGCGCTCTCCTGGGCCGGTCGGCGCAGCAGGAAGTGGCGCGTCGCCGCCCGGAGCAGCGGCCCAGGCTGACGTAGGGCGATGCGCGCGTTGCGCGGCGCTTGCGCACGCCGGCTGGGGTCGCCGATCGCACGAAAGAGGGCCTTGCCGGCGACCAGCGCGGCCGGCTGCTCGAAGCGGATCGTCGCGTTGGCGCCCGGTAGCCCGCGCGAGCGCTGCAGCGCCGGGCTGGCTCGCAGGTAGGGCTGGCGGGTGACACCGTCCAGGCGGCGAAGGCCGAGCGACGCGCCCAGCCCGCGCGCGTCGTACCTGGCCAGCGGCACCGAGATCCCGCCGTGCTCTTGAAAGAAGCGCCCGACCAGGTCGTTGCCGAGGCCTGCCGACAGCAGGATGCGCGCGCTCTCCAGGCCGCCTGCGCACAGCGCGAAGCTGGCCGCCTCGACGTGTGCCTGCTCGCCCTCGCCGCCGCGCACGCGCACCTGCTCGATCGCGCCGGAGCGGTCGCTGAGCAGCTCGGTGGCGCTCGCGTCCAGCAGGAGGTCGATCGTGCTCGCGTCGGCCAGCGCGCGATGATGCAGGCGCGCCAGGTCCGGCTTGGCCATGAACAGCGAGCAGTAGCCCTCGAGCTCCTCGCCGGTCAGTCGCTCGATCGACGGCATCTCGCGCGGCCAGGGCGGGCGAACGCCCTGTGGGAAGGGGGTAGTGCCCAGCGACGCGGACGCGCGCGTGTAGTACGGAGCCAGCTCCGCCAACGACAGCGGCCAGCCGCTGTGGGGCACCCACTCCCGCGCTGCGAAGTCCTCCTCGACGAGTGGCAGCAGCTGGCCGGCCCACCTGCGCGTACTGCCTCCGAAGACACGAAAGCGCAGATCGTCGGCGCCGGACATGTGCAGGCCGGCCATCTCGGTTTGATAGAGGGCTTGCGCCCGCGCCGTCACCTGCTCGGGTCCGCCGCACAGCACGATCACGCGCAGGCCGCTGTCGCGCAGCTCGCTCGCCAGCGTCAGCCCGGCTGCCCCGCTGCCGATGATGCAGATGTCGCCAGCCAGGCGCTCGCCGTCCAGGTCAGAGATCGATCTGATCAAGTAGGCGAGCGTACGACAGCCGTCCCTGCCATGCTGTGTCAGAGTCGATGGCGCATCCGAACGAGCTCGACGCGCTGTACGCGTTCCTGGTCGCCGCGGCCGTGACCGCGCTGCTGACCCCGCTCACGATGCGCCTGGCGCGGGCGATCGGCGCGATCGACGAGCCGCGCGAGCGGGGCCTATCCGAGCGCCCCACACCGCTGCTGGGGGGCCTTGCGATCTTCGCCGGAGCGCTCGCCGCCGCGCTGATCTGGCTGCCGGCCGGCTACTTCACCCAACACGAGCTGTGGCACGGCGTGCTGCTCGCCGCGGCCGTGATCACGCTGGTGGGGGCGCTCGACGATCGCTTCGACCTGCCGCCGGGCGTCAAGCTCGCCGGCCAGATCGCCGCGGCCGTGATCGTCGTGCACTTCGGCGTGGCCGTCAAGGCGATCACGCTGCCGTTCATCGGCAAACTGGACTTCCCCAACGCGGGCGTCACCAACGCCGGGCCTGTACTCAGCGTCATCGGCCTGGTGGCCATGATGAACGTGGTCAACTTCTCCGACGGTGTGGACGGCCTGGCGGCTGGCGTGTGCGTGATCATCGCAGCGACCATGGCGGTCATCGCCTTCGACCTCGATCGCCAGCAGCCGGGCGTGCTCGCGGCGCTGACCGCGGGGGCGGCGCTCGGCTTCCTGTTTTACAACTTCCCGCCCGCGTCCAGCTTCATGGGCGACTGCGGGGCCAACCTGCTGGGCCTGTTGATGGGCGTGATCACCGTCGAGGCGGCCGTCAAGACGGCCGCCGTGGTCTCCTTCGTGCTGCCACTGATACTGCTGGCCGTGCCGTTCCTGGACACCACATTCGTGGTGCTCAAGCGACTGAAGTACCGCCAGCCGATTTACCGATCCGACACCGAGCACTTCCATCACCGGATGGCGCGCATCGGCTTCTCCTCCCGGCGCACGATCGCCTATCTGTACGCCTGGACGCTGATGCTCGCCGGCCTTGCGCTGGCGCTGCGCTTCATCCCCTACAGCGATCACAAAGGCCACCTGCACACCGGCTGGACGCTCGTGCTGGTCGGCCTCGGGCTGATCGTGGCTGCCGCCAGCGTCTACCTGGTCTACGTCCTGGAGATACTCAAGTTCAGGCGTCTGGCAGCGATCCGCGTGCGGCGGCTGCGCCCACAGGCCTCACCAGCGGAGATCGACCTTGACGTCGCCAAGCGTCTGGAAACCGGTGAATTCCAGGCGCTGTCCCAACCCGGGGATGCGGACGAGCGTGTGCCGCGGGGCGCGAGCGGCGGACGGGCTGAGCAGCGGGTCGGCCAGCGACAGGTGGATGAGGACCGCATACGCGCAGAACAGCAGCGTGGCGGCGCGCAGCCGCCGGTCGCCGCTGACCGCCGCTAGCGCCAGCAGCCAGATCGCATACCACGGCAACAGCCACGCGGTCGACAACAACAGGGCGAGCGTCGTCCACCCGGCCGCCACGATCCAGTTGGCTCCGCGCGTAGTGCGCCACAGCTCGTAGCAGAACACCACCGCGAAGCCCGCCAGGAACAGGTGGCGCCACCAGCCGGGGGTGCCGCTCAGCCCCACCAGCCGCGCCGTCTCGGCTGGCAGGCTGTGCGTGGCCACCAGTTGCTGCTGTTCGCCGACCGCGCCGAGGAAGCCGAAGGTGTGGATGCCGAACCCGACCACGCCCACGAGCGCGACCGCCAGCAGGCTGAGCGCCGCGCTCGCCGCCACGCCCCTGCGCTCGCGCCAGCGCGACGGCGCAAGCACGAGGAAGGGCAGCGCAAGCCCGGCCGTGACCTTCACGCCCACGCCCACCGCCAAAGCGCCGGCGCCCGCGCGCATGCGTGCATTTGCACCGGTGGACAGCGCCAGGGCGCCGGCCAGGGCCAACAACAGCAGCGTGTCGTTGTGCGCCCCCCCGACGGCCAGCGCCAGCAACACCGGGTTCAAGCCCACGAACGCGGTCGCCCAGCGTGCAGACAGCCCGACGCGGTCACAGGTGCGCGCGATCAGGGCCACCGCGCCGACGCTCGCCGCGACCGCCACCGCCTTGAACGCCCACAGGGCGCCGGCAAGCCCCAGCGGGGCGGTCGCATAGCTGGCAAGGGTGAACAGCGGGCCGTAGGGCGAATGCAGAAAAGGCCAGCCGACGAACTTGAACACCGGGTCGGTCGGCGCTTCGGCGGCGATGTGCGTGTACGGGTCCAGCCCATGCAGCGCGCCCATGCGCGCGAAGGCCATGTAGCCGAACACGTCCTGGGAGATCAGTGGCGGGCCCAGCGACACGGCCACGTGCGCCAACGCGACCCCCGCCAGCAGCGCACGCATGCTCAGCGTGCGCGCGGTCACGAGGACCAGCAGATAGCCGGCGCACATGATCAACACGTAGGTCTGGAAGCTGTGGCCGCCCAGGCCCACGTTCAGGCCCTGCAGAGGGCCAGCCAGCCAGCCGGGCCAGCCCCCGCTGCGCGCCGGCACGTACTGCGTCGGGCGTGTGGCCGCGCCCGCGCTCAGCAAAAACGCGCTCGCCAGCACGCCGAGCAGGCCCACGGCGCCAACCGCGCGCTGGACCTGTATGGGGGCGCGCGCGCGCCTTGCCTCGGGCGCCCGCTCGGGCCTGGAAGCGACCCGCACGCTGGCTGTGGAAGTCGTCGCCTCGATCGCCCCATTGTTGCGCCTGCCGGGGCGCCGGCGCCCCCGTGCAGGGAGCAGTCGTCGAGCGCGCCCGCTAGCCTGTCCGTGCCACGAGCCGGCGGGCGTGCGACCGCAGGGGCTCGTTCATGTGCGCAGCCGCCCTAAGCGTGGGCGAGCGAAGCTCCCATATGCGACGACGCAAACGCAAACCCAATTCGCGCCGGACCGCCGGGCGATCGAGGATCGGCGCGCCGACGACCGCCGACGCTCCTCGCAGGGTCCTGATCCTGTCGGCCGACGTCGGCGAGGGCCACGCCGCTGCCGCGCGTGCCCTGGCACAGCAGCTCGAGGCGGCGCCGCAGCAGACCGAGGTAACGGTCATCGACGGCCTGGCGGCCATGGGCCGCCTGCTGCGACCCGTGGTCGAGGACGGCTACCGCGTCCAATTGCGCTTTTTCCCATGGACCTACACCATCGTCTATCTGCTGCTCGAGCGGGTCGCGCCCGTGCGCCTACTCGTGCGCCGGCTGCTGTGCCTGCTCGGCTCGCGCCCGTTGGCGCGTACGATCGCCGCGTATGAGCCCGACGTCGTCGTCTCCACGTATCCGGCGGTCACCGTGGTGCTGGCGCATCTGCGCCGCAGGGGGGATGTGCGCTGTCCGACGGTCGCGACGATCACCGACCTGACGGGCCTGTTCTTCTGGGCCCAGCCCGGCATCGATCTGCATCTGGCCATGTACGGCGAGTCGCTGAGCTCGGTCGAGCGCATCGCCGGGCGCGGAAGCGTGCGCCTGGTGCGTCCGCTGATCTCCGCCGAGTTCTTGGCGCCCCGCTGTCCGCTGAGCGCGCGGCGCGCCCTGGGACTCCCGCAGGACGGTCGCATGGTGATCGTCTCCGGCGGCGGCTGGGGGGTGGGAGACATCGCCGGGGCCGTGCGCGAGTTCACCCGCGTGCCCGAGGTCACGAGCATCGTCTGCCTGGCCGCGCGCAACGAGCCTCTCGCCCACAACCTGCGCAGCGCCTTTGCCCACGAACCGCGGGTGCACGTGTACGGATTCACCGACAGGATGCCCGAGCTGCTGGCCGCCGCCGACGTGCTCGTGCACTCAACCGGCGGCGTCACGTGCCTGGAGGCCATGGCCACGGGCACACCGGTCGTCTCCTATGGGCTGCCCGTGGGTCATGCGCGTCTGAACACGCGCGCGATGGCCGCGCTGGACCTGCTGCGCCTGGCCAACGACACCGACGAACTGCGCGAGCACGTCCGCGCCAGCTTCGCCGACGAGCCGCGCTCCGCACAGGCCGTCCCGGGCATGTCGGCGTCGGCGAACGTTCCCGCCGCCGCGGTGGAGCTCGTGCTGGACGCGCCGCGACGCGTGCGCCCGATCCCGGCCTGGCGGCTGCGCACGGTGGCGATCGCCACCCAGCTTGCGCTGTTGGTGGGCGCGGGGACGTGGATGATGTCCACCGACGAGGTTGCCGCGCTGGCCGACAAGGTGCTCCACGTCCATCCCCTGACCCATGTCGCAACCGCGCAGCGCAACGTCGGCGTGATCGTGCACGTGCCCGCCCACGACATGGTCCGTGTGGCCGGCGAACTGGCCGATCGCGGCATCCACCTGTCCTTCGCAGACGACGCGCGCGTGCCCTCGCAGGCGCAGATCAGCGCGCTGCGCGCGCTGGGCGACGAGCTGATGCCCGAGGTTCCCGCCTCGGCCGCCTTGCGCTGGCTGGACACGCGCAGCACGCTGCGCTCCCAAGCGCACGCGCTGGGCCTGCGTCACCACTACTACTACCTGCAACCGCGCGGTGGCTTGTCGGTCGGCCAGCTCGTGCTGGGACGCTCCGCCGGCGCGCTGCCGGTGTGCGGCGCGCTGCGCCTCAGCGCGACCAGCTCGCTGCCTCAGCGCCCGATGCGCGCGGGCGACGTCCTCGTGGTCGAGCTCGGCGGCTCGCCGGCATCGGTGGCCGGGCTCGAGCGGATCGTCTCCGGGCTGTCCACAGAGCGGCTGGGCGTCGAGCCGCTCGCGTGGCTAATCCGTTCGCCGGCCATCAACGGGGCACCGCCCATCAGGGTGGTCAACAGAGGCGAGCGCGCGAGCAAGGCAGCGCCCGCGATCAGCAGCGCCAGCGACGCGCCCAGCGGGATGCCCCCAAGGGGCGTCGCGCCGAAGCGCTCGCCCAGCAGCAGCGGCGCGCACACGACCGGAACGACCGTCTGAGTCACGAACACCACCGGCGCCACCTGGATCGCCGGGCGCTCCTGCAGGGCGCTCATCTCGCTGAGTACCCCGACGGCAGAGGCGGCGGCCGTCGACAGGATCCATGCGGCCGCCACCACAAGGTGTCCCGAGGCGATGTCGTCAGAGGCGAGCTTGGTCGCCACCCCGCTCCAGCCGAACGCCAGACCGGCGCCGATCATCGTCACCTCAGCCTGCTGGCGGCCGAACATGCGCAGCAGGTAGGGAACCAGGCTCGCCACGCCCAGGCCGACCAGCACCAGCGTGATGGTCAGCTCCTCGGAGGTGTGCGTGGTGCTGCGCGCGGGGGCGGACAGGCCCGCGCCCACCACCCCCAGCACGATCGCGCACATCGCCACGTGCTCGTAACGCCCCGCGTGCTCGCCGAGCATCCGCTCGGCCAGGAGCAACAGCACCAGCAGTCCCATCGCCAGGGCCGGTTGCACGACCACCAGTGGAGCCAGCAGCAGCGCAACGACCTGAAGCGGAAAGCCGAGGATCGACAGGCCGGTGCCCAGCAGCCAGCGTACCCGTCTGACCAGGCCCCAGACGAGCGCGAGACGCAGGTGCTCATCGCCGGGCGCCTCCTTGGCGTCCATCGCCTGCAGCGCGATCCCTAGGCTGTAGAGGGTCGACGCCCCGATCGCCGCCGCGATTCCCAGCACGAGATCGATCATGTCCGCATACGATCATCGCATTCCCCGGGCGCCGGTCACGGGCGCCGTCGCCGGGGCCGCGCTGGTGGGCTACATGCTGCCTGCCCTGGCAGGCGCGTGGCCCGCGCTGCGCCGGCCGCTGGGGATCGAGGACCACACGGCCAGCGGGCGCGGTTGCGCGCTGACCTTCGACGACGGTCCCCATCCGCAGGGCACCCCCGCGGTGCTCGACACGCTCGCGCGTGCGGGCGCCCAGGCGACCTTCTTCCTCGTCGGCGAGCAGGTCCTGCGCTCGCCCGCCCTGGCCCGCGAGATCGCAGACGCCGGTCACGGCATCGGCCTGCACTGCCACCGCCATCGCAACCTGCTGCGTCTGACCCCCTGGCAGGTTTGCGAGGACATCGCCCGCGCCCACGACGCGATCGCGACGAGCACCGGGCGCCTGCCGCGGCTGTATCGCCCGCCCTACGGGATCCTCAACGCGGCCGCGCTCGGCCTGTCCCGGGCGCGCGGCTGGCGCACCCTGCTGTGGAGTCACTGGGGCCGGGACTGGGAGGAGCGCGCAACGGCCGAGTCGATCGCCGCGCGCGTGACAGACGGGGTGGCCGCGGGCGCGGTGTTGCTGCTGCACGACGCCGACGACTACTCGGCGCCGGGCTCGTGGATGCGCACCGCCGCCGCGCTTCCTCGCGTGCTCGACACGCTGACCGCGCGGGGCCTTTCACTGACCGCTCCGTGAGCGCGCGCCGTCGCGGTCGCTGGCTAACATCGGTTGCTTGTCCACGGCCGTCTCGATCGACAGGGCGCGCCCGGGCGCGCAGTTTGCCCCGGTTGACGCGACGGCTCAGACGCACACACGCACGCGCTGGTGGGTCGAGGCGCTGGCAGTCGCGTGGCTGTGCTGGATCTATGACGCGATCACCAACGTGGCGCCGCTGCGCCTGCATCTCGCGCTTGCCCATGCCGGCGACATCCTTGGCGTCGAGCGGTCGCTGCACATCGACCCCGAGCGCTCGCTGGACCGCTGGCTGGCCGGACATCACACGCTCGGGCTGCTGGTGTCCGATTACTACGACAACGCTCACTTCGTGGTCACGCTCGGCCTGCTCGGCTGGCTGTGGTGGCGGCGCGCGGACATCTACCGGCCACTGCGCAACACGCTCGTGCTGGTCAACGTGCTCGCGTTCGCCGTCTTCTGGCGCTACCCGGTCGCCCCGCCGCGAATGCTCCCGGGCTTCGTCGACGTGGTCGCCTCCACGCACGCGATCGGCTCCTGGCACACCGGCGCGCTGGCATCCAGCGCCAACCAGCTCGCGGCGATGCCATCGCTGCACATCGCCTGGGCGGTGTGGTGCACACTCGTCATCTGGCGGATCAGCCCGCGCACGTGGGTGCGGGCGCTCGGGGTGATCTACCCGTTCGTAACCGCCTTCGCTGTGCTGTCGACGGGCAACCACTACACGCTGGACCTGCTCGGCGGGCTGGCGACGTTCGCCGCTGCCGCTGCAATCGTGGCGCTGGGCGCGCGTACGCCGTTCTCGCCGCGTACCCTATGTCACAAACTTGTTACGAAGTCCAAGACCAGTTACACTAAGCGCGCTTAAACAAGCAGTCGACGGTTGAGGGACCGGTCGACGGCTCCGCGGCAAAGCGCGGGGTCATTTTCGAATGTAGGGTGGCCCTACGCAGATGCCAGATTTGGACGCCATCGACGATCTCACTCGCCTGCCCGCTGCTGGGCTCGCGAGCGTGCTCGCGCGCCAACTCGACGTCGTCGCGGTCGTCGTGGCGGCGCCGGTGGCGCTAGCACTCGGCGCGCGCGTGCTCGGCTACACGCTGGCCGCGGGCGCATGGCTGGCGCAGCGCGTGCTGGCCCACCTGGACAGGCGCTGGATTGCAAACACGCGTGACCCGAGCAGGCAAATGGGCCTGAATCTGTTCGAGGCGTTCGGGCGCATCTGGCTGCTGGCCGGGGCGATCGTCGCCGCGGGCCTGATCGGCACGCGCGCCGACGGTCTGACCGCGGCGGTGGTGGTCTTCGTCGCCTACTCGGTCGCCTTCGCCATGCGCGTGATCGACGGCCGTCCGCAGGGAGGTGTCGAGCTGTGAGCGCGGTCGCGCAAGCCCCGCGGGTCGCCCCCAACATGGGGGGAGGGCAGGCCGAGAAGGACGGGATGAGCAAGGGACGCAAGATCCTCTACTCGGTTCTGGGCGTGTGGATCGGCGGGATCGTCGTGTTCGTGATCCTGTTCGGGCTCACCGCGCACAAGGCGCCCGCGGTGGCCAGCGAAGCCTTCTCGCCGACCAACGAGTTCAAACTCGACACCTGGTTCAAGGTCGGGCCGATCGCATTCAACAAGGGCGTCCTGTACCTGCTGCTGACCGTGGGGATCACGCTCGGGGTGATGCTCTACATCTCGAAACGACTGCAGCAGCGTCCCGGCCGCCTGCAGGTCGCGGTGGAGTGGTTCTACGACTTCATAAGGGGCATGTCGAAGGAAAACCTCAACCCCGAGCTCGAACGCAAGTACTTCCCGCTGATCGCGACGATCTTCGTGTTCATCCTCGTGACGAACCTGATCGGCTACATACCGCTGCCGGTCGACTCCGGCGAGACGTTCAGGGTGTTCGGCGCCCACATTCCCTCGTTGCAGATCTACGCGACCGACACCAACGTCGCCTTCCCGTTGATCCTCGCGCTGGGCGTGTTCGTCATGTTCAACTACGAGGGGGTCAAGCACCACGGCCCGATCGGCTACCTCAAAAGCCTGATGCCCGGCGGCGTCAAAGGCCCGATCGTGGGGCTCATATTCCCGATCGAGATCATGTCGAACTTCCTGCGCCTGGTCTCGCTGACCGTGCGTCTGTGGGCCAACCTGCTGGCGGGCCACCTGCTGATCGCGTTCATGGGCGGCGAGCTCGGCGTGCTCGTCGGGCTGCCGGTCGTGTCCTGGTTTTTGCTGCCAGCCGGTATCGCGATCTTCCTGTTCGAGGCCGTCCTGATCGCCGGCCTGCAGGCGTTCATCTTTTCCATCTTGACCGCCATCTATCTCGGTAGCGCGGTCTCCAGCCACTGACAAACACACAAGGGAGCTATCGAGCGATGCAGTTTCTCCATCTTTTCAGTGCTATCCACCCACTGATCCTGACCGTGGAACCGATCATCAAGCAGAGCCAGGACGCTGGTCGCGCGATTGCGCTCGGCGTCGGCGCCGGTGGCGGAGCCGCGGGCGCAGGCGCAGGAATCGGCGCGGTCTTCAACGCCTCCATCCAAGCCAAGACGCGCCAGCCCGAAATGCGCGCCGAGGTCGAGCGCGACCAGTGGCTCGGGTTCGCGTTGACAGAGGCGTGCTTCTTCTACGGCCTGGTCGGCGGTTTCATCGCCTTCTTCCTGTAGGCCGATGAGCGTCCTCGCCAGCATCTACGCCACGCCGCTCGCCTCGGGCTCGTTCCTGATCACCCCAAATGTGGGTCTGATGGTCTGGACGATCGTGGTGTTCGTCATCTCCCTGTTCGTCCTGCGCAGGTGGGTGTTCCCGCAGATCGGCAAAGCCCTGGACACGCGCGCGAAGGCGATCGCAGGGGACATCGACGCCGCCACGGAGCTGCGCCAGGAGGCCGACAAGGTGCTCGAGGAATACCGCGAGCGCCTGCGGGAGGCCAGGACCCAGTCAGAGGAGATCATCCAGCGCGCGCGCCAGACCGCCGAGTCGCATGAGCACGAGGCGCGCGACCGCGGCAAAGAGATGATCGCCGAGGCCGCCAAGCGCGCCGAGCGCGAAATCGACGCCGCCACCAAGCGCGCGCTCGACGACATCCGCAGGGAGGTCGCCGACCTCACGGTGATCGCCACCGAGAAGGTCACGCGCAAGACGCTCAACGACGCCGACCAGCGGCGCCTGGTCCAGGAGGCGCTGGCAGAACTGGACTTCTCCGGCTTGTCCTCCGGAGCGCAGAACTAATGGAGGAGCTCGCCCAGGTATATGCGCGCTCCCTGTTCGAGGTGGCCCGCGAGCACGGCAAGCTCGACGTACTGCGCGAGCAGATCGGACAGTTCGCCGACGCGCTGAACGAGCGACGCGAGCTGGCCGTGTTCTTCTTCTCGCCCTATTTCACAAGCAAGGAGAAGCAGCAAGGGCTGGAGCGCCTGCTCGACGGTGCCGACCAGGTCCTCCTGAACTTCCTGGCGCTGCTGATCGAAAACCACCGCATGCCCGTCATCTTTCGCATCCGCTCCGAGTACGAGCGGCTGTGGGACGAGGAGAACAAGACCCTGCCCGTGGAGATCACGAGCGCGATCGCGCTCGACGAGGCGACGACCGAGAGCCTCGGCGCGACGATCGGCGAGCGCACCGGACGCAAGGTCACGCTGGCCGCGCGCGTGGACCCCGAAATCCTCGGCGGCATCATCGTAAGGGTCGGAAACTCGATCCTCGATGCCTCTATCCGCAACCGACTGGAGCAGCTGCGCAGGCACGTTGCCCAAGGAGCTTCATAGGGCCGGCACGACCGGCAGACGCCGCAGGCCGGCGAGCCGGGGTGGGCGGGACCCGATCCCCAATTAGGAGACGACATGCAGATCAACCCAGACGAGATCACGAGCATCCTCAAGAGCCGCATCGAGGGCCTGGACAGCGGCACAGCCGAGCTGACCGAGGTGGGCACGGTGCTGTCGGTGGCCGACGGCATCGCGCGCCTGCACGGCCTGGAGAACTGCATGTCTTTTGAGATGCTCGAGCTGTCCCACGGCGTCACCGGCCTTGCGCTGAACCTCGAGTCAGACAACGTCGGCGCGGTGCTGTTCGGCGAGTGGGAGCGCGTGTCCGAGGGAGACACGGTCAGGCGAACCGGCGCACTGCTGGAGATTCCCGTCGGCGAGGAGATGCTCGGGCGCATCGTCGATCCGCTCGGGCGCCCGCTGGACGGCAAAGGCCCCATATCCGTGCAGCAGACACGCCCGGCCGAGTTCAAGGCGCCCGGTGTCGTCCAGCGCCAGCCCGTCAAGGAACCGATGCAGACCGGCCTGAAGGCGATCGACGCGATGATCCCGATCGGCCGCGGCCAGCGCGAGTTGATAATCGGCGACCGCCAGACGGGCAAGACGGCGATCGCAATCGACACGATCATCAACAACAAGGACACGGGCGTGGTGTCGGTGTATGTGGCAATCGGGCAACGCATGTCCACGGTCGTCGCGCTGGCGCAGACGCTCGAGGAGTACGGGGCACTGGACAACACGATCATCGTCGCCGCGCCCGCCGACGAGGCCGCGCCGATCAAGTTCATGGCTCCCTATGCGGGCTGTGCCATGGGCGAGCACTTCCTCTACAACGGCAAGCACGCGCTGTGCGTGTACGACGACCTGACAAAGCACGCTTACGCCTATCGGCAGATGTCGCTGCTGCTGCGCCGACCGCCCGGTCGCGAGGCCTATCCCGGCGACGTCTTCTACCTGCACTCGCGCCTGCTCGAGCGCGCGGTCAAGCTCAACGACGAGCTTGGCGGCGGCTCGCTGACCGCGCTGCCGGTCATCGAGACGCAGGCGGGCGACGTCTCGGCGTACATCCCCACCAACGTGATCTCGATCACCGACGGGCAGATCTTCCTGGAGTCCAAACTGTTCAACTCGGGCGTGCGTCCGGCGATCAACGTCGGCGTCTCGGTCTCGCGCGTTGGCGGCAACGCCCAGATCGGCCCGATGAAGAAAGTGGCCGGGCGCATCAAGCTCGAGCTCTCCCAGTACCGCGACCTGGAGGCCTTCGCGCAGTTCGGCTCTGACCTCGACGCCGACACACAGCGCACGCTCGCTCGCGGCGAGCGCCTGGTGGCGACGCTCAACCAGCACGAGCGGGCGCCGTTGGCCGTCGAGGACCAGACCATTCAGATCTTCGCGGCCACCAACGGCTATCTGGACAGGCTGCACGTCGAGCGCGTGCCCGAGTTCCTGCTGGCGGCCACGGAACGACTGCACTCCCAGCACGCAGACCTGCGCGCGAAGATCAACGGCGGCGACTGGTCGGATGAGACCCAGAAGGAGGTGCGCGAGGCCCTCGACGCGTTCGCCCGGGACTTCGGCTATGACCTCGACGAGGAGGGCCAGCCAATGGAGGACGAGCAGGTCACCGCGCCGGGCGGGCGGGCTCGAGACGAGCAGGAGGCCCCCGCGGCGGCCTAGCGCGCCCGGAGCACTGCTGCCATGGCCTCTCAGCGCGACGTCAAGAACAAGATCTCCTCGGTGAAGAACATCCAGAAGATCACACGTGCCATGGAGATGGTGGCCGCTGCGCGCCTACGCCGTGCCGAGCAGCGCATCGCCGCGCTGCGTCCCTACGCCGATGCCATCGGGCGCATGACCCGCCAGGCGGCGGAGGCGGCGGGCGCGGAGGCGCAGCGACTGCCGCTGCTGCGCGAGCACGAGTCCCAGACGAATGCTGGACTGCTCCTGGTCACCGGCGATCGCGGCCTGGCTGGCGGCTTCAACTCCCAGATCATCCGCGCCGGCGTGCGCCTGTCGGCCGAGCTGGGCGAGCAGGGTCTGCGCAGCGACTGGTATGCGACCGGGCGCCGCGGCGTGTCCTCGCTGTCCTTTCGCGGGCACGAGCTCAAAGGCAGCTACACCGGCTTCGCCGACAAACCCGCCTACGCCGACGCGCGTACGATCGCCGACGATCTGATGCAGGCCTATGTGGACGGGCAGGTCGACCGCGTGGACATGATCTACAACTCCTACGTCTCACCGCTGACCCAGCACGTCACACAGCAGACGCTGCTTCCGCTCACCCATCACGCGCTCGCAGGCGAGCACGACATGGGCTCCTTGGGCAGCCCATCGGCGGGGCCGCAGGGGCGCCGTCCGCGGGTGACTTTCGACTACGAGCCAGACCCGGAGAAGATCCTGCGGCGCCTGGTCCCCGACTACATCGAGATCTCGATCTACCGGGCGCTGGTGGAGTCCGCGGCGGGCTTCTTCGGGGCCCAGATGACGGCCATGCGCAGCGCGTCGGAGAACGCCGGAGAAATCATCACCGAGTACACGCTGCAGATGAATCGCGCCCGTCAGGCTGAGATCACCCAGGAGATCATGGAGGTCGTCGCGGGGGCTGAGGGCCTCAGCTAGGCCGGTGGTCTCGTCGTGAGGCTGCGATCATCGAACAGAACTTGAACGGATAGACAGGAGAGCACAGAACAATGGAGGCCAGCATCGCCACAGAGCCAACATCGACCGCCGCTGTCGCCAACGGCGGCTCTGCCGAGCGCAACGTGGGGCGCATCGAGGAGATACAGGGGGTTGTGATCGAGGCCGTCTTCCCTGATCGCCTGCCCGAGATCAACCACGCGATCACGATCGTCCGGCCCGCGGCCAACAAGGAGGAGGAGGCGCCCGGCATCAGCGCCGGAGCCGAGGAGGAGTTGCTCGTCTGCGAGGTGCAGCAGCACCTCGGCGACGACCGCGTGAGGGCTGTTGCGATGGACACCACCGACGGCCTGGCGCGCGGCGCGGAGGTGATCGACACGGGCGCCCCGATCACGGTCCCTGTCGGCGAGGTCACGCTCGGGCGCATCTTCAACCTGCTCGGCCAGCCGATCGATCTCGGCAAGGACATCCCCGAGGGCACCGAGCGACGCGGGATCCACCAGGACGCGCCGCGGGTGGAGGACCTGACGCCGACCACCGAAATGTTCGAGACCGGCATCAAGGTCATCGACCTGCTGGCTCCTTATGCCAAGGGCGGTAAGACCGGGCTGTTCGGCGGCGCGGGCGTGGGCAAGACCGTGCTGATCCAGGAGCTGATCCACAACCTCGCCAAGGAGCACGGCGGGCTGTCGGCGTTCTGCGGCGTGGGCGAGCGCTCGCGCGAGGGCAACGACCTATGGCTGGAGATGAAGGAGTCGGGCGTCCTCGACAAGACGATGCTGGTCTTTGGGCAGATGAACGAGCCGCCCGGCGCCCGCATGAGGGTGGCGCTGTCGGGCCTGACAATGGCTGAATACTTCCGCGACCAGGGCCAGGACGTGCTGTTGTTCATCGACAACATCTTCCGCTTCGTGCAGGCCGGCTCCGAGGTCTCGGCGCTGCTCGGGCGGATGCCCTCTCAGGTTGGCTACCAGCCGACGCTGGAGACCGAGATGGGGCAGCTGCAGGAGCGCATCACCTCGACCAAGCGCGGCTCGGTTACCTCGATCCAGGCGATCTACGTGCCTGCCGACGATTACACCGACCCGGCTCCCGCGTCGGTGTTCGCGCACCTCAACGCGACCACGGCGCTGTCGCGGGCGATCTCCGAAAAAGGGATCTACCCGGCTGTCGACCCGCTCGACTCAACCTCGACGATCCTCAAGGCGGACATCGTCGGAGAGGATCACTTCCGTGTGGCCAACCGGGTCAAGGAGGTCCTGCAGCGCTACAAGGAGCTGCAGGACATCATCGCGATCCTTGGCATCGACGAGCTCTCCGACGAGGACAAGCTGACGGTCCAGCGCGCGCGCAGGATCGAGCGCTTCCTCTCCCAGCCGTTCTTCGTCGCCGAGCAGTTCACGGGAACGCCCGGCGCCTACGTGAAAATCGAGGAGACGATCAGGGGCTTCGAGGAGATCCTCGACGGCAAGCACGACGAGGTGCCCGAGAGCGCGTTCTTCCTGAAGGGCACGATCGACGACGTCGTCGAGGCGGCCAAGAAATGAGGCCGAAGGCCGAATGGTCAAGGACGGCTGGAGGCCGTCCATACCGTGAGCACGCGGGGCTGGATGCCCCGCGGAGCTGATCATGGCCTACGCCAAGTTCCCAGCCGAAGTGCTCACGCCCGAGGGTGAGGTGTTCTCCGAGGAGATCGAAATGCTCTCCACGGTCACCACCGTGGGCTCGATCGCCATCTTGGCCAGGCACGAGCCGCTGCTGGCCCGCCTGGAGCCGACCGAGCTTCGCCTGTACCGCTCGGAGTCGGACATCGTGCGCTACGCGCAAGCGGAGGGCTATCTGCAGTTCGCCGACAACCGCGCGCTGGTGCTCGTCGAGGAGGCGATCGCGCCCGAGCAGATCGACCGGCCTACGTTCGAGACAAAGCTCTCCGAAGCACGCGCGGCGGCCGAGCGCGCCGAGCACGGCAGCGAGGAGCAGGCTCGTGCGCTGCGCGACGTCCGCCGCTACGAGGCGTTCCTGGCAGTGGGGCAGTAGGCAGTTTCCAATCGTCAGGCACGTCGCCGCCGATCCCCGACCCAGCAGTTAGCCTTCCCCGCTCGATGAGCGCTGCACGCGAGCCAATAGGAGTGATCGGCACCGGCTATGTCGGGTTGGTGACCGCTGCCGGCTTTGCCGAGCTCGGCAGCGAGGTCTGGTGCGTGGACATCGATGCCAACAAGATCGAGCACCTGCGTCGCGGCGAGGTGCCGATCTATGAGCCCGGCCTGGAGGAACTGCTCCAGCGCAACGCCGCGCGGCTGCACTTCTCCACCGACCTTGCCGACGCGCTCGAGCACGCGCGGCTGTTGTTCGTCGCGGTGGGAACCCCGCCGACGCACTCCGGAGACGCCGACCTGTCAGCAGTGCACGCGGTCGTCAACGCGATCCCCGCCGCCAAGGATCGTGCGCTGGTGATGAAGTCGACCGTGCCCTGCGGTACCGGCGCGTCGCTGCTGCGCGTGTTCGGCGAACAGGGCAAGGACGATCTCGCCTACGTGTCCTGTCCGGAGTTCCTCAAGGAGGGCTCGGCGATCAAGGACTTCCTGAACCCCGATCGCGTGGTCGTGGGCGACGATGGCGGCTGGGCGGGCGACGCTGTTGTCGAGCTCTACGCTCCGCTGGATGCGCCGCTCGTGCGAACGGACATCGCCAGCGCCGAGATGGTCAAGCTGGCATCCAACGCCTTCCTGGCGACCAAGATCTCGTTCATCAACGAGATCGCAAACGTTTGCGAGGAGACCGGCGCAGACGTCGTCGAGGTCGCCCGCGGGATGGGGCTGGACGACCGCATCGGGCCCAAGTTTCTGCAGGCGGGGATTGGCTTTGGGGGGAGCTGTTTTCCCAAGGATGTGGACGCTTTGAAGCAGCTGGCCGGCAACTCCGGCTACCACTTCCAGCTGTTGACGGCGGTGATCGAGGTCAACGAACTGCAGAAGCGGCGGGTGATCGGCAAGCTGCAGAAGCACCTCGGCAGCCTGGCGGGCAAGCGCGTGGCGCTGCTGGGCCTGGCGTTCAAGCCAGAGACGGACGACATGCGCGAGGCCTCCTCGCTGGTGCTCTCGGCGCGGCTGCACGCCGACGGCGCGCTCGTAAGCGCATATGACCCGGTCGCCGAGGAGCAGGCGCGCGCGCTGGTCAGCGGCATCACCTTCGCCGACAGCGCGCTGGCGGCGGTGCAGGATGCGGACGCGGTCGTGCTCGTGACCGAGTGGCGCGAGCTGGTGCAACTGGACTGGCGGGAGGTGGCCGCGGCGATGTCGGGCAACCTGCTGATCGACGGACGCAACGCTCTGAACGGCGAGACCGTCCAGGCTGCGGGGCTTGTGTACGAGGGCATCGGAAGGCGCTGAGCCGATGCAGGCGGTGATCCTGGTCGGCGGGCGGGGCACACGCCTGCGGCCGCTGACCTCGACGATGCCCAAGCCGATCGTGCCGCTGGTCGACCGTCCGTTCATCTCCTACATGCTGGAGTGGCTGCGCGAGCACGGGATCGAGGACGTGATCATGTCGTGCGGTTTTCTGGCCACGAGCGTGCGTGAGGTGCTCGGCGACGGCTCTGACCTGGGGCTCAGCCTGCGCTTCGTCGAGGAGCCCGACCCGCGCGGCACGGCCGGTGCGCTGAAGCTGGCCGAGCCGATGCTCGACGAGCGCTTCTTGATGCTCAACGGCGACGTGCTCACTGACATCGACCTGACCAGCCAGATCGCCCAGCACGAGGCGACCGGCGCGAGCGCAACTCTGGCATTGGTGCCGGTTGCCGACCCGAGCGCCTACGGCCTGGTGCTGCTCGAGGACGACCGGTCGGTCAAGGAGTTCCTAGAGAAGCCCGGCGCGGACAGAATCGAGTCCAACCTGATCAGCGCGGGCGCCTACGTGCTGGAGCGCTCGATCCTCGACCTCGTGCCTGCCGACCGCAAAGTGTCGATCGAGCGCGAGGTCTGGCCCCGGCTGATCGGCAAGGGCCTGTACGGGTTTCCCTCGGAGGGCTACTGGCTGGACATCGGAACACCCGCGCGCTACCTGCAGGGGACCTTTGACATCCTCGAGGGCAACGTCCGCACCGGCCTGGCCAAGCGACTCGGCGGCGACTGGCTGGCGGTTGACGCGGACGCCCATGTCCACGGTCGCGTGATCCCCCCGGCGGTCCTCGAGCGGGGCGTCTGTGTGGCTGAAGGCGCGCACGTGGGCAGCCTGGCGGTCCTCGGCCGCGACGTGTCGGTCGGCGCCGGCAGCACGGTCGAGCGTGCTGTCATCCTCGACGGGACTCAGATCGGCGAGGGCGCCAGCCTGCGAGACTGCATCCTCGCAGCTGGTTGTCGCGTGGGTGCGCGCACGCAGATCAGCGGCGGGGCGGTGCTCGGCGAAGGCGTGAGCGTGGGGGCGGACAACGTGATCACCCGCGGGGCGCGTATCTTCCCTGGTGTGCAGTTGCCCGACGGGGCCATCGAGTTCTAGGCTCCCTGCTTCACCGCTTCGACGATTTCCCCAAACCAAGATGGCCACCCAAGTTCCAACAGGAGGCGAGCAGCAGATGAGCGAAGGGGGCGCAACCGCCACACCAACCGCCCAGGAGCTCTCCCGCGAGGAGATCGCCCGAGTCGACCCGTCAGACCAGCTGGGCGACGTCCTGTCGTTGCCCGAGCACCTGCGCGACGCGCTGTGGCGCGTGGAGTCGGCGATCATGCAGGACTGGGACACGACCGCGGGGCTGGTCGTCGCAGGCATGGGCGGCTCGGCGATCGGCGGAGCGCTCGCGCGGGCCGCGTTGGGAGACCATCTGTCGCGGCCGATCTTCGTCACGCGCGCATACGGCCTGCCGACGTGGACCACCCCGGACACGATGGTGCTGCTGGCGAGCTATTCGGGCGACACCGAGGAGACGCTCGCCTGCTACGAGTCGGCGGGCGCGCTGGGCGCCAAGCGCACCGTGGCAACCACCGGGGGGCGCCTGGCAGAGATGGCGCGTGCGGACGGCGTGCCCGTGATCCCGCTGCCCGGCGGCTTTCAGCCGCGCGCTGCGGTCGCCTACATGACCGTGGCCGCGCTCGAGGTTGCTGCGTTGTGCGGCGCCGGCCCACGGCTTACCTCGGAGATCGACGTGGCCGCCTCCCACACAGAGCAGCTGGTCGAGGAGTGGGGGCCGGACGCGCCAGAGGATTCGCTGGCCAAGGAGGTCGCTCGCGGCCTGCTGTCCACTACGCCCGTCGTTGCAGGCGCCGGGCTGACCACGCCGATCGCCTATCGCTGGAAGACGCAGATCAACGAGAATGCCAAGCAGCCGTGCTTCTACGGCGAACTGCCCGAGCTCGATCACAACGAGATCGCCGGTTGGGACGGTGCGCGGGAGCTGGGGCGCTTCTCGGCGGTGTTCCTCGACGACTCCGACGCGCACCCCCGTGTCAAGGAGAGGATGGACCTGACCGAGCGCCAGATCGCGAGCAACGCCGTCGCCAGCTACCGCCTGGAGACGCGCGGCCAGACGGCGATCGAGCGCGTCATTTCGCTGGTCCTGCTGGGCGACCTGGTCTCGATCTACCTCGCCGCTCTGCGCGGCGTCGACCCCGGGCCGGTGAAGGCGATCGACGAGCTCAAGGCGGCGCTGGCGGCCAGATAGCCCGGTGGTCATGTGATACCTTCCGGCGAGGTCGAGGAGCGCTGCGACGGGCTCCGATCCGCCACGCTCGGCCATTCCTCTGCAGCAAGGGCGCTCACCTGACCGGACAGGAGGACTCGTCATGTCAGCAATGACTCCCACCGCCCCCGCCACGCAGACCGACTTCAAGGTCGCCGACCTATCGCTGGCCGAGTTCGGCCGCAAGGAGATCACCCTCGCCGAGCACGAGATGCCCGGTCTGATGGCAATCCGGGCCGAGTACGCCGACGCGCAGCCGCTCACGGGCGCGCGGATCACAGGCTCGCTGCACATGACCATCCAGACGGCCGTGCTGATCGAGACGCTCACCGCGCTGGGCGCTGACGTGCGCTGGTGCAGTTGCAACATCTTCTCCACGCAGGACCACGCCGCCGCTGCTGTCGCGGTCGGGCCGGAAGGCACGCCCGACGACCCACGGGGCGTGCCGGTGTATGCATGGAAGGGCGAGACGCTCGAGGAGTACTGGTGGTGCACCGAGCAGGTGCTGCGCTGGCCGGTTCGGGGATTCGAGCGAAGCGAGTGTCTCCCGGTTCGGCCGGAAGGCGAGGACGGCTCGACCGGGCCCAATATGATCCTCGACGACGGCGGCGACGCGACGCTGCTCGTGCACAAGGGCACCGAATACGAGAAGGCCGGCGCGGTGCCCGCTCCGACGGAGTCCGACTCAGAGGAGTACTGCGTGATCCTGTCCGTGCTCACGCGCTCGCTCGAACAGGACCCCCAGCGCTGGACTCGCATCGGCGAAGGCATCAAAGGCGTGACCGAGGAGACGACCACGGGCGTGCACCGCCTGTATGAGATGGTCGACAGCGGCGAGCTTCTGTTCCCGGCGATCAACGTCAACGACTCGGTCACCAAGTCCAAGTTCGACAATCTGTACGGCTGTCGGCACTCGCTGATCGACGGCATCAACCGCGCCACCGACGTCATGATCGGCGGCAAGGTCGCCGTGGTGTGCGGCTTCGGCGACGTGGGCAAGGGCTGCGCCGAATCGCTGCGCGGCCAGGGCGCCCGCGTGATCATCACCGAGATCGACCCGATCTGCGCGCTGCAGGCGGCGATGCAGGGCTACGAGGTCAAGACGCTCGCCGACGTGATCGACACTGCCGACATCTTCATCACGACGACCGGCAACAAGGACATCATCAAGGCGCAGGACATGGCGCGCATGAAGCACCAGGCGGTCGTCGGCAACATCGGCCACTTCGACAATGAGATCGACATCGCCGGCCTGGCCCGGATCCCGGGCATCGAGCGGATCAACATCAAGCCGCAGGTCGACAAGTGGGTCTTCCCCGACGGCCACGCGATCATCATGCTGTCCGAGGGACGCCTGCTGAACCTGGGCAACGCGACGGGTCACCCGAGCTTCGTCATGAGCAACTCGTTCTCCAACCAGACGATCGCCCAGATCGAGCTGTTCACAAAGAACGACGAGTACGAGAAGAAGGTCTACGTGCTGCCCAAGCACCTCGACGAGAAGGTCGCGCGACTGCACCTCGACGCGCTCGGGGTAAAGCTCACGCGGCTGACCGACGAGCAGGCCGCCTACATCGGCGTGCCCGTCGACGGCCCTTACAAGCCCGACCATTACCGCTACTAGCCCAAGATGAGAGCGATGGTCCTGGCGGCGGGGCTGGGCACGCGCCTGCGCCCGCTAACCAACGAGATCACCAAGCCGATGGTGCCAGTGCTCGACCGGCCGGTGATGGCGCACATCGTGGACCTGCTCGACGCCCACGGCTTCGAGCAGGTGGTCGCCAACCTGCACTACTTCCCGGACACGATCCGCGACTACTTCGGGCAACGGCTGTCCTACCGCTTTGAGCAGGAGCTGCTGGGCACGGCCGGCGGCGTGCGCGGCTGCGCTGAGTTCTTCGGCTCAGAGCCCTTCTTGGTGATCTCCGGCGACGCGCTCACAGACATCGACTTGAGCGCGCTCGCCGACCGGCACCGCCAGGCTGGGGGCATCGCCACGCTGGCCGTCAAGAAGGTGACCGACACGAGAGAGTACGGAGTGGTGCTGCATGACCGCGACGGGCGCATCACGGGATTTCAGGAGAAGCCCGCGCCGGAGGAGGCGCTGTCGGACCTGGGCAACTGCGGAATCTATGTGTTTGACCCTGAGATCTTCGACTACTTCCCCGACAGGCCGTTCGCGGACTGGGCCCAGGACGTGTTTCCTGCTCTGCTCGAGAACGACGTGCCGTTCCACATCCACGAGGTGCGCGAGTACTGGAACGACGTTGGCTCGCTGAGCGAGCTGCGCCAGGGCACCTTCGACGCGCTGCGTGGCGAGCTGCGCCTGCAGATCGAGGGCGAGGAGGTCCTCCCGGGCGTGATCGCGGCCTGCGGGCCGCTGCCGGGCGACGCGGAGATCGAGGGGCCGGCGTGGATCGGGCGAGACGTGCAGATCGGCGCGGGCGTGCGGCTGACGGGGCCGCTCGTGCTGGGCGACGGCGCGCGCATCGGCGACCGCGCCCAGCTGCGCTCGAGCATTGTCTTTCCAGGCACCGAGATCGTCGGCGGCTCCATCCTGATCGGCGCGATAGCCGGCCACAGCGGGATCCTCGCAAGCCTGCGCCAGCGACGCGCAAACGACGCCGCGGTGCGTCCGCAGAGCGCCTGAGAACTTCTTATAGGAGGCTCCGAAACGCAAACGGGCCCGCCTAAGCGAGCCCGTTCACGGAAAGTGAGACTATGACAACAGTCATCATACTAGGTCTTCCGACAGATGCAATGTAGCTGTCGCGCCGGCGGCGCGCGCCGGTTCGGGCCAGCATTCGCGCTGCTGCTGGCCGCTGCGACTCAGGCGAGCTCGTAGCGCTCGCGGCGCTGCTGCTCGCGCTCGGACTCGCTGAGCGCGCGCACGAACAGCATCGCCAGCGCGATGCCCATCACCACGGACTGCTCCACGGCCATGATCAGGCCAGCCATCGACTGGTCGCTGATCGCAGAGATGCCCCATACGCGGGCGTGGTGGACGTAGTAGGGGTACAGCGCGGACGGGGCGAACGCGAGACCCATGCCGAGCGCGCCCACGAACAGCTTGGTCGAGGCCATGTAGACGACCGGGCCCATGCCGTCCAGGCGCAGGCGCGCGCGGATCGGCGAGAGCAGGTGCCACCAGTACAGCGAGCCGGCGATCACGAAGCTGATGTGCTCGAGCACGTGAATGCCCGAGTGGCGCACCGCGAGGTCATACGCGGCCGGGATGTGCCAGGCCCAGATGACGACTACGTACAGCACGACCGCAAAGGCGGGATGCGCAAACGGCCCCGCGCGACGCTCGAGCTCGTGCACCGAGCGCGTGATCGGCCGCAGGATGACCTTGGTGAGGCCGAGGATCGCCAGGATCGGCACGATGTCCAGCAGCAGGATGTGCTGGATCATGTGCGTGAAGAACAGCTGGTCGGCGAGCGCGTCAAGCGGCGAGATGAGCGCGATCAAGGCGGTGGCCACCGCGCCCATGAAGCAGCACAGCCGCCATACGGGCGCGTCCCTGGCGGCTCGGGGCGAGGGTGCGATGCGCACCTCACGCCAGCGCTTGACGTAGACGTAGGCGACGAGCACCGCGCTGATCAGCACGCCCGGGTTGAGCGACCACGAGAGGTTCGGGCTCATCCGCCAGCGATTGTGCCACTCGGGCGCCAACTCCGTAGTGGTCCGCAGGGACGGTGGGTAATAGGCCGAACAATGGTTGAGAGCTGTTTACATCCGCCGTGCAGCGGCGTACCATCGCCGTGAGCCACACAAAAGCCGACCGAAGGGAGCCTACGATGCAGATCGACATCAAGGGTCGAAACGTCCCGGTCACCGACGAGATTCGCGCGCACGCGCAGCGTCGACTGGCCAAGGTCGCGCGGCAGGTCTCAGACCTGGCACGCCTGGAGATCGAGATCTTCAAGGAGCCCAACCCGCGGGTCGCAGACTGTCAGGTGGCTGAGGGAACGCTGTACATGAAGGGCGTCACGCTGCGGGCACGCGACTGCTCGCCCGAGATGCTGCACTCGCTGAACCTGATGGTCGACGAGCTCGCCCGCCAGGTCAAGCGCCACCGCGACAAGCTGCGCCACCGCCGCGACAGGTCGGTGATTGGCGAGGTCGCCGCGGCGGTCGGCGGTCGCGTAGATGCCCAGCAGGCGGCGCGCGCGGCCGCGTAGCTAAACCACGCATAAACCTGTCGAGCAGCTTCTCCAAGGGCGCACGCCGGGAGCTATCCTTGGCGCATGCCCTCTCTGCTCGATCGCGCGCTCAACGTAGGCGAGGCGAAGAAGTACAAGGAGTACCAGAAGCGCGTGGCGCTGATCGGCGCATTCGAGCCAGAGCTCGAACACGACAGCGACGCCGAGCTGCTCCAGCGCATGGACGAGCTGCGCCAGCGCGCGAGCGATGGCGAGGACCTCGACGCGCTGCTGCCGGAGTGCTTTGCGGTCACGCGCGAGACCGGCAAGCGCAAGATGGGCATGCGCCACTTCGACGTCCAGCTGATCGGCGCGATGGCTCTGCATGACGGCCAGATTGCAGAGATGAAGACAGGCGAGGGCAAGACGCTGACGGCCACGCTGGCCGTGGTGCTCAACTCCCTGGCGGTGCGCGAGCCGTCCAAGTCGGGCGCGTCAGAGTCCGAGGACGCCCCCGCAGAGCGTAGGGGCGTGCACGTGGTTACGGTCAACGACTACCTGGCCCGCCGCGACGCCGAATGGATGAGCCCGATCTACGAGGCGCTGGGCGTGTCGGTGGGCGTGCTGCAGAACATGCAAGCATACGAGGACAAGCAGCGCTCGTATGCATGCGACGTGGTGTACGGCACCAACTCGGAGTTCGGCTTTGACTACCTGCGCGACAACATGGCCAAGGACCTCAGCGAAAAGGTCCAGCGCGGGCACTACTTCGCGGTGGTCGACGAGGTCGACAACATCCTCATCGACGAGGCGCGCACGCCGCTGATCATCTCCGGCGCGCCCGAACAGGCGGCCGACCTGTATGTCAAGTTTGCGCGCCTGGCGCCGCGGATGGTCCTGGGCAAGACGCCCGAAGGGATGGACCCCGGCTCCAAGAAGCGCTACCTGGCCGACTTCGACTACGAGATCGACGAGAAGCAGAAGACCGTGGCGGTCACCGAGCAGGGCGTGGCCAAGGCCGAGCGCTTCCTGGGCATCGACCACCTGTACAGGGCCGAGAACGGGCATCTGGTCAACCATCTCAACCAGGCGCTGAAGGCGGAGGCGCTGTATAAGCGCGACGTGGACTACGCGGTGATCGACGGCGAGGTCAAGATCATCGACGAGTTCACCGGGCGCATCCTCGACGGCAGGCGCTGGTCGGAGGGGCTACACCAGGCGGTGGAGGCCAAGGAGGGCGTGTCAGTCCAGGAGGAGAACCAGACCCTGGCGACGATCACCTACCAGAACTTCTTCCGCCTGTACGACAAGCTGGCGGGCATGACCGGCACCGCGCTGACCGAGGCAACCGAGTTCATGAAGATCTACAAGCTGCCGGTGGTGCAGGTCCCGACGAACATGCCGATGGTCCGCGACGACCGCAACGATCAGGTCTACAAGACCAAGGACGGCAAGTGGAACGCGGTGGTCAAAGAGATCGCGGCACGCCACGAGGCCGGCCAGCCGGTGCTCGTTGGGACGATCTCGGTGGAGGTCTCAGAGCTGTTGGGCGGCATGCTGACCAAGCGCGGGATCAAGCACACGGTGCTCAACGCCAAGCCCGAGCATGCGGCGCGCGAGGCCGAGATCGTGGCCGAGGCGGGCCAGCCGGGCGCGGTCACGATCGCCACCAACATGGCCGGCCGCGGCGTGGACATCAAGCTGGGCGGCAACGCCGAGCACCTGGCCCACCTGGAGCTGGCGCGCCAGGGCGCCGACCCCAAGGATGCCGAGGAGCACGAGCGGCGCATGAAGGACATCCTGCCCACACTTGAACGCGAGGTGGAGCAGAACCGCGAGCGTGTGGTGGCGGCGGGCGGCCTGTTCATCTGCGGCACCGAGCGCCACGAGTCGCGGCGCATCGACAACCAGTTGCGCGGGCGCTCGGGCCGCCAGGGCGACCCGGGCGAGTCGCGCTTCTTCCTATCAGCCGAGGACGACCTGGTGCGCCTGTTCGCGGGCGACCGCATCTACAGGATCCTCGACAAACTCGGCGGCACCGACGAGGAGGGCAACGAGGAACCGATCGAGGCGGGCATGCTCTCCAAACAGATCGAGAAAGCCCAGAAGAAGGTCGAGGAGCAGCACTTCCTCGCGCGCAAGCACGTGCTCGAGTACGACGACGTGATGAACGAGCAGCGCCGCGTGATCTACGCCTACCGCGACGAGGTGCTGGAAGGAAAGAGCATCGGCGAGGAGGCGCGCCGCGAAGTTGCGGCTGTGATCGAGCGCACGATCGACCAGTACACCGCGGCGGGCGACTTCGTGGAGGACTGGGACGTCAACGGCATGCTGACCGCGCTCGGCCAGTTCTTCCCGGTGGATCTGGGCGGCGAGGAGCTCGACCCGACGAGGGTGGACCAGGCGTCATTGCGCGAACGCATCGTAGAAGAGGCGATGGAGCGCTACGACGCCCGCGAGCAGGCCCTGGGCGAGGAGCTGATGGGCGCACTGGAGCGCTTTTTGCTGCTGCAGACGATCGACGAACGCTGGCGCGAGCACCTGTTCGACATGGACTACCTGCGCGAAGGCATCGGCCTGCGCGGCATCGCCCAACTCGACCCGCTGGTGGCGTACAAGAACGAGGCGTTCACCCTGTTCACCGACATGATGAACAGCGTGTGGTCGGACTACGCGCGCATGATCTTCAACGTGCAGGTCAACGTGGAAGGCGAAAACGGCGGGGGTGGGGCGGGTGGGCATCCATCACCGTTTGCCGCGTCAGGCAACTCCACACGCGCGGGGCGGGTGTCCTACTCGGGCGGCCACAGTGCTGCCGGCGCCGGCGCGATGGCTGCTGCGGCGGCTTCCGCGGGCGCTGGCGGAGGCGTCGCCTACGCGGACGACGGCCAGGAGGCCGAAGCGATGCCGGTGGTCGAGCAGCGCGTGCTTGACGACGAGCACCAGGTCGGGCGCAACGATCCTTGTTGGTGCGGGTCGGGTAAGAAGTTCAAGAAGTGCCACGGCCGCTAGACGACCGTGGGCCGGCGCGGAGCGTTGTCCTCCCCCTCCGGGGACAGGCGGTCGCTCGTGTGCAAAGCACACCACGCGGGTGGGCGGGCATCGATCCTAGCTCCGCTTGGTCCACGGTCGTCTAAGGGCCTGCGCGCTCGCTGTGCACGCAGGCCCGATCTCGCTTTGGTCACAGGTCTTTGATCATCGCGGTCGACCTATCTGAGAAGCGGACGTCAGCAGACCCGTTGGGAAGAGAGACGACGCTCTCATCTGGCTCGGGCGTCAGCAAGTCCGTAGCGCCTGCCTCCTTCAACGCGCGATGGATGACGCGCGATCCGGGGATCACCGCGCAGTCGTGTCCTCGCCTCTTGCACAGGGCGCTGCGGAATGCGATCACCGCCACCCCGGTTGAATCGATCTCGTCGAGTCGACGAAGGTCGAGCGTGAGGTTCGTGACGCCTTCTTGACAAAGGCACTCGATCTCATCTTCCAGCTCCGGAGCGGAGCGATAGTCCAATTTGCCTGTCAGGATCAGTGTGTGTCTCCAGATGCGCGCGCTCGCGAGCGTCAGGCGTGGCCGGGTGTGCGCGGCCCGTGACAGGCTGGTTTCACCGTCGCTGGCGCTGGTTCGATCCACGATCGCTTGCGCCGCGCCGACCTGACTGCGTGCGTGCCAGCCCGTCGTCGACAGTGTCAGATGACGTTTCATATCTATACAGCTCCTTTCAACATATCTTCGAACTGGTAGCCAACTTGGCCTGGACCAGGTGATCCAGACCGACGTAGAGAGACCGGGAAGGAGCTAGTCCGGTCGCTCAGGAATCAGAACGAAGAACGACGTGCGCCACGACTGCTGCGAGAGGCGCAACCGCCGCATCGCGCGCGGCTCTGCTTGAAGAAGAACACCCGCGAGCGTGAAAGATGCCGACAAGGCGGAGCCAGGGCTGCCCCCCGCGGCCGCTGCGCCGCCTGCTCCGCCGGGCCCAGGTCCGGGGGAGGGGGCGGGGGGGTGGTTTTCAACCGCAGAACCGCCGCCTTGGCTGCCGTCAGGCGCGCCTGACGTGGTCGCGGTCCGCGACGCGGCCGCAATGGCGAAGGGAGAGGGCAAGTCCGACGAAGCTGTCGAGATTTCCAACCAGTCGCCGGCGTGGCCTACCGTTATCCCTCCTCCGATCCCGGCAAGCTCACAGGTCGCCTGCCCGGCGCGGCGTATCGAGATCTCGCGCGGCCCCTGCGCGAGAGACGACTGGCTCTGCGCGGGCGACGTCAAGCTTTCAGGCAGGACGCCGGGGGCGGCAGAGGTCGTCACGGCAGTCGAGGCCCCTGCCGCGACTTCGCCTGCCGTGTATTCCGCGCTCGGCCGCGAAGCGACTGCGGACACCTGCGAGTTTCCCCCCGTATCTTCGCTGGCGGCCTTGTCGGAGCTCGCTTCCGCGGTGACCTCTTTCACGTTTCCATCTTCGACCGCAGGAGGGACTTCTGAGGTCGTGGGTGGGGTCGGTGGGGGTGTGGGTTCTTCCGCTGGGGGTGGGGTTTGTTCGGCTGGCGGCTGGGCTTGTTCGGCTGAGGGTGTGGGTTCTTCGGCTGGCGGCTGGTCTTGTTCGGCTGCCGGCTGGGCTTGTTCGGCGGGAGGTGTGGGTTCTTCGGCTGGGGGTGTGGGTTCTTCGGCTGGGGGTGTGGGTTCTTCGGCTGGGGGTGGGGTTTGTTCGGCTGCCGGCGGTTCGGCTGGGGGTGTGGGTTCTTCGGCTGGGGGTGTGGGTTCTTCGGCTGGCGGCTGGGCTTGTTCGGCTGGGGGTGTGGGTTCTTCGGCTGGCGGCTGGGCTTGTTCTGCGGGCGCGCCGCCCCCTGTTGTCCCTTCGCCGCTCGATGTCTCGGCAGCTCGCTTGGGCGCGTTTGTCCCGTGCGCTTGGGCATCTGGGGCGACGAGGAGCGCCGCGAACGCGAGCGACACAGCAAGCCAAGCAGCAAGGCAGCCCTTGGAGAGGACCCGCGTAGAAGGACTCTTGACCGTCTCGATCATGCGTGCTCGATCACAAGATACGTGCTTTGGCCTTTGGGCTCCAGATCGTCATTCAGCGCTAAGCTCAGTTCAGCCAGTTGAGAGGTTTGCAGGATAAATCGTCGCTCCAAGTCGGCCGGGAACGGTCGCTTTGACAACCAAGATCGAATCGCTATCCGGGCGGGGGCAGGAACTCCGGTCGGGTCGAGGAACTGAGGCCCGTGCTCGTCCTGACGCGGAAGACCAGACAGAGCATCATGATCGGCGATGACATCGAGGTCACCGTCCTGTCGAGCGATGGCACAAAGGTGCGCCTCGGTATCCAGGCGCCCTCGAATGTGTCGGTCCACCGAACGGAGATATATCTCGAGATCCGGGCGCACGACCAAGAGAGCGCCGGCTCCGAGCAGGCCGATCTACCGCACGAGCGCCAAGGGCGGGCAAGGCGAAGCCTTTAAGGAGGCGCCGGTAGCCTGGAGCGTGGTGAGTACCCCTTGGGACGCGCGCACGTATGACCGCACGAGCGAGCCGCAGCAGGCGTGGGCCTCGGAGGTCCTCGCACGATTGGAGGGCATCGCGCCAGACGCGATCGTGCTGGACGTCGGCTGCGGAACGGGCCGCGTGACAGAGGCCTTGCTGGAGCTCGTGCCAGGTGGCCGCGTGCTCGCTGTGGACGCGTCGGCGGACATGGTGAGACTCGCTCGCGCGCGGCTCGGTGAGCGCGCGCAGGTGTGGTGCGAAGACGCGCTCGATCTCGACTTGGACGAGCCGGTCGACGCGATCGTGTCGACGGCCGCGCTGCACTGGGTCCCCGACCACGATCGCCTGTGGGCGCGGTTGGCGCAGGCGCTGCGCCCGGGCGGCGTGCTGGAGATCCAGTGCGGGGGAGAAGGCAACATCGACGGCGTCCGCGCGGTCATCGACGCGGTCGCCCGTGATGGCGCTCCGGAGCTCGTCGGCTTCTCGCCGTGGGTCTTCGCGGGGCCTGGGGAGACGGAGATCCGGCTGCAGGCGGCCGGCTTCACCGCGACGCGATGCTGGCTGGAGGAGCGCCCGACATATCCGCAGGACGTGAACGCGTTCGTACGCACGTCGATCCTCGCGGCGCATCTGGAGCGCCTGCCCGAGCAGCGGCGCGAGCCGTTTGCGGCCGCGGTTGTGGCGGGGGTGCACTTGCCGCTGGATTATGTGCGTCTCAATGTCTCAGCCGTCCGTGCCTGACCCCGCTCGCTGATAGCGTGGGCTCATGGCCACAGCTGCCCCTAGCGAGTCCACGCCCCAGCGCTTGGCTGCAATCCGTGAGCAGATGAAGCTGCTCTCGGATTATCTTTGACCCGGCTGGGCTGGCCGAGCGCGTGGCGGCGCTCGAGGGCGAGATGGGGGCGGAGGGCTTCTGGGACGACTCCGAGCGAGCAGCTGCGGTGTCGGCCGAGCATTCGCGCGCGTCACGGCGCTTGGAGATGTTCACTTCGCTTCGGGCAGACGTGGACGATCTCGACGGCCTCGCGGAGATGGCCGCAGAGGAAGCGTCGCTGCAGGAGGAACTGGACGAGCAGATAGCGTCGGTCGAGGAGCGCCTGGCGGCGCTGGAGGAGCAGCGGCTGTTCTCGGGGCCGTATGACTCGGGCGACGCGCTGGTGACGGTCAACGCGGGCGCGGGGGGGACCGACGCGCAGGACTGGGCGGAGATGGTGCTGCGCATGGAGATGCGCTGGGCCGAGCGTCGCGGTTTCGCGGTCGAGCTGCTGGAGGCGAGCGCGGGGGAGGAAGCGGGGGTCAAGTCGGCCACGTTCCGCGCCAACGGCGAGAACGCGTACGGTCTGTTGAGCGCCGAGCGCGGCGTGCACCGCCTGGTGCGCCTGTCGCCATTTGACTCGGCTCACCGACGCCACACGAGCTTCGCGGGCGTGGAGGTTGCGCCGGTGGTGCAGGACACTGGCGCGGTGGAAATCGACGAAGACGACCTGCAGGTGGACACATACCGCGCGTCGGGCGCGGGCGGCCAGCACGTCAATAAGACCGACTCGGCGGTGCGTATCACCCATCGCCCGACGGGCATCGTGGTGCAGTGCCAGAACGAGCGCTCGCAGTCGTCCAACCGCGCGACGGCGATGGCGATGCTGCGCGCCAAGCTGCTCGAGCGCGCCGAGCGCGAACGCCAGGAAGAGATCGCGCGCGAGAAGGGCGAGGCGCAGGACGTCAATTTCGGCTCGCAGATTCGCTCATACGTGCAGCACCCGTACACGCTCGTCAAGGACACCCGCACGGGCCACGAGATGGGCGACGTTCAGCGCGTCCTCGATGGAGATCTTGATGAGTTCGTGCGTGCGTACCTGCTCTCCAGCGCGGCGTCGCGGGGATAGCGGTAGCTGCCTGCGCCCGGCGTCGCCGTGTGGGGCGGCCCAGGCTGCGGCCCACCCGCGCTGAGGCGCGGGCGGTTGGCGACCCGGCTCGATCTGCCCGCGCTAAGGTGCGGGCGGGTTAGCGACCCGCCTGGATCTGCTCGCGCTCGGCCAGCCGATTGCGGCGGCGAAGCTGAGCCTCGCTCTCGCGGCGCAGCTCCTCCTCGCTTGAGACCAGCAGCGGCGGCACTGGCACGGGGTTGCCTTGCTCATCGACGGCGACCATGGTCAGATAGGCGCTATTGCTGTGCCGGCGCTCGCCCGTGCGGGGGTTCTCGGTGTCGACGCGCACCCCCACCTCCATGGAGGTGTGCCAGACGGCGTTGATGCTCGCCTGGAAGCTGACCAGCTCGCCGACATGGATGGGGACCATGAACGTCATGCGATCCATGCTCGCGGTGACCACCCGGCGACGGCAGTGTTTGACGGCAGCCAGGCCGGCGGCCTCGTCACACAGCTTCATGACCGTCCCGCCGTGCACGAAGCCCGCGCCGTTGGCGTCCAGCGGTCCCATCCAATGGGCGAGCGTGGCGTGTGAATCGGCGGCTGGGCGCGCGTCCATGCGCCTGATCCTATGCTGAAGCGCAGTGAGCTCCACCTTGGAAGCTGCAACCGCTGAGCTCGTGCGCACGGCGCTCGAGGAGGACATCGGCACGGGCGACGTGACCACGCACGCGACGGTCTCGCCCGACACGCGCGCGCGGGCGCTGATCAGTCAGAAGGCGCCGGGCGTCATCTATGGCCTGGAGCCTGCTGAAACCGCGTTCGCGCTGCTCGACCGGGAGGCCAGCTTCGACAGGCTGGTGGGCGAGGGAGAATGGCGCGAGGACGGCGGGCCGGTGCTGTCGGTGGAGTGTCACGCCCGCGCACTTCTGAGCGCGGAGCGCACTGCGCTGAACTTCCTCGCGCACCTGTCGGGCGTGGCAACGATGGCCGCGCGCGCCGCGCGCGAGGTGCAGGGCACGGGCGCGACGGTGCTGGACACGCGCAAGACCACCCCGGGCCTGCGCGCGCTGGAGAAGGCCGCGGTGGCGGCCGGCGGCGCGACCAACCACCGCGCGGGGCTGTATGACGCGATCCTGATCAAGGAGAACCACATCGCGGCCGCGGGCGGGATCGTCCAGGCGATCGAGCGCGCGCGCGCTGTGGCTCCCGAGCTGGCGGGTACGCTGGAGGTCGAGGTGCGCGACCCCGACGAGATCGAGCAGGCGCTCGCTGCAGGCGCGCCGCGCCTGTTGCTGGACAACATGGACGACGAGCAGCTGCGCGCGGCGGTTGCCCAGGTGGCTGGCCGCGCGCGCCTGGAGGCCAGCGGCGGCGTTACGCTCCAAACGCTCAGGGCCAGAGCGCAGACGGGGGTAGAATGGATCTCGATGGGCGCGTTGACGCATTCCGCGCCCGCCCTGGATCTCTCCCTGATCATGGAGGTGCTGCCATGAACCTCCCCATGGCCCCCACACTGCCGATGGCCCCCTCACAAGCCGGCGGCCCGGCTCTGTCGTCGCAGGAGATCGCAGACCTGCAGGAGGAGGTTCGCGCGCTGGCGGCCGAGCGCGGCGCGGTGATCCTCGCCCACAACTATCAGCTGCCCGAGGTGCAGGACGTGGCCGACTACGTCGGCGACTCGCTGGGACTCTCGCGCGTGGCGGCCGCGGCGGAGGGCGAGGCGATCGTGTTCTGCGGCGTGCACTTCATGGCCGAGACCGCGTCGATCCTGTGTCCCGACAAGACCGTGCTGATCCCCGACCTGGACGCGGGCTGCTCGCTGGCGGAGTCGATCGACTTCGACCAGCTGTCCGCGTGGAAGGCGACCTACCCGGAGGGCGTGGTGGTGATGTACGTGAACACCACCGCCGAGGTCAAGGCGCTGACCGACTACTGCTGCACGTCCTCCAACGCGGTTGAGGTGGTTCGCCACATCTACGCCACCCACGGTCCCGACACCGAGATCCTGTTCGGCCCCGACATGTGGCTTGGCGCCTATGTGGAGAAGCAGCTCGGCAAGCGCATGCACGTGTGGGATGGCGAGTGCCACGTGCACGCCGGCATCCGCCCGTCTGACATCGACGCGATCCGCGCCGCCCATCCCGGCGCCGACTTCCTGATCCACCCCGAGTGCGGCTGCTCGACCAGCGTGATGGAGTACGTGGCCGCGGGCGACGTGTCGGCGCAGGGTGTGCACATGCTGTCCACCGGCGGCATGCTCAAGTACGCCAAGGACGCCGAGCACGAAGCTGCCGCCGAAGAGGCCGCGGCCGGGCAGCACGCCGACGCCGGACATGACGCGAGTGGCTCCCACGCCGCCAAGCGCCGCGAGGCGGTCGTGGCGACGGAGATCGGCATGCTCTACCCGTTGCGCATGGCCGCCCCCGACATCGACTTCATCCCGGCCAACGCGGAGGCCTACTGCAAGTACATGCGCATGATCACGCTGCCCAAGCTGCGCGACGCCCTGCGCGACATGCAGTTCGAGGTGCGCGTGCCCGAGGACATCGCCAAGCGGGCGAGGGTGCCGATCGACCGCATGGTCGCACTCGGGTAGGCCGTCCGTTCCGACCAGGCGTCGACCTCACCACCCTGGGCATAGCGCATTCGCTATTAATGTCTCCTCAAGACTAGCGGAAGCGCTATGATAGTCTCATGCCTGGCGCCAACGATCGTGTTGCCGGCGACCTGATCGCCCAGATCCGACAGACCTCCGGCCTGAGTCAGGCTGAGCTCGCCCGTCGCTCCGGGCTTCAGTCATCGGTGCTGAGTGCATATGAGCACGGTCGCCGCCAGCCGTCGGTTTCGGCGCTCGCCAGAATCGCGCGCGCGGCTGGGCTCGAGCTCGAAGATCTCCCCGCTCACGGACGCCGACGCGCTCGAACGATCCGGCAGAGTCCTGCTCGACGTGCTCGAGCTCGCCGACCGTATGCCCTCGAGGCCGCGTGGCGAGCTGACATATCCGCCGCTGATCGGGTTGGCATCGTGATCGGCGTCGCCGACCGTATGCTCGCCGTCCACGACGCTCTGCGGGAGGCCGGTTTCCCGCATGCGATTGGCGGCGCGATCGCGCTTGGGTACTGCACGCTCGAAGCTCGCGGTACGCAGGACGTCGACATCAACGTGTTCGTCTCGCCCAGCCGGACGCGAGATGTCCTGGCCGCGCTGCCAGAGGGAGTAAGGGTGACGGGAAGGGACCTCGAAGTCGCCCAACGCGACGGGCAGGTGCGCCTGATGTGGGACGCGACGCCCATCGACCTGTTCTTCAGCGTGCTGCCGTTCCACGACGAGGTCCAGCGCAACATCCGCCACGTCTCCTTCGGAGAGCGCACGATCCCGGTCCTGGATTGCACGGGCCTGGCGGTCTTCAAGGCGATGTTCGCCCGGCCGCGCGACTGGATAGACATCGAAGCGATGGTCGAGGCACGCTCGCTCGACGTCGACGAGGCTATCCGCTGGATCCGCGAGATGGTCGGAGATGACGAGCGCGTGCAGAAGCTGAACGTGCTGCGGATGGGCCGCAGCTCTCAGGGCGAGCCACCTCCGTTGCGCCCGGGCGGCGGCACCGCAGGGGAGGACTCCCCCTAGAACTCCTCGACCGAGTGCGGGCCCACGCAGGCGACGGCCAGGTTGTCGGCCACGCCCGCGGCCACCTCGCGAACCTCAGCGAAGGTGACCGCGTCCAATGCTGCGATCGCCGCGTCCGGGTCGATGTCCTGGCCGAACACGATCCGCTGGTTGGCCGCGTAGCGGGCCACCGCGCCGGTGTTCTCGAAGGCCAACACCAGGCGTCCCGCCGCGTATGCGCGGGCCCGCTCCACCTCCTCCTGGGTGGGGCCGTCGTCGCGCAGCTCGTCGACGATCTCGCGCATGCGCGTGTACGCCTCGATGCACTTGGCCGAGTCCAGGCCCGAGCCCAGCTGCAGGATGGGCACGTCCGCGAACACGTGGTCGGCCGCGTACACCGAGTAGCACAGCCCGCGCTTCTCGCGGATCTCGTCGAACAGGCGCGAGCCCATCGAGCCGCCCAGCAGCGTCGCGTAGATCGACAGCGCCGCCCGTTGGCGCACGTCCGCCGGCGCGACCTGCGGCCTGTAGATCATGCGCAGGTGCGACTGGTTGGTGTCGCGCTGCTCGACCAGGCGCTGGGGCGCGAAGTCGGGCGCGGGCGCGTACGGCTGCGGGTCGCCCAGCGCGGGGAAGCGGGCGAAGCGCTCGTGCAGCTCGTCCTCGGCCGGCAGGTGGTCGACGTTGCCGACCAGGAACGCACCCCCGCGCGCGCCCGCCCAGCGGCGCTCGCGAAACGCCACGATCCCCTCACGCGTGAAGCTGCGCAGGTTCTCCTCGCTGCCCAGCACCGGCCGGCCCAGCGGGTGCTCGCCGAAGGCGGCCCTGTCGATCAGGTGCTCGGCCACCATCGACGGCTGGTCATAGGCGCGGTTGATCTCCTGGATCACCACGCCGCGCTCGCGATCGAGCTCCTCGCCGTCGATGCGCGGGCGGCCGACGAAGTCTGACAGCAGGTCGATCGCCGCCGGCGCGCTCTGTGCGCGCACCGTGATGTGGAAGGCCACCAGATCGTGGCTGGTGTAAGCGTTGAGCACGCCGCCCAGCCGCTCGGCCGTCTCGTTGACGTCCTTGTAAGTCGGGTAGCTCTTGCCGCCCTTGAACACCAGGTGCTCGAGGAAATGCGCCGTGCCGTTCTCGGACGCGCTCTCGTTGCGCGCGCCCGCGTCAAAGGCCACCAGGATCGTCAGCGCGCGCGTCCCCTCGAGCGCCACCCGGTGCACCTGCAGGCCGTTGGCCGCCACCGTGCTCTCGCTCACCGTCGCCATGCGCCAACCCTAGAAGGTTGCGCGGGCGGGCGCCAGGAGCTCGCGCGGGCGGGCGCCATGCAGCCGCCTCGCAAGCGCCCGTGCCTGCACTACGCTTGCGTGGCGCCCATGAGTCCCACCCCGCGACGGCCGCTGAACCCCCTGCTCGTGGCGATGCTGCCCGTGCTGCTGATCGCCGGCCTGTGGCTGGGCGGGCACCCCGAAGACCTGCCCGGCTTCCTGCGCAACGCCTTCGTCGCCGACCACCAGACGCGTGTGGTCGACGAAGCGATCGACCGCGTCCAGAGCGACTACTACCGGCCGGTGTCCGCCGGCCAACTGTCCAACGCGTCCATCTCCGGCCTGGTCGCCAGCCTCGGCGACCGCTTCTCGCACTACCTGACCCCCAGCGAATTTCACGAATTCGCCTCGCCGCCGCACTTCACCGGCATCGGTGTCGCCGTCGGCGCCGAACGCCGCGGGCTGCTGATCGCGCGGGTGTTCGACTCCTCACCCGCCGCCCGCGCTGGACTGAAGCCCGGCGACGTGATCGTGGCCGTCGACGGACGCAGGCTGGCGGGTGTGTCCGCCGACAAGGCCACCGAACTGATCAAGGGCTCCCCCGGCACCGGGGTCACGCTGCAGGTCGAAGGCGCGCCCGCGCCCCACCAGCGCCACGGCACGCTGCGCACGGTCACGATCACCCGCGCGATCGTCTCAGAGCCCGTCGTCGCGTCCGTCACCAAGGTGGTGCACGGTGTCAAGCTCGGCGTGGTCGCCTTGGCGACCTTCAGCCCCGGCGCCCACGGCGAAGTGCGCGAAGCCGTCGAACACGAGCTGCATACGGGCGCTCGCGGGCTCGTGTTCGACCTGCGCGCCAACGGTGGCGGCCTGGTCGAGGAGGCGCAGCTGATCGCCAGCATCTTCATTCCCAAGGGCGTGATCGTGACCACCCGCGGGCGCACCCAGCCCAGCCAGACGCTGTACGCCACCGGCGACGCCATCTCGCCCAGCATCCCCGTCGTCGTGCTCGTCGACTCCAACACCGCCTCGGCGTCGGAGATCGTCACCGCGGCGCTGCAGGACCATCGCCGCGCGACCGTCGTCGGCACCCACACGTTCGGCAAGGGCGTCTTCCAGGAGGAGCAGCCGCTGTCCAACGGCGGCGCCCTAGACATCACCGTCGGCGAGTACTTCACTCCCAACGGGCGCAATCTCGGCGGCGGCGGCGTCAAACAGGGCGCTGGCGTGATCCCCGAAGTGCGCGTGCCCAGCAACCTCGTAGACACCGAACAGGGCCTCGCCGTCGCCCTGCGCACGCTCGCCGCCAAAGTCAGGTGAGCACTCCTCCGGCGCCTGCCGGGGCGCTAGTGGCGGTGCTCGTGCGCCGCGGGCGCTTCCTGACCGCCGAGCCGCTGTTCCCCCGAGCGGACGCGGATGGCTACCAGCCCGGCCGGGGGCGCTCGCGCGCGCTGGTGCTGAAGGCGGGCGGGGGTCGCTCGGGATCGCGCAAGGGCGGCTCGGGTGGGGGGTCGGCAGCGCTGCGCGCCCACCCGGGTGACCTCGTGCTCGTCGCTCCCGCCCGGCGCTCGGCCGACGCGCGCATCCTGCGCGTGCTCGGCCGCCCCGACGTCGCCGGCGACGTGATCGAGGCGCTGATGCTCGACCGCGGCCTGCGCCGCGGCTTCGATCCCGCGCTCGAGAGCGAAGCGAGCGCCGCCGGCCAGCGGGTCGCCGCCGAGCAGCTCGACAGGCGCGATCTGCGCGCGCTTGCCACCTTCACCATCGACCCCGCCAGCGCGCGCGACTACGACGACGCGATCTCCGCGCAGGATTCAGGCGACGGGAGCACGCGCGTGTGGGTGCACATCGCCGACGTGGCCGCCCACGTGCCCGAGGGCTCGCCGCTGGATCGCGAGGCGCGCAGGCGCTCCACCAGCGTGTATGTGCCCGGCGCCGTCGAGCCGATGCTCCCGCACGCCCTGTCCAGCGACGCCTGCTCGCTGATGCCCGGCGCTGAGCGCCCCGCGGTCACCGTCGAGCTGGAGTTGCGCGGCGCCGAGGTTCTAAGCGCGGCCTTCTACCGCTCGCTGATCCGTTCGGACGCCCGCCTGGACTACGACCGTGTCGATCGCATCTTCGCCCGCGCCGAGCAGGCCGACGATCCCTGGCGCGAGCCGCTCGCGGCCGCGCGTGCGGCCGCCGCCGCGCTGGGAGCCAAGCGCGAGCGCAGCGGCGCCCTCGTGGTCGAATCCGAGGAGCCCGAGTTCGACTTCGACGAGCACGGCAACGTGATCGACGTGCGTGGCAGCGTCCAGACCGAGTCCCACCGCCTGATCGAGCATCTGATGATCGCCGCCAACGAGGCCGTCGCGCGCCTGCTCGCCGAGCACCGCACGCCGTGCCTGTATCGCGTGCACGAGCGCCCCGATCCCGAGCGCATCGCCCGCCTGGTCGACCAGCTGGCATCTCTGGACGTGCCCACCCCGCCGCTGCCCGCATCGTCCTCGGAGAGGGAGCATATGACGTCGACCCAGGCCGCCGACCTGCTGGGCGACATCTCCAGGCGCGTCGACCGGCACGTCCGCCGCACCGGGCATGGGCGGATCGCGCTCGGATCGCTCGTGCTGCGCTCGCTCAAGCAGGCCTACTACTCGCCCGTCAACCTTGGCCACGCGGGCCTGCACTCGAGCGCCTACTGCCACTTCACCTCTCCCATCCGCCGCTATCCCGACATCGTCTGCCACCGCGCGCTGCTGTCTGTGGTGGGCGGCGGCGAGCGCGCGCCGCGGGCCGGCGAGCTGGCGCAGCTCGGCGCGTGGACCTCCGAACGCGAGCGCGACGCCATGGTCATCGAGCGCGACGGCGACAAGGTCGCCTGTGCCTTTGCGCTGCAGCGGCTGGCGCGCGATCTGGGCAGCGAGCACGTGTTCGCGGGGGAGGTCAGCGGGCTGATCGGCGGGGGCGCCTTCGTGGCCTTCTCCGCCGACGTGGCAGGTGCGCCCGCGCAGGCCCTCCCCGCTCGCGCCAACCGCAATGAGGCCAACGGCGACGAGGCCAACGCCGTCGCCACACGGGCAGCCGCTCCGCCGTTCGAGGGGATGCTGCCGGTGCGGCGCATGAGCAGCGACTCGGGCGCCCGCGAGTGGTGGGAGCTCAACGAGCAGGGCACCGTTCTGCACGGCGAGCGCACTGGCGCAACCCTGCGCCTGGGCGACCCCGTCGAGGTGCGCGTCGACCGCATCGACGCCATCCGCGGGCGTGTCGACCTGACGCCCGCCCCTTGACGCCCCGACCGCTGAAACGTCCGGCGGAGCCCGGCAGGGCGAAGCTCATAAAAATCAAAAGGCCGCCTGACCAACTAGGCTCGAATGCATGGTCAAGGCAAAGGGCAAGCGCAAGATCGGCGCGGGCGACGTCGCGTCCAACCGCTACGCGTCCTACCGCTACGAGCTGCTTGAGCGGATCGAGTGCGGCATCGTGCTTGAGGGCACTGAGGTCAAGGCGCTGCGCGCATCCGGCGCCCAGCTCAAGGACGGCTACGCGTCCATCAACGATGGCGAGCTGTGGCTGCACTCCGTGCACATCCCCCCCTACGGTCCCGCGTCGCGCGACAACCACGACCCCGAGCGCCCGCGCAAGCTGCTCATCCACCGGCGCGAGCTCGACGAGCTCGCCGGGCGCGTGGCCGAGCGCGGGCTCACGCTCGTGCCCACCCGCATCTACTTCACCGGGCCACACGCCAAGGTCGAGATCGCGCTCGCCCGCGGCAAGGATCTCTACGACAAGCGCCACGCCATCCGCGAGCGCGAGACCAAGCGCGACATGGAACGGGGGCTGCGCGAAGCGCGCCGCTAACGAAGCGCGCTGCTAGATCGAGCGGAAGCTGTGGCCGGCCGCCGACAGGATGTGCGCCTGGGACATCCCCGCCGCCAGCAGCACGATCAGGCCCACGTACACCGCTCCCACCAGTAGCCTGCTGCGCGGCGGCACGCGGTAGTAGGCCGCCTGCTCCAGCGAGCGCGTGCCGCGAAGCTTCCAGCGTCGCCACACCTCGATGCCGCCGAACACCAGGATGATCAACAGGATCGGCGAGGGGAACACGAACGCCAGGGCCACCACCGCGCCGAGGCCGATGAACCACATCCACGGTGCCATCGCAGCCATCGCCCGCCCGCCGTCCAGCGGCACCACCGGGAGCAGGTTGAACAGGTTCAAGAAGAAGCCGATGTATGCGAGCGCGCGGAAGAAGTTGCTGTTGGTCGCTTCGCCGATCACCAGGCACACGGCTGAGCCGATCGTGCCCAGCACCGGGCCCGCCAGCCCCACGCGCGCCTCCGCCAGGGCGTTCTCGCCGAGCGACTTGGCCGTGATCAGCGCTCCCAGAAATGGTACGAACATCGGCGCGCTCGCCTTGATGCCCTCTTTGCGCAACTGGATCACGTGGCCCATCTCGTGCACGAACAGCAGCACCACGAACCCCGCCGCGAACTCCCAGCCCCAGAACAGGCTGTACGCAGCGACCGACACCAGCGCTGTTCCCGCGGTTCCCAGCAGCTTGAGCTTGGGCAACAGCAGCAGGCCGCCCTTAATCGCCGCGAAGAACTTCGCGAATAGCGCGCCGATCGCCGCAAGCGCGCTGCCGATGCGCTGGCGCACGCGCCGTGCCGCGCCCGCTGTGCGGGGCGGCTGCTCTGCGCCGAACGGGTTGTCCGTGCTCGTCGGGTAGCCGCCGTGCGCCAGAGGGGCCGGCGGGCCCGTCAGCGCGGCCGCCGCCGGCGACAGCCCCGAACCCGTCGGTGCGTGCAGTGAGAAGTCGCCATCGTCCATGCATCCATTGTCGCACGCTCCATAAGCGCTTCCTAACGTCTGCCAAGCATCCTGCGACCCGCCTGTCTCTCAGTTTTTTCCGGAGGATGCGGGAACACCCGTCCAACAGGGGTTGCACCCGTCTCACCCCCGGGTTATGTTGAATCCAGACGCGGAACCGAGCCGCAAAGAGCGAGGCCACTGAGGTGTGAGGCCGCGCCACCCAAACAGGAAGGCTTCACGGCCCGACTGGGACGGGTTCCTCAAGCGGCTTGGGACCGCGTCGCTTTTGTTCTCTGCTCCTACCAGTAGCCGCGCGGCCCACGCGCGGCTACACTGGTGATGCATACATTCCCGGGGACGACAGGCTTCGACGCGGTCGGTTCGTGGGGGTGGTCGCGAGTCGAGGTCCCGGGAGGCCTCGTAAAACACCCGGAAAAAACATAAGTGCGGACTCTCACCAGTTCGCCCTCGCCGCTTAGTCAATAGCTAAGCCGTGAGGTCTCGGCCCCCGTTAGCCTGCGGTGGGGAACGCTGGGATCAGAAAGCAGGCTCCACCCGGTGAGGCCCGCCTCCGCCAAACCGGGGACAACTCAGGAGGCTGGTTCCCAGCAACCCTGCCGGCGAGGCTAGCCGGGAACGAGATCAGAGCGCCGGCTATGCTCGTAGAAGCCATTCTCACGCGATCGCGGACGTGGGTTCGATTCCCACCGTCTCCACTTTTTCGGACGTTGCGCAAGCCCCGGCGTGGCGACTTGGTCTATCGCTACCCCATGGTGAGCTGTGAGCGAAGCGCCCGCCGGACCGCCCGCTCGACCGTGTCGAACCGGTCCGGCTCGCCTCCGAGGTGCTCTGCCATCTCTGCATCCCACCCGGCGCGCCACTGCGAGACGCGCTTGTTGAATCGCTCCGGGAACCTCGAGGGGTCGATCTGCTTATGCCGGGCCTTGCGTTCAAAGCTTGGCCAGACTTCCTCGGCCGTGACCTCGTTGACTACGAACAGCTCGTTGAGGTCGAACAGGTCCCGGGCTTGCAGCCGTTGGATCACGCAGCGGAGCTTCTCCGCTGCGATCTCCCGGAGTGTGTAGACCTCGATCTCCGTAGTGTCCTGATCCCCGTACCGCGGGAGCAACGCACGAGATTCGGACTCTTCGACGAGCTCATCGGTCGCGATGTCGAGCTTTATCCGACGGCGCTTGCCGAGCGGGCCCTCATACTCGATTCCTTTGCTGTCGTCCGTGAGAGCGAGGTAGGGAAGAGCAATTTGGTCGGCCACGGATGCGAGCGCCTGTGAGACCGACTTCAGCGCTGTCTTCGGGTCACCGTCTGCCAGCAGGCTGTAGTCGAGGTCCGCCGAGTAACGGTAGTCCTCGAAATAGCACAACCGCAGAGCGGTTCCGCCCTTGAACACCAAGCCCTGATTCGCGCTGTGACTGCCGATTGCTGCAACGACATGGGTGAGGACGTAATCGCGCTCCACGGTCTTCGCGTCTACCTCATGCTCGTCCGCGATTCGTGTGAACTGGCTGCGGGGTATCACGCTGCGATCAGCTCGCGCCCCTCACGTCGGGAAACCGGCCACCTGACACGCCAGCGTCGGTCGGTCCAGGGGTCTTCTGCTGGCGCGCGTGGGTCAAGCGCGAGCAAGCTCGCGTCCTCGGCTGGCGGGACGATGCTGTCGGCGATGCGATCGAGGCTGAGCACCTCACTGACGGAGGCGATACGGCGCAGGGCCGGATCGGCATTGAGATCGCGTGCGAGTCTGCTCAGCTTTAGCGGGTCGACGTCAGCTTGCGCGAGCGCGCTGGCCAGGACCGTCCAACCGCCGACGAGCGAGGGACGCGCCGCGCCCTCCAGCAGGGCTCGCTCGACGCTGGATACCCTCGCGCCCGCGCCGGCTTGTTCGCTGCCCACCCTGACCGTTGCGGCTGGCTCGTGGATCGCTTGCAGGCGGCGACCGCTAATGCGCTGGAGTTTGACCCGCCTCGGCATCGCGACCTGAATTGTTCGCGCAGGGTGAGCAAGCAACCCATGATGATCCAGCGCGGACCGGTACGCGATGCGATGTGGCTCTGCCGAGAACGCTGCAGCGACGGCGATCGTGATGTCCTGGGAGGCGGCGCGGGTGCCTAGTTCCCCCAGCGGTCTGGGGGCGTATGCGCCGCGCGCGACACGATCGAGAAGCCCGGCGTCGACGAGCCTTCTCATCAGGTTCGAGGCGGACTGCTCGGACATTGTGAGGTGTTCGCGCACCTCGGCTGTCGTTATGCGATCACGCTCATTGGCGGCGAGATTGTCGAGCAGATCCAATACATCTTGACGCATCTAGTGCTCCTCAATACATCTTCAGCGTGTAATAACGTACATCATAGCACGATATCATGATGCAACGTACGCTAATACACCTCCACCGTGTAATATCGTACATCTGGATAGCGCCCTTGAGGTTTCGCTACCGCGAGCAGCGCATCAGCCGAGTTCGAGTCTCGGCGCGCCCACTAGCGCGGGGGTTTGCGCAACGTACGGCCTCTTCATTTTCCTGACGTTGCGCGATCCCCAGGCGCGGGGACGCAGGAGGTCGGTTAGTGTCGCGCCATGCCCACGGCGAGGCAAGCTCTCGGCAAACGAGGCGAGAAGGCAGTCGCCGAGAGGGTGCCTTGTCCGCGCTGCAATAAGCCCAGACACCTGACCAGACTTCAGGCCAACTTTCAGTGCGCGGACCTTATTTGCAAGTTCTGCGGGTTCCTTGCACAGGTCAAGACGACGACGCTCGCCGATGGGTCGGAGGATCTGCCCAAGAAGATTCTTGGTGCTGCGTGGGGTCCGCAGCACGAGCAGATCATGGCTGGGATCTACCACGGCCTCTTCCTTGTCGGATATTCGCGGCGAGGGTCGCTGAGGAGGATCGACTACGTACCCGCTCACATCCTCCAAACCGCGCCCGAGGTGTTCGAACCTCGAAGTCCTCTGAGCGTCAAAGCCAAGAGAGCTGGCTGGCGTGGATTCAACTACAACCTCGAAAAGATCCCGCCGATTGGGATTAAGCGCGTTTATCCGCCTAACGCATCTTAGACGCCCCCGACGAGCCGCTCGATCGCGATTGTGGCGCGATACCCGGCATACTGAGCATTGCCAGCGGAAAGCCAGATGGCCGCCCGATGCTCTATGCAAGCCGCAGTCGCGGTGCCCTTGCGACTATCGGGTTTGCGCAACGTACGGCCCTCTCCATTGACAGTTGTCTGCGAGCACCGGCTCGCAGCCGATCGCGGCGGTCAGATCAGCGATGAACGAAGCGTGAGGCCGGCTCGAAGTCGCCGTGCAACACGAGGGGGTCGAGGTCAGCACCGTTGGGCCACACCACGGTCCCCAGTTCGTTGTCTACGCGAACCTGCGCAAAGAAGTCAGGATCGGCAAGTGGCTCGAACACAGGGCCGTGCAACTCTCCTGTGAGATCGACATCACGTGAGCTGCCATCGCTGAAGCCGACCCTTAGCCGATAGTGGCCCAGCACTTGCGCGGTGGTGACCCTCACGAAGTCCATCGCATCATTTTACGGCAGCGGGTCGATCGGCTCGGGGGTGCCGCCACCCTTTGCGCGCACCCAGTCTACTTCGAGCTCATCGCGGTGCAGAGCGGCCCACTCTGCGACGAGTTTGAGCGCGCGAGACGGCAGATCACCGACCAGCACCTCGCCGCTACCGATCGCGATCACCGCATGGTGCTCGGCGTATTGGGCATGGAAATGCGGCGGTTCGTGATCGTAGAAGTACATCGTGACCGCGATGCCGTAGAAGAAGCTGATCCTGGGCACATCGCCATGATGACCGGCGCTTGGGATGGCTCAGTAGGACCAGTCATCCAGAAAGACCAGCAGACGATGTCTACCATGGTGGTCGTATGGCAAATCACAAGCGCGGGCGACCCAAGCAGCGTCGCGCCGGCTGTCTTCTGTGCAAGCCGCACAAGCTGTCGTCCGTGAAGCAGGCCGAGCGCAGACGGGGCCGTCGCGACGCGATGCTGCATGAGCTGCGTGCCACGCACGACGCTCGGTAGGCGCAGAGTCAGCATGCCGATACGGTTCGGAAATGCTTCGCGCCGACAACAAAGCGCAGCTCGTCAAGCTTCCCTGGACGCTGGGCCGGATAATCTCGGGTCGCCGGTACGCCGTGCAGTCCGGGCGCAAGTGGCCGGCGCGCTTCTTGACGGGGTAGGCTTGCGGCGCGGAGGCTGGGCATAAGGTCCGGGCCACGCTCTAGGAAGGGGGCACGGATATGAGCGAGCGCATCGTTGTGCTCGGCGCAGGCTTTGGCGGCCTGGAGCTCGCTACCACGCTCTCGGAAACGCTCGGCGAGGACGCGCAGGTCACGCTGATCGACAAGTCCGACGCCTTCGTGTTCGGGTTTTCCAAGCTCGACATCATGTTCCGCGACGCCGCGCCCGATTCGGTGCGCATGTACTACCGCGATCTCGCCAAGCCCGGGGTGCGGCTGTTGCGCGAGACGGTCACCGCGATCGACCCTGAGGCGCGAACGGTGGTCACCGACGCAGGGACGCACGAGGCGGACGTGCTGGTGATCGCGCTTGGCGCCGACTACGACATGGACGCGACCCCCGGGCTCGCGGAGGCCGGCAACGAGTTCTACTCGGTGGCCGGCGCCGAACGGCTCGCCGGGATCATCCCGACGTTTTCGCGCGGTCATGCCGTGATCGGAATATGCGGCGCTCCGTTCAAGTGTCCGCCGGCTCCCAGCGAGTGCGCGCTCATGCTCGACGACGAGCTGACCGCGCGCGGCGTGCGGGATGCCTGCGAGATCTCGATCGTGATGCCGCTGGGCACGCCCGTACCGCCGTCACCGGAGACATCCGCGGCGCTGGAACGTGAGTTCGCCGCTCGCAACATCAAGCTGCTCAGCGGGCGGCGGGTGGCCGCACTAGACCGCTCGCGCAGCCTGGCTGTGCTGGATGACAACAGCGAGCTGCCGTTTGACCTCTTCCTCGGCGTCCCGAAGCATCGTGCGCCCGACGTGGTGATCTCCAGCGGCATGACCGAGGATGGCTACATACCCGTCGACTCCGCCACCCTGGCGACGCGGTATCCGGGTGTCTACGCGGTCGGGGATGTAGCGACTGCAGGAGTCCCGAAGGCCGGCGTCTTCGCGGAGGGCGCCGCTCGGGTCGTCGCGCAGACGATCGTTTCCCAGCTCAGAGGCGGCCAGCCGCCTGGCCGTCACCTCGGGCAGGGCACCTGCTACATCGAGTTCGGCCAGGGACGTATCGGCAGCGTCGACATCGACTTCCTGTCCGGACCGACCAAAACGGGCACGTTCAACGCGCCTTCTGCGGAGCAGATGGCACAGAAGGAGCGGTTCGGTTCGAGTCGCCGCGCTCGCTGGTTCGACGCGTGACAACGAACTCGACCATCCGGCTACGCTCTGCGCATGGCCACGGTGTCGGAACGATCGGCGAGGCGATGAGAGCGATCCAGTTCGACAGCTTCGGCGGGCCGGAGGTGCTCGTGTCCGTTCACGTAGCCGAGCCACATGCGGGCGCTGACCAGATTCGCGTGGCCGTCAAGGCCGTCGGCGTCAACCCCGTCGACTGGAAGTTTCGCCAGGGCCTGATGGGGGGAGATCTGCCTCGGGGCAGCGGTCTGGAGGTCGCCGGCGTCGTCGACGAGCTTGGCGACGGCGTCAGCGGCGTGAACGTCGGCGATGAGGTCTTCGGCTCTGTGGTGGGGGGCAATGGTGCTGCTGATTTCGCCCTGCTCGAGCACTACGCACGCATCCCGCCGTCACTGGACTTCGCTGGCGCCGCGGCGCTGACGGTGGCGGTCGAGACGGCCGCGCGCACGCTCGACCTGCTGGACGTCGGCGAGGGACAGACCGTGCTCGTCAACGGTGCCGCGGGCGCCGTTGGAATAAGCACCGTGCAGCTCGCGCGCGAGCGCGGGGCGGCGAAGGTGATCGGTACAGCCAGCAGCGCCAACCACGATTACCTGCGGTCCTTCGGCGCCGAACCGACCACCTACGGCGACGGGTTGGTGCAGCGAGTCCGCGCGCTGGCGCCCGACGGGGTGGACCGGGCGATCGACGACGCCGGCGGCCGAGCGCTGCCGGCGCTGGTCGAGCTGGCCGGCGGCCCCGAGCATGTCGTGACGATTGCCGACTATCAGGGCGCACAGGAGACGGGGGTGAGGATGACCGGCGGCCCGGACTCCAAGCGCGCCTGGTATGCCCTTGGAGAGATAGGCGAGTTGATCGAGGCTGGGCGATTCTCACTGCCGGTCGCGCGCACGTTCTCGCTGGAGCAGATCGCCGAGGCACACAGGCTCAGCGAAGGCGGCCACGTGCGTGGCAAGGTCGTGCTGCTCGTCGACTGACCTGAACCAGCCGCATGTCCACTGCTGCGCCGCGATGACCTTGCCGGTGGAGCGGGCCGGACGCGCTAGAGTCATAGTGCTGGCTATCTGGAGTTGACGCCCCAGCGAGGCTGGCACGGGAGGCCGACCGCCCGCCTCAAGGCCGGTAGGAGCGCGCGACCCGCTCGCGCGGCGCCGGCTCAGCCGGTGGAAGGGAAGGCCATGACTCTCTATGTGCTGTCGATGCCTCGGGTGATCGTCCAGGCCACGCGAGCGATCGGGTCGTCGCGATGATCAGCTCAGGGCGAATCGAGGAGCTCAAGGCAGAAGCTCGCTACCACCGCGAGCGCTACCAGCTCTACCAGGCAAAGACGCACGGCTCGCGCCTGACGAGCAGTACCCGCCTGCGGGAACTCGAGCGCAGGCACAAAGGGTCTGAGGCGCGCCTGCGTTCCGCAGAGCGGGAGAACAAGACGGATGAACACCGCTGAGTATCGTCGGAGCACGCTAGCCTCGATCTCGACGTCGGTCAGAGCTTGCGTGCCCTCACCGCGGTGCCGTAGGCGCATATCTCGGTCCACACCGTGGTCGAAATGATCATGCGACAACGCTACCAGCCTTCAGGAATGGCGCCCAACTGCCGACGTCTTGGCTTGGAACTCACATGCAAGGAGTGCAAACGCAGATGCCAACAAGCACCATGGAGAAGTGCCGCCTGGTCACCCGCAGCGACTTTGACGGGCTGGTCTGCGCGGCCCTGCTCAAAGAGCTAGGGATCCTCGACGAGATCAAGTTCGTCCACCCCAAGGACATGCAGGACGGACTCGTCGAGCTGAGCGATCGCGACATAACAACCAACCTGCCCTACGTACCCGGCGTGCGCCTGGCCTTCGACCATCACGAGAGCGAGTCCCTGCGCTTGGCCGACGGCGCCGCCGATAACCACATCATCATCCCTGGCGCCCTGTCGGCCGCCCGCGTTGTCTATGACTACTTCGGCGGCGCCGAGCGCTTCACCCAAGTCGGCGAGTCGCTCATGGAGGCTGTTGACAAGGCCGACAGCGCGCTCTTCTCGGTCGATGAGATCAAGACACCGACCGGCTGGATCCTGCTCAGCTTCCTGATGGACCCGCGGACCGGCCTCGGGCGCTTTCGCGACTTTCGCATCTCCAACTACCAGCTGATGATGGAGCTGATCGACGCCTGCCTGGAGTGCAGCGTCGACGAGGTTCTGGAGATGCCCGACGTGGTCGAGCGGGTGACGCTGTATCGCGAGCACGCCGTCGCCGCGCAGGAGCAGCTGCTGGCGAGGTCGACCGTCCACGGCAACCTCGTGGTGCTCGACCTGCGCGAGGACGAGGTGATCCACCCGACCAACCGGTTCATGATCTATGCGCTGTTCCCCGACTGCAACGTCTCGATCCACGTGCTGTGGGGGCTCAAACAGCAGAACACCGTCTTCGCCATGGGCAAGTCCATCGTCGATCGATCCAGCCGAACCGACGTGGGCGCCCTCATGCTCTCCTACGGCGGCGGCGGACACGAGGCCGCGGGGACCTGCCAGGTGGCCAACAGTGACGCCGAGTCGGTGCTGGCCGAGCTGATCGAGCGCGTGAACGCCGACGGTTAGCGCCACCGCGTAGCGCAGCCTGGCGGACGCGCTCGGCCGGCTCGCTGAGCGCCTCAGCGCGGCGAGTTTTGTGCGAACATATGTTCGTATGCGCTCGACCCGATCGCTGACCATCGCGAATCAGGGCCGGGGATCCGGCTGTGATGCAGACAACCGTCAGGCGGTTGGTCAAGTGCCAGCCGAGCGTCGGGCACTCAGCCGAGTGGCTGATGGACATATGTCGCTTTTCTCTCTGCTGGTGGCAACAGTGGGGCGATGAGCACGATGGACGCCTACAAGGCCGAGCTCGCAAGGTTTCTCCACGGCTTCGGCGCCAACGTTCGTCGCGTGCGGCTCGCCAAAAGGCCGCGCTGCTCCCAGGAACAGCTGTCCTACGCCACCGGGCTCCATCGCACCGAGATCGGGAAAATCGAGCAGGGAGCGGTCGAGCCGCGCCTGACCACGTTGCTGATCCTCGCCGACGGTCTCAGCGTCAGCATCGACGAGCTCGTGGACGGCTTGTCTGTGCCTGTCGAGCGCAGGCCCTCGCCGCACGCGGAAACGTGGTCCCAGCGCACATGAGCCGCGAAGCGACGCCCGACCGGGTGTTGGCCGGCACCCTCCGGCACATGCGCGAAGAGCGCGGGCTCACGCTCGAACAGCTGGCGTTTCGTGCCGGGATCACCGTCAGCGCGGTCTCTCGGATCGAGCTGAGCCGGACCGCTCCCGGTTGGGACACCGTGCGCCTGCTCGCCAACGCGCTTGACGTCAGCATGGTCGAGCTCAGCGCAGCTGTGGAAAGCGCAACAGGACATATGTCCGGCGTGATCGAAGCCCAGTCGGCGCGTCTCAGCTGCCCAGCAGGTCGCGGCGCCTGAACGCGGCCAGAGCAGCGGCCGCGGCCAACAGACCGATCGCGACCATGATCGCCGCGGCGCCACCGCGGAAGGCCTGCGTGGGCACCAGTCCGACGTGTGCGAATGGAGTCGCTTCGACCAGCCATTTGGGCACGCCCAGCAGCGAGCCGACCAGCTGCCACAGGAAGGCCAGCGTCACCAGGCCGTAGGCGATGCCCGCGCTCGCTCGGGGGATGGTGGCGTAGGCCAGCGCGGCGAGCCCGAGGAACAGCAGCGACACCGGCAGGCAGTTGGCCCCCGCCTCGAGCATCTGGGGCAACCCGATGCCCACGCCCTGGGAAGCGGCCCCCGCCCAGGCCAGTAGGCCGGCCAGCGCCGACAGCGCTACGGCCGCGAGCGTCGCCAGCGCCAGGCGCCCGCCGAGCCACCTGGAGCGGCCGACCGGCAGCGACAGCAGCGTCTCGAGCCGCTCTGCCGCCTCCTCCTCCCTGGCCGCGCCGATCTGCGCGCAGGCGAACAGACTGACCGCCAGCACGAAGAAGATGAACACGAAGGACATGTATCCGGCGGGCGTTGCGATTGAGCCGGTGCCGAGTCTGGCTATCTCCTTGCGAATGCTCGCCGAGATCCCCGCCGAGGAGATGCTCGCCGAGACCATCCCAAGGATCAACGCGAACGCGCCGATGCCGACGCCCCAGAAGATCACGCTGGCACGCTCGGAGCGCAGCGCCTGGGCGCTGGGAGAGGACAGCAGGCGCAACCGCGGCTGGGCACTGTCACGCGCGGGCAGCACGCCGGTGCCGACGTCGCGGCCGAGCGCGATCCGCCCGGCCAGCGCCAGCGCCAGCGCGCTCGCTGCGATCGGGAGCAACAGCACGAGCGGGCGCGGGCCGGTGAACGGGCGCAGCTCCTCAGCCCACCCCAGCGGTGTGGCCCAGCGCAGCCAGCTCGATCCGGCGGAGGTGTCGGCGATCACCCGCAGCGCCAAGAACACTGCGACCGTGGCGCTGCCAAGCTCGAGCGCCACCCGCCGCGTGGGCGCCAACTGGCTCGCGAGCGCGCCCACGCCGACGAACACCGGCACGACAGAGGTCGTGGCCAACGCCAGGTAGGCGGAGCCGCCCGCCGGCAGGCCGCCCGCGACAAACCCCGCGAACTCGGCGATCCAGAGGATGACGATGGCGGCACCGATCGCCGCCATCGCCGACAGCAGCGCCGCCTGGCGTCCGATCGGGGCGGCGAGCACGAGCTCGGTCCGTCCCGCGTCCTCCTCGGTGCGCATCGTTCGCACCGCGGCCAGCACGCCGAAGATTGCCGCTGCGATCGCCAGCGTGCCACCGACGCGCCAGGCGCTGTAGCCGCTGACCGTCACCGCGTTGAAGGGGTAGCCGTAGAACAGGCGCAGGGCGTCGTTGTCGGCGAAGCTGTGAGCGAAGGCGAGCCGGCCGGTCAGCGTGGGGTAGGAGTGGCGGAAGCCGACCGGTTGGATGTACGCGTACAGGGCAAACACGCACGCGAAGGCAATCGTGCGCGTGCGCCCGTCGCGGAACGCTCGCCTGGCCAGTGCGCGAGCGGGCCCAAGGGTCGGGGCGTTGGATCCAGGCACCGTGACCATCATGATGGCGATGAGTTGCGCGCAGCGCAGCGGTCTGAACGTGAGCAAGCGACAACCAGGAGGACACGCATGGGGCATACAGTCATCACCGACACGTTGCGCGAGGTCGCCGCGAGGCACGTGGGCGACACGCAGGTGCCGGGCCTCGTGGCGCTCGTCGCGCACGGCGACAACGTGCACGTGGAGGCGCTCGGCAGCCTTGCCGTGGGCGGGCGCCCGGTGGCGCGCGACTCGCTGTTTCGCATCTCCTCGATGACCAAGCCGATCACCGCTGCGGCCGCGCTGGCGGTCATCGCCGAGGGCCTGGTCGGCCTCGACGAGCCGGTGGAGCGGTTGCTGCCAGAGCTCGCCCAGCGCAGGGTCCTGCGGCGCATGGACGGCCCGCTGGAAGACACCGTCGCGGCGCAGCGCGCGATCACTACGCGCGACCTGCTGACCTTCACGTTCGGCTTCGGCATGGTCATGGACATGTTCATGTCGCCCACGCCCTGGCCGGTCGTCGAGGCCTCCGAAGAGCTCTGCCTGGCGACGATCGGCCCGCCCAACCCCGACGTCCAGCCCGAGCCCGACACCTGGATCGCCAACCTCGGCAGGCTGCCGCTGCTCGCCCAGCCGGGAGAACGCTGGTTGTACAACACGGGCGCGTCCGTGCTCGGGGTCCTGCTCGCCCGCGCCACCGGCGAACCTTTTGCGCAGGTGTTGCGCAGGCGCGTGTTCGAGCCGTTGGGCATGCGTGACACAGCCTTCTGGACTACGCAGACCGATCGCCTGGCAACCGCCTATCGGCCCATGCCCGACGGGCTGGTCGTGTGGGATGAGCCGCAGGGGACGTGGAGTCGACCGCCGGCGTTCGGCGACGGCGGCGCCGGCCTGCTTTCGACGGTCGATGACATGCACGCGTTCGCAGCGATGCTGCTCGGCGGCGGCGCGCACGTGCTGTCGGGCGAGGCGGTTCGTGCGATGACCTCAGACCAACTGACGAGCGAGCAGAAGGCGCACGGCGGGCTCGGGCGCGACTTCTTCGCGGGCCGCTCGTGGGGCTTTTGTCAAGCGGTGTTCGACAGCGGCGCGTTTGGTTGGGACGGCGGCTTTGGGACATCCTGGCTGGTCGATCCCACGCGCGAGCTGACCGTGATCGTCCTGACGCAGCACATGTTCGAGACGCACGAGGCGCCGCAGGTGCACAGCGAGATCCAGGCGGCCGCGTACGCTTCGCTCACCTGAGCGCGACGACGCACCGGCCTGTCCGTCGGCTACCTACCAGGTCGATTTCTTGGCGCCGGCGCAGCCGGTCGGGGTAAGTGTGCTCACGCACGTGCGCTTCATTTCGCCGGCGGTGTCGGTGATCGTGAATTCATCGCCGTTGGTCGCCTTGGCGGTGAGCGTGTAGCCGCTGCTTGTGCCTTTCGCGCGACTGATGAACGGATCGCTGGTGCTTTTGGTCACGTCGATATCCGGTTCCTGCTGGTGCAGGGCGCTCGGCGTCAGCCCTTCATAGCTGCCCTCGTTGTCGGCCGCGAAAGCCGCAACCGCTGTCGCGGCACTGCCCGCCAGCGACTTCGCCTGTGCGCTCACGGCATTTTCCTGCGGGCCCAGGAACATCGGAATTGCGATGGCGGCAAGGATCGACACGATCAGGCAGACGATCAGCAGTTCGATCAGCGTGAAGCCTCCCGCGTCTTGCCAACGGGCGTCTCGTGGGAGCGGCGCACGGCGCTGTGACTGGTCGCGTGTGGCGCAATTGCTGTACGACGGATGCAGGAGCAAGATGGCCCTCCCTGGCGTCGTGGCGGCCGGGCTATCTCGCGGGAGACCCCTGACTTTGCGCCCCCGCCTCGCGACGGGTTTGCCTTTTCAGTTGGTTGATCGAGCGGGCAGTGTGCACGGCGAAGGCATGCGCGCGCAAGCGCCTTGCGCCAAACGCAAGGAAAACGGACGAATGTACGAGCGAGCCACTTTTTAGAGCGCCCTAAGCTGGCCGCCGTAGCTTTCTGCGCGAGTAGCCGGTCGCTGTCTCGAATTCGCTCCCCCTCCAGCAGAAAGGACTACATGCCGAGGACTCGCGCGCGAACCCGCGATCGCCTACAGCCGCTTGCGGTCAAGGTCCCCGAGATCACCGTGATGTTCTGGGTGCTCAAGCTCCTCACCACGGGCATGGGCGAGGCGATGTCAGACTTCCTGGGCAGCCTCAGCGTCCCGCTCGCCGGCGCGGTCGGCATCTTCGGGATGTGGATCGCCATTCGGCTGCAGTTGCGCACACGCGAGTACCGCGCGCCGGCGTACTGGTTCGCGGTGATGATGGTGGCGGTGTTCGGCACAATGGCCGCCGACGGCGTCCACGACGGGGTCAGCGCTCCCTACCCGGTGACCACCACCCTCTACGCCCTGCTGGTGGCAGCGGTGTTCGTGCTGTGGTACCGCTCGGAGAAGACGCTGTCGATCCACACCATCACCACGCGCCGGCGCGAGAACTACTACTGGGCGGCGGTGTTGGCCACGTTCGCCCTGGGCACGGCCGCCGGCGATCTGACCGCGACCACGCTACATCTCGGCTTCCTTGGCTCGGCAGGGCTGTTCGCTGCGATCATCGCCGTTCCCGCGTTCGCCTGGTGGCGCTCGGCATTGAACCCGATCCTCACGTTCTGGGCTGCCTACGTGATCACACGTCCACTCGGCGCGTCGTTCGCCGACTGGTTTGGCAAGCCGCACTCGATAAGCGGCCTGGGGCTCGGCGACGGGACCGTCAGCGCGGTCGCACTGGTCGTGTTCGTCGCGCTCGTGGCCTACGTGGCGCTCACCAGGCGCGATGTCCAGGCAGTGGCCCTCCAGCGCCCACATGCCGCTCAGCCGCATCTGCCACACCCGAACATGCCACACCCGAACATGCCGCACATGCCCCATCCGCACATGCCCCATCCAGACTTGCCCCATCCTGAGCTGTTCGGCGATGGTCCCTCTTTGCAGGCCGCTGACTGACAGCCTCCGTCCTGCGCTCAATCGGCCAGCGGCGACCAGCGAAACGTGCGCGTGGCGATCAGCAGCGCAGCCACGCCCCAGGCGGCCACGATCAGCAGGTCGCTGCCCGCGATGCCACTGCCGTGCGTGTGGATGACCGGCCGCAGGATCGCTTCATCGAGGTGGTGGATGGGAAAGACCGTCGCAACGTCGCGCAGGAAGTGGGGGATGATGCTGTCGCTGACGAACACCCCCGAGATGAAATACAGGGGCAGCACGGTCAGGTTGGTCGTGGGCGCCGCCGCTTCAGGACTGGTGATCCATGTGGCCACCGCGAAGGCGATGCAGGAGAAGGCTGCCGCGCCGACGATCACCGCGATCACCAGACCCACCATGGTGGATTCGGGGACGCGCACGTTGTAGGCGAACCTGCCGATGAGTAGCAGCAGCGCGGACATGACCACCGCGATCACCACGCCCACCACGGCACGGCTGGCGATCACGAAGGCGGCGGGCAGCGGCGTACCACGCAGGCGCTTGTACTCCCCGTTCTCGCGCTGGGTGACGATCACCTGGGTCAGGTTGACGAACGACGCGGAGATGATCCCGAGCGTCATGATCCCGGGGACGTAGAAGGTGGTCATGCCGATGCGCTGCCCGTCCACGACGGTCGTGCCCTTGAACAAGCTGGCGAAGATCACCAGGAAGACGATCGGCAGCGCGACTGTGAAGTAGCGCGACTGGGGGTTGCGCCAGAAACGCAGCAGGTCGGTATGGAACTGGTGGGCGAACAGTCGCCAGCCCCTCATCACAGGCCCTCCTGGCCGTCGGTGAGCTGCAGGTAGACGTCCTCGAGCGTGGGGCGCCCGACGGTCAGGTCGCACAGCGGCTCGCCGCGCGCCAGCGCCCATCCCGTGAGCTCGTGCAGCGCTCGCGCGGGCTCGCGTGCGCCGACGTGGATGCGACCGTCGTCGCGCTGTCGCGCAATCGCAGCGAGCTCGGCCGGGAGCTCGGCGGTGGACGTGGTCGCGGGCAGGGTGAAGGAGATGTCGCTGACGGCGTGGTCGCGGCCCCCAAGGGTCGCGGGCGTGCCCTGGGCGACGATCTGCCCGGCCACGATCACCGCAACGTGGTCGGCCAGTGCCTGCGCCTCATCCATGTAGTGGGTGGTCAAGAAGATCGTCTTGCCGAGCGCGCGCAGGTTGGCCACCACCTCCCAAGCGTGATGGCGAGCGGACGGATCAAAGCCGGTGGTCGGCTCGTCCAGGAACACCAGGTCGGGGTCGCCGATCAGCGCCAGCGCCACGTCCAGGCGGCGCAACTGCCCACCCGAGAGCTGTTTGGTGCGCGCGTCGCGCTTGTCGGCCAGGCCGACCCGCTCGATCGTCTCGGCGACGGGGCGCGGATGCGGGTAGTAGCCGGCATACAGCTCGACCAGCTCGCGCACGGTCAGCTCGGCGGGCATCGTGCACGACTGCAACACCAGGCCGATGCGCGCGCGCCAGCGGCTGCCTGCGTGGGCAGGATCCTCGTTGAGCACGCTGACCTCGCCGCCGTCGCGCGAGCGGTAGCCCTCGAGGATCTCCACGGTGGTCGTCTTGCCCGCGCCGTTGGGGCCGAGAAAGGCATAGATCTCTCCCTGGCGGACCTCGATGTCGAGTCCGCGGATGACCTCGTGCTCGCCGTAGGACTTGCGCAGGGCGCGGACCTGGATGACCGGTGCGCTCGTCGTGCGCTCGCCGGACCGTGCATCGCGCGGGGCGCTTGCGAGCTGGCGATGAGGATCGGACATGAGGCGCATCGGCCAAGTCTGACCGCCCACCGCAGCGCTGCATCCGGGCGAACCCGCAAGATGGGTTGGCAGGCATACTCATGGCGCATGTGTCGGATCGTCGATGCGCGCCTCGCCGCCCCAGATGGCGCGATCGCGCGAGCGTACTAGGGCGGGCCGCGTGGGGGCCCGCGTCGACTACGAGCGCCATGGGCGCACCTACGCGCGCCACCGCCGCGCAGACCCGCGCATCGCGCGGCGCATCCACGCGGCGCTGGGCGACGCGCGCACGGTGCTCAACGTGGGCGCCGGCGCCGGCTCGTATGAGCCCGGCGATCGCTGGGTGCTGGCCGTCGAGCCGAGCGCCACGATGCGCGCCCAGCGACCGGCGGGCGCCGCTCCCGCGATCGCCGCCAGGGCCGAGGCGCTGCCCTTCGACGACAACGCGGTCGATGCGGCCATGGCCTGCGTGACGGTTCATCACTGGGAATCTCCCGACGCCGGCCTGGCTGAGCTGCGCCGGGTTGCGCGTGGGCCGGTGGTTGTGTTTACGTTCGAGCTCGAGCACCTGCCCGCCTGGCAGCTGGAGTTCCTGCGCGAGGGCGTCGCCAGGGAGATGGCGCGCTTTCCCGCGATCGACCGCGTGGCGGCCGCGTTGGGCGGACGCACGCGTGTGGAGACGATCCCCACGCCGGGCGACTGCACGGACGGGTTCTTCGAGGCCTTCTGGCGGCGCCCGGAGTTACTGCTCGACCCGCAGGTGCGCAGCGCCCAGTCGATCTGGGCGCTGCTTGAGCCAGACGTGGAGCAGCGCATCGTGCAGCGGCTGGCCGATGCGCTGGACAGCGGCGCCTGGGACGCCGAGCACGGCCATCTGCGAGAGCGCGACAGCTTCGACGGCGCGCTGCGGTTGGTGATCTCCGAGGCGCCCTGAGCACGACGCACGGGCGGGAGGGCGCCGAACGCTTCGACACTTGCGCAAGTTTTGCTTGCTTGATTCAAGGCCACGTCTCGGCGGGGCCGACACGGTCGGATGGACCCCGGGCGCTCGAGCGCGCAAGACGGCGAGGACGGCGCTGCGCCGCTCCACTCGGCTTTGACCTTCGGCGGTGGCCCGGCGATGTCCTGGGGCAGTGCGGCGTCCACGGGCGACGAGCGCGGATCCGAAGCTGGACGCCGGCGCGCGGGTCTGGTCGCGCTCGGGGCGGCGGTGGTTGTCGCAGTGGCTGGCGGTGTCGCGCTGGCGATCCAGGGTGGCGGCAGCGGTCCCGCGACTCTCACCGGTGCCGGCGTGGCCCCGGGATCGTTGGCGCAGGCGGCGTACATCACCACACAGGCGCCCGGGTTTCAGTTCGACATGACCATGAGCGCGGGCGTAGGTGCGAACAACCTCACGATCGACGCAGAAGGCGCGTTTGACGAACGTCAGCTCGAAGGCACGATGACCCTTCACATTGGTGGCCAGTCGCTGGATGAGATCGTCAAGAATCCATACATCTATGTACAGCTGCCCAGCAGCGACGCCGCCGTGACCGGCGGCAAGCCCTGGTCAAGGGTCAACCTGGACACGTTCAGGCAGGCGCTCGGCGCCGGTGGGCCGCTGGGCCAGAACGCGGCGAGCCCGACGCAGATGCTCGACATGCTCACGGCAAGCGGACAGGTCAGCACGGTCGGCAGCGAAGTCGTCGGCGGGGTGGCCACCACCCACTACCACGCGCTCGTCGACTTCAACCGCTACGCGGCGACGGTCGCGCCCGACCAGCGTGCTGGAGCGCAGAGCTATGCGCAGGAGCTGCAACGCATAACCGGAAGCAGCTCGCTGCCGATCGACGTGTGGATCGACTCACACCAGCGCGTACGGCGCTTCTCCACCGAAGTGGACATATGCGCCCCCCAGGGAAGGCTCGATGAGACCGTGGCGATGGACCTCTACAACTACGGCCCGCAGCAGACCGTGAGTGCGCCGGCGCCGTCGGAAGTAAACGATGTCACCGGCACGCTCGCCTCCCAGGCGTCCGGGGCGACGGCACAGCTGAGCTGCTGAGTCAACGCGCCCGAATCGGGGAGGATGCCTGGAGGTGTCCGACCCCGTCCCAGATATCCACGGCAGCTGCGACCCGCGCTTCGCGGCGCTGGGCGACGCGTTTGCTGCCAACTTCGCCGAACACGGCGAGGTCGGCGCAGCCGTGACTGTCGCGCTCGAGGGCGCGCCCGTGGTGGACCTGTGGGCCGGATCGGTCGACCGCGCCCGTACGCGGCCCTGGCAGCGCGACACGCTCGTCAATGTGTTCTCGGTCGGCAAGCCGATGGTGGCGCTGTGCCTGCTGATGCTCATCGAGCGCGGGCAGGTCGGCCTCGACGATCCCGTCTTCAAGCATTGGCCGCAATTCGCGGCCGCGGGCAAGGAGGAGGTGACGGTGCGCATGCTGCTCGGTCACCGGGCCGGCCTGCCGGGGATCCGGCGCGCGCTGCCGCGCTCGGCGATGTACGACTGGCAGCTGATGACCTCGGCGCTGGCCGGCGAAGAGCCGTGGTGGCGCCCAGGCGAGCAGCACGGCTATCACGTCAACACGTTCGGTTTCCTCGTCGGCGAGCTAGTGCGCCGGGCGAGCGGGCAGAGCGTGGGGGAGTTCTTCAGGGATGCGGTCGCCCGACCGTTGGCGGCGGATTTTCACTTCGGCATCGGCACGTCCGAGGAAGAGCGGGTCGCCGAGTTCATCTTCCCCGAGGTGCCTCCGGACGCGATCGATGCCCACGCCAGCGCGCTGATTCGCAACGTCTACCTGAACCCGCCCGGGCTGTCGGGCTTTGGCACGGTCAACACACGCGAGTGGCGCGCCGCGCAGATGCCGTCGGCCAACGGTCACGCGACGGCCCGTGCGGTGGCCAGGATCTACAGCGCGCTCGCGGCCGGCGGCGCGGTCGACGGTGTCCGGTTGCTGGAGGCCGAGACGTTGGCGCTCGCTACGCAGGAGGTTTCCAACGGGCACGATGCGGTGCTGGACAGACCGTCGCGCTTTGGCCTGGGCTTTCAGCTGACCCAGCCGGGGCGGCCGCTCGGGCCCAACGAGCACAGCTTCGGCCACTTCGGCGCCGGCGGCTCACTCGGCTTCGCCGATCCCGACGTTAGCCTGGCCTTCGCCTACACGACCAGCCAGGGCGAGGGTCCGCGCTGGCAGAACCCGCGCAACCGCGGGCTGATCGAGGCTCTGTACGCATCGTTGTGAGGGGCAGTGCAGTGCGCTCGTATCCGCCTGCGCTCCGATCGTCCACGAGAACCGCGCAGTGTAGGTAAGGTCAGGCCCCATGGCCCGCATTCCCACCCTCGAGGCGGCCGACGCCGAGCCCAAGGTGCGCTCGGCGCTGGAGCGCCTGCCCCAGCTTGCGATCTTCGCCACGGTGGCCAACGCGCAGGGCTCGTTCGTCAACTGGCTGCGCTTCGGCGGCGACTGCCTGGACGCGCGTTGGTTTGATCCAGTGCTGCGCGAGCTGGCGATTCTGCGGGTCGCGAGCATGACGCCGGGCGCCGAATACGAGTGGGTCCAGCACGTGCCGATCCTGCTCGCAGTGGGCGGCTCCCAAGAGCAGGTCGCCGCATTGGAGGCAGACGACGAGGAGGCTCAGGTGCTCGGCGAGGACGGGCGCCTGGTGGTGCGCTTCACCACCCAGGTCGTGCGCGATGCGACTCCCGACGATGAGACGTTCGCGGCGATGAGCGCGCGTTTCAGCGTGGCCGAGATCACCCAGCTGCTGCTCGTGATCGGCCAGTACATGATGGTCGCGCGCGTGATGGCCACGGCGCAACTGGAGGTCGATGCGGTGCTTGGCAAGGATGTGCTGGCGGGCATCGAAGGCCGCAGCGGACACTCCCAATAGGGGGAACCTCTCGGACGCCTTGGTCAGGCAGCGACGCTGGGAGCAAGCACGTAGATACGCACCTTGTCCGGGCCGAGGTCGAGCGCAGCGTAGATAACGTCGGGGTCGAGATCGACGTCTCAGGCCAAGTGATCGTGCCTGTCTGCTCGTCCACGCTGACCTGCTCGAACACTGCTGGGTCACGCAGGGCGAGAAAGCCGGGGTATCGAGCAGGGGCGTGACGTCAACGTCGCGAACCTCGCCGTTTGCGAACACGACGCGGACCGTGTTCTCGGGACGGGCGATCACGGCGACAATCTCAGGCGCGATAGCGGGCTCCATGGCTATTGATCGTAGCGTCCGTCCGGGTGCAGATACGATTATCCTCAGCGTGGCATGACTTGACATCCGCAGACACGGTACTGATGCGCTGCGTCAAGCGTTGCAATCCTTGGCGCCACTGACGATACTGCGCGCGACAGGACCGAGCGATACGGAGGTAGGCGTGACTACAAGCGGCCATGAGCGCAACCCACGATTGACTTCTTCCATTTGGCGGCGCTTGGTGTTGGGTGTCATCGCTTGGCTGTTGCTGGGCGCATCGCTGGCCGCTGCGCAGAACTTCACGTGGACGGGCGGGGCGGAACGGGTGAACCACATTGGTCGACTCCACTCAACTGGGAAGGTGGTACGGTGCCCTCTGGCACTGTCGGAGGGCTGTCCTTTCCGGCCGCCGCGTGCGTCGGTATTGAGCCCAACCCGTGCGTGTCCAACAATAATGTCTCTGGACTCCACGCGAACGCGCTCTCCATAGCGCTTGGCGTCTCGTACACGCTTGAAGGCGATCCACTGACGCTCGGCGCCGGCGGACTAAGCGCCTCCACGTCATCGCCAACGGGCGCCAATCCGTTCACCTATCTCAAACTACCGATCACGCTCGGAGCGTCGCAAACCTGGTCGATCAATGGTGGCCCAGGCGACTTGAAATCGGACCCGGTAGAGGTTGGAGGAATCTCCGGCGAAGCGGATACGCTCGGCATCCGCTTCGACAATCCGACCGAACTCTATGTGTATAGCGACAACGAGGTCGGCGCGGCGTCGCTGCTCGGGAGCGGGAGGACGGTGCTCGGTGAGGAGCCGTCGCTGCATACTGTCGGCTCGTTGGACTCAACCGACGGCGACATGGTCAGCCTCGGGGAATACGCCAACCTCGCCACCTTTAACGGCAAGACGGGGCCCCTTGTTGCTATGGGGCACAACACTATCCAGCTTGGCTCAATCGATGCTGTAGGCGTGCTGGCCGTCAACGGAAGTATGACGCTGAGCCCGACGAGCGTTTTCACGACCTTCATTGCAAAGCCCGGCAACGAAGTTGGTACGGATTACGCACAGCTGAGCGCAACCGGCAATGTAAGCCTCGCTGGTGCCAGCCTCCGGCTCGAAGCGGGCTTCAGTTGTCCTACGCTCACATCAGGAGAAGTCGACACCCTGATCACTACGACTGGGGTGATCAGCGGCACGTTCGCAAATGTACCCAACGGTACGGTCCTTCCGCTACGGTGCGATTATGCCCAGGCACCCACGGTGACGATTAGCTACGGCACGCATCAGGTGACCGCGACCGTGGCGACTGCGGGTGGCGGCGAACGGCGCGAACCTCCGGAACTCGGCCGATGCACCAAAGTTGCGGGCGAAAAACAAGGCAGTAAAATTGTCTACCACGGAGGCTTTACAGCGGCAACCTGTCTGGTCGCGAGCCCGACGGACAGCGGCAGGTACGAATGGGAGCCAGGTCTTTCACAAGAACACTTCACAATCTCAGAACCTGTCGGAGGAACCAAGGTCGTATGTAGCTCAGAGTCCGGCGGTGGCTACTACCGGCCCGTGGGGATGGTGGGCGTCACGCTCGAACTCTCGGGCTGCGGCTCGGGTGGGCACAAATGCACTACACCAGGACTCGCAGAAGGCGATCTGAAGACGACCGTCCTGGAAGGAAGACTGGGGTGGGAAAACAACGCGAAAAGGAAGGTCGGGCTCGCTCTTGCCCCGGATGGCGGAGCGTCATTGTTCCTGGAATACGGCTGTGGCAGCAGCGCGATAACGAACGACATAGGATCGATTCTTGCCCCGCTTCAGGCCAATCGAGTGGCATCCGCATTCAAACTCCAATATACGACCAAAAAAGGCAGCCAGGCACTTCAACAACTTGAAGGAGAGCCTGTTGAAGTTCTAATGTCCTCAATAGGCGGCGAAGCCTTCAATCCGTTGACCCTGAAAGCGAGCCTGACGCTCAAAGATATGGAAGCGGCAGAGATCAACACGGCTGTATAGCCAGCGCCACCGACGGTCGCTTTGCTGCAGCCGGCGACGGGGCCTACTCGTTGCCGATGAGGCTCGCCCGAGAGTAAACCCGCCGAACACCGGGCCAGCGTACCGCAACCGAATGCGCCCGTTACCAGCCGAAGTTGAGGCACGCCAAGAGCACCAGTTGATCTCACGCATCGACTGCCCACCGCCGAGATGGGCCAGAGGACCAGCGCGAGACTATGAGGCGACGTCCTTCGAGTCGGATCACGACTTGGTCGCCATCTCGGCGTACGACGTGACGACGCAAACCCCAGCTCAACGCGTCGCGCCAGCCATACCCGGTAGGAAAGTCGAAGCGGTGGGTGTTGAAGCTCTCTACAAACGCGTGCTCGAACGAACCGTAGTTTTCGAAGCGATCCGGCAACTCGGCAAACAGTCGTGCGGGTGTGAAGACAGCGGTGATCATGGTTCCTCCTATAATTGCAGGGCGGGTTGTAGTCGTGCAAGGACGTCAGCCGGCGTAGTCCGGTCTGCTGTATCGGCGAACGCGAGCACTTGGAGCTCCTCGCCCCAGGCAGTGCCGAGCGCGCGTACCAGCGGGCTGAGACGGGTGAGTGGCACGAGTCCCCCCGGCGTGTGGATCTGCAGCGCAGACTCGCCGTCTGGGTCCGCGCGCCATGGCCGGAACGGCAAGCGCTCGATGAGGATGCCGTCTCCTCGGAGCTCTGCGCGTATCCTTTGCCATTCGGTCAGTAGCGAGAAGTCCTCGTTGGTCGGGAGGCTTGCGTTCCATGCGGCGCGGTCCTGCGCCGGGAAGTCTGCAGCGCGCTTCCAGAGGCTGACTGGACCGGGGCGGCGGCGCACAAAGAGCGCCAACCACGGTTCGATGGAGGGAGCAACGCCTTCGCGTAGCCGATTGCGCATCAGGCCCGTCCACCATCCGTCGTCGTAGTCGACGAAGCGATCGACGGTCGCGTCATCCGCTGCGCCGCTGGCGATCCTCTCAAGATCATTGAGGAAGCTCGGAAGAGGCTCCGCGCCCATGCCAAGGAGATCGACAATCCTCGTCGCCCGCTTCCGCATGTACACATCGACGAGACGGTCGAGGTCGTAGCCGGCGGCCACTAGCCCGTAATGAAGCCCGTCGCTGAGCACGTAGTCGGCGCGATCAACGTCGACCTCTCCGGCGACGAGCGAGTGAAGCCATGAGAGGACTGGAGCGTGCTCGTCTGCATCGAGCTCGGGCGCCGCTGGAGCATCGAGGATGTCTCGGGCTACGAGCAGAGCGACCTCAGCAGGCTTCCCGAACGGGCCGCCAGAGAGCCGCTGCTCGAATACGTCTTGTTGGACGACATGAGCGAGCGCGTAGCCGATTCGCTCATGCACTTGATCTCCGCCGGGACCTTGAGCCACGAGACTTCCCGCGCGTGCGCGTTCCTCCGGGCGGGCGCGCCAATGGTCCTCAAGCGCTTGCTCGAAATCATGGCTGAAAGGGAGGTGTCCTAGATCGTGCACGAGCGAGGCTAGGCGCAAGCCCTGCTCGACGAGCAGTGCCGCCATCTGGTCTATCCTTGTCGCCGTCGCGACCAGTGGGCCTTGGTCGCCAGTGCATCCTCGGGGCTCGCGCCAGACCGAGCGCGGCGTGCCGATCGACTAGCGCACGACGGCGCTGAGGATCGCGCCCGTCGGATGCTTGCGCGTTTCCAAGCGCGGCCTGAAAGAAGCGCGAGCTAGACGCATGGCGCCGAGCCTGTGGGCCATGCGCGAGACGCGCATGTCAGGAAAGACGAGCTGTGCGGCCGCTGACTGGCCGATGTAGCGAAGACGCTGAGCGATGGGATGGTCGAGCACAGCACGCTCGATCCGGTGAACGCGATGTAGCCATGGACGGGATCACGCACCCGTTCGAAGAGGGCAGCTCGGACACCGCTGATGATGCCAGCGCTACCGGACGCTCTAGCCGCGTCGATGACCCCGAGACGCACCGGATGTCATCCCCCCGGCCCACGCGCAAACCGTGGCCGAGGTTCTGCGCGACTTCAGAGCGACGCCGGGTAAGGTGGCCGCGTGGAAGCAGCGCTGACGCGCTCCGCGTGCTACGCAGTGGACGCTTCGACCCAAGCGGCGGTGAAGCGGCCAAGTCGAAGTCGTCGACACCTGAGGCAAGTCCGACTCGGAAGCCTCCGGCTGATCGCATGGCGGTACAACAGTTCAATTGTACGGGTTCGGCATGGGCACGTCACGCATCGTCTTCGCGGTCAGAGTGCCGAGTCGGATCCGGGCTCGTAGCCATGCGCTGGTCGCGGGATTGCCCAGTCCGCAAGAGCCCTCGCAGGGCGGTGCTCGCTTGAGGATGGGTCGGCAACCACAGTGGATCTTCACGAGCGCAGGCTCAGTGCTTCGATCAAAACGCCGAGCTCGCGGGCCCGACCTGGCCAGGACGAACAGCGGCGTCAGCGACGAATGTGCGGATCTCGGTGAGCACTACCGGACCGACGCGGATTTGAGCGCCAAGGCGTAGCCGCACGGCCGCGTCGTCGAAAGCTGCCGTTGCCAATGACGAGTGCTCGGGCTCAACGGTCGCGCGCAGGATGCAGATGTGGTCGTCCGTCAGCGTCGAACTGGCCGTACGTCGCCGCGATTCTCGGTATGCAGCAGGCCGCTCCGGTGGGCTCGCCAATTGCGATAGTTCGAGCCCTGCTGCGCGGACGTCGGGCAGGATCGCCAAAAGCTGCTAGCCTTGGCAACCGCTCCACCACAGCGGCAGAAGCGTCGGAGCGCCGAGACGTCCACGACCCCAGCCGGCGTTACCGGTCAGGGTCGCCCCGAACGGCGGACTGAGCAGTCATGAGCGTCGGGTGATCGAGATCCAGCAGCCGGCCGCCGCAATCTCGGACGCTGGGCAGCGCCACGGACGATCTCGCGCAAGATCCTCCATCGTGATCTTGGTGATTCCACCTAGCCTCGCGATGCGAGAAGTTGGCAGTGCGTAGAGCAGTCCTTGGAGGATCGGTCGAGCGACGGCCGCCAAGGCTGAGACATCGTCTGCAACACTGCTTCGCTGCGTCTCAATTCTTAGTTGCATCGTCGAGACACTAGCGCCCACTGTCGGGGGTTGACGACGCGCTCGTGAAGACGAGAACGTCCCAGGCCACCTACCTCGCCAGCAGCCACTTGGAGCGACGGCTGGTCAACCAGACCTTGTTCAAGCGCATCCTCGTCGAGGGAGACAGCCAAATCCTCGGAACGATCCGTACGCCGAACTATGCTCCCGTGGCAGCCTGGGACGGGAGTCTGGGCCAGCCACCACCCAAGACGGACGCCCAGCCAGCCACCTGAGGTCGGAGCGCGAAAACCCCCGGCTGCCTTTTCGTGACCAGGCTTCACAGGTCGAACACGGAGACGGCGGAATCGAACCTGCGCAATGCCGCGCCGGCTCGCTTACGAGCGAACGCTGGGTAGAACGAACGCGACGGAAGCCAAGCCATTCAGTCAGCAGTAGAAAGCGCCCCCTGCTCCGCCCGCGCGCCCGCCCGAATCACCTCGGCGACCGCGCGGGGATCGTCCCAGAATGGCACGTGCCCGGCGCCGAGCGTCACATGCGTGGCCCACGGCAGCATCGCCCGGGCGCGCGGCGCTTGGCGGCGGTAGAGCAGCAGGCGGTCGTGCTCGCCCCAGGCGATCGTGACGGGCACGCGTCGCAGCTTCTCGGGCGCCTCGAAGTGGTACTGGCGAAAGGCGGCCAGCGTGGCGGCGAAGACGGGCGAGGCCCAGGCGTCGTCGAGCGTGGAGACGGCCTCCTCGGCGGGAAGCCGCGACGGAAAGCCAAACGTCTGGGAGAACAGCGCGACGCGTCCGGCGCGCGTACGCGCGAGCGCCCTCACGAGCGGACGGGCCGCAGGTGGCGTGCGCGCGAGCGCCCCCAGCGACAGCTGGCAGAACCGCCTTTCGGTGGGGGTCCAGAAGCCGGCCGGCGAGAACGCGGTCGCGGACATCACAGCGCGCCGGCGCGCGAGCTCGAGCGCGATCGCCCCGCCCATCGAGCTGCCGGCCACGTGCGGGCGCTCGAGGCCGAGCTCCACGAAGAACCACTCGAACGCATCCACGTACGCCGGGATGGTGAGCTCGCTGCCGGGGGCAAGCGGCGCCGAGCGCCCGAAGCCGGGGGAGTCGCAGGCGATCACGTCGAACTCATCAGCGAGCAGCCCGATCACCGGTCGCCACGCCTGCCAGTGGTGGCCGATGCCGTGCAGCAGCACCAGCGGCGGCCCGCTGCCCTCGCGGTGGTAGTTGATCGACGCGGTCATGCGGGCGGGTGGGCTCGAATCAAATCGGCGCCGCGCTCGGCGATCATGATCGTGGGGGCGTTGGTGTTGCCGCCGACGATCGTGGGCATGACCGATGCGTCGATCACGCGCAGGCCCTGCAGGCCGTGCACCGACAGGCGCGAGTCGACCACGGCGTGCTCGTGGGTGTCGCTCATGCGCGCCGTGCCGACGGGGTGGTAGATGAGCATCAGGCGCCGGCGCAGGTCCGCTTCCAGTTGCTCGCGGTCGTCGGCGTCTGCTTCTGGCTTGAGCGCCTTGACGACAATCTCGCGCAGCGGCGACTGCGCGGCGATCTCGCGCGCCAGGCGCATGCCGGCGATCATCGACTCGACGTCGTCGGGCTCTGACAGCGTGTTGGTGAGGATGCGCGGCTTGGCGGTCGGGTCGGCGCTTGCCAGCCATACCTGGCCGCGGGCCTTGGGCGAGACGAGCGTTGGCGCGATCACCATGCAATGGCCCTCATAGCTGTCGGCGCCGTGATCTTCGAAGTAGGCGGCGCCCATGTGAAACTGGATGTCGGGCGCGGGCAGCCCGCCGCGGGTGCGCGTGAACGCGACCACCTCGGCGACCGTGGAGCTGAGCTTGCCCGATTTGCGCAGCAGCCACTCGGCCAGCGCTCTGGGTCGTTCTGCGCCATACAGCGTCTGTTGATCTGACACCTCCCAGAGCATGGTCACGAAGGGATGGTCCTGCAGGTTGCGCCCCACGCCGGGCAGGTCGTGGCGCGCCTTTACACCGCTCGCCGCAAGCTCCTGCGCGGGGCCGATGCCCGACAGCAGCAACAGCTGGGGCGAACCGATCGCACCGGCCGACAGCAGCACCTCGCGCGTCGCGCCCACGACCTCCTCGCCGCGGCGGCCCGTGCGCAGGCGCACGCCGACGGCCCGCTCGCCCTCCAACTCGATGCCAAGGACGGTTGCCTTGGTGCGAACCGTCAGGTTGGGGCGCGTGAGCGCGGGACGCAGGTAGGCGTCTGCGGCGCTGAAGCGCCGGCCGTCGCGCTGGGTGACCTGGAACATCGAGCAGCCGTCCTGCTCGGGTCCGTTGTAGTCGGCGATCCGGGGGATGCCGGCGGCCTCGCTGGCGGCCAACAAGCGGCGGTTGAGCGGTCGCGGCGAGCGCTGCTCGCTGACGCGCAGCGGCCCGCCGACGCCGTGGTACTCAGAGGCGCCGCGCACGTTGTCCTCGGCGCGAATGAAGTAGGGCAACACGTCGTCATAGCCCCAGCCGGCGGCCCCCTGGGCCTCCCAGCCGTCGTAGTCGAGCGGGCGCCCGCGCACGTACAGCATCGCGTTCATCGAGCTGGATCCGCCCAGCGCCTTGCCGCGTGGGATGAACAGGCGCCGGCCGTCGACGTGGGGCTCGGGCTCTGTGGCGAAGTCCCAGTCGAGCTTGGTGTGAAACTGCTTGGGAAAGGCCGCTGGGATCTTGACGTTCAGCGAGCGGTCAGAGCCGCCGGCCTCGAGCACCAGCACACGTGCGGACGGGTCCTCGGACAGGCGGTTGGCGAGCACACACCCGGCCGAGCCGGCCCCCACGATGATGTAGTCATAGCCATCCACGTGCCCTGCCTCACGCGCCGGCCAGTGCGGCGGGCTCCGGTGCAGGCGCGAAGCGGTACTGGCTGGTGTCGATCTGACTGGTCTGCTGCAGGTACTCGCGCATGTACCCGGGCCAGTTGGTGACGATGCGCCCGCGCTCGTCGCGATACCAGGAGTCGCATTGCGTCCACGCGGTGCCCGCGAAGCGGGCCTGCAGATCGCGATCGCTGGCCGCCTCGACCTCGGCGCGCACCTCGATCGCACCCGCGGCGCGCTGGCGCAGCTGAGCGAGCGCCTGGCGGATGTAGGCGGCCTGCGCCTCCAGGTAGACGATGATCGAGCCACCGGAGGTGTTGGTGTTGGGCCCGTACATGACGAACATGTTGGGAAAGCCCGGCACACACATGCCCAGGTGGGCGTGGGCGCCGGTGGACCACAGCGCGTGCAGGTCGGCGCCGTGGGCGCCCGAGATCTGCATGGGGAACATGAACTCGGTGGTCGCAAAGCCGGTCGCCCAGATGATGCAGTCGAGCTCGTGCAGCGTGCCGTCGACGGTGATGATGCCCTCAGGAGCGATGCCCTGGATGTGCTCGGTGACGAGCGCAACGTTGGAGCGTTGCAGCGCGGGTAGGAAGCTCGAGCTGAACAGGATGCGCTTGCAGCCGAAGGTGTAATCAGGCCACGCCTGCTCGCGGATGACCGGATCCTGCAGCTGGGAGCGCATGAACGCGCCCGAGCGCGCGGCGGCCAGCCGCCCAAGGGTGCGCGGGTGGCGGATGGTGAGGGTCAGCGACTCGGTGTACTGGAACACGAACCGGCGCCGCAGCGCCTGCAGTCCGGGCACGTTCCGGATGACGGCCTTGACCAGCGCGGGGTACGTGCGGTTGCGACGTGGCAGAAACCAGTTGCCGGTTCGCTGGAAGATGGTCAGGCTGCGGGCCAAGGGCGCGATCTCCGGCACGAACTGGACGGCGCTTGCGCCCGTGCCGACCACGCCGACGCGCTTGCCGGCGAGCGAGTAGGCGTGGTCCCATTCGGCCGAGTGGAAGCTGTGACCGGCGAACGTGTCGGCGCCGGCGATGGCCGGCCTGACGGGTCGGTCCAGCTGCCCGGTGGCGACGATCAGGACGTCGGCCTCGTGTGTTGTGCCCCGGTCGGTGTGCACGCTCCAGCGGCAGCGCTCCTCATCCCACGCGCAGGACTCGACGGCGGTGTCGGTGTGGATCAGTCGATCGATGCCCTGCGTGCGTGCCACCTCGTGCAGGTATTGGTGGATCTCGCGTTGGGGCGAGCACAGTCGTGACCAGTCGCTGCGCTGGGCGTAGGAGAAGGAGTACAGGTGGCTGGGGACGTCGCACGCGGCGCCGGGGTAGGTGTTGTAGTACCAGGTGCCACCCAGGTCGGGCGCCTTCTCGAGGATGGTCACGTCGTCGATGCCATGCCTGCGCAGCTCGATCGCAGCGGCGATCCCGCCGAAGCCAGCGCCGACGATCAACACCCGCAGAGTCCGCTGCGAGGAAGGCGATGGACGCGCGGGTGAGGTGGACATGCGGCTGGTGTTGCTCATAGGGGTGGTGGTTTTGAGCTGTCAACCATAGGCCCTTGCGCACGCTCGCGTCCGTAGGATCGGCGCTTGCGCATGCTGGTGTCTGCGGACGGCGCTCAGGATGCGCTGTCCGTGCCAACCGCGCTAGCCGCGCCGTCGAGCCAGCGCATGGCCAGCGGCACGTGCGCTGGCTCGATCCAGTGACCGGCATCGGACTCGTGATAGGACACCTCTAGGGCGCCGTCGCTCAGCCGTCGCTGCGCCTCGCGGGCGAAGGCGACGTCGATTACCGGGTCGTTGCGGCCGTGCGCAATGAAGACCGCCAGCCCCGTGCGTGTGGTCAGCTCGGGCTGCCAGCCGGCGACCGTGGGCAAAAAGCCCGAGAAGGCGAGGATGCCGCCGGGCCGCGGACGTCCGGCGCCCAGACCCAGCGAGTAGCTCATCACCGAGCCCATCGAGAAGCCGCCGAGCACGGTCTTCTCGGGCGGGATGCCGGTCAGCCGCCACATCTCGTCGTGCAGCTCGGCCAGCTGTGCGTAAGCGGCGTGAAAGCTGGCGGTGTCGGGAAAGCCCACGCGGGGGACCAGATACCAGTGATAGCCGGGGGAGCCGGCCGGTTTCAGCGGCGCGCGCGGTGTGACCACGTGCATGCGCCGCGCGGGGTCAAGCGCGTCGCCGAGCTCCAGCAGGTCCTGCTCGTCGGCGCCGCGCCCGTGGTGCAGGATGAGCAACCCGTCAGCCGGCTCTTGCGCGGCAGGCCGCTCGCGGTAGATCAACATCGCGCCCCCGACATCGGCCGCTGAGGCTATCTCTTGACGGTCAGCGCGGTCGACACCGTGGAGCTCCCTGCGCCCTTGCTGGCGGGCGTGAAGGCGACGCGAACCTGCAGGTCGAGCTTGCGATGTCTGCGCAGCGCGGCCCGCCCGCGGGGCCCGAGCGGGAGCTTGAGCGTGACGGTGGAGGGATTGGGCATGGACGCCGAGGCGCTGTCGAGGTCCTTGCCAGCGGCGCGCACGCGTCCTGGCGCGATCGTCTGGACGGTCACCAGCAGGATGTCGTGTACAAGCCTGCGCCGCAGGATGCGCACGCCGCAGCCGATCACCGAGATCGCCGTGCTCTGCTTGACCTGCGCGCCGTTCTGGGCGGTGATCACGGTGGGCATCGACAACGGCTGTGAGCACAGGTTGCCGTTGGCGGCGAGCGCCGAGTCTGAGCCGAGTGGCAGCGTGAGCACGAACGTCGATATGGGCACGTCGGGGATCGACGCGAAGCTCTCGGTCGTGACCCCACCCTTGATGGTGGTGGTGCCGACGAGGATCACCCGCACGCCGCCGTCGTCGAGCACGAGGTCCAGGTTGGGGAAGGCGGCGCCCCCGTGGGAGACCAGGTAGGCCCCACCGCTGAGCACGCCGGGCAGCACCGGGGTGGTGACGGTGACCCCGCCGACCGTCGACAGCGGCGGGCAGGACAGCGGGCTGGCCGCGAAGGTCGCTTCGGCGCAGGCCTTCTGCAACGTGGTCAGCCGCGCGGGAAGCTGCTTGGGCAGCGAGGTGACGACCGAGCGGATGTTGGCCTGATGTGTGCCCTGTACGAGATTGACCTGCAGGCTCGCGCCGTCCACTTTGGAGGCTTTCGCGCTGCTCGACGCGGTCAGCGCGGGCTTGAATGACAGCGCTGTGCAGTCGCCCACCTGGAACGGGCTGGACAGGTTCTGCGTTTCGTTGAGCGTGGACGTGAACAGCGAGTTCGTTGCCAGCGCTTCGCAGTTGGAGGGATTGAAGAGGAAGTTCGCCCGGGTGACGGCCACGGTGAGGGTCTTCAGGCGCAGGGGCACTCCACCGACGATCGTGGGCAGTGAGCTGGTGGCGATCACGCGTCCGCTGTAGGGGTCCACGCCGATCGTCGCGCGCGTGACCACCCGGCCGAGGTCGAACGGGCCGGCGGAGGCCTCGATCGAGATCGACAGCCCATAGGGCGCGCCGTCGTACGGGCCGGTCAGATACACCGGTCCAGAGAAGGCATACGGTTCAGAGCCCGCGCCGGCGCTGACGCTGGCATTGCCGATCTGGCTGGCCGAGTGGCATTCGCCGGTCTGCGCCTGCGGTTCGCCGCACAGCGTCACCGACCCGATCGCGCCGACCAGCCCGGGCGGCAGGACGGTGTCCAGCGTCGACAGGTACTGGAATCCATCAGAGCGGGTCAGGTTGAATGTGAATGAGGTGTACGCGCCGGCATCCCCGGAGGACTCCTGCGTGCTCTGACCGAGCGAGAAAGCGGGCGAAGGGCAGCCGTTGGTCCTAAACGCCGTCGCGCTGGAGGCGCTCGCGGCGCCCGTATAGGGGGTGAAGGTGGTCTGCACCGGCGCGATGCCGCACGCCAGCGGGTTGGCGATCGGCGCCCGCGGGCCGCCGTCGAGGGTGAGGATCAGTTCGCCGAAAGGCAGCTGGGGGGCGTCGTCGAAGTTGACTTCCAGCCGTCCCGTGCTGGGGTTCGGGTTGACGGTTCCCGTCAGCCTGACGGTCACGCCGAGATTGCTGGAGGCTTCCAGGTAGATCGTGTAGGGAGGCCCGGTTATCGGCTCGCCGCCGGGATCGCCCAGATACACGTTGCCCGTCAGGCTCTTCGGGGGCAGGTCCGTTTCGATCGTGACCGTCCCCAGCTTGGTCGCGCCCGCCGGGCATGGCAATCCTTTGCACGGTTCCAGTCCGTGCGCGGCCGACGGGTTCAGCGTCATCCCTTCGGGAAGGGTCACATGAACGTCTTTGACGTCGGACGAGTTGATCTGGTCGGCGCTCGTGTACTGGGGAACCCTGACCACCGCGGTGGCGCCATCGGGCACATCGGCGGTGGACGTTTCCGGGCTGACCGTGACCGTGGGTTTGAACGGCACGCTGGAACACCCTTCCACGCCGACCGGGGTAGTGGTCTGCGTCCTGGCGACCGCGCCTTCATAGGATTCCACTTCCAAATACGAGGTGGTCGTGTTCGAGCACACGCTGGGGACCGTGAGGAAGTTGCCGCCTTTCTGACCTTCGAACAGCAGCTTGGACTTGATCACCGACAGCGGCACCTTTAGCCCGCCGATCAGTTCCGCTTCTGTGGGGATGTTGTTGATTTCGAAGTACTCGTGATAGTCGCCTTCCCAGTCCACGTGGCCTTCCAGCAGCAGGTGAACGGGGTGGATGATCGTTTTGAGCGGGTCCACGTCGATGCCGAAGTCCAGCGGCAGGCCGGCAGGACGTTCGAGCTCGTACACAGTCCCGTGGACGGTGAGATCGCCGAGGCCGTCGAACACGGTCAGTTCCGTTTTGCCCACTTCAGAACCATTCGGCCCGGTCGGGCATTCTTCGTGTTCAAAGGCGCTCATCGAGCACTTCACGCTCAGCGCTTCCGGGTCCGCGGCCAAGCCCGGCGGCACGTCCACGCGAATCCTCTTGAGCGCGCCTTCGGGTTGCTTGACTTCGAGCGGGCCCTTGCTCGTGTTCAGTTCAAACGTCGTGATGCCCCATGGCGGATGGCCAGCAGCCTGCGTGTAGAGTTCGCTGTGGGGACTCGCATAGGTGCACGATGTGGTGTTGCACGTCCCGGCTTCGAAGTGGGCTTCGCTGACGCCGAAGGATGCCTGCGCGGCAGGCGTGGCGATGGCGATCGTGGCGATGGCGATCGCCGCCGCAGATATAAGCGCAACTACCGATCCCCGCGTGCTCGCGCGCAAAGGTCCATCTCCTCGATCCGTTCATGACGGCCGCATGTCACATCGTAGGCGACCGGGCGTTCTGGGACCCCGGCCCACAAGTCCTATACCCGGCCGAGGTGGCTCCTATTCACAGGCTCGACGGTCGTCGGCGTCCGATGCGGCTCGACCTGGTGGTGGCGGGGGAGCCCTACCCCTCCCGCGGCACGTACGGAGCGAGCTCGCGCCGAGCAATCGACAGCTTGTGCACCTCGTCGGGGCCGTCTGCCAGGCGCAGCGTGCGCAGGTGCGCGTACGCGGGCGCCAGCCCGAAGTCGTCGGACACGCCGCCGCCCCCGTGCAGCTGGATCGCGCGGTCGATCACGCGTAGGGCCACATTGGGCGCGGCGATCTTGATCGCCGAGATCTCCGTGCGCGCCTGGCGGTTGCCGACCGTGTCCATCATCCACGCGGCCTTCAGCGTCAGCAGCCGCGCCATCTCGATTTCCACACGCGACTCGGCGATCCAGTCCTGCACGTTGCCGCGCATCGCCAGCGGCTGGCCGAAGGTCACGCGCGAGACCGCCCGCCTGCACATCGCCTCCAGCGCCCGCTCCGCCGCCCCGATCGCGCGCATGCAGTGGTGGATGCGCCCCGGACCGAGGCGCGCCTGGGCGATCATGAAGCCGTCGCCCTCGTTCGCGATCAGGTTCGACGCCGGCACGCGCACGTCCTCGAAGGTGATTTCCGCGTGGCCCTCCTGGTCGTTGTATCCGAACACTGTCAGGTCGCGCACGAGCGTCACCCCGGGCGTGTCGATCGGCACCAGGATCATGCTCTGCTGCTTGTGGCGAGGGCCGTCGAAGGTCGTCTTACCCATCGCGATCAAGATCCTGCAGTGCGGGTGATAGGCGCCCGAGATCCACCACTTGCGCCCATGGAGCACGTACTGATCGCCGTCGCGCTCGATGCGCATCGTGATGTTGGTCGCATCCGAGGAGGCCACCTCGGGCTCTGTCATCGCAAACGACGAGCGGATCTCGCCGTCCAGCAGCGGCATCAGCCACTGCTCGCGCTGCTCGGGCGTGGCAAACTGGTAGAGCACCTCCATGTTGCCCGTGTCGGGCGCCGAGCAGTTGCACGCCTCCGAGGCGATGTGCGAGCGGCCGAGGATCTCCGCCAGCGGCGCGTAGTCGCTGTTGGACAGCCCGGCGCCGAGCTCCGCGTCGGGCAGGAACATGTTCCACAGCCCCGCATCGCGCGCCTTGACCTTCAGCTCCTCCATCACCGGCGGCTGGAAGTGCGGGTTTCCAGACTCGCGCAGCTGGCGCTCGTACAGCTCCTCGGCCGGGTACACATGCTCGTCCATGAACGCGCTCAGGCGCTCCTTGAATTCCGTACAGCGCTCGCTCGGCTGGAAGTCCATCGGTCCTCCCTCGGTGGCAACGGTCGCTTAGGATCATCGCCGATGAGCCAAGACGGCGTCAGCTACAGCGCCGCCGGCGTGGACTACGACGCGCTCGACGCCGGCAAGCGCCTGGCCATGGCCAAGGCGCTGTCCACCTCGCCGCTGCTCGCCGCCCGGGGAGCCCGTGCGCTGGATGCCTCCCGCGGCGAGCCCGCGTTCGTATTCGAGCTGGGCTCGCAGACGCTCGCGTTCGTCGTCGAGGGATTGGGCACCAAGTCGATCATCGCGCGCCAGGTGCTCGAACGCCAGCAGATCAATCGCTTTGCAGACGTCGCCTATGACACGGTCGCTGCGATCGTCAACGACCTCTGCTGCGTGGGCGCCCTGCCGCTCGTGGTCAACGCCTACTTCGCCACGGGAGCGTCGGACTGGTACCGCGACGGCGGGCGCTCGGGCGCGCTGCTGGAGGGCTGGCGCCGCGCGTGCGCGGACGCCGGCTGCGCGTGGGGAGGAGGCGAGTCGCCGTCGCTGCCCGATCTGCTCGACGAGCGCGACATCGAGCTCGCGGGCGCCGCCGTCGGCGCGGTGCCCGCCGGGCGCTCGCCGATCCTTGGAGACGAGCTCGCGGTCGGAGACGAAATCGTGCTGGTCGCATCCAGCGGCCTGCACGCCAACGGCGCCTCGCTTGCGCGCCTGGTCGCCGGGCGCCTGGACGAGGGGTACGCCACCCCGCTGCCGAGCGAGCCGGGGTCGCCCGCCACCAGTTTCGGCGAGGCGTTGCTGGAGCCATCGCTGATGTACGCGCCGCTGATCGCCGCGCTGCTCGAGCGCGACCTCGGGCTGACCTACATCAGCCACATCACCGGCCACGGGCTGCTCAAGCTGATGCGACCGCCCAAGCAGCTCACCTACCGCATCCAGCGGCTGCCCAAGGTTCCCGCCGTGCTCAGCTTCCTCGTCGAGCACGCGGGACTCGATGCCCACGCGGCGTACTCCACCTTCAACATGGGAGCGGGGCTTGCCCTCTACTGCGCCCCGGGCGCCGCGGAGACGATCATCGCGACCGCCCGCGAGCTGAAGCTCGACGCGCTGCTTGCCGGGCGCGTCGAGGAGGGGCCCAGGCAGGTGATCCTCGCGCCGGTCGGCGTGCGCTTCGACGGCGACCAGCTCGAGCTGTCAGCCGGCTGACACGAGCGTCTCCTCGCGACGGCTGCGACTGCCCACCGGTATTTCCTGGCATCTGCCGGGTTGGTTGTTCTGTACATCAAAACAGTCGGAGGAGAATCTGATGCGCAGAGCGTCCATCTGTCTTGCCGTTGTCGGCCTCGTCGCCCTCGCCTTGCCCGTGGCCGCGTCGGCAGCGCCGGTGGTCACCCTGAAAGTGAAGGTGACCGGGATCGCGGGCTACCCGCACAGCGGCTACTGCGCAGGCTGTGGTGCCGCCGAGCAGGCCGAATTCACGATCTCCGGCAGCGAATACGGCGGCTTCCCGCCGCCGCTGATCGGGGTCAACTTCTACCTGCCCAAGGGCGTCGTCCTGCACCCGCAGGGGTTTCCGACCTGTCCGCTGGCCACGCTCGAACAGGTCGGCAAGTGCGCGAGCAAGACGCACGCCGGTCCGCTCGGGCATGCGCTTGGCGTGGTCGCCTTCGGCGCCGAACGCGTCCCCGAGGAGGTCGAAATCCAACCGTACTTCGCGCCCGGCGGCGGTATCGAGTTCCTGACCGCCGGCCATTCGCCGGTGGCGCTCGAATTCATCTCCAAGGGCCACTACACCGGCGGTGGTAGCGGCTTCGGCCAGAAGCTCGTATCCGAAGTGCCGCTGGTCGAAACGGTCCCCGGCGCCCCCGATGCGTCCGCCGAGTCGATCAGCGTCAAGGTCGGCGCGGCCTACAAGAAGCACGGCAAGCCCGTCTACTACGGCACCGTGCCGAAGAAGTGCCCCCATGGCGGCTTCCCGGTCAAGGCCGAACTGCTGTTCGCCGGGCTTGGCGGCCTCACGCCGCAGACAGTCGCCGCCAGCTACAAGGTGCCCTGCTTTAGGAAGTAGGTGAGAGCCACTCGCATAGATCGCCAGCGAGAAACACCAGCGCCGGCGGGGTTCGAGCTTACGGGAGTCGAGCCCTCAGCCGGTATGGTGCAAGTCTGCCGGAATTGTCAACCCAGTCGGAATTGTCAAGCGACCGATAGAAAGCGCCCTGTAAGGTCGCGCGATCCTAGTCGTGGAGCTAGACGCTCCGGAAACATCGGATCAAGACGATCCATCAAACAGTTGGAGGAGAAACCTGATGCGCAGAGCATCCATCTATGTTGCCGTCCTTGGGCTCGCCGCGCTCGCCCTGCCGGGTATCGCGTCGGCGGCGCCCACGGTCACCATCAAAGTGAAGGTCGTCCCGATCGAAGGCTTCCCGGGCACCGGCTACATCCTTGGCCACGGAGCGGCCGAGACATTCGAATACGCGATCTCGGGCACCGAATACGGTGGCTTCCCGCCGCCGCTGATCGGGGTCAACGTCTATCTGGCCAAAGGCATCGTTTTGCACCCGCAGGGGTTCCCGACCTGTCCGCCGGCCACGCTCGAACAGGTCGGCAAGTGCACGAATAAATCTCAGGCCGGCCCGGTCGGGCACGCGGTCGGGGTGGTCGCTTTCGGCGCCGAACGTGTTCCCGAGGAAGTCGAAATCCAGCCGTACTTCGCACCCGGTGGAGGTCTCGAGTTCCTGACCGCGGGCCATTCGCCGGTGGCGCTTGAATTCCTCTCTAAGGGCCATTACGTGAAGGCGAGCGGCGCCTACGGCGAAGAGGCCATCACCGAAGTGCCGCTGGTCGAAACGGTGCCCGGAGCCCCGGATGCGTCTGCCGAGTCGATCAGCGTCAAGGTCGGCTCGGCCTACAAGAAGCACGGCAAGGCCGTCTACTACGGCACCGTGCCGAAGACCTGCCCCCATGGCGGCTTCCCGTTCAAGTCGGAACTGCTGTTCGCTGGCCTGGGCGGCCTGACGCCGCAGACGGTCACGGTGGAATACAAGGTGCCCTGCCCCAAGAAGTAGACGACGCTGGACGACTATCGGGAGCCCGCGTGCCACTTCGGCCGTGGGCTCCCGGCTTCTAAGGCTTCAGTTGAGCTTGAGCCTTATCGTGATTCAGGGTGGTCTGCGCCGTCACCCCGGCTGCGGATGGCCTCCAGGTTGAAGCCAGCGTTTGAGACGGATATGGTCTTGCCTGTAGTGGTCGCCACTGTTTCCCTGCGATCAGCCGGGAATCTCGATGTCGCCGGACCGGCACAGGCTCCGGAGCTACCCGGATCGAGGCGGACCTGTCCATCAATTAGTCGGAGAGGAGAACTGATGCGCAGAGCATCCACCTGTCTTGCCGTTCTGGGCGCTGTCCTGGGTCTCGGCGTTCTCGCGCTGCCAGGCATCGCGTCGGCCACGCCCGTGGTCACAGTCAAAGTCAAGGTCGTCCCGATCGAAGGCTTCCCGGGGACCGGCTACATCCTTGGCCACGGAGCCGCGGAGACGTTCGAATTCACGATCTCGGGCACCGAATACGGTGGCTTTCCGCCGCCGCTGATCGGCGTCAATACGTTCCTGCCCAAGGGTGTCGTGCTGCACCCGTCGGCGTTCCCGGCCTGCCCGCTGGCGACGCTCGAACAAACCGGCAAATGCGCTGCCAACACCCACGCCGGCCCGCTCGGGCACGCCTTGGGCGTCGTGTCCTTCGGTAGCGAACGCGTTCCCGAGGAAGTCGAAATCCAGCCGTACTTCTCGGGCAGCGGCCTGGAGTTCTATGTTGCCGGTCATTCGCCGGTCGCCCTCGAATTCATCTCCAAGGGCCACTTCACGAAATCCAGCGGCCTCTTCAGCGAAGAGTTCATCGGCGAAGTGCCGCTGGTCGAAACGGTGCCTGGAGCGCCCGACGCGTCGACGGAAAGGATCAGCGTGAAGGTCGGCTCGGCGATCAAGAAGGGCGGCAAGACGATCTACTACGGCACCGTGCCGAAGACCTGCCCGAAAGGCGGCTTCCCCTTCAAGGCCGAACTCCTGTTCGCCGGCCTGGGCGGCCTGACGCCGCAGACCGTGCCGGTCGAATACAAGGTCCCGTGCCCTAAGAAGTAGAATCGAATACAGGCAGTGACCTTGCGCCTCTGCGGGGCGTAAGCTCTCATCAGGAGTGAAGTCAGACGGGCGACCCCCTCCGAGGGAAGGGGTCGCCCGCTCGCTGTGAACGGCAAGGAAGGATCGGGGTTGAGGCAGGAGACGGCAGGGCGCAGGAGATGGGCGGCCGGTATCGCCGGGGCGGCCTGCGCGATCGCTCTGGTGGCGATCGTTCTGCTCGCCACGTCTGCCGGCGGCTCCAACGGCGCCTACGAAGTGCGCGCGATCTTCGACGACGCCGGCAACCTGATCGGCGGCGAGAACGTCAAGATCGACGGCGTCACCGTCGGCACGGTCAGCTCGGTCGCGCCTACGCCCCAGGCCAAGGCCGCGGTCGTCCTGCACATCGCCAACCCGGGCTTTCAGGACTTCCGCGAAGACGCCAGCTGCACGATCAAGCCGCAAGCGCTGATCGGGGAGAAGTACGTCGACTGCCTGCCCACCCAGCCGCGCGTGGAAGGCACGCCGCTGCCGCCGCCGCTGAAGCGGATCCGCAAAGGCCAGGAAGGCGCAGGACAGCTGCTGCTGCCGGTGGCGAACACGCACAGCCCAGTCGACGTGGATCTGATCAACGACATCAGCCGCCTGCCCGAAGAGGAGCGCTTCACGATCATCTTCAACGAACTCGGCGCCGGCCTGGCCGGGCGCGGCAGCGACCTGCGCGAAGTCCTCATCCGGGCCAACCCGGCGCTGCAGGAACTCGACAAGGTCCTCGCGATCCTCGCCAGTGAGAACCACGTGCTGGCCAAATTGGCCGTCGACTCCGACGAGGCGCTCGCGCCGCTGGCCAAGGTGCGCGGCCGCGTCGCCGACTTCATCGTGCAAAGCAACACGGTCGCGCAGGCCACCGCCGCCCAGCGCGGCGCGCTCGCGCGCAACCTCCAGCTGTTCCCGCCGTTCCTGGAACGCCTTGGCCCCAACCTCGAACGCGTCGGGCGCTTCGCCGAAGCGACCACCCCCACGTTCGCCGCCCTCGAGCAGGCAGCGCCCGCGGTCGACAAGGCCTTCGAGCATCTGCCGGCCTTCAACAAGAGCTCGATCAGCTTCTTCACAAACCTCGGCACGACCGCCAAACAGCAGGGACCCGCGCTGGTGGCGACCAAACCGCTGCTCACGACTCTGCGCTCGCTGGGCGCCGCCGGCAAGCCGTTCGCCTCCAACCTCGCCACGCTGTTCTCCAGCGTGCGCAACAGCGGTGGGCTCGAGCGCTTCCTGGACTTCATCTTCCTGGGCACCGGCTCGGCCAACGGCTATGACGCGCTCGGCCACTTCCTGCGCACCGAGGGCGTCGGCAACACCTGCCTCAAATACGCCATCAAACCGGCTCCCGGCTGTAACGCCAAACTGTTCAACACGAGCAGCTCGGCGACCGGTGAAAGCACAGCCGAAGGGGCCGCCGCGGCCGCAATCGCGAGGTCCAGCGCGAGCCAGCCGGGGACCAGCCTGATCATGGCCCGCACGCTGGCGGTCATCGGCGGCGCCACGCCGGCGCAGGCGATTGCCGAGTACCCGGGCACGGCGACACAGACAGCCGCCCAGCCCGGCTCCGCCTTCCTCAACACCCTCTCCACCAGCGCCCAGCCGGTCGGCGGATCGACCGCGGGCACGACCTACTACACGCCCTCGGCCGAAGGCTCACAGGCCGGTGGGATGCTCCTCAACTACCTGCTCGGCAACTGACCGCCGCGATGACCACCACCACGACCACAACCCGACCGCCCAGACTGATGCGACTGCTGCTCCCCGGCCTGGGCGCGCTCGCGCTGGCCACGCCCGCGAGCGGCCTCGCGGCCGAAGTGAGCCCCGCCTCGTCCACCACGCCCGTCGGGCCGACGAGCGAAACGCGCGTCCCGGCGCCCCCGCTCATCCCGCAGGTCCGCTCCCAGCACCCGCAGCGGGCCACGCGCGGCGCCTCCGCGACGGTCAAGCGCGCTCCCGCCGGCGCCAGCATCGAAGCGCCTGGCGGCCAGGTCGGAGCAGCCGAAGCGACGGTGTTGGGCGGCGTGCATGCCGGGCAGCCGGCGCTGTCGCCCTCGCTGCTCACACCCGGCCTGACGCCGGGTCTTGAAGCCCTGATCGCCGGCGTGCCCGGCTTCTTCATCGAAAGCTTCACCGCGCCGCCGTTCCTGCTGCCGATCTTCCAGGCGGCCGGCACCGCCTACGGCATCCCCTGGCAGGTGCTCGCGGCGATCAACGAGGTGGAGACCGACTACGGGCGCGACCTGAGCGTCTCCAGCGCGGGCGCCGAGGGATGGATGCAGTTCCTGCCCACGGAGTGGGCCCAGTACGGCGTGGACGCCAACGGCGCCGGCTACAAGGACCCCTACAACCCGGCCGACGCGATCTTCGCCGCCGCCAGGTATCTGCGCGCGGCCGGTGGCGATAGCGACATCAAGGCCGCCGTGTACGCCTACAACCACTCCCAGGCCTACGTCGACTCGGTCATGTTGCGCGCCCAGCTGCTCGGCGGCACCCCGCCCGAACTGCTTGGGGCGATCACCGGGCTGACCGAGGCGCGCTTCCCCGTGCACGCCACAGCGCACTTCAGCGACGGCTTCCCCACTGTCGCGACCGGCGCAACCACGCCTGCCAAGACGATCGTCGGCACGACCATCTACTCGCAGGCCGGCGCCCCCGTGATCGCCGTCCAGGATGGTCAGATCGTGCAGATCGGAGAATCCCCGACGCTCGGCAAGTACGTCTCGCTGCGCGACGCCTATGGCAACACCTACACCTACGCCGAGCTGGGCGACCTGGCCACGCTGTACCCCGTGCTCGTGCCGCACGTTCACAGCACGGTCAGCCCGCGCATCTCCGGGGCGGGTGAACGACCGCCCAGCGGACCGGCGACCGCCGGCGCGCAACCGCGCTCGCCCGTGTCCGAAAGCGCCGTCGTCTCGGGTCTTGCGTTCGGCGCGGCCGCGGGCTTGGAATCGGCGCCGGCCGCTCCCAAGCCGCCTGCCGGCGTCTTGCGGCGTGCCGGGGTCACGCGACCGCGTCCCCGCGTGCGCGTCTTCAAAGAAGGCCCCGATGTGGTCTACCTGCACCCATTGACGCCCGGCGTGCAGGTGATCGCCGGCACGGTGCTCGGCCACGTCGGCGCCGTCTCCACGAGCGCCGGCGCAGATGGGCAGCCGCACATCGTCTTTCAGATCCGGCCCTCCGGCGCGGGCGCCCCCTTGATCGACCCCAAGCCCATCCTCGACGGCTGGGTGGCGCTCGACAACACGTCGATCTTCAGGGCAGACGGCGAGAACCCCTTCCTGGCGACCGCGCCCACGGTGGGGCAGGTGCTGCTCGAGTCAAAGCAGCAGCTGCAGCCGCAGGTGCTCCACGATGCCGGCATCCGCCTCGGCGAATGCGGACGCCGCGCGATCGAGTCCGGCCGCGTGGACAAGCGTGTGCTGGCCACGCTCGAGTACCTGTCGGTGTCCGGTCTGCGCCCGAGCGTCTCGGGTCTCAAATGCGACATCCCCGCTCAAGCTGCCGCGGCCGCCAACGCCCCGGCCGGCGCCGACAGCGAGTCGGTCGACATCACCGCCGTCAACGGCATCCCGATCGCTGGCCACCAGGGGCCCGGGTCGATCGCCGATGAGATCGTGCGCAAGCTGCTGATGCTGCAGGGCGTCAACAGGCCGCAGCGGATTGTCAGCCAGCTGAGCTACCCGGGCGTCGCAGTAGCGTCGGCGAGCCCGAGCGCAGCCGCTGCGATCAAGGTCGGCTTCCGGTCGCCCGCAGCGGCTGTCGCGCACGGAGCCGCCCTCGCCGACACCGTGCTCAAGCCCAGCCAGTGGATCCAGCTGATCGCGCGCCTGGGCGAGATCCCCGACCCCACCGTCGTCGCCGGCCCGTCGCCGGCCGCGATCCCCGACACGCCGAGCGCCGTCGGCGAAGGACAAGGGTAGGCCCATGGCCACCGCCACCCCGCCCAGACCGCCGGCCATGCCGCCGCCCCCGCCCAGCCCCGGGGGCCCCAGCGACCCGCTGCTCCCGCGTAGGACGACCGGGTCTAACTTCGGGCGAATCGTCGCCGTGGGTGCGCTGGCGGTCGTCGTGCTGATCGTCGCCTTCCTGGTCTTCTCCGGCGGCGGCGGCGCTACCTACCACCTGATCTTCAGCGAAGCCGACCAGCTGGTCAAGGGCGATCAGGTGCAGGTCGGCGGCGTGCCCGTCGGCAGTGTCACGAACATCGTCCTGACCCATGACTTCAAAGCCGAAGTCACCATCCATGTGGACTCATCGCTGACGCCGCTGCACGAGGGCACGGTCGCCCAGGTCAGGGTGCCGGGACTGGCGGGCGTGGCCAACCGCTACATAGCGCTCTCGCCCGGACCGAACAACAGGCCGTCGCTGGCGGCCGGCGCGACGCTGCCGGCCAGCGCCACCAAAGAAGTGACCGACCTCGACCAGTTCTTCGACATCTTCAACCCGAAGACGCGCAAGGGGCTGCAGCAGTTCATCCAGGGCCAGGCCGAACTGTATGTGGGCGCAAGTCGATCGCTGGGCGAATCGGCCGAATACGTCGGCCCCGCCCTGACGGCGACCGACCATTTCTTCGACGAGCTCGTGCGCGACCAGCCCGTGTTCACCAACTTCCTTGTGGAAACCGCCAAGGCGGTCACGACGATCGGCGCGCGCTCAGAAGCCCTGACCGACCTGACCGGCAACAGCGACAAGATCTTCCAAGCGGTCGGCGCCGAGCAGCGGGACCTGGCGCAGGGCCTCAAACAGCTGCCCGTAACCCTGCACCAGGGCAACCGCACGTTCTCGCAACTGCCCGCCACGTTCGCCGCGCTGGAAAAGTTCGTTGTCGAATCGCGGCCCACGACCAAGCCGCTGACCACGCTGCTGGAACGGCTGCACGGGCTGTTGACCACGGCCACTGTCCCCACGCATAATCTTGCCCTGGCCTTCAGTCGTCCCGGGCCCAACAACGACCTCACCGACCTCGTTCGCGCTTTGCCCCCGCTGGCCAAGGCGTTGACCGAAGGCTCCGCCGCGACGGTCACTACCGAGAAGGAATCGGTGCCGGTCACCGCCTTCCTCGGCCCCTACAGCCCCGACCTCGAGGGCACCCTGCGCACATTCGGCCAGACCAGCGCCTACTACGACGCAAACGGTCACTACGTGCGCGGCAACCTGATCCTGCCCGACTTCAAGGTTGGCTCGAACAATACGCTGACCCCCACCACCCCGCAGGCGGCACTGGAAGGGCTGAAGACCGGCCAGCTGCGCCGCTGTCCCGGCGCCGCCACCCAGCCCGCCCCCGACGGCTCATCGCCGTTCGTGGACAACGAACTGCTCACCTGCGACCCGAGCGAGACCCCCTGATGCGCTCGCGTCGCAACTCGCTCGCCGCGAGCCCGCTGCTGATCGGGGCGATCACCACGCTGATCGTGGTCGTGGCCGTGTACCTGTCCTACAACGCCAACAACGGGCTGCCATTCGTGCCCACGTACAACATCAAGGTGGCGCTGCCCGAGGCATCCGAGCTACAGGCCTCCAACCAGGTGCGCATCGGCGGCACGCGCGTGGGCGTGGTCGAAGCGATGCACGCCGTGGAGAACCCCAAGACCGGTCGCATCACCGCGGTCGCCAGCCTCAAGCTCGAAAAAAAAGTCGAACCGCTGCCCGCGGACACCAAAGCGGTCGTGCAGTCGGTGTCGGCGATCGGGCTGAAGTACCTGGACCTGGAAAAGGGGACCTCGCGCCAGACACTCAAGGCGGGCGCGACGATCCCCGCCTCCCAGACCCGCGAACCGGTTGACATCAACGATCTCTTCGACATGTTCGATGAACCCACGCGCAAGGCGATCAAGGTCTCGACCAACAGCTTCGGCGACGGGATCGCCGGGCGCGGCCTGGGCCTCAACAACACGATCGCCGAACTGCGGCCCCTGGTGATCCACGCGATCCCCGCCTTGCACAACCTCGCGCTGCCCGAGACCGACCTGCACAACCTGTTCCCCGCGCTCGACCGGGTGGCCTCGCAGTCGGCGCCCGTGGCCCAGCAGCAGGCCAACTACTACGCCGACCTGGACACCTTCTTCACCGCCTTCGCCGGCGTCGCGCGCCAGATCGAAGAAGCCAACGCCGATGGGCCCGCCTCGCTGGAACAGGCGATCCACTCGCTGAAGTTCGAGGACCCGTTCCTGGAACGTGCCAAGGAATTCATGCAGCTGCTGGCGCCCAGCGCGAAAGATCTGCGCACGGTCGCGCCGCCGCTGGCGCACGCGATCACGGTCGGCGCGACCAACCTCCAGGCGGCGACTGCGCTGAACACGCGCCTGGCCGAATCCGCGCAGGCTCTGTCGGAATTCGGCGAGAACCCGATCGTCGAGCTGGCCCTGGAAGACTTCACCCACACGCTCGACGTCGGCAACCCGCTGATCGCCGGCCTGGCGGGCGAGCAGGCCAACTGCAACTACATCACGCTCGCCTTCCGCAACATCGCGAGCCTGGAGTCCGAGAACGTGGGCGTCGGGACGCTCGCCCGCGCCAGCGCCTTGCTGGCCCCCAACGGCGTCAACAACGAGGGCTACCCCTCATCCTCGCCCGCCAACGGGCCGTCGATCGAACACGAATTCGACAGCCCCGTGATCATCAACAACAACTTCGTGCACGTCAATCCCTACCCCAACGTCGCCGGCCCCGGCCAGGCGCAGCTGTGCGAAGCCGGCAACGAGACATACGTACCCGGCAAAGCCTCCATCGGCACCCTGCCCGCCGCCGACGTGTCGACCAACCGCGAACTGACCAACCGCGAAGACAACCTGTTCGGCGAAAAGTACTCGCCCGAAGCGCTCAAGGCGCTCGGCCTGGCCAAGGCAAAGCCGGCGCCGGTCAAGGCGCCGAGCAAGCCCAAGCGCAAGGGGGGCAAGAAATGAGCCGCTGGTGGCGACGCCGCGACGAGACGCCGGTCATCGAGCTGCAGCGGACCAACCCGGTGCGCTTCGGCCTGGCGGTCATCGTGATCGCGGCCCTGATCGTCTACTTCGGCTTCACCAAGGCGATCCCGTTCAAACACGGCTTCCGCCTGAAGGCGGTGTTCGCGAGCGCGCAAAACATCAACGTCCACCCGAGCTCACCCGTGCGCATCGCCGGCGTCACCGTGGGCAAGGTCAGCGGCGTCGCACGCGAGGGCAACGCGGGCCTGGTGACGATGGAAATCGAATCGGGAGGGCTGCCGATCCACACCGACGCCACCGCCAAGCTCCGCCCTCGGACGTTCCTGGAAGGCAACTGGTTCGTCGAACTGCAGCCCGGCAGCCCGTCGGCCAAGACGATCTCCTCGGGCTACACGATCCCGACCACGCAGACCTCAGATCCGGTCCAGCTCGATCAGGTGCTCGACGCGCTCAACACCGATACGCGCGCCAACCTGCAGAACTTCCTGATCGGCTTCGGCAACGGGCTCACGCGCAAGCCCGACGCCGCCGAAAACGCCGAACAGGACCCAGAAGTGAGGGGCATCGACGGCGCGCAGGCGTTCAACAAGGCCTACCAGCGCGGGCCCAAGTCACTGCGCGCAACCGCCGTCCTCAACCAGGCGATCACCGGCACCGAAGCCAACGACCTCTCCGCGTTGGTCGCCAGCATCGGCAAGGTCACCGCGGCGCTCAACGTCCACGAGCAGCAGCTCGGCGAACTGTTTCCCCACTTCAACACCTTCATCGGAGCGCTCGCCGACCAGGCCACGCCGCTGCGCGCCACCGTGGCCGAGCTGCCCAGCGCGCTGCTGAGCGTCCAGCGCGGCTTGGCGGGCCTGGACGCAACTTTCCCGCCGACGCGGGAATTCGCCCACGACATCCTGCCGGGGGTACGCAACACGAACACCACGGTCACGGCGGCGCTGCCCTGGATCGAACAGGTGCGCGCCTCGCTATCTCCCGCGGAACTCGGCGGCGTGGCCAAGGGACTGGCCGAAGCCGTGCCGTCGCTGGCGCGCCTGCAAAGCGAACAGACGCCGCTTTTCCAGCAGACCAACCTGTTCAACAAATGCCTCACCAACGTGCTCTACCCCGCGGGCAACACTAGGATCCAGGACGGATCGAGCACGACCGGCGTCGAAAACTACAAGGAATTCTGGTACAGCGTGGTTGGTCTGGCAAGCCTCGGCCAGGGCTTCGACGGCAACGGCGAGTTCGCCCACTTCCTCGCTGGCAACGGCGGCCAGACGCTGCTGTCGGCGCCCGTATCGGTACTCAACACCAAAATCCAGGGCCTGCGCCTGCTGGCGCGCTCCCCCCTGCCGCCGCAGGGCACCCGCCCGGCCTACCCAGCCGAAGAGCCGCCGTATGAGCCGCTCGTGCCCTGCTACACCCAGACGCTGCCTAACTTCAATGGCCCTCTTTCGCAAGGGCCCGCAGACGGGAGCGGAGGCTGATGAGCGCCGCCGAGGGACACACGCCCGGCGGGGGTCGCCCGCCGGCCCCCGTCCACGAGGGCCTGAGCGTCGCCGAGCAGATCCGCCGCTACCGCTCGTCGTTCATCGCGGTCGTGACGATGGTCGTGATCGCGGCGGGCGTTGGCGGCTACATCCTCGCCAACGAGAACCTCAAGCTGCCCGGCTGGGTCCCCGTGCTCGGGCGCAACTACTTCAACCTCGAGGCCGAATTCCAGACCGCGCAGGCGGTCACCCCCGGTCAGGGCCAGGCGGTCACGATCGCGGGCGCCAAGATCGGTGAAGTCGCAAGCGTTAGCTTGCGCAACGGCGTGGCGCTGGTGTCGATGAAAGTGACGCCAAAGTACGCCCGCTATCTCTACCGCAACGCCACCCTGCTGCTGCGTCCCAAGACCAACCTGGCGGACATCACCGTCGAGGTCAACCCCGGCGAACCGTCGGCCGGCAAACTCAAGAGTGGCGAGATCATCCCCCAGTCGCAGACCGCGCCCGACATCAACTTCGACCAGTTCCTCGCCGGGCTTGACGCAGAAACGCGCGCCTACCTGCAGGAGCTGTTGGCCGGCGCTGGGGAAGCGTTCAAGAACAACGGACGGGCATACGCGGCGACGCTCAAGCGCTTTGCCCCGACCGGCCGTCTTGTCGAAGAGATCGCCCGCGAACTGGAAGCCCGCCACGCCAACACCGCGCACGCCATCCATAACTTTCGCCTACTGATCGAAGCGATCGGCGGCAAGGACAAGCAGCTCGCCCAGCTGATCGACGCGTCCAACGCCGTGTTCGCCACGTTCGCCCAAGAGGACGCGCAGCTGCAGCGCACGCTGCAGCTGCTGCCGGGCGCGCTGCACAAGACCGGCGTGGGCCTGGCCAAGCTGGCAACCGCCTCACACTTCTTCGGCCCGACCCTGCACAAACTCGACCCGTTCGCCAAAGCGCTCGGACCGGCCAACGCGACGACCCGCACGCTCGCGCTGAAGACCACGTCGATCTTCAAGAACGAGATCCGCCCGTTCGCGCGCCAGATCCTGCCGATCGTCAACGAACTGAAGCCCGACACAGAACAGTTCAGCGAAGCGCTGCCCAACCTGGCCACCACGTTCTCGGTGCTCAACGAATTCTTCAACGAGCTCGCCTACAACCCCGGTCCCAACCGCGGCGGCTTTTTGTTCTTCTCGGACTGGGGCATCCACGACCTCAACAGCGTGGTCAGCTCGGCCGACGCCAACGGAGCGGTCGGGCGCACCCTGCTGTACTTCAACTGCAACATCCTGCCGCTGTTCAAAGGCGTCTCTGAAATCAACCCCACGGTCAACCTGCTGGTCAACCTGCTCAAGCCGCCCACCAAGGCCGAATGCCAGAGCAAGGGCATCCTCAAGCCGACCGCCGCCAGCGAGCGGACGCGCGCACCCGCGCCGGCCGTGCCGTTCTCAAAACTTCATGCCAACACATTCGGAGGCGGTCGCTAGATGCAAAAGCGCGCGCCCACCCTGGGCAACCTGCTGGTGATCGTCCTGTTCGTACTCAGCTGCTTTGGGCTGCTGATGTTCCTGTGGGAGTCCTTTGGCGGCCCGCTGCCGCTCAAGCCCAAGGGCTATCGCTTCACCGTCGCCTTCCCCCGCACGCTTGCGCTCGCCGAACAGTCAGACGTGCGCATCAGTGGGGTGGACGTGGGACACGTCATCTCGCTGAACCTGGGCAAGGACGGGCGGACCCACGCGACCATCGAAGTCGCCAGCCAGTACGCCCCGCTGCGCGCCGACATGCACGCGATGCTGCGCCAGAAGACGCTGCTGGGAGAGACCTACGTGCAGCTGATCCCCGAGCACGGGGGTCACAGTGGTCCGTTCCTGCGCGACGGCAGCCAGCTGCCCAACAGCCAGATCCAGCCTGAAGTGACGCTCGACGACATCCTCACGGCGTTTGACCCCAAGACGCGCGCCGACTTCAAGATCTGGAATCAGGCGTTGGCCGCAGGCATCAACGGACGCGGCGAACAGATCAACTCGTTTTTCGCCCGCCTGGAACCGTTCGTCGAACACACCGGCCGCCTGGTGAGCATTCTCGACGAACAGGAAGGCGCGGTGCGCGCGCTGGTACGCAACACGGGCATCGTCTTCGACGCGCTCGCCGGGCGCGACCACCAGCTCGAAGGCCTGATCGTCAATGGTGAACGCACGTTCAAGGCGGCCGCTGAAGGCAGCCAGGGCTTCGCACAGGCCTTCCGCGAACTGCCCAAGTTCGAGATCAACGCGCGCACGGCGCAGAAAGAGCTCGACCGCTTCGCCACCGTTGCCAAGCCCTACTTCGAAGAATTCCAGCCCACCGAGCGCCAGCTTGCCGCGCTGCTGGCCGCGGCCAAACCGTTCGCGCCGGAATTCAGCAAGTTCCTTACCGCGCTCGGGCCGCTTACCACATCGGCCAAGACCGACCTGCCCGACCTCAAGAAGGCACTCGGCCTGACCGTGCCGATCCTCGAAAACTTCAGGCCGGTGCTGCATAACCTCGACCCGTTCCTGCAGTCGCTCGGCGAATACCTGCCCGAGGTCCAGGCGTTCTTCGCCAACATCACCGCAGCCGCCGCCGGGCATGGCCTCAACGGCAGCACCGAAAGCGCGACCGGCAAACTCCAGGGCCCCCAGACGCACTTCCTGCAGGCGATGCCCGTGCTCAGCCCGGAGAGCCTCGCGGTCTACCCCTCCTCGCGCCCCGGCTCAGACCGCTCCAACCCCTACCCCCAGCCCGGCGCCTTCAGCTCGCTCGCCAGCGGCCTGCAGGTGTTCAACTCGAGCTCCTGCTCGAACTCGATACCTTCGGTGACCGGGCCGTCCAACGAAACGATCTCCGAAGAAATCATCGAACAGATCCAGAAATTCAAAGTCGCCAACAAGCCCGGCGGCTCCAACGAAGTGTCAGCGCCAGGATGCAGCCAGCAGGGTCCCTCCACGTTCAACGGGAAGAGCAGCCAGTTCCCGCAGGTGGTGTATTCCGAACCGACCACTCCCCCTAAGTGATGAGCGCGGCCGACGACGACTTCCAGTATCACTCCAGCGACCTGGACCTCAGCGGGGACCCGGACGCGGGCAACTGGTCGATCCGCTGCGTGGACGTGCACAAGCGCCTGGGCGGCGTGCCCGTGCTCAACGGCCTCAACGTGGCCTTCCCCGACGACACGATCACGGTCGTCCTGGGCCCGTCCGGGACGGGCAAGAGCGTGCTGATCAAGCACATCATTGGGCTGATGTTCCCCGACTCCGGCGACATCGTCGTGCACGGCCAATCGGTTCCCAGCCTGACCATGCCCAAGCTGCTCGCCCTGCGCCGCAAGATCGGCGTGCTGTTCCAGGACGGCGCCCTGTTCGGGTCGATGTCGGTGTTCGACAACGTCGCCTTCCCACTGCGCCAGCACACCGACATGTCCGAGGCGCAGATCGCCGAGCGCGTCTCCCAACGGCTGACCGACGTGGGGCTGGCCGACGCGATGGACGACGCCCCCTCGCAGCTGTCGGGGGGCATGCGCAAGCGCGCTGGCTTCGCGCGCGCGCTGGTGATGGAGCCCGACGTGGTCATCTTCGACGAGCCCGACTCCGGCCTTGACCCTGTGCGCACCGCGCTGCTGTGCGACCTGATCCAGGAGATGCACAAGATCTACGGGGGCACCTACCTGGTTGTCACCCACAACATCGCGTCGGCGCGCCAGATCGGCGAGTACATCGCGCTCTTGTGGCGCGGGCGCATCGTCGAAGCGGGCGACGCCGAGCGGATGTTCTCCTCCGAGAACGCCTTCGTGCGCCAGTTCCTCAGCGGGTCCGCTGAGGGGCCGCTGAGCATGGACTGAGAGGTGCGCGGCAGGGCGCGGCGCCCTGTCCCGCGTGGCAGGTCACAGGACAGGGCGTGCGTTGGTGGTGTACTCCTGTCTACATCTAACCTTGGAGCAGCGGGACCGTCACCGTGGAGGCGGACGTGTTCGCGCTCGGGGCGATCGTGGGAACGTTCTTGGTCCAGATCCCGTAGTAGTCGTGGCTGATCTGGTTTGCGACGATCGAGGTGCCGGTCAGAGGCGCGGCAGCGCTCCAGACGATGATCCCGACCGACTGGGTGATGCCTGCGTCGCTGTCGCCCGGTGCTCCGTTGGGATAGCCGTGGAGGCCGTCGTTGCTGATGATGTTGTGTGAGATCACGTTGCCATCGAGATCCTGGCCGGGAGCGTGGCTGTGCAGCGTCACGCCGCCCAGACCGTTGCCACTGGCGGTGTTGCCGCTGACCGTGTTGTTGTAGACGGCCGTGCCGGGAGGGCCGCCTGCCATCAGGATGCCGCCGCCCTGTCCCTGGGTACCGTTGCCCGCGACGGTGTTCTTGGTGATGACATTGCTGTAGATGCCGCCGATCGTGGGTGCCAGGCCAACCATCGTGGGCGGCCCGGGAGTGGTGCTCAGCACGACCGCCTTGGGGTTGTGTCCGGCGAGCGTGATGCCGCAATCGAGCACGTTGTCGAGAACCTTGTTGCCCTTGATCGTGTTGAACGCCGTAGGCCCGAGCTCGTCGGTGATCAGGATGCCGCCGGCGTTGTTGCTCACCGCGTTGTCGAGCACAGTCGAGTGGGTGACCGACATCAGGTGCAGTCCCTCGCCGCAGTCGCCGGGAACCACCCCTTCGGCCGCGCACTCGCCGACAGGTTTGACGGCGCTTCCGCCGCGATCGTTTTTACTCACGGTGTTTTCGCCGATCGTGACCCTCGTAGTGCTCATCGCGAGGATGCCCTCGAAGTTGGCGTTGCGTACGACGAAGCCCTTGACCAACGATCCGGCCGCGGCTGTCCCAGTGATGAGCACGCCGTTGCCCAGTCCGGTCGCATCAATCACGGGCTTGCCCTGGCCGAGTAGCTGGACGTCCTTGGCGATCTTGACTTCTTCGTGGTAGGTGCCACGTGCCACCAGCACCTTTGCGCCCTTGTGCGCCTTGGCGACCGCGGCTGCGATCGTCTTGCAAGGCTTCGCCTGGGTGCACGGTGCGCCCAGCTTGCCCTTGGCCGACACGTAGAGTGTCTTGGTGTTGCCGGCCGCCGCAGCGGCGCCCACCGTGCATATGCTCGCCAGGGCCATGATCGCAGCGAGTGCTCCGATGCGAACGCGCGCACGCTTGGCGCGGTTCATTGGGTTGCTCATCATCTACTGCCTTTCGTTGGTAAAGCGGATGGAGGGTTCGGTCGAGCCCATCGTCATCTCCGACCGGACGTACACCTCGGTCGGCGCCCTTCGGGCGTACGACATCGGACCCTGAGTGGCACTCTATCCGCCGGTGGCGGGGGTGGAACTCTGGCCATCTATATACGAACATTTGTTTGCTAATGCAGATGGCTATCTGTTGACGTAGGCACGACACCATACGAACATGTGTTCGTATGGTCGCCTGTGTTTACGTCCCCCGCTTCGCACTGGTCGTGGCCGCCGGCGACCGGGTGGCCCACCAGGCGCTGGCGGGCAAGGCGCTGGCGCTGGCGCCGCGGGTGGGCTCAGAACAGCGCGTGGGGGAGGTCTCGGGAGCTGCGCAGGCCAGCGGCGTGGCCCGCGGGATGGTCCTCGGCGAGGCGCTCGCCCGCTGCCCCGACCTGATCCTCATCCCGCCCGACCCGGTCAAGGCGGCCGAGCGCTGGGAGGCGGTGATGGCTGCCCTGGAATCGATTGGCGCGGCCGTCGAGCCGGCTCGTCCCGGCCTGGCTTACTTCCAGACGGACGGCCTGCGCGGGCTGCACGCAACGGATACCGCGACGATCGCCACTGCCCAGGGCGCCGGCCGGACAGCGCTCGGCGGGCGCTCGCCGCGGATGGGCGCCGGGCCGACGCGCTTCTGTGCGTTGGCGGCCGCCCTGGCGACGCGTTCGCGCCGTCCACTCGTACTCGAGGACAGGGACGCGCGGCGCTGGCTCGCCGGCCAGCCGGTCGGACTGCTGGGCCTGCGCGAGGACACCGCGGCGCTGCTGGAGCAGCTCGATCGCCTTGGCGTGCGCACGCTGGGCGAGCTTTCGCGGTTGGGGCGGGCGGCGCTCAGCGACCGCTTCGGGGCGGCGGGCGCGCTTGCCCACAGGCTGGCCAGCGGGCAGGACAGCGCCCTGTGCCCACGCCGCCCGCAGGAGCGCCTGGTGGAGTCGATGGAGGTCGGCGACGCGAGCTCCGGCGCGGCGCTCAAGCGCGTGCTGGGCGTGCTGGTCAACCGCCTGCTGGCCCGCTCAGAGCGCCGTGGGCGCACGCTGCGCGCGGTGGTCATCTCCGCGCGGCTGGTCGCCGGCGGCGGCTGGCGCGAGCGCGTGGTCTTTCGCCAGGCGCTGTGTGATCCCGAGCGCATCTGGCTGGCGCTGTCTCTGCGCCTGCTGACGCTCCCCGCGCCCGCGGATGCTCTGCGGTTGACCGTCGAGGGCTTCGGCCCGCCGGCGGCCGAGCAGGGCACGCTGCTGGATGACGAGCTCGCCCACCCCTCGGTCCGCCGTACAGCTCAACGGGCGGCCCGCGCCGCGCGTCTACGCGGGGCTATGGCGCAGGTGCGCGCGGTGGCTGGGCAGGACGCCGTGCTGCGGGCCGTGTGTGTGGACCCCGACTCGCGTGTGCCAGAGCGGCGCGTGGTGCTCGCGCCGGTGCCCGAGTGATGGCCGTCACGCGAGCCGCCTCGACCCCAACGCCCGTCCTCACGCGGGCGCTGAACCCTCCCCGGCCGGCGCGCGTGCGCTTGCAGCCCGCCGGCCCCGGCTTTCCGGTGCAGGTCGACGGCGAAGCGGTCGACGCGCTGCGCGAGTCGTGGCTGGTGGAAGACCGCTGGTGGACCGACGAGCCGCTGCGCCGCCGCTACTGGGAGCTGCTGGGCGCCCGCGGGCGCAACATGGTGGTCTTCCACGACCTGACCGCAGGCGCGCGGGCCGGCGCGGGCGCCTGGTTCGTGCAGGATCCATAGAGGCATGTGAGATGGCGCCCACCCCCGCCTACGCGGAGCTTCACTGCCACTCGGCGTACTCGTTCCTGGACGGCGTGTCGCTGCCACACGAGCTCGCCCAGCGCGCCGGCGAGCTCGGCTACACCACGCTGGCGCTGACCGACCACAACTCGGTCTCCGGCTCGATGGAGCTGGCCGAGGTCGCCGCCGGCCACGGCGTGCGGGCGATCCACGGCGCGGAGATCGACGTGGCCGTCGATCCGCCCGAGCGCGCAGGTGGCGCCACGGGCACCGGGGCCGTGGACGTCGCGGGCGGCGGTCGAGCCCGCACCCGCCACATCACGCTGCTCGTACGCGACGAGCGCGGCTGGAGCAACCTGTGCCGGATCATCACGCTCGCCCACGCTCATACCCGCGAGGGGTCGGCCAGACGCGAGCTGGGCGAGGCGTGGGTGGACCTGCGAGACGTGGTCGAACACGCCGAGGGCCTGATCTGCCTGACCGGCTGTGCCGGTCGCTCGGTGGTCGGCGCAACCGGGTTGACGCCGTCCGGCGTGCGCGACGAGCCGACGGCGCGGCGGCTGCTCGACGCGTTCGGTCCGCAGGACCTGTATGTGGAGCTGCAGCGCCCGTACGCCCGCCACGACCGAGCCCGCAACCGGGCGCTGGCGGCGCTGGCGCGGCGGCTGGAGATCAGGTGCGTGGCCACCGGCGACGTGCACGCGCACGCGCGCGTGAGGGCCGAGCTGCAGGATGCGTTCGTGGCGTTGCGCCACCGCACCACCCTTGACGCCTCCGAGCCGCTGCGCCGCGGCAATCACAGCCATGTGATGTGCTCGCCGCAGGCGATGGCCAGCCGCTTCACCGACCATCCCGACGCGGTCACAGAGACGCTCGCGCTGACCGAGCAACTGACGTTCGATCTGACCAGGGATCTCGGCTATCGCTACCCGGGGGCCGAGGACGCAAGCGCCTCGCAGCGCCTGGCAGAGCTGTGCATGCAGCGGCTGGAAGACCGCTATGGACCTGGATCGGATCCTGCCCGCCCTACCTCGCAGATCCGCGCCACCTACGGCCAGGCGCGCTCGCGCCTGGAGCAGGAGCTCGCGGTGATCGACAGGCTCGGGCTGGCCGGCTTCTTCCTGTTGCACCACGACATGCTCGAGCTGGCGCGCGAGGTCGCCCTGGAGGTGCGCGGGCCGGACTCGGTGCGCGCGCTGCTGGCGCCCGGACGAGGGCGGGGGTCGTCGGTGTCCTCGCTGGTGTGCTACCTGACGGGCCTGTCGCACATCGACCCGATCGCAGGACGCCTGTCGCTGGGGCGCTTCCTGCACGAGGAATTGAGCGGGCTGCCCGACATCGACCTGGACTTCCCGCGCGACATCCGCGAGCGGCTGATCCCGCGCGTGCACGAGCGCTACGGGCGCGATCGCGCGGCCCTGGTGGCGGCCTTTCCGACTTTTCGATCGCGCGGCGCGATCCGCGAGCTTGGCAAGGTTTTGGGCCTGCCCCCGGGCGAGATCGAGCGCGCGGCCCGCGGCGCAGACGCGTACGGATCCACCAGCGAGCACGACATGGCCCTCTCGCTGGGGGACAGGCGACCGGGCGCTGAGGGAGGGGGATCTAGGCTCGACCGCCAACGCTCGCAGCGCTGGCGCTGGCTGGCCCACCTGGTCGAGCAGGCGCGCGGGCTGCCCCGCCATCTCTCCCAGCACCCGGGCGGCATGATCGTCTCGACCAGGCCGCTGCTCGACTGCTGTCCGGTGGTGCCAGCGGCGATGGAGGGTCGCCAGATGGTCCAGTGGGACAAGGACTCCTGCGCGGACGCAGGCTTTTTGAAGATCGACCTGCTGGGCCTGGGGATGCTCTCGGCGGTGGAACGCTGCGTGCAGGAGATCGAGCGCGTGCGCGGGCAGCGAATCGACCTCTCGCGCATCCCCTTCGACGACCAGCGCACCTTCCGGGCGATCCGCGCGGCGGACACGGTGGGCGTCTTTCAGATCGAGAGCCGTGCGCAGATGCAGTCGCTGCTGCGCACGCGCCCGCAAAACCTCGACGACCTCGTCGTACAGGTCGCGATCGTGCGGCCCGGGCCGATCCAGGGTGGCGCGATCAACCCTTACATCGAGCGCCGGCGACGCTTGCGCGAGGAGGGTGGGCGGGGATCCAAATACGAGATCCCCTACGAGCATCCCTCGCTGGAGCCTGTCCTGGCCGAGACGCTCGGCACGATCATCTTCCAAGACCAGGTGATGGAAGTGGCCGAGGCCTTCGCCGGCTTCACCCCCGGCGAGGCCGACGGGCTGCGCCGGGCGATGAGCCGCAAGCGCTCGCACGAGTTGCTGCACAGCCACCGCGAGCGCTTCATCGAGGGCGCTCGGCGGCACGTGGGCGCCAGCGCGCAGACGGCCCAGCGCGTGTGGGAGATGGTCGAGGGCTTCGCCGGCTTCGGCTTCCCCAAGGCCCACAGCGCCGCGTTTGGCCTGCTGGCCTACCAGTCGACATGGCTGCGCGTGCACTACGGCCCCGAGTTCCTGTGTGCGCTGCTCAACGAGCAGCCGATGGGCTTCTACGCCCCCGACAGCCTCGTCCACGAGGCCGAGAACCGCGGGATCGCCATGCTCGGCCTCGACGTGAACGCCTCGAAGGCCAGCTGTGAGGTGCAGGACGGGGGCGTGCGCCTGGGCCTTGGCTACATCAAGGACGTGGTCGCCGCCGACGTGCAGCGGCTGGTGGCAGAGCGCCAGCGCGGTGGTCCGTTCGCCAGCCTGGAAGACCTTGCAGTGCGCGCAGGAGTGAGGCGCAGGACGCTCGAACAGCTGGCCTGGTCGGGCGCCTGCGATGGTCTGATCGACCCTGTCGCGTCCCTGGGCGAGCAGGGCAGGCGGACGGCGCTGTGGCAGCTGGGGCTGGCCGCCCCGGCTGAGCTCGTGGGCGGGGCAGATGGCGATGAGGGCATCCAGCTGGCGCTGCCGCTGGAGCTCGCACGAGCGCCACGCCTACGCCCGCTCGGGCGCTGGCAGAGGCTGATCGCCGACTACTCCACCAGCGGCGTGACCGTGGGCGAGCACGCGATGGCCATCCTGCGCCCTCGGCTGACCGTGGCAAAGCTCGCCACCAGCGCCCAGCTGGCGCGGCTGCCCAGCGGTGGCGAGGTGGCGGTGGTGGGCCTGGTGATCGCAAGGCAGCGCCCGGGCACGGCCAAGGGGACCATGTTCCTGCTGTTCGAGGACGAGTTCGGCACGGTCAACCTGATCGTGCCCAAGGCCGTATATGAGCGCCACCGCCAGCTGGCGCGCGCAGAGCCGCTGCTGCTCGCGCGCGGGCGCCTGGAGCGCACGCAGGAGGTGGTCAACGTGATCGTGCGCGAGCTCATCGCGCTCGAGCGCTTCCTGCCGGACGGGATCGAGGGGCGAGAGGGAGCCGCCGCTGCCGGGCGCCTGCATCATCTGCCGGGCGCCCGGCACGCGGCAGGGGAAGGCGAGGACGTCGAGCCGGTGCAGGGGGCGGAGGTCGGCTCGAGCATGCGCGCGGTCGCGCCGCCCGTGCAGAGCTTTGCGCGGGGACGGCGACGGTAGGGCTTATCCGCCTCGAGGGGACCGATGGCGACGCGATCCAAGCGCCGCGCCGCCGTCTCGGCGCCTATGCGAGCGCCCTGTCGCGCTCGGCCTGCTCGGCGTCGGTGACCGCCCAGGCGAGCCGCTGGATCAGCTGTCCGGCGGCGTGCCCGTCGCGCAGGTGTATAGGCTTTACGCGCTCGTCCAGTAGCACGGTCGCGTCGTCATGCTGATCTGCCGCGTAGCCGCCTCCCGGCGGATCGGCCGTCACGATGATCCTTGCCATTTGTGTCTCTCCTTGAGATCGAGGGCGATGTCCTCCCATGAACACCGTGGTCCAGCCCGCTGAACGCAGGCTTAATTCTTCTGACGGACGGTCCGCTCCTCGCTAGGCTGGCCGGATCGCCCGCCTCGGCAACATCAACTTGGAGATATACCCGCTGTGCCTGGGCGGAAACGTGTTTGGCTGGTCATTGGACGAAGAGCGCTCCTTCGCCGTGCTCGACGCCTACGTGGCGGGCGGCGGCAACTTCATCGACACCGCCGACACGTACGGCCGGCATGGTGAGGGCGGCGCGGGCGCCTCAGAGACGATCATCGGTAGCTGGATGGCCGCGCGTGGCAACCGCGATGAGCTGATCATCGCCACCAAGGTGGGGATGTCGAGCGACCTGCATGGCCTGTCTCAGACGACGATCCGCCAGGGCATCGACGGCTCGCTACAGCGGCTGGGCATCGACATGGTCGACCTCTACTACGCCCACCAGGATGACCCGGACACGCCGCTGGAGGAGACGCTGGGCGCGTTTCAGGCGCTGATTGACGAGGGCAAGATCCGCCACGCGGGCGCATCCAACTACAGCGCCGCTCGCCTGGAGCAGGCGATGGAGATCGGCAGGCGCGACGGCATGGCCTCATACGTGGCGCTGCAGCCGCATTACAACCTGATGGAGCGCGAGGGCTACGAGGCCGAGCTGGCAGGCGTGTGCGCGCGACACGGCCTCGTGTGCATCCCCTACTTCGGCCTGGCCAGGGGATTTCTGACCGGCAAGTATCGCCGCGACGGCCCTGAGATCGACAGCCCGCGGGCGGCCGGCGTGCGCGAGAGCTACTTCAGCGAGCGGGGCTTTGCCGTGTTGGACGCGCTCGACGAGGTCGCCGCGGCGCACGACACGAGCGTGGCAGCGGTCGCGCTCGCGTGGCTGCTCGCCCAGCCGACCGTGCTAGCGCCGATCGCCTCGGCCACCTCGCCCGCGCAGTTGGCCGAGCTGCTGGAGTGCGCGCGGCTGGCGCTCGCCGTGGATGAGATCGAGCGGCTGAACGCGGCCAGCGCCTGAGCGAACGCAGGGCTTCGATCAGCGCTTGGGCGCCAGCGAGCGCGCGTAGCCGACTCCCCGCGCGACCCACGGCGCCAGCTGGCGCTTGGTGCGCACTCCGTCGGCGGCCACATACAGCCAGCCGGCCATCGGGCGCCCGCGCATCTCGATCTGCTCGACGTGCGGCTTGCCGAGCAGCGCGTCGACCTGGTTGGGATCACAGCGGACCATCAGGCCACCGCGCCGATTCGCGCTAACGGACAGGTTTCCGCCGATCAGGAATGCAAGGCCGCCGAACATGCGCTTCTCGACCACGCCGGCCTCCGCGGCCACGAGCTCGCGGATGCGGTTGGCGAGATCCTCGTCGTAAGCCATCGGCAGATTATCTCTGCTCAGGTGTGTTGGCGCCCCAACAAGATGCGCCTACGAGCTTGGCGCCTACGCGCCCGTAAACGTCAACAGCTGCCCGTCAGGGTCGCGCACCGACACGCCTGCGTCCTCGTCAGACTCCTGTGCGGGCTCCCAGCCCGCGTCGGCCAGCCCACGCTCGACTGCCTCAACGGCCTGCGCGTCGCCGAGTGCGAACTCGACTCGGCGCAGCCCGGGCGCGCTGGCGGGTGCCGGCTGCGCGCCGGCGCTCTGCCACGAGTTCAGCCCCACGTGATGGTGATATCCGCCCGCCGACAGGAACGCGGCGGACGGCAGCTGCGCCTGCTCTTCGAAGCCGAGCACATCGCGATAGAAGGCGTTTGCGCGCGCCAGGTCTGACACCTTCAGGTGCACGTGACCCACTGCCGTGCCTGGTGCCATCGCGGCGGCAGGCTGCTCGGGCGCCAGCGCGAGCAGGTCCTCCAGGTCCAATGGCTCGGTGACCATGATCACGCCGTTGCCGTCGGCGGCACGCTGCCAGCGCTCACGCGGGCGATCGGCGTACAGCTCGATGCCGAGGCCGTCCGGATCGGTCAGGTACAGCGCCTCCGACACGCCATGATCGGACGCGCCCTCAAAGCGCCAGCCGGCGCCTACGACGCGGCGCACGCTCTCGGCCAGCGCTGCCCGCGAGGGGTGAAGCCAGGCCACGTGGTAGAGGCCGGTGCTGCCCACCGGAACCGGGGTGGGCGCCGCGATCTCATCGAGCAGCAGCGCCGGCTGTGCGGGATCGACGCCCAGCTGGGCGCGACCCTGCTGGCGGTCGATCAGCGCCAGGCCCAGCACCCGCTCGTAGAAGTCCACGCTGCGCTGGATGTCGCCGACCGCAAGCGCAACCGAGCGGATACGAAGTGCCGGGTCGATCGTGCTCATCGGTTCCCAGGGTAGTCTGCTGCGAGCATGAACTTCCGCAAGCTCGGCTCCAGCGACATCGAGGTCTCGGAGATCAGCCTCGGCTCGTGGCTGACCTACTCCGGCGGGGTCGCCGCCGAGCAGGCGCGGGCCTGCGTGGATGCGGCGTTCGAGGCGGGGATCAACTTCATCGACACAGCCAACGTGTACGGGCGCGGCGCGGCCGAGACGCTGCTCGGCGAGGTTCTGTCAAAGCGCGAGCGCTCCTCCTACGTGCTCGCGACCAAGGTCTTCTTCCCGATGTCAGACACCGATCGCGGCCTCTCGCGGGTCCAGATCCACAAGCAGATCGACGCATCGCTGCGCCGGCTGCAGACCGACTACGTGGACCTCTACCAGTGCCACCGCTTCGACAGCCAGACGCCACTGCGCGAGACGATGTCGGCGCTCACCGAAGTGGTGCGCGCGGGCAAGGCTCGCCACATCGGCTTTAGCGAGTGGCCGGCAGAGAAGATCGAGCAGTCGCTGGCGCTTGCGGGCGTGGAGCGCTGGGTGTCCAGCCAACCGCAGTACTCGATGCTCTGGCGTGCGCCCGAGGTCGAGGTGATCCCGCTGTGCGAACGCGAGGGCATCTCCCAGATCGTGTGGTCGCCGCTGGCCCAGGGGGTGCTCACCGGCAAGTACCGTCCGGGCGAGCCGCCGCCGGCCGACTCCAGGGCGGCAAGCGAGAGTATGGGCGGCTTCATCGGGCGTCTGGTCGAGCCGCGCGTGCTCGAGGCGGTCGGGCGCCTGGGGCCGATCGCCGATCAGGCCGGCCTGAGCATGGTCCAGATGGCGCTTGCGTGGGGGCTGCGCCAGGCAAACGTCGCCTCGGCGATCGTCGGCGCGAGCCGTCCCGAGCAGGTGCGCGCCAACGCGTCAGCGTCCGGTGTGGTGCTCAGCGCCGACACGCTGGAGGCGATCGACGACGTGCTGGGAGACGTCGTCACACGCTGACGCTCCAGCTGGGGCACGCGAGGGACAAGGTTTCCCGCGCTGTGTGTCAGACGACCGGCGGTGGCTGTCCTTCGGCGCTGGCGAGCAGCGCCTGGTCCCATTCGCAGACAGTGCAGGCATGGCGGAACGCGCTGCGGGCGAACTCGAGTCCGACGGTGTGCGGGTCAGCGCTCGTGCGAACGTCGTCCCAGTCGAGGATGTACTCGCCGAGCGCCGGGTCCCAGCGCGCAGCCGGGGGGGCGAGCGTGGCGGAGGCGAACCCCTGTGGTGCCGGGTGGGCGTAGGCGTAGAACGCCGCCTTGGCATAGCGCGCGTCGCCGGGCCACCAGCCGACGGCGACCTCCTGCGCGTCCATCGCGTTGCGCATGATGAAGTCCTGCGACGGTGGATCGGCCGGCAGGCCGGAGAACAGGTTGACCGCCAGGTCGAATGAGCCCCACCAAGCATTGACCGGCGTCGAGCGTCCGCGGTAGGGCGCACGAAACGCCCCGAGCACGAGTGCCGCGTGGGTCGCGGCGGCGAAGTAGGAGGCAACCTGACCAGGGTCATAGACGGCGTGCTCGCTGTCCTCGTCCAGCGGCACGCTCCACGCCACCTCCTGGGGCCTGGGGTCGATCTTGATGGCGCCCCCAAGGCTGCGAACCCGCGCGAGCACCTCACGGGTGACCTCGCCGACCGCTCGGTTGGGTGTGAGGGCGACGCGTTGCGCGCGCCCGTCGCTGTGCTCGACGACCGCCTCGTGGGTGCGCAGATCGAGTGCGACCACGAGCGCCCCCGAGCCGTCGGGTGCCGGCAGCGGGGCTGTCTCCCATCCCCGTGCGGTCAGACGCAGCGCCGCGTGCTGGAGCTCTGGCTCGGGTGGCGCCATCGCCACCGCCAGCTTGCCCAGCACCTGAGTGTGGGCGTGGAGCGTGTCGCAGGTCTCACGCCACTGCTCGTAGGACACCGACGGCCATTGGAGAGCCATGACTGCAAGCTATCGCGCGTGCGCGTGAGACGCGCGCTGACGGCGGACCGCGACGAGCGCGACAACACGGGTCCGCGCCGGAGTGTGGCCGGCGCGAACCCGCAGAGCATGTTCAGCCGGCCTTGACCGCGGAGACGTCAAGCAGGATCTTGACCTTGTCGCCGACCACCACATTGCCCGAGCCGAGCGCCATGTTGAACTTCATGTCGAAGTCCGAGCGGTTGATCTGGGCGGTCGCCGCCAGCCCAACGCGCTCGTTGCCCTGGGGGTCTGTCTCGGTGCCCTCGAGCGTTGCCACCAGCTTCAGCGGCCGGGTGATGGCACGGATCGTGAAGTCGCCCTCGATCTCGAAGGTGTCCTCGTCGATCGGGTGGATGGCCGTCGAGGAGAAGGTGATCTCGGGGTGGTTGTCAACGTCGAAGAAATCAGGCGAGCGCAGGTGGTCGTCGCGCTGGGGCTCGCGCGTATCGATGCTCGCGACGTTGGCTTTGCCGTGGGCCTTGACCCCATCGGGCGTCACTTCGAGGGTGCCCTCGAACTCCTTGAACTGGCCCTTGACGTTGGCGATGCCAAGGTGTTTGACCTGAAATTCGACGCTCGAGTGGACGGGGTCGACCTTCCAGGTGCCGGTCGGAAGCGGGGTCTGCGTGGCCTGAAGTGTCGTCGAGTCGGTTGCTGACATCGGAATCTCCTTTGCGAGGGCAGTGGTCTGTTCGGTAGGGACTACCCTCGACGTTAGCAGAGATGTTTGCGCGTGCAACTATCTCGGCTCAGCGCGGCTGGACGACGAGCGTCTGGAAGGAGCGGCCGACGGGGCCGTCGAGGTCGTGGAGCACGCTTTCGGATAGCCCGCAGCCGCCGCCGTGCAGCAGCGTGCGCGCGTCCAGGCCGATCCACTCGCCGCGCGGGCGGCGCTGCAGGTGGATGGTCAGGTCGGCGTTGATGAACAGAAAGCGCTCGAATGGAAGCGCTGCGCTGATGCCGTTGGCGAAGTCCGCGGTGGCGGCCAGGCGGGCGAGCGGCGTGAGCTCCTGTCCTGGCAGCAGAGGGTGGCGCAGGCGCATCCATACCCTTCCTGGCCCGAGCTCGCGCGGCTCGCTCAGCCAGCGCATCTCCATGGCGCTGGCCGCGAAGCTGTTCTCCTCGCCGTCCAGGGAGAAGCGCACGGGCGTGCCACCCTGCGGCCCGGGCATTCGCCGATCGACCCACGCTTGCTGTGCGGCCGGCTGCTCGGGCAGGTCGCTGGGCACCGGCTGCACGCGCAGCGCACTAGCACGAGCGATCAGCCGCTCCTCGCTGTGTAGCTCGCCGGCGAGCTCCTGCACGCGTCGCCCGGGCCGCACGAGCGACAGCGACAGCGACAGCGGCGCGTATGGAACGGGGCGCAGCAGCTCAAAGCCCAGGCGGGCGATCGGCAGCTCGGCGCCGGGCTCCATCCGCTCGAACGCGGACGTCATCAGCGCCGCCGCCGCGCCGCCGTGCAGCGCCTGCGGGTCCCACGGCCCGCGCGCGTGCTCGGTCGCGACGAAGCGGCCGCCGTCGGCGAGGAAGATGCTCTCGCTCACCTAGCCGGTCCCGTCGGCTCGTCATCGTGGCCCGGCCCGGCCCGGCCCTGGGGCATGCTCACGTGCGCGACTGCTCCCAGGAAAAGCCGCGCACGGCGAGGTACACCGCGACGGCCCCCCACAAAGCGATCACGGCCAGCGCGTCGAGATGTCCGCCCAGGCTGGCCCCCGTGACCATCGCCCCCGACAGCCCGTCGATCAACGGCTTGAGCGGCAGCGCTTCGGCGATCGTGCGCACGAAGCCGGGCGCGCTCTTGGTGTCGAACACGTAGAAGGACACGAATACGACCGGCAGGAAGACCGCGTTGACGTAGGCGGCGGTGGACTCGAAGTTGGGGATGGCGTGCGCGAAGGCGACGCCGAGCGCGGCGAAGCACACGACGCCCACGACCACGAACACGACCAGCGCGCCCAGCTGCGGCGGCCAGCCGATCCCGAAGAAGGCCCGCCCGGCGAGCACGATGATGACGATCTGAAGCGCCGTGTTGGTGACCGCGTTGGCTGCCACGCCGCCAAAGTAGGAGATGCTCGGCAGCGGCGTGCCGTGGATGCGCTTGAGCACGCCGCGCTCGCGCAGGAACACGATGTTGTAGGCCAGCGCGGTGAACGTGGTGGACATCACGCTCATGCCCGCTATCGCCGGCACGAGCTTGTCCAGGTTGTGCTGATTGCCGCTGAGGATGATCCCGCCGCCGGCCAGGAACAGCAGCGGCAGCACGAAGTTGAAGAACGCGGCGCTGGGGTTGCGCCAGAACATGCGCCGCTCCAGGCGGTACTGGCGCCAGGTGAGGGCCAAGGCGCTAGGCATCGGCGGTCAGCTCCAAGTAGACGTCCTCCAGCGTGGGGCGGCCCACCGAGAGCTCCTCCAGGCGCTCGCCGCGCGCGAGCGCCTCGCCGGCCAGATCGTGCAGCAGCGTGGTCGGGTCGTCGGTCTCGCGCTCGATCAGCCGGCCGTCGCCGTTGCGGTAGGCCACGCGGTAGTGAGACGCGGGGTGGGGACCCAATTCCCGCGGCGGCCCGATTGCCAGGATGCGCCCGTCCTTGACGATCGCCACGCGGTCGGCCAGCGCCTGTGCCTCGTCGAGGTAGTGGGTGGTCAGCAGGATCGTCTTGCCCAGCGCGCGCAGGCCTCGCACGGTCTCCCACGCGGCGTGGCGGGCGGCCGGATCGAAGCCGGTGGTCGGCTCGTCCAGGAAGATCAGCTCGGGGTCGCCAACGAGCGCCAGCGCGAAGTCCAGCCGGCGCAGCTGCCCGCCCGACAGCTTGCGGCTGCGCACGTCCGCCTGCTCGACCAGCCCGACCAGCGCCAGCACCTCGTCGACCTCGCGCGGGTGCGGATAGAAGCTCGCCCAGTGCGCGAGCGCCTCGCGCGGCGTGATGTGGCTGTAGATGCCGCCCGACTGCAGCACTATGCCGATGCGTCGGCGCAGCTCGATCGAGCGCTTGGCCGGATCGTGGCCGAGCACCGACACCTCGCCGCCGGTGCGCGCGCGATAGCCCTCCAAGATCTCCACCGTGGTGGTCTTGCCGGCGCCGTTGGGCCCGAGCAGGCCGAATACCTCGCCGCGGGCGACCGTGATGTCGATGTGGCGCACCGCCTCGTGCTCGCCGTAGCGCTTGCGCAGGGCCCGCACCTCGATCGCCGGATCGCTGGCTGTCACCGACCCGATCATTCCAAGAATCCGGCTGGTCTTCCTACCAGTGAACGCCCCTGGTTAGCGTGGCCATGGCGATCTGCTCGAAGGACGCGCGCTCCTCGACGTCGCGCTGGCCCTTGGACGCGGCCGAGTCCGGGAACACGCGGTAGGCCAAGTGCAGGAGCCGGTCGACGGCACCGGGGTTCAGGGAGTAGGCGACCTCGCCGAACTTGCCCAGGCGCGTGCCCATCTCCTTGGGGCGGCTGCGCAGGGCTTCACAGATCATGTCGGCGGCCTCGTCGGGGCTGATCGCGGGAAAGGCGTCATACATTTTCGTGGGCGCGATCATCGGCGTGCGCACGAGCGGCATGTGGATGGTGGTGAACGTGACGCCGTCTCCGATCACCTCCGAGGCGACCACGCGCGTAAACGCGTCCAGCGCGGCCTTGGAGGCGACATAGGCGGAGAAGCGCGGCGGGTTGGTCTGCACGCCGATCGAGGACACGTTGACGACGTGCCCCGAGCCGCGCTCGCGCATGTGCCCCAGCAGGCCGATGATCAGCTTGACCGCGCCGAAGTAGTTGAGCTGCATCGTGCGTTCGAAGTCGTGGAAGCGGTCATAGCTGAGCGCGATCGAGCGGCGGATCGAGCGCCCGGCGTTGTTGACCAGCATGTCCACGTTGCGATGGTCGGCCAGCACGCGTTCGAGCAGGCGTTCGATTGACTCCATGTCCGAGACGTCTGCCGCATACACGTAGGCGGTGCCGCCGGCCGCCACGATCTCCGCGCGCACCTCCTCGAGCTTCTCGACGTTGCGCGCGACCAGCAGCGGCACGCCGCCCGCGGCCGCGATCTTGATCGCGCTCGCGCGCCCGATCCCCGAGGACGCGCCCGTGATCATCACGTGCCTGCCCTCCAGCGCCTGCTTGAGGGTGCGCCCACGGCGCAGGTCAGGGTCCATCTCTCGCTCCCAGTAGTCCCACAGGCGCTGCAGGTAGTCCTCCAGCGGCGGCGGCGCCTCCAGCGGCGAGCCTGCCAGCGCGCGGGCGGCTTCGCGGTTGTCAAAGCGCGGCACGAGCTCCATGTGCGCGAGCACCTGCTCGGGGATACCGAGCTCGCGCAGCGCCAGTTTGCGCGCCTGGCGCAGGGGCGGCAGCGCGAGCGCCAGGCCCAGCGGCCAGCGCGGCAGCGGGTCGGTCAGGCGCCTGTCCAGCGTGACCGCGAAGCGCGGCGCGTGTGCGGCCGCGGCCAGGCCGTTGAACAGATCGTCGACGCGCTGCGGGCGCGGATCGGTCAGGTGAAAGGCCCTGCCGTCCAGGCCCGGCTCGTGGGCGATGTGCTCGAGCGCACCAGCGACCCAATCGACGGGCACGACATTGGTGTGGCCGAAGTCCAGCCCGACCAGCGGCGTCCACTCGGGCAGCAGGTGGCGCATCCGCTGGATCGCCTTGAAGAAGTAGTAGGGGCCGTCGATCTTGTCCATCTCGCCGGTCTGTGAATCGCCGACCACGATCCCCGGCCGGTACACGCGCCAGGGGATGTAGGGCTGCTCGCGCACGATCCGCTCGGACTCGAACTTGGTGCGGTGATAGGGCGAGGGCAGACGTTGGCCCTCATCGAACATGCTCTCGTCGAAGACTCCCTTGTAGGTGCCCGCGACGGCAATCGAGGAGGCGTGGTGCAGGTGCTTGGCGTCCACCGCGCGCGCCAGTTCGACCGCATGCGCGGTGCCGCCCACGTTGACCGCGGTATTGCGCTCGGCCGGCGCGGTCATGTCATAGACGGCCGCCAGGTGAAAGAAGTGGGTGACCTTGCCGCGCAGCTCGACCACCTGCTCCTTGTCCACGCCCAGCATCGGCCTGCGCAGGTCTCCGATCACCGGCTGCACGCGATTGGTCGCCTCGGGGCCGGCCACCACGCTCCAGCGCTCCAGCAGGTCCTCCAGGCGCCCCCGCGAGCTCTCGCGCAAAAGCACATAGATCGTGCCCTGGCGCTGATCGAGCAGCCGCTCGATCAGGCGGCGTCCGATGAAGCCGGTCGCTCCTGTGACGAAGTAGGCCATCTCATTCAGAGCCTATCTCGAATCGTCCATGCCAGCGACGAGCGCCATGCTCTGCGTCCGTGCCGGCGATGACGGCTATGCGCCGGCCCCGGCCCCACCGCGTCCCTCCCCGCCGGCAAAGCGCGCGGCGCCGCGGGCGCCGTCTTCGAACACCTCCGGTCCGGCCTTGGCCTCCAGCGCGAGCGCGTCGGCGAGCGGCATGCCCAGCCCCTCAATCGCCGCGCGGCGATCGGCGAGCATCGTCCGCTGGGGGAAGCGCGCGAGGCCCTCGGCGAGCGCAAGCGCGCGATCGAGATGGGTGCCCGGCGCCACCACCTCGGTGAGCAGGCCCATCGCCAGCGCCTCCTGTGCGTCGATCATGCGGCCAGTCAGGATCAGGTCGAGCGCGCGCCCGAGGCCGACGATGCGCGGTAGGCGCTGGGTGCCGCCGTCGATCAGCGGCACGCCCCAGCGTCGCTCGGGATAGCCCAGCGTGGAGCCCTCCGTGGCGATGCGCAGGTCGCACCACAGCGCGATCTCCAGGCCACCGGCCAGGCAGAAGCCGGAGATGGCCGCGATCGTGGGCTTGGACGGCGTCAGGCGGGTGAAACCCATGGGGCCCTCCGCGCTCATCAGTCGCGGTGCCATCGTCTCAGTTGCCTTCAGGTCCGCGCCCGCGCAGAACGAAACGCCGCCCGCGCCCGTCAGCACGAGCACGCGCGCGTCGTCGTCGGCCTCGAAGCGCAGGTAGGCCTCGTGCAACGCCGCCGCGGTCGGTCCGTCGACCGCGTTGCGCCGGTGCTGGCGGTCGATCGTGATCAGCGCAGCCGCGCCGCTGCGCTCGTAGCAAACCGCGTCGGTCAAAGGCCAGCGCCGGCCATTGCGTCGCTACTACCAGCCGCCGCGCCACTGGCCGTTGGCCAGGAACGCCTTGTGGGCGGCTTTGCGCGCTTCCTTGCGCTTGTCGAGAGCCCGCTGGAGCATGCTCATGGTGAACACGAACAGGGGAAAGAAAATGATCAGGATGAAGCCCGCGTCGGTGGTGACCTTGTCGGTGGTCGCCCCGTAGAAGCCGCGTCCGTCGTTGTAGGCCTGCGCGGCCGGGGCGAGCGCGAGAGACACGAGCGCCGTCAGGGCGATCAGCTTGCAGAGCAGTCGATTACGCATCTTGGCGGGATCGTAGCGAAGGCTGCGGAGCCGGTGTCCCGGCGACTGCGCATGGCTGGTCGGCGCAGGCGTGCGGCAGGCGCCTACCATCAGCAGCCGATGGCGCTTGTAATCGCATCTGACCTGCACAAGGACGTGGCTGGAAAGCCGCTGCTGGACGGCGTGTCGTTCAAGCTCGAGCGCCGCGAACGACTGACGATCGCGGGCCGCAACGGGGCGGGCAAGACCACGCTGCTGAGGATGCTGGCCGGCGAGAGCACGATCGACCGGGGCGAGCTGAGCGTGGCCAAGGGCGTGCGCATCGCGCTGCACGACCAACGCCCACCGCGCGAGCGCGAGATCGCGCTGCGCGAGTACCTGCTGTCTGGTTGCGCGGAGGAGCTTGCGATCGAGGCCGAGCTGGGCGCCCTGGAGGCAAGGATGGCGGGGGGGCGCAACGACGAGGCGACGCTTGCGCGCTACGCCAACGCGCAGGGGCGCCTGGAGTCGCGCGGCGGCTATCTGTGGCGCGGCCGCGCGGCCGCGATGGCCCATGGCCTGGGCTTTGCCGATGCGGACCTGGACCGCCCGCTGGACACCTTCTCGGGCGGGCAGCTGACGCGCGCGTCGCTTGCCCGTGCGCTGGCGACCGGCGCGGACGTGCTGCTGCTGGACGAGCCCACCAACCATCTCGACATCGAGTCGCTGGAGTGGCTGGAGCAGACGCTGGTGGAGTTCGACGCGGCGGTGATGCTGGTCGCGCACGACCGCTGGTTCTTGGAGGCGGTGGGTACGGCCGTGCTCGAGCTGTACGGCAGCGCGCCCGTCCGCTCGCGCTTCTTCGCCGGCTCCTGGCACCAGTGGCGGCGCGAGCAGGCCGCGCGCGAGATCGCGCTGGGCAAGTCGATCGACAAGCAGCAGGCGGAGATCGCACGTATGGAGCGGTTCATCGAGCGCTTCCGCTACAAGGCGACCAAGGCCAAACAGGCGCAGTCGCGGTTGAAGAAGCTCGCCAAGATCGAGCGCATCGAGCGCGATCCAGCAGAAGCCAAGGGCCTGGACTTCGAGTTTGCACAGCCGGAGCGCTCGGGGCGCGTGATCTTTGAGCTGCAGGACGGTCGCATCGAGATCGGCGAGGCTGGGGGGGCACACGGCCCGGAGGGCCGGGTCGGGCCGCTCGTCCTGCTCGAGCACGTAGAGCTGTGGCTGGAGCGCGGCGAGCACGTATCGTTGGTGGGGCCCAACGGCACAGGCAAGACCACGCTGATCGAGACGCTCGCAGGTCGCAGGCCGCTAGCGGCAGGCAAGCTGAGCACGGGCCACAACGTGAAGGTCGGCTATCTCTCCCAGCACGCCGACGAGCTCGGCGCGGGCGGTACGGCCGAGCAGAGCGTGCTCGATGCGGCACAGCGCGCCACCGGCCTCAGCCCGGGCAAGGCACGCGCGCTGCTCGGGCGCTTCCTGTTCTCCGGCGAGGACGCCGAAAAGCCGCTGAGTGGGCTGTCCGGCGGCGAGCGCCGACGCCTGTCGCTGGCCGTGCTGGTGCAGTCCAGCGCGAACGTGCTGATCGTCGACGAGCCCACCAACCACCTGGACATCGAGAGCCGCGAGGCGCTGGAGGACGCGCTGCGCTCGTTTCCGGGCGCGATCCTGCTCGTCTCCCACGATCGGGCGCTGCTCGACGCGGTAGGCACGCGCACGATCGCCGTGGAGGACGGCTCGCTGCACAGCTACGTAGGCGGCTGGCCCGAGTATGTGCGCATACGTGACGAGCGTCGGGCGCTGTCCGGCACCAAGCCCGGCGCCGGACATCCGCCGCGCCGCGTCCAGCCTGTCCGCGCAGGCAACGGGTCTGCCCCGAGCTCCGAGGCGGCGCGCACGGCTGTCGCCGGCGAGCGCGCCGGTGCCGAGTCTGCGATCGCGACCGCCAAGCAGGGCAAACAGAAGCCGAAGGGCCCGTCGAAGAATCGCCTCAGCGCGCAGCAGAAGGCCGAGCGCGCGGTGGAGGAGGCCGAGTCAGCGCTGCGGGCGCTGGAAGCCGATCTGACCGATCCCGCGGCCTGGGCGACGCGCTATGAGTCGGCCAAGTCCGAAGCGCGTCACACGGCTGCCACCCGCGCGGTCGAGGAGGCCTACGCCCGCCTGGAGGCGCTGATCGACTGACCGCTCGTCTTACACTCCGTGCATGGAGCGCTACAAGACCGCGCGCAACGTGGCGATCATCGTGGCGATCGCCGCTGCGATCTACTTCATCCCGGGCGGCGGGCGCGCGGCGAGCACGTTCGCGGCGGTGCTGTGGACGGGCTTTGGCGTGGGGGTGGGCTACGTCGGGCTGTATCTGTATCGGGAACGGCGCGTGTGGGCGCACGGCCTGGGCGATCGTCACCGCCTGATCCTCTACGGGGCGATCGTGCTCGGCGTGTTCCTGTGGGTAGGGCGGGCACGCATGTGGGCCAGCGAAGTGGGCAAGCCGCTGTGGTGGGTGCTGGTCGGCTGTGCGCTGTATGGCCTGTTCCTGGTGTATCGCCAGGCGCGCGCGTACTGACGCGGCGCTGGGCAGTCAGGCGGCCCCGGCGACGGGACGGGCGCCCGAGCGCGCGCCGAGGTGTCGCCGCAGGAAATGCAGCTGGTCGGCGATCGCCCGCTCGAAGGCGGCGCCTGTGTAGATATCGAAGTGGTCGATCGGGTACGTGCGTACCTCGGCGCGGCCGGTCGCCCGAAAGGCCGCCTCCTGGGCCGCCTTAGGCGGGGCGACCGTGTCGCGGTCGGCGATCTGCACGAGCATCGGGCAGGGCAGGCGGTCGGCCTGCAGGCCCGGGCGGTAGGCGCCTGCGCTCAGCGCGATCCTGGCGGCCACCTCGTTGCGCCATGCGGGCCCCGCGATCGCGCGATAGCCGGGCTCGGCGTCGGGGCTGGTCATCGCCGCGACCGTGCCCGGCGCGCCCACCGCCGCGAGCATGACCGGCGGGCGTCCGCGCAGCGAGGCCAACTGGTCGCGCAGGCCGAGCAGCGTCAGGCGCACGAGCTGCGCCGCGCCCGCATAGCGAACGAGGTTGGCGAGCGTGGCCAGGCCGTCCATCGCGGGCACCTGTGCGATCACCGCTGCGACATGTCCGTCGGCGACGGCTGCTGACACTGCGTGGCCTCCCGCATAGGAGGAGCCCCATACGACGATCCGCCGTGGATCGACGCCTTCCAGCGAGCGCGCATAGGCGATCGCGGCCGCGTAGTCCTCGAGCTGGCGCTTGATCGACAGCAGCTGGCGTGGCTCGCCGTCGCTGGCGCCGAAGTGGCGGTAGTCGAACGCGATCGCGTCAAGTCCGGCGGCACGGAAGCGCTGGGCGAATGCCAGCAGCCCCGAGTCGACCGTCCCGGCGAAGCCGTGCGCGAGCACCACGCACGGGCGTAGCCCGTCGCTTGCCATCTCGTCGCCGACGCCCGCCAGGTGCACGCCCCGGCACGTGGTGGCGCCGCTGTCGAACTCGATCGCGTTCACGCGACTGCGCTCGCCGTGTTCTGCGTGGAATCGGCGTCAGTCGTGTCCCGGCCGTCGTGCGCTCCCGCCCTGCTCAGCACATCCGCGGCCCGCCCAGCCAACGAGCGTCCCGTGCGGGCGCCGGCCCGCGCCCGCGCCTGGCCGGCGGGGATCGTGCGGGCCTTCAGCTCGCGCTCGAAGGCGTACCAGTCCAGCTGCATCGTGTGGCGCGGCTTGTCCACGAAATGGCCCGTGTGGAACGCTTCGTCGCGGGGGATCTCCGCTTCCATCTCCGCGTCGGTGGGCGGCGCCCAGTCGCCGCTCAGCCAGCGCGCCGCGAGCTTTGACTGCAGCTCGGCGAACGGGAAGATCGTGGGTATCGCCTGCCCCAGCCCGATGAACGCGAGGTCGTCGAGGCCGGGCTTGAACATCCGCTTGTACAGCGGCAGCACGTTTCGGGTGCCGACACGAGCTGTGGGTCGAGGAACGGGAAGCTGATGTCATAGCCGGTCGCATAGATGATCGCGTCGACAGCCTCGACGCTGCCGTCGGCGAAGCGCACGCGATTGCCCAGCAGTTCGCGGACATCGCCCTTGGCCACCGCGTCGCCCGCTCCCAGACGTCCCAAAAGCTCGCTGGAGACGGTCGGATGCGCGTCGAGGAACCGGTGGTTGGGGGTGGGCAGCCCGAAGTCCTCCATGCGTCCGTTGATCACGCGCTGGAGCACGCGGCCGATCCGCCGTTGCAGGGCGGCGGGGAGCATCGGGTTCGGCCTGACGACCTGGTCGACGGGTTTGCCGAAGATGTACTTGGGCACCACGTATGCGCCCGAGCGGGTGGACAGGAACACGGTGTCCGAGACGGTCTTGCGGGCGAGCTCGGACACGATGTCCACCGCACTGTTGCCGATGCCGACAACCAGCACCCGTTTGCCATACAGGTCCAGCGGGGTGCTCGGGTCGATGTAGTCGTGGGAGTGGATCTGGGGCCCGTCAAAGCTGCCGGGGAACTGTGGATGACGCGGGCTCCAGTGGTGGCCGTTACACACCAGCAGGGCGTCGAAGCTCTCCTCGCTGCCGTCCTCGAGCACGATCCTCCAGCCGCCGGCGCGACCCCGTTGCGCGTGCGCCACGCGTGTGTTGAAGCGGATCTGCCCACGCAGCGCGAACGCGTCGGCGTAGTCGCGCAGCCACTGCAGGATGTGGCTGTGGTGGGGATAGTCGGGATAGCGCTCGGACATCGGGAAGTCGCGGAAGGAGATCGACGGCTTGGAGATATCGATGTGCAGCGAGCGGTAGGCCGACGAGACACCGTTGGGGTTGCCGAAGTACCAGTTGCCGCCGACGTCGTCGGAGGACTCGAAGCAGGTATGCGGCACGCCAAAGTCGGTCAGCGCCTTGCATGCCGTGAGCCCGCTCACGCCAGCCCCGATGACGGCCGTGCGGGGAAGCTCGCTCATGCGCATGATCTTAGAGCCCTGGCTGCGCGGCCAGTCGTCGCGGCGGGCGCGCTATACGCCCGTGCTGGTCGGCTTCGTAGTGTTGTGGCATGCATTTCGCAGCCCACACGCCTGCGACCGACCAGCCCGGGCCGGCGGCTGGTCTCGACGACGCGGCGATCACGGTGCGCGGCGTGCGCAAGTCCTACGGCTCGGTCCAGGCGCTGGCGGGCGTCGATCTGGATGTAGCACGCGGCACGGTGGTTGCGTTGCTCGGCCCCAACGGCGCGGGCAAGACCACGCTGGTGCGCGTGCTGACCACGCTGCTGGTACCGGACGCCGGCACGGCGCAGGTGCTGGGATGCGACGTCGTGCGTGATGCGGCGCGGCTGCGCGAGCAGATCGGGCTGGCCGGCCAGTACGCGGCGATCGACGAGAACCTCACGGGCCTGGAGAACCTGACGATGGTGGGGCGGCTGTATGGAGCTTCGCGCAGTTCGGCCAAGGGCCGCGGACGCGAGCTGCTCGAGCGCTTCGACCTCGTCGAGGCGGCCGGCCGGCCGGCCAAGACCTACTCGGGCGGCATGCGCCGGCGGTTGGACCTCGCGGCGGCGCTTGTGGCCAAGCCACCCGTGCTGTTCCTCGACGAGCCGACCACGGGCCTTGACCCGCGCAGCCGCCTGAGCCTGTGGGAGGTGATCGAGGGTCTGGTCGCAGAGGGGACCACCGTGCTCTTGACCACCCAGTACCTCGACGAGGCCGACCGGCTGGCGGACACGATCGCGGTGATCGACCACGGCAGGTTGATTGCCGAGGGGACCTCCGACCAGCTGAAGGACAAAGTGGGCGGCGAGCGCCTGGAGGTTCGCCTCGACGCGGATGCGGATGCAGATGCGGCTATCCGGGTGCTCGCGCCGATGTCCGACGAGACTCCGCAGGCGCAGGGGACGCTCGTCAAGCTGAGCGTGCGCGAGCGCAGCGGCAGCATCGTGCAGGCTGTGCGCCTGCTCAGCGAGGCGGGCGTCGGCGTGGACGACCTCGCGCTGCGCCGCCCGACGCTGGACGACGTCTTCCTGGCGCTGACCGGGCACGCCGCCGAAGAGGCTTCTGACGAGCGGGAGGGCGCGTGAGGCGCCTGGTCTCCGACACCCTGATCATCGCCGAGCGCAACCTGATCCGCCTGCCACGCGCGCCCGAGCTGCTGCTGGCGTTCACGGTGCAGCCGATCATGTTCGTGCTGCTGTTCCGCTACGTGTTCGGCGGCGCGATCAGGACGCCGGGCTACTCCTACGTCGACTTCCTGCTTCCCGGGATCATCGTCCAGAACATCGCCTTCGGCGGGTTCGTCACGGCGATCGGCCTCAACGAGGACGTCCACAAGGGTCTGATCGACCGCTTCCGCTCGCTGCCGATGGCGCGTCCTGCGGTGCTCGCCGGACGCACGCTGGCCGACATCGTCACCAACGCGCTGTCCGTCACGATCCTGCTCGTGACCGGGGTCATCATCGGCTTTGCGTTCCACGCCAGCGCCCTGCATGCGATCGCCGGCCTCGGCCTGCTGCTGCTGTTCGGTTACGCGTTCTCGTGGTTCTTCGCGTTCGTGGGCCTGCTCGTGTCCTCGCCCGAGTCCGCCAACTCGGTCGGCTTCATCGCCGTGTTCCCGCTCACGTTCATCTCCTCCGCGTTCGTGCCGGTGAGCTCGATGCCGTCTGTCCTGCGGGCCTTCGCCAACGTGAACCCGTTCACGATCATCGTCGACGCGATGCGCCATCTGTGGCTGGGGGCGCCCGCCCACAACAGCGTGTGGGGAGCGGTCGTGTGGGCGTTCGTGATCATGGGCGTGTTCGCCCCGCTCGCCGTCGGGCGATATCGACGCGCCGCGGGGAGCTAGCGTCAAGGTCTCGCCCGGCGCGCTCCTATCCTCGATGTCCGATGGCCACCGAGGCAACCGACCAGATCGCGAGCGACGCGCCCGACGCACACGACGCGACGACGGATGCCCGCGCGAGCCTGACTGAGCAGCGCCGCGCGCTACCCGACCAGCCGGGCGTGTACCTGTTCCGCGACGCCAAGGGCCGCGTGATCTACGTGGGCAAGGCCAAGTCGGTGCGCAAGCGCGTGGCCTCGCACTTCTCCAAAGCGCAGGGGGGTGGGCGGGGAACCGGTTCTCCTGGGCACGTCGAGATGATCGCCAGCGTCGAGCACGTGGAGTGCGTCGTGGTCGCCTCCGAGGCCGAGGCGCTGCTCGCCGAGCAGAGCTTCATCAAGCAGTACCGGCCGCGCTTCAACATCCGCCTGCGCGACGACAAGTCCTACCCGTTCATCGGCATCTCCCTCGACGAGGAGTTCCCGCGCGTCTACTTCACGCGTGAGCGTCACCGCGCCGGGCGCGCCTACTTCGGCCCCTACTCCAACGCCAAACGGGTGCGCGCCACGCTGGAGGTGCTGGCCAAGGTGTTCATGTTTCGCTCCTGCACCGGGCCCGAGCCGGGGCGGCGCAGCGGCAGCCCGTGCCTGGACTACTACATCAAGCGCTGCGAGGCGCCCTGCGTGGGCTACATCTCCAAGGAGGACTACCGCAAGAGCATCGACGACGTGATCGACTTCCTGTCGGGCCGCTTCGCGGCGATCGAGCGCGACCTGGAGGCACGCATGCGCGCGGCGGCCGCCGCGGAGGAGTTCGAGCAGGCCACGATCGAGCGCAACCGGCTGCGCGCGGTGCGCTCGTTGCTGGAGCGCCGCCGGGTGGCCAACGAGTCGGTAGGCACGTTCGACGCGGTCGCCGTCGCGCTCGACGGCCGCGACGCCAACGCGCAGGTCTTCCAGGTGCGCGACGGCGTGCTGTCAGACCGCCAGTCCTTCTACCTGGCCAACGAGACCGAGCGCGAGCTGGCCGAGGTGGCCGAGGAGTTCATGCTCCAGTACTACGCCGCGCACATCTCCATCCCGGCGCTGCTGGTCGTGCAGGGCGAGCTGGCCGATCGCGCGGCGTTGGCGCAGGCGCTGGCCAGCCGCCGTGGCGGGCCCGTCGAGCTGCGCGCGGCCGAGCGCGGCGAGAAGCGCCGCATCCTCGACCTCGCGGAACGCAACGCACGTTTGGCGCTCGACCAGGAGCGGCTGCGCTCGGAGCGACGCCGCCAGGGTCGCGTGGACGCGCTCGAGGGCCTGCAACTGGCGCTCGGCCTGGACGTGCCGCCGATCCGCATCGAGTGCTTTGACATCTCCCATCTCGGCGGCACGCAGACGGTCGCCTCGATGGTCGTCTTCGAGGGCGGCGCGCCCAAGAAGGCCGACTACCGCCGCTTCAAGATCCGCTCGCTGGCCGAGGGAGAGTCAGACGACTTCGCCGCGCTGGCCGAGGTGCTGACGAGGCGCTTTGCCCAATGGGAGCGCCAAGCGGACATCTCCCCGCACGACGCCGCCTACGACTCGAGCTTTGCAGCGCTGCCCAATGTGGTCGTGATCGACGGCGGCAAGGGCCAGCTGGCGGCCGGGCTGGAGCCTCTGCGCGGTTTTCGCGAGCGCGGCGTGACGGTCGTGTCGCTCGCCAAGCGCATCGAGGAGCTGTTCATACCGGGTCGATCAGTGCCACTCGTGCTCGACCACTCCACGCCCGAGCTGCAGCTGCTGCAGCGCGTGCGCGACGAGGCGCACCGCTTCGCCATCACTCACCACCGCGGCCGTCGCGACAAGGCGATGACCAGCTCGCTGCTCGACGAGCTGCCCGGCGTTGGCCCCGCCCGCAAGCGCGCCCTGCTCACGCACTTCGGCTCGCCCGAGGCGGTCGTGGGCGCGTCCAACGAGGAACTGCAGGCGGTGCCGGGTGTGCCCGCCAAGCTGGGGCGCGAGTTGTACGCATACCTGCATCGTGCAGGCTGAGCCGGCCGACGAACTTCGCGAATGCGGCGTCCTCAGTCGCTCGCGTGCCAAGCACGCCACGCTCCTTGCGTCCTTGCCTCGCTCGTCCGTCGGCCGGCTCACCGCGTTGACCGGCGAGAGTTCTTGTCAAATTGACACGCTTTGTCCGTCGGGCGCGGCACAATGAGGACCATGGCCGTCATTAGGCCCCTGCGTCCCCTGCGAGGCGCCGCTGGTCAGCGGTCGGCCGCCAAGGCCGACGAGCCGGTCGTGCAGTCGCGCCTGCAAGACCTGGTCGTGATCACCGGCTTCTCCGGTGCGGGCAAGTCGACGGCGATGAACGTGTTCGAGGACGCCGGCTACTTCTGCGTGGACAACCTGCCGCCGGAGATGATCCGCTCGCTGGTCGAGCTATTCGTGCACAAGGGCTCCAAGGTGGAGCGCGCGGCGGTCGTGTCAGACGTTCGCGGCGGCGTGTACTTCGAGGCGCTGCGCGCGGTTGTCGACGACCTGGACGCCCTCGGCCTTAGCCATCACGTGCTGTTCCTGGAGGCCGCTGAGCAGACGCTCGTGACGCGCTACAAGGAGACGCGCCGGCGCCACCCGCTGGCGCCCGAGGGCAGCGTCGCCGCGGGCGTCGCCGCCGAGCGCGCCCTGCTGGAGCCGCTGCGCAGCCAGGCGGACCTGGTGATCGACACCACAGGCATGTCCGCTGCCGCGCTGCGCGACAAGATCGCGCAAGAGTTCCTGCCGCGCAAGACGATCGGCCGCCTGGCCGTCACGTTCATGAGCTTCGGCTTCAAGCATGGGCCTCCGCGCGAGGAGGACGTCGCTCTGGACGTGCGCTTCCTGGCCAATCCCCACTACGAGCCTGAGCTGCGCCAGCTGACCGGCCTGGATCAGGAGGTGGTCGACTACATCGCGCGCGACGGGCGCCTGGCGCAGCTGTACGACAGGCTGCACGCGCTGTTGGACTTCTTGCTACCGCAGTACGTCAGCGAGGGCAAGGCCCATCTGGTCATCGCGATCGGCTGCACCGGCGGCCGCCACCGCTCGGTAGCCATCGCAGAGCACCTCGCTCAGCGCTACCGCGAGGACCCCGACCTGGACGTGGCGGTGGCCCACCGCGACATCGACAAGTCCCCGCGCAACAACTCCGTATAACCGCGGTTATACGCGCTCTGCAAGCAGACATAGCCTCCGCGCTGCGCGGGTACGTAGAAGATCGCGAGCGACGATCAGTAGATGCACACGAGGCTCGGCCGGCACCCCGCTGATAGCCTCCGGGCGCGGTCGATCGCAAAAAAACAGGAGGCTTGTGCATGTCAGTACGCGTCGGGATCAACGGATTCGGCAGGATCGGCCGGAACGTCTTCCGCGCGGCGAAGGCCCGCGGCGAGGAGCTTGGCGCAGACATCGAGTGGGTGGCGGTCAACGACCTGACAGACGCCCGTACGCTGGCCCACCTGCTCAAGTATGACTCGATCCTGGGGCCCTTCCCAGGCGCCGTCCAGGTCCGCGGCGAGGCGGCGATCGACGTCGACGGCGAGGAGCTGAAGGTGCTGGCCGAGACCGACCCCGCGGCGCTGCCCTGGGGCGACCTGGGCGTGGACGTGGTGATCGAGTCGACAGGGCGCTTCACCAAGCGCGAGGACGCCGCCAAGCATCTCGCGCAGGGCGCCAAGAAGGTGATCATCTCGGCGCCGGCGACCGATCCGGACGCGACGGTCGTGCTGGGTGTGAACTTCGACGAGGTGTATGACCGCGACGTCCACGACGTGATCTCCAACGCGTCGTGCACGACCAACTGCCTGGCGCCGGTGGCCAAGGTGGTCAACGACACAGTCGGCATCAAGCACGGCCTGATGACCACCATCCACGCCTACACGGCCGACCAGCGCCTGCAGGACCTGCCCCACAAAGACCTGCGCCGAGCGCGCGCGGCGGCAATCAACCTGATCCCCGCGTCGACCGGCGCGGCCAAGGCGATCGGACTGGTGATACCGGCGCTGCAGGGCAAGCTGCACGGTTTCGCTGTGCGCGCGCCCGTGCCGACGGGCTCGGTCGTGGACCTGACCGTCGAGTGCGTCCGTGAGACGAGCGTGGAGGAGGTCAACGCGGCCATGAAAGCGGCGGCGGACAGCGGTCCTTTGGCAGGGCTGTTGCAGTACACCGAGGACCCGATCGTGTCCAGCGACATCGTGTCCTCGCCCTACTCGGCGATCTTCGACTCGCAGTTGACGGCGGTCCTGGACGGCACGATGCTCAAGGTGGTGGCGTGGTATGACAATGAGTGGGGTTATTCCAACCGCCTCGTGGACCTTGTGCAGAAGGTGCTGTGATGATGAGGAGCATCGACGACCTTGACGTGTCGGGACGGCGGGTGCTGGTGCGCGTCGACTTCAACGTGCCGCTGGCCGACGGCGCGGACGGCAGGCCGGTCGTGGCCGACGACACGCGGATCGTGGCGGCGCTGGCGACGATCGAAGAGCTGCGCGCGCGGGGGGCGCGGCTGGTGCTCGTCTCGCACCTGGGCCGGCCCAAGGGCCATCGCGACGAGAGCCTGTCGATGGCGCCGGTGGTGGCGCGCCTGCGTGAGCTGACCGACGCGAAGATCACGCTCGCCCCGGCTGTGGTCGGCGAGGACGTGCGCGCGTTGACCGAAGATCTCGCCGACGGCGACGTGTTGGTGTTGGAGAACGTGCGCTTCGAGCCCGGTGAGACAGACAACGACCCCGAGCTGGCGCGCGCGCTGGCGGATCTGGCGGACGTGTATGTCAACGACGCATTCGGGGCGGCGCACCGCGCGCATGCGAGCACCGAGGGGATCGCTCACCTGCTGCCCAGCGCGGCAGGGCGGCTGCTGGAGCGCGAGGTAGCAACGCTGACGCGTATCCTCGAGCACCCCGAGCACCCGCTCGTGGCGATCATCGGCGGCTCCAAGGTGGCGGACAAGATCGCGGTGATCGACCGCTTCCTGCAGATCGCAGACGTGGTCATGATCGGCGGGGCGATGTGCTTTCCGTTCCTGTGTGCACAGGGGCACAAAGTGGCGGAGTCGCTGTGCTGCGACGAGGACGTCGAGCACGCGCGCAGCCTGCTGTCGCGGGCGAGCGACACCCACACGCCCCAGCCTGGCCGGGCGCGCCTGCTGGTGCCCAGCGATTTGGTCGTCGGCGACCGGCTGGAGGCGGATGCGGAGTACCGCGTGATCCACGGCGTGGAGGTGCCCAAGGGCTGGATGGGCCTGGACATCGGCCCCGAGACCGCGGAACGCTACGCACACGAGATCGCGCGGGCGGGCACGGTCTTCTGGAACGGCCCGATGGGCGCGTTCGAGATCGAGCCATTCGCGAGCGGCACCCGGTCGGTGGCCGAGGCGGTGGCCAAAGCCAAGGGCCTGACGGTGGTCGGAGGCGGGGACTCGGCAGCGGCGCTTGCGCAGTTCGGCATGGAGGACACCGTCGACCACCTGTCGACGGGCGGCGGCGCGACGCTGGAGCTGGTCGAGGGCAACGTCCTGCCCGGGGTCCAGGCGCTGGAAGGCGCCGGGGTGACCGGTTGAGCGTGAGCGGCGGCCCATCCACCCCCCGCACCCCGCTGGTGGCGGGGAACTGGAAGATGTACAAGACACAGGAGCAGGCCGAGGAGTACATCCAGGCGTTGCTGCCGCGTGTGTCGGCGCTGGACGGCGTGGACGTGGCGATCTGTGTGCCATTCACCGATCTGAGCGCGATGGTCGACAGCGCGCGCGGCTCGCGCGTGGAGGTGTACGCGCAGAACATGCACCACGAGCCCGAGGGCCCGTTCACGGGCGAGATCTCGGCGCCGATGCTCAACGAGCTGGACGTGCGCGGTGTGGTGTTGGGTCACTCCGAGCGCCGCGCGCTGTGTGGCGAGACCGACAAGGCGCTCGCGCTGAAGGTGCCGGCCGCGCTGGATGCCGGGCTGACGCCAATCCTGTGCGTGGGCGAGACCGAGGAGGAGCGCGACCAGGGCGACACCGATCGCAAGCTGCGCCAGCAGGTGCGCGAGGACCTGGTGGGCCTGGCGGCCGGGCGCCTGGCCGATGTTGTGATCGCGTATGAGCCGATCTGGGCGATCGGCACGGGCAAAGTGGCAACTCCCGAACAGGCGCAGGAGGCGATCGCGTTCATCAGGGCGCTGGTGGGCGATCGCGACAGGCAGGCGGCCGAGCAGGTGCGGATCCTGTACGGCGGCTCGGTCAAGCGAGAGAACGCAGGCGAGTTGCTGGCCTTGCCCGACGTGGACGGTGCGCTGGTGGGCGGCGCGTCGCTGGACGCAGAGTCGTTCGCGGCGATCGCGACAGCAGCCGCGACCGGGCCGTTCGGCGACAACCCGGTTGCGCCGACGCAATGAGCTTGGCGCCGGGTCCCGCGACGCTGCCGGCGCGCCACGCGTGCCTGATCGTCCTCGACGGCTGGGGCGTGGCCGAGCCGGGCCCCGGCAACGCGGTGTCGCTGGCGAGCACGCCGGTGTTCGATGAGCTTTGGAGCGCCTATCCACACACGCAGCTGGCCGCGAGCGGGCGCGCGGTGGGGCTGCCGGACGGCCAGATGGGCAACAGCGAGGTGGGGCATCTGAACCTTGGTGCGGGCGCGGTCGTGCGCCAGGATCTGGTGCGTATCGACGATGCGATCGCGGACGGCTCGCTGGCCCAGAACGAGACCCTGCGGGCGGCCTTCGCCGAGGCCGAGCGCGTGCACCTGATCGGCCTGGTGTCAGACGGCGGCGTGCACTCCTCGCTGGATCACCTGCGCGCGCTGGTCGCCCTCGGACGCGAGCTGGCGGCGGGCGACGTGGTGGTGCACGCGTTTACCGACGGGCGCGACACGCTGCCGCATGCGGGCGCGGGCTACCTGGCCGAGCTGGACGCGATGGCTGGTGTACGCGTGGGCTCGGTCGTGGGGCGCTACTGGGCGATGGACCGCGACCGGCGCTGGGATCGCACCCAGCGCGCGTACGACATGCTCGTGCACGGTCGCGTGGGTGGGCGGGCAATTCATCATGCCGCGAGTGGCGAACAGGCGGTGCAGGACGCCTACCGCAGGGGCGAGACGGACGAGTTCATCGAGCCGACGCTGGTCGCAGCCGAGGCAACGATCCGTCCCACGGACAGCGTTATTGCATTCAACTTCCGCCCCGATCGCATGCGCCAGATCACGCGCGCGCTGGCCGAGCCGGGCTTCGGCGACAACCCGGGCGAGGAGCTCCCCGGCTGGGAGGGGCGCGGCGGCGCGGGCGCGATCGGCCGCTACGTGACGCTGACGCGCTATGAGGAGGGCTGGCCCTACCCGGTTGTGTTCTCGCCGGAGCACCCGGCGAGCACGCTGCCGGAGGTGGTAGCACGGGCGGGGGGGACGCAGCTGCATGTGGCAGAGACAGAGAAGTACGCGCACGTGACGTACTTCTTCAACGGGGGCGACGAGGCGCCCCAGGAAGGCGAGCGCCGCGAGATGGTGGCGTCGGTGCGCGACGTGCCGACGTATGACCACAAGCCGCAGATGAGCGCGCGCGAGGCGGCCGCGGCGTTCGTGAGCGCGTGGCGGGAGAACGAGGACCCCCCTCAATTTGGGATCATCAACTTCGCCAACGCGGACATGGTGGGGCACACGGGCGTGATCGCGGCGGCGGTGACGGCGGTGGAGACGGTGGACGCGTGCCTGGGCGAGGTCGTGGCGGCGGTCCACCAGAGCGAAGGCGTGTGCGTGATCACCGCCGACCACGGCAACTCCGATCACATGCTCGAGCCGGACGGCAGCCCCAACACGGCCCACTCCCTGAACCCGGTGCCGCTGATCGTGACCAGCCGTGCGGGCGTGCGCGTGCGCGAGGAGGGCGGCATCCTCGCGGACGTGGCTCCGACGGTGCTCGAGCTGCTGGGGATCGAGCAGCCGGTGCAGATGACCGGGCGCTCGTTGATCGAGTGAACATGAGATCACGGCGCCTGCTCGCGAACCTGTTCATCGGCGCGGGAGCCAACCACTTCGTGATGCCGCGCGCATACGAGCAGATCGTGCCGCCGCGCCTGCAGGGCCACGCCAAGCGGATCGTGCAGGTCAGCGGCGTGGCAGAGATCGCCGGCGGCGTGGGGGTGCTGGTGCCGTCCATGCGGCGGCTGGCGGGGCTCGGCCTGGTGGCGCTGTTGGCGGCCGTGTTTCCGGCGAACGTGTACATGGCGCGCGAGCCCGAGCGCTTCCCACGGATCCCCCGCTGGGCCTTGTATGCGCGGCTGGCGCTGCAGCCGCTGATGATGCTGTGGGCATGGCGGGCGACGCGGCAATGACAGGCTGCGCCCCGATCTAGGGCCGCGACGCTGCTATGTTCGGCTGAGCAGCACACGTATCCGGACCGCCATGTCAACCGTGACCGCCGTCAAGATCGCCCCCTCCGAGCAGGAAGCTCTCACGCTGGGGGAGCTGCGCGCCTGGCGCGGACTGTTGCGGGCGCATGCGTGCCTGGCCAAGCGCCTGGACGCCGAGCTCGAGCAGGCCCACCGGCTGCCGTTGAGCTCTTATGAGGTGCTCCACCATCTGCAAGAGGCCAGCGGGGGACGGATGCGCATGTGCGACCTGGCCGAGCAGGCGCAGTTGTCGCGCAGCGGGTTGACGCGACTGGTCGACCGTCTGGAGCGTGACGGGCTGCTCGAACGCTGCTCGTGTACGCACGACGCGCGCGGCTCCTACGCGTGCCTGACCGAGTCCGGGCGTGAACGCCTGGAAGAAGCGCGATTGACCCACCTGGCGGTCGTGCGCGAGCACTTCTTCTCGCGCTTCTCGGAGAGCGAGCTGAGCACCCTGGCAGACATGTGGGAGCGGATCGCTCCCTGCAACGGCTGCTGAGCGGCGCCTATAGGACGGGCGGCGGCTACGCGTCTCCCGTCCCAGTGCCCTCCTGGCTGGAGTCTCGGGCGGCCATGCGCCGTTGATGGCGCCGGTGGCGGCGGTGTGCGAGGAACACGCTGGCGATCGCCACGACCACGGCGGCCAGGCCGTAGATGCCGAACGCTTCGATGGCACTCCCGGCGGAGTGGCCGAGGAAGTAGGCGACCAGGCCGACGGCGGTCGCCCAGCTGATGCCGCCGAGGGCGTTCCACAGCGCGAACGAACGCCAGTGCATGCGCGTCGCGCCGGCCAGCCACGATGCCCACACGCGCAGGCCGAGCACGAAGCGGCCAAAGAAGACCGCCTTGGGGCCGTGGCGCTCGAAGAACGGCTCTCCCGTGATGAGGACCTGCTGGCGCTGCCGATAGAAGGGACCTGGACGCTGCAGCAGCCAGCGCCCGCCCTTGCGGCCGATCACATAGCCGATGTTGTCGCCGACGATCGCTGCGGCTGCGGCGATAGCGATGACGAGCTCGATCCTGAGTTTGCCCTGGCTGGCCAGGACGGCGGCGGCGATCAGGCCGGTCTCGCCGGGAACGGGCGCGCCGCTGGACTCGCTCATCACGATCAGGAACAGCAGCGGGTAGCCAAACACCGTGACCAGGTGCTTGACATCGAGGATCGCTGCGAGCACTACTGCGTGTTTTCAGAGATCAGCTGGCGCAGCGCGGCCGAAGCCTGGTGCACGTCGCGGTAGACAACGTTGCGCAACACCACGCGGGTGGGCGCGGGCGTTGTGGCCAGCACGATCGCGACGACCGCGACCGCGATCACGAGCAGCGCCAGCAGGGCTGCCAGCAGGCGCCCGCGCCGGCGCCTGCGCGGCTGCGCGGCTACGGCGCCGGCGCTGGCCGGCCGACGCGACTGCGTGCTGGCGCGAGGCGGTCCAGGGCGCGGACGGCGCGGCGCGACGGCGCGCGTGGGGGGTGTGGCGGGGCGTCCGCCGGCGAGCACGGTGGTTGCCTGACCGGTCGGAGATCGGCCGGCGCCCGCAACGCGCGCGCCAACGGGGTCGTGGCCGACGGCGGGCGGCTCGTGCGGGGCGATGCCCCGGGCGGCGTCGCGCAGAGCCTGGCCCATCTCGCGCGCCGTGTGGTAACGCTCGCGCGGGTCGAGCGCGAGCGCGATCGCGACCGCGTCGGCGAGCTCGGGCGTGACGGCGGCCACGAGCGTGTCGAGCGTGGCCGGTTGTTCGGATTGCTGCTTTAGCGCGAGCTCGGTCAGCGAGGTCGCCTCGTAGGGCAGGCGCCCGGAGATCAGCTGATAGGCGACCACGCCGAGCGCATACAGGTCGGCGCTCGGTCCGGCCTCCTCGCCTCGCGCCTGCTCAGGCGCGAGGTAGGCGGCGGTTCCCAGGACAGAGCCAATCTGGGTGATGCTGGACTGCTCGGTGGCCTTGGCGATGCCGAAGTCGGCCAGCTTGACCTCGCCTTCGCGCGAGCGCAGCAGGTTGCCGGGCTTGACGTCGCGGTGGACCACGCCGTGGCGGTGGGCGTAGTGCAACCCCTCGCATGCCTGCCCAACGATGGCCAGGGCCTCGTCGACGTCCACCCAGCCGTCGTCGCGCAGGATCTCCGCACAGGACGCACCCTGGATGTACTCCATGACGATGAAGTACTGCCCGGTGCGCTCGTCGCGGCCGGAGTCGAAGACCTGCACGATGTTGGGGTGCACCAGGCGCGCGGCGGCCTGCGCCTCGCGCTGGAAGCGCGACACGAAGGCGGGTTCGTCGGCGAGGTGCTCGGCGAGCAGCTTGACCGCCACCTGGCGCTCCAGGCGCAGGTCGACCGCGAGATGGACGGTGGACATGCCGCCATAGCCCAGGCGGCTGTCTAGGCGATAGCGACCGGCGATCTCCACGGCGCTCATTTGCCGCCTTCTTGGACGCCTAGACCCGCGCCGCCGCCCGCTCCCGCGCCTGCGCCCGCCCCTCCGCCCACGCCGGCTCCGCCGCCCGCGCCCACGCCGGGTGCGCCGCCGCCCGCTCCTGCCCCCGCGCCGCCCGCCCGTTCGCCGGCGCCGCCCTGTTCGCCCGCGCCAGCGGATGCTTCTTCGCCGGCTTCTTCGGCGGGCGTCCCGCCGCCGGGGCCGGGAGTTACGGGCGTGGTGACGGTTGGCGTCGTGGTGGTGGGTATGGGCGTGGTCTGCGCAGGCGTGGTGGTCGTAGTAATGGTCGTTTTCGGCAAGATGGGGGAAGTCTTGGTGGTGCTGGTCGATTCGAGCGGCTGTGCGCACAGCGCTAGGGCGCGCGTGCGCAGGTTGGCGATGCCCTGGTGCAGGGTGTTGCGCAGCCCCGCGTCGAGCGTCGAGGGCAGGCCCGCATAGTCGTGTTCGGCCTTGGCGATGGCCGTTTCGGTGGCCAAGCAGTCGCCGTCACCGCTCTTGGCGGCCTGTTCGATCGCTTCCACGTCGCTGGTTAGAGGTCCCGCGTTGGCGAGCGGGATCAGCTTGTTGCTGGTGGCGCCGCAGGCCACCAGAAGCGCCGCAGCGACGCCCAACAGGCCGGCTCCCACGAGCCGCATGATCGGCCTCATTGTCCGTACTCCAGCCGCTCGGCCAACGAGTCGGGCAGGCGCGCGGCGCGGATCGCGGCGGCAGCGCCCGCGATGTCGTAGTCGGCGCGGTGGAAGAGGGCGGTCATGCCGTCCAGGTCCAACAGCAGCCACGACGCGCGCGGATCGCCGTCGCGCGGCTGTCCGACGCTGCCCGGATTGAGCAGCCACTCGCCGACTGCGAGGTCCAGGCGCGCGCCCTCGCGCCGCGGCTCGCCGGTGGCCAACGCGCCCTCCCGGCGCACGAACGACAGCGCCACGTGCGAGTGGCCGACCAGGCACACGCGGTGGGCCTGGCGATCCAGGCACAGCTCGGCAAGCAGGGCCGAGAGCACGTACTCCCAGACCGGATCGCGCGGACTTGCGTGGTACAGGCCGACGTGGTCCTCCTCGCCCTGCGGGCGCAGGCCCTCGAGGAAGGCGAGGTTCTCGGGCGCGAGCACCTCGCGCGTCCACTGCGCGGCCAGGCTGGCGCCGCGGGAGAATTCGTCCAGCGGGATCTCGCCGGTGACCGCCATGTCGTGGTTGCCCGCCAGGCACACCGCGGCGTGCTGGCGGGCGAGCTCCACGCAGGCGTCGGGCTCGGCGCCGTAGCCGACCAGGTCGCCCAGGCACCACAGCTCGGCGGCGTCGCTTGCGGCGATCGCCTCGAGGGTGGCCTCAAACGCGTGCCGGTTGCCATGGATGTCGGATATCACTGCGACCTTCATGCTTGCAGGGTATGAACACCGTGATTCGGCGGGCGTTCCACGCTGGCCGGGCTGCAAGCGCGCCGCCAGGCGGGCGGGCGGGGCCGTGAGGCCCTAGTCCTCGCCGGGACCGGCCTCCCGGCCGCCGTACTCAGGCAGGTTCTTGATGCCCTCGCGGGTGAGCCACTTGGAGTAGTTGTCCTCCATCGCATCGATCAGCTCGCGCATGAAGCGGGGCGAGAGGTTGACCCGGGAGACGACCACGCCCGGTACCTCGTCGGCCTCGACCTCGTGGTCGACGCGCGCGAAGGTGACGGTGAACTCGTAGTCGGAATGGCTGACGTTGGCGAAGTTCGCGTATACGCCCCCCATGATCTCGGGAGACAGGTGGATATTTATGTGGCGCTCGGCGCCTGAGTCTTGGTCGTTCACGTAGCTAGTATCGCAGCCGAGCCAGCAGCAATGAGCAATCCTCCACCCGACCATGCGACCGACGACCGCTCCCAGGAGAGGGCCACGGAGCGGGCGGCGTGGCCGCTGGAGGGTCTGCGCGGCCTGGTGCTGGCGGCCGCGCAGGAGCTGCGTGGCGCGCCCATGGGCGCCTCAGAGCGGGCCGGCGGCGCGGTCGTGGGGGGCGGGCGCGGGGCGGTCACCCTGGAGCGTCCGCCGCGAGCGGAGCTGGGCGACTACTCGACCAACGCGGCGCTGCTGCTGGCGCCCGGCCTGGGCGAGCCGCCGCGCACGCTGGCCGAGCGCCTCGGGCACGTGCTCGAGCGCGAGCTTGGCGCTGACCTGCTTCGCTTCGAGGTGGCCGGACCGGGCTTTCTGAACCTCTACGTGGCCGACTCGTGGCTGAGCGGCGCGCTGGCGGCGGTGCTGGGCGCCGGCGAGTCGTTCGGCGGCGGGGTCGCGCGGGCGCGCGAGCGCATCCTGGTGGAGTTCGTGTCGGCCAATCCGACCGGCCCGATGCACGTGGGCCATGCCCGCAACGCAGCCTACGGCGACGCGCTGGCCCGGCTGCTGGCGTTTGCCGGCCACGAGGTCGAGCGCGAGTTCTACGTCAACGACGCGGGCTCGCAGATACGCAAGCTGGGGGAGTCCATCCAGGCGCTCGCGCGTGGCCAGGCGGTGCCCGAGGACGGCTACAAGGGCGACTACGTGGTCGAGCTGGTCTCCGAGCTGGCTGGCGCGTCGAGCATGCAGGCGGACGAGCTGGGGCGTGCGGCGGTGGCGGTGATGATGCGCCGCCTGCAGGCTTCGTTGGCGGCGTTTGCGGTGAGCTTTGACCACTGGCAATACGAGAGCGCCCTGCACGAGGGCTCGCCGAGCCTGGTCGAGCACACGCTGGCGATCCTGGAGGAGCAGGGACACACATACCGCAGCGAGGGCGCGCTGTGGCTGCGTACGACGGATTTCGGCGACGACAAGGACCGTGTGCTGGTGCGCTCCAACGGCGAGCACACCTATTTCGCGTCGGACATCGCATACCACCAGGACAAGCGCGAGCGCGGCTTTCAGCGACAGATCGACGTGTGGGGCGCAGACCATCATGGCTACGTGCGACGGATGAAGGCGGCCTACCAAGCGCTTGGCGGCGACCCGGACGAGCTGGAGCTGCTGATCATGCAGCTGGTGCATCTGGTCTCGGCGGGCGAGCGCGCGCAGATGTCAAAGCGCGCGGGCGAGTTCGTGACTTTGGAGGATCTGCAGGCGCAGATCGGCGTTGATGCCGCGCGCTGGTATCTGCTCGCGCGCTCGCATGACACGACTGTCGACCTCGACCTGGACCTGGCGCGCGAGCAGTCCAGCGAGAACCCGGTGTACTACGTGCAGTACGCGCATGCGCGCATCGCGTCGATCCTGGCCAAGGCGGGCGCACACAACGTGCAGGCGGCGCTGACGATGGCCGCAGGCGATGCCGCGGGCGCCCGGCGCGAGCCCCTGGACGCGACCGAGCGCGCGCTCGTGCAGCAACTGCTCGCGTTCCCGTCAGAGCTGGCCGAGGCGGCGCAGCGGCGCGCGCCGCACCGCATCGCCGCATACGCGCTGGAGCTGGCGCAGGGTTTTACGGCCTTCTACCGCGACTGCCGCGTCCTGGGGGCTGAGCCTTCGTCGCTGGAGCTGTGGCGCATCGCCCTGTGCGTCGCCAGCAGGTGCACGATCGCGCGCTGTCTGTCTCTGCTGGGCGTGAGCGCGCCCGATGAGATGTAGCGACGCGGTTCGCGCGTGAGGCCTACATGGTGACCGCGCGGGCGGCGCTCGGGGCAGGTTGACATAGGTCTTTTCTGCGAGATCGTATTATCCCGGCAACCTGGGTTTCGGATAGGATCCATGTGGGATGCGGGCTCGGGGCGGGGAACTGTCCGCCAGCATGGCGGTACTGGGGTTGGTGATCGACCAGCCGGACTCTGTGTCGGGCGTGAGTCGGCGGCTGGCTGACAGGTTTCCCCATGCGCGCTTTGCCCGTAACTCGGCGCACAACAATCTGCCGAGCCTGCACAGACAGGGCTTGGTGAGGCTGATCGCGGAGGGCGAGCAGCGCTCGCTGGATCGTTATGAGGCGACGCAGAAGGGTCGCGATCGCTTTCGCCAATCGCTGCGTGAGTCCTCGGTGGCGGTCCCGGCGGTGCGTGATGCGATGCGCGCGAGATTGGAGCACGTAAGCGATGAGGCCGACCTGCTGGCGGTGATCGCTGCGATCGGCGAGCAAGAGCAGGCGTGCAGGGCCGAGTATGCGGCGGCGCATGGGCGTCTGCGAGCCGCCGAGCGAGCGCGCCGCGCGCCCGGCGCGAGCGTGGGCGACTGGCGCGACGCCGTTCGCCGCGCGCTGATGGTCGACGAGGCCGTGCTCTGGGGCACGCGCGCACAGCGCATGCAGCGGCTGCGCGAAAGCCTGCAGGCCGAAGCGGATCCGGAGCTCGGCCAAGATCGTGGTGACGTGTGATGGACGGACTGCTGCGCCTGTCTGATGTGTCCAAGAGCTATGTACGCGGCGATCGACAGTTGCGTGTCATGACCGACGTGTCCCTCACGGTCGGCCGGCGTGAGATCGTCGCGATCGTCGGCTCTCGCTATGAGGGCAAGACGACCCTTCTGCGCGTGGCGGCGGGTCTGGACAAGCCCGAGCGAGGCGAGGTCTGGTTCGAGGATCTGGAGCTGACTCGCTGTGCCGAGCAGGAGCGTGTCAGGCTGCTGGGGAAGGAGATCACGTGGGTCGATCGTGGTGGCACGGGGGTGCGTCTGCAGGTTCTCGACTACGTCGGCCTGCCCCTTGCGCTGGGGCGGGGACACGGGCGCCGCGAGGCGCGAGAGCTGGCCATGAACGCCCTGGAGCGGGTCGGCGTGGCAGACTGCGCCCGCCAGCACTGGAGCGACCTGTCCAACTGGGAGCGAGTGTTGGTCGCGCTTGCGCGGGGAATCGCTCCGGCGCCGAGGCTCATGGTGGTCGATGACCTGCTCGACGGACTGGGCATGAATCGGACACGCGACGTGTCCGATCTCCTGTCTTCGGTAATCGCAGAGCTGGACTGCGGGGTGCTCCTGAGCGTCTCCGACGTCGAGGCGGCGCTGGAGGCCGACCGCGTCTTCTCCTTCGAACGCGCAAAGCTCAAGTTGATCGCGGGCCAGCACGACAGCTCGGCGCGCGTGATCGCGTTTCCGGGTGAGCCTCGCGGGGGCCGAGGTGCCGGTGGGCGGCACTAGGTCGTAGGTGCTGGAGCTACGGGATCTGGTCAAGCACTACCACGTCGGTGCAGACCAGCCGATTCGCGCCGTCGACGACGTCTCGATGACGGTTGCGGCGGGAGAGTTCCTCGCCTTGTACGGCCCCAGCGGGTCTGGCAAGACGACGCTGATCGAACTGACGGCAGCCCTGCAGGTGCCCGACAGCGGCAGCGTGCTGATCGACGGTCGCGACATATTCTCGCTCTCGTCGCGGGCGCGGGATGAGCTGCGTCTGCGCGAGCTGGGGATCATCGGCAGTCCGCAGAGCTTGATCCCGGGTGCGCTTGCGATCGAGAACGCAATGCTCAAGCTCCTGCTGGTCAACGCGCGCGACGCGCGCGCGACCGTGGAACCGCTGCTCGAGCAGCTGGGGCTGTCAGAACGTCTGCGCCATCGCACCGAGCAGCTGTCGATGGGCGAGCGCCAGAGGCTGCTGATCGCACGCGCCCTGTCCACCCAGCCCAAGCTCGTGCTGGCCGACGAGCCCACGGGCAGCCTCGACACGCGCCGCACCCGCGAAGTGCTGGCGCTGCTGCGCGAGCTCTGCCAGGAGCGCGGCGTGGCCGTGCTGCTGGCCACGCACGACCCCGAAGCGGCGACCTTCGCTGACCAGGTCCACGAGCTGCGCGACGGGCGTCTGCACGACTACAGGCCCGAGCGCGTACCGGCGAGCTTCAGGCCGTTGGAGTGACCGCCGTGGGGCGCATGAGCTGGGCCGACATCCTGTTTCTCTATCGTGCGCGCCTGCGGGCCCGTGCGGTGCTCGTCCAGGAGCTGTTTGCAGCAGCGGGGATTGCCGTGGGGGTAGCGCTGCTGTTCGCCTCCCAGGTGGCGAGCACGAGCCTCGGGCACTCGGTGTCGTCGCTGAGCGGCGAGATCGTGGGCAAGGGCGCCGCATTTCAGATCCAGGCTCGTGGCGCCGGGGGTATGCCAGAAGGGCTGTTGCAGCAGGCGAGCCGTCTGAGGGGGGTGACGCAGACGCTGGCGGTGCTCGAGGTGCAGGCGAGCGTAATCGGCCGACACGGACGTGAGTCGGTGGACCTGATCGGAGCGGATCCGCACAGCGCGTATGTCGGCGGGCCGCTGCTCAGACGCTTCTCTGCCGCGCAGCTTGCGAGCGCCCATGCGGTCGCGCTGCCAACCCCGCTCGCGCAAGCAATCGGTGCCGGGCCGTTGGAAGCGGTCAGGATCCAGGTTGGCGCAAGCGTCGTCAGGGCGCTGCTCGCTGCCACGCTCAACCAGAGCGACATCGGCGGGCTCGTCCACAGTCCGGTGGTGCTCACCAACGTGGCCTACGCCCAGAGGCTGGCGGGCCTGGGCGGACGGATCAGCCGGATCTTCGTGCGGCCGCAGCGGGGGCACGAAGACGAGGTTCGTGGCGAGCTCGCTGGGCTCGCCCGCGCGGCGCACGCAAACCTCGAGCCGGCCGACTTCGACGCGACGCTGTTCGCGGTCGCCTCTGCCCCCGCGCGACTGGCCGAACGGCTGTTTTCGGCGATCAGCGCGATCGTCGCCTTCATGTTCGCGCTGAACGCGATGCTCGTGACGGTGCCCGCGCGGCGCAAGCTGATCGAGGACATTCGACTGCAGGGCGCTACGCGGGTGATGACCCTTCAGATCCTCCTGTTCGACGCCGTCGTGGTCGGCGCGCTCGGCTGCGTCGTCGGGCTTGTGCTCGGCGACGCCCTGTCGGTGGCCGTGTTCGGCTCGACCCCGGACTATCTCTCGTTCGCGTTTCCCGTGGGCAATGAACGCATCGTCACGTGGCAGAGCGTCGCGCTTGCCCTCTGTGCCGGCCTGGCGGCTGCTCTGGTGGGGGTGCTGTGGCCGCTGCGCGACACGCTGCGAGGCTCGTTCGAGCACGGGCGGCGCCCACTGGTCCGCGGCCGACGCGTGGCGGCGCCACTCGCCGGCCTGTGCCTGCTCGTCCTGACTACGCTGCTGCTCGTGCTCGCGCCCCAGGACGCGGTGCTCGCGAGCGCGACCCTGCTGCTCTCGCTGCTGTGCCTGCTGCCCTATCTGTTTGACAGGCTGGTGACGTCCTTCGAGCACACACAGCGCCTACTCAACGACGCGTCGACCGTGCTAGCGGTCGTCGAGCTGAGAACGCCTCGGACTCGCGTGCGCTCGCTGGCGATCTCCGCCACCGTGGCGATCGCGCTGTTCGGGGTGGTCCAGTTTCAAGGAGCGCAGGCAAACCTCCAGCATGGGCTCGACGACTCGGCTCGCGACATCGACTCAAACGCCGACGTGTGGGTAACGTCCGCCGGTTCGGCGAACACGTTCGCGACGACCCCGTTCGCGCTGGAGTCGAGCACACTTGCGCGCGTGCCGGGCGTCGGTCAGATCGGCGTCTACCGCGGCAGCTTCTTGAACTGGGGAAGGCGGCGCCTGTGGGTGCTTGCCCAGCCGAGCAGCGCAGCGCAGCCGATCCCGCCGAGCCAGCTGCGCGGCGGCCGGCTGGCGCTTGCAACGGCCAGGGTGCGTGCCGGTGGTTGGGCGGCCATCTCGCAGGCGCTCGCCGCGGAAGACCACCTGCGCATCGGCGATGCGTTCGTGCTTCCGTCCCCGCATCCGGTCACGTTGCACGTCGCCGCCTTGACCACAAATCTTGCCTGGCCATCCGGCGCGCTGGTGATGAACTCGCAGGACTACGCGCGCGCATGGAACAGCACCGATGCGAGCGCGTATGAGGTGAAGGCCGCCGCGGGCACCACGCCTGGTGTCCTACGAACTGCGATCGCGCGCGCTCCCGGTCTGGGGACGGGCCTGGTGGTGGAAACGACGGCGGAACGTGAGCGCCGCCACTTCGCCAGCTCGCGCGAGGGGCTATCGCGCCTGACGCAGATAAGGATCCTGCTGCTAGTTGCCGCGATACTCGCCGTGGCGGGCGCGATTGCCGCGATGATCTGGCAGCGCCGCGATCTCGTTGCATACATCAAGTGCGACGGCTACTCCAAAGGAGTCCTGTGGCGATGGCTGTGCTGGGAAAGCGCGCTTCTGGTGGGGGTGGGCAGCTTCATAGGGGTCGTGTTCGGCCTATACGGGCAGCTGGTCGCCAGCCACTACCTGGCGAGCGTCACAGGGTTTCCGGTGGTTTACAGCGTCGGTCTGTTGCCCGCGCTTGTCAGCCTCGCGCTGTCAAGCGTCGTGGCGGTGGGCGTTCTTGCCGTACCCGGCTATCTCGTCGCTCGCACGCCCGCAAGAGCGGCCAGCCCCGCATACTAGGATTTGGAACTGCGGGCTTACCGTCAAGGGGCCTGGCGTGTGCCCGCACCGCTTCCGTCGCCCGGGCTCGGTCTTGGGCTGAGAGACACCTGAATCACGATGCCAGCCCTCAGCGCAGCATCGCTGCCCGCCGACCGGCGCGATCTACCACCGACCGCGCCTCTGCCCGCCACGCTGCAGACGCTCGCCCTGCGGCTGCGCCCCGTCCCCTTCCTGGAGCGCTGTCGCTTGCGCCTGGGCAGCCGCTTCACCGTCTTGCTGGTGGACATGCCGCCGCTGGTGTTCCTGTCTGACCCGCACGACATCGATGCCGTGCTGACGGCTTCACCGTCGGTGCTGCAGCCGGGTGTGGGCACCAAGCTGATCGCGCCGCTGATCGGTGAGAGCTCGTTCATCCTCTCCGATGAGCAGGAGCGCAAGGTCGTGCGGGGTGCAGTTGCGCCCGCGTTTAGGCGAAGCCGTGAGCACCGCTATGCGGAGGCGATCACAGCGATCGTCAGAGACGAGATCAAATCCTGGCCGGTCGGGCGGACGGTGGCGCTGTACCCGCGCCTGAGCCGGCTGACCCTGCGGGTGGCGCTGGACGTGCTGTTCGGCGAGGACCCTGAGATCCGCCGGCTTGGGAGCCGACTGCTAGAGATGCTGTCGGTCGCGCGCAGCTTCGTCATCCAGGAGCCGCGACTGAGTCGTCTCCCGGGCTGGCACGCGACATGGAAGCGCTTTCAGCGACAGCGCCGCGAGGTGGACGCGCTGCTCAGCGCGATCATCGCCCGGCGCACCAGCGAGCGTCACAAGCACGGGCACGTGCTCGAGATGCTCATCGACGCGCGCAAGCGAGGCGCTGCCATGCCCGTTGCAGAGATCGTCGACAACCTGCTCTCGCTGATGGTCGCCGGACACGAGACCACAGCTTCGGCGCTGGCGTGGGCATTTCTGTTCCTGGCGCACAATCCAGAAGTGCAGGACCGCCTGGTCGACGAGCTCGCCAGCGGGCAGGGCGAGGACTATCTGACGGCCACCGTGCTGGAGACGCTCAGACATGGAGCGGTCTTCCTGTTCGCGATCCCCCGCGCGGTCGCGAGCCCGATCGAGATCGGCGAAATCACCTACCGACCACCCACTCAGCTGCTCCCGTGCACCTATCTCATGCACCATGATCCCGCTCTCTACCCCGAGCCACAGGCCTTCCGTCCTGAGCGCTTCATCGAAACACCGCCGCCTGCTCTGAGCTGGAAACCGTGGGGAGGAGGGCGAAGGCGCTGCCTGGGCCAGCACCTGGCTGCGCTGGAGATGCGAACGGTGCTGCGTGAGGTTCTCAGCACCCGGCACGTGCTCACGGAGGGCAGGCGCATCGAGCATGCGCGATGGCGCAGCGCGATTGTTGCTCCCGACGCCGGCGCGCGCGTCATCCTGCGCCCCCATGTCCAGACCTATGCACGCGGCCCGGCCACGGGGCACCCATCGGTTGGGAGCGCGAGCTGACCGTTGGTTGGCGTTGAGCGAGCGCGACGACCCAACCACTTGCCGGCGCTGAGCGCCGGTTCCTATTGGAACGACTTTTGTTCCAATAAGAACAACCGTCTTGCCTACTCGGTCACGCAGCGGTCAAGATACTGGTCGTGCGACCCTACGTCCATTGCGAGCTGTCCAAGTGAGCCCGCGAACCGCGAGCGCTCCGGCCCCTGCACGCGCTGCATCTGCCGCTGCGCCCGTGCAAATTGAGCTCAGTCGCGCGCAGGTCGATCAGGTGGTGCGCGCGGCTTCCGGCGAGGGCAACATGTCGGTCCTGCTGTCCGGTCTGCAGGGTGCGCGCCAGACGCTGGAGGACAATCGGCGGCTGATCGAAGACCCGCGCATGTCTCGTTCGCTGCTGTTGGGGCTGCTTGTGCTCAGTGGCCTGCCGCGCGACGGCAGCGAGATCGGCGTCATCGATCTCGCCCACAACCTTGGGCTGGGCGCGAGCACGACCTATCGCTATGTCGCAACGCTGCTCAGCGTCGGGCTGCTCGAGCGCGATCCGTCGACCCGTCGCTACAGGCTCGCGCGCTGAGGACGCGCTTCTAAGCGCTACTGTCGCTGTCGTCGCGCTCGCGCTGTTCCCTGGCTTCATTGCGGCTCTCGGCGCTCAACAGGACCGCGAGCAGCAGGATGGCGCCCGTCACCGCGACGGCGACCACGGCGGTTCCGCTGGTCGCGAGCGGGATCATCGGGTGGACGGCGATCATCGGGGGAGCATCGCAGCGCTAGTCAAAGCGGGCGAGGTCGGACTCCAGGCGCGCGGCGTCGGCCGTGCTGAGCGCCACCACCAAGGATCCGCGGGCGGCTTGAGCGCGGGCGTGGCGTCGCCAGCGCGGCAGCACAGCAGCGAGCATGACCATCAGCGCGAGTACCACCACGAGCGGGACCAGATAGGCGGTCAGGTCAAAGCCGTGCGTGCTGGGCAGGCCAAGCACGGAGGGACCGTACTGGGCGACCAGCGAGCGCCTGATCTGCGCTTCGCTCTGTCCTTCGTCGATCAGGCTCTGGATGAATTCTCGCTCGCGGTTGGCCTGCAGCGACTGGGCGACGTTCAGCGGGATTTTGCAGGTGACGCACATCACCTGGCGCTCGATCGTGGGCAGTGACGGCCGCGGCGCGCTGGAGGCGTGGGCGCCGGGGGCGACGGCGAGCGCGAGCGCCAGGGAGGCTGCCAGCGCTGCCAGTGCGTCGAGCCACGCGCACCGCTGCCGCTGCGCACGGGCGCTCACGAGCGCGCCGCCAGCGTGAGCGCTTTGTTCAGGAACGGCTGTTCGATCTCGCCGCGGGAGATCGCGACTATGTGCCCATAGCGATCGATGATGAAGCTCTCGGGCAGTTGGTCGGTGCCGTAGGAGTGCGCGAACGTTCCGTCGCTGTCGCGCAAGTTGGGATAGGTCAGGTGGTAGCGGCGAACGAAGCTCTTGGAGTCGGGTGACGCGTCCAGGTAGGTCACGCCGAGCACTGTCGCGTCATGGCGTTCCAGCGTGCTCTGGGCGTGCTCGAGCAGTGGTGCCTCCACCTGGCACGGTTCGCACCAAGAGGCCCAGAAGTTGAGCACGACCACCTTGCCCTTGAACGACGCCAGAGATCGTTGCGGCAAGCCGTTGAGCATGGGCAGCGGGCGCGTCGCGTCGGGCGCCGCCGGGCGCTGTCCGCGGGCGACCAACTCGTCGAGCGTGCGGTTGGGCGCCTGCGCGGATACGCCGTAGATCAGCAGGGCGACCAGGCACGCGCCCCCGAAGGAGGCGAACAACGGCAGCGTGGGGCGTTTCACGGCTATCAAGGGTAGCCGTGCCGCGTAGTATTCGAGCCGCTGCGGCGGTAGCTCAGTTGGTAGAGCGCGAGCTTCCCAAGCTCGAGGTCGCGGGTTCGAAGCCCGTCCGCCGCTTCAGGGGCCGGGAGCCAGATATGGCTCTAGAGCACGGATTCGGGGCGCCGACGAGCGACCCTCTGTGGGGGCAAGCACGGGCTTTTGCGGGCTGCGAGGACGCGAATCTGCGGTCCCCTTGCGGCCACGGGATCCCGCCGCTGACGGTTCTCGGCGTGTACGAAGGTGCTGTCGCTCCGGCCGTAGTCAAGCTTGTGGCGGGGCTCAACGCGGGCGGCACGAGTCGTTGGGGGGCAGCGGGTGGTGCTCTCCGATGTTGGGGCATGAGCAGGAGGACGACTCCAACCAGCACTCGGCTGCTCACCACTCGTCAGGCGGCGTCCGAGCTCGGTGTCCACGAGCGCACAGTCCGTCGCTACATCTCCTCGGGCGTGCTCGCCTATCGTCGACTCCCGGGCGGTCACTACCGCATCCCAGAGCGCGCGATCCTGGAGTTCTGGGAAAGGAATAAGGGCGCCGACGCGTCTAGTGGCCGATGCCCTCAAACGGCTGATGGGGCGGCGGTTGATGTGCTGGGCGTGGCGCAACGGCTGGAGGGTCGGCGCTCTCCTCGTCCGGTCAACCGCGACGAGGGCTCGGCCGCGTCCTATGACCTTTCGCCCGAGGCTCTCGCGGTCTTGCGCTCTCAGGTGGAAGCTAGAAGTGGCTAAGCCCTGGAAGAAGCAAGCGAGATGGCCTTATGTCGCCAGGAACGGCGCCAGGTCCTACTTCGTGGGCTTCTACGACCATGAGCGCAAGGAGCGCACGCGGTCCTTCCCGATGGCGAAGGCGGCTCGGGAATGGATGGACGACTACGTCGCCGCCGAGCGCCGGGGTGCGGACAGCCTGCGCCGCTTCCTGCTCGACCTCGACGCGCGTGAAGCCAATGCCGCACTGGAGTCCCGGACAATCGGTGAGGTCATCCAGCTCTACTTCGCCTTCAACGCGCCCGACACGGCTGACGGTCTGGCGACCTCGACGTTTCGCAGCTACTCGGCGTCCGCCAAACGCCACCTGCTCGGTCACGAGGGCGCGGTCAGGGGGAAAGGGGTTGCGCCGGCGAGTCACGCCGTCAAGCTGGCTTCAGAACCCGCCGAGCTGTTCAATGCCGCAGTTGCGCCGCGTGCGCTGCGTGAGGCGATGAAGCGCGAGCGTGTCGGCCCGTCCGCGCGGGCCCACGCATGGCGGGTTCTGTCCGCCGTTCTCTCGTGGGCGGCTCAGGCAGACCTCGTGCCCGAGATACAGACCAATGGCTGCCTCTTGGCTAACGAGAAAGTGGGCAACAGACGCAAGTCGGTGCGCGGAAAGCTCGGCCGTGGCGCCGTAAGGCGTCGCGGTGAGGAAATCCGAAGGTGGGCGCTCGCGCCGATGGCGGTCGAGTTCATCCGCGCCGAGATGCTCGCGCGCGCAACGGACGCGCGTCGGCCGCTGTTGGCTTATCGCGACGCGACGGAGATGTCGATTCAGTTTGGGCTGGGACTGCGCAATCAGGAGGTCTACGGGATGCGTTGGTCATCGCTCGACCGCGGTCGAGCCCAAATCGTCGAGGTCTTGAGCTGGAACGAATTTGGACGAGTGGGGCAAGACCGAACAGGCCACCGGCCGTATCGTCAAGGTCCCCTCGCTGCTACAGGAGGATCTGGCCTGGTGGCGAGCGCGCCTGCGAGAATCGGGACATCCAACCCGTGGAGTCGATTTCATCATCCCCGGCGATCTGGCCGGGAAGTGCTTCGGGATCCGTGACGCGATGACCGGCGCGTGCCACATGAGCAGCAACCAAGCCAAAAAGTGGGGGCCTCGATACCTGAAGCCAGCTGTCGACTCGGTTGCCGACAACCAGGACGGGTATGCCAGCCTACGTGGCGCAACGCCTTATGCGCTCAGACGCGGCGGAATCTCGATGCGGCTGCGCAGCGAAGACGCCCAGTCGGTCGCCGAGCAGTGTGGGACGAGCCTCGAAATGCTCTCCCAGCACTACAGCTACGAGATCGACGACTTCGGCCATCATGGCCCCCAGTCAGTCGACGGACAATGGCGACGGGCACGAGTTGATGTTCGCGCCAAGCTCGCCGAATGACAGGAAGACGAGCCCTCAAGCGAGCTGGTTGAGGTCGGCATGGTTCGCCGAAGCCTGCCGCGAGTGCCGATGTATGCGACCTACCCTGCGAGTCTGAAGTCTGGCGGGTGGCGTGTGGGTGTGTGGGCGCGGATAGAACGCCACAGGAAGGAGCGGTCCATGCTCCTCAGTTCGATTCCTGGGTTCCCCGTCTTAGCCAGGCCTCGGATTTCCGGTTTTCGGCTTTGTGGAGCCGATCGCGGCATCATGTCCCCCGCCGAGGCGTTCCGCATCGATCCGCTGGAATCCGCTCCGACCTGGAGGTTTCGGTCCCTACGACGTTCCCTAGAGCGGGCCTCGGCGCAGGCGCTGGGGTTCGTTGGCAGCCGGTGATCAGGGCTCGACGCTCGATGCATGCTCTGAACCTCGGAGCAGCAGCACCGCACACGTGATGCGCAGTCCATGACCGGCCGTCCCGTCCTCAGGCACGGGCTGGTGGCCTTCACCGTCAAGGGAGCCGCAAGCTGCATCATGTATTACGTGGAGCCCGGCGAACAACGCCGTGACCGACCCTTCATAGCCTTGGAGGTTGCTCGTGGGTGAGTTGCTGTCGGTGGATGGGGTTTGTAAGGGGTTCTTTCGTGGTGAGACGTATTTGGACGTGCTCAAGGACGTGTCGTTCTCGGTGCGCGCTGGCGGTGTTGTGGCGCTCACGAGCCGTCGGCGGCTGGCGGGCAAGACCACGTTGCTGGAAATCGTGACCGGGATGCAGACCCCGGACTCCGGCACGGTGATGCTCGACGGCAGCGAAGTCCGGCCACCGCTGAGTGGTTGGCGGGCAGCGTTGGATGGTCGCCGTGGGCGTCCGGCGGCACCCAAGCTCGGGCACGACATTGTGTGGGTCAGCAGCACCGGCCCACACCGCGAGCTTGAGGTCTCCAAATACGTCGGGTCGCCGCTCGCTGTCCACGGCCGCGGGGACGTGCGCCGGATCGCGGCGGCTGCGCTGGACCGTGTTGGGGCGCAGAAGTTGATCGGCCGCAGCTGGGGCGAGTTGTCGGACTGGCAGCGTGCGCTTGTCGGGCTCGCGCGAGGCTTCGCCGGCTCCCCGCAGCTCGTCGTGATTGACGATCTCCTGGACTGGCACAGCAGCAGCGAGACCGAAGAGTTGTCCGAATTGCTGCACACGCTGATCGAAGAAGCCGAGCGACCCTGCGCCGTGCTGCTCACCGCTGGCCAGGAAGCCGGGATCGTGCTCGCGGACGAGCTCTGGTCGATCACACCCGCGGGCACACTCGTTCGTCGCTCCGGGCCACGACCCAACGACGATGACGCCACCATCCTCCCCTTCCCAAGCCAGGCCGACGCGGACAGCGGCTAGAGATGTCAAGCCGAGTCGCCCGCGACGAGCGCGAGCGTTGCAGACAGAGCGATTCAGCCGTTCAGTGGGCCGCACTCGCCTTGCGAGTTATCCGCCCGCATGTCTACAAAAGCCCAGCATACGGGCGGCATTCCAGTACGTGGGCGGTTCGCTTACGATCCGTCGATGGCTGCGACCGCCATCGGGGACACGAGCGTCGGGGCGTTGTGTCTCGGCTTGCTGATGCAGCGCCCCGACAACGCCCAAAATCTTGACCGCCGGCTGAAACGGACGTTCGTCTCTGCCAACTTCACCCGCGGCGCGGCTCGCAAAGCCCTCACTCGCCTCGAAGAACAGGCCTTGGTCGAGCTAGTCGAGCACGGCTCGAAGCGAACACTGGACAAGGTCCGGCCAACCCCCGCTGGCCGGGATTATTTCATCGACTGGCTGCATCAGGTCGAAGTGGAGCCCACGGTGCGGGATGTTCTGCAATGCAAGCTCGAGTTCTTCGAGATCGAGGATGTTCCCGAGCTCATCGAGCTAATCCAAGCACTGGCCGAGGCGTTCACGCACGCCTCTGATGTCGCGCACGAAAACCTCGACAAGGAAAAAAGAAGGCGGCGGATTCGCAACCGCGAGGGACACCCGCCCGACTGGTCCCTCGACAGGCGGATACTCAAAACCAAGGATGCAGCCAAACTCGGCACTGTGCTTGTCGATCGCCTGGAAGAGCTACGCGAGAACGTCGAGGAACTGAGTGCCCGCTACCAGCAGAGCGAGCGTGGGTGAGTTGCTGTCGGTGGATGGGGTTTGTAAGGGGTTCTTTCGTGGTGAGACGTATTTGGACGTGCTCAAGGACGTGTCGTTCTCGGTGCGCGCTGGCGGTGTTGTGGCGCTCACGAGCCGTCGGCGGCTGGCGGGCAAGACCACGTTGCTGGAAATCGTGACCGGGATGCAGACCCCGGACTCCGGCACGGTGATGCTCGACGGCAGCGAAGTCCGGCCACCGCTGAGTGGTTGGCGGGCAGCGTTGGATGGTCGCCGTGGGCGTCCGGCGGCACCCAAGCTCGGGCACGACATTGTGTGGGTCAGCAGCACCGGCCCACACCGCGAGCTTGAGGTCTCCAAATACGTCGGGTCGCCGCTCGCTGTCCACGGCCGCGGGGACGTGCGCCGGATCGCGGCGGCTGCGCTGGACCGTGTTGGGGCGCAGAAGTTGATCGGCCGCAGCTGGGGCGAGTTGTCGGACTGGCAGCGTGCGCTTGTCGGGCTCGCGCGAGGCTTCGCCGGCTCCCCGCAGCTCGTCGTGATTGACGATCTCCTGGACTGGCACAGCAGCAGCGAGACCGAAGAGTTGTCCGAATTGCTGCACACGCTGATCGAAGAAGCCGAGCGACCCTGCGCCGTGCTGCTCACCGCTGGCCAGGAAGCCGGGATCGTGCTCGCGGACGAGCTCTGGTCGATCACACCCGCGGGCACACTCGTTCGTCGCTCCGGGCCACGACCCAACGACGATGACGCCACCATCCTCCCCTTCCCAACGCACGGCGAGAAACAAGGATCACGGCGTACAGGCTCCGGTTGAACGTGCTTGAGCTCAATGACGTCGCCAAGCACCACGATCTCGGACACGTGACCGTCCCCGCGCTCGACGGCGTTTCGATGACGGTCGAGCGGGGCCAGTTCGTCGCGCTGTATGGGCCGAGCGGGTCCGGCAAGACGACCCTGCTGCAGCTGATCGTCGGGCTGCACCTCGCTCCGGACAGTGGCACGGTAACGGTCGACGGTCGCGATGTGACTGGCCTGAGTCGCCGAGAGGCCGACGACTACCGGCTCCACACGCTCGGCATCATCGGCGACCCGAAGATCTTGCAGCCTGGGGCTACCGCAGTAAGGGCCGCGTCGGTCAGGCTGCGGCTTGAGAACCTCAAGACCGCGGAAGAGCGCATCCGGCCGCTGCTAGTGCGGCTTGGCTTGGGCGACCGCCTACGCCACCGGGTCGAGCAGCTTTCGATGGGCGAGCGCCAACGTGTCCAAATCGCGCTTGCATTGTCCACGGAGCCTCAGCTGGTGCTCGCCGACGAGCCAACGGGAAGCCTCGACACGGAGAACACACGTCAAGTTCTCAGCCTCCTAAGCGACCTGTGCCGCGAGCGCGATGTTGCCCTTCTGGTGGCGACCCACGACCCGGAAGTAGCCGCGTTCGCCGATCAGATCCTAGAACTGCGGGACGGCCGCCTGTGCGAGGCGAACGTGAGCACCGTGAGATGTGACCGGCGGGTGTGTCGGTGAGGCTCAAAAACGTTCGCTACATCCTCGCTGGCCACATCAAGTCCAGGTCCGTGCTCCTGCAACTGATGTTTGCCGCGTTCGGCATATCCGTCGGGGTCGCGCTCCTGTTCGCAAGCCAGATATCGAGCACAAGCCTCACGCACTCGGTTGCGCAGCTCAACACGAGCAAGCTCGTCGGCTCGGCCCAGGTCCAGCTCGACGCCCGAGGGCCAGAAGGCTTCCCCGAACAGGTCCTCGCCGACGTACGCAGCCAGCCCGGAATAGCCGCCACCCTCCCGATCCTCGAACGCCAGGTCAACGTGATCGGCCGGTCCGGTGAACGCTCGGTCGATCTCGTCGGCGTCGAACCGTCCTCTCTCAGCTCCACGATCCCGCTACTGCGCCAGTTCTCGGCCAGGCTGCTCAACAACGCCAAGGGAGTCGCGCTGCCCCAACCGCTCGCCCACGAAATCAAGGCGGAAGCCGCCGTGACATTGCAGGTAGGCGCACGCTTCGTCAGGTCATTCGTCGGAACGGAACTGACAACAGCCGACATCGGCGGGCTGGTCCAGAGCCCAGTGGCGCTCACGTCGATCCACTACGCACAGCAGATAGCCGGCAGCCGCGGCAGCCTCACGCGCATATTCGTCCGCTACCGCGCCGCCGACAAAGCCGACGTTCAACGCCGGCTGAGAGCGCTCGCAGCCCGCTGGGATATCGACCTGAACCCCGCGAACTTCGACAAGACCCTGTTCGGCGTGGCCGTCGCACCGGAGAGTGAGTCCGAGCTGCTGTTCTCCGGGATAAGCGCCCTCGTCGGATTCATGTTCGCGCTCAACGCGATGCTCGTGACGATCCCAGCACAACGCAAACTCATCGCCGATCTTCGTGAGGAGGGCGCCAGCCTCACAGCCATTCTGCAAGTGCTTCTCGCGGACGCATGCCTGATCGGCGTACCCGCCTGCATCCTCGGGCTACTTCTCGGCGACGGCCTGTCGATCGCGGTCTTCCACAACCAAGGCGGCTACCTCGCGTTCGCCTTCCCTGTCGGGAACGCCCGCATCGTGACGCTCAAAAGCGCGGCCGTCGCCGTCGCCGTGGGCATGGCAGCCGCCACGCTAGGAGTCCTGTGGCCGGTGAAACACATCCTCGCGCGGCGGCTGCGAGCGCCGCAAGAATGGGCCCTCACCCGCCGCACGCGGACAGCACTGCTCGTCGTGGGCGCCCTGTCTCTGGCAGCAACCACGACCATCCTGATCGCCGATACCCGCGCCGCCGTCGTGGGCAACGCGACGCTGATCCTCGCGCTCGTAGCATTTCTGCCCTTCCTCTTCGAGGGGCTGCTACGGGCATTCAGCTACTCGCTGCGTTTCCTCGGCGGGGTCGGCGCCGAAGGCGCCATCGACGAGCTCAATGCGCCTCAGACAAGGGCACGGTCACTGGCGATCGCGGTCCTCGCTGCCGTGGCCGTCTTCGGCGTGGTCGAGTTCCAGGGCGTCGCAACCAACCTCCAACACGGACTCGACTCGGCCGCAACGAACCTCGACTCCCACGCAGACATCTGGATCACCCCACGTGGCAGCTCAAGCCTGCTGAGCACCGTCAGCTTCGTCCCGCTCAACCAAGCCGCGCTCGCACGGGTTCCGGGCGTCAGCAGCGTAAGCGTGTACCGCGGGGGCTTCCTTGACTGGGGCAAGCGCCGGCTCTGGGTAATCGCGCCCGCGGGCAACTCGCCGCACATGGCGCCGTCCAGCCAAATGCTCGCCACCGGCGCTGGACTTGCCTCCAGACGCCTCGCAGCAGGCGGCTGGGCGCTGCTCTCTCAGGCCGTAGTCGACGAATACCACCTACGCGTCGGACAGTCCTTCACGCTGCCCGCCCCGCGGCCACTCTCACTGCGGCTCGCCGGCGTAACCACGAATCTCGGATGGCCGCCAGGGGCGGTCATGCTCAACGCCGTCGACTATCAGGCGGGTTGGAAGGGAGCCGACCCAAGCGCATACGAGATTCAGACCGACCCTGGCACGCCTGCCGCCGCAGTCCGCGACCGTCTGTCTCAGGGGCTGCGGTCCAGCTCCGGGCTCGGGCTGGCCATCGAAACGACCCGCGAACGAGAGGCGCGTCACTACGCGCTCGCGGCTGAAGGCTTGGCCCGCCTCACTCAGATTCGTCACCTCATTCTGGTGTCCGCGATCCTTGCGCTGATCGCGGCGATGTGCTCGCTTTTGTGGCAGCGCCGGGACCGGATCGCGTTCAATCGGTGTAACGGAATATCCGAACCGGTGCTTTGGCGGTCGCTCGTCTGCGAGAGCGCCGTGCTGATGACAGCCGGCAGTTTGATCGGGGCGGCCTGGGGCCTATATGCGCAACTGCTCGGAAGCCATTTTCTGGCGGTCGTCACAGGTTTCCCAATCGTGTTCGGCATCGAAGGCGTCGCCGCAGTCACCGGCTTCGCGCTCGTGAGCGTAATCGCCGTAGCAATCCTCGCCGTACCGGGCTACTTCGCTGTGGGTGTACGCGCCAGGTCCGTCAGCCCGGCTTATTGACGCGTATCCGACCCGAGGCGATACTTCAGATCCAGCACCACTCTCACTCAGACAACTGTGCGTCGTGCTGTCAGGCGCCGTCCGGGAGATCACCTGGGGACTGCCGTCGGTCGCACGTGAGCTAGCGCGGTGGCGGTCGCTCGCCGCGTGCATCCCTGACCCACCAATACGCGACGACGCGCTTAGCGCGCTCGCCCGTAAGCGCGGCCAGACTGACGGCGCCGCGCTTTTCACCATATTGCCGCGCGCTCGAAGCCGTGCACTCCTACGCCTGCTTGTCGCATACCAGCTCACCTGGGATTACCTCGACAGCGTTCACGAGCGTTCACCCGCCGAGGCGAACGGTAGGCAGCTTCACCTCGCACTCGTTGACGCGCTGCAGCCCGGTAGGGCAAAAGCCAACTATTACTGCCACCATCCGTGGCAGAACGACGGCGGTTACCTCAACGCGCTGGTCGAAACCTGCCGTGAGTCCTGCCGGCAGCTGCCTTCGTTCGAGCGGGTCCAGCCGGACGTCGTGCGGGAAGCCAGACGCGCTCAGGTGCTTGCACTCAACCACCTGCAACCGCCGAGCCGGGACGCTGCGCTTAGGCGCTGGAGCACAGCAGAGTTCCCCGAGGGTCACGAGGCGAGCTGGTTCGAGTTGAGCGGCGCGGCCAGCGCGGGGCTCACCATCTTCGCGCTGCTAGCGCTTGCAGCCGAACAGGAGTGTGACCCAACAGAGGTCGCTCGCACGCTCCGCACGTACATGCCATGGACCTCAGTCGCGGCGACGATGCTCGACAGCTACGTCGACGAGCCCGAAGACGCGCAGTCCGGCGACCACATCTACATCTCACACTACCCATCGCCCGCGCTCGCTAGTGAGCGCGTCGCGTGGCTCATTAGGCGCTGCCTACGTGAGTCCGCGCGGCTGAGGGGCAGCGAGAAACACATCCTCATCGCGGCCAGCATGACGGCGCTCTACCTGAGCAAGGACAGCGCCCGAAGCCCCGCGATGCGTGACCGCACCAGAGCGCTCGCCGTCGCCGGCGGGTCGCTGACCCGCGCACTGGTGCCCGTACTGCGGCTATGGCGGACCGCCTACGCCGTGCGCTCTACCTAACCCAACCAAGGAGGAAGTAACACATGTTGTTCACCAAAACCACGCCAGCCACAGTCCGGATCAAGGGCGAGCTGCCGCCGAGCGGACCACTACCCCGCCCGTTGCAGACCGCCGGATGTCGATGGTTTGCCTACCAGTATTTCCAGGCCGCGCATCGGCGCTTCGGGAACCGCTTTTCTGTCCACCCAATCGACATGCCACCGCTCGTATTCCTCTCTGACCCCGACGAGATACGGGCGGTACTGACCGCCGACCCAGCCGTGCTGCACCCTGGGGCCGGCTCCGCGATCCTCGCGCCGCTGATCGGCGCACGCTCCCTCATGCTACTCGAGGAGGACGAGCACCTCGCCAGCCGACGAGTCGTCAGCCCCGCGTTTCATCAGCGGATCGTGGCTGAGCACACGGCGATGCTGCTGGACATCGCCGAGCGCGAGATCGCCGAGTGGCCGACAGACTCGCCGGCTGCCCTACACCCACGTATTCGCTCGCTGACACTACGAGTGATCCTGCGGGCAATCTTCGGCGAGCCCGACTGCCTGGATCGCCTCCACGAAGCGCTCATGCGATCGCTAGAAATCAGCACGAGCCTCCTGCTACAAGAGCCAACACTGCGACACCTGCCGGGCTGGCGCCAAACTTGGCGAGCGTTTCGACGCGAGCAGGCAAAGGTGGACGCCCTTCTGTACTCCGTGGTCCGTCGGCGTGAGACCGAACGTCCAGCACAGCCCACCGGCCTGCTGGACATGCTCCTCGCCGGACACCAAGCCGACGGCTCGCCAATGACCGACCGGGAAGTCCGCGACAACCTCATGAGCCTGATCCTCGCCGGCCACGAGACAACCACCGGAGAGCTCGCCTGGGCCTTCCAGCTGCTAGCTCACCACCAGCTGGTACAGGATCGCCTGATCGACGAGCTCGACGCAAGCCATCGTGAGAACGACTACCTGACGGCCACGGTCAACGAGACGATGCGACGCAAGCCCGTCTTCCTGTTTTGCATCCCGCGCAAGGTAGTAGAGCCGGTGGAGATCGGAGGCTGGACCTACCGGCCGCCGGTACACCTCGCGGGCTGCACCTACCTCATGCACCATCACCCCGATCTGTACCCAAGGCCGTACGAGTTCCGACCCGAGCGCTTCATCGACGAAACGCCTCAACCCCGAACGTGGCTACCATGGGGCGGCGGAAAAAAGCACTGCCTTGGCAGGCACTTCGCGCTGCTGGAGCTCAAGACTGTCCTAAGGCTCGCGCTTGCCTCCTACCGAGTCCTGCCAGACCGGCCCGCCATCGAGGCGCCACGCTGGCGAAGCGCGATCCTCGTTCCGCGTGACGGTGGTCGGGTCGTGCTGCGACACCGTCGGACGCCCAATTCAAGGCCGCTTTTGCACGCCTAACGATTGTTGCCGTGGCCCCGAATCCGTTGCCGTGGCAACACTTCCGGGGCCACGGCAACGTTTCTGTTTCCGCGGCACACTTCTAACAACTAGACCGCGCGAGCTGTGTCAGTATTCAGAACCATGCGCCCGAGTCGCTTCCACGAGATACGCCACGAAAGCCGACGGTGGCCCTCGCTGAGAACCAGCGACAGCAAACTCCCAAGGTTTCCCCGGCTGCCGACTACGCCCCGCTGCAGAAGCGCGCACGCCGACACAGGTAGCTGCACACGTATCGCTCGCCGCCGGCTAAGGCCGAGATGCCTGACTCGCCAGTGATAACCATCCTGTACCGCGATCACGCCAACGCCCTGCGGACGGTCCAGCGGGGCATCCTCAGCCGTCTGCTGAGTAAGCACCACAAATTCACGTGGGCGCGTGCAGAGATCGAGCTCGATCTGCGCCCACAGCCCGCAATCGTCGTGAACGAAGCACTCGACCGAAGGTGCCAGAAGGGTGTAATCGAGATGACCGGCGAGGAGAGGTGTGGCCGTCTGGAGTCTACGCTTCACCTGGACGAGCTGGACCGCCACGGCTACGCACGCCAGCTTGCGGGCGAAACGCCGCTTGACGGGCTCGGGCTGGAGGACCGCGACCGCCTGCCGCCACAGCAGCGTTTCACCGCTAGCACGCGAATGGGCATAAGGCGTGCCGGAGGGCGGCGAATGACGTGCCACCGTGACCCAGCCGATCGAGCGCTAGAGATCTGTGTCGAGCGACTGTGTGCAGCACTGCGCGAACGCGACCACGCCACACGCGGTGCGGATTTCACTGTGAGCGTGCCAGTGTGACCTCTGCGGATCCAGATCGACAGCGCATGACTTTCGGCCAGTTCATTGTACGTGAACGCCGTGCGCGGGCCATTACGCAGGTGGGTCTAGCCGAGCGTGCGGGCTTGCATCGTACGGGCCTGTCACTGATCGAACGCGATCGGCGCAACCCAAGGCTTGAAACGCTGATTGCGCTCGCCCGCGCACTAGAGGTCACGCCCGGGGATCTCGTTGACAGCTACGCTCGAGAGGCGGGATTGTGAGCGGCGACAGTCAGCCTCCGGCGATCAGAATAGGGGCCGGGCGCGTGACTGGCGACGCCACTCACGCCAGAGCGGTGCCGAACGTCAGTCCCACCCGCGCCCGGCGCCAAGCCTTTGCCATCGACGCGATCAGGGCGTTGTGCATCATGCGGGTCATGGCGCGCACGGCCGTCGCGTTGACGTGCATGAGGCCCGCGCAGCCTGCTGTAAGCAGGGCACCGGCTCGCCCTCAGAACGACACTCCCGGCCAGTGCCCCGCTGACGAGAGGCCGACGCGCCAATGGCTTGTCGTGCTCATTGTCGGCGCAATATTCGCGCCCGCGACGCTGCACAGCGAGATAGATTGGGCTGCGCGCACCCGCACGCTCATCAACGCAAGCGGCACGCCTACAGCAGACGCTCGCAAGAGTTCCACTCATGACCGTCGCACCCGCCCTGCGGCGCCATGACCTCGGCGAGTAAGCATCCTTCAGGTTCGCCATCGACCGCCGGGGGAGGCGCCTCGGCCCCGGAGCACGTCCGCATTGCGCTCACCGACGCGCAGATCGACCGGGTCGTTCGCCAGGCATCAGGGGCGGGCAACATGTCGGTCCTGCTGTCGGGACTCCAAGGCGCCCGCGGGACGATCCAGGACAACCAGCGGCTGCTTGAAGATCCGCGCATGTCCAGGTCGCTGCTGCAAGGGCTGGTGGTGCTGAGTGGTTTCCCGGCCGATGGGAGTGAGATCGGGGTCGTCGACCTCGCCAACCGAATCGGGCTTGGCGCGAGCACCACTTACAGGTACGTGGCGACGCTGCTGAGCGTCGGGCTGCTTGAGCGTGATCCAAGTACGCGTCGTTACAGGCTCTCGCGATGAGCCTCGATCAAGTCAGCCAGCGTGGTCCTTGGGAGCGATGGTGCGATGCGCCCCAGAAATAAACGTTCTGCCCGACACTCGATCTCTGCGCACGGCAGGCGTAGCCGATCTGGCCGGTCGGCAGGGTATGCGCCTGTCGCGCGCGAGATGATCATAATGCGCAGCACACGCCAGCTGAGGCGACTGGAAGCGGAGCTCGTGGGTGCCCGCCGCTATCCCGTGGTGCTGCTCGCTCTCGCTGTGGACTCTGACGAGCCCGTGTTCCCGCCACGCCAACTGCGAAGGGCTGCGGGTCTGAGGCTCCGCATCTACCTGCTCCTCGGGCAGCATCCGTTTCAGCGCCCCGCTGTCGTGGCCACTAAGCACTTGGCGGTGCCGCGCGGCAGCGCACGCATCTGTTGGCCACAGTTCAGTGCTGGCAGCGATCCTGACGATCATCCTCTCGTGCACCGTCTGGAGGGCGAGAGCGACCCGGACGCCCTCAAGGAGTTCGCCCGCCGGTTCGATCTCAGTCGCCCGTGTGTGCGCCGCGAGATCAAGCTCATCGAAGGCATACGCGCCACCAGCGAGCACGAGCTTGCACAGGCAACGCTTCGCCTGACCGAGGTAGAACAGCAGCTTCGCGACGCGTACCTAGCGCTCCACCAGGCCAGCGAGCGCGACAGAGAAGCGCAGCAACCATCACAGCGGTCGGACGGTGGCTGAAACGCGATGGTCTACCAGGGCTTCAACATGGATCGGGCTTTGCTGGTACTCACCGAGAGCATCGCGACGAAGCTGATTGGACGCACGAGTTGCTCCCGGCGATCGGTGGCGTCGGGAGCGGGATAGGCGTCAATGCTCGCCATGCACAGCACGTCAGCATCTGCCAAACAAGCTCGGCTGGCCGCACTCGGTCCCGACAAGCCCGAGAAGGATGAGATCCTGCGCGCGTTCGGTAAGAACCTGCGGTCGCTGCGGGTCGCGGCTGGGCTATCCCAGGAGAAGCTGGCCAGGGAGGCGCTGCTTTCTACGTCGCGACGACATCTCACACTTCGAGCGCGGGGCCGCTACGCCAAGCCTGACCATGCTTTTGATGCTCGCGCACACTCTGGGCGCATCCGTGGCACAACTCACTGACGGCTTGGCTGCCCCCAGTCGCACAGCCAGCAAGAGCCAGACACTCTCTCTGCTTGCCTTGCAGCCTGGGATCAGCACGCTGGCTCTAGCCGAAGACATGGAGGTACCGGCCTGGTATGTCCGCGAGCTCATTCTCTGCCTGGAGGCGACTGGCGAGGTAGCCCGCCAACCACCCGGCTGGCGGCAGGGCCACAGGCATCCGGCAAGTGTGGCCGACGCGCGATGATTGATGACCGTTTTGATATCGCACCGCTGGTCTGTCACGAAGTGAAGGTATGGCCTCCCTGGCACAAGCTCGGTCGGCCCTATCGGCGCGCGAGCTCACCGACACTAGTGAGCGCCATGAGGACGACCTAGCGGATGGTTGATCAGAGCTGGGTTTCCACAGTCGCAAAAGCCCGGCAGATACGGGCTGTGCTTGCGGACAATGTTCGCCGTGAGCGCGAGCGCGCGGGACTCTCCCAAGAGGCGCTCGCCGATGCCTGTCTAGTTCGTCGGGGCACCATCGCGAGGATCGAGAAAGGGGAACGAGAGCCACGTGTCTCTACTTTGGTTGCGTGCTCGGTCGCGCTCGATGTGCCCTTGTGCGTCTTTCTCCAGGGTCTCCCTGGAGCAACGGCTCACAAAGAATGTAGCGCGACCACATCGGCTGCTAGTGCCGTGCGACGCGTCGCGCTCTGACGGCAAAGCAGAAACAGCGCCTGGTCCTTTTATCTGCATCCTATTGGATACTTGACGCCCATCGAATCTGTCTCATAGAGTCTCGCTGCTTATTCGGCCCGGATGAGAGTTCGGGTGTCTCTCTCACTGGGGGCGAACCATGAGGCTTGCTGCGCGACGACTTGTGATGTGGTCTTTGTTGGTTGGTGTGGCGTGCTGGACGGTGGGGGCATCAGATGCCTCGGCGACACCTGTATCCCGCGGTGTCAGTCTGGACTCGCTCGCTGGGCCGCTTGTCGTGCCCCAGGCGCAACGCCTTCTTGGCAGCGAACCGGAGCTCGCTGCCGTTGAAGCTCAGCGAGACAGCCCAGAAGCAGTCGTGGCGCGTGAAAGCTCGCGCGAAGCGTATGAGAACGAGAGCCCGTCCCAGGTGGTATCGACGCTAGGCCAAGCGTTTCCGTCGCTCCTAAGCAAGCCGGACGGCGGGCCGCCGCAGCTCTCTGCGGGCCAGCGGATAGCCGGTTTCCAGAGTTCTACGACAGCACAGGTCACGCTCCCCGAAGGTCAGGCAGGGGTGCTCGAATCCTCGGCGCCGATCGCCGTCGCGTCAGCCCCGGGCCATTTGACGGCTCTCGACCTCGGTCTCAGCGAAAGCGGCGGCGTGTTCGCTCCAACCACCCCGCTGATCCCGGTTAGCCTTCCCAGGACCCTCGGCGAGGGAGCGCAGATCCCCCCGCTGGGGATCTCGATCACCCCGAGTGATGGCAGCGGGGCTGCGCTTGGTGGGTCTGAAGGCGTGGCCGAAGGCGCTGGTGTGGTGTATGCGAACACCGAGACTGATTCGGACACGGTGTTGAAGCCGACGACGTTTGGTGTTGACGCGACCGCGACGTTGCGTTCGGTCCGCAGCCCGGAAACGTTCTACTACCGCGTTGGTGTGCCGGCTGGGGCGAGTCTTGTGGCGATGAAATCGGGGCAGCCGGGGTTGGCGGTTGTTCGTGAAGGCGCGACGTTGTTGACGATCCCCGATCCGACGGCGACGGACGCGACTGGGCAGCCGGTGGCGACGACGATGACGGCGCAGGGCGACGTGGTGGTGGTGTCGGTCGCGGCGTCTGGCGGCAGCTATCAGTATCCGATCGAGGTGGACCCGGAATTCGCGACGGTGTGGGGGAATATCGCGGTGGGGGCGTGGCAGTTTCACGAATGGGTTGGTTACAAATACGAAATCCAGAAAGGCGCGATTGCGGAGGTGCACGAAGGCTCGTTTGTGACCAATGATTATGCTGAATGGAGCTCGTACACGCAGGGCTACACGAAAATCTTTCACGTGTACGCCAAGTACAAAGCGGGGCCAGTTTATACGAACGGCAAACTGGTGTCGTGGCTGGACTTGTGGCTTGAAATGAAGGGGCCAGGCGGTGAACGGCACGCGGTGCCTTTGGGCGGTACGCCGTGGGAACAGACTTTGTGTGCGAGCGAAGCGTGCTCGCCGGAAGGGATCGAAAACAGCAACGGCGAGGTGTTCGGCCTAACCACGAATGAAGCGGGCAGCGAATTCTTCTACGCGAATGCTGAAATCGCGACGGAGTTTGCCCAAGAAAAGGGGCAGCACTCGACGGTGTCGTGGAACCGCGAACCGGAAGAACTGGTGGTCCAAACGGAATCGGGCGAATTCAAAACCCCGAACGTGCTTGACAGCAACAGCAGCGCGAGTAAGTGGCTTGGGCCGAACTATGGGGCGATGGAATTCTCGGCGCATGACGGCGGGCTCGGCGTTGATCTGGGGCAGGTGGAAGTCAAGCCGGGCGGATCCTTTGAAGTGTTCTATGGCAAGAACCTGATCGAAACGTCGGCCTGCAAGGGCGTGCAGTGCGCTTCCGGTGAGAGCTTCCCGGTGGACTACAACAGTCTGGTTTCAGACGGCAAACGGCCGCCGGAAGGCGAAGACAAAATGCGTGCGGACGCGTCGTCGCCGATGCCCTACTCATCCTCTAGCGAACACGGTGAAGGCGAAGTGACCGTCAAAGTCGACGCCACGAAACCGCACAACATCAAGCTGACCACGGGGATGCCCGAAAAAGAAGGGGTCTATGAAGACTCGGAACTGCCGACGCACGTGAAGATCGAAGCCGAGGACGGCGAAGGCTCGACGCCGAGCTCGGGGATCAAAAGCATCGCGCTCGAGATCGACGACCACGCCCTGATCGGAAGCGGCGGCTCGTGCACCCCGGGGCCGTGCTACGCCAGTTATGAATGGCAGATCAACGGCGCCGAACTCGGCGCCGGGACCCACGAACTGACCGCGGTGGTGACCGACAACGCCGACAACATTGAAACGAAGTCTTGGCAAGTGCTGGTCCGCCACGCCGCGCCGGTCGCGATCGGCCCCGGCTCAGTCAACCCGCAGTCCGGTGATTTCGCGATCGAAGCCAACGAAGCGCCGTTGAGTGGCGGCATGGGGTCGCTGGGGATCGAGCGTCACCTGGACTCGCGCAACCCGGCCGAGGGCGTTCAGAGCCCGCTCGGCCCCGAGTGGACCGTCGGCCAGCAAAGCCTCGACACGATCGATCCGCTGCCCAATGGGGCGCTGCTGAGCAGCTCCGAAGGCCTGACGATGTTCACCAACAACAGCGGCAAACTCAAGGCGCCCAGTGGCGATAACGACCTGGCGCTCGAATACAAGAGCGAATACGAAGGCAAAGAAGCAGCCTACATCCTGACGAACACGCTGCACGGCACAACTACAGTGTTCCGTCTGCCGACCGGATCGCTGTCGTGGATGCCGACCGTGTCAAAAAGCCCGATCGCGACCGACACGCTGACCGACGAATACCGCTCGGTCGAAGTCAGCCCCGGCCAATACATCATCGAGCCGACGCTCGAGCTCGCGCCGCACCCGTCAGCGACATGCGCACGCGAAAAATTCGAAGCGGGCTGCAGGGCACTGGAATACGTCTACCAAGAAGGCGAAGGGACCGCCAAAGGCGAAGCGCGCAGCGAATGGGGCTCCTATAAGAACCGCCTCAAGGAAGTGATCGCGATCGCCTATGAACCGAAATCCAAAACGATGGCCCACACACCCGTCGCAGCCTACGAATACGACAAGAACGGTCGTCTGCGCGCCGCCTGGAACCCCGCGATCACACCAGCCTTGAAGACGACCTACGGCTACGACCCCGAAAATCACCTCACCGCGGTCACTCCGCCCGGCCAGGCGACCTGGGCGCTGACCTACGGCACGATCTTGACCGACACAAGCGGCGGACGCCTGCTGAAGGCCACCCGAGCACCCGCACCAAACCCGCTGTGGAACGGCCAGCTACCAGCCAACACCACAGCCCCGACCATCTCTGGGGAACACACCCTCGCCTCGACGCTGACCGCCGCCCACGGCACCTGGAACAACGAACCCGTCGTCTACGGCTACCAGTGGACGCGCTGCAACAGCGCCGGCAGCGAATGCACATCGATCGCGGGCGCGACGAACCCCAGCTACGAACTCGCCAAAGCCGACGTCGGGCACACCCTCCGTGTCCTGGTCACCGCGACCAACGCCGGCGGCTCGATCGTCGCCCAGGCAAACCAGACGGCCCTGATCAGCGAAGGCAAAGCCGTCAAAACCAGCGAAGCGACCCCCGAACCCGGCAGCACAATCGAGTACGAAGTCCCGCTGACAGGCGCCACCGGTCTACCAACGATGACCTCCACAGAAATGACCAAGTGGGGCCAAACCCAGGACATCCCGATCGACGCGACCGCGATCATCCCACCCACCGTCAAACCACAGCCCTGGCCCGCCCACGAATACGCCGGCGCCACCGCCTACTACCTGGATGGCCAGGCCCGCACCACGAACATCGCCAACCCTGCGGGTGGCCTGTCCACCACTGAATACAACAGCGAAAACGAGATCACCCGCAACCTCACCGCAGCCAACCGGGCTACCGCCCTCAAAGAATCAAACCCCCAAACCGCCTCCGAACTCCTGGACACCAAAGACACCTACAACAGCGAACACCTACTCAGCGACGTCATCGGCCCCCAACACATGGTCCGCCTCGCCCACGGCGCCAAAGAAGGCGAAGAAACCCTCGCCCGCAACCACGTCAAATATTACTACGACGAAAACCCCCCGCCCCTGAGTGAAGAAAAGTACGACCTCGTCACCAAGACAGAAGACTACGCCGAAAACACCAAAAAAGAAACCTTCGACACCCGCATCACCGAGAACCGCTACGAAGGCCAAGACTACGAAGGCTGGCGCCTACGCAAACCAACCGAAGTCATTGTCGACCCGGGCGGCCTCAACCTCACCACCACCACAATCTATAACTATCGAAACGGCGCTGTTGAAGAAACCATTCCACCAGGCGCAAAAAGCGCCGCCCAACAGCAGTTCTATCGCCAGTTCGGCAACACCGGCACCCACGCTCTAAGCCACCCCCGAGGCATCGCCCTGGGTGAAGGCGGGAACGTCTGGGTGGTCGATTCCGGGAACTACCGAGTTCAAGAGTACTCCGAAAACGGGACCTGGCTCAACTCCTACGGCAAATACGGCAACGCCCTCAACGAAGTCAACTTCTTGGAACCCTGGGGCATCGCGGTCACGAACCCGACCTCCAAACCACGATGGGTTTACGTCGCCGATAGTCGCAGCAACCGTGTCCTCGCGATGAGCGAATCGGGCAAATTCGAACGCAGCATCGGGCAATCCGGCGAAACCGCAGGAGATCTCAGGGAACCGCACGGGATCGCCCTCGGTCCCAATGGACTCCTGTATGTGGCGGACACCGGCAACCGCAGGATCAACGAGTATTCCGGGGAAGGCACCTTTATCCTTGCGTTCGGATGGGGCGTGAAGAACGGCGCCAGCGAATTCCAAGTCTGCACCAGCCCCTGCCGCCCGGGGCTCTCTGGCACAAACGAGGGCGAGTTCGAACACCCGACGGCCGTGGGAAACTGGGCGGGCCACCTATTCGTCTCCGACAGCGATGGTCGCGTCCAGCTCTTCAAGACCAACGAAGTAGAAAAAGAAAACACAATCACGTGGTTGAAATATCTCGGCGGCAAAGGCACGGGACTCGGCCAATTCGAACACCCAGGTGGAACCGCGTTTGGAGTCCGGGGGGAAACGTGGCTCGTGGACACCGGTAACGCACGCATCGACGTTTTCAGCCATTTCCTCGAATCTATGGAACCGAAGGCCACTCTCGGCAGCAAAGGCACCGGTGTCGGCCAATTCCAGGAACCCGAAGGCATTGCCAAGTTCGAGGCCAGTGAAACCTTCTACGTGACCGACGCGAAGGCTAACACCGTCGACGAGTGGAAGCCCGCGATCGAGGGCCTGGCAGGCGCACAGGACACAAGAACCGAATACTACAGCGCGAAAACCGAAACCCCGATGCCAGCGTGCCAGAACCATCCGGAATGGGCCGGCCTGCCGTGCTACACGCGCCCGGGAACTCAGCCCGGAGCCGAACTGCCGGCCCTTCCCGAAACGATCATAAAATACAACATGTGGGACGAGCCGGAAGTAAAGGAAGAAACGATCGGAAGCGTAGTGCGCACAAAAACGACGACGTTTGACGCAGCTGGACGCCCAGTCTCGACGGAAACAACGGCTAAGGAAGTGAAAGGGACCGAAGAAAAACCCTGGAGTGAAGGCAAGGCGTTGCCGGCAGGAAAGGTAACGTATAACACAACGACTGGACTGCCAGAAGAACAGACGACAACTGAAGGTAGCACGACACACAAGACGGTGAGCGTGTATAACCGGTGGGGCGAGCTGGAAAAATATACCGATGCGGACGGCAATACAGCCACGTATACCTACTCTCCATCCGGGCAGCTCAAAGAAGTGACCGATGGGTCCGAAGGCGGGAAAGGCAAAGACAGTTACGCCTATAGCGAATCCTCGGGGGCGCTCACGTCGCTGACCGATTCGGGTGCCGGGGTGTTCGGAGCGACCTATGACGCGGAAGGCCGGATCGCGACCGAGAGCTATCCGAACGGGATGACCGCCTACTACACCTACAACTCTGTCGGTCAGGCCACCGGGATCGAATACAAGAAGCTAACGCACTGCACCGAAAAATGCGTCTGGTTCTCGGACGTGATCAATCCATCGATCCACGGCGAACCGCTGCGACAGGCCAGCACGCTCGCCGAAGAGCCCAACTACGTCTACGACAACGCCGGGCGCCTGACCGAGGTCCAGGAAATACCCACCGGGGAAGGCTGCAAAACCCGCCTTTACAACTACGACGAAGAAGGCGAGCGCATCTCAGAGACCCAGCGCGAACCGACGTCAGAAAAAAAGTGCGCAGTCGAAGGCGGCAACTTCGAAGGCCACACCTACGACACCGGCGGCATGCTCGAGGACCCCGGTATCACCTACGACGCGGTCGGCGACATCACGACCATGCCAGCAGCAGATGCCGGCGGCGCAGAACTCACCGCGAGCTACTACGTCGACGGGCAGGTCGCAAAGCAGACACAAAGCGGCCTCACCCAGGAATTCCACTACGACCCCACCGGACGCACCCGCGAAACGATCACCGAAGGCACCAAATCCGGCACCACGATCACGCATTACGACGGCGAAGGGCAGATGAGCGCCTGGACGAGCACGATAGTCGGCGGCAAAGAAGTCTCGACCCGCAGCGTGAACGGAATCGACGGGACGCTGGCCGCGATCCAAACCACCGGCAGCGAAGTAGAACTGCAGTTGCACGATCTCAGCGGCAATATCGTTGCCACCGCACAGTTGAGCGAAACGGCTACGAAACTGAAGACCACCTACAGCAGCAGCGAGCTGGGCGTCCCGACCAAGGGTCAGCCACCAAAGTACGCGTGGCTCGGTGCGGAAGGCGTCAGCAGCGAAGTCCCGAGCGGCACGGTCACCCAGGATGGCGTCACCTACGTTCCGGAGACCGCTGTCACACTGCAAACCCGGGCCATCGAAATCCCTGCCGCACTGCAGACGCCCACAGCGTTCAGCGATCCAGAACCTGCATGGGCTACCGCTGAGATCGGCCAAGCGGCAGCGCACAACGTCGCTATGTGGCAGCAAGCGCGCGCCGCCGCAGCCGCCGCAAACGCCCCCGCCGGCGCACCCTCACCAGAAGGCGAAGGCGAAGAATGGATTGACCCGGAAAAGAGCAAGTTGCTCACAGCTGGCCAATCCGTGATCGTCGCCGCGGCAATGCGGCACGGCCCCGCAGCCCTGGAAGCACTCGCCAAGTCGGGCAAGATCGGGGAATTCGGCGCATTCATCGCCGAACGCCTCGCCGAAATCGGCAGAGAATATCTGCAAGGCCTCGCCTATGGCCTAGAACTCTGCTACACCGCACTCTACGCAGCGAGCGGCAGTGAAGGTCGCTGCAAGCTCTACATCGACTGGGTATTCGAACCAGTTGAAGAAAAGAACCGAATCGTCACCTGGGGCGCTGAAATCTGCTGGGGTAGGAGTTATAAGCGAAAAAATAAGGTCCACTGGACGTTCCCTTACTGCAGCCCCTCAGTCTGAACGGGATGGATATACTGCCTGGCAGTGGGGCTCTTAGACGATAGCGGCCATCAGACCGACGCCAACGACCAGGTCGAGAAGCTGGTGACTGCGCTCTGCGAGCGGCTGACCGAGGTACTGCCGAGGGGGCAGTTTGATGTTGCCGTCGACGCTCGTCACGCAATCCGTCTTCGCGCGGCCGGCTCGGCCGATGTGGTGTGGCTGTCGCCTGAGTTTCTGTGGCGGTCTCGATCGCCGGTGGACCATCGGCTTCAACTATTTCTCGATCAGTTCAGTCAACGGATACAAACATTTGTGTCGCATTCGCAAAAGCGGCGCTGGCCCGGGCCGACGGCTAAACCGGGGGTCGCGATTGACAAAGCCACGATTCTGGTTTGGTGGGGAGGTGCTCACCATTCGGACGCCATCGTTGCCATGCGTCCGATCGCGCGCGAGGAGATCGGGGTGTAGCGCTCTCTTGGGAAGGAAATGGGTAGACAGCAGTTTCGTACTTGGCGGCAGGCGCTGGCGGCGAAGTCGCGCGGTTCGAACGCAGCATGCGCGTTCGGAGAATGTGGGAATAGCCGGACAAGCCCTCGCCCTCGATGCGCATCCTCCTCGCGAAGTATCGTGTCGGTGGGGGAAAGGCCGCCGGCGAGCTGTCACAGTGTCTCTGCTGCTTGCGCTTTACGGGCTTTCGGCGTGTGGTGGTGGCCAGCCACCCTCGGTCCGTCTCGGTACATATGTAACCGCACTATGTGAAGGCAAGGCGAGGAACCCAAGGTAGTACGACGATTGACGAAGGATGCAGAGACGTTCATTCTCGTCGGTCGTGAGATCGAACAACTTCCCGATACTCCTGAAAGCAAGCTTGCTATGGCTCGTAGTCCAGTGTGCCAAGACATGTTTGGCACCGTCCGCGTCGGAGAACAGCCGCAGGCGGGCAAATAGCACGGGTGGAGGTGCTCGGATGGTTTCCGGTTGGGGTCGTGGGTTGCCAGAAGGCGGCGGGATTACAGGTGTGGTCGTTTGCATTCGCGCTATGTGGTGTTGGAGGGTCTGGCGGGCTGGGATTGGACGGCGCGGCATCAGGGCTTGGTGGAAGGTCTGGAGCGGCTCCAGGTGTATGCCAAGCGGTGTGAGAGCGCGGATGTCCCCTGCAGGTATGAGTGCGATGATGGCTTCAAGCTCGGGTGCTGGGTCAGGAATCGTCGCCGGCTTGTCGGTAAGCAGCCGTGGTTGGACGAGATCCTTGAAGCGCTTCCGGGGTGGAGGGGTGCCCAGGCTGTCGAGGAACAAAGGCGGCGTGATCGCTTGGCTGATGAGGAACTGCTCGGAAGGGTGCGGCGGTTTCACGCGCAATGGGGTACATGCCGGGTGCCGTCGGGGTACGTTTGCGAGGACGGCTTTGAGCTGGGCGCGGTTATGCGCAGACGCAGGAGGTGGACTTCACGGCGCCAGCGCGAGTTTCTTCAGGCGCTCGGCGATCTGCCCGGGCGGCGCTTGTGGCCGAGCGAGAGAGGGCTTTCGTGTCTGTGGGAATACGTACGCGAGCACGCGGATGCACGCCCTCCGTTTGACTATGTGACCGAGGACGGCTTCAGGCTGGGCAGCTGGGTGCGACGTAGGCGCTCGCAGCGGGGGAAGAATCCTGTGCTGGACGCTCAGCTTGAGTCGTTGCCGGGGTGGTGTTGGGACACGCGCGATCTGCGCTTCAAGGAAGGGCTGGCGCGTTTCGAGGCCGCGCATGCCGCAGGTGCTCTTTATGGGGATCTGTGGCTGAGGCGGTGGGTGCGGCGTCAGGCGGGCGCTGCCGCTCGGGGTGCGCTCTCACCGAACCGGCTAGAGCAACTGCAAAGAGCGGGCGTCCTGGAGTTGCATCTGCACAGCTGTCCTCTCGATATCGCGTGCATCGAGAGGGTTAAGAGTTCTCTACCCCACCAGCTTCTGGGTTGGCCGTGGCACTTATGCAAAGCAATCTGGACGGAAGGGAGGTCGTCATGGATGACGCGTTGATGGACGCTGCCGAGCGGGTGCTGTTCGCGACCGTGGGCAAAAAGCAGCAGGAATACCCGATGCTGGTGCCGCTGCGCGAATTCCTGAAGGCGTATCTGGCGGCCGAGCCGGCGCTAGCGGGACGTGATGTCCCGTCGCTCGAGAAGGCAGCGGGTTTGACGTGTCCAGGTGCGGTCGAGGACGCCAAGAGGCGCAGCGAAAGGGTCCCACCGTTTCTCGTACACGATGCATATCGGGATGCGGTCATGCGGGCGGGTGGTTTGCCGCATGCGCGCCTGCAGCTCGAGGCGCTCTACAGGATCGCGCCAAGAGGGTGGGTGCCAATCATCGCCGCGTTGATCGCTGACGGGCCCGAGCTCGCGGGCGCACGCGCGCAGGCCGCGATCTTCGACTTCTCGATGGGCTCCGTTCGTGCCAACCGACGCCGACCGGCGGGCCGGCGCGCGGCCTCCAGCGTGAAACACGCGCTGCTTGAGGGGCAGCGCCTGTTTCGGCTCGCTCACGGTCTGCAGGCGTTGTCGGCGTGCGCGCACTGGACCTACGTTCCTCAGCTCGAGGTTCCGCCCATGCCAACGGGCGGCTACGAGGTAGTTGCGCCGCGAGTCGAGGTAGTCCGCCGGGCACTGCAGGGGATGAACGTGGAGATCCATACGCGTCTCGGGGTCGCGGAGATCGAGGAGGAGTTCGCCGGCCTCGACGCTCTCACCGACGAGATTCTGCTCGCGCGTGGTCTGTGGCGACCGATGCGCGACCGGCTGCTATTGGTGTTGATGGTCTTGACAGGCGGGCGGCGGGCAGGATCAGTCGTCTACGTCGCGAGGACTTCATCCGCGACTACGTCGGGCCACAGCCGGACTGCCGTCGAGGGGCGATGCTTCGTCTGCGCCCCCAGAAGGGCAAGGATCGCGACGAGATACGGCGCAAGCCCATTCCCCAACAGGCCGCGCTGGTGATCGAGAGCTACCTCACGCTCATGGACCGAATCTTGGTCGCGCAAGGACAGCCGCCGGCGGCTACGTCGGCGCCGCTGTTGGTTGCGGTCGCCTCGCATCACACGGAGATGCCCAAACCGAGCTGGATACATCGCCGCGTCGCGGGGACCTACAAAGAGCGGCCACTACTGGTCCGGGATGGTGAGCACCTTCCCACGCACATCACTCCCGAGGAAGCGAGGTACTGCGGCTATACGCCGCACGAGTTCCGTTATTTCTCAAACCAACTCGCCGAAGGCGCTGGGTACGCGTACAACAGGCGTCATCCGACGAACGGGCCGATGGTCAATCCCCCGCCCGCCTACTACGCGGCCGCGCTGCTGGACAACGGTGGCGCCGAGGAGAAGATGCGAGCCCTCTATGGCGGCAGGACCGGTGCGGCAATGCTCGAGGTCGTCGCGGGGCGTGCGGCCGAACTCGGGTGGGAGATCCTGACCGGAAGGCTCGGTGAACGCAAACGCCCGAACATAGACGCCTACGAGCGTGAGCTGGTCTGCCTGCACAGGATCGAGGACGAGGAGCGGCGGCTCGAGCGCGCCGCGAACGAACTGCAGGCAAACCGACCACACTCGGGCCGGCTGGCGCTACCAACGGGAGAGGTCCCGAAGGGCGCGCAGCTTCAGGTCATCATGCGCCGCCGGGAGGACTTGATTGCCTCTGTCGAGGATCTCAAGGAGATGCTGCTAGAGAGTTCCGCGATCACTCATCAACTGGTGCAACTGTCCCGCCAGAAGGCCGACACGATCAAGAAGCTCGATCTCTACCGGCTCGACCAGGGAACCTGGCTGCCGGTCCCCGACTCCGAGCCCCCGGGCGCAGAGAAGGTCGACTGGGACGCGATCGATGAAGGCGAGCTTGGAAAGCCATTGATGCCCGGTGCCCCGCCCAGCGCCGTCCGCGACTGGCTGACCTTCCGCGAGTTCTGCGGGATCCTCGACCTGCGGGCACGCTCAACCCCCACGCGCTGGGCCAAGGGCGAACATCTCCCTGCACGGCGCGACAGGCGCCCATGGGAGCCGGACCACGTGCCCGTAGACGACTCGCTCGGCGTCAACTACCGGCGCATCTGGATGCCCGGCGTCAACGAAGCGTTCTGGCGTACGCGCCTCAAACGAGACACGATGGAGCACACGCTTTCGCGCTGGCCGCAAGAGCAAGGGTGGACAACAAAGGACGGGCAGCCAACGCCGCGGTGCTTTGAGCCGATCAAGATCTCCGCGCCGAAGCTACAGCTAGCCGCGTGACGGCCACCCGATCGGCGACACGGCGGCAAGCTCGGACAGCCCCGTATGGAGTGCTGCCCGAGCTGTGCCGCCCGGGTGCTAAAGCCGCCCGGCGATCAAGGCGGCGAGCTCTACGAACACGTGTTTTTCGAGTTCGCCGTCTTGCACGCGTCGTTCGACCGCCGCGATCACCTCGTCGGGGTCGAGGCGTCGCCTGCCGTCGCAGGAGACGTCATGCAACTCACCCCGCCTGAGCATGTTGCGCACCTCGGACTCCGGCACGCGCATAACGCGCGCGACCTCCGCAGGGGAGAGCGTTGTGCGGTTCGCTTCGAGAGCCACCCCGTCGATCACCACATGCGGCCCGTCAATAGTCGGATCGATGGACGCCGGATCGTTGGGGGCAGCGATCGTCGCGTGCTGGGTTTCGTTCGCTGGCATACCCACGAATGTTGAGGTTCGCGAGGGACAACCGGCCGCATTCGACCGCTCGCTCGCCGACTCCGGTCCGCCCCCACGATGGGCGGTGCGTCCTTGGAACAAGCAACCGCTTCGGAAAGCATTTCTGCGATGCGCAGGTGTCTATGTCCTCAGGGGGAGCAGCACGCATGGGCGTAGACGCAGGGCGAGTCGCCCAAGCATTGAATGCCCCGCAGTTGTCCCTCGCCGCCAGCAACGAGGATGGGTCTGGCGCTTGGTGACGGTGCGGCTGACAGCGGCGGGCGGCTGGTAGCATCGCTCGGGCGTCGGGTGTTCCGGCGTGACGGTGAGTGCAGCGAAGTCCGGTCTGATTCCGGCGCTGTCCCGCAACGGTAAAGCCTCCCTTTGGGGGGGACGAGCCCGGTCGCCTACCTCAAGGTCGCGAATTCAGTCCTCGGAGGAAGGGCGGTTCGTGCGCCTTCGGCGCAGGGCTACTTCGTCCTCCTGGCGTGAACGGAGGAGAAGTTGGCAGGAATGGCGGGGCGCATAGGATCGGCGTGGCGCTCGTTGACCGGCCCGGAGCGGGCCCGCGTGGCGGGGATGCTGGCTGCGATAGGGGCCGTGAACGTGCTGGGCTGGGGGATTTTCGTGCTGGAGATCCTGCCGCGCCACTTCCATTACAGGGGGTTGGGTGTCGGCATAGGTGTGGCTGTCACGGCGTGGACGCTCGGGCTGCGACACGGACTCCGGCACCCACTGATAGCACTGTGGCTTTGCTACGGGTTCTTCAAGCCAAAGCGTCCCCATGTCGTCCGACCGCGGCTGGTCAGCCGAAGCGCGGGCGTGAGCAGATCAACCTCAATCACGTCGTATCGATTCATAATGTGGCGAGCGTAGGCATCCGCATATCTATCGTTGTGACTCGGGCGGAACTGTCGTAGCATCAAGGCCTCGAGACCCCACACGATCTCGTGATCGACAGCACAGATACCCGGTTGACTCGCGGTCGCTCTTCGAAGAGTTGGAGCCGTCCCAGTAGGGCGTACAGCAGTCGGTTAGGGCAGTTGGTAAGGAGATCGGCCTCGATGGCCTCAAGCTTGTGATGACCGCTGCGGAATCTATCCCGCGCGGTGTAGGTCAGCGCCTTGTTCACTGCTCTGCCTATGTAATGGACCTCCAGCGTCTCATCAGTTACCAGTGGTGCGCTCCAAGCGCGGTTGCTGAGAAACCAGAGGAACGGATCTGCTAGCTTCGCCGCCTGGCCCGCCTCTTGGAGCATGAAGTGGGCGTGCGGCCGAACGCTCGGACAAGCCACTACACCAGCCTGTAGTGGAAGGATCCGCGCAGGCTGAATGCTCCCGTCATCCATCCAGTAGCTTGCTTGGATGCGTCCCCCGGACAAGAGGTCGATCTTCCATCTCGGCCTCGACGCCAAGGCGTACAAATGCACTCCCGAGAAAACCTGGTCAAACAAGATGTCCCGCGCGACGGGCTCAAGCGATAGTTCGACTACAAGCTTGTTAGCCACAGCCTGCTCCTCGGAAGACGTTTGCGCAAAGACCACACGTCAGGAGGATTTCAGACGGCCGGCAACGGTGACGAACACTCCTGCTCGCGGCCCGCTTTGGACACTGCCATCGAGTCGCGGTCGACCACTGATCCGGAGAGCGACACAAGGGTGACGCGAGTCGGAGACGCCGGTCGCCCGCGACAAAGTGCGTCGGTGGCGAGCCGTGTCGTCGGGAAAGTTCCTATATGCAGGCGCTTTTCGGCAGCAATGCGAGAGCGCACCAACGTCATGGTCGTCCCTATCACCAGCCGAGCAGCGGACATGCTGTGGTCCTGGACGATCAGGAGCGAAAAGCCGCTGGCAGCGACCACCTTGGTCGGGAGGTCTGCCGGTGGCAGAACCCGACAAGAGGAGCGCCATGCCTAGCGTAGAGCCGTTGCCGAAGCAGTACTACATCCGAATCAATGGAAGCCGCTGTCCCGGAGGCGACGAGTTCGTCCTGGAGCCGTCTGGTGAGATCGTCGAGCTGCAGAATAAGGATCCGGCCCATGAGGCTCAGAAGTGGCGCGTGTTTTGCGTGCTCGGTGTGCGGGGTCGTGAGGTGTCGTGGTCGGGAGCGCGCTTCGAGAACGTCGAAACTGGCAAGTCGCTCCTCTACGAGGGGAACGGCAGTCCGCTCACCACCGAGGTTTGGCACACAGACCAAGACGATGATGCCTTCGTATGGCAGATCCGTCCCTCGCGGGATAAGGGCCGTCACGCTGGCGAGTGCTCGATCTGGTCGGTAGTCGAGGAGTGCGTGATCGACGCAAACGGGCACCAGCCCTGTCATGGCGCCGAAGCGCTGGGGTTCGGTTGGAAAGGCAACAACAACCAGTACTGGATCATCCACGAGGCTTGAGCAGGACGCGCACCTGGGTCTGAGCCCCACTGCGTGCAGGTCGGGCACGACCTGATCAGCCGTGTCACCGACGCCGTCGTGGACGCCATACGGCAGTCTCGGCCGCTCCACCGACGCTGCGCGAAACGTGATGGTCAGGAATGTGGAGCAGAACCGCCTCCAACCCATGACACTCCTGCTTCCCCTCGGCAAAGCAGGAGTGGTCATCCGTCGCGGCAGCGCTGACGCGTTGGGCGATGTCCTAGCGCGTCGCGCGAGTGTCGGTTCACGCCTGCTCACGCCGGGCTTCCCGTTCGTGTGCAGCGCATGCCAGCGCGGCAAGCAAGGGGGGACGCTCGGCCAGTCCGACACCGTCTGCCGAGGTCGGTTCAACTTGCCGGCGCCACCGGATGCCACGCACCGTACGTCCTTCGAGCGTCGTAGGGTGGACGTATGATCCCGCACGAACATGCGTTCCCAGCTGCCTTTCGCGGTCCAGAGTCATCACGCGGAAGGCATCCGTCGGTCTCGTGCGCGTTGGAATTTCGCCTCTGCGCGGCAGACGCCTCAGAACACGGGCAACTTGCGGTCCCGGTGCGGCCACGGGGCGAGACTCTCTACCAAAGATACGCTCGTTTGCAGGGATAGACGGCCAATCAACTACGAGCTTCCCAAGCTCGAGGTCGCGGGTTCGAAGCCCGTCCGCCGCTTGCTCTCGCCGACAACATCTCGTGGATGACACCGCCCCTCGCCGTCGACTGGTCGACGATCGCCTCGCTGGCGACCGCGGGTGGCACGCTCGTGCTTGCCATAGCGACGTTCTCCTCGGTGCGCTTCGGACAGCGCTCGACACGTCTAGCCGAGCGTTCGACGGCGATAGCCGAGCGGGCGCTGTTGCTCGGCTTGCGGCCGGTGCTCGTCCCTTCGCGCGTCACCGATCCGCCCGAGACGGTCCGTTTCGGCGAGGGACGGATGGTGACCGTCGACGGCGGCATGGCCGCGGTCGAGCGCGAGGGCGAGAGTTACTACTTCGTGATCCCGTTGCGCAACGTCGGCAACGGCCTCGCCGTCCTGCAGGCGTGGCGCTTCCTGGCGCGGCGCCCGGATATCGACACCCCGCACGCCGAGCCGGCAGATCACCGCCGACAGACACGTGACCTGTATGTGCCCGCCGGCGACGTCGGCTTCTGGCAGGGGGCGATACGCGAGCACGACGACCCCTTCCGCGGGGGCTTGCGCGAGGCGTTCCTGGCCGGGGAGGTGCTGACGGTCGATCTGCTCTACGGCGACCATGAGGGCGGCCAGCTGACGATCAGCCGCTTCATCCTCACGCGCGAGCAGGACGGCCACTGGCGCCCCGGCGTCGTCCGCCACTGGCCGCTCGAAGGCGTCGACCCGCGCGGGCGCTAGCAGCAAGCGCTAACGTGGCCTGCTCAGATCGAGACGACCGTTGTGCAGCGAGGGGTGGGAGTGATGAAGCGACCGTTCAACTGTCTGGCAGGGCTCGTGGTTGTGCTTGCGCTGGGCGCGCCCGCTGGTGCAACGGCAGCACCGACCGTGAGCCTGAAAGTGAAGGTCGTGCCGATACCGGGCTTTCCCCACACCGGCTACATCCTCGGCGCCGGCGCCGCCGTGGAAATCGACACCACGATCACGGGGACCGAATACGGCGGCTTTCCGCCGCCGCTGATCGGCTTCACTGGCTATCTGCCCAAAGGCGTCAGGGTGCATCCGCAGGGCTTCCCCACCTGCCCTCTGGCCGCGCTTGAAAGAACCGGGGTCTGTCCCGCCCACAGTCGGGCTGGTCCTGCCGGCCACGCGCTCGGAGTCGTGTCATTCGGCAGCGAACGCGTGCCCGAGGAAGTCAGCGTGCAGCCCTACCTTGCGCCCGGCGGCCTTGAGTTCTACGTCCAGGGTCACACTCCCGTCGCGCTCGAACTCATCTCCAAGGGATACTTCGCCCCGGCCAGCGGTCTGTTCGACGAAAAGTTCATCGGCGAAGTGCCCCTGGTCGAAACTGTCCCCGGAGCCCCCGACGCCTCAGCCGAATCGATCAGCGTCACGATCGGCGCCGCCATCAAGCTCCATGGCAAAACGTTGTACTACGGCAAGGTGCCAAAGACGTGCCCGCGAGGCGGCTTCCCGGTGAGGGCGGAACTGACCTTCGCGGGACTCGGCGGTCTTGCGCAGCAGACCGTCACGTCGAGCTCGACGGTGCCGTGTCCGAAGAAGTAGAGGTCGCTGAGGTATCGCCACCAACAGAAATGGGGACCCGGGCGTCGACTTCGACCGGGTCCCCACCGCCGCATTCGCGAGGCACTACAAAGTTGGCCGGACTCCTCGCGCGCCAGCTGGGCAGCGAACCCTAGCGCGGTCGTGCGACATCAAAGCCGTCGGGGTCACGCCGCGTCCTCTGCCCTACCGCGCAGACTACTCGCATCGAGTCTGCTTAAGCGACAAGTTCGCACAATTGCATCCGAACCTGCAGGGCCCCATCGCCCGCCTCGGTGCAGCTTGCTCGGGCGATCAGCGGATCTGCTGTGCGACCGCCGGCGCGACGTCCTCGCGCCACTTGGCAAAGAAGGCCTCGGTTGCGGCCACGTCGAGCGGTCGGGCGAACAGGTAGCCCTGCCCGCTGTCGCAGTTCTCGTCACGCAGGATCGACAGCTCCTGCTGCTCCTCGATGCCCTCTGCGAACGTCTCGATCGACAGCGCCTTGCCTAGCTGTACCAAGGTGTGGATGAGCGTCTCGCCCTCCTTGTTCTCGCGCATGCCGGCGATGAACGAGCGGTCGATCTTCAATGCGTCCACCGGGAAGCGCTGCAGGTGGGCCAGAGACGAGTATCCCGTGCCGAAGTCGTCGATCGCGATGCGCACGCCCAGCTGCTTGATCTCGGCCAGCCGGCGCGCGGTTTCCTCGGTGTTGCGCATGAGCGTGGTCTCGGTGATCTCGATCGTCAGCGCGCAAGCCGCCAGGCCGCTCGTCGACAGCGCGCCTTCGATGTCGGCGATCAGCCGATCGCTGTCGAGCTGGCGTCCGGACACGTTGACCGCGATGTCGATCGGGTATCCGCCCGCTCGCCATGTGGCGCACTGGCGGCAGGCCTCATCCAGGACCCAAGCGCCCACCTCGACGATCAGCCCGGTCTCCTCGAGCAGCGGTATGAACGCATCGGGCTGGACGAGTCCGCGGCTCGGGTGCTGCCAGCGGATCAGAGCCTCAACGCCGTTGGGGCGCATGTCGCCCAGGCCGAACGTGGGCTGGTAGACGAGGTGGTACTGGTCTTGGGCGAGCGCCTCGCGCAGGTCCATCTCGAGTTCCATGCGGTTCTGCATCTTGTCCTGCATGTCGGTGTCAAAGACAGTGAAGCGGTTCTTGCCGTCCCACTTGGCGCGGTACATGGCGATGTCGGCGTCGCGCAGCAGCTCCTCGGCCGACGCACGCTCGCCGGCCGCGATGCCAACGCTAGCGGTCACCGTCAGGCGCGTCTCCTGGTCGGGTCCGAGGTTGAAGGGGTGCTTGAGCGCCTCCAGCATGCGCTCGGCGATCAGCTCCGGGCCGGCCGCCAGCGTGAGCTCCTCGGAGATCACCACGAACTCATCGCCGCCCAGGCGCCCGAGCGCGTCCGCGTGGCGCACCACGCCCTGCAGCCTGGCTGCCACTGCGCGCAGCAGTTCGTCGCCGACCCCGTGGCCGAGCGTGTCGTTGATCGACTTGAAGTTGTCCAGGTCGATGAACAGCGCCGCCACTGGCGTCTTGCTGCGCGCCGCGCGCGCGAGCATCTGCTCGACGCGGTCCAGGATGAGCGTCCGGTTGGGCAGTCCCGTGAGCGCGTCGTGGGTGGCGTGGAACGCGAGCTCCTCCTCGCGTCGCGCGAGCTCTTCGTCGGTTCGCCTGCGCTCGGCCTCGAAGCACTCGCACATGCGCAGCAGGCTGAACTCCAGGCTCAGCTGCACCATGTTCAGCGCCTGGGAGAGCGCATCCGCAGACGTCTGCAGTCGAGCGGCGCTCTCGCACAGCACCTCGGCCATCACATTGCGCCACATCATCGAGCGTCGCGTCACCTCGTTCAGCGAAGCCGCGCGATGCGCGGCCAACTCGCCGAAGATCGTCGAGGTTTCGTGGGCCGCGTCGACGGTCACCTCCAGGCCCTCACCCGCGATCCAGCGTGCTACCGCCAGCGTCGAGCCGCGGCATATCCGCTCGAAGCTGTCCTGTACGAGCGCCTCGACGGTCTCACCCGACGTCACCGTCCGCGCGACCGTCTGCGACAGCACATCGGCCGCGCGTGCCTTCAGTGCCTCGCCGAGACGACACAGATCATCGGACGCTCGCTCCGGTGGGGGTGACGGAGGCGCCGGCATGCGTACAGCGTTCGCTTGAGCCGCGCGTTGCGATGGCATCTCGACTCGTCACATCGGCAGCCGCAGGCTGCTGCATGAGCATCGAGGCCATGCTGCAAGCAGGCTGCCGATGCCCTGCGAGCCCGCTGGAGGATGCTGCGTTCGCGCGAGGCGCCCGGCCGCGGGCGCGCTCAGCGCCCGCCAAAGCGCCGGCGCCGCGCGCCGTATTCGGCCAGGGCGCGCTCGAGTGCCGCACGCGTGAAATCAGGCCACAGCTCGTCGCTGAACACGAGCTCTGAGTAGGCCGATTGCCACAGCAGGAAGTTCGACAGGCGCCGCTCGCCACCCGTGCGGATGATCAGGTCGGGGTCGTGCAGGTCGGGCGCGTACAGGCACCTGCGGAACTGCTCCTCGGTATCTCCCTCAAAGCGCCTGGCGGCGTCGACGATCTCGGCGCGCCCGCCGTAGTTGAGAGCGACGAACAGCGTGATCAGGCGGTTCTCGGCGGTCATCGCCTCGGCCGTCGTGATCGCCTCCATGAGCTCGCACTCGACCCTCTCGCGGCGCCCGATGAAGCGCATGCGCACATCGTGTCGGTGCAGCTCGGGCGCCTCGGCGGTGATCCGCCGGGCGAGCACGCAGATCAGCTGGTGCACCTCAGCGGCCGGGCGCGACCAGTTCTCGGTCGAGAACGAGTACACCGTCAACTGCTCGATGCCCAGCTCCACCGCGTCGCGCAAGCGCGCCTTGAGCGTGTCGGCGCCCGCGTTGTATCCCTCGCTGGCCGACAGCCCACGAGCGCGCGCCCAGCGTCCGTTGCCGTCGGCGATGATCGCCACATGACGTGCCGCGCCCGTGGGTGGGTCATCCGCCACGTTCGCGCTCATGGCTGTCGACCAGTCCTCTCGGCGGGCTCGCCCGATAGCCAGGCTCGCAGCCGCTTGGCAGCGCGCCACGCTCGCAACATTGCGAGGATCGGCGCGAGCAGCGGCCGCAGTTGGGTGGTACGCATGCGCTTGCTGATAGGCCGTGCGAAGGCGCTCGTGGCTGTGGGCGCGGAAAGGTAGTAGGCGACCACGCCCGCCATCGTCATGATGTGGTGGGCGCCGTGGGGGGCGCCGCGCGCACGTGCCAGCACATCGTCGATCACGCCCTCCAGGCGCCCGGCGAGCATCGCCCGGTCGCTGTAGTGCTGGACGTAGCCCGGAATGCCCGCCTGTGCGTCTCGCTCATAATCGATGACGCTGTCGAGGACCGTCGGAAGCACCGAGATCGAGAGGTAGATGCGGTCGAGTAAAAGGGCCTGCTCGCGAGTTGTGCGGGGATCGGCTGCGGCGGCGACGAGCGCATGGACCGCCAGCACCGAGCAGGCCGCGCCGGCGAGGTACTCCTGCCAATCCAGCGATGAAGTGGCCGCATGTCGCCTGGCCCACACCTCCAGCTGCCCGCTGCCGGCTATGCCGACGGCGTGGATGTGCAGCTGCGCCTCGACGCCGCGCTGGGCACTGCGTCGCAGCACGTCCGCGACGATCGCGCTGGCCGGCAATGCGGCCACAGCCGACCGTGCTACGTCGACAAGGCCCTGCAGATAGCCGCCATCCTGTGAGCGCGGGTGGTGGCGGTAGTAGTCCCCGATCGGCTGCTCACCGGGTGAAACGGCGTCGGTGAATGCGCAGAACAGCCTCCTGCCGTCCTGCGGCGACTCGCGTGACGGCGACTCGGTGAGGCCATCCAGGTAGTCGTACACGACCTCCAGCGCCACGATCGCCTCGACGGCACGGGCGCGCCGGGTCCGCGGCGCGAGTGTGGCGAGCATGGCAGCGAGCTCGGCGTTGAAGCCCTCCTCGGCGAGCTTTTCCTCTGCCAGCGCGCGCAGGACAGGATCCCCGATCGCCTGCGCGCGTGTGTGCCAGCGACGCAGCTGGTCGCGCGCCAGCGGCGCTACGCAGGTCCAGTAGCGCAGGTTGGCCAGCAGGAAGGCCAGGGCCGCCCGTGCTGTGAGCCGGCGATCCATTGTCCGCGGCGGCGCAGCACCTGGGCGGGGGGGCGTCCGTCGCATGGGCGCACGTGTGCGCCGGCGGGCCGGCGCAGCAACAGCTGGCGGCCTGCTGGCTACGGTCGGCGGCCTACTCACTGAGGGCGAGCGTGGGGGACACGCGTGAAGCCAGCCAGCCGGGGACGGCCACGATCAGCAGGGCGAGCACGATCACCAGCGCGAACACCTCCAACGGCCGTGTGCTTGCCGCGAGGCTCGCCACGGGGAAGCCAGTCACGTGCTCGAGGTAGCCGTCGATGATCACCTGGCCGTAGATCCCGGCCAGCGCTCCGGTGATACAGCCGGGGACCAGCATCATCGTGGCTTCGCAGAGCAGGATGCGCCGCAGCCGCCGTGACGGCACGCCCGCCAGGCGCAGCCCGGCAAGCGACGCGCGTCGCTGCCACACGCTGGACCCGAGCGCGGCGGCCATCGCCAGGATCGCCGCGGCCACCAGCAGGCTCGATATCTCTCCCAGACGGCTGAGCCCTTCGCGGGTCAGTGCGTCGATCCTCGCCTGGCGGGTGCTTGCGGTCGCGACTTCCAGCCCGCTGTGTGGGCCCAGCACGCGCGCGACGGACGCTGCCACGATGCTCGTGCTCGCGCCCGGCAGGAGCCTCACCCCGAGCGCCGTGGGCAGCGACGTGGCCCACAAGCGGCTGTAGTCCGACGTGCCCATGAAGATCGCGCCCGGGCTCCACGCGAGGTTGGTCGTGGTCGCGGCGACCCGTAGGGGAGCCTCGCCGGTGGGTGTGGGCAGGACGAGCTGTCCTGTGAGTCCGATGTGGCGTTCTTCTGCGATCTGCCTGGAGACGGCTATCCAGCCGCCTTCGCCCAGGCGCCGCACCGCCACGTTCGCATCGCCCGCGACGATCTGGCTTCTAAGCACCATGCGCTCGGCGCCTGGAGGGCGGGCGATCACCCACACGCGCCTGTCGCCCAGTTCCATGAAGCCTCCCTGGAACGCGCTCACGCCCGCCACACCGGGTACGCGCGCGATGCGCGCGACGTAGTGGTCAGGTGCGAACGGAAGGGTCGCCTGGTTGTCGCCCGAGTTGCCCACCCACAGGTCGGCGTCGGCGGCGTAGCTGTGGGCGAAGCCGTCGATGCCGCGGAGCAGGTCGCTGCGCGAGCCTCCTAGCGCGATGGCGCCGAAGATGGCGACCGCTCCAGTCGCTGCCAGCGCAAGCGAGCGCACGGTCGTCGCCTTCAGCGAGCTCAGCGCCACCTGTAGGACCATCAGGCGCTGCCAGCGCCTGGCCAGCACGGCGGCCACCGCTAGCGCTCCCGCGAACGCCAGCGGGACGGCGAGCATCGTCGCCAGCGCGAGCACCCCGCTGGCGACGAACGACAGCGAGGCACGCAGTCCGAACAGCGCAGTCGCGAGCGCCACCAGCGCCGCGGCCGCGAGCGCCAGGCGTATCTGTGCGCGGGCGCCCAGCGCGTTGCCGGGCGCTCCGTCTTCGAAATACACCGCATCCAGTGCGCGACCGCGCTGCAGGTCGCGCAATGGCACCGCTGAGGCGAGCAGCGTCGCAAGCAGGCCGCCGATCACCGCCAACAGCACCGGCTGTATTCCCACCACAGTGTTCGTGCCGAGCGTGAATGCCTCGGCGAGATAGCCCGAGGACTGGTGAAAGGCACCGCGCGACAGCGCATAGCCGGCCAGCAGGCCGGCCAGCGAGGCGCCGATGCCCAGGCACAGCGCCTGGAAGGCCACTATCTGCACTATCGCCGCGCGCTTGGTGCCGTTCAGGCGCATGTCTGCGATCGTCTGCCTGCGCTCGGGAACCGTTAGCAGCATCGCGTTGAACGCGAACAGGAATCCCAGCAGCGCGCTGATCGCCGCGAAGAAGCCGCTTGCCTGGTTGCTCGGTCGCAGCGCCTGATGCAGCAGCGCCACATCCACGTCCGCCGCGGCGACCGTTATGCGTCCGTCCGCGAGCCTGTCCAGCTCGGCGCGCACCGCCGCTTGGCGTCCAGGCCTGGTCTCGACCAGGATGCGCGTCAGCCTCCCTTGCAGACCAGCGAGCTGCTGTAGGCGCGTCAGCGAAATCACAGCCACGCGAGCCTGGGAGAGCACACCCGCGGCTTCGCGTCCCAGGACGGCCGCTACCGGCAGCTCGTCGACTTCGCCGCGCAGGCGCAACGTTACCTCTGCTCGGCCCACGCCCGACGTCGTCACCCCGAGTTCGCGCGCAGTGGTGGCGCTGAGCCCGATCCCGCCCGACGAGAAGGCCGCTGTGGGCAGGGTTTGCGCCAACCCGTTGAGCTGGGCCAGGCCGATGTTCGTGCCGGCCAGGTCGACCGTCGCCTCGTGGCCGCGCGGGCCGACGATGGTTGCCGTCTGTTCGAGCAGGGGGCCCGCGCCCGTGACTCCCGGGAGGCGCTCGACGCGCGCCAGCAGGCGTTCGTCCAGCCCATCGGCGCCGCGGGCGTGCAGTTGCAGGCTGGCGGGACCGGCCACTGCGTGAACCAGTTGCGCAGCGGAGCCGGCGACGCTGTCGTTGGCGGTCATCGCGGCGAACACGAGCGCGACTGCCACAGCCACCCCCAGGCCCGCCAGCAGCTCTTGAGCCAGGTGCACACGCAGACGCCTGCGATAGAGGTATAGGAGGGCGTATGGCCGCAGCAGGGTGCGGGCCCGCACGGGCTCCGGCCGTGCCGTCGTGCTCACGCCGTCGCGGTCGGGAAGCGACGATCCAGGCCCAGCCGATCGCCTTCCCGGCCCCCGTCTGCGTGAGCGTCTACGAGCTTGCCGTCGCGCAGGACGTAGCGCCGGTCGGCGATCGTTGCGTGCTCCGTGTCATGGGTCACCAAGACGACGGCCGCCTCGCGCTCGCGTGCGATCGCAAGCAGCAGTTGCATCATCTCGCCACTGCGGGCGCTGTCGAGGTTGCCGGTGGGCTCGTCTGCCAGGATCAGCCGGGGCTCGCCTGCCAAGGCGCGCGCAACGGCGATCCGCTGGCGCTCCCCGCCGGAGAGTTCCCCTGGCGTGTGCTCCAGCCGATCGCCCAGCCCGACGCGCTCGAGCCATGGGAGCGCGTGGGCCTTTGCCTTGCGCAGCCCGACGCCGCCGAGCAGCAGCTTCAGGGCGGCGTTCTCCAGTGCCGACACGCGGGGCATGAGGTGGAAGTTCTGGTAGATGAAGCCGACGTCTTTGAGTAGGTAGTCGCAGGCCTCGTTCTCCGACAGCGAGGCCAGGTCGCGTCCGTCGAAGCGGATCACCCCACGTTCGGGCGCCAGCAGCGCGGCGATCAGCAGCAGCAGCGTTGTCTTGCCCGAGCCGCTGGGTCCGAGCAGGGCGACCATTTCGCCCGGCTGCACGACAAGGCTCACGCCGTCGATCGCGCGGACCTCCTCGCCGGCGCCGCGGTAGTGCTTGACGACGTGCTCGAGCTCGAGCACGTCGCTCACGCCGGGCGGCGCAGCGGCACTACCGCCGCGAGCTCGCGTGCCGGCGCGCCGTGCAGCTCGCCGTCGCTGAGCGTGAGCGCGCGTGCGCCAGACAGGCCCGTGGCCTCGCCCGTGCTCATCAGGACGGCGGTGCCTTCCCTGGCAAGCGACTGCAGCAGCAGGAGAATCCCATCGCGCGCGAGCAGATCCACGCCGATCGTCGGCTCGTCCACCAGCAGCAGCCGTGGGTCCAGGGCGAGCGCCCTGGCGATCGCGACACGCACGATCTCATCGCAGTCGAGCTCGCCCGGCCGGCGAGCCGCGCATCGCTGCGCCCCGGCTCGCTCCAGCGCAGCCCGAGCGCGGACCTCCGCCAGCGAAGGCGATATGCCGTGCGCGTACTGACCGACCATCACGTGGTCGAGAACCGCCTCGCCTTCACTGGCCTGAAAAGTAGTGCGGCAATAGCCGATGCTGTGACCGAGCATCTCGCCGCAGCGACCCGACAGCTCGCGTCCGTCGAAGCAGACCATGCCTTCATCGGGCGCCTCCACGCCACCGGCCACGCGCAGCAGCGTCGAGCGACCCGAGCGCCGCCGGCCCCATACGCTTACGAGCTCGCCGGCGTCGACTTGCAGCGACACGTTCTTGAGCGCGACGCGCTCGCGCATGCCGCGGCCATAGCGCTTGCTCACCCGTCGCAGCTCGAGCAGGCTCATCGCCGCGCCAGCCTGTCGCCGGCCAAAGCCTTGAACTGGCTGCGGGCGTACTCGACCCATGGAAGCTTTGCTTCCATCGTCAGGCGCCCGTCCTCGCAGACCAGCCGCGAGGCCAGTCCCGACACCGGGTCCAGGCCTGCGTCGCCGACTGCCGGCAGCGGTGCGTCGCCGGCCTCCTGCAGGCATGCCTGACCGTAGCGCTCGATTATCTCCAGCGCCAGGTCGGGGTCATGCGCGAACGCGGCCAGCTGTCGCGCGAACAATCGCGACCGGCGGAAGTCCTCGCCGATCTGCGCTATCAGGTGCTCCTTGTAGTCATCCACTCCCTCGGGCGTGGCCCGGTAGCGCGGCCGTGGCTGGCGGCCGCTGCGCGTTCCCGGAGCCTCTTCGATCATCCCCCTGCGCTGCAGCGTGTCCAGCGCGGTGTAAACGTAGGAGACGCCGCTTAGGCGCAGCATGCCCGCATAGGCGTGCTCGAAGCGATGCGCGAGCTCGTATCCGTAGCTGGGACGCTCGATCACTAGGCCGAGCAGGGCCCAGTGGACAGCCGATTGCATCGGGGTGGTGGGCTTGACCGCAGGTTTACCTATTGCCGATCTTGCTGCCATCGGGATACAGACTAGTAGCATCAGACACGTGCAAAAAGCGACGTTTCTGACTCCTTGGAACAACCTGAATGGGCTCGCGCGCTGGCCGAGCACGGCGGCGCAGACACAGTCACGACGTAGAACATTCCATGACATGGCTTATCAGCGGTGCGCTTTGTCAGCATGATCTGCAAGAGGTATGGAAACCGACGTCGACATGAGCAGGCCGCTCGCCGACGGAGCGAGCCCGACCGACGACCGGGCCGGCATCACACAACGCGACGATGACGGGATCGCCGACGACGATCGCGACGTGCGCTCGCGCGCAGATGGTCCCGACAGGGTGCTGATCGAGCTCTCGCGCGCACAGGTCGACAGGATCGTGCGCAACGCCGCCGATGGGGGCAACATGTCGGTGCTGTTGTCCGGGCTCAAGGACATCCGCGCGGTGCTCGCACGCGAGCCGCGCCAGCTGGAGGACAGCCGGCTGTCGCGCTCGCTGCTCGCCGGCCTGTTGATGCTCGCCTCGTTCCCGTCCGACGGCAGCTACCTCGGCAACGCCGAGATAGCACGCCTGCTCGACATGAACCCGAGCACGACCCACCGCTACGTCTCCACGTTGGTGGCCGTCGGTCTGCTCGAGCGCGACCCCGCGACGCGTCGCTACCGGCTTACCTGATGGACGTGCCCGAGGAGCGCATGCAAATGCCGCCGACCAGCGAAGATCCACCGCCGCGGCACAACATGCAGGAGTCCGATCCCAACTACATCGTCGTGCGCACCACAGACGACGTACGGCGGTTGAGCGCAGACATCCTCGGCGAACGCGACCGCCCGATCGTCGGCCTGACGCATGGTGAGGACGGACACGAGCCGATGCTGGCGGCCAGCGAGATCCGTTCGCTGGTCGGATCGGGGGTACGCATCTACCTGATTGCAAGCGACGATCTGCTGGCGGAGTTCAAGCAGGAGATCGGGCCGCGCCTGACGCTCGAGCGCGCGGCCGTGCGCATCTGGTGGCCGGGCGCCAGCGTTCGCTGCGACCCGGCCGACCATCCGCTCGTCCTGGCGCTCGAGGGCGAGCGTCCACGAGACACGCTGGAGGAGCTCTCCCACCAGCTCGATCTCAGCCGCCCATACGTTCGTGAGCAGATCACGCTGCTGGAAGACGCGCGCGCGTTTCTCGAGCACGAGCTCGCCCGCGTAGAGCAGCGAAACCGCGAGATCCACGAGCGCCTGCGCGACGCGCAGGTCGAGTGCCATCGCCAGCGCATGCGCGCAGACGCCGCCGAGGCGCGTCTTGCCGCGCTCGAGCGTCAGCCCGAGTAGGAGGCCGGCGCCGGGCCGTTTTCGCGCGTGTCCTGCACCAGTTCGAGCAACTGTTGGGGCGTCGTGCCGCCGAGCACTCGCAGCCGGTGTAGCCGGTAGGGGTCGTCGGTCGGATGCGCCCAGCCGGGCACGACCGTTGTAGAGCCCTGGAAGCCGGCCGCCCTGACCGCGGATACGACCGCGGCGTCGTAGTGCCCGGAGGGGTAGCAGAACCAGTCGACCGGCACGTGGTAGCGCTGCTGGAGGATGCGGCGGGCATCTGCGACCTGATAGTTCAACTGTTCCGGGTCGAGCGTGATCAGGTCGGCGTGGCTAATCCCCTGGGTGTCCAGCTCCCAGCCGTCGTCGATCAGGTCGCGCACTTGCTGGCTGGCGAGGCCGCCCTGGGAGGGCGGCAGGCCGGTCAACTGGATGTTCTCGTCGCCCACCCAGCCGAGACTGTGCAGGACCGGCAACGCCTGGGTGAACTGGGACTCATAGCCGTTGTCGAAGCTGAGCACGATCGGCTTGCCGGGGCCCAGCGGCACGCCTCTGCTCCAGTAGGCCTGGACCTGGTCGAGCGTCACCGCGTGCCAGCCCGCGTCCTTGAGCGCGTGCATCTGTTGCGCGAACTCCTGCGGTTGCACGTACAGGCCGGGGAACGGCGCGCCCGCTGGCGGCGCTTTGATCACGTGGTACATGAGGATCGGCACCGCCGCAGTCCCCGGCCGACCGGTCGCGGGTGCCGCGGGGGCGCCGTCGCGGGCTGGGCCGCTATGCACAGGGCGGGCGTGTGCGCCCGGTTGCGTTGAGCTTGCGTTGTGCACCGCGCGTGGGGTTGACGACCCTGACTTGCTGGCCAGGAGCACGACGGCGAGCGCCGCCAGCGCAAGCGCCCCAAGGATCGATCCGGCGGCCAGGCGGCGACGGTGTGCAACCGCACGCCGCTGGGCCTCACGACGGGCATGTCGCGCCTGCACGTCCATCAGTCGCCACTGAGGTTAGGCGGCAGCGGCTGGCCGGCCGGCGGCGGGTCGTCGTGCAGCAGCTGTGGCACCGTCACCAGGCGATAGCCGCGCGCGCGCAGGTCGTCGATGATGGTCGGCAGCGCTTCGATCGTCTCTGTGCGTGTACCGCCCGCGTCGTGCATGAGGATGATCGCGCCAGGGTGCGCGCCCGCGAGCACCCGCTGGACGATCACCGAGACGCCCGGCTGCAGATAGTCTCCGGTGTCCACAGACCACAGCGTCATGAGCAGGTGCAGCCTGCGTAGCTCGCGCATCGTCGTGGCGTTGAACGAGCCGTACGGCGGGCGGAACAGGACCGGCCTGGGGCCTCCGAGCAGTTCGACGCGGGCGATCTGTTCGAAGAGCTGTTCGTACTGTTCGTGGGCCGAGAGGAGTGCCATCTCGGGATGGGTCTCGGTGTGGTCGCCGATCACGTCGCCGTCTTTGATCTCACGCACGGTCGACGCACTGAAGTAGCGCAGCATCTTGCCGATCACGAAGAACGTCGCGTGCACGTGCAAGCGCTCGAGCACGCTGAGCACGCCGGGGGTGTACGGGCCGGGGCCGTCGTCGAACGTCAGCGCGATGTCGCGCCCGCGGTCGGCGCCTTCTTTGACGAACGGCGTGTACGCGAGGACCGACGACACCGCTGCGTTCTGATCGTCTTCGGGCGTGTCGGGAGCGTGCACGGACGTGCTCCCGACACGGGCGTGCGTGCCGATAAGGCGGCTCGCCGCGGTATGCGAGTGGCCGCCGTGGTCGGCGGTCAGCGCGACCGCGACCGCGAGCGCAAGCACGACGATCGCCGACGCGAGCACAAGCGCTCGCCTGCGACGACGAACGCCCGCGGCACGACCTGCGGCGTCCTTGCCATGCGCTGGAGTCGCGACCGCGTCGCGACCGCGCACCGGGCCTGGCGGCGTGCCTCGGTCGCCCGGCAGCGTTGGCTCCGCGGCCGGCTCGCCCGACGGGGCCGGCCCCGACCGCTGGGACCTCGCAAGGGGCCTGCGCTCCTCCTCGAAATCCCAGCTCCAGCGGTCGCTCACGGTGGCGCGGAATGCTAGACGGCGGGCGAGCGCGTGCGTTGGCCCGCACGGCCGATTGCGATCAGCGCGACCAGTCCCGTGAGCAGGCCGACCGCGCCCACGACGAACGCTGCCACCGCCAGGCCCTCGCTGGCGCCCCCGCTGGATTTCGCCGCTGCCGGCACGGGCGCGCTCGTCGAGGACCCCGCGGCTGTCTCTCCGGCCGTCGGTCCCGCCTCGTCTCCGGCGATTTCCTGCACCACACCGCCTTTGGCGGTGACGTTGATGCGCGGCGAGGGGTGTTCCGCGGTCAACGACGGGTCGATCCAGTGCACCACCTGGCCGTTGCTGTAGGTCTGGACCGTCCTGAATTCCAGCGCCCTGCCCGCGTCCTGGGCGGGGATCGCCAGCGACAGGGGGAAGTTGATGAACTGGTTGTTGTTCACCCTGCCCAGCGGGCCGGCCCACGTCCACACGATCTGCGACACCTCGGTGTCGATCGTTTCGCCGTCTTCGCTGATCGGAGTGGCGAGCTTCGTTTCGATCACCCTGGCCGACCAGCCGGGCACGTTTTCATAGTCCACGCCGGTGAAGCCCGCGGGAAACAGCACGTCGACCTTCGTCACGTACGCGCCTTCCTGCTCTCCGGGCACGCGCACGTCCAGCGTGGCGAACGCGCCCGCGGGGATCGTGTTGGGGTGCAGGCTGATGTGCGCCTGCGCGCTCGCCGGCGCCATCAGGGCGCCGGCCGCGAGCAGCACGGCGATTCTCTTGATGCTCATGTCTATGAGTCCTCCTGATCGGTAGCGGGGTTGGGTTGTGGCTGGTGGCGCTCCGTTCACTGCACGGGCACCTTCACGGTGTGGCTGTACTGTTCGAATTCGGATACGCGGTCGGTGATTTCGATTTCCCACGTGCCGCCCGGGCTGAGCTCGGCCGAGCTGAGGATGTAATGGCCGGGACCGGCCAAGTTGGCCTTCAGCGCCAGCGGGCCGATGCCCTTGGCGGGCAGCCTGGCGGTGGCGATCAGTTCCTTGGTCGCCGTGAACTGCGTGCCGGTCTTGGCGTCGATCAGATAGAGGTGGACCGTGTTCAGGCCCACGCGGGCCGGTTCCACGGTCATCTCCAGCTCGGCCGGGCCGAGCGTGGTGTTGATCGAGAACGGACCCAAGGACGCGTCGATCGGGGGCGCGTAGCTGATCAGCGCCGCGGTCACGCCGAACACGACGAGCATCAGGGACAGCTCGCCGCGCATCGTGCGGCGCGCCAACACGCCCGCGCCGGCGGGTGCGCCGTCCGCGGCCGCGATTCGCTTCAGCGCGGGGATCACGCGCCCGCGGTTGATCCAGCCCAAGCAGATCAACGACAACAGCAGGATGGTCTTGGCGATGATCAGGGCGCCGTAGGTCGAGTGCAGCAGGCCGTGCAGGCTGCGCACGTCGATGTAGGCCTGTATGACCCCCGTGACCGCGATCGCGATCACCGCCGCGAGCGCCAGCGGGGAAAAGCGCGCGAGCGTGGCCGCCAGCAGGCGGCTGCGCTGCGGACCCGTCAGCCGGCGTGTGGCCGCCGGCAGCGCCAGCAGCAGGCAGGCGATGCCTCCCACCCATACGCTCGCGGCGAGCACGTGCAGGACGTCTGAGGGGAAGAACACGCCGGTGGGGCTCTGGATGCTCGCGTGGCCGCTGAGCGCCGGCGTGGCCGCCAGGTAGGCGGCGCACAGCGCGATCGGGGCGTACAGCCAGCGCGTGGGTCGCCTGCGCGCCGCGACGAGCAGGCACCCCAGCACCAGCCAGTCGATCGCGCGCAGGCCCCACACCTCGCCAAAGCGGCTTTCCAAGGTGTTCTGCAGGATCGTGCTTTTCAGCGACGACCACAGCGACACGCCCGCCGCCGAAGCGCCCTGCAGCAGGATCCCGAGCACGCTCACGATCGCGCCGAGCACGACGGCGACGCCCAGCAGCCGGCGCATGCGCGCCGCGAAGGCGCGCGCCGCCTGCTGCCATTCCGGCTCGGAGCCCGCGACCGCGGCGAAGCCGGGCAGCCAGGCCACCAGCACGAACGCCAGGCCTCCGAGCAGCAGCGCGATCGTGATGTAGTCCAGGCCGCGCACCACCCCGAAGGCGACCTCGGTCACCTTGCCGCTCTTGTTCTTTTCGATCAGGCCCGCAACCGTGAACTTCGGCGCGGCGCCCGCATGGCCGAGGTTGAACACGAGGCCGCCGTAAACGATGTGCGTATCTGCCGAGATCACCCGGTAGGTCGCCGTGTAGGTGCCGTCGGGCAGCCCCGGCTTCAGACCCACGCCCATCCAGTGCTCCTGACCTTCGGGGTGGGACACGTCGAGGTTGTCGACCTGTTCGCCCTGGGCGTTGTAGACGCGCACCGCGCCCAGCGTGCCGCCGACGTTCTGGTTGAACTTGAAGATCACCTCGCTGGGCTGGTGCGCCACGGTCGAGCCGGACACCGGCGAGGTGCCCTCCAGCTGGGCGTGCGCGAGCGCTGACGGCGCGGTGGCGGCGATCACCAGCAGGCATGCGCTCAGCGCGAGCAGCAGCGCTGCTGTATGGGCGTCGCCGCGCCTGCGGGCAGGCGTGTGTGGATACATCTCGGTCTCCTCGCGTGCAATGCGTGGGCAGGGGCTCGGCTCAGGCAGCCGCCGCCCGCACGCTGCGCGCAGGCGGCCTAGCTCATGAGCGGCGCGAGCGGCGGCGGGCGCACCGCCAGCTCAGAGGCGATCAGCAGCCCGCCGCGGGGGACGCGCGCGAGCGTCGGGCGCAGCGGGGCGAGCACGCGAGCCGGGCGCAGCTGGCGCGTGCGTCTGCGCGTGCCAGCTGCCAGCAGCAGGCGCTCGCCGGGATAGCGGCGCGCGAACAGCACCGTCGCGAGCGCGAGCGCCGGTGCAATGCACAGCAGTCCTTGCAGGATCACCGCCGGTGAGACTAACCAATGGGCTCACCGGGCGCAAATGCGAAGGTCGTCAGCCGATCTGACCGCCTGAGCTGTCCAGCGCCGTTGCCGGCCCATGGGCGGCCACGGTTACGCGCGTGCCCACCGCCAGCGCCTGCTCGCCGTGCACCCGCGCCAGCAGCAGTTGCCCGTCCGCCTGACCCTCGGGGCGAATGTACAGCAGTGCGTCATGACCGTAGTAGCGGCACTGCTCCACGTGACCGCCGACGCCCGGGGCGCCGGCCACCGCGCGACCAACCCTGCCGGCCTCGCCGGCTGGATCCTCGACGGAGTCGTTCTCGCGCGCGCGAACCTCCAACTGCTCGGGACGCAGCATCACCGCTCCCGTCCCCGAGTCTGTGCACTGGCGCTCGCCGCGCAGTCGCAGGGGGCCCAGCGTCGTGTGTGCCACGCCGTCCTCAAAGCGCGCGTCGAGCAGGGTGACCGCGCCGAGGAAGCGCGCCAGGCGCTCGTCTACGGGCCGCTCGTAGAGGTCGGCAGGAGCTCCCTGCTGGATGATGCTCCCGTCGCGCAGGACCGCCACGCTGTCGGCCAGCGACAGGGCCTCCTCCTGATCGTGGGTCACGAGCACCGTCGTCACCCCCTGTTCGCGCAGCAGGGTATGGATCTCCTCGCGCAGGCGGGTGCGCAGCGACGCGTCCAGCGACGAGAACGGCTCGTCCAGCAGCAGCGCCTGCGGGCGGCGGGCAAGCGCGCGGGCAAGCGCCACACGCTGCTGCTCGCCGCCGGACAGCTCGTGCGGCGGGCGCTTGGCAAGCGGCTCGATCCCGACCATCTCCAGCAGGCCGGCCACCGTCTTGCCGCGACGCTGCGAGCGAGACAGCCCGAAGCCCACGTTGTCGGCCACGCTCAGGTGCGGGAACAACGCCCCCTCCTGGGGCACATAGCCCACGCTGCGCCGCTCGGGCGCCAGGTAGCTGTGCCCGTCGTCCAGCGTCACTCCCCCCAGCGACACCTCGCCGCGCTGCGCGCGCTCGAAGCCCGCGATCACCCGCAGCAGCGTCGTCTTGCCACAGCCCGACAGGCCGAGCACGGCGGTCAGCGAGCCGGCGGGCACCTCCAGGTCGACGCCCTCGAGTACCGTCGTGCCCGCGTATCCCTTCCACAGGTCCTTCACCGACAGGTGGCTCATTGCGTCAGCTCCCCGCGCGCCGGTGCGGTCATGCGGCGGCTGAGCAGGTAAGCGGGGATCGCCGACGCCGCCACCATCAGCGCCGCATACGGCGCCGCCGCCCCGTAGGAGAATTCCGACGTGTACGCCCAGAACTGCGTCGCCAGCGTGTTCACGCCGGTGGGCCGCAGCAGCAGGGTGGCCGTCAGCTCGGTCGCAGCGGAGATGAACACCAGCGCGAAGGCCGCCGCCAGGCCGGGCGCGATCAGGGGCAGCGTCACCCGCCGCCACACGGTCGCCGGGCGACAGCCCAGCGAGCGGCCCATCTCCTCCAGGCGCGGCGAGGTTCGCCCCATGGCCGAGCGCACGCCCACGATCGCCAGCGGCAGGAACATGATCGCGTAGGCCACGATCAGCTCCACGGCGCTCTGGTAGAGCGCGAACGCATAGTGCACGGTGAAGGACACCAGCCCCAGCGCCACCACCAGGCCGGGCAGCGCCATCGGCAGGTAGGCCAGGCGCTCGATCAATAGCGTAAAGCGGTTGCGGTGGCGGATCGCAAGCGCCGTCACCGGCACCGCCAGCGCGGTCGCCAGCGCGGCCGCCGCCGCGCTGTACTCGGCCGTGTGCGCCGCCGCGGCGAGGATCGAAGTGCCCGGCAGGGTGGTCGAGCTGCCGCGCGCCATCCAGTAGATCAGCGATGCGACCGGGACCCCCAGCGCGAGGCCGACCAGGGCCGCGAGGCCGCCCAGCGCAGGCGCCGACCAGCGACCAAGCGCGACCGGCCTCGCACGCCGGCGCGCGCCCGGCCCCGCGCGCCACGAGCGAACCGTGCCAGTGAGCTTCAGCTCGCCGCCGAGCGCGACCACGCTCAACAACACCAACACGAGCGACAGCGCGCACGCCGCCACCGTGTCGAAGCCGAGCTTGAACTCCGTGAAGATCTCCACCGTGAACGTCCGGTACTGGACGATTTCAAACGCCCCGTACTCGGCCAGCAGCGCGAGCGCCACCAGCAGGCAGCCGCCGAGCACCGCCGGCCACACCTGTCGCAGCGTCACCTTGCGAAAGGCCTGCCACGGGCCCAGGCCGAGGCTGCGCGCGGCCTCCTCCAGGCCGGCGTCCACATGGGCCAGCGCGCCGGCGACCGGCAGGTACACGAGCGGGTACAGCGACAGCGTCATGATCATCACCGCCGCCAGGTACCCGTGCAGGGCGGGATCGATCGACACCCAGCCAAAGGCGGTCACGAAGTCCGGCACGCCCAACGGCAACACCAGCGCCACCGCCCACAGGCGGCGGGCGGGCAGCGCGGTGCGCTCCACCAGCCAGGCCGCGCCCACCCCCAGCACCGCGCACAGCAGCGTGCACGCCAGCGCCAGGCGCACGGTGTTCCACAACAGCACAGCTACCAAGTGGCGCAGCAGCAGGTCGCGCAGTTCGCTCCAGCCCGAATGCTGGGCCTCGACGACCAGGAAGGTGAGCGGCAGCAGCACCAGCGCCGCCGCCACGATCCCGCCGGCCACGCTCACCAGCGGCCAGCGCCGCCGGCCCGACCAGGCCTGCGTCCAGCGGCTCGCCGCGGGCGTGGTTGTCGCGAGCGTGCTCACATCCGTCTCCTACAGCAGCCCGAGCTTCTGCTCCAGCGCCAGCGCCTGGCTGCCGTCGCCCAGTTGCGCCGGGGTCAGCGACTCGGGATGCAGCTGGGCGAACGGACGCAGTCCCGGCGCGGGAGCCACGCCTGGACGCAGCGGGTACTCATAGCTGTGGCTGTGGGCGATCACCTCCTGGCCGGCCTGGCTGACGAGGAAGGCGAGGAACGCCTGCGCGTCGGCCTGGTGTGCGCTGGACCTCAGCACGGCCGCGCCCGACACGTCGACCAGGTTGCCCGGGTCGTCCGGGGCGTAGTAGTGCAGCGCCGAGTGGATGCCCGCGTCGCCGACCTCCGCGCGCAGGCGAAACCAGTAGTAGTGGTTGATCGGACCCAGCGCGCTCTCGCCGTTGTTGACCTGCGCGACCACCGTCTCGTTGTCGGGATAGATCCTGGCGTTGGCCTGCAGGCCCTTCAGCCAGCGTTCGGCCGTGGCGATGCCGTTGCGCTTGACGATCGCGGTGATCAGCGGCTGGAAGTCGGTCTCTGAGGGCGCGAAGCCGAGCTTGCCCTTCCACCTGGGCTGGGCCAGTTCCAGTATCGAGCTGGGCAGCTGCGAGGGCGCGACCTGCGCGGTGTTGTAGACGAGCACCGACACCCGCGCCGAGATCCCGACCCAGTCGCCCTCGGGCGAGTCGTAGCGGCTGGGGACCGCCGCAAGCGTCGACGCGGGCACGCGCGCCAGCAGGCCCCGCTCGCGCAGCGCTTCCAGCACAGGCGTGTTCTCGGTGTAGAACACGTCCGCCGGCGAGCTCGAGCCCTCCTGCATGATCTGGTCGGCCAGTTCTGCCTCGTCGCCCGAACGGACGTTCACCTCGATGTGGGTCTGCTGCTCGAACGCGGCCACGAGCGCCGCCGTGGTTTGTTCGTGCTGGCCGTTGTAGAGGGTGATCGAGCGGCCGCTCGACGAGCCGCCGCAGGAGCACAGCAGCAGCCCGGCGCTGGCCGCCAGGATGGAGAGAAGAGAGCGCTTGCCAAGGCTCATCCGGGAAATCCGATCTTCGCGGTCGGGATGACACGGGCAACGTAGCACACGAGTTAGGGTTGCCTAACTTGACGGTCGCCGCGTCGGTTCGCCGACGAATGCGTGAGAATCATCTACATGCACGTCACCGCCAAGGCCGACTACGCAGTGCGGGCGATCGTCGAGCTCGCGGACAGCAGCCAGGACTCGCCCCGCAAGGTCGACGAGGTCGCCCAGGCCCAGAACATCCCCGTCTCGTTCCTGGAGAACATCCTCACCCAGCTGCGCTCTTCCGGCCTAGTGCGCAGCCAGCGCGGGCCCGAGGGCGGTTACTGGCTGGCCCACCCCGCCGACGAGGTCAACCTTGCGCAGATCATCCGCGCGGTCGAGGGCCCGCTGGTGGGCGTGCGCGGTCAGCGCCCCGAGGAGATCGAGTACATCGGCTCGGCCGAGTCGCTCAAGCAGGTGTGGGTCGCCCTGCGCGCCAACCTGCGCAAAGTGCTCGAGCACGTGACCGTCGCCCAGGTCGCCGCCGGAGAACTCCCCGAGGAGGTCCTCGCGCTGACGCGCGAGGAGGAAGCCTGGACCACCCGCTGACGCGCCGCCGGGCGACCATCTGACGACAAACGCGCGGGTGCCAACAATCACGCTTGGGCCCGCGTCTGTGGGGTATTCTGTCAAGGGTCGCGGCTAGGGCCTGTCAAAGGGCCCGCCCACCCCACCCACCCCGCTCACCCACCACCCACCCACTAACCCCACCCCACCCACTCATCCCGCCCGGCAGGCGGCCGGGGCGTCCGTTTGTCCTGTTCCCGGAGCCTCAGCAAAGGAGAATCCCGCCAGATGTCAGCCTCAGCCTCAGCTTCAGCCTCAGCTGTTTTGCCGGATGATGCGAGCGCAAGCCCTGCCGCGGACGCGGCTGTCGAGGCGATCGCGGGCACGGCCGGTCAGGACGTGACCTTCTCGCTGGCGCTCACGCAGGATCAGAAGGACATTCGCGATTGGGTGCACGGCTTCGCCGCCGACGTTGTCCGTCCGGCCGCGCACGAGTGGGACGAGAAGGAGCAGACCCCCTGGCCGATCATCCAGGAGGCCGCCAAGATCGGCCTGTACGGCTTCGAGGGCCTTGCGCAGTTCTTCGCCGACCCCACTGGCCTGACCCTGCCGATCGTCAACGAGGAGCTGTTCTGGGGGGACGCCGGGATCGGGATGTCGATCATGGGCACCGCCCTGGCCGTCGCCGCGATCTTCGGCCAGGGCTCGGGCGAGCAGATCGGCGAGTGGATACCGCGCTGCTTCGGCGCTGAGAACGACCTCAAGGTGGCCGCGTTCTGCGCGTCAGAGCCCAATGCCGGCTCGGACGTGTCTGCGCTGCGCACGCGCGCCAAGTACGACGAGGCGGCCGGCGAGTGGGTGATCAACGGCCAGAAGGCATGGGCGACCAACGGGGGCATCGCCGACGTGCACGTGGTCATCGCCACCGTCGATCCCGAGCTCGGGTCCCGCGGCCATGCGGCGTTCGTCGTGCCGATGAGCGAGGCCAAGGGCATTTCCCAGGGAACCAAGGTTTCAAAGCACGGGCTGCGCGCGTCGCACACCGCAGACGTGTTTCTCGACGACTGCCGTGTGCCGGCCGGCAATGTGCTCGGCGGCAAGGAGAAGCTGGACGAGCGACTCGCGCGCGTGCGCGAGGGTAAGAAAGGCAACTCGCAGGCGGCCATGCAGACGTTCGAGTCCTCGCGCCCGACCGTCGGCGCCCAGGCGCTGGGGATCGCGCGCGCGGCCTACGAGTACGCGCTGGAGTACGCCAAGGAGCGCGAGCAGTTCGGCCGCAAGATCATCGAGAACCAGGCCGTCGCGTTCACGCTCGCGCGGATGAAGCTGGAGATCGACGCGGCTCGCCTGTTGGTCTGGCGTGCCTCGTGGATGGGTCGCAGCGGCGTCAAATTCGAGAACGCCGAGGGCTCGATGAGCAAGCTCAAGTCGGGCGAGGTCGCCGTGTGGGTGACCGAGCGTGCCATCCAGATCCTCGGCGGCAACGGCTACACGCGCGAGTTCCCCGTCGAGCGCTGGCACCGCGACGCGAAGATCTACGACATCTTCGAGGGCACCGCCGAGATCCAGCAGCTGGTGATCGCGCGCGCGATCTCGGGGATGTACATTAAGTAGGGCTGTAGAGCCAAATCTGGAGAATCAGAGCCGGCGAGGAGCGCTCTGCTCGGGGCGCTCAGCCAAGCTGCGGCACACGCCTCGCGCCAGTTCTCGCGCCAGTCTCGCGGCCATCTTGTCGTGTCAGGGCGTCGCGTAACCGTCGTGGTGCGCCCGAAACGGGTGCCGTCGGTGCGCTTGCGGCGGTAGTAGTGCGGTCCCTGTGGCGACAGCGCTGTGATTCCCCAAAAGTTCCCGACTCGGAGCCTTGCAACCCGAGCGAACCTCGTGCTTCTGGCGGCAACGCGAGCTAATTGGAGCGAACTCGACGCGTTGTCAGCGACTCATAATCGGTAGGTCGCGGGTTCGAGTCCCGCCGGGCCCACTTCCAAAACACCTGCAAACGCGACAAAAGCAACCCTATCACGAGGTTGCGACGGCAGGGCATCGTTCCCTGCATCGTTCCCCAGCGGTCGTCGCGCGGTCGCCGGGGATTCTTTCGGGGCGTCTCCCTCGGCCCCCCTGGCACGCCAGGGCATGAGGCGGGCCGAGCGTTCGACGGAGAAATCCGTTGGCCGGTTCGGCCGCGTTGGGGTCTATATCCGTATGGAAGCAACAACACCAACGACAGAGGCTCCGCTGCAGCAGGATCGGCTGCTTCGCCCGGATCAGGCCGCTTGGTATCTGAACGTCAGGACGAGCTGGGTCTACGAGGCCGTGAGGACCGGCCGCTTGCCCTGCCATCGGGTCGGCCGGCACATCCGCTTCACGCGCCCCATGCTCGACGAATGGCTCGCTGAACAGCCTCGTCAGTAGCGGCCCCGCGATCCAGTTTGTGCGAGATGCGGTGAGGCCCAAGTCTCGAGCGGCTTGCGTGCTCACCTGCAATGGCTGTCCGTCCTGTCCCTATGCGACTAGCTCGTGAGAGGCGTCTCCGGCCGCGACGCCCGGTCAGGCTGAAATCCTTGTGTCGTGCCGTCCCTCCGGTTTGCCCACCTGTCTGACATCCACCTTGCCGGATACGAGGCCGGCGCGACGTTTGACGAGGACGCCGATGTGCGTCGGGAGCTAGAGGACGACCTTCGACGCCTCGTGGACGAAGGGGGGCCTATTGATCTTCTCGTTCTCGGCGGGGACGTAGCCGGGCGCGGCCGGTTGGGCGAGTTCGAGAAGGCCACCAACTGGATCACCGAGCTTTGCGGCGCTCTTGGCGTTCCGGATGAGCAGGTGTGCTGCGTGCCTGGCAACCACGACGTCGACCAGAGCATCATCCGAGACGATCCCGTCCTCAACCTGCTCCAGCGGCACCTCCTCGATGTGCCGATCGCTGAGCTCAACTGCGAGCTCGAGGTGCTGCTGACCACCGGGCCGCGCAGGGACTTGATGCTGACCCATTTGGAGCCGTACAACGAGTTCGCTGCGCGTTACGGCTGCGACATGCAGCCCGACACGATGCGCTGGTCACAGGTCCAGACGGTCGGTCCGCTCACGATCAAGATCGTCGGCGTGAACTCGGCTCTGCTTAGCGGCCCGCACGACGCACGAAGCGCAGCCGCGAGTCGCTTGCCGCTTGGGCCGCAAATGGCGAACCTCGGGCGGTTCAAAGATACGCTCGTGATTCTCGTGTGCCACCACCCGCCCACCTGGCTCCGAGACTACGAGAGGGTCGAACATCTCGTCGAACGGGCCCGGCTGCAGCTGTTTGGGCACGAGCACACCGCCGGGGTGGAGGAGCTCCCAGGCGGCGGCCTCAGGGTGCACGCGGGCGCGCTGCACCCGCGGCGGTCGAGCGAACCGTGGCAGCCCGCATATAACCTCGTTGCTCTGAACGTAGACGACGCCAGCGCGTTTCCGGTGCAGGTCGAAATATGGCAGCGGTGTATCCAGTCAGACGGGACTTTTGGGGCTATGGATCCAGGCACGCCTATTGAGCGATTCACGATCACGGGAGACGTGTCTCCCGCCGCGACGGTCGCCGGATCTCCAGTCGATCCGCCTTCCGCTGACGCGCCCGCACCGACGTCGGATCTTCAAAGACGTGTAGCGAGACGGTTCGCAGCACTTAGCACTGAGGCACGCCTGGCGGCAGGAGGCACGCTAGGCCTTCTCACAGAAGAGGACCTCGAGCTGGAGGAGACCCTGCGCGGCCGCCAGGTGTTCCATCGGGCACGGGACAATGACCGCTTGCATGAACTGGAGGAGATCATCGATGAGTAGCAGTCCGATCCCGAGCACGCTGCTGGTAGACCGGCTCCCCGACTGGTGGCGAGCGCTCGGCATGCCTCTTGAGAATCACGTTGAGGATCGTCGCGCCACCATCGAAGCGCTTACCGGAATGCTCACGCTCACCAACGCGGCGGATGCTGTCGCATACGCCCATGGACAGACGAGCGCGGGCGAGGGCTTGATCGCCAGGATCCGGACATGCGCTCGTGAGCACGATGACACGTTCGCCGCAGACACCCAGGACCTTGAGCCGGCAGCGATGATCAGCGCCGCGCTGGCGCACCAACTCGCCAGCCAGCCTGTCTCGAAGGTCTCGACGGCGATCTCCTTGCTGACCATGAACGCCAAGTGGTCAGGGCTCAAATCGGTCCTTCAAGGCCAGACGCTCGATCACTACGCACAACTGCAGCTCGACTACGGCGCCGCGGCGACGAGACAGGTTCTGATCGGCTTCTCCCAAACAGCCGCGAAGGTGGTCTCGGAGATTCTCGACGAGCTAACGCCCCTAGAGGCTGCGGACCCCGGAACTCTTCAGCCGATGTTCGATGCCAGCGCCCAAGCGATCAGCAAGCTCGCGGGGCGGGTCGACCAGCTCACTAGACGTGTCGCCGACAGCCAGGCGGTACAGAACGAGCAAATGGAGATCCAGCTGTGGCTGCTGGAGGAGTGGTGCCACACCGCAGAAACGCCCTGGACAGATGTACCCCACGAGGCGGTAGCGCTATTCGCGGCGATTGAGCTGAACGGACACACTCGCGGCGCCGCGCCCGCTCAAGACGCGAAAGTGTTGCTCGCCAGCACCATCGCAAAGGCCGGCGCGGACCCCACAAGCGAGCACGCGCCGCTGGCGGTGCTCAAGGCCGCCCAGAAACTGAGTAGTGGCGCACTCCAGAACGGGGGGGTCGATCGACTATTCCCGTTGGCGGCCGCAGACCAGCTGCTCCGTGCGAGTACATCGGATGACCGTGCTGTAGACCTTGTTGGCTCCGACGCGAGGCCCGCGCTGGCCGTCGCCGACGAGGCCTACCGCGAGCTGATCTGCTTCCGCATCCTCACTGATGAGTGACGCCCCTCCAGACCAAGAGCAGGATCAGGATCCCGCGCCGTTCGAGGAAGTCGACAGCGCGGCCCTGCTGCCCGGACCCGATGCTCTCGATCCGCGAGAGGCCGGGCGCCTGCTTGCGCGCCGTGCCGGACGTGTGATCGTGTGGGCAGGCGAACGAGCAAGCGGCAAGACGACTCTGACCTGCGAGCTATACGAACGCCAGCGACGGCCCGGCAACGAGCTACGGTTCGCGGGGTCCGAAACGCTGCTCGCGCTCGAGCGGCTCGCGCATCCAGCCCGCGCCAGTTCCGGCCGGCGAGTGCGCGAGACGCGTCGAACGGAGAGCGATCCAGAGGGCCGAGAAATACTGCACCTCGCATTGGCACCGCGTTCGGGCGAGCCTGTCGATCTTCTGCTCGCTGACATCCCCGGCGAGGTCTTCCGTCAGCTACGCGACAACGAGATAACCCCTGCCGAGCTTCCCGTGCTCAAACGGGCCGACAAGCTCGCGTTGCTCGCCGATGGGGCACGCATCGTTGACTCTGACGCCCGCGCGAACGTCGCCTCCGGCGTGCGTCAGCTGCTACGAGCCATCGGTGCGAACGGGGCTTTGGACCCGCGGACCGAGCTCGCTCTCGTTGTGACGATGTGGGACCGCGTCGCCGGCGATCAGCAGGCCGAGGATTATTGGACCTCGAGGGAGGACGAGCTCATAGGCGAGTTGCGCGAGGTCGATCCAGAAGCGCCGTTGTTCAGGGTCGCCGCGAGGGCGCCCAGTGGGTGGCCGCATCCCGACGGGATGCATGACCTCACCGATTGGGTAATGCGCCCGGCGAGAATTACTGTGGACACTCCGGTTACCGCCAGCGAGGGACACGCCGTGTTGCGGCAGCCAAAGAGACTGGTGGTCCGATGAAACTTGCGGCCCTCGGCGAGTTTGCGACCGGGAAGAGCTCCTACATGGTCGTGCTCTACGGCGCACTCGTGAACAAGGCCGCAGACCCAGTGACCCTCGTCGACGTCTTGGATGAGGTCGGGTTTCTGTAACAGGGGGCTTCAGGAGCTCGCGGCCCGCCGACGTGTAACCCGAACAGATAGCGATAGCGAAGGGCGTGTTGGGCTCCGCACCGTGAGCGATGACGGCGAGCTGACCGTCGAGCTCCCAGACCAGTCGGGCGAGCACCTCAAGATGATGATCAACGGTCGGGTCTGGGACGCTGAGTTGCGGGCCGCGCTGGAGGGTCTGGATGGCGCAATGCTGTTTCTTCACGTTCTTCGATTCGACCCGGGACGCACGGCGGAAGAGCTCGACCTGCTGCTCGCCGGCGGGGACCCGCCACAACCCGACCCCACGATCGATGAGGAGGACCCGATTCCGTGGGCTCCATCACTAACCTGAATTATCGGTAGGGGGTTGGTTCACCCTTGTGTGGTCGGGGTGGGTGTTGGGTGGGCCGTGGTTTCGTTGTGGGGGCGGGCTTCTGGGCGCGTGGGGGTGTGCGTGGCTGGTGTGATTTGGTGGACTGGCGCGTGACTGTTCGTGGGGTTGTTTGGCCGGCGCGCAGCGATGCTGCTGGTCGCTGTTTGCTGCTATTGCTCACGTCTGGGGCAATCGTGGGGTCGGCTGGGATGGAGTCTGTCCGGAGTGGGTGCAACCATATGGCTGGTTCCGTCCACCAGTTCAGCCCAGTATGGCTTCCCGTCCCGGACACGAGCAGTTCACGCGGCCCTCGCAGCCCAATCAGCGCCGCTATGAGGCGCTGCGCGCATATTTCGTCGAGGGCGTTTCGGCCGTAGAGGTCGGTGCACGACTGGGGTATGCGCGCTCCACCGTCGAGGCGCTGGTGCGCGACTATCGCAAGGCGCGTCTCGGCGAGCTGTTCACAGCGCCGCGGCCGGGACCCAAGAGCCAGCCCAAGAAGGACGCCGCCCGCGAGCGGGCGCTGCAGTTGCGCCGTGAGCGGCACGGGATCGAGGAGATCGTGCAGGTGCTCAGCCGGGACGGCACGCCGCTGTCGCGCACCGCGGTGTGGGAGATCCTCAAGGAGGAAGGGCTCTCACGCATGCCCAAGCTGGCGCCAGCGAGCGCAGCTGGGCCGGCGCCCGAGCGGCTTGCGGCGCCCAAGGTGCGCGTGCTAGGCGATGAGGACTGGCCGGCGGAGGGCTCGATCATCCAGACCCAGCATGCCGGCCTGTTCCTGCTGATCGGGGAGTTGATCGCGCTCGATCTTCCCGGCCTGGTCAAGGCAGCTGGCTGGCCGTCCACCAGCCAGCTGCAGGCGCAGCACTCGGTGCTCTCGTTGCTGGCGCTCAAGCTTTCCGGGCGCCGGCGGCGAAGCCACGTACGCGTGGTCGTGCATGACCCAGCGCTCGGCCTCTTCGCTGGCCTGAACGTGCTGCCCAAGACCTGGCACCTGAGCACCTACAGCTACCGCACCAACCGTGCCCAGCAGCTCGCGTTCTTCGCGGCGCTGCAGCCGCGGCTCGCCGACGCAGGACTACTCGGAGAGGCCGGCCTGAACCTCGACTTTCACGCGATCATGAGCTATGGCGAGGACACCGTGCTTGATAAGCACTACGTTCCGCGCCGCTCACAGCGCACCCGCTCAGTGCTCACCTTCATCGCCCAGGACGGCCAACAGCACACGATCGTCTACGCCAACGCCGAGCTGACCGCCCGAGCGCAATCCGGCGAGGTGATCGAGTTCTGCCGCTTCTATGAGAAGACGCACGGCGCGCTGCCCAAGCTGCTCGTGTTCGACGGCAAGCTCACCACCCAGGAACACCTCGCCGAGCTCGACGAAATGGGCGTCAGCTTCATCACTCTGCGCCAGCGCTCCCCGAAGCTGATCGAAACGCTCGGAGCCCTCCCGAAAGATGCCTGGACCAAGACCCGGCTCGACCGCTCAGGCAAACACAAGACCGCCACCTATCACGAAGAGCAGGTCACGATCGCCGGCCGGCGCTTTCGCCAACTCGCCGTGCAGGGTCTCGGCCGCGAGCAGCCGACGCTGATCCTCACCAACCAACAGCAGCTCACGCCCAAGCAGCTGATCGAGCGCTACGCCAAGCGCTGGGGAATCGAGAACCAGCTCGCCGAGCAGATCCGCGCCTTCCACCTGGACTCGCTCTGCTCCCAGGTGCCGCTCGCCGTCGACTTCGACGTCGCGCTGACCGTCCTCGCCGACATCGTCTACCGCCGCTTCGCCAGGGGCCTGCACGCCGCCTACCACAACCAGACACCCGACACGATCCGCGAGCAGCTGATCAACGGCATCGGCGAGCTGCGCTTCACCGACCAAAACGTCGAGATCTGCCTACGCCGCCGCACCCACACCCCAGCGCTACTCGACGCCAACTACCAGGACAAGCGCATCGAAGTTCCCTGGTGGGGCGGACGCACCCTCAGCTACAGCTTCCCCGCCCGATAAGCCAGCCGAAAAACTGGGTCGAATTAGTGCACCGACAATCCAGGCTAATGCCAAGCGACGTCCGGACTGTCGACCTGCTTCAGGCGGTGCTCACACGGCGCACTGAGCCGCTACCCCTCGCGGTCATGCTCTCCGCCTGGGACTGCGCGGCGGATGGGCTCCCGCCCGCCGAGTGGCTCGCGACCAGCGCACCACTTGTCGCCCAGTTTCTTGATACTCACCGCACCCAGCTCCCTCACACGGTGTTTGGCGTATCTGCGCAGGGTTTTGACTTCCGCGCCCCGTCCCCGGCCACGGGCGAGCACAAGGCGAGCGACCCCTGGGATCGCGCGACTATGTGCGACGCTGACGGCAACCCTGTCTCGCTTGCGCAGCCGCTTCTGTGGCTTGCCGAGCACCAACAAGGCGTTAGTGATGGGGGCTAGTCGTGTCGATCAGGTCGTGTTCGGCTACCGCGACGGGCATGAACTGCTGGCGTCCTCCATCGAATTGAATCCGCATCATGTCCGCGAGCTGCTCCCACACCTGGATGGCAGCTTCGATGACGATACACCCCACTATCTGATCGGTACAAGCGTCCCGAGCTTTGAACGCTACCTCCTGGCGCGAATTTGGCCCGCGCCGGAGGCGCCGCGGCCGGGCGCCGTGTGGGCGCATGGACTCCTCTTCGACTTCGAGGCGGTGACCGATGGTGTCGCAAGGTGGCTTGTGCAGCTACAGAGGCCATCCTTCGAGACGCTTATCGAGTATGAGGAACCCGCCACGGAGCCAGTGGAAGATCGGGATGTGCAGCCGGTTCGCGAGCTCCTGGTGGGCCTTACCTGGGCGGCACTTGCGGCGCCAGACCAGCAACCGGTCGTCCTATGGGACCCCGTGGAGGACGCCGAGCCTGCACTGCTTGCGCTTCTCGACGCCTTGCCTGCCTCCGTGCGACCAGGGCTCAGCTTCCGAACCCGGACGCGCGCGAGGCTCGGCCCCTCCCGATATGACCTTCAGGTCGCCCGCGGGGTACTCGGACGCTCAGGTCAGGCGAGCTCCCCGGTCCTCGACCTTCGCAGCCCGATCACCCCGGAGCCGCCGAGGTGGGCCCAGCTGGCGGTGCCCAGTCGTGATGGTGCGCGTGCGCGTGGATTTCTCACGTCCTACGCTGATTCGGACACCCATACCCGAGCCGACGTAGCCGCGCTGGTGGCACTCTGGGCTGCGCTCGCCGAGGACGAAAATCCACGAGCGATCCTGGCCACGCTAACACGGACGTTTCCCGACCGCGACACGCTTCCAACCCTCCGGGTGGCGCTGTTGGGGGACGCAAAGCTCCACCAAGAGCTATGGGAGCTACCCGAGGAGGAGAGGCTTGCCGCCGTGCTCGCGAACCCAAACCTCTTCGACTGGGCTACTCTCGATGTGAGCAGCCGCGTAGACAATCTCTTCCGGGAATCGCCGGACCAGGCGCTTGAGTTGACGGAACGGTCGCTGCTGGCGGACGACTCGCCGGTGGCGGACGAGGTTCTCGATCTGCTCGCTGAATGGATCACGCCACAAATGGTCGAGCAGCTCGCTAGACGCCCCGAAGTCCTTGTCGAGCTGATGCCCCGACGACCGGACCTGCTCGCCAGCCCTGCGGTTTGGAGGGTTCTCCCGGAGCCGCAGGCACTTGACCTGCTCCGCGATGTCTCGGTTCTTGAACGACCGGTTGACGTTGCCCATGCCATCGGGGCTAGCGCGCGCGCGCGACTCATCGTTGCCGCAGGCAGCACAAGCCTGCCGCTAAAGGGGCTCGTTCAGGGCGTACTTCACCTCAAGCGCCGCGAACGGGACCTCGCGCCGCTTGTTGAAGCTAGAGGCCAACAATTGACTGGGCTGGCTGTTGGCGGGGAACTCTCCAGGACAGACGCCGTGTCTCTCCTGGGCGCACTGCCTGTTGAGGTGCTCGAGGCGCGCCCTATCCAGGAGTACCGGACGGTCGCTAGGGTCGTCCACGATTCGAGGACGCCCGACGCAGCCCGGGCTGGGGCTGCTCTGCTCACGCTTGCTCTCCGCTCGAAAGACCGTGCGACCGCGGACGAGGTTATACGCGCCGTATTTGCCCCCGTGCATCGGTCGCTGGCCGCCGGGAAACTTCCGCAAGAGAGCTGGGAGCAGTTGGATCAAGTTCTTCCCAGTGGCGCTAGCCCCGATCGGGCTGCACGCACACGTCAAGCACTGCTCGTGCGAGCGCGCGAGGGCAAGTGGAGCGCTCGTGAGATTGGCGACGCATTGCAAGGCGCGGGCAACGATGCAGCGCAGCTCTCGCGGATGGTGTCTCGCAGGCACCCGCTGCGAAAGGCGATCGATTCCGCCCTAGATGGGATCGCTGACCTGATGCGCTAGCCCCGCATCGGAATGTTGGATGCCACCGTGGTCCCGCCAAGCGATGTGGAGTGGACCCGCTCCGCCGATAGCCGCGGGTTTGGTTCGCGAGTCGTAGTCGCGGTAGCGATCCGCGTTGTCTGAGCGAGAATCAACAAGATGCCCCCGCGTTTCGACGTCAGCCAGGTTCCGCTCCAAGGCGGCTACGTGGCCAAGCAGTGCCCCGTCCGCGCCCAGAACGACACGCTGGAGCCGGGAGAGCCGCTCCCGCCGGATCCCTTCACGCGGCGGCTGTTCGCGAATGGGAACGCGTTCGAGACCGAGATCGTCGCCGAGCTGCTTCGGTTGCATCCAAGCGCGCTCGTCATCGATGCAGAGAGCTCGGATGCGCTTGAGGCGGCAACGCACGCTGCCATGAGCGAGGGCTCCTCGCCGATCCTCAGCGCGAGGCTTCCGTCGGACCTGGCAGGCCGGCGTGTCGGCAGACCTGACCTCCTGATCGCTGGTCCCGGTGGCGGGTATTGGCCCATCGACGTCAAGTGGCATCAGAACCTCGAGCCCGCGAGCGGCAAGAGATCTGCGCTGCCCGGGCTCCGCTCCGCCCTCGATGCTCTGGGTCGCGACGCCGCGATCCTCGACGAAGAGTATGCGGCGAGGAAGAGGGAAGAAGACCTGCTGCAGCTCGCGCACTACCAGCGCATGCTCGAGTCGGTTGGCATGCAGGCAACCGATGGACGCTGGGGCGGGATCATCGGCACGGAGCAACGCGTGGTCTGGTACGACCTCGACGCGCCCATCTGGCGAACGCCATCCTCTATGGGAAATACGAAGGTGCGCTCGACCATGGATCGCTACGACTTCGAGTTCGCCTTCCGGCTTGACGTCGTCGCCGTGGCAGAGCAGCACAAGCGCGACCCGTCGATTGACCTGTTGACGGTGCCGGTCAAGATCTCCGAATGCGGCTCCTGCCCGTGGTGGGACTACTGTAGGCCGCAGCTGGAGAAGCCGCCGGGCGATGTCTCGCTACTTCCCCGCATCGGCTGGTCGCAGTGGAAGATTCATCGCGATCACGGCGTGACGAACCGCGCCGAGTTGGCAGAACTCGATCCATGCACCGCTCGACTCGTAGCCGGTGGGGTCGACGTCATTGCGTTGATGACGACTGCCCCTGATGCCGAATTTTCTGATCGCCTGAGTGGAAAGGCTCTCGCTCTGCTCGCTTCCGAGGGCATCGCGACCCCTGATGACCTGCAGGCTCTTTGTGTCCGCACCGCGTCGTACTCCGACGTTGCCATGAGCGTGCTGCCGACGCACATCGACCTTGCGCGCGCCGCCCTCGGCCCTGCGCCTGTGTATCGCAGGCGCGGAGTATGCGAGGTGATCGTTCCCCGTGCCGATGTCGAGATCGACGTTGACATGGAGAACACCGAGCTCGGCTGCTACATGTGGGGCAGCTACGTCAGCGACCGCTCCAACACGGGCATCGCGGAGGCCGGATACCGGGCGTTTGTCGCGTGGGACCCGCTGACGCCGGATGTCGAGGCGGAGAACTCGCTCCGGTTCTGGCGATGGCTGTTGGAGATCCGTGAGGGATGCCGCGAGGCGGGAATGACGTTTGCGGCGTACTGCTACAACGCCAGCGCGGAGAACACCTACCTGCGACGGCTCGGGATCGCGGAGGAGCGCGTCGCGGAGGAGATCGACGCCTTCATCAGCTGCGGGGAGTGGATCGACATGTTGCGAGAGTGGGACTCCCAGCTGACAACCGGTGGCTCCAGCAGCCTCAAGACGACCGCGCCGCTCGCCGGTTTTCAATGGGAGGTCAATGATGCAGGCGGCGGGGAATCGATGATCAAGCACGATCTCGCAACCGGTGGCGATAAGGCTGCGCAGGATTGGCTGCTCGCGTACAACCGTGGCGACGTGGAGGCCACGCTCGCGGTACGGGATTGGATGGCGTCGACGGCTTTCCCAGGGATCGAGGAGGTCGAGCCAGCGGTAGACGACAGCTTCATAGCCCAGTCCCGTGTGCCGCGGTCTCAAGCGGGATGAGGTCCCGCAGCGTCGACGGAGTCGGTAGGTGATCGGCAGGGCTGCCGATTGACGGCCACGACACCGTTGACCCGGCGTGCTGGTGATCCTTGGAGCGCCGATCTTCGCGCTCGGAGTAATCCGGTATAGGGCGGCGTTGGCCTCTCAGGCCGAACCCGGTACGGTCGGCGACTGAGGAACCGTGTCGAGACTTGAGGATCTCCAGCCCGGCCTGCGTCTTGCGGGCGTGATTCCCGGACAGAACGTCTCGGTCATCGCTGTGCAGCCGCATGGGGCTGATGCGGTCGAGCTGACCTACAAGACCGCTGTCGGCGAGCTCGGACAACGCGTGCTTGGCCGCGACGCCGAGGGCAACCTGACGATCGCGCAGCTGGAGGCACGTCCGCTCGACGCCGAGGCCGCCGAATTCAAGCTCGTCGCCGAGTGCCAGAGGATCAAGCTCGCCGGCCTATCGGACCCGATGCTCGCGGTCACGACGTCCGCCATCCGACCGCTGCCCCACCAGCTGCGCGCCGTCTACGGCGAGCTGCTGCCCCGGACGCCGCTGCGCTTCCTGCTTGCCGACGACCCAGGGGCCGGCAAGACGATCATGGCCGGGCTCTACATCAAGGAGCTGATCCTGCGCGAGGACGTCAAGCGCTGCCTCGTCGTCGCGCCCGGAGGGCTGGTCGATCAGTGGCAGGACGAGCTGTACCTGAAGTTCGGGCTCGCCTTCGAGATCCTCGCCCCGCAGTTCGGCGAAACCGTGTTCGGCGTATCCGCATTTGAGCAGCACCCCTTTCTGATCGCTCGGATGGATCAGCTCGCGCGTAACGAGGAGCTGCTCGCCGAGCTCGCCAAGTCTGAGTGGGACCTCGTGATCGTCGATGAGGCTCATCGCATGGGTGCCCACTACTTCGGTGGAAAGCTCGAAAAGACCAAGCGCTTCCAGCTCGGCGAGCTTCTCGGCGGCGTGACCCGTCACCTCCTGCTGATGACCGCTACGCCGCACAGCGGGAAGGAGGAAGACTTCCAACTCTTCCTCACGCTGCTAGACCGCGACCGCTTCGAGGGCAAATACCAGCCCAAGGTCTACAGCGACGACACGTCGGGGATTATGCGGCGCATGGTTAAGGAGGACCTGCTCACCTTCGAGGGCAAGCCCCTGTTTCCCGAGCGCATCGCGGAAACCGTCCCGTACGAGCTGACCGAGCTTGAGCAGGACCTCTACGAGCAGGTCACCACCTACGTCCGCGAGGGGATGAACCGCGCTGCCAAGCTCGATGGCAAGCGCCGGAACACCGTCGGTTTCGCGCTCACGGTCTTGCAGCGGCGGCTCGCCTCGAGCCCGGAGGCGATCTATCGCTCGCTAGAGCGCAGGGCGGATCGCCTCGAGCGCCGCAAGCAGGAGGTCCTCGCGGGCGACACGGTGTCGGAGCCTAGTTCCACGGCGGCCGTCAGCGACCTTGACGAGTTCGACGACGAAGAGTTCTCGGCCGAGGAGCTCGAGAACATCGAGGAGGAGCTCGTCGACGCCGCCACCGCGGCGCGAACGGTCGAGGAGCTAGACGCCGAGCTGCTCGAACTTCGAGACCTCATCACCGCTGCCGCGAAAGTGCGGGCGTCGGAAACCGACCGAAAGTGGTCCGAGCTGCGGACGATCCTGGAGGACAACACTCTCGCGACCTCCGCGGGAAGCGACGAGCGCCGGAAACTCATCGTGTTCACCGAGCATCGCGACACGCTCGAGTACCTCTCCCGGCGGATCGGCTCGCTACTCGGCCGGCCGGAGGCGGTCAAAGCGATCCACGGCGGAGTCCGGCGAAATGACCGTCGCCAGATCACCGAGGAGTTCACGGTCAATCCGAGCTGTCAGGTTCTCCTCGCAACCGACGCGGCCGGCGAGGGCCTAAACCTCCAGGCGGCGCACCTCATGGTCAACTACGACTTGCCGTGGAACCCGAACCGCATCGAGCAGCGGTTCGGACGCATCCACCGCATCGGTCAGCAGGAGGTCTGCCGTCTCTGGAACCTCGTTGCCGACAACACCCGCGAGGGAGCGGTATTCGTACGTCTTCTAGCGAAGATCGAGGAGCAGCGCAAGGCATACGGCGGCAAGGTGTTCGACGTGCTCGGCACGGCCTTCAGTGAGACGCCGCTGCGCAACTTGCTGATCGACGCGATCCGCTACGGAGAGCTTCCCGAGACCAGGGCCAACATGGAGAAGGTCATCGACGCGAGCGTAGCCCGCGGGATCGAGGAGCTACTCGTCGAGCGCGCACTCTCTACAGACAGTCTGCAGCGTGCGGACATCGCCGAGCTGCGCACGCGTATGGATGAAGCGCGAGCGCGACGCCTACAGCCCCACTACATCGAGGGGGCATTCCGCGCGGCATTCACACGACTCGGCGGCAAGATCCGGCGGCGCGAGCAAGGCCGCTTCGAGATCACCCACGTCCCAGCCCAGCTGCGCACGGCCGGCCGCGGGCCGATCGCGACGCAATACGGCCGGGTGACGTTCGATATCGAGCAAGTCCTCGATGACGCGGGCTCCCGCGCCGAGTTGCTAGCACCCGGCCACCCGCTTCACGACGCCGTCATGGACGAGGCAGTCATCCGCTGGCATCGGTCGCTTGATCGCGGGACGGTGCTCGTCTCGCCTGACATTCAGGAGCCACGTCTGCTCGTCGGCGTCATTCAGGAGATCGTCGACGCGACGGAGACCTCGGTCGGCCGCCGCTTCGGGTACGCCTACATCGACGAGCACGGCTCCGTCGAAGCCGCCGGACCGGCGCCATACCTCGACTGCGTAGCTGCGCCTGGCGGAGACACCGTAGATGCGGCCCGCGGCCTTCCCTGGCTTCCAGAGGCCGAGGAGCACGCTGCGAGCTGGATGATCGCCAACGAGATCCCGGCGTTTCTCGGCGACGTCAAGGTCCGCCGCGACGCCGAACTCCAGCGGGTGCGCGAGCAGGTCGCGCAGCGCCTCGACCAGGAGAGCAACCGGCTAGTGCTGGAGGCCATGGTTGCCCAGGAGCAGGAGCAGGCCGGAAAGAAACCCCGCGAGAGCCAAACGAGCCTGATGCTCAAGGCAGCCGAACTTGAAGGACGCCGAACCGCACGCCTAGCCCTGCTCGACCGCCAGCTAGAGATGCAGGCAAGGCCACCACGCGTCATCACGTCCGCGCTCCTGCTGCCCCTGTCGGTCATCGAGCCTGATGTCCCCGGCGACGCACCAACACACGCCGTCGCGACAAAGGAGGTCGAGCGTCGCGGCGTTCAGCTCGTCCTTGCCGCAGAGCACGCGCTCGGCCATACACCCGTGGAGCAGGCGTTCAACAACCCGGGCTTCGACGTGCTTTCCCACCGTGAGGGAGAGGACCCCGTCCGAATTGAGGTGAAGGCCCGCATCGCTGGCGCCGATGACTTCTTCGTGACGCACAACGAGGTGCTCACGGCGCTGAACAGCGCGCCTCGTTATCGGTTGGCGCTCGTGCGCGTCGACCCGCGCGGTCCTGAGCACGACGAGGTCCGCTACCTTGAGAGCCCGTTCGCAGGCTTCGACGCCGGGGACTTCGACGCAACCGGACACCGCGGCAAGTGGGACACGACGTGGACGCAGGGCCGGGAGCCGTTCTGAGCCCATGACAGCCCAACGAGACCATGCAGCGGCAGCACCAAAGCGCAAGCTCATTGAGGTAGCGCTGCCGCTGGAGACGATCAACCGGGAGTCCGCGCGGGAGAAGTCGATCCGCTACGGGCACCCGTCGACGCTGCACCTCTGGTGGGCGCGGCGCCCGCTCGCTGCCGCCCGAGCCGTGCTGTTTGCGCAGCTCGTCGATGACCCTTCCTCGCATCCCGACCGCTTCCCCACAGAGGAGTCGCAGCGTGCCGAGCGCGCACGGCTGCACGCGATCATCGAGCGGCTCGTCGTATGGGAGAACACCCGCGATCAGGCCCTGCTGGCTGAAGCGCATATGGAGATACTCGCGTCCACGGACGGCAATCCGCCGCCTATCCTCGACCCGTTCGCCGGTGGCGGCACAATCCCTCTCGAGGCGCAACGACTCGGGCTGGAGGCGCGCGCCTCGGATCTCAACCCAGTGGCGGTGCTGATTAACAAGGCGCTTATCGAGATCCCGACAAAGTTCGCCGGACGGCCTCCAGTGTTTCCGGACCTTGCCGACAGCCAGATGGGCGACTGGGACGGCCCGAGGGGGTTGGCTGCCGATGTGCGCGCGTATGGGGAGTGGATGCGCGAAGAGGCGCATCAGCGCATCGGCGAGCACTACCCACAGGCGACGCTCGACGATGAGACAAAGGCGACGGTCATCGCCTGGATCTGGGCGCGGACGGTCACCTGCCCGAACCCCGCTTGCGGGGTCGATATGCCGCTGGTGCGCTCTTGGTGGCTTGGCAAGAAGAAAGGCAAGGAGGCGTGGGTCCGGCCGATTATCGTCGCGGACCGGGGACACCCGAGTGGCAAACGGGTGGAATTTGAGATTGGACATGGGGTTGTGGGCGCGCCGACTGCAAGCCAGGACGGCACGATCGGGCGCACCGGAGCGACGTGCATCGCCTGCGGGTCGGCGGTCGCACTTGACCACGTGCGCCTCGAGGGCCGGGCCGGGCGACTCGGCTCGAGGCTTATGGTGGTCGTGGCCGAGGGAAACCGGCAGCGCGTATATCTGCCAGCGACCGCCGAGCAGGTCGCGGCCGCCGAGGTATCGCGAGTGCTCGATCCTCCCGAAGGTGCGATCCCGACCAATCCTCGCGACTTCAAAACGCGGAACTACGGACTCACCGAATTCTCGGACCTCTTCACAAGTCGCCAGCTCGTCGCCTTGACAACTTTCAGCGACCTCGTCGTCGAGGCGCGGGAGCGTGTACTCCACGACGCAGTTTCGGCTGGCGCAGATCTAGGCGACCGCTTCGAAGCCGGTGGGGCTGACGCCGAGGCGTATGCAGACGTCGTGGCCACCTATCTTGGGCTCGCGATGAGTCGTGGGGTTGATCGACAGTCGGCGATGTGTTCCTGGGATGCGAGCCCTTCCAAGGAGCAGGTACGCGGGGTATTCGCCCGGCAAGCCATCCCAATGACATGGGATTTCGCAGAAGCCAATCCATTTGCTCGGTCCAGCGGCACTTGGCGTGAGAGCGTCGACTGGGTGGCGAAATGCGTGGACAGGTCGCCGATCGGCATGAGGCCCGGGACGGCGCGTCAACTCGACGCTGCAGCTGGCGGCGATGCTGGATCGCTGATCTCCACGGACCCGCCCTACTACGACAACATCGGCTACTCAGACCTCTCCGACTTCTTCTACGTCTGGCTACGTCGCTCGCTGCGCAGCGTGTACCCAGATCTGCTCAGCACGATGCTGGTCCCCAAGGCTGAGGAGCTCGTCGCCAACCCGTACCGCCACGACGGCAAAGACAGCGCGAAGGCGTTTTTTGAGGATGGTTTTCGGCGTGTGTTCGCGCGTGCGCGTGACACGGCTCTAGTCGATTATCCGATCACGGTCTACTACGCGTTCAAGCAATCCGACGACGGTGAAGATGGCACCGCTTCGACGGGATGGGAGACGCTGCTCGATGGCATGATCCAGTCGGGCTGGGCTATCACGGCCACTTGGCCGATGCGCAGCGAGCTGTCCAACAGAATGCTCAGTCAGGGCACGAATGCGCTTGCTTCGTCGATTGTTCTCGCGTTGCGCCCACGTCCGGACGACGCTTCGACGACTGATAGGCGGGGTCTTATCGCCGCGCTGCACGACGAGCTGCCAGATGCGTTGCGGAAGCTTCAGCAGGGTTCGATCGCGCCGGTCGACCTGCCGCAGGCGGCGATCGGCCCCGGCATGGCGGTCTTCTCGCGCTACGCCAAGGTGATCGAGAGCGACGGCACGACAATGACCGTGCGCTCAGCGCTCGCAAGGATCAACGAGATCCTCGATGAGGTGCTCAACGAGCAGGAGGGCGACTTCGACGCCGCGACTCGCTTCGCGATTGCCTGGTACCGCCAGCACGGGTATGCGACCGGCAAGTTCGGGGTCGCGGACGACCTCGCACGCGCCCGAAATACCGCGGTCGAGACGCTGGTCCGCGATGGCATCCTTACGAGCGCCGCCGGCAAGGTCACCTTGCTGGCACCTGCTGAGCTTCCAGCGGACTACGACGTTCTGGATGACGACCGCGTCGGAATCTGGGAGGCGCTACATCATCTCATCGCGATTCTGGAGCGAGGCGGCCTGCAAGCATCTGGCGTGTTCCTGTCGAGGGCGCAGGAGCGACCTGACGGTGCTGTCGACGTCGAACTTATTAAGGAGCTCGCGTTCCTGCTGTTCTCGATAGCCGAGAAGAATGGATGGACCCAAGATGCGCTCGCGTTCAACACCGTGGCGACAGCTTGGCCCGAGATCGTCCAAGCTGCGCGCATGACACGCGAGAGCCCGGGCGAGCAGGCCGCTTTTGCATTCGAGGAGGACTGAGACGATGGCCGCCTCCAACCGTGACCGCGTCGGCAAGATGTTCGAGTTGCTCGCGCCGCCCCTTGACGCGTTCATAGCGAGCGCAGTTGCCCCGGTGCTCGAGGACGGCGTTTCATGGACGTCTCTCGTGGCGCTAAAGGACGAGAAGAAGGGGATCGACGGCAAGGACTATGACCCGCTTGATCCTCAGGTGCAGCTCCGGATGCTTACGGAGAACATTCCGCACAGCATCAAACCGGGCTGGTATCCATTCGACGACGCGATAGGCCGAGTGGGTCAGGGGTACTCGAAGGAGCTGCGCGAGGCCCGCAACGACTGGGCGCACAACAAGTCCTTTAGCGACGACGACGCGTACCGTTGCCTGGACACCGCGGAGCGGCTGCTTAGCTCGATCGGAGCCCCGGCAGTGGCTGATGAGGTCCGGGCGATCCGCCTCGGTCTGCGCCGCATCACGGCCGAAAAGGACGATCGGAAGGTGCTGAAGTCCGCCGCGGTGACGCCCGAGTCGACGGGACTGCGCCCATGGCGAGAGGTCCTGGCGCCTCACGATGACGTCGCGACCGGAAACTTCCAGGCCGCCGAGTTCGCCGCCGACCTCTATAAGGTCGCCGCAACCGATGAGGCTGGCAAGGACTACGCCGAGCCGGTCCAGTTCTTCGCACGCACGTACCTCACCGAGGGCCTACGTGACCTGATCGCCCGTGCGGTTCGGCGCCTGGCTGGCGATCAGAATGCCTCGCCGGTTGTGAACCTGCAGACGAACTTTGGCGGGGGGAAGACGCACTCGATGCTCGCGCTTTGGCACCTAGCGTCGGGCACCCCGCTCGGCGACTATTCGCAAGACGTCCAGGAGATGCTCTCCGAAACGCCGTTCGGTGAGCTGTCAGGGGGCGTCCGGCGGGTGGCGCTCGTCGGCAATCATATTTCGCCGTCGGGCTCAATAAAGCCCGACGGGACACAGGTCAACACGATCTGGGGCGAGCTCGCTTGGCAGCTTGGCGGCAAGGATGCATTCGCGGTGGTCGCGACGGCGGACGCAGACCGTACCCCGCCCGGGCAGGCGCTACACGAGCTGCTCAGCGCCTATGCGCCGACGGTGATCCTCATCGACGAGTGGGTCGCGTACGCGCGGAGCCTGGTTGGTCGCGACGATCTCGCGGGCGGTACGTTCGACGACCAGTTCACGTTCGCGCAGTCCCTGACCGAGGCCGTCAAGGGCACTCCGGGCGTCCTGCTTGCCATCTCGATTCCCGCGTCAGAGAGTGGCGATGATGCGCAGCCGGTGGCCGGAAACGCCGAGGAGGTCGGCGGTGCTCATGGCCTCGAGGCGCTCAGGCGCCTGCAGAACGTGGTGCGCCGCGTAGCCGACCAGTGGCGGCCCGCGACCCCGAACGAGGCGTACCACATCGTCCGTCAGCGGCTATTCGTGGCGCCCGACGCCGACGCACTCGCATCCATCAATGCGACGGCGCGGGGTTTCGTTGAGATGTACCACCGCTACACCGATGAGTTCCCGCGCGAGGCGCGCGACGGCAGCTATGAGGACCGGATCAAGGAGACCTACCCGATCCACCCTGAGCTGTTTGACCGGCTCTACGAGGATTGGTCGAGTCTTGAGCGCTTCCAACGCACCCGCGGCGTGCTCCGTCTGATGAACACCGTGATCCACGCTCTATGGGTCGGGGAGGATCAGTCCCCGCTGATCATGCCCGCATCGATCCCGATCGGGGCGGCCTCGGTCAACTCAGAGCTCACCCAATACCTGCAGGACTCGTGGAAGGCCGTCATCGACGCGGACGTCGACGGGCCGAACTCAGAGCCCGCAAAGATCGACGCGAGCAAGCCGCTGTTCGGGCAGCGGTCGCTCACCCAGCGCCTCGCGCGCACTGTGTTCTTCGGTGCAGCGCCGACGATCGGCTCGGCACACAAGGGCCTGGAAGCGCAGCGCGTGTTCCTCGGAACGGCGACGCCCGGCGATCTGCCAGGCAACTTCCACTCCGCGCTCGCGGCGCTGGCGGACCGTGCGACCTATTTCTACAGCGCCGGCGGCAGGTACTGGTATGACCTGCAGGCCAACATCTCTAGGCGTGCGAAGGACCAGGCGGAGCGCATGGACGCCCAAGAGGTCTACGCCGAGATCGCCCGCCGCCTCGCGGACCAGGCCAAGACCCGTGGATCATTTGCCGGGGTTCACATCTGCCCCGAGGACGCTGCTGACATCCCCGACATCGACGAGGCGCGCCTCGTCATTCTGCACCCTCAGATGCCGCACAAGAGAGGTGTCGTGGACTCCGACGCGATCGCTTTCGCGATGAGCGCGACCGAGCACCGCGGCGCATCAAACCGGACGTATCGCAACATGCTCGTCTACCTCGCCGGTGACACCGACCGCATCGATGAGCTCGAACGCTCGGTGCGGGAATACCTCGGATGGTCGGAGATCCTCGCCAAAGGCGATGACCTTGACCTCACCACGAGTCAGCGCAACCAGGCGACCGAGCGGCGGGCGAAGGCCGGAGAGACCGCCGACGCGCGGCTACTCGGCGCCTATCAGTGGGCGCTCGTCCCGCACGGGCAGCCGATCGAACTAAAGGCGACAAAGGTGGAGGGCCAGGCGGCGTCGCTGGCCGAGCGCGTCAGCCGCCGTCTTGGCAACGACGGCGCGCTCGCCGTTCAGCACGCTCCGCCCGCGATCCGCCACCAGCTAGACACGGCCGCGGCAAAGCTCTGGGCAGACGGGCACTTGACGGTGGGTGCGCTCTGGCGGCTGTACGCCGAGTACCCGTACATGCCGCGGCTGCGCGACCGCGCAGTGCTTGATGCGGGTCTAACGGGACCCCAACTGCTCTGGGAGCAGGAGGGTTTTGCGCTCGCCGAAGGCTCCGACGAGGCAACCGGAAAGTACCGCGGCCTGGTGCTGCCGACCGATGACGTAACAGTCGCCATAACCGACGCGACGCTAATCGTTCGGCCGGAGCGCGCGAAGGCACAGCGTGCGGCCGAACTGCCGGCGGACGAGGCCCACCCCGGACCGGACCCGCGCCCTGCTCCTGACGCTGGCTCGGAGCCCGACCTGGGCCCGCAGCCCCTGCAGCTGCCGACCAGAACGCGGTTCTTCGGGAGCAAGCGCCTGCAGGCCGACCGCTACGCGTCGGATTTCAAGAAGCTTGCCGACGAGATCCTCGGCCCGCTAGGGGCAACGCCCGGCGTGACGCTCAACGTGACGATCGAGATCGAGGCTACGACGCCAACCGGATTCGACGACGCAAAGGCCCGAACCGTCTCCGAGAACGCGGCGACACTGAACTTCGAGGAGAGCGGGTTCGAGGAACGGTGACTGAGCCAACGCGATGTGACCGAACTGTCAGCGGAGGCTTCGGTCGGCCATCCGGGAGCATCTGGTCGAGGATGGAGTGCGATGTGCCGAAGCCAACGCCCCGCACTCTTCGCGGGGATATATAGTCGTGTCGAATCGCGCTAGAACCCGCTGCATGTGATATTTCGCACAAGGATCGTCCGTCGCCCGGTCCCGACTAACTACGGAGCACGAGATCAAATGTTGAAGAAGCTGCTGATGCTTAACTTCGCCGAGTCCGACCTTGAGGATCAGTATTGGCAGCGTCTGCGGTCGCTCGGTGACGAGGTCGTACTTCTTGCCGAAGATGCCCCGCAGCTTGACGAGCACCTAGCCACCGCTGATGCGCTGTTCCTCAAGCTCGGCATGGGTGCCGCGCAGGATCGCATCGACGCCGCGCCGAACCTCCGCTACATCGGCATGCTTGGGACCGGCTACGGGCGCATCGACACGGCGTACGCGACATCGAAAGGTATCGTCGTTTGCAACGTCGCCGACTACAGCACAGAGGGTGTGGCAGAGTTCGTCTTCGCGTGTCTGCTTAGCCATCTTCGCGACTTGGAGCGGGCTCGTGCTCAAGCCAAGTCGGGCGACTACTCCGAGGCGACCTTCACAGGCTCAGAGATTGGTGGCAAAGTGTTCGGTGTCGTCGGTCTGGGGCACATAGGCATGCGTGTGGCCAAGCTCGCCAGCAACGGTTTCGGCAGCACGACCATCTACTGGTCGCGTTCACCGAAGCAGATCGAGGATTCCGCGATCGCCTCGACCGAGCTCCACGATCTGCTGACCACCGCCGACATCGTGTCTCTTCACCTGGAGTACAATCCTGAGACCGAGAAGTTCATCGACAGCGACGCAATCATGGCGCTACGCCCCGGTACGGTCGTGATCAATACGGCGCCGATGGAGATCGTCGACGTCGACGCGCTGAACGACCGTCTCGCGCGGGACGACATCACATTCATCCTCGACCATTCAGATGAGCTGACCGATAGTGATGCCGCGCGTCTGGCATTGCACAAGAACTGCATCATGTATCCGCCGATCGGCTATACGACAGTGGAGGCGACCGCCGCCAAGCAGGACATCTTCGTCGTCAACGTCGAGAACTTTCTCAAGGGCACTCCTACCAACCAGGTCAATTAGCGCGGCTAGCACTAGCTGACCGTTGCTGTGGCGTCAAATCGTGCCCGGCCATCCCCATTTCCGCGTGGCACACGCCACTTGCGTCCAATGACCGATACGGCCGATTTTGTCATTATTGGCGCGGGCATTCAGGGCGCTAGCGCTGCCTATCACATCGCGAAACGCCGTAACGGTCGCGTGGTAGTGATCGAGAAGGATCGCCCGGCAACCGGTGCTACCGCTGCATCCGCCTCGATGGTGATGCACCAGACAGGCAATCCGCGTCTGACGGATCTCGCGCTCCGTGCGTTCGATAGCTACCGTTTGCTGACCGATGAACTGGACACCGACATCGAGTTTCACACCACAGGGAGCATCCTCTTTGCCTCAAGTGCCTCCGGCGCGCAGAAGCTCGAAGAGATAGCGCTTTACCAACGCCAGGCCGGGATACCCACCGAGATCCTAACGGCCGATGAGATTCGTGGCAAGACTAATGGCCTGATCGAAAACGAGAGCATCGTGCTGGGAATCTATTGTGCGCTGGACGGCTACATCAACCCGGAGAAGGCCGTAGAAGGCTATCTCGCAGCAGCAAGACAATTCGGAGCAGAGGTTCGGCCACACGTTCGCGCGACGGGCCTCAGCCTGTCTGACGGCAGGATTGTCGGAGTAAACACCGAGCGCGACGGAGAGATTGCCACGGACTGCGTCATCAACTGCGCGGGGAACTGGGCAAGCGATGTCGGAGCGTGGGCACGCGTGGAGTTGCCTCTTCAAAGCAATCGTCGCAACGTGCTCATCCTTAAACCTCATCGCATGCTTCCGGGTCGCTTTCCCATCGTGGAGGACTACGAGGATGGATGGTATGTGAGGCACCACGCGGATGGCGTGTTGCTTGGCGTCGGTCCGACCAAGTGGATAGCGGATTCCGAACGGGAACAGAGCCCCGCATACGACCCAATCTTCGAGGACCAAACGAAGCAATTCGTCGACACGTACGCTCCTTACCTATCTCCTCTACAGATCGTTGGAAGCAGGGCCGGGGATCGACCGATGATACATGCCGACATCCGGACCGTAGACGGCATCCCCGACGAGCTTCCCATCATCGGAGGCGTGCCCAACACTGCTGGCTATTTCCACTCATGCGGCTGGGGCGCATTTGGTATCACGCTTGGGCCGGTGGGCGGCGAACTGATAGCTCAGGTGGTGTGCGGCGAACAGCCAGCCGTCGATCTTGCACCATATGAATGGACGCGATTCGCGTCTCAACTTCCACTCAAACTGCTAGGAACGAGTATATGAGCCGCCGAATACACGGATGGGAGGTGGATCGAAACGAGATGGTCGTCGGAGGCGAGGCGGTAGCCGACATCGCGCGTCGATACGGCACACCACTCTACCTATATGACACGGCGATCATTCACCAGCGCGCACTCACCCTCCGAAAGGCGTTTCCAGACTTCACGGTCCTCTACTCGATCAAGTCGAATCCCAACCGTCATCTATGCGAGATCCTTGCTGGGCTTGGCTTCGGTGCCGGGGTCTCGTCCGTTGCCGAGATCGAACTCGCGCTGGCGTGTGGCTTTCCCGCCGAGAAGCTGGGATACGTCGGCCCCGCGAAGTCGTATCGCGACCTAGCTCTGGCGGCAGACGCCAACGTGGGCATGATCTACGCCGAGTCTCGCATCGAGCTTGGAAGGCTTGAGGCAATCGCGCGCGAGCGTGGTGCACCTCTCTCGATCGCGATTCGCATCAACACACGCCATCGCCCGTCCTCCGCCGGCGAGCTGATGGCTGGTGTCCCAAGTCCCTTCGGAATTGACGAGGAGAGCGTTCACGATGTTGTGGCGGCGATCGATCCGCGGTGGCTCAAGCTCGTCGGCATACACACCTTCGTCGCGAGCCAGGTTCTAGACGCCGATTCGCTCGTGCTTCATTTCGAGCGCGTCGCACGCCTGGCAGCCACAATGTCGGACGAGTTTGGCCTGGAGCTTACGACGGTGAACTTCGGGGGTGGGTTCGGCGTGGCGTACTCCCCATCTGAGCGCTTGCTCGACATAGAGCGTCTCGGACGCCGCGTTGCGTCCGAGCTGGTGGGGAGTCTCGACACGATCCAGCCACGGCCACAGCTCTATCTCGAGGTGGGTCGATACCTCGTAGCCGAAGCCGGACTCTTTCTCGCCGAGGTTGTCGACGTGAAGCAATCGCGCGGGACGACCTTCGTAGTGACCGACTCCGGCATCAGCGGCTTCGCGAGGCCCGCGATGCCCTGGGCGCAGGCGCACCCATGCTCCATCGTCTCGAAGATGGGTGGGCGTCGGAGTACGGATACGTGCAAGGTGGTCGGACCGTCGTGCATGCCCGGCGACGTGCTTTGCGACAGCGCGGAGCTGCCAGCACCTTCGCCCGGGGACATCGTCGCAATACATAACGCGGGTGCTTACGGACTAACCATGAGCATGCTCGCGTGGGGCAGCTTTCGACCGCCGATCGAGGTGATCGTTGACGAGGGCCAGTTTGACGTGTGCGACGTCCCGACGCTCGGTCGACACGACTCGGCAGCCGCACAGTGATCAACGCCGTGTCGTCGCAAGGCGGTCGGGGCCGCCAATACCATCGCCGCCAAGAGGGCAGGCCGCGGAGTAGGCGCGACGGGGCATAGATGTCCGAGGAACCGACGCCCGACGAGTTGACGCCACACGAGCAGGTTGCGGTCATAGGCACGCGCCCGGTGAAGATCGCGCTGCATCCAATCAAGGATCTCGAAGAAGGCGTGTGGGGCGTAGTCGGGTGGCATTCACTAACCGAGCTTGCCGAGATTCTAAACGCGCGCCAGCAAGTCTTTGCATATACGGCGACCGTCGAGCTCACCCCGCCCAAAGAACTGTCCGAAAAGCACGGCTATCAAAAGGAGGACTACTTCAGCTGTCTTGCGGATCAGATTGAGCACACCGACTTTGACGCTGCGATCGGCATCACACATTGGGACCTTGAGGAATCGCAGTTCAACCAACACGCGGCGCCGCGGCGAGTCGGTGTCGTGACTACCAGTGCGTTTGAGGCGTACCTGCCTCCTGGCGGAAGCCTGCTGAAGTACCTCGCATACCTGATCCTGTGTGAGTCGTTCTGCCTAGCCACTGGTCAGGAACTAGAGCATGACAAACGCAACTACTGTCTGTTCGATGCATGCACCGTGAGGAGAGATCTGGTGCGCTGTTTGCGGAAGCCTCACATCGATACAGACTGTTGTGCGAAGCTCGCGGCGCTCGGATTCCCGGCTGCCGAGCAAAATGGCGTCGCGGGGCTCCTCGATTTTGTTGGCGCCACTTCGTGGTGGCACTTTGCCGCCGAAGCGGTCCGGGAGCCAGGCACAGGCTTCTTGTTGGGAGTCGGCACGGCATTTGCCGGCGCGATTCTTGCGACGGTTTCCGTGGCCGCGGCCATCGCTGTCCTTGGCGTCGTCACGACCGGCTGGCTTGGGCTAGTGACGTACCGATATCGAGACACCCAGTGGCGTCGGCGACAGAAATAGACGGCGTGCAGCCGAGCCGCCTGTTCGACCGAATTCGTGCTGAGGCCGAGCGGCGACGCGGTGAGCTCGACCCTGAGGCACTGAGAATTCGAGGAGCCTGGCAGACGACTTATGTCATACAGCTCACGAACACCGCGACGCCGATGCACCTCAGCTACGTCGTTGTCCAAACGCTACATCAAGGTTGCAGCTACTACGAACCAGCCATCGAGACGCCCGGCATGTCCGACGACTTTCTCGGTCGTAACGCTTTGGACGACCGCCTTGGCTCGCCGTGTTGGGATATTGCCTGCCTCGACGCGGTCTATGGCGATCTGTGCGGCGAGCCGGACGCGAAGCATGAACTCGATGGGCCTAATTGGGTCAAGGCGATCAGGCGGGCCAGTGCGGTCACCGACGAGGTCATGAGGCTGTTGAAGCGCCGCACGGGTAAAGGAGGGCAGCTGAGTGTTGTCAACGTTGGGGTCGTCGGTGACTTTTTGGCGCAACTCCACGAGCAACCAGGTATTCGCGTGCTAGCGAGCGACTACTATCAGGGCGTCGTTGGCAAGCAACCCTCTGGGGTTACCGTCGAACATGGCAGTCGAACGCTGGAGCTAATCGCCGAGGCGGATGTAGCGGTAGTCACAGGCATGGCCCTAGCCAACGGGACGCTCGACTCCATCATTGATACCGCTGCCGCGAATGACACGGGGCTAGTAGTGTTTGCCGAGACCGGCGCACATTTTGGACGCGAGTATTGCCGGGCCGGTATCGATGTAGTCGTGGGCGAGCCATTGCCGTTCTATCTCTCCGGCACCGGGGTGAGCGTGCTCGAAGTGTTTCGACGAGCCGCGTAGCCGGCCGGCGCGCCTTCGGGGTCATCCGCAGAGTCCGAACCGTGCCGTTGCCGGGGCGACAGTCCAGTCGCGTCCCGCTCCCTTGGCAGGGCAGCGAAGCTGTCGATCGACGTCGGCCTTAGACCAAGCGATAGCCGACGCCGCGTACGTTGACGATCCAGTGTTCGCCCGCGGCGCTGAGCTTGCGCCGTAGGCGACTGGCGTGGCTGTCGAGCGTCCGTGTGGTGCCGGACGAGCGGTATCCCCACACCGCCTTTAGTAGCTCGTGCTTGTGGAACACCCGTCGTGGGTCACTTGCCAGATGCAGCAGCAGCTCGTACTCCTGGCGGCGTAGCTCCAGGCGCTTGCCTGCGAGATTTACCGAGTGGGCGGCCGGGTCGATCGTCAACGGGCCAATCTGCAGCGGTACGACTTGCTGGTTGCCGCCGTCCGCGCGGCGTAGTAGCGCGCGGATGCGCGCTCGCAGCTCCAGATAGCGGGCGGGGCGGGCTATGAAGTCATCTGCGCCTGCCTCAAACGCCCGCAGCATGTCGGGCTCGGTCCTGCGTGAGCTGAGAACGATCACCGGGAGGTCCCTTGGCCACGGGGAGGATGTCTGTCGCGGGGAGGCTTCCGGGTCGTGTCCGCGGATGGTTTCCAGCAGGTCGAGAGTGCCCCGCGGCGAGTCGAGGTCGCCGAGCACGAGCAGTCGCGGCGGGTGGGCGCCTGCTGTCATCGCGGCATGGTCGGCGGTGCGGGAAAGCTCCGCCGGATGGCCGTCGGCGGCGAGCTGCTCGACGAGTGCCCGTCCGAAGTCTGCGTCGGCCTCGACGACGAGAATCGGCTCGCGGCCGGCGCTCGTTCCTGTTATTGCCTGCAGGCGGCTGATGCCGGTGGAGCTGATGGCCGTTGCTTGCGTGCTCATGCGGCGAGCGCCCCCGTCTCTGTGCGTGTTGCCTGGCGCGAGCGGGCGCGATGGTTCGAGGGCGAGAGTCCGTATCGGCGCCTGAACGCTCGAGCGAAGTGAGCCGGATTGCTATAGCCGACGCGCCGCGCCACATCGCGCACCGGCAGCGAGGTCGACCGCAGAAGCTCAGCGCCGACTTCCATGCGTCGGCGAGAGATGTCATTGCGGAAGGTGTCCTCGCCGAACCGCGCGTAGGCACGCTGCATCTGGCGAGGGGAACTCGCGATTGCCCTGGCGATCCTCTCCAGTGTCAATGGCTTGTGGTAGTGGCGCTGCACCGCGGCGCGCGCGAGCAGGTACAGGCGGCGGTGTTCGGCGAGGGTGGATGGGCGCGGCTTGGTGGACCTTCGCCTTCTTGCTGCGGGTGGGACTCCATCGAGACCGAAGTGCAGTTTCAGGAGCTGGCGCACCCTCGCGCCGCTAACGTCGAACCGCGCGCCGATCTGCGCCAGCGTCACGCCCTCGACGGCGCGCAGGCGGAACATCTCAAGCTCGCGCTCTGTTTGGACGTGTCCGCCGTGGCGAGAGAACGGCGTCAGGCCGTGGCGGTGAAGTTCGCAGATCAGCTCGTGCAGCTCGACTCCGCTGCTGAACTCGGGGCGGCGGAGCAGCTCGCCGATGCGGTGCTCGGCGAGCTGCTCGACCTCGTGGATGCCGACCTTGGCCAGGCTGGGGAGGACAGCCTGGCTCAAGGCCAGTTGGTTGACGCGCATGGCTGAGCGGGCGCGTCAGAGGGTCATCAGTTCGTCGAGACGCTGCGCGACCTCTGAGGCGATCGAGCGCCCGCCGCGGCGTTCGATCAGTCCGGCGCCCTCCAGGCGGTCGAGCGCGTCGTCGATCTGCAGGCGCTTCTTCTGCTTTGTCGCGCCGAACGCCTCGTAGGTTTGCTGCGCGGTGCGCGGCCCTTCGCCGTCGGCGCTGCGCGCGAGCAGACCTTCAAGGACGGTCTTGTCCCAGTGGCGCTCGCTGGCGTCGCCGGGGCTGAGGCCGTCGGCGGGCTGGGTGATCTCGTGGAAGCGCACCGCGGCGTGGGCCGCGACGGCGAGGTCGTTCCAGCGGTGGATGAGCTTGCAGGCGCGCAGACGCCGGAGGCTGTCGCGGACATCGCCGGGGACGCTGAGCGTGCGGGCGATCTCGTCTTCGGCCCACGGCCGCTGCCTGTCGAGATCGAGCATCAACTCGAGCACGGCCCGGTCGATCGTGGCGTGCTCGGCCAACCCTTCTGGGGTACGGTGTTTGTGCATGGGGAGGTAACAGCTCCTTGTGTCACGGCCCCGGGGCAGTTAGCGCTGTCGCCGGGGCCAAAATGTGCGGTTGTCAGCCGACCGTACACACTCTGGTTCGCGTTGTGAGGGTGTGACACGAAGCTGACACAAAGCGGGTCGAAGATGTAACAGTTGGCTTGGCCGGCGCCTACTTCTCGGCCCACTCTGGCGGGGTCGCGCCGGGCTTCCATGCCTTGGTGACGCCGCCACCCTTTTGGCGTAGGAGTTGGGAGTAGTCGTTGAGCTGGGTTTGGAACGCGATCTCGTCGCGGGGGTCCTGGCGTGTTTCGTCGAGCTCTGCTCGCCAGACGGCGAGCGCCCCGAGTGTCTCGACGGTTGATTCGTCGGTCCACCATTTCTCTTTGAGCGCTTCGAGCTGTTCGGGGTAGCGGCCGCGCAGGGCGACGATGGCGCCCCACATCTGCTGGCGCCATTCGGGGTCTCCGCCGTAGGGCTCAAGCCAGGGCGGTCGCTCGCCGCTGTTGCCGTCGGCGAGCACGGGGGCTGTGCGCAGCGGACGAACGTGGCCGTTCTTGATGGCGCGGGCGATTTCGTTTCCGACGAACTGTGCGGCGAGTGTTGAGTGTGCTGTGTCGGCGCCCGCGGCGAGCTCGCGGAGCTGGAGGGCTATGGGGTCGGATAGGACGACTTGGACTCGTTGGCTCATCGTGTTCGCTCCTGTGCTGGTGGGTTGACGATCCGGTTGATCGCGCGGACGATCCCCGGTATCCGGCTGGTGCGGCTCGGCGCGAGCTGGCGGTGGAAGTTCGTGCCCCAGTCGCGGTCGGCGAGTTCGGGGTGCGCGAGCGACGGTGTTTGGGCGTGGCTGCGGCGCATGTTCTCGGCGAGCCGCTGGATGCGGTCGGTGTCGTGCCCTTCGACGCCGAGATCCTCGCGCGAGACGAACCAGGCGGTTCCCTGGCGGGCGCGGGACGCCTCGACATAGGCGGGCTCCTTGCTGGTCTGCCAGCCGCCGGTGACAACCAAGGTGCGGGTGACGGTCGCGCCTTGGGCGCGGTGGATGTGCTGGGCGTAGCCGAGCCTGACGCGAGCGAGGTCATCGCCGGTGATGGTTCGCCGGCGGCCGGTCACGTCGAACTCGATCAGTACCTCGCCGGCCGGGGTGATGTCGAGGACTTCGCCGCGGCTGCCGTTCTCGATCCGCTCGACGCCGGGCTCGCGGTGCTGGTCGATCAGCGCCACCCGGTCGCCCTGGCGGATGCCGTAGTGGACGCCGGGCACCGGGACTTCGAGATCGCCGAGTTCGCCGCGCTCTGCACGGAAGTGCTGGGCGCGGGCGTTGAGCCGGCCGATCTCCTGATTTGAGGCGTCGGAGATCAGCGCGACCTCGCTCGGGTCGAGGGTCTCGGTGAGCGTCGCCCAGTTCTGCGCGGCCTGCTCGACGGCCTCGTCGCGGGTGTCTGACATGTGCAGTTGCCCGCGCGAGTGGTAGTGCGCCATCGCGCGGTCTGAACGGCCCGCGCGGAGGTCTGCCCACGCGCGTTGTTCGTCGCGGTCAAGCGTGCGGCGGATGTTCGAGAGTTCGGCGCTCGGGGCGATGTCTGAGAGCCGGGCGAACATGCCTCCGGCGCCGATCGAGGGCAGCTGCGCGGCGTCGCCGATCGCCACGAGCTTTGACCCGGTTTGCTCCACTACTTCGGTGAGCCGGCTGAGGCGGTCGGTGTCGGCCATGCCCGCCTCGTCGAAGTAGATCGTCGTGTGCTGGTCGACGGCGAGCTGGCCGCGCTCGACGCGCGAGACGAGCGCGTCGAGGGTCAGGGTGCGCCCGGCGAGCGCGGGGCTGTCCTGGCCGAGGCGCTGCGGGGTGGACCCGGACACCGCGATCCCCAGCGTCCGGTTGCCGACGTGCTGCTCGGCTCTGGCGGCTGCGTCGATGACGACGCCCTTGCCGGTGCCGGCGGGTCCGACGAGGATCGCGGCGCGCTCGGGGCCGGTGATGACCTCCAGGGCGTGTGCCTGCTCGGCGCTGAGGCGTCCGCTGATCCGCTCGGCGATCTGATCGCCGGCGAGCGCGCGAGCCTGGACGCCAACGTCGCGGCCGCCGCCGCCGGCGAGCGCGGTGAAGGAGCGCTCGATTGCCTGCTCGCGCGCACGCACGGCGAGCGTCGTCATCAGGCCGCCCTCCAGGGGGAGGACACGGCGTTCGGCGATCATCGCCCTTGAGAGGTCGAGCGCGTCGCCGGGTGAGAGCTCGCCGACGGACTGCTCCAGCAGGACCGCCCGGAACTCGCCTGGCTCGAAGGTCGCGGCGCGCTCGGTCAGGCGCTGCTCGACACGATCCTCAAGCGGACGCTCTGGCGCGGGCTCGACGGTGGCGCCGGGCAGCCGGCCGGGCCGCTCGCCGGCGAAGTCAAAGCGCGCTGCGGTGTCGTTCCAGGCTTGCTGTAGGTCGGCGCGGGTGATGAGCACCTTGGCTTTGCGGTTCTCCAGCTTGAGCTGGCGCAGCTCGCCGCGCTCGGGTGCGCGGCCCCACTTCGCGCGAAAGCGCTCGGCGGCCATGGCGACCTCGCGGCTGCGGGAGGAGAAGGCGTCCAGCAGGCCGCGCGGTACGCCTGCTACCTCGAAGTAGCGGCCGTGTTTGCCGGTGCCACGCTCGATCGCATACCCCCGCTGCTGAAGTTGGTGCGCGAGCGAGGAGCGGTAGTAGGCGCCAAGCTCGCGCGCGGAGCGGAAGATCGGCCGGGAGGCGACAGCGACGATCTTCCCGTCATCGCGGACAGCGCTGGTGATGACCACGTGGCTGTGGAGCTGCGGGTCGGGCGCGTCTGTCTCGAGGACGCCGCGGGCGGTGGTGTGCCGGTACTCGGCGGCCACGACGTCCCGCGCCGGCTCCTCGAACACCTGCCCGTGGGAGCGCCGGCGCACGGTCGGCACGGTGTCGGTCAGGTGCGCGATCGTCTCGCCGACCGCTGCGGCGTGTGCGGCTTCGATCTCGCGTCGCTGGGACTCGTCGGCGAGCGCCCACACAGCGGACACGGACTTCGGGGCGCTGAAGGTCAGGTCGATCCCGCCGCCCCGAGCGCCGTTGGAGCCGGCATCGCGCAGCCACCGTCCTGACCGGGGGTGCTTGCCTTCCATCAGCGAGATGAAGTCGCGGCCTTCGACGGTCGAGCCCTCGATGCCGAGGCGCGCGAGCGTGTCGGGCGAGGCGAGCCACTGGCCGGGCGCCTGGGTGGGCTCACCGTCGGGGGAGAGGTAGTAGTCGCCGCGCTCTGGCTCGACGGTCTTTGACTCCAGGTAGCGCGCGTAGCCGCCGCCCTTGGCGGCGCCGATGCTGGCTGCGGTCATCACAACGGGTACAGACCCCAACTGCTCCAGACCGGCCAACGAATTTGCACAGCGCGGACACAGCGCTCGCACAGCGGTGCATCTAGTCTGTCCGGGCTTGGCGGTGTGCGCCGGCCGCGGGAGCTTGCGAGCGTCAGCGAGCGGCGAGCGAGCAGCCCGAAGGGCTGCCGGCCGACTTGCACGACGTCAGGGTCGGTGCAGAGCCGACCGCAGGGAGGCTCGGTTACAGCCGGCGAAGCCGGCGTGCGCTATCTGGTCGTTGCCGGTCGGCCATGCCGTCGGCGGTCTCCGGCGCGGTGTGGTCGACGTGCAGCTGGAGGCTGCCGGGCCGGGCGAAGCCCGCGCGCGCAGCCGGCTTCGCATTGCGGGCCGAGCCCGTGCGACTAGCTGGCGGTTGCCCTGTCGCGGAGCATGCCGTGGTCAGTTTGGATCGGCCGGTCTGCCACTACTCTGAGAGCCGGCTCGTCGGATGCGCCAGCTCAGACTCGCAGTGCTCTCGAGGCTAAGGACGGTGCCAGCGCCCATGACGATCAGGAGCCACGATTGGTCGTGCCCGAACCCAAGCACGACGACCCAGAGCAATGCCACAGCAGGCAGCGGAAGCATGGTGCACCGACGGACATAACGCAGTCGCTCCTCGCGCGAGGCGTCCGGAGCTGGCGGAACTCCCAGGAATCTGCGAGGTATCGACGATGAGGCGACTCGTTCTACTCGGCTCCAGTTGGAAGCATCATCCGTGCGACCCACGAGCAACAGCCTAACGGCTGACACGTTCAGGCACGACGCGAAGGTCGGTGGAGAGCCGACCGCAGGGAGGCTCGGTTACAGCCGGCGAAGCCCGTGTGCGCTATCTGACTTTCGTCGTTCGTCGTGGTGCGAAGCGGCGGTCGGCGCGGCGATCTGAAAGGCGACCAAACCAGCCGGGCGACCTTACGATTTCAGGCCGCGGCGAGGATGGGTTCGAGTGCGTCGGCTCCGAGGTGCTCCGGTGGCAGCGTGAGCGTCAGCCGCCCGTCGCGTTCCAGGATGTGACGTACGTTCAGCAGCGTCAACCCGATCACCGCGCCGCTCTCGTCATAGTGGATCGCGTGCCCGTCGGGCGTCTCCAGGCCGCGTGCTGCAGGACGGGGCTCACCGACGTTGAGGTAGAGCACGTCGCCGCGCTCGTCGTAATGGTGATGGTCGAACGGGATGCCGGCGATAGTGATGTTCATGATTTCCAGCCGCGCGGCGGGTTTTCTTGGACCAGTGCGGTCACGACCCACGCGGGCTCGTCATTGAAGTCTACGACCACCCGCAGCCACCTTCGGGGATCGACGTGTCGCCGATAGAAGTGCTCGCGGCCCGGGATAGCATCGTCAACGCGGTAATCGGGATGCGCGACGGTGCCGAGGATCAGTTCGTGCTCGTCTACGAGCTCCGGCCGACCGAGGGACAGGTGCAGACGGGTGCCGGCGTCGAAGACGACAAGGCGTCCGTCGGGATCAGTCGTGCTTGGATCGTTCTCGGCCACCCAGACAAGCTACGAGCAGCGCCAGACACGGTCGTCCCGAAGTCGCGAGCGCTCAGGGGAGCTTCGCCTTGTCGAGCATCTCGATGAGGGCTGGGCGGCGGCGGTGCTGCTCGCGCAGGTCGAGGAGCTGGTCTGAGAACCAGTGGTCCTGTTCAGAGGCGCTCGCGGCTCGGCGTGCGCGCTTCAGCATCGCGATCGCCCTCGCGTATGCGCGGCGGCCTGTCTGGAGCAGCTCTTCCCCGGCGACGAGCATGTACAGGGAGAGCGCCTCGTCAGGGTGTGTGGGCTCGCGTGCATGGGCGAGGCGGGCACGGCGATCGCCGCCCGGGTCCCAGGTCGGGTCCTCGGTTGCGACAACCCACGCGGTGTCAGCGTCGCCCTCCTGCAGAAGCGCGTCGACGTAGCTGCCGCGGTCGCGCTCGCGCAGCGCCCGTCTGGCGGCGTCACGCTCGAGCCCCCAGGCATCGAGCGCCTCCGCGGCTCGCCGCAGCGTCGAGTAGGTGCTTGCCGACGGTGCGCGCTCGTGCTGCTGGCGACGCAGCGCTAGCGCTTCGACCGGCGCGCCGCCGCGCTCGTGCACGCCGCAAGCGACGTCGTAGAGCTTGTCGACCTGCCAGCCGCTGGTCTCGGCGATGCCGCGCAGCGCAAACGCGAGCACATCGCTCTCGCGCTCAAGCTCTGCCATCGCTTCGCATACGGCGATGAACTGGTGCGGAGCGCTGAGGTCTCCGCCGAGCAGCGCGATGACGGCCTCGGTGTCGCCGTCGAGTACGGCGAGCCGCTCGCGTGCCCTCCGCACCGCGAACAGCTTGCTGCCGTCGGTGTGGCGCTGTTCGATCGCTCGCCTGTAGGCGGCGAGGCCGTTCTCGCCGAGCGCCGCGCGGTAGCGGACGGGATCGATCTCGAAGAAGTCCTGGTCGTCGCAGCTGAAGCGCACCATCCACTCGGCGAGCGTCAGCGGGTCGGCGACCCGCGCGGCGCATACCTGTGCGTGCAGATCGAGCAGCTCGCGGGCGAGATCGCCGATTGTGCCGTTCGAGTCATCCGCGTGCATGATCACCTTCACGACGTGCCCGACTGACCGCTCTATCAGGGCGAGCAGCTCAGCCGAGGGCGACGTCTGTGCGGCGAGATGCAGCTCCTCGAGGACCGGCTGCGCCGCGCGTGCCCACGCTGAGCTCTCGTGGTAGTCGAGGAACCGGCGGGTGCGCAGCCCACGGTCGACCTCGCGGCGCAGCTCGCCGAGATCTCCTTCGCTACGGGCTGCCGTGAGCAGGACGTGGCGTTCCACATCCGGATGGCGATCAACGGCGGAGCGCAAAATCTCGCGCAGCTCCTCAGCCGATAGATCGCACACGACCTCCTTGACGTCCTTGGACTCACGGCGAGCTCTTGTGGGCACCGCGCAATCGTGCCATCTGGGCCGGCGTGGCGCTGCGTCGTGGTGAAGCTACGATCGCGCGGTGAGCGCATCGCCTGCGAGGTCCGAGATCGTGGTCGTCTCACCGCTGAAGGAGTGGACATGCTCTGCGTGCGGGGACACTGATGCCGGCTGGCTGACGATGGATGACGGTGGTCCGCTATGCCTTTCCTGCGCGGACCTCACGCACCTGACATTTCTTGGCGCCGGAGATGCGGCGTTGACGCGCAGGGCGCGCAAGCACAGCCGGCTCTCCGCCGTCGTCGTGCGTTTCAGCCGTGCGCGCAGGCGCTACGAGCGCCAAGGCGTGCTCGTCGAGGAGCCGGCACTCGAACAGGCCGAAGCGGAATGCCTCGCCGACGAGGACGCCCGCTTGCGGCGTCGTCAGCGAGAATGCGAGCGGCGTGCCGTCGAGGACGCGGACTTCGAGCGTGCGCTCGCGAACGAGATCGGCAGGCTGTTCCCGGCCTGCCCCCCTGAGTGCGTGAAGGAGATCGCCTCACACACCAGCAGGCGCGGCAGTGGTCGCGTCGGCCGGACCGCCTCCGCGCGGGCGCTCGACCCGACTGCGATCACGCTCGCAGTGGCTGCGGCCGCGCGTCATCGCGAAAGCGACTATGACGACCTGCTGATGGCCGGCGTCGACCGATCGGAGGCGCGCGAACGTGTGCGCGCAACGGTGAGCAGCGTGCTCGAAGCATGGCGCACGCCGCCGGCTGACGCGCTCTGACGACGTCTGTTCTGCGCAATTCCGTGGCCGGTTCGAGGAGGTTGGGGTCTATACCCGCGATGGCTCCAATATCGCCACATGCGGCAGCTGCTGCTGCCCCCAAAAAACGGGGCGCGCCGATCCTCGCGCTGAGCGTCGAGCAGGCGTGCGAAGCGCTGGGCGTGTCCTGGGACACCTGGCGCGCGCATATCGAGCCCGACATGCGGCTTGTCCGGCTTGGGCGGCGTAAGCTGATACCCGTCAGCGAGTTGCAGGCGTGGCTCGACCGGCACGCGGAAGGCGTCGGAGTGGGGAAGTAGCATGAGCGTGTCTTACAAAGCGCCCCCGCACCGTTGGCACGGCCGGGGGCATGGCAGAGGAGGTTGAGCTCCCATGCAATCCGCACCGTACACCGCCGCATCGTCTGGAGGTGATGTCTGATGGCCACCGGAGTGCGTCAACGACATGGCCTCAACTGCAACCGCAAGATGCGCTGTGACTGCCCGTGGGAGGCGTCGGTCTACAGCACGCGCGATGCGAAGAAGATCCGCAAGACGTTCCCAACGAAAGCGGCAGCGGTCGCGTGGCGTGATGACAGCCGCTCTGCGGTGCGCAAGGGCTCTATGTCTGCTCCGACGGCTATCACGATCACCGAGGCGGCCGATGCGTGGCTTGCCAGAGCCCGTGCCGGCACCAGCCTGACGCGCTCAGGGGACCCGTACAAGCCGAGCGCTCTCCGGGCCTATGCGGATGCGCTGCGGCTGCGCGTGATCCCCGCGATCGGCTCGATGCGGCTGTCCGAGGTCCGCGCGATCGATTTGAAGCGGCTGCTCGTCAACCCCCTGATCGCGGAAGGTCGCAGCGCGTCGAACGTGGGCGTCACGCTGTTGCCGCTCAGGGCGATCTACCGGGAGGCGATTGAGGAAGGGGTCGTGGTCGTCAACCCGACGTCGGGCCTCAAGCTGCCGCGGGTGCGCAGCCGTCGTGACCGGATCGCCACGCCGGCCGAGTGCGCCGAGCTGCTCGCCGGGCTGTCGGCGGCTGACCGGCGCGTGTGGGCGACCGCGATGTACGCGGGTTTGCGGCGCGGCGAGTTGATGGCGTTGCACGTCGAGGATGTGGACCTGCCCGGCGGCGTGATCCGGGTGTGTCGTGGGTGGGACGCTGAGGCGGGGGAGATCGCCACGAAGTCGGGGAAGGACCGCAAGGTGCCGATCGCCGGCGCTCTTCGCTCCTACTTGGCTGAACACGTGCTCGCGCTTGGCTGGCGTGAGGGTCTGCTGTTCGGGGCCGCGCCGGCCGTCCCGTTCTGTGACCGGACGCTGACCGAACGCGCAGATCGGGCGTGGGAGGGTGCCGGGCTGAACAGGATCACGTTGCACGAGTGTCGCCACACCTACGCCTCGCTGATGATCGCCGCCGGCGTCAACGCGAAGGCGCTCAGCGAGTACATGGGACACTCGAAAATCGCGGTCACGATGGATCTGTACGGCCACCTCATGCCCGGCAACGAGAGCGAGGCGGCGGGTCTGCTCGACGCGTACTTGGCGGCGCAGCAGGGCCAGGCGGCGATGGCCTGAAACGCGCAGCGAGCGGCGCGACTTTCGGACCTGAAGGACGAGCCTCAGCTCGCGCCAGTTTCGCGCCAGTTCAGCCCTGATTGGATCGGATTCCAGCGGACTCAGCCGGACGGTGTTTGGCTCAACCATGCGGAAAACGGCTCAACGATGCGGGTTGCGTGTGATCTACGACATCTTCGAGGGCACCGCCGAGATCCAGCAGCTGGTGATCGCGCGGGCGATCTCGGGGATGCACATCAAGTAGCCGGTCGGACTGGGTTTACGGACATCGCGGGTTGCGCTGGGGTATCGCTCACGCCCAGGGGCAATGGCGCTCGAATAGCTATACCGGGTTAGTCCAGCTAGACATCGCTAGTCAGCCTAGACGTTGCTAGTCTGCTGCCCCTGACCCGAGTCGAGAACCCATATCGCCCTGGATTCAACGAGGTGCCTGCCGAGCTGGCGGGTCGCGATGAGGTGCTCGAGGATCTCATAGACGCGATCGAGGTCGCCGCGGTCGATGGACGCATGCCGAGGCCGGTGCTGCTCGTCGGCGCGCGAGGAGTCGGGAAGACCGTCCTGCTCTCAGAAGCGGCCGCAATCGCGGGCTCACGGTTCGGGTGGCCGCGAGTGCACGTGGAGTTGCGCCCGCGCACGGTGTTCACGCCCGACCTCATCGAGGCCATAGGCCGCGCGCATGAGCTGATCGAGCAGCCCCGCCGCAAGCGGGCACTGCGGGCGGAGTCGGTGACGGTGCATGCTGAGCTGCCGGGCGTTGGCGGCGAGGTTCAGTTTGTACGTACCTCCGACGCGCAGGAGCGAGCCGCCTCCTCTCTGCGGGGAGTGCTCACGGCGCTTGTAGAGCTCGCGAACACTCGTGACAGCGGCATCGTGCTGACGCTGGATGAGGCGCACCTGGCAGCCCGTGCCGAGCTTGCCGCACTCGCGGCCCTGCTGCAGGAGGGCACAGGTGAGCGCTGGCCGCTGGTCGTCGTTCTCGCCGGGCTGCCGCTGATGCGATCTCCGGAGCATTCCGTGACCTACCTGGAGCGCGGCGCCTGGCATGAGCTCGGCCTGCTGGGCCGGGAGGACACGGTGCGGGCGCTGCGGGCGCCCGCTCAGGCGGCGGGACGCCCGATGGATGAGGCGGCGGCCAAGCTGCTGGCCGGCGCGTCCGGTGGCTACCCCTACGCGGTGCAGCTATACGGGCACCACGCTTGGCGGACCTCAGCGGGCAAGCGCCAGATCGACCGTGCTGCAGCCCAGGCGGCTCTGCCACGCGCACAACGGGAGCTTGAACGCGGCCTTTACGCCGCTCGCTGGAGCGCCGCGAGCCCCACGCAGAAGCGCTACCTTGCGGCTGTTGCGACGGTTGCGGCCGCCGGGGAGCACGTGAGCGGACGTATGGTCGCCGACGAGCTGGGGCGCACGACCAAGCAAGTCTCTAGCGTGCGCGACGATCTGCTCAAGCAGGGGACCCTGACCGTCGAGAACGGCCAGCTGCGCTTCACGATCCCCGGCATGGGAGCCTATGTGCTCGCCGCGATCGCGTCATAGCGCGCGCGGTCTCAGGCGGCCCGGCGCTCGACCGACGCGTGCTCGACCGCCTCCGCGTCGTCGAGCGCCCAGGTGAGGCGCTCGAGCAACTGTCTGGCGGCGTGCTCGGTGCTGACGTGCACGGGGTAGACGCTCTCCTCCAGGAACACTGGAGCGGCGCCCTGCCCGGCCTGGTCGCTGGTCACGATGATCTTTGCCATGGTGTCTCCTTTCGGGGGCTTTGACGGAGGGTGTGCTGCCAGGAGGTTGCGAGCTGCTCGGGCAGGCAAAGCCTGCGCCTTGGGCGAGGGAGGGCTCGGCTGGACCGGGCGCCAAGGCCCGGTCCAGCCGAGAGGGGGATGTTCGGGAAGATGTGGTCGCCTTCCCGAACGGAGGGGATGAGAGCTGTCAGGTACTGCTGCTCAGCCTGCTGGTACACGCCACAGGTCCGTCTGGATCGGCGGGGGAGATGGCGTGCGCTTCAGGCATTGCACAGTAAATATATCAGGAATATGAGGAAAGTCAAGGACGAGTTCGCCGGGCGACCGATCTGGGGCCTCTCACCACGCCTGAGTGGCTTTGCAATGCGGGCAGTCGACGGAGGTCGAGACGCAGGCGACGAAGATATAGCCGCATTGGCAGGAGTAGCACGCGCGGTCGATCGGGCCACCGGCCTCGCGCGCTCGCTGGACGGCCGGGTCGATCTGGTGATGTGCGCCGGCCGGCGGATGCGCAACTGTGGCCGAGATGGCGCGCCGCCTGCGAGGCCGGCGTGTGCGCCGCCGCTCGCCGGTTGGATGGGGAAGTCCCGGTCTGATCATTGTCCACCCTCTATGACGTCAGCCACGCTCAAAGGTTTCGGTCTGCAACGGCGATTTCCTCGCAACAGCCTGCGCCGCGAGGACACTCGTTTGAGATACTTGCGGCGATGAACCCCGCCCGCAAGCGAACCGTGCGCTTGGTGGTCGCCCTGAGCGCCGCGGTGGTGCTGGCGAGCGCGCTGATCTACACGAGCTTCAGCGCGGCCAGTCCCGCACTCAGCCCCAGCCAGCTGCTGCGCGAGGCGCAGCCGGGTCGCAGCTACCAGCTGACCGGCACGGTCGTCGCGCGCTCCGTTCACCGCGAAGGCGCAGTCCTGGACTTCGCCGTCGAGGACCGCGCGGGGGGCACGACGATCCCGCTGGCCTATACGGGGACCGTGCCCGACCCCTTCCGCGAAGGCCGCGAGGTGATCGTGACCGTGCAGAAGCAGGGCGGGCGCTACGTCGGCGAACGCAACTCGCTGATCACCAAGTGCCCGTCCAAGTACACGACGGCTCCTCCCAGCGAGAAGCAGAACGACTGAGTGGCCGTCTTCGCACAGCAGGCGATGCGCTCAGCGGGTAGGCGCCCGATCGCGGGATCGACCATCTGATGGCTGATCTCGGCCGCGCCTGCCTGATCCTGGCGCTCGCCGTGTGCGCGTACGGCATCGGCGCGTCGCTGTATGGCGTGCGCACGGGTCACGTCGAGTTCTCGGACTCCGGACGCCGGGCCGTGTACGCGCTGGCCGGCATCCTCACGGTCGCCTTCGCCGTGCTGGAGGTCGCCTTCCTGCACAACGACTTCGCCTTCAACACGGTCGCCGACACCTCCAGCCGCACCACGCCCACGTTCTACAGGGCAGCGGCGGTGTGGTCCTCCCAGGAAGGTTCGCTGCTGCTGTGGGCCTGGCTGCTATCGCTGTGGTCGAGCCTGGCGCTGTTCTTGACGCGCAAGCGTATGCGCGACGTGGCGGCCTACGCGACCGCGATCCTGCTCGGCTTCGGGGGCTTTTTCGTCTCGCTGATGGTCTTCTACGCCAACCCGTTCCAGACCACCACGCCGGCGCCGCCCGAAGGGGCGGGCCTGGATCCGCTGCTGCGCTTCCCCACGATGATGATCCACCCGCCGATGCTGTACTCCGGCTACACGTTGTGCACGATCCCGCTGGCCTTCGGGATGGGCGCGCTGCTGAGCCGCAGGGTGGACGCGGACTGGATCAAAGTGGTCCGCCGCTTCGCCTTCGCCGCCTGGCTGTTCCTGGGGGCGGGCATTCTGCTGGGCGCCCGCTGGTCCTACTCGGAGCTCGGTTGGGGCGGGTACTGGGGCTGGGACGCCGTGGAGAACGCCTCGCTGATGCCCTGGCTGGCCGGCACCGCCTTCCTGCACTCGCTGATGATCCAGGAGAAACGCGGGATGCTGAAGGTCTGGAACGTGTCGCTGGTGCTCGCCACGGGGACGCTGGCGATCATGGGCACGTTCCTGGTGCGCAGCGGGGTCCTCAACTCGATCCACGCCTTCGGTGGGCAGACGCTGGGCGTACCGTTCGTGGTGCTCATAGCCGTGTTGATCGCCGGCTCGATCTACCTGGTGGTCACGCGGCGCGACCTGCTGCGCTCAGAGCACCGGCTCGACTCGCTGCTGTCGCGCGAGTCGATCTTTTTGGCCAACAACCTGGTCCTCGTGGGGCTCGTCTTCGTGATCTTCTGGGGCACCTACTTCCCGCTCATCTCCGCTGCCCTGACCGGCCAGGAATCGCTGGTCGGTCCGCCCTGGTTCGATCGCTACACGGTCCCGTTGGCGTTGGTGCTGGTGCTGCTGAGCGGGATCGGGCCGGTGATCGCGTGGCGCCGCGCGACGTTTGCCAACGCCCGGCGCAACCTGCTCGTGCCCGTCGCCTGCGCGCTGTTGACCCTGGTCGTGCTGCTGGGCGTCGGCGTGGCCCACAAGACGTTCGCGATCGCCATGTTCTGCTGTGCCGGATTCGTCTTCGGGAGCGTCGGCCAGGAGTTCTTCCGGGGGACGCGCGTGCGGCGCGCGATCGCCGGCGAGGCCGCTCCGATCGCGCTGCTGGCGCTGGTGCGGCGCAACCGCAGGCGCTACGGCGGCTATGTCGTGCACATCGGCATCGCTGTCCTGTTCGTCGGCGTGGCCGCCTCGTCGTCCTTCCAGCACGCCTCCGAGCTGGGCCTGTCGCCGGGCCAGTCCACGCGCGTGGGCGCCTACACGGTTCGCTACGTGCGCCCGACGGCCACGATCACGCCCAAGTACGACGCCGCGCACACCGGCTCGACGCTCAGCCTGGGCGCGCGCCTGGACGTGACAGAAACCCGCCCGCCCTCCCACCACGTCGCCACGCTCGAACCCAGCGAGGGCTTCTACGCCTCTCAGGAAGCCAGCCAGGGCACGGTCGGCAGCCTGATCGGGGGTCAGCCGGTCAGCCACGTGGCGATGGACGCGGGGGTCATCCGCGACATCTGGAGCGCGGTCGAGCCGGACATCGAAGCCCCGGCGCTGCAGAAGATCATCCAGGCGGGCAACCGCACGCTGCCACCCGAAGACGGAGTCGTGGCGATCGCCTATCTTGCGCGCGCCTACCTGCAGCATCCCCCGCCCGCGCAGTTCCATTTCATCGTCTCCCCGTTGGTCATGTGGATCTGGATCGGCGGCCTGATCTGTGTCGGCGGCGCCCTGATCGCGATCTGGCCGGCGCCGAGCGCGGTCAGACGGCGGGTGGCCGTGGCCGCGCGCGTGCGCGTCCCGCGCGGCCTGGCTCGCGTGTAGATGACCCATCCGGGCGTGCCCTCGCCGCCGTCCTGATCACGTGAACCTGCTGTTGGCGATCTTCATCGTGGTGCTGCTCGGCGCGGTCGTATTCGTGGTCAGCGCGCCGTTGCGCGCGGCCAGGCGACCTCGACGGGAGGCCCGCGATGAGGCGTCCGCGTCCGCGTCGGCGGGCGCGCCGGAGCGCTCGCACGCCGATGAGGTCGTCGAGCGCGACGAGCTCGTGGCCGCGCGGGCGGCCAAGTACCGCGAGATCCGCGATGCCGAGATGGACTATCGCACCGGCAAGCTCTCGCCCGAGGACTATCAGGCGATCGATGGCGAACTGCGCGCCGAGGCGGTCGAGATCCTCGATCGGCTCGCTCGGCTGGAGGATCTGGGCGACCGGCTCGAGGATCTGGGGGAGCCCGGGGACCCTGCCGACGACGCCTCTAGGAGGACTTGAGCAAGATGAACGCGTTCAAGAAGAACAGGACCGCGAAGAAGATCGTCCAGCGGTTGAGGTTTCGCTCGACCAGCGAGCCTCCCCCCAGCGGGCCGGTTCCGCTGCCGACGCCGAACGCGCCGGACAGGCCGGAGTCCTTGCCCGAATGCATCAGCACCAGGAAGATCAGGACCACCGCGAAGATGACCTGCAGCACGGACAGAACAGCTTCCACGCGCCAAGAATATCGCGTTGCGCTCGCAGGTTGCTCACAAGCCCCCGAAAAGCCCCGTAAACCGGGCAATTCGGCCACCTCCCGACGTTCCGCCTCGGGCATCGCTACGGTGCGGTCGTCTCTGGTTCTCATGAAAACCGGCCCGACCACCACCTGCGCACACGATTACGAATCCTTTACGGATTCATGGTTGCCTGCCGATATGAATTCGGTGGGCGTACCCCGCGATTGTGGGCTCGCTGCGCCGACCCCAACGATGGGACGACCCCGAGAATGACCTACTTCAGCGTATGTCGACCGTGAGCGCCCGCCGGTGGGCATGGCGCGCCATGCTCTCCGCCGTCGCCGGCGGCGGTCTCACCGCGGCCGGCATGGGCGGGCCCCTGGCCGGCGCGGCCCTCGCTGCAGGCACGCCTGCGTCCCCGCCGGCGGCGAGCGAAGGCTCGAGCACCCAGGCGATCACCACTCCATCCGCCGCCACGGGCGCCCCTGAAACGGGCGCCGCAACACCCCAGCCCACGACCACCACGTCGACCACGCCAGCGGCCGCCACCACGCCGAGCGCCGTCCCCGCGCCGACGACCACCGCCACGGTTGCGCAGCCGAGCACCCCGCCCGCGGGATCCTCGTCCCCGGCGGAAGCTCCAAAGGTCGTACTCCAGCGCCGCCAGAAGCCGACGACCGGCGCAAAGGCGAGCCCCGCCGTCACAAGCACCACGGCCAACGGCGAAACGGAAAAGAAGAACAAGGGCGCGAACAACGTTGCCGCCTCGCCGCAATCGGTCGCCCAGGCGGGCGCGCTTGCCGCGATCCTCGCCTCCTCGGAAGCATCCGCCGCGGCGCTGGCCTTCTACCGGATCCCGCTGTTCTTGCTGCCGATCTATAAGGCCGCCGCTGTGCAGTACGGGGTGCCGTGGCAGATCCTCGCGGCGATCAACGAAATCGAGACCGACTATGGCACCGACCTGTCGGTATCCACGGCGGGCGCCGTCGGCTGGATGCAGTTCATGCCGACCACGTGGCTGCAGTACGGCGTGGACGCCCTCAACGCCGGCTACGCAGACCCTTACAACCCGGTGGACGCGATCTTCGCCGCGGCGCGCTACCTGCGCGCCGCCGGCGCCGCGACCGATCTGCGCGCCGCGATCCTCGCCTACAACCACTCCGAAGAATACGTCGACTCGGTGCTGCTGCGGGCCAAGCTGATCTCCACCTATCCCAAGGACGTGATCGCGACGCTGACAGGCCTGATCGACGGCCGCCTGCCAGTTACTGGGACGCAGGTCGCCTGGGGGCCGCTCCCCACCGCGCCGCCGTCGACGTCGAGCGCGACCGCCAACGCCACCGCCGTTGCAGGTCAGGTCGCCGCCAACTCCGAGGAAGCCGCCGGCGCCTCCGGCCAGGCAGCGGGCTCCTCCAGCGCTGCGACATCCGCCGGCGCGGGCGCCCCGGGCTCGGCGGTTGCGCCCTCCCCGGCCGCGGCAGCGGCCGGCGCGACGCCCTCCACGGCGCTGGCCAGCCAGCAGGGTCTGCAGCTCGTCGACCTGACCAGCGCTCGCAACGCCTCGGTGGTGGCCGTGCAGAACGGCAAGGTCGTCAAGATCGGCGACTCGCGCAAGCTGGGCAAGTACCTGGTGCTGCGCGACGTCTACGGCGACGTGTTCACCTACGCGGGACTGGGCAGCATCGCTCCCACCTACACGCTGCCCAAGCTATCGGGCTCGACGGCGAAGTCGCCCGCGGTGGAAGCGGCCAGCACGCCCGAGCCGCAGCCGACCCTTCCGGCCAGCGCCGGGATCCAGTCGCCGCTCACGCTCAGCGTGAAATCGCCGCTGGCGCAACATGCCGGACCGACACCTGCGGCCGCAGGCTCGGCCCAGCTGCCGGAAGGAGCCAGCTCGGCGACCTCGAGCAAGGTGCGCCTGTTTGCGCATCCCGGTAATCCGGACGCGCGTGCGGCTGCCGCCGTCGACGCGGCCAACGCGGCGCGCCGCAGCCGGGCTGCGCAGCACATCCCGCTGCGCAGCGGATCGGTGGTTGCGACGGGTACGGTGCTCGGGCGTGTGCTGGCCGGGGCGCAACAGGGCCACATGCGTTTCGCGATCCGCCCAGCGGGGGATCCCAGCACGATCGACCCTGGTCCGATCCTCTCCAACTGGGCACAGCTGCAAACCGCGTTGCACCCGCAGGGCGCAGCCGCCAACAACGCCCTGCTGGGCGCCACCGCAAGCGACGTCTTCCTGCTCTCCAAGGCGCAGCTGCAACGTGCAGTCCTGTCAGACCCCGGAATCACCATCTACAGATGCGGTCGCGGCGACGTCGCCTCCGGGGCGATCGACAAACGCGTGCTCGCGGTGCTCGCCTTCCTGTCGCGCAGCGGGCTGAAGCCTACCGTGAGCGCTCTGCGCTGCGGCCAGAACCAGTACACCGAATCTGGCTCACAGTCTGTGGCCTTCAAGGGTGACGCGGTGGAGATATCGGCGATCAACGGCACACCGATTGCCCACCACCAGGGCTCGGGAACGATCACCGACCTGACGATTCGCACGCTGCTGACGCTCCCTGCCAGCTTCGTACCGCACGAAATCCTCAGCCTCATGCAGTACCCGGAAGCGCCCAGTACGCATGCCCAGGCGACGCACTGGAACGACATCGAAGTCGTCTTCCGTCCGGCCGCGGCCGCGCCCACCGCGCCGAAGCCGGCCTCCGCGAAGGTCGCGCATTCGGCCCGCCGCGGCCGCACGGCACCCTCGCCGCTGGTCACTACGGTGGCCCTGAGCGCCGCCCAGTGGAACCAGCTAATGACCCGTGTTGCCGCGCTGGGGATGCCGACGGTCGCGGTCAAGCCGAGCTCTTCGGCGATACCCGACCACAAAGCTCGCAAGAGCAGCGCCTCGGGCTAAGCACCTCAAGCTCGCCGCCCGCTCCAGGGCCGCGCGGCCGGCGACCCTGGAGATTCGTTGCCACGCCAGGCTGGCGGACCCTAACCGGTCGCGGGTGCCCCTGCCGATGCGGGACCACCGCCGCCAGCGGCCCCGCCGCCGAAGGCGCCGCGCAGGCTAGCGCTGCACTTGCGCTCGGCCGCTCTGAACTGCGTGCTGGCGGTGTTGACGCCCTTGGTGTCGAAAATGGGGCCTTTGCCGGAGTTGTTAGGTTCGGGCAGCTTGACGCCGTTTTCGCGCATGCAGGCGGCGAACTTAACGAGCGCCTGCCTGAAGGCGGGGTTGTTCGCTCGTGGGCCGCCGCGGAAGACGCCGCCACCGCATTTCTTCAGCACCGCTTCATACTGCGCGCGTGTCACGCCCTTGGGCAGTTGCGGCCCGGCTCCTCCGCCAAGAAAGCCGCCGGCCCCAGGCCGCGGTCGCTGGCCGGGAGCACGTTTGGGCAGCGTGATGCCGTTCTTGGCCATGCATTCGCGCAGCGCCGCGAAGCGGCCGGCGCCGGGGCCTTTAGGTGCGCCGGTGGTCGACGTCCCGGTCGTGGTCGTGGCCGATGTGGAGGCGCTGGCGGTGGCGCTTGAGGTCGTTTTGCCGGATGAGCCCCCGCACGCCGCCAGCATCAGTCCGGCGAGCAGCAGGACGAGCGCGACCGCAGCCGCGGACTTGCTTCTGTGGGTCTTCGTTTGAGGCATTGAGCTCCTTGTCGATGATGGTCCTCGCGGACACAGCGCGCCTCCCAGCCCGTGCTGGTCTGCACGATAGTTCGTAGATGTGGTGGGTCGCCTTCCGCTGTGATGGCTGTTCTCTCAGCCACCTCCGAACAGAGCCTGCCCGCCGCCGGCGCCACCGCCCCCAGCGCCGCCACGACTCGCACCGCCCGTCCCGCCGCCACTGCCGCCAGATCCGCCGAACAGCGCCGCCAGGCCGGCGCCCGCCCCTGAGCCGACGCTGATCGATTCGGCGCTGACCGCGCCGCCCGTGCCGGCTTCGCCGGTGACGGTCACCGTTTCCCCGGGATGGATGGCGCTGACGCTCGTTTTGACGGACTTGGTCACGGTTGTGCCCGGCGAGGTGGTGACCTTGACGGTGTTGCCTTCGGAGGTGGTCACGTACAGCGTGTCGCCGGCGAGGAAGGAGACGGTCCCGGCGGTCGGGCGGGCGAAGCCAGCGCTCGAGCCCGACGACCCGCCCGCAGCGCCGCTCGCGCCCGCACCGGCTGCGCCCCCGCGCAGGGCGCGAAAGCGCGAGGCGAGGCTGCTAGCCGCCGAGCCGGTGGATGAGCTCGACGACGTTTCGCCCTTCTCCACGAGCACGCCGCCGATGAACCCGCAGGCGATCAGCAGCAGGCCGAGCAGCGCGAGGAAAATAGGGTTCCCGCCTGCCCCCAGCAAACGCCGACGCGGTCGCCTGGGCAGCTCCTCCGGCTCCTCCAGCCAGTCGTCCTCGTCGATCGGCTCATAAGCCTCATGAGCCCGGACGGCGGCGGGGTGGACGGCGGTCTGCTCGACGGTGGGTCGCTCATCGGGCTGCTCGGCGGACACGACTGGTTCCTCGGGGGGCATCACTGGCTCCTGGTGGGGGGAAGACGGCTCGTCATCACTCGAAGCGCAGCGCTTCGATCGGTCGCAAGGCGGCGGCGCGGGCGGCGGGATACGTGCCGAAGAACAGGCCGGAGGCCAACGCCGCGCCGAAGGCGAGGAAGATCGAGTAGGTGGCGACTTCGGGGTGCACGCCGGCGATTTCGAACTGGCTGCCGAGCACCCCGACGAGCACCCCGGTGACGCCGCCGAACAGGGAGACGAGCACGGCCTCAGTCAAGAACTGGGTGAGGATGTCCGCGCGTCTAGCGCCGATCGCCTTGCGGATGCCGATCTCGCGGGTGCGCTCGGTCACGGACACGAGCATGATGTTCATCACGCCGATCCCGCCGACGAGCAGCGAGATTGCGGCCACCTCTCCCAGCAGCGTGGTGAAGACGCTGCTGGTCGAGCTGGAGGTTTCCAGCAGCGAGCCCTGATTGAGCACGCTGAAGCCCGGTTCGGCGGTGTTCTTGATCTTGTGGCGTTCCTCGAGTATCTGCGTGACCTCGCCTTCGGCGGCGTTCAGCGAGGATTCCGACTTGGCCTGGACGGTGATCGAGTTGATCGGCCCGACTCCGGTCAGCGAGTCCTGCACGGTGGTGATCGGCGCGATCACGATGTCGTCCTCGTTGGTGGCGCCGTTGGATCCCTTTTTGGCGAGCACGCCGACCACTTCGTAGTTGCTTCCGTTGACCTTCATGCTCTGCCCCACCGGGCTGACCCCGGCGAACAGTTCCTGTACGACTTCCTGGCCGATCAGCGCCACGCGACTGTGCTTGCTCACGTCTTCGGAGGTGAACGAGGCGCCTTCAGCGACCTTGTAGCTGTGGGCCGCCACGTAGGAGGGAGTGGTGCCGACAAACGACGTCGGTTCAAAGCTTGAGCTGGCGTAGACGAGTTTGACGGCGGTCGCGTTCACCACGGGCGAGGCGCTCTTTACGTCGGGCGCTTGACCGGGATTCTGCAGCGCTTGCGCGTCCTGCTTGGTCAGCGACACGCTCGTGGTGGCGCTGCTCGCCCGCGCGCCGCCGCGAAAGCCGCCGCCGCTGGCCTGGACGACCAGCACGTTGGTGCCGAGACTCTGGATGCGCGACTGGACCGCCTTGGACGAGCCGTTGCCGACGGCGATCAGGACGATCACCGAGGCCACGCCGATCGTCATACCAAGGATGGTCAACCCCGAGCGCAGCTTGTTGGCGGTGATGCCGCTCCAGGCGATGCGCAGGGTCTCCGGACCGATCACGATCGCGCCTCGCTCGCGCCGACATCGGTCGATTGGCGGTGGGCCGACTTCTGGCTGTGCACCGCGGGCGGGGCGTCGTGTACGCCGAGCGTGCGATGGTCCTCGACGATTTCACCGTCGCTGAGCCGGATCACGCGCTTGGTCTGCTCGGCGACGTCGGGCTCGTGCGTGATCAGGACCACCGTCCGTCCTTCTTCGTTCAGGCGCGCGAAGATGCGAAGGACGTCCTCGGTGGAGTGCGAGTCGAGGTTGCCCGTCGGCTCGTCGGCAAGGATCAGCGACGGGTTGGTCACGAGCGCCCGCGCGACTGCCACCCGCTGCTGCTGGCCGCCGGACAGCTCTGCCGGCTGATGGTGCATGCGGTTTGCCATCCCGACCGAGCGCAGCGCGCGTTCGGCGCGCTGCCTGCGCGCGCTGCCCCGCAGGCCGGCGTATGCGAGCGGCAGCTCCACGTTCGCGAGCGCGCTCGTGCGAGGGACAAGGTTGAAGCTCTGAAATACGAAGCCGATCTTGCGGTTGCGCAGGTCGGCGAGATCGTCCTCGTCCATCTCGCTGACGTGCACGCCGTCGATCAGGTAGCGGCCGCTGGTGGGTACGTCCAGGCAGCCAAGGATGTTCATCAGCGTGCTCTTGCCGCTGCCCGAACTGCCCATGATCGCCACCAGGTCCCCGGTGTCGATGCGCAGCGAGACGTTGCGCAGCGCCCGCACGCGGATCTGCCCGAGGTCGTAGACCTTGCCCACCTCGTGTACCTCGATGACCGGATGGCGCGGGCGCCTGGCGGGACCCGCCGGCGCGCTCTCGCCAGCCACGCGCTCGACCAGCGGCCGTGTGCGCGGGATGCGGGTGCGGACCCTCCCGCGCGAGGACAGCGGCCGGCGCACTAGCCGCCGCCCCTGAAGAACGCGCCGCCGCCCCCGCCGCCCAAGGCGCCGCCCAGGCCGCCGCCGAGCCCCCCACCGCCGAGGCGGCTGCCCAGCCTGGATGTGAGGCTGCTCGTGCTCGACGTGGTGGTGGCGACCGGCAGGGCGATCTCTTCGCCGGCCTTCAGGCCGCTGAGGACGATCGTCGAGCTGTTACCGGCCAGTCCCGTCACGACGCGCTGGCGCACCTGCTTGCCGTTGCGGATCACGGTGACGCTGTCGGCGGAGATCGCGCTGGTCGGGACGTTGACGCCTTCGGCCTGCTTGACCACGACTTCGGCGGTAGCGCTCATTCCCGGCTTCAGCGCCGGTTCGGCCTGGTCGAGCTGGAAGGTGACGTCGTAGCTGACCACCCCGCTGCTGCTGGTCGACAGCACAGGCAGACTCACCACGTGAGCTGCGAATTTGCGGCCTTCGAGTGCTTCGACGGTGACGGTGGCGATCTGGCCTACGTGGACGTTGCTGATTTCAGACTCGCTCAACGGGACCACCAGCTGATAGCCGTGGAGGTCGACGAGTTCGATGAACGAGCTGCTGCTGCCACTGCTGCTGCTTTCGCTGCCCGAGCCGGTGGTGCCGGCGCTACCACTGGCGGCGCTGGCCGCCCCGGCGCCGCCGCTCGTGGCGGCGATGTCGTGATAGCTGGCGCCGCCGCTGTAGGTCGCACCGCTCACAGCGCCTGCAGTCCCGCTGCCGATGGCGCCGGCGCCGCCGGTCGTGGCGCTGCCCGTTGCTCCGCTGCCGCTGGCCCCGGTGTGGGCGGCGCCGGCGCCGGGCGCGCTGCTGCTGCCGGTCGTCCCGCTGCCGGTCGTCCCGGTGCTGCCGGTCGTCGCGCTGCTCGAGCTGCTGCCGGTGTTTGTGCCGCTGGTTGCGCTGCTCGAGTGGGTGGTGCCGGCGCTGCCGGTGCCGGTGCTGCTCGTTTCGCCGGATGAACCTCCTGTGCCGGTGACGGCTTCGCCGACGGAGTCCTTGATCGACGCGACGACGCCCTCGGTGGGTGCGTACAGTTTCGTCTCCGACAGCGTGCGGCGTGCGTTTTCGGCGGTCAGCCGCGCGCTCTCGACGCTGTTTTCGGCGCTCACCACGGTCGACCTGGTCGGTGGGGCCGCCTTGGCTTCGTTGGAGGCGAGCGTGGCCTGCAGCGACTGCCTGGCGCTCGTGAGGCTGGTCTGCGCCTGCTCGATCGACTGCTGATCCTTGAGCTTGGTGGCGGCCAGGCTCTGATTGGCGTTCGCCACAGCATTGCGAGCGCTGTTGATCGACTGCTGGCCCTTGAGGGCCGCCGCGGCCTGGCTGTTCTGCGCGGTGGTTATCGAGTAGCTGCCCTGGGCCACCTTGGCTTCGTCTGACTTGATCGTCGCTTCGGCCGAGGCGACCTTGGATTCGGCCGAGCTGACCTTCGATTCGGCGGCGCTGATCCCAGACGCGCTGGAGGGCGACTTGCCCCGTTCACTGGCCAGCGCCGACCTGGCTTCTTCGAGCTTGGGCTTGGCTTCTTCCAGCTGGGACCTGGCTTCGGCGAGCGTCTTTTCTTCTACGCCGCGCTGGCTGATCGCCTGGTTGACCGAGTCCTGCTCGCTGGTCGCTTCCAGGGTGACCGACTGTTCGGTCGCCTTCAACGAGACCTCGTCCTGCGTGACCGTAGCGGCGGAGGCCGCTTTGTCGGACTTGGCCGTCTGGCGCGCCTGCCTGAGCGACTGCTCGGCCGACGCGACGGACGCACGCGATTGCGCGGCCGTGATCTCGTTCTCGCGCAACTCCACGGGCGTGAGTCCTTCCACGGCCGCCTGGTAGGCGGCTTCCTCGGTCGTCAAGCTCATTTCCGCCGAGCGCAGGCTCGATTCCGCGCTGGCCGGATCGATTTCGGCGAGCAGCTGGCCGCTGGTGACGTGGTCGCCGACGCTTACGAATACTCCGGTGAGCGTCCCGCTGGTGGTGAAGTCGACGCCGACTTTGGTTGCGGGCTGCAGCGTTCCGCTTCCCGACACGGTCGACTGCACGATGCCCCGCGCAACCGTCGCCGTGCGCGTAACGCTTGCCTGGCTGCCCGACGCCGGTCCCACCACCAGCACGGCGGCCACGATCGCACCGGCGCAAAGAGCCCCCAGTGCGTAGACGAGCCAGGATGCTCTGGTGCGCTCGGTCATGTACTTGGAACAGATACTCGCCTCGGCGCGTAAGAGCGTCCGAAGAAACCCTGCAAGCAGGGATAAATTCGGCGATTCTGCACCTTGACCTGCCGATCGGAGATTTACGGAGGCGCCCGCCGGGTCTGCCATGATCCGCGCGATGGAGATGCTCGGCGGGATCGATCTCGGTGGCACCAAGATCCAGGCGGCGATTCTCGACGATGACAACAACGTGCTCGGCTCGGCGCGCCTGCCGACGCCCACCGACGGCGGCCCGGCCGACGTCGCCGCGCAGATGCAGGTGGCGCTGCGCGACGCTGCCAAGGCCGCCGAGACCGAGCCGGCCTCGCTTGCCGGTGTCGGGGTGGGCTCCCCGGGCACGATTCACGACGGCGAAGTGACCAGCGCGCGCAACCTTCCCGACTGGGAAGGCACGTTTCCGCTGGCGACCACACTGGAGCGCGGGCTGGGGTGTCCGGTGCGGGTGGGCAACGACGTGCAGGTGGCAACGCAGGCCGAGTTCATCCTGGGTGCGGGTAGGCTCTACCGCTCGCTGCTTGGGGTGTTCTGGGGCACGGGCGTCGGCGGCGGGGTGATCCTGGATGGCAAGACCTGGACCGGGCGCGGCGGCGCAGGCGAGATCGGACACATGGTGGTCGAGATCGACGGCGCGCGCTGCACATGTGGGCGGCGCGGCTGCATGGAGGCATACGCCGGGCGTGCCGCGATGGAAGAGCACGTCAGCTCCCTCGTCGACAAGGGCCGCAAGACCGACCTGTTCAAGCTGATGAAGGAGCGTGAACGCACTCGCCTGACCAGCGGCATCTGGGCGCGGGCGCTCAATCGCGGCGACAAGCTGGCCACGCACGTGATCGATCGTGCGGTCGACGCGCTCGGCGCCGGGATAGCGTCGGCGGTCAACCTGCTCGACGTGGAGGGTGTGATCATCGGCGGTGGCCTGGGCGTCAGGCTCGGCCATCCGTATGCCAAGCGGATTGCCGAAGCGATGCAACCGCATCTGTTCGCCGACGGCCGGCCGCCGCACGTTCACGTTGCGGCCCTCGGCGATCTGGGTGGCGCGATCGGCGCCTCGCTGCTGGTCCGGGCCGCCAAGTAACGTTCAGGGTGATTTGCCACAGCCGGTCGTGCATCTGTCGTCGGTGCTGCGCAGTCCGCTGTTGGACCGCGCGGGCGATCGTCTCGGGCGCGTCGAAGACCTGATCGTGCGTCTGGCGGACGCCGGCTACCCGCCTGTGACCGGGTTGAAGGCGAGGATCGGCGGGCGCGAGCTGTTCGTGCCGGCCGACCGGATCGCGGAGCTCTCGCCCGGCGCGGTGCGCCTGGCGGGCGAGAAGCTCAACCTCAAACGCTTCGAGCGACGGGCCGGCGAGGTGCTGCTCGGCGGCGATGTGCTCGGGCACAAGCTCGTGGCCGTGGAGGCCGACCCGCCGCGTCTGGTCACCGCGCACGAGATCGAGCTCGCCTGCATCGACAGCTGGTGGCGGGTGGTCGGCGTCGATCACAGCGCCCGCGCTCGCCTGCGCCACATCCTGCCGCGCCGTCTGCGCGGCGTGGTCGCAGACCGACCGTTCTTGGACTGGACCGATCTGGAGCCGTTCGTCGGTCACGTGCCGAGCGCGCGCCTGCGCTTCTCCCATCGCAAGCTCGCCAACCTGCACCCCGCCGAGATCGCCGACCTGGTTGAGGCTGCCTCCCACGACGAGGGCGAGGAGATCATCGAGGCGGTCAGGCAGGATCGTGAGCTGGAGGCCGACGTGTTCGAGGAGCTCGACGAGCACCATCAGCTGGAGTTCATCCGTGAGCGCCCGGACGCCCAGGTGGCGGCGGTGATAGCACGCATGGCGCCCGACGACGCGGCTGATCTGATCGTGGAGATCGACCAGGACCGACGGGGCCGGATCCTTGCCCTGCTGCCGCCCGCGCATCGGCGCCGGATCGAAGCCTTGCTGGGCTACAACCCCTCCACGGCCGGCGGGCTGATGACGCCGGACTTTGTCGGTCTGGGGGTCGGCGACTCGGTCGAGTCGGCGCTGGCGGCCGTGCGACACAGCGATCTCGCGCCAGGGACCCTGACGACGGTCTACCTGCTGGACGCCGACGGCAGGCTGTCCGGGTCGGTGCTCGTGGTGACGCTGCTACGCGCCGACGCGCACACGCCGCTGCAGGAGATCGCCGAGGGCGAGCCGGTATCGGTCGGCACCGGCGCCGACCTGCCCGAGGTGGCGCGGACGATGACCGACTACAACCTGGTGATGCTGCCGGTGCTCGACGAGCAGGAGCTCCTAGTGGGGGTGGTGACCGTCGACGATGTGCTCGAGCTGACGCTGCCCGCCGGTTGGCGGCGGCGCTTCGGCGTGGCCTCCGATTGATGGCCGTCGTTGCTAGGCTGGGCGCTGGATGAGGCACTAGACACGGCGCGTAGGAGGGAGGCCGGCGTGGATCGAGAACAGCCACGAAGTACCCAGCCGGCCGCACGCCGCGTGCCCTCGTCCCTGCTGGCCTAGCCGCTCTCCTCGGGACTCCTTTCGCGTCGGCATGCGCGGTCGCGACGTGACGCGCAAATCCGTGCAGTAAGGAAGGAGGCAGACCGAGATGGCCGAGGAGCAGACAACCCTGGCGCCCGCTTCCCAGCGGCCCGAAGGCGTGCCTCCGGTCCTTGACGAGGCGCACATCGGCGACATCCGCGGCGCGCTCGGGACGATCAGGATGAGCGACAGCGGCGAGCGCATCGGCTGGCGCTCGCGGGCGATGGCGCTGCTGGCCATCATGGGGCCGGGCCTGATCGTAATGGTCGGCGACAACGACGCGGGCGGTGTCTCCACCTATGCCCAGGCGGGACAGAACTACGGGACGAGCCTGCTGTGGGTGCTGCTGCTGCTGATTCCCGTGCTGATCGTCAACCAGGAGATGGTGATCCGCCTGGGCGCCGTCACCGGCGTCGGGCATGCGCGCCTGATCTTCGAGCGTTTTGGCAAGTTCTGGGGCGCGTTCTCCGTCGGCGATCTCTTCCTGCTGAATTTCCTCACGATCGTCACCGAGTTCATCGGAGTCAGCTTGGCGCTCGGCTATTTCGGGGTTAGCAGATACCTGGCGGTGCCGATCGCGGCGGCGGCGCTGGTAGCGATCACCTCGACGGGCAGCTTTCGCAGCTGGGAGCGCTTCATGTACGTGTTCGTCGTCGCCAACTTCCTGGTCATCCCGCTGGTGATACTTGCCCACCCGCGCGTTGGAGACATCGTCCATCACACCTTCGTGCCAACCATCTTTGGCGGCGCCAACTCGACCGCGGTGCTTCTGATCATCGCGATCGTCGGTACGACCGTTGCTCCCTGGCAGCTGTTCTTCCAGCAGTCGAACATCATCGACAAGCGGATCACGCCGCGCTGGATCAACTACGAGCGCGCCGACACGGTCATTGGGGCGTTCGTCGTCGTGATCGGCGCTGGCGCGGTGATCGCCGTTGCCGCCTTCGCGTTCGCCGGGACGCGGTACTTCGGCCAGTTCTCCGACGCGGGCTCCGTCGCAACCGAGCTCGGGCATCACCTCGGCTCGACCGCCGGCGCGTTCTTTGCGATCGTGCTACTCAACGCCTCGCTGATCGGCGCTGCGGCGGTGACGCTAGCCACGTCCTACGCCTTCGGTGACGTCTTCTCGGCCAAGCACTCCCTCAATCGTGGGCCGCTCGACGCCAAGCTGTTCTATGCGAGCTTTACGCTGATGGTGGCTGGCGCGGCCGGCATCGTGCTCATCCCCGGGGCGCCACTCGGTCTTATAACGACCTCCGTGCAGGCTCTGGCTGGGGTACTGCTGCCCAGCGCCACAGTGTTCCTACTGCTGCTGTGCAACGACCACGAGGTGCTCGGCCCGTGGTCAAACCCATCCTGGCTGAATGCGATCGCCAGCGTGATCATCGGCGTTCTTGTCGAGCTGTCCCTGATCCTGATGGCCAGCACGATTTTTCCGACGGTCAACGTGACGCATCTGTTCGTCTATCTCTCCGTCGCGCTGGTCGTGGTCCTCGCTGCCATGGCCGTGTATGCGCTGCGCAATAGGCCTGGAGCGGCCGTCGAGGTGTCCAAGATGCCCAAGGAGAAGCGCAGCACATGGACGATGCCGCCGCTGGCGCTGCTGGAGCGTCCGGCGTGGTCACCCGGACGCAAGATGGCCATGCTCACACTGCGCGGATACCTGGTCGTGGCCGTACTGCTGCTGATCGTCAAGACCGTACAGCTCGGTCACTGACGGTCCCACCTGCGGCCGGGCCCGACTCCGGCATCTATGTTGATTTGCTGTGCTTCCGTTCTGGATATCGATCGCGCTGCTGTCGCTCGTCCAGGGCACCCTGGTGGCGCTGCCCGGCGTGCTCGTGGTGGACCGCTTGGCGCGCCTGCGCTCGCGCCGCTGGGCGCTGATTCCGCCGCTGTCTGTGATCGCCTTCGTGTTCGTCGCCCGCGCGGCAGAACACGCAAGCGCACAGGGGTTGACATACCTGGCGCTGGCCGCCGTGCCGGCGCTCGCGGCGCTCGCGCTCGGCTGGCTGGCGTGGGGCGCCAGTCGGCGTCGTCGGGCCTGGGCACTGCTCGTGCTGCCGCTGTTCGCGCTCGCCTGGGTCGATCGCAGCGGCCTGGCGGGGGAGGGCGCGGCGCTGGCCCTCACCGCGCTCAGTTGCGTAGCGCTCGGCGTGCTGATCGCGACGGTCACCCCCGCGCGCTGGCTTGCCGCGGGCGTTGTCGCGATGGCCGTCGCAGATACCGCGCTGGTGGTCTCCGATCTGCTTCAGCGACCTAACAACGCGCTCAACGCGGCGCATCCCGCAGCCGGCTTGCCACGGCTTCAGAGCGCGGTGTTTGGCTCGGCCGTGATGGGCTACGGCGACCTGTTCGTGGCGGGCGTACTCGGCGGGCTGCTCGCTCTCACCGTCGCTCGCTCCACGCAGTTGCGTGTCGCCGGGCTGACCGCACTGTTGGCGCTTGCCTTCGACCTGCTGTTCTTCGCCGTCGACGAGCTACCGGCCACCGTTCCTGTCGCTACGGCACTGATCGTGACGGCGGTCATCCGTCGGCGGACAACCGCTCGGCGACCGACAGCTGGGCCAACTCACGCTCTGGCGGCGGCGAAGGCTCGCTCGTCGTAAATCCTGTTCGCGCGGTGATCGCTCGCGCGGTGATCTCCACCGCGGCCGGCGCCAGCACCTCGCGCTCGGACGCCGCGCCCGCCTGCTCTATGCGCCGGACCTGGGGCACGACACGATGGTCGAAGGAGCCCACGGCCTCGTTGTAGGCGGCCGTCGCCGAATCGAGCTGGCGCCCAACCTTGGCAAGCGGCTCCACGAAGCGGCCCAGGCGGCGGTGCAGCTCGCGCGCGGACTCGCCGATCTCGCGCGCGGATTCAGCGATCATCTCCTGACGCCAGCCGTAGTGGACGGCCCACAGCAGGCCGATCAGCGTCGTCGGCGTGGCCATCAGCACCTGTTGCTGGACCCCGTACTCGATCAGCGCCGGATCGGCGGCCAGCGCGGCCTGGTAGATGCCATCCGACGGAACGAACATCACGACGAACTCGGGTGTGGAGTCGAACTGACGTTGATAGCCCTTGGAGGCCAGCTTGACGATGTGCTCTCGTGTCTGGCGCGCGTGGCGGGCCGTGTGCGTCTCGCGCTCTGACTCGCTGGAAGCCTCCAGTGCGGCCAGGTAGGCGTCCAGAGGGACCTTGGAGTCGACCACGACTAGCTTTTCGCCGGGTAGGCGAACGAGCATGTCCGGGCGCAGCATCTGTCCCTCGCCGGTGGCGATTGTGCTCTGCTCGAGAAAGTCGCAGTGGGCGACCATCCCGGCCATCTCGACCACGTTGCGCAGCTGGATCTCCCCCCAGGAGCCGCGCGTGGCGGGCCGCTTGAGCGCGGACACCAGGTTGCCGGTCTCCTGGCGCAGCGTGCCCACGCCCTCGCCCAGCTGGCGCAGCATCTGCGCAAGCTCGCCCTGTGCCTGTCTGCGCTCGCGCTCCAGGCGCCCGATCTCGCCCTCCATCCGGCCGAGCTTCTCGGCGACCGGCCCGACGAGACCCTTGATCTCCTCCGTGCGTCTGGCCATCTCCCCGCTGACGCGCTCCTGCTCGGCGCGGCGCGCCTGCTCGAGGCTCTGTGCGAGCGAGTCGCCGGTCTGCTGGAGCACGTCCAAGGAGATCGCCTTGAGCTCTTCGCGCAGACGCTCGCGCTCGGGCCGGCGCCCGGCGCGTCGCTGAAGCGCCGTCACGCAGGCGCCGCCCAGCAGGACTCCGACGATCAAAAGCACGACGCTCATCTGGGCACGACCTTTCCGAATCGAACGAGCCGACAAAGATCGCAGGGGCCGCGGACGCATCCGCCGGCGCGGGGCGCCGCCCAGCGGCTGAAGGGTCTCTCGGCGCGAGCCCGAAGCAAAGGTGCCTAAAGCTTGACAATAGGGGTTAAGCCGGATATATTCCCCTGCTAACGATTGGGCTGACGCCAGCGATCGTCACGATTGTGGACGTAGGGGTTGACTGCGTGGGCGGGCCCACCTCTGGGAGGGGGATGACCAATGCAGGCAAGGAACGGCTTGGGCGTCACGACAGCTGCACGCGCTCGGGTGATCGGCTGTGCGGTTGCGCTGGTTGCACTGACGGCGATGATGTTCGCGCCGTCGGCGAACGCTGAAACGACCACCTATTTGGCTCTGGGTGACTCGATCAGCTTCGGCTACACGCAGGAAAAATTTGACCTGAACTTCCCCAACGAGGCCCCGTCGTACTTCGAAAACGGCTTCGACAACATCTTCGCCACCGACCTTGCAAAACCGAGCGAGGTCGGTCCGGGCGTGACGATCGTCAACGATGCCTGTCCGGGTGAGACGTCCAACGGGCTGATCGGCGAAAACCCGTTGCTGGGCGGTCAAACGTCGACCGAACCGGCGGGCCATGACCCACAGGGGCTGGGCGACTACCACCCGTGCGCGTACCTCAATGTGGACGGTCTGCCGCTGCACAACTCGTTGAGCGTGGGCGGACAGGGGATCTCACAGCTCGAAGACGCGCTGAGCATCCTCAAAGAAGGCCACCCAGCGCACCCGATCGACGCGATCACCCTGAACATCGGCTCAAACGACGAGCTCGCGGCGATCACCCAGTGCGAAATCGAAGTCAAAGAAGAACTCGAAAAAACCGGCAAAAGCAAATATCCGGGCGGCATCCCCGAACTCGATGTCTCGCTGTGCATCGGCTTCACCGCCGAACACGTCACGATCCCGCACATCCTGGGGAACATCGGGGACATCCTCGGGGTGCTCGACAGCACGGCGCCGGGCGGGGGCCACTTCGCCGGGCCGATCATCCTGCTCGGCTTCTACAACCCGCTCACGTTCCTGATTCCCACAACCGACACCCTGCAGAACGCGACCAACGAGGCGATCGAGGCGGACATCGTGCCGCTGTTCGGAAACGTGACCTTCGCGAACCCGTTCCCGGTGTTCAACAAAGGCGGCTTGGGAGTCAACAACGCCGAGGAGAAAACCGCTATCTGCAAGTACACCGAAATGTGCAACCCGTTCGACCAAGCCGCAAACGAAGCCAAAGCGGGTCACGCACTGCCGCCGGATGACGGCGATATCCACCCGTCACCGACCGGCTACAAAGAGCTCGCGGTGCTCGTCAACAAAGCGTATCTGGCAAACCCGGCGCACTAGCGCTGTGACGCAACTGGGGTAATGGGCGAGAGGGGCATCCGGCCGGGCCGGATGCCCCTCCTGCATTTGCGAGAACCATGCGCGGTCGACCGCGAGCCTTGCTGATGCAGCTCGGCGGCTCGGTGGGCGTGTCCGGGCAGCGAGGTAGCCGATTGTCGGTGCGTGACAACAGCCCGGCGGGCGTGCACTTGGCAGCAGGCAGGCGCGCCTAGCGCTTGACAACAGTGACCACAGCGGATACGCTGCGCCAATTCAACAACCGGGCTGCGCCAGGATCGGGCAATAAAGGGACAGGCCCTTCGATGTCGGCGAGCCCACTCTCCGGAGGGGGATGAATTGATGCAAGCCAAGAACGGCTTTGACGTGCCCGCGCGGGCGCGCGGTCGAGTGATCGGCTGTGCGGTTGCGCTGGTTGCACTGACGGCGATGATGTTCGCGCCGTCGGCGAACGCTGAAACGACCACCTATTTGGCTCTGGGTGACTCGATCAGCTTCGGCTACACGCAGGAAAAATTCGACCTGAACTTCCCGAACGAGGCCCCGTCGTACTTCGAAAACGGGTTCGACAACTTGTTCGCCAAACAGCTTGACAAACCGAGCAACGTCGGTCCGGGCGTGACGATCGTCAACGATGCCTGTCCGGGTGAGACGTCCAACGGGCTGATCGGCGAAAACCCGTTGATAGGCGGGAAAACGTCGACCGAACCGGCGGGCAACAAGCCGCAGGGTCTGGGCGACTACCACCCGTGCGCGTACATGAACGTGGACGGTCTGCCGCTGCACAACTCGTTGAGCGTGGGCGGCCAGGGGATCTCTCAGCTTGAAGACGCGCTGAGCATCCTCAAAGAAGGCCACCCGGCGCACCCGGTCAAGGCGATCACGCTGAACATCGGCTCAAACGACGAGATCGCCGGTATCGAAACGTGCGAAAAAGAAGTCAAAGAAGAACTCGAAAAAACCGGCAAAAGCAAATACGAAGGCGGCAGTCCCGAACTGGACGTCCTGCTGTGCATCAAAGAAGGCGCAGAACACATAACGGTTCCGCACATTCTTGCCAACATCGGGGACATCCTCGGTGTGCTCGACAGCACCTCGCCGGGCGGGGGCCACTACACCGGGGCGATCGTCCTGGAGGGCTTCTACAACCCGGACGCGTTCCTGCTGGCAGGCAGCGACACCCTGCAGAAGGCCGTCAACTCGGCAATCGAAGCGGACATCCTGCCGCTGTTCCCCAACGTGACCTTCGCGAACCCGTTCCCGGTGTTCAACAAAGGTGGCCTCGGGGTCAACCCGACAGCGGAGAAAACCGCTATCTGCAAATACACCGAAATGTGCAACCCGTTTGACCAGGCTGCCAACGAAGCCGCCGCGGGTCACGCACTGCCACCGGATGACGGCGACATCCACCCCTCACAAGAAGGGTACAAAGAGCTGTCGATCCTGACCACCAAAGCGTGGCTGGCAAACCCGGCGCACTAGCGCTCTGACACAAAAGCAGTAACGCAACAGCACAAGGGGCATCCGGCTAATCGGCCGGGTGCCCCCTCTGCTTTTCATAGCGCCTGGCCGCCTGCTCGAGCACGCCCAGCATCGTTGGCGTGGCCGGCACCAGGCGCGCTCCGGCGGGGGCCGCCGCGATCACCTGGCGCACCGGCGGCGTGGGGGAGAGGGCACGGACGACGATGTCCTCGCGCACGACCGACAGTGCCAGCTCGGGGATCAGCGCTACGCCCACGCCGGCCGCCACCAGCCCCTGGACGGTCTGGTAGTCGTCGCTCTCGAAGGACACGTGGGGCTCAAAGCCCGCCGCGTGGCAGCTGCGCACCACGTGGCGCGCGCACGGGCTCGCACTGGAGGTTTGCACCCAGGCGGCCTCGCGCAGGTCCTCGAGGCGCAGCCGGCCCCGCCGTGCGAGCGCGTGCTCGCGGGGCAGGGCCAGGTACATCGGGTCCTCGAGCAGTTCCACGCGCGTCATGTCCGCGTCCAGCAGCGTCTCGCCGGCGAATTCGAACAGCAGCGCCAGGTCGATGTCACCCGCTCGCAGGCGCGGCACGATCTGCTCGGGCTCGCTCTCGGCCAGCGTCAGCTCCACGTCCGGGTAGGAGGAGCGGAATGTGGCGATCGCCAGCGGCATCAGCGTTCCTCCGGCAGTCGGGAAGGAGGCCATGCGCAAGCGCCCGCCGCGCAGGCCCGCGATCTCCGACAGCGCCGCCTCGGCGGCCTCCAAGCGCGCGAGGATGCCCTCCGCATGCCCCACCAGGGTCTGGCCGGCAGCGGTCAGGCTGACACCGCGTGGGTGGCGCTCCAGCAGCGCCATCCCAGCTTCGGTCTCCAGCGTCGCTATCTGCTGGCTGACAGCCGACTGGGTATAGGACAGCTCGTGGGCGGCCGCGGACAGCGAGCCGCTGTAGGCGACCTCCCTGAGGATCTTGAGCCGGCCCACATTGAGCATAAGTAGAACTTATATCAAAGATTATAAATATCATTGGAGCTGATGGCAGGACGGTGCGATATTGGGGCGAAGAGCAATTCGAGATCCCACAGAAATCCGAGTCGGTCGCATCGCCAGACGGCCGAGCCACAAGGAGAAAAGCCATGTCAGCCAACATCATCATTTCCTATGACGGGACCGCAAACGAGGACGACGCGATCGCCCTGGGCCGCCTGTTCGCCCGCGCCGGCGCCGAGGTTTCGCTTGCATACGTACGCCACGCCCACGAGGCCGACAGCGACCGCGAGAAGGTTGCCGAGCGCCAGGCGCACGGCCTGCTGGAGGGCGGCGTCGAGCTGCTCGGCAACGCGCAGGCCAAGCTGCACGTCGTAACCGACCGCTCCACGCCCGAGGGCCTTGCCAAGCTGGCCGAACGCGAGGGCGCGGACGTGATCGTGTTCTGCTCGGACTCGCACACGGCGAGGGGCAGCGTCTCGATCGGCAACTCCGCCGAGCGCCTGCTCGAAGGAGGCCGCACCGCCATCGCGATCGCGCCGGTGGACTTCGCTGAGACCGCCGGCGACGCCGGGATCCGGCGCATTGTCGCCGTCGGCGATGGCGAGGGCGGGGCCCGTCAGACCGCCGAGGCGCTCGCCGGCGTGCTCGGCGCGACCGTAGAGCCGGTCGCCGACGAGCACACCGACCTGCTGGTCATCGACTCGCGTCCGGAGGCCGCGCCGGGGCAGGTCGCTCTGAGCTCCTCAGCTAAGCACCTGATCGAAATCGCCACCAGCGCGGTGCTCGTACTTCCCCGCGGTGTGGCGCTGCAGTTCGGCCGCCCTGTCACGGCTGGGGTCGGCGCCTAGCGGGAACGCCTCGCCTCACTGTGCGTCGCGCGGTCGGGCCGTCGCCGAGGCGGCCCGACCGTGCTTCGAGCGCAGCACGACGAGTCTCAGTGCGGGGCCCGGTGACGTATGCGCGCAAGCAGGTAGCGGGCGAACGCTTGGGCGAGGTCCAGCGCGCCGCCCGCCAGGTGGCCCGCTGGACCGGTCCATAGCCATGCCTGCGCTCGCCGCCAGGCAGGGGACGGGGAGCGCCGGGTGCTCACGGGGCGGCACGGTATCGTGGCGGGGGTGCCAGTAGCCGTAAAGACGACCGTCACCGATCTCGGAGAGTCGCGCGTTCGACTGCAGGTGCAGGTACCAGCCGGCGAGCTAGAGGGTCGACTGGAGAGCAAGGCGCGCCAACTTGGCCGCGAGCTCAAGCTCCCGGGCTTTCGTCGCGGCAAGGTCCCCGCGCCGCTTGTCATCCAGCGCATCGGGCGCGAGGCGGTGCTCGAGCAGGCTGTGCGCGACACGCTGTCCAGCTGGTACTCCGACGCGATCGAGACCGCCGGGATCGTGCCGGTGGGCGACCCGCAGCTGGACCTCGGTGAGCTGCCACCCCAGGGCCAGGCGCTGGAGTTCTCGATCGAGATCGGCGTGCTGCCCAAAGCACAGCTGGGCGACTACAAGGGCCTGGAGGTCGCGCGTCGCGAGCCCCAGGTGACCGACGAGCAGATGCAGGCCGAGATCGAGGCGCTGCGCGAGCGTCTGGCCCGTCTGGCGACCGTAGAGCGATCGGCCGGCGCCGGCGACTTCGTGGCTGTCGACTACGTCGGCTCGGTCGCCGAGGGCAACGGCGATGGCGCGTCCAGAACCGACGCGCCGCAATGGGTGCCGTTCGCCGGCGGAGAGGGGCGCGACCAGCTGATCGAGCTGGGCGCCGGAAACCTGATCCCCGGCTTCGAGGAGGGACTGATAGGGGCCAGCGCGGGAGAGGCGCGCACGGTCGAGGTCGCCTTCCCCGACGACTATGCCAACTCCGACCTAGCCGGGCGGGCGGCCTCCTTCGAGATCACCGTCAAGGAGGTCAAGCGCAAGGAGCTGCCCGTGCTCGACGACGACTTCGCCGTCGACGCCGGATTCGACGACCTGGCCGAGCTGCGCGAGGACATACGCACCCGTCTCACGCAGGCCGACGAGCGCCAGATCGAGGCCGAGTTTCGCCAGGCCGCGCTTGACGCCGCCGTGCAGCGAGCCCAGGTGGCTACGACCCCCGAGCTCGTCGCTGCGCGGGCGCGCGAGATGTGGGAGCGCATGCTGCACTCACTCTCGCACCGGGGCATCTCGCGCGAGGCCTACCTGCAGGTCGTGGGCCGCGACGAGGCCGCGATCCTCGCCGACATGCAGCCGGAAGCCGAGCTGGCGCTGCGTCGCGAGGCGGTGCTGACGGCGATGGTCGAAGCCGAGGCGATCAGCCCCTCCGAGGAGGAGCTGCTGGAGGCGATCACGCCGATCGCCGAGCGCGAGGGTGTCGTGCCCACGCAGTTGCTTGAGCAGCTGAGCTCGGCGGGAAGGCTGGAGGAGGTGCGCGAGGAGCTGTCTGCGCGCAAGGCCATCGATCTGGTCGTCGCGAGCGCCAAGCCCATCTCGGTTGCGCAGGCCCAGGCGCGCGAGCAGCTGTGGACGCCCGCCAAGGAGGCCGCCGCCGGCGGCGATGGCGAGGCGGTCGCCGACAAGCCAGGTGCGCTGTGGACGCCGACCGATCAGCGACCGGCCAGCTAGCCTGTAGAGGAATCCGGGAGGCGAAGTGAAACAAAGGCCAACACGATGAGCCCACTCGTACCCATGGTCGTCGAGCAGACCTCGCGAGGCGAGCGGGCGTTCGACATCTACAGCCGCCTGCTCAACGAGCGGATCATCTTCCTGGGCACGCCCGTGGACGACCAGATCGCCAACCTGATCGTCGCTCAGCTGCTGCACCTCGAGTCCGAGGACCCCGAGAAGGACGTCTCGCTGTACATCAACTCGCCGGGCGGCTCGGTCTACGCGGGGCTGGCGATCTACGACACGATGCAGTTCATCAAGCCCGACGTGCAGACGATCTGCGTGGGCATCGCGATGTCGATGGGCGCGCTGTTGCTGGCCGGGGGCGCGCATGGCAAGCGCATGGCGCTGCCCAACGCCAAGATCCTGATCCATCAGGTGTCTTCGAGCTTTCAGGGCCAAGCGACTGACATCGAGATCCACGCCAAAGAGATCATCGACGTGCGCCACCGCCTCGACGAGATCATCGCCAAGCACACCGGCAAAGAGCTCGAGCAGGTCAGCAAGGACACCGAGCGCGACTACTTCATGAGCTCGGAGGAGGCCAAGGAGTACGGCATCATAGATCGCGTCATCTCGGAGCATTAGCTCCGCGATCGCGTGGACGGCGCCTGACGCAGGGAGCGAGGTAATGGCCAGACCCACAGATTCAAACGAGCAGCTTCTGTGCAGCTTCTGCGGCAAGTCCCAGCGGCAGGTCAAGAAGCTGATCGCCGGCCCGGGCGTGTACATCTGCGACGAGTGCATCGACCTCTGCAACGAGATCATCGACGAGGAGCTCTCGGCGCCGCCGGCCTTCGACATCGACAACCTGCCCAAGCCCAAAGAGATCTACGAGGTCCTCGACGAGTACGTAGTTGGCCAGGACCCGTCCAAGCGCACGCTGTCGGTGGCCGTCTACAACCACTACAAGCGCGTGCAGATGATGATGGCCGGCGACTCGGACATCGAGCTGCAGAAGTCCAACATCCTGCTGCTCGGCCCCACGGGCTGCGGCAAGACGCTGCTCGCGCAGACGCTCGCGCGCATCCTTAACGTGCCCTTCGCGATCGCCGACGCGACCGCGTTGACCGAGGCCGGCTATGTGGGCGAGGATGTCGAGAACATCCTGCTCAAGCTGATCCAGGCGGCCGACTACGACGTCAAGAAGGCCGAGACGGGGATCATCTACATCGACGAGGTCGACAAGATCGCGCGCAAGGCCGACAACCCGTCGATCACGCGCGACGTGTCCGGCGAGGGCGTCCAGCAGGCGCTGTTGAAGATCCTCGAGGGCACGCAGGCGTCGGTGCCTCCCCAAGGCGGGCGCAAGCACCCCCACCAGGAGTTCCTGACGATCGACACCACCAACGTGCTGTTCATCTGCGGCGGCGCGTTCGCCAACCTCGACAAGGTGATCGAGCGGCGCATAGGCCACAAAGGCGTGGGCTTCGCGGCCGCGATCGAGCCCAGGGCCGAGCGCGACACAGGCGAAGTCTTCGAGCAGTGCCTGCCCGAGGACCTGATCGAGTACGGCCTGATCCCCGAGTTCATCGGGCGCCTACCAGTGATGAGCGCGGTACACCAGCTCACGCGCGAGGATCTTGTCTCGATCCTGGTCGAGCCGCGCAACGCGTTGGTCAAGCAGTTCCAGCGCTTCTTCGCCTTCGACGGGATCGAGCTCGTATTCGCCGAGGACTCGCTCGTGGCGATCGCCGACAAGGGCCTAGAACGTGAAACCGGCGCGCGCGGGCTGCGCTCGATAATCGAGGAAATCCTGCTCGACGTCCAGTTCGAATTGCCGTCCCGGCGTGACGTCAAGAAGTGCGTCGTCACCAAGGAGGTCGTCGAGAAGGGGCTCACACCCACGCTCGTCACCGAAGCGGCGCCCGAGGAGGCCGACGAGGCTGGGTTGCGCGAGGAGTCCGCCTAACAGCAGCGGCCACCGCGTCGGCCTTGGCGTTCGCTACCATCGCGACTGTGTCAAGGTCCAAGAGCGCCCCGAAGACCAAGAGCGGCCGCGTCAAGGCGCTGCCGTGGGCCGTGCTGCTGCAGGCCGGCCTGGTCATCGGCAAGCGTTGGCGGGCCCTGTCCCAGCAGGACCGTGCCCGCATCGCGCGCCTGCTGCGCGACTCGGGGGGACGACCCGCCAACTTGCGCCCCAAGGAGCGCAAGGAGCTGCGCAAGCTGGCAGGCAAGCTGGACCTGAAGGGCGCAAGCCGCGAGCTGCTGGGACTCGCCGGTCCTCGCCGCGGCCGGCGCGGGCGCCGCCGCTGTCCCGTGCCGTGAGCGACCGCGGCGCCCGCTGGCGCCGCAGCGACGCCGCGTCCTGGACCGAGGCCCAGGCCGAGCAGCAGTTGCGCTCCCTGGAGCTGTTCGGGATGCGCTTCGGTCTGGACAGGATGCGCCGGATGATGACCGTGCTCGGTTCGCCCGAGCGGCGCTTTGCGTCCATCCACGTCCTGGGCACCAACGGCAAGACCTCGACGACCCGGATGACCGCCGCGATCCTGCAGCGGCATGGGCTGCGCACAGGCACCTACACCTCGCCTCACCTGGTGTCCTTCCGCGAGCGCGTGCGACTGGACGAACGCGAGCTGGACCCCGAGACGTTCGCCGCGGCGGTCGCCCGGGCGGCATGGGCTGCCCAGCGCGTCAACCGCACGCTGGCCGAGGACGATCACGTGACCCAGTTCGAACTGCTCACCGCGGCTGCCTTCTGGCAGATGGCCCAGGAGGGCGTCGAGGTGGCGGTCGTCGAGGCCGGGCTGGGGGGGCGCTATGACGCCACCAGCGTGATCGACTCCCAGGTCACGGTGCTCACCAACGTCGGGCTGGAGCACACCCGCTGGCTGGGCCCCACGCTGACAGACATCGCCGAGGAGAAGCTCGCGGTCGTGCGAGCCAATCGCCCGCTGGTGCTCGGCGCGGACCTCGCTGCGCCGGCGCTGGCCGTGGCGCAGCGTGTAGCGCGCGAGCGCGACGCCCAGGTCGTGCGCGCAGCTGCAACGCAGCCGATGCCCGTCCTGCTCGCCCGTGGCGGCTTTCAGCAGCGCAACTTCGCGCTAGCCCGGGCGGCGGCCGCGTCGTATCTGGAGACAACGGGGATCGAGTTGCGCGAGCAGGCGGTCGCGCGGGCGGCTGCCGAGGTGCAGGTGCCGGGACGCCTGCAACTGCTCGACGATCGCCCCCCGACCGTCCTTGACGGCGCGCACAATCCCGACGCGGTTGCCGCGCTCGTGCAGTCGCTTCCCGAGGTACTTGAAGCCCACCCACCCGGGCCGCTTGCCTTGGTGCTCGGCGTGCTCGAGGACAAGGACGCGGCAGCGATGCTCGCCGCCCTGCTGCCGCTGTGCGAGCGGGCCTGGTTCACGGCGCCCCCCAGCAGCCGCGCGCTGTCGCCGGCGGCTCTGCAATCGCTGGCGCGCCAGCTGGGCTTTCAGGCCAGCGAGTGCGAGCCGCAGCCCTCGCGAGCGCTCGCGCAGGCGCAGCGTTGGGCGTGCGAGCACGGGGGCGCGACGCTGGCAACGGGCTCGGTTTACCTGGTCGGCGCGCTGCTGGCCGAGCGATCGAGGGAGCGGCGAGCGAAGGGCGCCGGTCAGAGCTCCGATACGCTTGGACGCACGCGGGAGCGTCCCGCGAGCTTGGGCAGATGAACGAGCAGGGTCCCTCGGTGCTCACGATGATCGGCGCGGTCGCGCTGATCGTGGCCTTGGTGATCCTCGTGTTCTTCGCCGCTGGCTATGGATTTGGCCGGTTGTTTCTCTAAACTCAGCCGGCCGATGCCACCGCTTGCATATTTCGGGATCGAAAGCAGCGGCTTGAACCTGGCCGTCGATTTGCTGATCCTGTTCGTGGTCGTTCTGTACTTCGCTCTGATCTACTGGACCTACGCGGACGCGCGCCGGCGCGTCACCGACCCGATGCTGATTGCATGCGCTGCTGCGGCCGCGCTGCTGTTCCCGTTCGTGGGCGCGGTCGTGTACATGATTGTGCGCCCGCCCGAGTACCTGGAGGACGTGCACGAGCGAGAACTGGAGATGCACGCGGCGCAGGCGCGCCTGCACCAGCTCGAGCAGATGCTGTGTCCGCACTGCGACTATCGCATCGAGCGCGAATTCGTGCGCTGCCCGAGCTGTCTGCGCAAGCTCAAGGAGCGCTGCGTCAACTGCAACCGCCCACTCGACCAGGCGTGGACGATCTGTCCCTACTGCGAGGCTGACGTGCCCGGCATCTCCGGAACGCGAATGCGCCGCCGGCGTGGCGCGTCGGCGCTGGAGGCCGACCGTTTGGAGATAGGCCAGCCCGAGCTCGATACCGCCATGCTCGGCGAGGCCGATCAGGGCGAGCAGGCAGCGCCCGTCGCGGCGGCCGAGCCGGCCCTTGGGTCGAGCGAGCGCAGGGCAGCGGGCGCCCGCGCGGCGCGGCCGGGTGGGCGCTCGGGTCCGCGCCCGCGCCCGACGTCCTGACGGCGCGCACCCACACCCGAGCAACACTCCGAGCAAAGGAATCCATGGCCGACGACAATGACCGCACACTGATCCTTGTAAAGCCCGACGCGTTCGCACGCGGCCTGACCGGGGAGATCATCGCCCGCTTTGAGCGCAAGGGGCTGAAGATCGCCGCCTTGCGCCACATGACCGTCGGGCGCGACCTGGCCGAACGCCACTACGCCGAGCACGCGCAGCGGCCGTTCTTCGGCGAGCTGGTGGCGTTCATCACCTCCGGCCCGCTCGTCGCGATGGTGCTCGAGGGCGCAGACGCGGTCAAGGCGGCGCGCCAGGTGATCGGCGCGACCAATCCGCTGGAGGCTGCCCCGGGCTCGATCCGCGGCGACTTCGCGATCGAGATGGGGGCCAACATGGTGCACGGCTCGGACTCGCCCGAGTCTGCCGCTCGCGAGGCGGCCCTCTTCTTCGGAGACCTGTGATCGCTGCCTGAACTAGCGTCCTGAGTCGAAAATTCGAATGGCGTTTCCCGTCGCCTGCCCGCGCCTGACGTCCGCCGCCGTCGGCCCACGTGCTACCGGCACGCGGCCCCCGCCATCGACCGTCAGATCACGACCATTCATCCGGCAAACACTCACCGAATTTTCGACTCAGGACTAGCGCCCCTCGTCCTCGCCTCTGGCTCGCCCCAGCGCAGGGTGCTGCTGGAGCGTCTGGGCGTCCCCTTCACGGTCAGGGCAACCCACGCCAGCGAGCTCGAGCAGGGCGATGACCCGGGGCGGGTGGCCGTGGAGAACGCGCTGCGCAAGGCGCACGCGGCGCGCCGGCCGGGCGCGTACGAGGCGCTGCTTGGCTGCGACACGATCGTGGTGCTCGACGGGGTGATCTATGGCAAGCCACCTGACGCCGCCAGCGCGCGCAGGACGCTGCGCGCGCTGGGCGGACGCACGCACGAGGTGCTCAGCGGGCTGGCGCTGCTGCTTCCCCGCGACGGCGCCGGCGAGGGCGAGCAGCGCACGGCGCTCGCGCGCACGCGCGTGACGTTCCGCGCGCTCGACGCGCAACTGCTCGCGTGGTACGTGGGCACTGGCGAGTGGTGCGGGCGCTCGGGCGGGTATGCCATCCAGGGCGCAGGCGCCAAGCTTGCGGTGGCCGTGGATGGGGAGGAGGACAACGTGGTCGGCCTGCCGCTGGCCACACTGTGCGACCTGTACCCGGAGCTCAGCGCATCCCGTCGCCCGCTCTGAAACGGCTCCTCAGCAGGTTTTGCCTGCAAATCCACTGGCACGCATGTCGGCCCAGGACGGGCGTTCGCTAGACTGGCGCCCGCGGTACGCCGCGGTTTTGTGCCCTGGGCGCCGAATGCGCACAGCATTGCAGGAGCGCTGAGCCGGGTCCGAGCGTGCCGTCCCTCTATATATGGGCATCTTCAGCTATCTGACAGGCTTTGGCGGTCGCGACATGGCGGTCGACCTGGGAACTGCAAACACCCTCGTATACGTGCGCGGGCGCGGCATCGTGCTGTCAGAGCCGAGCGTGGTGGCGATCGACTCGCGCACCGGCGAAGTGCATGCCGTCGGGATCGAGGCCAAGCGCATGCTCGGGCGCACGCCCGGCACGATCCAGGCGATCCGCCCGCTCAAGGACGGTGTGATCGCCGACTTCGACGTGACCGAGCAGATGCTCAGGCACTTCATCCAGAAGGTCCACCAGAACCGCTGGGCGCACCCGCGCGTGGTCGTGTGCGTTCCCTCCGGGGTGACCGGCGTGGAGAAGCGCGCGGTCGAGGAGGCCTGCCTGTCGGCCGGCGCGCGCACGGCCTACCTGATCGAGGAGCCGATGGCGGCCGCGATCGGCGCCGGGCTGCCGGTCGGCGAGCCGACCGGCTCGATGGTCGTGGACATCGGCGGGGGCACCTCCGAGGTGGCCGTCATCTCGCTCGGCGGGATCGTGGTCTCGCAGTCGATTCGCGTGGGCGGCGACGAGATGGACGAGGCGATCATCAACTACGCAAAGAAGGAGTACAAGCTGCTGATCGGCCAGCAGACCGCCGAGGAGCTCAAGCTGGAGATCGGCTCGGCGTGCCCGATGGCAGAGGAGCTGCAGGCGGAGATCCGCGGACGCGACATGGTGGCCGGCCTGCCGAAGACCGTCGTGCTGACCAGCGAGGAGATCCGCCAGGCGCTCGCAGAACCGCTCAACCAGATCGTCGACGCTGTCAAGGAGACGCTCGACCGCACGCCGCCCGAGTTGGCCTCGGACATCATGGACCGCGGCATCATGCTGGCGGGCGGCGGCTCGCTGCTGCAGGGCCTGGACGAGCGCCTGCGCGAGGAGACTCAGATGCCGGCGCACTTGGCCGAGTCTCCGCTCACGTGCGTCGCGGTCGGCTCGGGCCGCTCGCTGGAGGAGTTCGAGGCGATCCATCGCTCCAACCGCACATCGCGCAACCGCCGCCGCCGTTAGCGGTGCGCGCGTGGCGGGTGTGCGACACGCCCCGCCTGCGCCCTGGGTACCCTGTCCCCTGAACGCTCCTGGAAGGTAAACATAGGTGTACGACAAGACGGTCCGGCGTCGCCGAGCGGTGCTCGTGCTGCTGGTGGTGCTCTCCCTGCTGCTTCTCAGCGTCTACTTCGGCGAGGCGCCCAGCGGACGCCTGCACGCGGTGCAGCGCGGCTTTCTGACGATCGTCTCGCCGATCCAGGATGGCGCCAACAAGGCCCTGAAGCCCGTGCGCGACCTGTTCGGTTGGTTCGGGGACACGCTGCACGCCAAAAGCCAGCGCGATCAGCTACTCAAGCAGGTCGACAAACTGCGCGCCGAAGTGGTCGCCGAGCAGGCCGAAAAACGAAGCTACCGCGAGTTGTTGTCGCTCTACCACCTCGATCAGCTCGGCGTCGGCGACTACCGTCCGGTGACCGCCACGGTCGTGTACAAGTCGCCCAACCTGTGGTACTCGACCGTGGTCATCGACAAGGGCGAATCCTCGGGCGTGCACGACAACGACCCGGTGATCAACGGCGAAGGCCTCGTCGGCAAGGTCGCCGTGGCAGCCTCTGACGGCGCGGTCGTGGACCTGATAACCGACAGCTCGATGGGCGTATCCGCGCGGGTGGGCACATCCACGGCGACAGGCATCGTCCAGCCCAAGGTCGGTGATCCCAACGACCTGCTGTTGCAGTACCTGCCCACCAACGCCTCCGCGGTGGCCGGCGAAGACGTGGTCACGTCGGGCACCGTGTCGCCGCCCGACAACTCCCTGTATCCGCCCGGCATCCTGATCGGGCAGGTCACGTCGGTCAACGAAGAAAGCGCATACAAGTCTGTCAACGTGCACCCGGCGGTCAACCTGCACGACCTCGACGTCGTACAGGTCCTCACCGCGGGACCCGGCTCGCGTGCAGCGGTCATCGGCAACGTCGCTACGAGCCTGCCCGTGCAAAGCCATACCAGCGGCGGAGAAGAACAGCTCGCCTCCACTCAGGTGGGCGGATGACCGGCGCCGGCCTGTCGGGCACGCTGCTCTGGCGCCTGGCCGCTCTGACGGTGTTCGTGGTGTTCTTTCAGATCGGCGTCGTCTCGGAGGTGCCCGTGTTCGGCGTGACCGTCGACCTGACGCCGCTGGTGGTCGTGTTCGTCGGGTTGCTGTGCGGATCGATGCTCGGCGCGATCAGCGGCTTCGCCGTCGGCCTGCTCGTGGACCTCACGCTCGTGCAGACCCTCGGCGTAACGTCGTTGATCTTCACGCTGATCGGCTACTGGGCCGGCCGACTACGCGAACTGCGCGACCCGCAGGCGGGGCTCACCCCGTTGCTCGTTGGCGCCGCCGCCGCCGCTACCGCGCTGGTCGGCTACTCGCTGATCGAGTTCATGCTCGGCGTCGACGCCCCCGTCAGCTTCCAGTTGCTGCGCCAGATAGTCCTCGGCGTGCTTGTGGACACGATCGTCGCCCTGCCGATGTGGCTGCTCGTGCGCCGCGCACTCGAGGGCGCCCTGCCGGAGGACCCGCGGCGGCGGCGTAGGCGCGCGTACACCACAGGTGGTCTAAGCCCGCTGACAAAAGCATGACAATCTCGGCACGCATGGCGGCGACCACGTGAGCGCGATCGAACCCGTCCGGCGGCGAGACCCACGCGTGCCGGTTTCGCCTCAGCTTGCTTGGCGCGTGGCGATCATCGGCGGCGTGGCGATGGTCATGTTCGGCGTGATCTTCTTCCGCCTGTGGTACCTGCAGGTGCTCTCTGGCGAACAGTACCTCCAGCAGGCCGACGCCAACCGCGTGCGCGACCTGCCGATCGCGGCTCCCAGGGGCGAGATCCTCGACCGCGAAGGCCAGCCGATCGTCGCCAGCCGCACGACCAACGCGGTCCAGATCGTTCCCTCGGCGCTGCCGCCGCCCGGTGCGCCGCGGCTAGCGCTGTATCGCCGGCTGGGCAGGCTGCTGGGCATGAGCGCCGCGCACATCGAGGCGCTGGTCGTCCGCGGGCGCAGCGCCGTTCCATACGCCCCGGTCACGATCAAGACAGACGCCGGCAACGGGCCGCGCACGGTGCTCGCAGAGCGCCAGAGCGAGTTCCCCGGCGTCGTGCAGCAGCCGATCGCGATTCGCTCCTATCCGTATGGCGAAATGGCCGCGCAGGTGCTCGGCCACGTCGACGACATAAGCAAGGAAGAGCTCAAGCTGTCGGCGTTTCGCGGCGTCCAGCAGGGCACCGTAGTCGGCCAGGAAGGCTTGGAGTACTACTACGACCGCTACCTGCGCGGAAAGCCCGGCGAGGAGCACGTAGAGGTCAACGCGGAAGGCTATCCGGTGGCGGCCAAGCTCGCGCCCGAAGCGCCCGAGGCCGGGCACAGCCTGAAGGTGACACTCGACCTTGGTCTGCAGCGCGAGGCCGAAAAGGCGCTGCTGGAAGGCATCGAACGGGCCCATGCGGGCGGCAAACCGGCGACCGGCGGCGCGTTCGTGGCGCTCGACCCGCGCAACGGCGAAGTGCTCGCCATCGGCTCCTATCCGAGCTTCGATCCCAACCGCTTCGCCAAACCGCTGACCGAACGCGAATATCACGAACTGCTAGGCAGCGGCAGCCAAAGCGGCGGCGGCCCGCTCGACGACCGCGCGGTCGAGGGGCAATATCCGACGGGCTCGACGTTCAAGCCGATCACCGCCATGGCCGCGCTGGAAGCGGGTGTGCTCAACCCCGAAGAAGGGCTGGGGGCCGGGCAGTGCATCAACGTCGGGGGCGAGGAATTCTGCAACTCGGGTCACACCGACTACGGCTCGGTCGGCCTGGTGGAAGCGCTGAAGGTCTCATCGGACACCTACTTCTTCGAAGTCGGCGAGCGCTCCAATGCGCACGGCAACATCATCCAGGCGATGGCGCACAAGCTGGGCGTGGGCGAGCCGACCGGGATCGACCTGCCCAGCGAGTTTGAAGGCGTCGTCCCGGACGCGGCGTGGCGCGCCAAACAGGACGCGCTGGAGCTCGCCTGCGAGCGCAAACGCCACGTGCCCTCGTGTGGGATCGTCAGCGAAGTGCGCCCGTGGAGCGTCGGCGACAACATGCACCTGGCGGTCGGCCAGGGCGATCTGCTGACCGACCCCCTGCAGATGGCCGTCGCCTATTCCACGCTGGTCAACGCCTTCGAACACGACGGCGAAGGCACCGTCGTGACCCCGCACCTGGGCAAGGAGATCGACGAAACCGACGGCAGCCTGGTGCAGAGCCTCAGCTTCCCCACCCGCCATGTGCATCTCGATCCCACCTACGTCGGCCTGGTGATGCAGGGCATTCACGAGGCCGCCAGCGAGCCGGGCGGCACCTCGGCCGACGTATGGGCCGGCTGGAATCAGTCAGCCCACCCCGTCTACGGCAAGACCGGCACCGCTGAACGGGCGGGGCAGGTCGAACAGTCCTGGTACATGTGCTACGTGGCCGACCAGGGCCGGCCGATCGTGATCGCCGTGACCGTCGAACAGGGCGGCTTCGGCGCCGAAACAGCCGCCCCGATCGCGCGCCTGATCGCCTCGCAGTGGTTCGGTGTGGCCAAGCGCTTCGTGGCCGGCAGCTCGAAGACCTTCTGATGCCGCTCACGCCCATCCAGGCCACCCACGAAGAGCCGCCCCCGGCGACGCTGCGCAGCCTGCGCCTGCCCCTGGACCCGGTGCTGACGCTGGCGGTGATCGGACTGTCGATCGTCTCGCTGGTCAACCTCGCGGCAGCCACGCACAACTCGCTGCCCGGCCAGCCCCGTTACTACGTGGACCGCCAGGCGATCTACCTGACGGTGGGCTTCCTGTTCATGCTGGTGCTCTCGCGCGTCGACTACGCGCGCCTGCGCCGCTACAAAAACGCCATCTATGCAGCGCTGATCTTGAGCATCCTCGCGGTTCTTGGAGCAGGGCACTCCGCCGAAGGGGCGACCCGGGCGATCAAATTCCCGCTGTTCTCCTTCCAGGCCTCTGAGATCGGCAAGGTGCTGCTCACGCTCGCACTGGCCGCGTTCGTGGTCGATCGCTCCAGACAGCTGCGCGAGCGCGACACGACCGTGAGGGTGATGATCGCCGCACTCGTCCCAGCCATGCTCGTGATCGCCCAGCCCGACCTCGGCTCGGGCATGGTCTATGTGGTCATCGCGTTCATGCTGCTGTTCGTCGCCGGCACGTCCTGGCGGCACATCGCGGCGCTGTTCGCGCTCGTCGCGGTGTCGGTCACGTTCGTGCTCGTCGCCGCGCCCGCGGCCGGCATCCAAGTGCTCAAGCCCTACCAGGTGGCCAGGCTGACCGCCTTCTTGCACCCCTCCGACAATCCCCAGAAAGAAGGCTACCAGCAGCAGGAGTCCAAGATCGCGATCGGCGCCGGGCAGAAGACCGGTCGCGGCAATCAGGCCAGCCAGATTCCCGATGGCTTCGTGCCCGAGAGCAGCACCGACTTCATCTTCGCGGCTCTCGGCGAGCGCTACGGGTTCGTGGGTGCCGGCCTCGTGCTGGCGCTGTATGCGCTGTTGATATCCCGCGCGCTGCGCGTGCTGGTCATGTCCAAGGACCTGTTTGGGTCACTGATCGCGGCCGGCGTAGCGGCTATGCTCATGTTTCAGGTCTTCGTCAACGTAGGGATGACTATCGGCATCATGCCAATTACCGGCGTAACGCTTCCGCTCATGAGCTACGGGGGCTCGTCTGTCATCACCACCTTGCTGGCCGTCGGCCTGTTGCAGTCGATCTATGTGCAGGCCCGCGCGTCAGCGGCGCTGAAGGGACGCGTCCTGCGCGATTAGACCCATTGTTCGCCGAGTCACCCTCATCACACCGCCAGCCCGTTCGGGCTGCTCTCCTGGCCGCCGCGCAGGGCGCGAGCCGACCCTCGCCGACCCGGCGCCAGTCGAGGAGGTGCCCATGCACCCGCTCGGCGTGTTCCAACACCGAAAGACTGGATCAAATTGAAAAAGCAAGTGCTGGTCAGCGTCGATCGCGCGGAGACGCGCGTGGCGCTTCTGGAGGCGAGTGCAAGCACCACCGCCTCACGCTCGTCCTCGACCCGGCGCAAACGCGCTGCCGGGTCTCCCGACGCCGGATACCGTGTCGCTGAGCTCTACATAGAGCGTCGCGGCGGGCGTTCGATCGTCGGCAACATCTACAAGGGCAAGGTCGACAACGTCCTGCCCGGGCTAGAGGCCGCGTTCGTGGACATCGGCCTGGAGAAGAACGGCTTTTTGCATGTCGACGAGATCGTGCTGCCGGGCGTCGAGGCGCCCCGGCGCGGCCGCGGCGGCAGCGCCAGCGCGCGCAAGATCTCCGACCTGCTCTCGCCCGGGCAGGAGATCGTCGTGCAGGTCGTCAAGGACCCGCTGAAGACCAAGGGCGCGCGGCTGTCGATGGAGTTGACCATCGCCGGGCGCTACATGGTCTATGCCCCCACCGGCGAGGGCGTGGGCGTGTCGCGTCGACTGGAGGATCGCGAGCGCGAGCGCCTGCGCCGCCAGACCACCGGGCTGAAGCTCGACGGTGGCGGGGTGATCATCCGCACGGCCGCCCACGGTGCCAAGCGCGAGGACTTCGAACGCGAGCTCAAGTACCTGCACAAGCTCCACGAGGTGCTCGACAAACGCGTGCAGGACACGACGGCCCCGGATCTGGTGTTCCAAGAGGCCGACCTCTCCGTGCGCGTCGTGCGCGACATCTTCTCCGCGCACTTCGAGCGGGCGATCGTCGACGACGAGCAGCAGCACCACCGGCTGGTGTCGTTCTTCACGCGCACCGCGCCCGAGCTGGTCGAGCGCGTGGAGCTGTGGCAGGGCTCGGAGCCGCTGTTCGAGTCCTACGGCGTGGACAAGGCGATCGACGGGGTGCTGTCGCGGCGGGTGGACCTGCCCAGCGGTGGCTATTTGATCATCGACTACGCCGAGGCGTTGACTGTGATCGACGTCAACTCTGGCAGTTTCATCGGCCGCGGCAAGGGCGCAGGCCTGGAGGACACGATCACCAAGATTAACCTCGAGGCCGCCGAGGAGGTCGTCAACCAGCTGCGCCTGCGCGACATCGGCGGCATCATCGTGATCGACTTCATCGACATGGCCCGTGCGCGCAACCGCGACGCGGTCATGAAGGTGCTGCGAAAGACGCTCGACGAGGACCGCACGAAGACCTTCACCGCGGAGATCTCAAAGCTCGGCCTGGTCGAGATGACCCGCCAGAACGTCACCGAGGGCGTGCGCGAGATCATGAGCCGCCCCTGTCCCACCTGCGAGGGCGAGGGCGTGATCCGCTCGGAGGAGACGATCGCGATCGAGTTCGAGCGCAGGCTGCGCGACGTGGCCGCCGAACACCCCGACGCGGAGGCGTTCCTGGTGCAGGCCAACCCGCGCGTGAGCACACAGTTCACCGGGCACGGCTCACGCGTCCTGCACGCGCTGGAGGCGCAGACCGACAAGTCATTCCTGTTCGAGGGCTCGGAAGGGCTCGCGCTAGACCACTTCGCGATCACCTTCATGGGCACGCGCGCGGAGGTCGAGGAGCGGGCGCTGCCGTTTCGCCAGGGCGATGAGGTGCTGGTGGAGATCGTCGAGCCGCATATGTACGACGTGGACGATGCGGTGGCCAAAATCGACGGCTACATCATCTCGATCGCCGGCGCGGCCGCCCACGTGGGCGAGAAGCGCATGGTGCGCATCGACCAGGTCGGACGCACGGCTGCCAGCGCTCTGCTGCTGGACGAGTCCGGCGAGGTCGTCAGCCCGCCAGCCCGAACGTCGGGCTCGCGCGCGGGCTCAGGACGCGGCAGGCGTCGCGCCCCCGCCTCATTGCCCTCCGGCGACGGTGACGGCGCCGGCGGGCGCGAATCGCGCTCGCGGCGGCGCAGGGCGCCGGTCGATAGCGAGGACCTGGAGGCACGCCGCGAAGCAGGGCTGGGCGAGCCGCCCGCGGGCATCGACTCAGAGCCCGAGGAGGAGCTGGCCACGGATGCCCTCACGTCCGACGCGGTGGCGCTCGAGCAGACGCCTGCGGACGGGACCGATGAGGATGGCCTACAATCCAAACCTCGGCGTCGTGGCCGCAGGGGCGGACGGCGCCGTTCGGCTGCAAAGGCCAAGGCCGCGCCCGAATAGCAGGCAGCGCTCACCGGCAATGCTGTCGGGTCGGCGCATCACATCAGCCACAAAATTTCGACACAGAGAAGACATGTACGCGATCGTGAAGACCGGCGGCAAGCAGTACCGTGTGGAGCCCGGCCAGACCCTGCTCGTCGAGCGCCTGCCCGAGGCCGAGGGCGCAAGCGTGACGCTCGAGCCCATCCTCTATCGCTCCGAGGAGGCCGTCCTCGACCAGGCCGGACTCAAGGACGTTCGCGTTACCGCCAAGGTCCTTGCGCACGTGCGCGGCGAAAAGCTGCGCGTGTTCAAGTTCAAGCCCAAGCGCGGCTACAAAAGGCGCACCGGCCACCGCCAGGACCTGACCAAGATCGAGGTCACCGAGATCGCATCGGGCACCCGCGCCAAAGCCGCCAAGACATCCACCAAGGCGACAGCCGAGAAGGCGACCGCTGCCAAGGCGACCGACGGCGCCGACGAGAGCGCCCAGCAGACAGGCAAGGAGACCACAGATGGCTCATAAGAAGGGGCTCGGCTCAAGCCGCAACGGCCGCGACTCAAACGCCCAGCGCCTGGGCGTCAAGACCTTCGCCGGCCAGAGCGTGACCGGCGGGGAGATCATCGTTCGCCAGCGCGGCACCAAATTCAAGCCCGGCGCGGGCGTGGGCATCGGCAAGGACGACACGCTGTATGCGCGTGCGGCCGGCACCGTGCAGTTCGCCACCGGCCGGCGCGGACGCGTCGTCAGCGTGCTGCCCTCCGCCGACGCGCGCGGCTGAGCGCCGCCCCGTGAGCCCCAAGACCGGCGCGCGGCTGATCGCCGCCGGTCGCATGGCGCTCGGCGCCGGTGTGCTGGCCGCTCCGCAGGATGTGCCAGCCCGCTGGCTGGGGCGCGACGCGGTGCGCCAACCGATCGTGGTCTATCTGGCGCGTATGCTCGGCGCGCGCGATGTGGCGCTCGGACTGGCAACGCTATTGACACTCGAGGATCCCGACGTAGGTCCGCGCGTGCAGGCCGCTTGTGCCGCAGTCGACTCGGTCGACGCGCTCGCCACGCTGATGGCCCGCAGGCAGCTCCCTTCGGCGGGCACGATCGCCACCGTGGCGACCGCCGGTGGCGCCGCTGCGGCGGGCTTCTATTTCGCGCATCTGCTCGCCCACGCCTGACCGCCCCGAGCCGCTCCCTGCCTATCCCGCCTGTGCGGTCGGGCGGATAAGGATCTCGTTGACGTCCACGTGCTGGGGCTGGGACAGCGCGTAGATGACGGCCCGGGCGATGTCGTCGTCTTCCAGCGCATCCTTGGGGCGCTGTTCGAAGAACGGCGTGTCGGTCATGCCCGGCTCGATCAGCGTGACCCGCACGCCCGTGTCGTTGAGGTCCTGCCTGGCCGCCTCGCCCATGGCGGTGACCGCGTGCTTGGTGCATGAGTAAAGCGAGCCCGGCAGCGCGCGGCGCCCGGCCACGCTGGAGGTCAACAGCAGGTGCCCGCGCGACTCCTTCAGCGCTGGGATCGTCGCGCGGATCGTCAGCGCAGCGCCATACACGTTGGTCAGCACCATCTCGCGCCAATGCTCGACGGTGTCAGACAGGAAGCCGCGGGGACCGCCAAAGCCGGCGTTGGCGAACGCCGCGTCGATGCGTCCGAACGCATCCAGCGCTGCTGTGACCATGCGCTGCTGGTCCTCCCACTCGGTCACGTCGCAGCGCAGCGCAAGCGCGCGCTCGGGGGCCGCCCAGCTCCTGCGCGAGGTCCGCCAGGCGCTCGTGCGAGCGGGCGGCCAGCACCAGACGCCAGCCTGCCGCGGCTGCATGGCGGGCGGTGGCCGCGCCAATGCCCGAGGATGCGCCGGTGATCAGCAGGACGCGGTCTGCCGCTTGGGCGGTTGGTGCATTCATCAGCTCTGTCGCTCCTTGCTCGGAAGTGGATACGCCGGTAGCCGAGGCTAGCGACGCAACGGGCGCAGCTCCAGTCCACCGTTGCCCAGCTGGGCGTCGTTATGGTGCGGCGCCATGAGGTGCAATAGCACCCCGATCGCTGCCGCAGTCGCTGGGCTGCTTTCGCTGGGTCTGCTGGGGTGTCAGGGCGCCAGCTCGCTGCATGCGTCGGCGGACGTGAAGTCGCCCAGGTGTGCTTCGGGCACCCTTCGTCTATCTCTCACCGGACCGCTCTCGGCGCAGACCGGAGAGCATGGGCGTTGGTTCGCGTTGACAAACCAGTCAAGCAGCGCTTGTGTTCTGGATGGCTCGCCGCGTATAGGCCTCTTTGATCGGGGACGGCTACTGCCGTTCGTCTATCGCTATGACTCCGGTTACGGCGCCGCCCCAGCCGTCGTTGCCGGAGGGCCGGCACGACCCGTGTTGCTTCGCCCCGGCTCCTCTGCCCGCTTTCTCGTTGCGAAGTTTCGCTGCGAATTCGGGAACGACAGCGAAGCTTCTGAAGTACGAGTCCTTCTTCCAGGCAGCAGGACCCAGCTGCACGTCGCCCTACCGGCCGGAGGCGGCGGATTCGGCGTGAGCGCGCTCGTCTACTGCCGCGACTTTGCTCCTGGAAACCGGATCGACGTGTCGGCGATCATGTAGTGCTGAGAGACGATCGCGTCCTGGACGTGCGCCCGCTGCTGTCACGATGCCAGCATGCTCTCCGATCGCGCGAGGATCCACGTCCAGGCCGGCGCCGGCGGCGATGGCTGCACGAGCTTTCGTCGCGAAGCGCACGTGCCGCGAGGCGGACCCGACGGCGGCGACGGCGGGCGCGGGGGGGATGTGCTGTTCGTCTGCCAGGACTCGCTGCGCGACCTGCAGGCCTTCCGCCGCCGCAGCCACTTCCGCGCCGGGCGGGGCGGGCACGGCGAGGGGGCGCTGCGTCACGGCGCAGACGGCCACACGCTGGTCATCGGCGTGCCGCCCGGGACCGAGGTCGTGGCGGGGGAGGACGACGGGGAGGACCTGACCGGGCGCCGCTGGGAGCTGCTCGCCGACGGCCAGCGGGCCACCGTCGCGCGCGGCGGCGGCGGCGGCAAGGGCAACAAGCGCTTTGCTACCGCCACCCGTCAGGCGCCGCGCTTTGCCGAGCGCGGGCTGCCCGGCGAGGAAGGCTGGCTTGAGCTGCAGCTGAAGCTGCTCGCAGACGTCGGCCTGGTCGGCCTACCCAACGCCGGCAAGTCCTCGCTGCTGTCGCGTCTCACGCGCGCTGCGCCCAAGGTGGCCTCATATCCCTTCACCACCCTTTCGCCCGTGCTCGGCGTGCTCGAAGGCGAGGAACGCCAGCTGATCATCGCCGACATCCCCGGCCTGATCGAAGGCGCCAGCGAGGGGGCCGGCCTGGGGCACGACTTTCTCGCCCACGTCGAGCGCACGCGCCTGCTCGTGCACGTGCTCGACGTCGCGCCCGAGCTGACCGGCGACGCCGACGCCGACCCGGCCGCCAACTTCGCCACGATCGAGCGCGAGCTGGTCGCCCACGACGAGCGCCTGGCCCGGCTGCCGCGCGTGCTTGTGCTGTCCAAGGCAGACCTCGTCACCGCCGAGCAGGCGCAGCGCGCGGTCGCCGTATGGCGCGATCGCCTGGGCGCGGACGTCCCGGTGATCGCAACCTCCAGTGCCACTGGCCAGGGGATCTCAGAGCTCGCCGCCGAGCTGTTGCAGAACGTCGCGCCGCGCGACGCCGTGCCTGCCGGCTCGCAGGCCGGCGCGGCAAACGGCGGACGCACGGCGGCGTCCGTCGGCGCGATCGGCGAGGAGGACTTGGCCGAGTACATGGTCTTCCGGCCCGTCGGCGACCGCGATGTGGCATCGGGATTCCGCGTCGAAGCACTGCGGCCCGGCGCATTTGCCGTACGGGGGAGGGGCATCGAGCGGCTGTTCGCGCGCTATGACGTCGACAACGAGGACGCCATGGCCTACCTGGAGGGCCGCCTACGCAGGATCGGTGTGATCGGCGCGCTGGAGAGCCACGGGTTCCAGCCCGGCGACGAGATCGAGATCGCCGGCGTCACCTTCGAGCTGGACCCGCACGAGCCCTAGCAGCGTGGCCCGCGTCGTTCGTTCGGCGATGACAAATGTCAACGACCTATGAGTTATAATAGGCCCATGTCGGTAGCCGCATCACTGCTCAGGGACGCTCGCACGCGTGTTGGGCTCACCCAGGCCCAGCTCGCCAGGCGGCTCGGCGTCAGCCAGGCAGCGGTCGCCAAGCTGGAGGGTCCGCAGGCCAATCCCACGATCGCCACCCTGGAACATGCACTGCGAATGACCGGGCAAAGGCTGGCGCTCACCGCCGAGCCGCTCGCCCGAGGAATAGACGAGACGCTCGTGATCGAGCAGCTGAGGCTGACGCCCGACCAGAGGCTCGCGCAGCTGGAAAGCATGTACGAGGCAGGGCGCCAGCTGACCATCGCGGGCGAAAGGTCCCGTGGCGAACTGGCCTGACTACCACCCGGTGACATTGGTGCGGGCACTGGTTGACGAGGGCGTCGACTTCGTGATCGTGGGTGGCATAGCGGTGGTCCTTCAGGCGATGCCGCGCTTCACCAAGGATCTCGACATCTGTTACGCGCCCGCGCAGGACAATCTCGACGCGCTTGGGAGGGTCCTGGTGGCACTCAAAGCGCGTCTACGAGGAGTGTCAGAGGACGTGCCGTTCGTGCCCGACGGGCACGCGCTGCGCCGCACACAGATCGTTTGCCTGACCACACCCTCCGGTGACATCGACCTGCTCGTCAATCCGGATGGCGCTCCCGGGTATGACGCTCTGCGCCGACGCGCCGATCTCATGGAGCTGGCCGGCCACGAGGTCCGGGTCGCGTCGATCGAGGACATGCTCGCCATGAAGCGCGCCGCCGGGCGTCCGCAGGACCTTGTCGACCTCGAATCGTTGGAAGTCGCTCAAGAACGTCGACGCGCCGATTCCAAACAGCGCAGCTGACGCACTCGCGCCCTCACAGCGCCAGCGTCTACGCTCCTGACGCCATGACACGCCTGGTCATCAAGCTTGGCTCGAGCGTCGTCGCCGACGCGACCGGCGAGCCGCGCGCCGACGTACTCGCGCGCCTGTGCGATGTGTTCGCGCGCGTGCACGGCGAGGGAACCGAGGTGATCGTCGTCACCAGTGGCGCCATCGCGCGCGGCATGCGCGTGATGGACTTGCCCCAGCGGCCCAGCACGATCGGCGAGCTGCAGGCCGCCAGCGCGGTCGGCCAGGGCAAGCTCTATCGCATCTATGACGAGCTGCTGCGCGAGCGTGGCGTCACCAGCGCTCAGGTGCTGCTCACCTTCTTCGACATGAGCGCGCGCACCCACTACCTCAACGCGCGCCAGACGCTCACCACTCTGCTCGACTGGCGGGTGCTGCCGGTAATCAACGAGAACGACACGACCGCCACCGACGAGATCTCCTTCGGCGACAACGACTTCCTCGCCGCGCAGGTCGCCGTGCTGGTCGCCGCCGACGAACTGCTGCTGCTGACCGATATCGACGGCCTCTACAGCGCCGACCCAAGGCTGTACCCCGACGCCAAGATCGTCGCCCAGGTCGACGACTTCGCAGCGCTGGAGACTCTGGAGATCGGTCACACCACCTCTCCGCTCGGCTCCGGCGGGATGCGCTCCAAGGTGGTCGCCGCCGACATGGCCACCGCCGCCGGCATCCCCACGGTGATCTGCAACGGCGTGCGCGATGGCGCACTCACAGCTGTGCTGGCCGGCGAGCGTGAGGGCACGCGCTTCGCCGCGCGCGAGGCCCGTTACAGCTCCTTCAAGCTGTGGCTCAAGTACGCCAAGCCGTCGCGCGGTGAGCTCGTCATCGATCCCGGCGCCGCGCGTGCCGTGCGCGAGGGCAGCGCCAGCCTGCTGCCCGTCGGTGTCACCGAAGTCAAGGGAGACTTCGATGCCGGCGACGCCGTCAACATCATCGAACGCGACACCGCAGCCGGGGGGACGCTGAGGCCCGTCGCAAAGGGCATCTGCAATTACTCAGCCGACGAGCTGCGCCGCGTGATCGGCCTGAAGTCGCCAGACGTGAGGGCGATCCTGCCGCGCGCCAGCGAGGAGGCCGTCCACCGCGACTACCTCGTCGTCGACTGATCCCGCGCACCGGCGCGCGCAGGCGACCGCCCCGGCGTACCACCCCCGTCGGGCTCTACCCTTTACAGACCATGGCCACCATCGCCACATCCGTCGCCGACACCTGCGCCGCGGCCAAGCGCGCCGCGCGCACGCTCGCCCAGCTCGACACATCCGTCAAGGATGCAGCGCTTCAGGCCATCGCCGCCGCGCTGGTCGCTCGCGCCGACGAGGTGCTCGCCGCCAACGAGCTCGACATGCAGGCTGCCGATCGGAGATCGGCCAGCGAAGCCGACATAGGCGATGCGTTGCTCGACCGCCTGCGCCTGGACGAGACGCGTCTGGCTGCAATCGCCGCTGCCGTGCGCCAGATCGCCGCACTCGCCGACCCCGTCGGCGAGGTCATCGACGGCCACCGCCTGCCAAACGGCCTGGACGTGCGCAAGGTGCGCGTTCCGCTCGGCGTCGTCGCCGTCGTCTACGAGGCCCGCCCCAACGTCACCATCGACGCCGCCGCGCTGTGTTTGAAGTCCGGCAACGCGATCGTGCTGCGCGGCTCCTCATCCGCGGTGCACTCAAACGCCGTGCTCGCCCGCATCGCCGCCGAGGCCGCCGTCGCCGCCGGGCTGCCCGACGGCTGCGTCAGCCTCGTCGCCGGCGGCGGGCGCGAGGAGCTCGCCGAGCTGGCCACCCAGCGCGACAGCGTCGACCTGATCATCCCCCGCGGCGGCGAGGGCCTCAAGGACGCGTTGCAGGCCGTTGCCACCGTGCCCGTCATCTACGCCGCCTCCGGCAACTGCCACGTATACGTCGACGCCTGCGCCGACATCGAGCAGGCGCGCGCGATCGTCATCAACGCCAAGACCCAGCGCCCCGGCGTGTGCAACGCCGCCGAGACGCTGCTCGTGCACGAGAGCATTGCCGCCGCCTTTCTGCCGGCCATGCTTGACGCGCTCGCCGACGCCGGGGTGATCGTGCGCGCAGACGAGCGCACCCGGGCGCTGGCGGCCTCGCTCTGGGAGGACGACAGCTCGCGCGCAGCAGCAGGGAACGGCGCGACCACCGGCGCCGCCGGCAGGCGGGCGCCCCATCAAAAAATTATCGAGGACGCAACCGAGCAGGACTGGGCCACGGAGTACCTCGCGCCGATCCTCGCCGTCGCTGTGGTCGACTGCGTCGAGGATGCCATCGAGCACATCGCGCGCTATGGCAGCGGGCACTCCGAGGCGATCGTCACGCGCGACACCGCCGCAGCGCGCGCCTTCCAACTCGGTGTTGACGCCGCCTGCGTGTATGTCAACGCGTCCACGCGCTTCACCGACGGAGGCGAGTTCGGGATGGGCGCCGAGATCGGCAACTCCACACAGAAGCTGCACGCGCGTGGGCCCATCGGGCTGCGCGAGCTGTGCACGTCCAAGTACCTCATCGAGGGCGACGGGCACGTCCGCGCCTGAGTCGCTGGGCATCCTTGGCGGGACGTTCAACCCCCCGCACGTCGGCCATCTCGCTTTGGCCTGCCAGGCGCTGTCCGAGCTGGGCCTGACGCGTGTCCTGGTGATGCCCGCCCACATCCCGCCGCACAAGCCCGCCCGCGACAGCGGGCCGGGCTGGTCCGATCCGGGTCCTGAGCACCGCCTGCGCATGTGCCAGCTGTTGGTCGCCCGCCAGGAGGGGGTGTCAGCGTGCTCCCTGGAGATCGAGCGCCGCGGGCCGTCGTACACCGTCGATACTCTCAGTGCCATCCATGCCAGTCACCCGCACGCTCGTCTGACGTTCATCGTGGGAGCCGACACCGCCAGCACGCTCGCAAGCTGGCGCCGGCCGGCCGAGCTGCTCGGGCTCGCAGACCTGGCGGTCGCCGCGCGGCCTGGGTCGGCCGGGCGCGAGCGCGTGCTCGACACCGTCGCAGGCATCGCCCGGCGCGGCAATGCCCCCGCGGTTACCTTCCTGCACATGCTCGCCATCGACGTGTCGTCATCGCAGGTGCGCGACCGCGCCGCCCGCGGCGAGCCGATCGACGACCTCGTCGGGCCCGCTGTAGCGGCCTACGTCGCCGAGCATCGCCTCTACCGCGCGCCTGTTGCCGCCGGCGCGCACACCGAGGCGCGCGGCCAATGACCGTCGACGCACAGGCAAGCAGCCGCGCGCTGAGCCCCGAGCAGCTCGTCGCCGAGATCAGCCGCTACGCCGCCGACAAGAAGGCCGTCGACGTGGTCGAGCTCGACCTGCGCGGCGTGCTTGGCTACACCGACTACTTCCTCGTCTGCTCCGGCAATACCGCCCGCCAGGCCAAGGCCATCCACGACGGCATCCTCGAGGGTCTCAAGCGCGAGCACGGTCTACTGCCGCGTCGCGTCGAGGGCACGCCCGACGCCGGCTGGATCCTGATCGACTGCCTCGACGTGGTCGTGCACATCTTCACCCCCCAGACGCGCGAGTTCTACCGCCTGGAGCAGCTGTGGGGCGAGGCGCCCGCGCGCGCAGCCGGCAAGGGCGCGTAGCCGGCCGGGGCGGGCGCGCCGGTAGGGGGCGACGGAGTCAGAGACACCAGCAGTTGGAATTCCGGCAAATACCGCAGCGTGCGGCTGAACTGTCGGATTCAGGTTGACCAGCCGCATCCCGCGTCGTTACGGTCAGTCGGACAGCGCCGCCGAAGGCGCGGCGCGAGGGAGAAGAGGGGAACTCATGCACTACTCGATCGCACGTCGCGGGGCGTCTCGCCTCGCGCTCGTCGCCGCTGCGCTCGCCGCCGCCGCGCTCGTCTATGGTCTCGCCGCGCTCGCGCCCGCCGCGCGCGCCTCCGGACCCGGCGAAGGCGCACCCTGGACGGTCAGTCTCGGCGACTCCTACATATCCGGCGAGGCCGGCCGCTGGGCCGGCAACACCAACGAAAGCTCATCCGAGATCGACGCGCTCGGCTCGTCTGCCTACTACGACAACGAAAGCGACACCGGCGAACTGATCGAAGGCTGTCACCGCTCCAAATCCGCCGAGGTCCACATCGGCGGCGGCGTCGAAGGCGAGAATCTCGCTTGCTCGGGCGCCAAGACCGCCAGCTTCAGCGAGGAAGGCGACTTCAAGCCCGGCCTCGACTTCTACAACTCCTCCGGACACGAAGGCCAGGCGCTGATGCTCCAGCACTTCGCCGCCGCGCACAACGTCAAGCTCGTCGCCATCTCCATCGGCGGCAACAACTTCAACTTCGCCAGCATCGTGCAGACCTGCGTCGAGGACTGGCTGCTGTCGCCCGAATGGTGGCCCGACTACTGCAGCGAAGAAAGCTCCGTCACCAACAACTTCAGCTCCAGCAACGTCAACAAAGTCAAGGGCGAAATCGAGACCGGGATCAAAAACGTGGCGCAGGCGATGACCAACGCCGGCTACTCCGCCTCGCAGTACACGATCCTCGTCCAGGACTACCCGTCGCCGATCCCCAACGGCTCGGAATTCCGCTACTCCCAAAGCGGCTACACGCGCCAGACCGTCGGCGGCTGCGGCTTCTGGAACAAAGACGCCAACTACGCCAACTCCACCATGCTGCCCACGATCGACAACGCCGTCTTCGCCGCCGGCGAAGCCACCGGGCTGTCCAACATCAAGTACATGCAGCTGTCCTCCGCGTTCAACAAACACCGCCTGTGCGAAAAGGGCGTGGGGCTGCTCGAGGAAGAGGGCCTGACCTCCTGGAAACAGGCTGAAGCGGTCAACAAGACCGAGTGGATCAACCAGATCCGCACCATCACCGCGATCTTCCCTCCGTATGAGATTCAGGAAGACCTGCACCCCAACTACTGGGCGCAGCTCGCGCTGCGCAACTGCCTCACGCAGGCCTACAACAGCGGTACCCCCAAGGGCGGCACCTGCACGATCTCTGGAGCGGGCCTCAACTCGGCGGGCGAGCCCAACATGTCGCTGCACTGAGGCTGCTGTCGTTGCGCTGACGGCTGCGAAGATGGGCCGGTGAGCACCAGCACACCGGCCCGCAGCCGTCCCACGCGCCTGACCGCCGTGCTGCGCGACGGCGAGCGCGTCACCTCGCTGGAGCTGTTCTTCGACCTGGTATTCGTGCTGGCGATTGCCATTTTGATGCAAAGGGGCGAATACAATGTCCGACATGGCAAGGAAGCTGGCGATCATCTACGCTGCCAAGAGCAGCGCCGACGAGAAGGACTCGATCGGCACGCAGCTCGCGGACGGGCGCAAGCTCGCAGCGGACGAGGGGCGCGAGGTCGCCGGGGAGTACCACGAGGAATCCAAGACGGCGTACTCGGGCAGCCGCGGCGATGAGCTTGTCAAGGCGTGCGAGCACGCGGCAGCCCTCGCCGCCGAAGGCCACGACGTTGCCCTGATCGTCCAGCACACCGACAGGCTGGCTCGCGGCGATGCCGTGAAGGGTAAGCACCTAGTCGAGTACCAGCTTTGGTCGCTGAAGGCTGGCATCACCCTCCGCTCGAAGCAGGACCCGCGCGCCTGCGAGTCGATCCTCGACGCCGCGCTGATGGGCACGCGCAACCACGAAGACAGCGCACGCAAGGCGAAGGCGACGAAGGACGGGCAGCACCGGACGGTCGAGCGCGGCGAATGGCGCGGCGGCATCCTGCCCGCCGGGTACGACGTGCTGTACGAGCACGACGATCGCGGACGCATCGCCGGGCGGACCATCGTCTACCACGGCGAGGACCGTGAGACCTACGCGCTGATCTGGCGGCTCGCGCTCAGCGGCGCTTCCGAGCAGAAGATCGGCCTCGAACTCAACCGGCGCGGCTACATGACCAGGCCGGTGCGCAAGGCGCATAAGCGCCAGCCATTCAGCGTCGGGCGGGTGAGCCAGATCCTCAACAACCCCTTCTACGCGGGGATGCAGCCGCTGAACGGCGAGCTCTCGCCCGGCGAGTGGCCGACCTACGTCAGCTTCGAGGACTGGATGCGCCTAAAGGACGAGCGGGCCGCGCGCTGCAAAGCCACGAAACGCAAGCGCGGGCGGCCAGTCGAGGGCTACCTACTCAGCGAACTGGCGACGTGCGCGACGTGCGGAAGCGCCGCGCAGGGTCGCAGTACGTACACGCGCAAGAAGGACGGCGTGCGCAGCCGCGCCTACGTCTGCCGCGCCCACCGCGAATACCTTGAGGAAGACGAGAACTACTGCCCCGCGATGCCGTGGAACGCGGAGGCCGTGGACCGCGCCGTGATCGGTGAACTCGGACGCCTGCTCAGCGACATGGACGACCTCCGCACGCAGCTTGAATCCGGCCAGCGCGCGGAACGCGAGAAGCTGAAGCGCGTGGTCGCGGAGGCCACCGAGGATGCGGCTGCCGCCGAACGGGCGGCGGAGCGGGCCACGGCGGAATTTGCGGACGCCGAGGATGCCGACGAGCGCGCGCTGCTCAAGGACGCCGCCAAGTCCAAGAGGGCCGAGGCGAAGCGAGCCGAGGCGCGAGTGGACGCTGCGCTCGATGCGCTCGCCGATGCCAAGGATGAGGAGGTCGATCCCGAGGCCGCGATGTACGCGCTGTACCAGCGCCTCGCCAGCCAGCTTGCCGAGGCGGGCGAGGACATGAAGGTGCTCAACGCCGCGCTCCGCGAGACGTTCGCAAAGTTCGAGCTTCACGGCGACGGCCGGATCGTGCCGACGATCAGTCCCAGCGCCGCAGCGCGGTTCGCGCGCACCTCGGAGGTCAACCTGCGCATGAGCCTCGGCGACGAGCTCCTGCGGCTGCCGGCCTTTGTAGTCGCGTAGCGCCCGGCGCTGCCTGGTAGCCCGTCTACGGCGACGGATCACGCGAGAGGACGCGAGATGGGTGCCCTGAGAGGTGCGGTAAGCTGTGGCGCATGAAGACAGTTGTCATCGGCGCTATTGCAGTCGCCGTCCTGGTACCGGCGACTGCGAAGGCGAACAACACGGGAGTCGCCCGCCAGCGGATGACGAAGCGCCTGTTCGCTGAACGCCGCAGCGAAGTGTCCTACAAAGACGCCGGCGACCCTGCAAGTGGGCTGGTCTACCTCGAAGAAGTGGAAACCCGAGAAGGCAGGTACTCGTCGTGGCGACCCGCCAAGCTCGCTGTGTCGTGCCGTGACAACCGCTGCAGCGGGCAACTCGTCGTGGACAACGAAGATGGAGGCCCCGTCGGGGAAAACGGTCCTGTCGGCGAAACCTACGTCGCCCTCGAAGATCACGGCACGTTCCGCGGTCCGAAGGGCACATACCACGAAACTGGATGGGAGCCGCCGTCGTGACCCCCGACACGCGCTCTCTGCGCCGATGATCGCCGTCTAGCAGTTTAGATCACGCTCGGCATCGAGTGCCGCGAGAGGGCGCAAAAAAGCACGGGCTGGCGCGATTCCAACGCCTGGACAAAGCGCTACTATCCGGGCATGTCAACGCCCGATCCTTCGCCGCTCCAGTGGGACGAAGCCACGATCACATCCACCCCGCAGGGCTACGAGCTTGTCGTGCCGATGTACCTCGATGACAGGGCCGTCCAGATTCTGGAGGCGGCGCTCCCCAAGATCTCTCTGTCGGGCCTGGATTATGCGATGCATGCGCAGATCGAACGAGACAGCGTAAGCGTCGAACCCGGCGAGCTACGGATCACCAGTGCGGACTTCGACATCGCCCCAGAACAACTACGCATGCTCCTCGATAACGCCGCCCAGAAAGCACGGAAAGAAAGTGCCGAGGCGCAGGCGCAAAACGATGTGTGGATGGGCGACTTCCTCGGTAGGCTGCGCGGCGACTGACCAAGGGCCTGCCAGGGACCGGAGGACGGCAGGCCGAAGCAGGACGAGGGATAGAGTCTCTGTAAGTCAATCCCTTTCGTATGCACCATTTCCGGCACGGGCGTTTCGCGCAAGCGAGCGCCCGTGTTCGTTTGTGGGCAAGATACAATGAACATGAAATGGTCATTATGGGAAGAGGATTGATGTGGACGATGACGACCGAATCGCGATAGACGTCAGCAGGCCCGACCTGCTCCACGAGCACGCGGACGAGGCGGTCGCAGCACTCGCAGCGAGGAACGATCCGACGTTCCCTCGGGTGATGGTGCGCGGCAACGAACTGATCCGGCGGACGGAGCGCGGCGAGTTGGAGGCGTTCACGAAAGCCAGCCTGCGCGACGAGCTATCGCGGATCATCATCTTCTGCACGACGGGCAAGGAGGGCGAGCGCGTCCCCGTCAAGGTGCCGTCCGACGTGGTGGACACCATCCTGGCGCGCGACTCGGCCGAGTACGCGGGTATAGCGCGCGTGGATCGGGTCATCGACGTGCCGGTGCTCGGGGCTGATGGCAGGCTGATCGACACCCCCGGCCACCACCCCGGATCGCGCGTCCTGTACGTGCCGGACCCGGACCTTGACCTACCGGCGACGGTCGGGGAAATCGGCACGCATGAGGACGTGTGGCACGCAAGGGACCTCCTGATGGATGAACTGCTCGGGGACTTCGGCTTCGAGGATGAGGCGTCGAAGGCCAATGCCCTCGCGCTCCTGATCCTGCCGTTCGTGCGCGAGTACATCGGGGACCACCCGACGCCGATGCACCTTGTGACCGCGCCGGAAGTCGGCTCGGGAAAGACCCTGCTTGCGAGGACGGCGCTGGTTCCAGGCTGCGGCGTGGTCGATCTGATGGCGAACGTGGACGACGAGGACGAGATGCGGAAGCGGATCACGTCGTCGCTGCTGGCTGGACGGCAGGCGGTCGTGCTCGACAACATCAATGACATTGCAAGCGGCGTCCTTGCGGGCGCGATCACGACGGGCCGGTGGGCTGACCGGAAACTCGGTGAAAGCCGTGAGGTCCGGCTCTCCGTCCGCAACGTATGGGTGGCGACGGGGAACAACGTCGGCTTGACGAGCGAGCACAACCGGCGCGCTGTGCCGATCATCCTCGACCCCGGCGACGTGCGGCCGTCGGATCGACCCAAGCAGGCGTTCCGGCACGCGAACCTTGAGGCATGGGCGCGGGAGAACCGGGGCAAGCTGGTGGACGCCGCGCTGACGCTGGTCCGCAACTGGCAGGACGGCACCGTGCTAAGCGACGGGTCGGTCGTACCGCAGGCTGCGGAGCGAACGCTCGGATCGTTCGAGCGGTGGGCCGAGGTCGTCGGAGGCATCCTGGCCGCGGCCGGCGTCAAGGGCTTTCTCGGGAACCGGGACAAGCTGATGGCGATGAGCAGCGACGAGCGTGAGATCGCGCAGTGGTTCGAGGCGTGGCGTCAGCTACAGCGTGGCCCCGTATCCCTTGAGGAACTGACCGACCTTTGCACAGCGCCGAGCGGTCCTCTGTACGACGCGCTACCGGAACACATGCGGGCGAGCCGAAGCGATGTGAAGAAGCAACTCCAGTTCTGGCTGCGTGCGAACAAGGGCGCGAAGTACGGGCCGCTGAAGCTCGTCAAGCAGGACGGTAGGCCGAATAGGTGGGACGTGACTGCACTATGAGTGCGACACTGCACTATGACTGCACTATCGAAACTGGTGATAGTGCACATCTTTTTCCCAGGCTGGTATTGACGATTCGTGAAACTGCTGTACTACTGCACTATGTTTTCCAGTCTCAGTTGACAGGTCGATTTTCACGCCTACTACGGCGCAGCGCGAGCGCGAGAACGGGCGCTCGGACTCATAGTGCAGTAGTACAGCGGTTCTCCGTTTGGGCGGCGAACACTGGGCAAATGGGTTGCACTATGGCCCTTCGGGATAGTGCAGTCATAGTGCAGGGGAGGATCTGATGGGTAAGCCACGACCCGGCTTCTCGGTGTGGGACGAGCGGCGCATACCGCCAGCCGACAAAGCCGCGCGTGATCGCAAGGCACTGGCGGCGCTGGGGCAGGCCAAAAGCTGGGAGTACGCGCAGCACGTCGGCTGCTCTGAGCAGACGGCCAAGAACCGACTACGACGGCTGTACGAAGCTGGCCTAGCGACGCGACGGCGTGAACGCGGCGAGGTCGGATGGACCTACGAAGCGAAGTGACGTGATGCGCACAGGGGGAGGGAGGGGACTACATAACAGGCCGAACGCGAGCGCCTATGGAGGCCAAAGAAGTTCCATAAGTAACGGGTAACAGAAAGCAGCCCCGAAGGGGCTGGGCGTTACTGGCCGTTACCGGGAGGGAGGAAGCATGGCACTATCGAACGCGGAGCGACAGCGGAAGTTCAAGCAGCGGCGGCGGGAAGCCGAGGAAGATGCCCTGCGCAGGCAGTGGAAGCGCGAGGACAAGGTCGCCTCCGCAGCAACGAAGGCTTCAACGAAGGTGACAGCGCAGCGCATCGCGATCCGATCGGGCGTTGAGCCGATCGAAGCAAGCAGGAACTTCCGTGACCGCGAGGGCAACCTGCACGACCTCCGCGAGATTCTGACGATGGACACGTGGGACACAGCGCTCGAAGACGAGCGCCAGGAGCGTGCCGAAGCGGAAGGTACTTGGCCCGAAGGGTGAATCCGTCACAGTGAAAGTGTGACACGGGATAAAATCTTGCCAAAGGCAAGAGACCCAGGAGGGACAACGAATGGCAACGCAGCGTAACCCAGAAGGTAAGTCCGAAGCCGGGCCGGGTGCCCGAGTCGGCACGAAATTGACCGACAAGCGCGCAAGAACAGTCGGCACAAGTAATCGCACGGCGATCCCCATGAAGTCGGCGGTCACGACGCGCGGACGCTCAGTCACCATGACCGGCGTCGGCACCGAGGACAAGAACCCACCGGAGTCAGGGCGCGCACGCCAGGACGCCGCTCGCGGCACCGTCCACGGCCAGCCGCGGTCGGGGTACAACGCCGGCGACAACATCAGTCGATGACGTTCCCCATCGAGTCGTTCCAAGACCGCGCGGCCAGGCGGAGGGCACCCAAGGCGCTCAGGGAGGGCCAGGACGCGCTCAACGACATGATCCGCCGAGGTCGCCCGACGCTGGAAGAGCGCGACGGAGTGCGCGTGATGCAGGGCTTCGAGCAGCGGGAGCAGGAGTTCGAGCAGCGCCAGGCCGAGCTCGACGCGCGGGAGCCGAGTCCCCCGCCGAACGCGGCACGCGCTGCTGGCATCGACCAGGGCTCACGGGGCGGCGGGCACACACCGGGAGCGCACGCGCCCGCGCCGAAGGACGGGAGCGGCGCTCTGCGTCAGGCGCTCCGCGAAGCCAGGGAAGCGAGGGGAGAGTGATGCGCACGGACCTTGTAGGCGGGGAGGACATCCTCGCCAAAGTGGAGTCGCTGCAAGAGCAGTGGGAGGGCGCACGCGCGGCACGCGAGGATGCGGCACAGGCGCTGAAGGCAGCGCGTGCTGCTGACTTGGCGGCGGGGGCTGAGGCGTTGCGTGCCGGGTCGAAGACCCCGGCCCCCACGGAGCCGGACGCGCAGAAGGCGCTGACCGACGCGGAGAGGCACTTCGAGGTCGTCGCCCTGGCGCTGACCGGGGAGCGGGAGGCGCTGAACGCCGACCTCGCATCGCGCAGCGACAAGATACGTGCATCGCTCGCCAAGGCCGAGGACGACGCCGACGAGGCGATCCTGTCCGCGCTCACGCAGGTCGAGGATCTTCTGCACGAGCGCGCCGAGATCAAAGCGCACGTCCACTGGCTCGATGACACGTCCCGGCAGGTCGGCCGGTACAACGTCCAGGGCCTCGACGCCCTCGCAGGGCTGAGGGCGCAGCTAGGCGACGAACCGGGCAACGCGACGAGCAGACGCCAGGCGCAGCTCGACCACGAGGCGCGCATCGAGGCGTGGAACGCGCTCACCCAGCGGGCCAGGGCGACGGTCCCGTCATCGCAGCTCGTCCCGGTCGAAGACGTCGATAACCCGTCCGGCAAGTCGTACCCCGCGCTGGACGCGGCCATCGAACGTGAGTACGAACGGATGATCGAGGCAGGCGAAACGCCTCCCGCCCCGGTGGTGGTCCGATGGATCAAAAAGCTAGGCACCGGAGCGAAGCCGAAGGGCAAGGGCACCGGATGGGCGAAGGACCCGAGCCCGGAACTGACGCACATGCCACCCGACGAGGACAGCGCGGAGTCCCGCTCCCGCGACATCAACAGGACGGAGAACACAGATGGCAACTAAGAACCTCGTCACACTCGACGGCATCAAGCCGAGCGGGGTGGACAAGCTCCACGACCTGACGGGACCTCCATACACGGGCGGCGGCAGGCGTCCCGCGAAAAGATCGAAGCCAGCGGCGAAAAGATCGAAGACGAAGACGACGGCGCAGCGCATCGCCGACCTTGAGGCGCGCGTCGATGAGCTTGAGGCTTACGAGGCGCGCGACGAGTTCGGCCAGCAGATCTACCCGCCGCCCGCGAACAGCGCATGGGCCGACACAGGCAAGGCGTTCGAGCGCGCACGCAAGGCGTGGGCCTTGCGGAACGGGAAGGAACTGCGCAGGCGCGAGGTGGCGGGCGGGCAGCCGCCCCGATGAGCTTTCACTTGCCGGATTCGCCACCGGCATCACGGCGCGGTTTCCTGTTCCCGCGCTACGGCGGCACGGTCCTTTCCTGGGTCCACCGTGCCGCCTCATCTTCCGCCGCTCTCGCGTTCGGCGGAAAGGCAGCGCAGCGGGAACACACGGCCCGCTGCGCTGTCACCTTCTTCCAGCCAGGTAATCCTCCCCGCTCAGCATCGAGAGCCGCATCTCAGACGATCCGTCGCTTCGCGTGAAGGAATAGCCGTCCGGGGCTCCCGTCGCCGCGAGATTCACATATTTACAGAAACTCGAACGCCCGTCGAGATTGGTGACGAATCCTCCTGACTCGGTTGACAAGTGTGATGCCGCTGTCGATTATCGAATCAGCACCACAGTACAAATCCGAGAAAGGAACCACAATGTCAAACGCAGTCGTCACCAAGCAGGGCCAGCCGTCAGCACCGGGCACCGTCGTTGACACCAGCGCCGCGAAGGTTGTCCCGACCTCATCGGAGGTCCGTACCGAGGCCGCGAACCGGGAGGTCGCCGCACAGGGCAAGGCGTCACGCGAGAAGATCGGCGCGCTCGCCAAGGGGATGACACACCCGTCACGCGCTAAGGCCGAGGCCGTCGCCAAAGTCACAGGGAAGAAAGCGCCGAAGGCGAAAGCCGCGAAGAAAGCCCCGAAGCGCAGCACCAACGGCAGCGGGCCGTTGCGGTTGACGGATTCGTGGAAGGGGAAGGGCGGCAAAGAGGTCGAGGTCGGGTCGGTGGTGAAGGCTCCCGGCATCGCGTCGCTGACGATCGTCGGTCGTTGGACGAAGCACCGTAAAGATGGGCTGATCCCGTTCGTCACCGGCACGACGCCTGATGGGACGCGCAAGAACGTCGCGGCGGCCGACTGCACGGTCGTCAAGGCTCCAAAGAAGTGACATCGGCCAACAGCTGCGAAACTGGCTCCCGAAATGGGAGCCTTTTTCGCGCCCTCTCGCGGCTAGCTGTCGGATTGACAACGCCCGCATAGGGATCGTCGCTCGCACGACGAGAGCACGGCTTGGATAGAAGGAAGTAGCAGGACCCGTGCGCCGTCGATTCAATTTTCGGTTGGTGTGAAAATCGACCGGGAGGCTGTCACAGTGAAGCTGCCGAAGATCGTGCGCGATGCGATGAAGGACGCGGGGCTGACCGAGAGTGAAGTAGTGAAGATGAGCGGTGACGAACTCATCGCTCGCATTGGTGAGGATGCGACGTACCAGTTCGCGGTTGTGCGGGCGAAGGAAGGTCACGGCTTCACGGGTCAGAAAGGCGACGCGGACCTGTGGGACCGCAACCTAGAGGTCGTGCGCCTGCGGCTGCTGGAGAAGCAGTCGTACGCCGAGATCGGTCGCGCGGTAGGCGTGTCACGTAGCCGCGTGGATCAGATCCTCTCCTGGCTCTACGGGATCGACAGGTCCGGTCGCGCGATGGCGCTGCGCGTGCCGGCTGCGGCCGTGCCCGTGATGAGGGACGCCCTGCTGCACCTGTTCACCTGGCGCACCGAAGAACTGCTGACGGCGCTGAAAGCACGCGGGCGACCGGACCTACCGCGTGCGCTGGATGCGTTCGACCAGGCGCGAAGCCTGGTGAATCAGGTGGGTGCCTCCGCACACGACCCGGAGACACCCCTGGAAGTGTGGATCGGTCACAAACGGCGCTCGCTGGTGTTGAAGGCGCTACGCGACTACCTGGCGACCGAGCGCGACGTGATGGAAGCCGCCGAGGACGAGACGGAGCGCGAGCGCGCGACGATGCGCGCGACCACCTGCGAACTGCTGCTCGGGGCGATGCCCTGATGCCCTCCAAGAAGTCGGCCGCGAACCGCCAGCTCGCCAGGGCCGTCCGGTCCAGGCGCGAGCAGCAACGCTACAGCCAGGAGTCCTTCGCACGTCACGCCCGCATGGACCGCAGCTACGTCGGTGCGATCGAGCGCGGCGCGTTCAACGTGACGCTCGACACGATGGTCAAGATCGCCGATGGCCTTGGCACGACGGTCGCGGAGCTATGCGAGCAGGCGAAGCTCTAGGAGGAAACGGGACCCGGCCGTCCGGTTTATTGTCCGTTGTCCGGCAACCGACAAATAATTGTCAATCGCCCTCGCGCTCACCCAGTGCACCGCGCTGATGGCGCGCACGCCCACCTGGGAAGGCCTGCTCAAGGCGCTGCTCGTGCTGGCTGTGCTGTGGTGGTCGTGGACAGGCTATGCCTGGCTGACCAGCGTGGTCGATCCCGAGGAGGGCGCCGTGCGCCTGGCCATGTTCGCCGCCATGGCCGCCTTCCTCGTCGCCGCGCTGTGCGTGCCGCGCACCTTCGCCGCCGACGCCCTGCTGTTCGCCTGCGCCTACGCCGCCGTGCGCGGCGCGCACATCGCCCTGTTCCTGCTCGCCAGCCGCGACGACGCCGCGCTGCGCCGCTCGGTTGTCGGCCTGGCTGGGAGCACCGCCGTGGGCGTCGGGCTGCTGTTCGCCGCCGCACTCGCCGCCGGCGCCACGCGGCTGGGCATCTGGGGCATCGCGGTGGTGCTCGACGTCGGCGCTCCCTTCCTGTTCGGCGCCGACGGCTGGAAGCTCGTTCCCGGCCACTTCGCCGAGCGTCATGGCGCGATCATCATCATCGCTCTCGGCGAGTCGATCGTCGCGATCGGCGCCGGCACCAGCGCCGGTGTGAGTGTCCACGTGAGTGCCGGCGTTGTCGTCGCTGCGGTGCTCGGGATCGTCGTCGCCGGCGCCATGTGGTGGCTGTATTTCGACGTCGTCGCCATCGTCGCCGCGCGGCGCTTGTCCAAAGCCAGCCCCGGGCGCGAGCGCAACAACATCGCCCGCGACTCCTACTCCTACCTGCACTTCCCCATGGTCGCCGGCATCGCCCTCGTTGCCCTGGGCCTGAAAAAGACGCTCACCCACGTCGACGATCCGCTCGGTCTCGTGCCCGCCGCCGCGATGCTCGGCGGCGGCGCCATCTACCTGCTCGCGCACGTCGCCTTCAGGTTGCGAAACATCCACACGCTCAACCGCCAGCGGCTGTTCTGCTCTGCCGTCCTGGCCGCGCTGGTGCTCGTCGAGGTCGCGCTCAAGCCCGCCGCGCTCGTCACCCTCGCCGCGCTGGCCGCGCTGCTCGTCGCGCTGATCGGCTACGAGGCCACGCGCTTTGCCGAGCTGCGCGACCGCGTCCGCCACCAGCTCGCGCGCGAGGGCATCGACAGCTGACCGCTTCGCGTCATCGCCAACACGGTCGCCTGCATCAGCAGCGCAAGTCCGGTCGCCAGTGCAAACGCGCCCGCCGTGTCCAGCCTGTCCAGCAGCACCGCCAGCGTGAAGCAGAACAGGGCGAAGGCCCCGAAGCCGGCCAGCATCCCGCGCAGCAGCCGCAGCAGATCGTCGGTCCCGCGCTGTGCGTGGGTGAAGGTCGCAAGCACCGTCGTGATCACCGGAAACGGCGCCAGCAGACCGCTCAGCTGGGGTCCCAGCCAGCCCGACACCGCAGTCAGCGCGAGCACCAGCGCCAGCGCGCACGCCGCCCTCAGGGGTAGGTCCCAGGCGGGCGGGCGCGTACGCGTGAGCGGCGGTGAGCCGGGACGAGGAAGCGCTGCCAGGCCGACCAGCAGGCTGGCGCCCGCCAGGGCCAGCGCTGCGCCCGCCGGGATCGACAGCTCGCTGAACGCCACCGTCGCCAGCACGAACGCAAGCCAGCCCGCGAGCATGCTCGCGCCCCAGAACAGGCGCCCCGCCAGACGCGCGTACACCACCACGAATGCCGCCAGCGACACCACTCCCAGCAGCGTCCCTGCCGCCGCTCCAGCTGCGAACGCGCGCCCATGTGCGAGCGCGTACACAAGCAGGATCGGTCCCGCCACCAGCGGCAGGCCGCCAACCAGCCCGCCGATGCGCGGCCCGAAGCGGCGCGCCGCCAGCGACGCGCCAACGACGAAATTCGGGGCGAGTAGGAGCTTGACTGCGATCAGGGCCATCACATTGATGATGACTGGCCGGTCAACTGTGGGCGTCGTCGCCAAGGTCCGTGCGGGCGTCGCCGCGGCCCCTGCGGGCACCGCGACGACGTTTCGCGCACGACAAAAACGAGCTCTACAGCATGAACCCGCTGGTGGTGATGTAGATCGAGGAGATGCCGTTGGGCTCGATCAGCACCACCGGCGCCAGGCAGCTTGACGGCACGCTCACCGTCGTTTCGATCAGGGCGTTGCCTTTCTTTGAGATCGGCACCGAGGGCGTCGTGAACGCCGCCGTCTTTTCCATTTCGCTGCCGCAGTACAGCGCCGCGTCGACCGTCGTCACAGGGCCCGGGCTGCCCAGTTCGGGAATGATCAGGCCGCGGATGTTCACGCGCACCTGGCCGTTCTTCTGCAGCGCGAAGAAGCCGCGCTTGAGCACCCAGGGCGCCCCGCCGGCGGTCACGCCGTGCAGCATCGGGTCGCTGGGGACGCTCGGCGCAAGCGCCGTCTTCAGAAGGAACGGCTCGGGGGTCGCCATGGCGCTGCCCGCCGTCAGCGCCGATCCGGCCAGCGCCCCAGTTGTTATCAGCGCAGCCGCTACTCGTCTGGAAATCCGCATCACGTGTCTCCTTGTCGGTCGTCATGGCGGAGCACACGCGGGCGAGCGCCCACATCGGCCCCCGCCTTGGTCCTAGACAGAGATGCCGATATGTCGCAAAACCTTCCCGTCCGCAGTAGCGGACGTCACCGGCGTGTCAGGCGGGTGCAGCCAGTGGCTGCGAAGCGGCGGCCGCCGACGTCGCGCGAACGTCGCGTGCCGTGAGGATCACCTGTGCCCCCTGAGCCGGGCTCAGCGTGATGCCGCGCCTGCGCGCGCGCTCCGGACGCGTGCCCGCCGAGCGCAGCTCGTAGCGCTCCAGCACCGCTCTCAGCACGATCTTGGACTCCAGCAGCGCGAAGCTCGCGCCCAGGCAGCGCCGGCGCCCGCCGCCGAACGGGATCCACGTGTAGGTGCCCGTCGTCTGGTCGAGGAAGCGCTCGGGGCGAAACGCGTACGGGTCCGGGTACACCGCCGGGTTGTGATGGACCAGGTACACGCACGCGATCAACACCACGCCCGGCGGGTAGGTCACCCCGCCGATCTCGATCGGCTGCTTGACCAGGCGCGGCTCCGCGTTGGGCAGCACCGGCCGGTGGCGCATGATCTCGTTGAGCGTCGCCGTCAGGTAGGCGTCATCGGAATCCTCGTCGTCGATCTCCGCGCGCACGCGCGCCTGAATCGCCGGCTCGCGGGCCAAGCGCTCCAACGCCCAAGCCAGCTGCGACGCGGTCGTCTCGTGGCCTGCCACCAGCGCGGTCACCAGCTCGTCGCGCAGCTCCGTCGGGCTCATCGGCGAGCCGTCCTCGTGGCGTGCGCCGAGCAGCATGCTGAGCACGTCCTCGCCGTCCGCGTCCTCGCGCTTGCGCTCGTCGATCAGCCCGTAGATCAGCTCGTCCGCGCGGGCGCCCGCGCGCTCCAGGCGCCTGACCGGGCCGTGGCCGGCCAGCGCGCGCTGCACCCCCGGCAGTAGCGACAGCGGGTTCTCGCTGAAGGCCAGGACCTCGGTGAGCTGTGCGCTCAGCTCGTCCAGCTGGGCGCCGCGCTCCAGGCCGAACACCGCGCGCAGAATGATCTCCAGGGTCAGGCGCTGCAGCCGCGGGTGCAGCGCGACCGGCTCGTCGTGCGGCCACGACAGCGCCTCGCGCTCGGCCAGCTGCGCCATCAGCCCCGCCAGGCGCTGCATGCGCTCGCCGTGGAACGCCGGCAGCAGCAGCTTGCGCTGCTCCATGTGCGGGCCCTCATCGAGCAGGATCACCGAATGCGTTCCTATGACTGGCTCCAGGATGCGGGCACCCTCGCCGGGATGCAGGACCTCCGCCGGCGCAGTCATCAGCTGCTTGATCTCCTCGGGATCCGACAGCAGCACCCATGGGGGCTGGCCGAGTAGGCGGATCGTAAAACGGTCGCCATAGCGTTCTCTACAGCGCTCCATAAACGACGTCGGACGACTCCACCAGCCGAGCATCTGCAGCGCTCGCGGCGTGCGCGGCCCCGGGGGGAATTGACTTCTCATGGCAGCTCTCCTGACGCTAGAGCGATCTTGAAACGAGTGTACGCTCCCGCCCACATGACTGAGCCCAAGCAGCTGTCCGATCGCGCGCTGGGCCGCGCGCTGCTCGCCCGCCAGGGACTGCTCGAGCGCATGCAGCGGCCGCTCGTCGACGTGGTCGAGGCGATCGGCGCGATGCAGGGGCAGGCCTGGGGCGCGCTGCCTGTCGGCCTGTGGTCGCGCATGGCCCAGTTTGCGCCGCAGGATCTCTACGACGCCCTGGGCGAGGAGCAGCTGCGCTGGGGCATCGGCATACGCGGCACGCTGCACCTGGTCAGCGCAAGCGAGCATCCCGCATATGCGGTTGTCGCCCACGAGGCTACGACTCGCAACTGGCACCGCGCGATCGATCAGACCAGTCCGGGGATGGATCAGCTGCGTGGCGCGCTGCTCGCCTTCGCTGCGTCGCAGCCGCGCACCAACGAGGAGATCCGCGACTTCGCCCAGGAGTGGGTCGGCGAGCATCCCCGCGCGATCGACCCGCGCGAGGTGCATGCCCAGGACGCGCTCGGCTGGCGGCCGATCTACCGCTGGAGCGCGCTCGCGCGCGTCCCGCGCGACGGCGCCTGGGGGACCAAGGCGCCCGCTGATCACATCGCCATGCCCGTTGCGCCCACGAGCCCGCGCGCGCCCGCCGTCGAGCAGGGGCTCGTCGACGTCGTCGTACGTCACCTGCGCGCGTTCGGCCCCGCCGGCGCCGACGATGTCGCCTGCTGGATCGGCTGGCGCACGCCGCCCGTGCGCGAGCTGCTCGACGGCATGGGGGAAACCGTCGTGCGCTTCGCCGACGAGCACGGCCGCACGCTGTACGACCTCGCCCACGCGCCGCGGCCCGACCCCGACACGCCCGCGCCGCCGCGGCTGTTGGGCGCCTTTGACAGCACGCTGCTGGCCTACGTCGCCAAGCGCCGCCAGCGGATCATGCCCGAGGACCTGCGCGACGTGGTCTACGAGAAGGCCAACATGCAAATCCGCCCCACGTTCCTGCTCGACGGCCTCGTCGCCGGCACGTGGTCGATCGAGCTGCGCCGGCGCGAGACCACGCTCACGCTGGTCGCCCGCCGCAAGATCGCGCGCGCCGAGCGGGGCGTGCTGAGTGCCGAGGCCCGCGGGCTGCTGGCAGTGTTGTATCCGGGCGCCAAGGCTCACCACGTGGTGTTCGACTAGCTCCGCAGCGTCGGCCTGCGGTCGAGCGCCGGGCGGGCTGGATTCGTATATGGCTTGACAGGTATATGCAGAAGGCGTTATATATGGCTTGGATGGCAACTGCGTTCGATGTGCTCGCCGAGCCCAAGCGCCGGCGGATCCTGGATCTGCTCCTTGACGCCGAGCGTCCGGTGGGCGATCTGGTCGACGCGACCACGATGAGCCAGCCGTCGGTGTCTAAACACCTGAGGGTGCTGCGCGAGGCCGGCCTGGTGGATGTGCGCGCCGATGCTCAGCGACGTATCTATCGCGTGCGGGCCGAGCCGCTGCGCGCGCTGGACGATTGGTTGACGCCCTATCGCCGCTTGTGGGCCGAGCGCCTCGACGCGCTCGAGCGCCATCTGGACACGATCGAGCAAGACGACCAGCCCAACAGCGGGAGATGACGAAATGACCGACGGGAACGACATTCGCCAGGCGGACTACGGAACGCTCGAGCAGGCCGGGAAGCGGACGGTGCTGCGCTTCACAAGAGCGTTCGCTCATCCGCGCGACACCGTCTGGCGCGCGCTCACCGAGGAGGACCATCTTGCCGCCTGGTTTCCCACGACGATCGAGGGCACGCTGACGCCCGGTGCGCCGTTGCGCTTCAGTCACAGAGAGCAGATCGTGCCGCCGTTCGACGGCGAGATGCTCGCCCTGGACCCTCCGTCGTTGATGGAACTGCGTTGGGGGGACGACGTGCTGCGCTTCGAGCTCGAGCCGGATGGCCCGGGAGGATGCGTGCTCATCTTCGCCCACACCTTCGACGAGCTCGGCAAGGCCGCCCGCGACGGCGCCGGCTGGCACAGCTGTCTGGACCTGCTCGTCTGCGAGGTTGACGGCCACCAGGCTCCCTGGTCCTCGGCCGATCGCTGGCGCGAGGTGCACGAGGGCTATCGGGATCGCTTCGGGCCGCAGGCCGCGACGGTCGGTCCCCCCGAGGGGTGGGAGCGTGTCCACGGCTCGGCCGGCGCTCACGCCGACTGAGCGACGAGCCGTCGCGCGGGCTCGCCAGGAGGCCGTACGAGATCTCCGGGAGGTCACGCCGATACCGGACGCAGCGGCCACCGCGGTGGATCGCCGCCGAGCTCGCGCGGACCGTGCGCCCAGCAGAGCGGATCGCCGTCGAGCGTCCCCGGCGGGGCGATCAGCGCGACATCGCCGAAGGCCACACGGTGACGAGCGGGATCGGCGCGGCCGGTGAGGTCGGTGGTCGCGTGCAGCGGACGCGGCTCCCGCAGCAGCGCGGCCGCCGTCGCCGCCAACGACAGGCGCGCCGGCGATACCGCTTCGCCGCGGGCTCTGCCCGCCAGCGCGCGCAGCGCAGCGCCAGCCATGAGGTGTCCGCTCGCGTGGTCCAGCGCCTGCGCCGGCAGCGCCCCGGGCGTCCCGTCGGCACTCGCGCACGCCGCCGCGATGCCGCAGGCGACCTGGACGAGCGAATCGAATCCGCGCCGCTGCGCCCATGGGCCGTCGGCTCCCCAGGCGCTGAGCGATACCTGCACCAGGTGCGGGTGGCGTTGCGCCAGATCGTCGCCGCGCAGGCCAAAGCGCGCCAGCGCGCCGGGGCGGTAGCCCATCAGCACCACGTCGGCGCCCGCCAGCAGGGTCTCGCGGGCGTGGCAGTCAGCGAGGTCGAGCATTGTCGTGCGCTTGCCCGCTCCGGTGTCGAGGTGCTGCTGAGGCAGCTCGGGCAGCGACGGCGGGTCCACGCGCAGGACCTCCGCGCCGAGCGCCGCCAGCGTGCGTCCCGCCACCGGACCGGCGATCACGCGCGTGAGGTCCAGCACGCGTACGCCCGCGGCGGGCCTGCTCGCGCGGGCGGCTTGCCCCAATGCGCGCGAAGAGCATGTGGCCATGCTGTCCTCCCAGACCACCAGCGGCGCCGCCGCGACCGCTCGTCCGGCGGGATGCCGCGCCCACTCCTCGGCAGAGCGCAGCGCCGCTGCGCACCCGCTCGCCGCAAACACGGCGTCCTCCAGGGCGATCGCATCGAGCGAGCCGGCTGCGGCCTCCAGCGTCGCTACTGGATCGGTGCTTCGCGCCAGGTCGATCGCGAGCGCTCGCTCGAGCGCCGCCGCATGGTGTGGGTAGTTGGCGTGGATACGCGCCCAGCCGCCGTGCAGGCAGCGCACCATACGCGACAGCGGGGCAAAGCCGGCTCCTGCCGGTCTGTCGTCGACGAGCATGTGACGCTCTGAGGTGAAGCTGAGCGCCGCGTGCTCGGCCGACAACTCGACCGTCGGGCGCGCCGCGCCGCGCGCCTGGGCGAGCTCGCTTGCCGCCAGCAGCGCCGCGGCCGTCGCTGCCACTGCCAGGTCGTCCACCGCCAGCGGCCCGCCCAACCAGGCGCCCGCGTCGTACACCTCCAGCGCATCCACGGCGCGCGCGTCACCCCGCATCGCCGCCCAGCACGCGCTCGTCAGCTCTTCTGCGTCTGCGCCGACGCTCACCGTTGTCGCGTGTTCATCCGGATGCGAAGTAGCTGACCGCGCGACGCCTGACCTCCTCGGCCGAGAGCACCTCGGTCCGCTGGCTGAGCATCCACTGCTGACCGAACGGATCGCACACGCGCCCACCGCGCTCGCCGTAGAAGTGATCGTCCAGTGTGTAGACGACCTCGGCGCCCGCCGCAATCGCCCGCTCCCAGGCCGCGTCCACGTCCTCCCAGTAGGTCGCCATGATCGCTGCGGGGGGGGGCTGCGTTCGTCCGAGCACTGCCATCGGCGCCAGGTGGCTCGTCGGCGCGGCCCTCCTCGGTGATCATCACCACCGAGTCGCCGATGCGCACTTCGGCGTGGATCACCTCACCGCCGGGCCCGGCGAAGCGCTCGCCGATCTCCTCAGCCGCGAAGGCGTCTCGGTAGAAGTCGATCGCCGCCGCTCCGTCGCGCACGACCAGCCGCGGCGTGACGGTGTGTAGATGCTCGGGAACCGGCCCGACGGCTGGACGCATATCGCTGGGCATGGGACGCTCCTTCGCTAGCGTACGTTTGGGGACGGTGGCGGAGGTCAAAGAGTCCCCCGCACGGCCAGCTAGGGTTACATAAATGGGTCGGCTGGTGGGCGCCGTGGGGGCGATCGGGCTTTTTGCCTGCGCGCTTGGCCCGCTCGCAGACGGCGCGGATGCCGCGGGTGGCGCGTTCGTTCGCGTCAACCAGGTGGGCTACCCAAGCACGGCGCCCAAGCGCGCCTACCTGATGTCGACCGGCAATGAGACCGGCGCCACGTTCACGGTGCGTCAGGCCTCCGACGGCGAGGTCGTCTACAGCGCGCCTGTCGGCACGTCGCTGGGCTCATGGAGCGCCCGCTTCGCGCACGTCTACGCCCTGGACTTCGACGCCGTGCAGGCCCCCGGCACCTACATGATCTCGCTGGCCGGGCTGGTGCCGGCGTCGTCGCCGCCGTTCGCGATCGCGCCGGCGCAGGCGCTGTACGGCGCGCCGCTGGCCAACGCGCTGTCCTTCTACGAGAACGAGCGCGACGGTCCGGAATACATCGCCTCGCCGCTGCGCTCGGCGCCCGCACACCTCAACGACCAGAGCGCGATGACCTACCTCACGCCGCAGGTCAACGCCAGCGGCGAATTCAAAGGCGAACTGACCAGCCTCGGCGAAACGATCGACGCGTCCGGGGGCTGGTGGGACGCGGGCGACTATTTGAAGTTCGTACAGACGACCAGCTATGCGGTCGACTTGCAGCTGATCGGCGTGCGCGACTTTCCCAGCGAGATGGGTGCCTCAGCGGGTGCCTCAGACTTCACCGAAGAGGCGCGCTTCGGCGTGGAATGGCTGCTGCGCATGTGGAACGACGACACGCGCACGCTCTACTACCAGGTGGGGATCGGGGAGGGCAACGCGAACACCGTCGGCGACCACGACATCTGGCGCCTGCCCCAGGAAGACGACACGTTCGGCGGCGAAGACCCGCGCTATCGCTTCATCCGCCACCGGCCGGTGTTCCGCGCCGGGCCGCCCGGCTCGCCGGTGAGCCCCAACCTCGCAGGGCGCGATGCGGCCGCGTTCGCGCTGTGCTTCCAGGTCTTCGACACCAGCCGACCGGAACTCGCCTCGCGCTGCCTGCTCGCGGCCGAGCACATTTTCGAACTGGCCAACACCAACCCGCACGGCCACCTACTCACCGCGATCCCGTTCGGCTTCTACCCCGAGACCGAATGGCGCGACGACCTCGAGCTCGGCGCGACCGAGCTCGCGATCGCATTGTCCTCGACCGCTGCGCTGCCGGCCGGCCTGCCCCACACCCAGCCGCTCTACTACCTGGAAGAAGCCGCGCGCTGGGCCAGCGCCTACATCGCCCACAACCGCGGCGGTGGCGAAGGGCTGAACCTGTATGACGTCAGCGGCCTCGCTCACTTCGAGCTCGTGCGGGCTCTGCGCCAGACCGGCTTTCCTACCGGGCTGGCCGTCTCTGAAGCGCAGCTGATCGCCAGTCTCGGCCAGGAGCTGCAAAACGCTGTCGCCCAGTCCCACCACGACCCCTTCGGCTTCGGCTTTCCCTGGGCCAGCACGGACACCGCCTCGCACGGCGACGGCTTGTCGGCGATGGCTTCTGAGTACGACGATCTGACCGACGAAAGCACCTACGAAGCGCTGGCCGATCGCTGGCTGGGCAACGTGCTCGGCGCCAACGCGTGGGGCTCGTCGTTCGTCATCGGCGACGGCAGCACTTTCCCCGACTGTCCCCAGCACCAGGTCGCCAACATCGTCGGCTCGCTCAACGGCTCGCCGCCCGTGCTCGCCGGCGCGGTCGTGGAGGGGCCTAGCAATGAAACGAGCGCCGGCAAGCTTGAAGGCATGCGGCCCTGCCCGGCCCAGGGCGGCAACGCGTTTTCGCAGTTCAACGCCGCCAAGGCCAAATATGAGGACAACGTGCAGGCGTTCACCAACACCGAGCCCGCGATCGACCTGACGGCCTCCTCGATGCTGGCGTTCGCCTGGCAGATCAGCTCAGCCGATCCGCTGGCCGGCGAACCGGGGGTGGCCGGTGGGCTCATATCGCCCCCGGGGCTCGCCGGCCCGGAATAGGCCGAGCCTGCCGGTCGCTCTACGGCGCCTGATCGAGCCTGCGCGCGAGCTGTGCGACCGCGGCACGGGCCTCCGCGCCGATGCCGCGCACGATCTCGCCGGCGGGCGCCTCGCGCGCGAGCAAGTGGGTCTGGCCGGCCCATAGGTTGACGGCCTGCGGATCGCCGGCCCGGCGGGCTGCCGCACGGATCGGCGTGGTGATGTGGTGGACGTCGGGATAGGCGGCCGGCGCGTGCTCGTCGTGCTCTTGCAGGAAGCGGTTGACGATGCCGCGAGCCTGGCGCCCGCTGAACGCGCGCGTGAGGCGAGTGGGGGTCGCAGAGGCGAGGGCGGCTCGGTGCGCTGGCGACGTTCCCGCCTCGGGCGCCAGCATCAGCGCGCTGCCGATCTGCGCCGCGACGGCGCCCGCGCACATGACGGCGGCCACCGACGCGCCGTCGGCAATCCCGCCGGCGGCGACCAGCGGCAGCTGCACGCTGTGCGCGATCAAACGCAGGGCGGCCAGCAGGCCCAGATCCTCGACCCGCGGTCCGTCGACGAAGTAGCCGCGATGCCCACCAGCCTCAAGGCCCTGGACGACAAGCGCGTCCGCACCCACGTCGCGCGCCTGGATCGCCTCCTGCGGGCCGGTGACCGTGACCCACACGTCACAGCCGGCCTCGTGCAGGCGCGCCACGAGATCCGCTTGCGGGCAGCCGAAGGTGAACGAGACGATCTCCACGCGCTCGGCGACCAGCACGTCGAGCTTGGCCTGCAGGTCATCGTCGTCGTGACGCGGCGCGCCCAGCTGCACGCCGTAGCGATCCGCCTCGGCCGCCAGCCGCGCGGCATAGCGCTCGAGCGCTGCGCTGTCGGCCCGGTCGCCAGGAGGCGAGAAGACGTTCACACCGAACGGCGCGTCGGTCAGCGCGCGCAGCGCGCCGATGTCCTGTGCGAGCGCCGCTGCGGTCTTGTAGCCGGCGGCCAGGAAGCCCAGCCCGCCGGCATCGCCGACGGCTGCCGCAAGCTGTGGCGTGGACGGGCCACCGGCGAGCGGCGCCTGCACGATCGGCTCACGAAGCTGCGTCAGGTCCATGTGCACGCGTCGATTATCGGCGCTGTGAGCCGCCGGCGGGGGCGACGTGGTACGGTTTCTTCCTAGAGCGATCTATCAAGTCTGGAGAGCGATGCGATGAGCGTCACGTCCGATGTGGATCTGCCCGCCGAGCACGTCGACAACGGTTGGCTCGGGCCGGGGTGGCGGGCGCCTGGCGTATCTGCCCACACCGGGGGCCGGCGCGCACACGGCTGGTTGCGCCACTACAGCGGCTTTCTCTCGCCGAGCGCCGCCGCGGCGATGCCGCTGATCCTCGAACGCGACCGCCCCCAGCGCATGCGCCGGCTGGCCGCGACCGTCGGCGACAGCGTCGCCCAGCGGCGCCGGCCGACGCGCCCGCGGATGCGCGCGCTGACAGCTGCGCCCGGAGTGAGGCTGCGCTGGCGCTCGGTTGCCGCGCCCCCACCACCGGGTCCCGACGGGGCGCTCGTGCACCCGATCGCCGCGTCCACCTGCGACATCGACTGCCCGCTTGCGCTCGGTATCACCCAGCTGGCCCTCCCGCTGCACCTTGGGCACGAATGCGTCGCGGAGGTGCTGTCGGTGGGCGAACGGGTCACATCCGTCAAGCCGGGCGATCGCGTGGTGGTCCCCTTCCAGATCAGCTGCGGCAAGTGCGCGCCCTGCCGGGCCGGGCACACCGGCAGCTGCCGCGCCGTCCCGCCCCTATCTGCCTATGGCATGGGTCTTGCCACCGGGCACTTCGGCGGCGCGTTCTCCGACCAACTGGCCGTTCCCTACGCGGACGCCATGCTCGTTGCGCTGCCCAAGGGCGTCGATCCGGTGGCGGCGGCGAGCGTCTCGGACAACATCTGCGACGCCTACCGCCACATCGCACCCCATCTCTCGGGGGTCCTCCAAGCCGACCCCGACGCCGAGGTCCTGATCATCGCCGGGCTGTCCAAGCGGCCAGTGTTCAGCGCCAGCAGCCCGCTGTACACCGGGCTCGTCGCCCGTGCGCTGGGGGCGCGCAACGTCAACCTCGTGGACTCCCGGGCCCACGTGCGCGCCCACGCCCAGCGGCTGGGCATCAACGCGTTGGCGCCCCGTGAGCTGCGCCGTCATGGTCCCGCTCCGCTGGTGGTGCACATCAGCGCAGACCCGCTTTCGACGGCCCTGTCGCACACTGCCGCAGACGGGATCTGCACCAGCTCGGGGGGCCTGCACCGCAGCGCGCGCATGCCGATGCTGCGGATGTACGTGCGCCGCGCCACCCTGCATGTGGGCATTCCCCACGCGCGTCCGCTGATGCCCAAGGTGCTGGAGCTGATGGCCGAGGGCTCGCTCGAGGCCGGGGACGTGGTGACGGCCGTCTCGCCCCTGGACGACGCTCGCGCCGCGCTGCGCGAGCACGTGCTGGGCGGCGGCATCAAGACGGTCCTGACCGCGTAGGCGTGGACGGCGTGAGCGTGGCCGAGGAGCATCCCTTTCGCACGGCGTGGCGAGTGCGCGACCTCGATGCGTGGATCGATGCGCTCTCGCCGGACGTCGTGCTGCACTCGCCCGTCGTGCGGGCGCCGTTTCGGGGACGTGGCGCGGCACACGAGCTGTACGGCGTCCTGTTCGAGACGTTCGGCGAGGTGAACCTCATCGCAGAGTTCGCCGACGGCGACTCTCACACGTTCTTCTGGCGGGCGGATGTCTCGGGTCGAACCATCGAAGGCGCCGATCTGTTGCGCCATGACACGGATGGCAAGATCGCCGAGATCACCGTCCTGATCCGGCCGATGACAGACATCGCCGTGTTCTCCGCCACGGTCGGCCCGCGGCTGGCGGCTGGGCGCAGTCCCACCCGGGGAATGCTGGCCAGGCTGCTGACGCGACCGTTGGTCGCGATCCTCGCCCTCGCCGACGCGGTCGCATCCCGGCTGCTAGGGCTGCACTGAGCCCGCGTCGGGAGTCGGTGCCCGTCAGGCCAGCTCGAACCTGCTGGCGGCAAGCGCGGCGGCGGCGATCACCAGGACCCCGCCCGCGGCCTGCATGGCGCCAAGCGTCTCTCCCACCAACGCGACGGACGCGCCCGCGCCGAACAGCGGCACGAGCGCGAGAATCAAGCCGGCGCGCATGGCGGGGATGCGCGAGACGGCCGTGTTGAACAAGAGGAATGGCACGACTGTCGCTGTCAGCCCCACCGTCACGGCCAGCGCCAGATGGCCCAGGTCGGCGCTGTCGAGATGGGTGGCGCCCACGACGATCGAGCCGCCCGTGAGCGGTGCGGCGATCAGCAGCGCGCCGAGCATCTGCACGGCGCTGACCACGATCGGGTCGTCCTGCTCGGGAGCGATGTGGCGTGCGAGTACCGCATAGCCGGCCGCGGCCAGCGACGCCATCACCACGAGGCAGTCGCCGAGCAGCGACGCGTGCTCGCCGCCGGCATGCCAGGCGACGAGCACCGAGCCGGCGACGCCGGCGGCGAGGGCCAGCGCAAGGCGCCCGGTGAGACGCTCGCGCAGCAGCAGGGCGGCGAGCGAGACGGTGAAGAGGGCCTCGGTCGAAAGCAGCAGGGAGGCGTGCGTTGCGGCGGTGTGGTAGATGCCGAAGTCGAACAGGACGAAGGCGATGCCGGGCTCCAGAGCGCCGAGCGCGAGCAGCGTCAAGCTCGGCCGGCTCGGCCTGGCGCCGCGCGACAACGCGAGCGCGCCAAGACAGACCACGCCAACGCACACCTCGCAGCCGAACAGGTCGAGTGGGGTCAGTTGCGCGAGCGCGACCTTGCTGAGGGCCGTCGCCAAGCCCCAACACGCCGACGCGGCCACGAGCATGGCGACCGGGACGGCCTGCGAGGGCTTGCGCGCGCTCGGTCGGCTCGTCCTCGCCGGGCGGCGCAGCGGGTCCGCTCGCGCCCGCGGGGTCTTGTCGGCCACGCTGCTCACCGCTTGGTGCGTCTTTGCGGGTGGGGCGTCTCGCCGCGGGCGAGCATCTCCACGAAGCGCTCGATGCGACGGGCGCGTGTGTCGGCGCGCTTGGCCTGGCTGATGCGCAGCAGCACCGAGTAGCGGTTCTGGCTTGTGAGGACGTCGAACATCGCCTGCGCGGCCGGATCGGCGCGCAGCGCGGCGGTCAGGTCGGCGGGGACGTCGATGCTCGCCTGGCCCGGATAGGCCTCCTGTATCCGGCCGTCCTGCTCGGCGCGCTCGAAGGCGGCCAGGCCGGCGGCCAGCATCCGCCCTTCTTGCAGCAGACGCTCGACCTTGGCGACGTTGTTCTGCGACCACGCGCTGCGGGGTCGCCGCGGGGTGAAGCGCTGCCTGAACGTGAGCTCATCGAAGCGGCGGACCTGCCCGTCGATCCAGCCGTGGCAGAGCGCCTCCTCGAGCGCCTCGCCGTAGCTGAGGCTGGTCGGCTCGGTGGTGCCCTTCTTGGCCAGTCGCAGCCACACCCCCGACGAGCCCTCGTGGTGCTCGCCCAACCAGGCGCGCCAGGCGACCGCGTCGACGACGAGCAGCTGGGGAAGGTCCTCGGCCACGGTCAAAGCCTGACAGGGGCGATCGGCTCAGGCGAGAGACGCCAGGCCGATGACCACGTGCGCGGGCAGTTGCGCTGGAGTCTCGCCCGCGCTGACGATCGCGGCGACCTGCGCCAGCGTCTCTTTACGCCGGCCGTCCGGCAGCGCCGCCACCCAGCTCACCGACGCGAGGTAGTCAACAAACCGCTCGGGAACGACTGGCTGGGAGGTGGTCACGCGGATCTCACGCGGCGCCGTCCAGCCGGGGGCCGCGCGTACGGCGTCCTGCCAGGGTGGCCCGTCGAACTGCGGGTGCTCGGGGCGCAGGCTGGCCATCAGCGTGCCGACCTCGTGCGCCCACGACGCGCTGCCCCAGTCGGGCACGGTCGTGAGTACCGCAAGCCCGCCGCCGGGGCGCAACACGCGCTGGATCTCCGCCAGGGCTGCCGCGTGATCGAACCAATGAAACGCGTCCGCGACCGTCACCGCGGCGACGGATTGGTCGGGCAGTGGGATCGCCTCGGCAAAGCCCTCGCGCACGTGCTCGCGTCCGACGTTCGCGGCAAGGATCTCGCGCAGCGACGCCTGCGGCTCGACGGCTGTGACATCGAGTCCCTGGCTCAGCAGGGCGCGTGTGAGCTTGCCCGTGCCAGCGGCCAGATCGAGCACGGGGCCGGTGGGAGGGATGCCAAGCTCTGCGGCGATCGCGCCCACAACGGCCGGCGCGTACTCCGGTCGCCCGCGCTCATACGCATCGGCGACGTCCGCGAATCCGACAGCCAGGGGGTGAAGTGTGGCCATGAGGTCGCACCGTAGACCATCTCGCTGACGGCTAGGATCACCTCTCATGCGCAGGCAGGATTGGAGCCAACTGCTGTCGGTAGCGGCCCTGCTGGCTGCACTGGCCTCGTTTGTGCGAGGACGCCCCCGACGGGCGCTTGGCTTCCTTGCTGCCGCGCTCGCCGGCGATGCCGCCGCGCGGCGCCGAAGCCGCGGCGAGCCGACCCCGCTGCCATACGCGCAGCGGTGGATGCTCGCGATCCCGCGGCCCGTCGGCTCGCTGAGGCGCGTGCTCGATCCACGCGAGGGCGAGCGGATTCTCGAGATCGGCCCCGGGCTGGGTCAGCACGCGGTCGAGATGGCGGGGTACGTGGGTCCCCAAGGACGCGTCGACGTCTTGGACGTCCAGCAGGAGATGCTCGACGCGACGGCCACGCGGGCCGAGCAGCGTGGCCTGGGCAACGTCGTGGGCGCCCTGGCCGCATCGTCAGGGCGACTGCCCTACGAAGATGCGTCGTTTGACGCGGCCTACATGGTCAGCGTGCTCGGCGAGATCCCAGATCCGCGGCAGGCGCTGGCCGAGCTGCGCCGCGTCCTCAAGCCTGACGGGCGACTGATCGTCGGCGAGATAGCGGTTGACCCTGACTTCATCGCACCGCGGCGGTTGAGCTCGATGGCCGCGGAGGCCGGTCTTCGCGTCGGGCGTCGCGTGGGTCCCCCGTTTGCGTACAACGCGCAATTTGTCGCCGCGGCGTCGGTCTGACAGCCGGCGCGTTACGGTTGATCATCGCCCGCTCGCTCCGGCATTCTTGTGCCGATCGTCGCTTCTTGGACAGGTGTAACAACCGCGCCGGAGCGTCTTTGGCCGCTGGACCATATGGCCCGGTTCTCTCCAGATGGACGATGCTCGGTATGGCGCTCAGGCCCCTATCGGCGGCGGAACTGGCCGCGACGCCAACCTTGTTCGCCAGCTTCATGGGTGCGATGGACACTGGCTACAGGACGTTCGGCCAACTGCGAGCCATATATCGAGACCGCAGCAAGACGCTCGACGCAGCTGAGGACCACGCGGACGACCTGCGCGTCGACCGTTTCATCGACGACATGGCAAGCAACAGGTGGCAGTCCGACGTGGTCATGCGGATCGGCGTATTTGGCGGCAAGGTGCTCGCGATCGATGGGATACACCGCGGCATCGCGTACCTGGCCTGCATAGAAAAGGGGATCAGCCCCAGCAGGCTGCCAGCGCTGCACGTCGACTGCTGAGGAGCCGTCTTCGTTCTCGGTGTGCCACGCACCGAAACGGGCTGAGCACCCGTGCTCAGCCCGCAAAGCCGAGCTGCTGGCGGCGCAGGCCAAGCATCTTGGCCTTGGCCTCGGCCGCGAGCTGCTCGATCCAGGCTTCTGGGGAGAGCTGCTCACCGAGCATCTCCGCCTGGCGCTTGACCGTCGCGAAGTCTCCAGGTGCGAGGTCGTCGACGGCATCAAGCGCTCGTCTGAGCTCCAGTGCGCGCTCGGGGTTGGCGTCGGGGTCGAACCCGGCCTCCGTGCAGAACATCGACCACGCCTGCTCGGGCCGTAGTGCTCTGAACTCGAGCTTCCACGTGAAGCGGCGCATCGCTGCAGCATCGACCGAGTCCATCAGGTTCGTCGCAGCAATGAAGATCCCATCGAAGCGCTCCATCCGTTGGAGCAGCTCGTTGACCTGCGTCACCGACCAGTGAGCGCGTGCAAGCGTGCGATCGCGCAGGAACGAATCCGCCTCGTCGAGGAATAGCAATGCACCCTCGTTCTCAGCATCGGCGAACATCTTCGCGATCTGCTGCTCGGTCTCCCCGAGCCACATCGAGAGCAGCTCGGAAGCCGAGCGCATGAGGATCGGCAGGTCGAGCTCAACGGCAATGTGCTCTGCGAGCTGTGTCTTGCCGGCCCCGGGGACGCCCCACAGGCACAGCGAGCCCATCGGGCGCTTGCGCAGGGCCACGATGATCTGCTCGGGCGTGAAGCGCCCCGCGATGTTCAACAGGTCGAGGCTGTAGCTGGTTACGGAGTCGCGAATGCCCTCTGTGCGGTCGCGGCCGAGGATCTTCTGGCTGTGGGCGACCGCGCGCTTGATCACGTGCTCGCGCTCCACAGCCACTTGTTTGGGGTGGGTGCTGGTCTCGTCGTGCAGTTCCTGGTCCGTCACGACAATTAGACGGGCAAGCTCGGCCGCCCGACGGACCTGTTGCTCGCCGAGCAGACTGTACTTTGCAAGGTCACGCTCCAGATGTGAAGAAAGACCGAAGTCCGAGATGACCTGCGCGACGCGCGCTCGCCGCTCGGTGCGGGAGCCGGGAATCGCTTCGCAATGGAACAGAAACGCGCCCAGGTTGCGCTCCGACAGCTGTCGTGCTCGGTCGGTGATCCACACGCAGCGAACACGACTCCCTGTGAGGCCTTCATCGGAGGCGCGCTCGTCGTCCTCATCCTGGAGGACATCTTCGTCATCGAAGTCGAAGAGGTGAAACATCGTGCGGGGCCGGCAGGCGAGCGCCTCGTGGGCGCGATCGACCACCAGCACTGCATCCGGGCTCGATCGCTCTACGTGGCGCTGGGCGATGTACGTCCAAGTCGGCATGTCACCTGCCGCCACGTGCCTTGTGACGACTGCGTGTCCCGCGATTCCCTCGTCTTGGAACAGGCGCGCCACCATGTCGCGCTTGTCCACTGACTTCGGACCGTAAACGAGCGTGTGCACGCCGCAATCTGCCGGCAACGGCTTGCGCAGCATCCCCAGGAGGATTCGTCTGTCGTCCTCGGGCAAGCGTCCCAGCGATCCGGTCGAGGGCGACGGGGAGAGCGGCTTGACGAACCGCTCCATGAGCTCATCGTCCTCCTCGGCGCGCTCCGCGAGCGTCGCGCTCAAACGGCCTGATGGGCCACTTACCCTCAGCGGGCGCTCCTTTACGTTCAAGAGCGCGGATCGCACCAGCGCTCCCTGCTCCGACAGCGCGGAGACGACCTCCGACTCCGAGTGGCCAAGCGCAGCTCCAAGCACCGCCTTCGGCGCGCGATCGGCATCCATCAACAGCTCGAACAGCTGCGAGAACCCGGGCCGAGAGCGACCTATCTGGAAGGCAAGCACGTCGCGCTCCGTCGTGCTCAGGTCCAGCAGCGCGGCAATGCGGCCGATGTTCTCATCCAGGGCGGTGATGAATCGCGACGCCTCCACCTCCGCCGCTTGTCGCCACTCGCGCAGGGCATCCCCAAACGTTCCCTTGTCCTGGTTGATCAGTCCGAACACGCTGGTCCCGCGTAGATACAGGCGCACGAAGCGCCCGCTGGTGCGCTCGCCGAACTGACGTTGGAGATCCTTGAGCGTCGGCAACAGCTTGTCGTCGTCGGCGCTTGCCTCGCGGTCGTCGCCCGCAAGCGGCTCAGGCGGCGAAACCGCCGCTGCACAGCTCGCATAGAGCAGCGCGAACAGGTGCGGGTCGGCGGCGAGCAGCCAACCAAAACCCGGGCTCTGCGCCAGGCGCAACGTCCACGCCGCCATCTGCTGGGCGCCGGGCGTTTCGAGGGGGTTGTCGGGCGAGTCGTGTCGAGGGTTCATGTCAGCGCACCGCGATCCATAGGAAGACTATAAGTATCGCATACTTTTGTCACCCTCCCGCGCGTGCGCGAGGAGCAGTCGCCTCCTCGCGATGCCGCCGCGAGGCAAAGCGGCCTGTGCGATGGCGTCGCCCGCTCTCGCGCTGCGCGCCGTCAGGAACCGTTGTTCACAAATGCCTGGTAGGGGCGGCAGGGCTCGTTGCGCAGGCTTGCGCAGGGCGGCAATGTGGTGGGCACGTTGACACCGGGCACGATCGGGAGGGTGAGGTTGGCGGGCATGCCGGGCCCGAACGCGATCGACACGTTGGCGGTCGTGCCTTCGGGCTGGGTCTGGTTGAACGACCAAATGGGCTGTGTGCCGTTGGGCGCGGAGATCGTGACCCTGATGCGCGAGCCTGCTCGGTAGGCGTGCCCCTCGAAGTACAGAGGGATCGTGACCGGGACGAATGCGTCAGCCGGCATCGGCTGCACATCGGAGGCAAGGAAGGTCGGGATCGGCTGCAGCGGTGTGGGTTCCTGGTCGAGCATGTTCGTCGAGGTGGTGGCGAGCTTGCGCTCGCTGGCGCGGATCCAGCCGTTTTGGACGAAGGTTTCGTTGCCGTCGGGGCGGACCTCGCTGACCGTTGCCTGGAGATCGACGTCTGGCGTGGATGACTTCACCCAGAGGTTGACGGCGCCTGCGCCGATTGCGGTTGTGTCGCTGGTGAGGGGTGCCGACAGGTAGGACACGGCGGAGCCTGCCGGTGGCTGCGCCCAGTTCCATTCCCACTGGGACGCGTCGCCCCACAGCCCGCCTGTGCCCGTGTTGGTCGAGTAGTCCGTCAGCGGCGTGGCGCTTGCATCCGAGGTGTAGGAGTCGGCTCCCGGGGTCGTCGCTGATTCTTCGTTGAGTGTGCCTTGCGGCCCGAGATACCACGAGCGAGCCGTCGTGCCGGGGATCGGGAACGCCGAGAATGACTGTTCGAAGGCGGGGTAGGGGTTGCCGGGCGTCGTCTTTCCGGTCGGCGAGGTTCCAGCGCCGTTGTCGAACAGCACCCGAATCTCCGGGAGCGCCGTGAAGGTCGATAGCGCCTTTGCGTATGTCAGCTGGTCCTGGACCGGGTCCGGCGGTAGCGTGACGTCGTCGCCCGACGGAACTCCCAAGGCCATGTGATAGATGATCGGGGCCGCGAGATGCACGATCGCCCGGCGGTAGAGCGGCGCTCGGTGCGCGACGAACAACTGCAGGAAGTCGTACAGCCGGTCGAGGGTATACGGATCGAGCGAGTCGACGTGGGCGCCGTTGGTAAACGTGAACCACTTGCGTTCGGTGCCGGTGAAGTGCTCCGCCAGATCGGCGCAGTGCCCGCCGGTCTGCTCGTCCTCCCACTGGCATGCCATGAACGTCGGAACGTCGATCTTGTGAACGAACGTCACCGGGTCCAGCGGGTCAGCAACAGACGGGTTGTACGTTGCGTTCTGCTTGATTTCTGCCAGCAGGTTCGTCGCCTCTCCGTGCAGGTCCTGGTTGCCCGCGCAGGTCTCGTCACCCGTCTGTATCTGTTCGTAGGCCCAGTGCTCGCCGCTGTCGGGACCGGACGGTTCGGCGTCGTGCTGTCGTTCTTCGGCCCACGGCACCGCAAAACCGGTGTTGAGGATGCCACCGGGATAGAGCGTGGTCGCTGTTGCGTCGAGCACCGATAGCGGCGCGATCGCCTCGAGGGCCGGGGGCTCGAGCTGAGCGGCGAAAAGCTGACTGATCCCGCCGTAGGAGATACCGAGCATTCCGACCTTGTGGTGGAGCACCCACGGCTGGTGAGCGATCGTCTCGATCACGTCGTAGGCGTCGAGGTTCTCCAGCGGTTCGAAGAAATCAAACGCGCCGCCCGAGCAGCCGGTACCGCGCATGTTCACGTCGACCACCGCGAACCCCATCAGGTTGGCCAGTTCGGCGATCCCGTTTTCCGGGCCCGCGGGGTTCGCGTAACCGTACCCCGAATATTCGATCAGCGTTGGGGCCGGCGTCGTAGGGCTGTCCGTTGGGGAGGCTGAGAGCTGAAAGCCCGAGCTTGAGCCAAACACGCCCGCCGGGATGCCGGGCGGGTGGACGTCGATCGCCAGCTGGGTGCCGTCGCGCGTCGTCAGGTACGTGTAGCCGCTGTCCGGGATCGACTGCGTGTAGATGCCGGGATCCCACGGTGCGGCGGCTTGCGTGTGGACGGTGATCGGCCCCGATTCTTCGCGTGTCGAGCTCAACCGGACCCGGTAGCGCCATCCCGGCGCGACGTCCCGGAACAGCAACCCCCCAAGCGAGTCCGCGGTCTGCGTGGACACCGTTTCGCCATTCGACCGCAGCAGCGACATCTGAGCGCTCGGGGCCAAGCCGGTGACATACACCTGTTCCATGCTTCCGTGCGCGCTGAAGGCGCACGCGGCCCCAGCGGCCACGAGCCAGACGGCGGCTGTCGCAAGCGTCACGACGGCACCGATACGCGCACGACGCCGGAATGCAGACGCTGTGACGAAGCGGCCACCGCTTCCCACGCGGCCCAACGCACGACGATCACCGCTCGCTGGCTCGGCGCGCAGCGACACCCTCCCATCCCGCACATCCCCAATGCACGTCCCCATGTAGTTCAAAGTAAACAGCACTTGACTGGTCAGCGACACCCGCCGGCCGTGAATCCCGCGGTTCGCAGGTGTTGCCGCCAATCTTTCTGGGCGGGGTGTCTCGCGCGTGGCTGGCCCTATGGCCCGCGCGCTATGGTCGGAGCCGTGGCCCGCGGCGCCAAGAAAATGGGCGAAACTTGTCGGCGCGCAAACCATGCGCTGATGGCGGCGCCAGCGGTCCGGGTCGCGTGACGCTGCAGCATTATGCGTCCGCTACGAGCGCTCGTCGGAAGCCTCGCTGGCGGGCACATCGGCGCCCGTGGACTCTTGGGTCTCACGGTCCTGGCCGTCGATCAGTCGCACCGGCAGCTTCTGTCCAGCTGCGTTGCGCGCCAACGGGCCTCGGCGATCCACCGCTCGATCAGCTTGGAGACTGCCGGTCCATCGGGCTCGCTGGCGATCAACGCGACCAGCGCGTTTGCGTCGATGACGACCGTCACTCGCCGGAGGGGATGCGCCCGTCGAGTTCTTCCCGGCTCTCACGCACGAGCGCCACGACATCGACGCCTCTACCCACGCGAGCACGGAGCGCCGCCAGACGCGCCAACGCCGCTCGTGCCCGCTCGTGATCTGCGATCGGCTGTGGCAACCGCTCATCCAAGAGCTCCCCGGCGATCTCGTCGATCGCGCGATGGCTGCGCGCAGCCTCGGCTTGAAGACGCGAATACGTGCTGCTCGGAAGCCGGATCGTGTGGTCAGTAGCGACCATAGCCAGAGTGTAGGGACCGCATGGGTCGGTGACCATCGTGCCTTGCAGCGTGCCCAGTGCGATGATCCGCGGATGAGAACGGAGCCGATAGATGGCTGAGATCACCGGCCGGCGTCGCGGCGAACTTGTGCGCGGCGTGTTCAAGGTGCTGATGGACAACCCGGACGGGTTGCCGGCGGCGCAGGTGCTCAAGACGGTCGAGCAGGCGGTGCCTCCAAGCGAGTTCGAGCGAGAAACCTATCCCCGCAACCCGGCGGTGCGACGTTACGAGAAGACCATCCGCTTCGCCACGATTCCTTCGGTGAAGGCTGGATGGCTGATCAAGAGCGGCGGCAGCTGGTCGCTGACAGACGCTGGCAGGGAGGCATATCGGTCGTTCCCAGAGCCTGGGGTCTTCGAGCGGGAAGCCGTCCGGGGCTACCGAGCATGGGAGAAGGAGCGCCAGCCTGAGCAGGAGGTCGAGGAAGCGAGCGAGGCCGTCGAGAGCACCGGCACGCTGGAGGAGGCGCAGGACTCCGCGTGGGCCGAGATCCGCGCCTACCTGACAACCATGCCGCCTTATGACTTCCAACGCCTTGTGGGCGCGCTGCTCAAGGCGATGGGCTATTACGTGGATTGGATCGCGCCGCCCGGCCCGGATGGGGGGCATCGACTTGATCGCCCACACCGACCCGCTCGGGACCACCGGCCCGCGGATCAAGGTTCAGGTCAAGCGTCGAGACACCGAGAAGGTCTCGGCGGAGAGCCTGCGTGCTTTCATGGCCGTCCTCGGCGATCAGGACGTGGGCATCTACATCTCCGCCGCGGGCTTCTCCTCGCAGGCGGAGCGAGAGGCACGCTCGCAGGAGAAGCGCCGTCTGAAGCTGATCGACCTCGAGCGCTTCGTCGAGCTATGGGTCCAGCACATGCAAGGACTCCCCGACCCCGACCGACGGCGCCTGCCGCTGAAGCCCGTCTACTTCCTTGCCTCCACACCCGAGTAGGCGCAGGGTGCTAGCAGCCGGGTTTGCGCGCCGCTAAGAAAATGGAGCTAGTCGAAGCCCTATCGAACCCCGAGACTCAGGACCGGCTCGTGCGACTATCTGAGAAGCTCACCAAGATCGCCGCCAGCGATGCAACGCCTCGAACGTCGCTGCGTACGGATCGCCGGCTCCGCAGCGGCTTGGTACCCGAAGCCATTATGCGGGTACTGAGCGATTCCGTCGAGCCCATGCGAATGAAGGACATCCACGCTCAGGTCGAACAGCTACTCGACCGCTCGGTGGCGCGATCAGCGGTCAAGAACTGGCTGGCGAGCCACGTCCAGGGCGATCACGCGCTGTTCGTGCGGCTCGGCCGGGGCCGGTATCTCCCGGCACCACCGTCCCGAAGCGCGAGGATCGACACTACTTAGCTCCACCATAACGACCACAGTCGACCCAGCGCAGCCCGGCTGGGCCGCCCTCGGCGTCTCCGGGCCGTGTTCGCCGGCCGATCGAGGCGCTGATGGCTGGCCAACGACTAGGAACCGGCGCGGCGCCGGCCGAGCACCGGCCTGTCCTGACGCGTGTACGACGTACGAGCGCGACCCGGCAGTCTTTACTCGACTCCGGCCCTAAACTTGATTTCTTTGATGCCCGTTTCGGCTTTTTTGCGTACTTCCTGGGAGAGCCATTCGTAGTCATGTTTGGATTTGATCAACAAACCGCCACCGTCCCCTTTGATTGAATTTGTCGTTAGCGCGAAGTCGAGATAGTTAACTACAGTCCTCTCCTCGGCGCGCCCGGCCTGCACAGCTTCTTGGCTTTCCGCGTGGAGATATGGACCATATTCCCTCAATGCTACCTCGTACGTCAGGCCGCAGAGTGGGTATTCTTTTTGCACAAGTTCGGCCTTCGCACTGTTCCACGTATCGCGCGTCGTTTCGGGGGGATATTTTCTTCCTTCGCCAAGAGCATACTTTGCATCTTTGCAGCTAGCGTTTGCCGGTGCTTCCGTGTCTCCATCGGTCGACGGATCATAGAAGCCTTTGGTTTCCAGCGATTTGGTGTCTTGCGCCTCGACCCAGAATTTCGGCTCACCTTCGCCGCCACCTTCGCTTGGAGATGAGAAAAACTTGAGTTCCCGTGAAATCGCCAAGTCGGCGTATCCGATACTGCTTGGTGTGTCATTGACCTGCTTTACGATTCCCGCGTCGCCCGATTCTGTTCCGCGCAGAACGTGTGCACTAGTCGGCCATCGTTGGTTCTGGCAGCCTTCTACGACTTCACTCCAAGTCTTGCTTTCTTCGCCGTAGGCTTTGCCACAGTCGGTCGGCTGGCCAGCGATGGTTTCGGGATAGGCTTCGGTCATAAACGGTTCGCTGGCGTTCACCTGCTCCAGAAACTCCTTGAAGATGTGCGTCGTGCCGGAGTGGTCAAGCGAGACTACCGGCCGGATCGTTTTTGTAAGTTCGGCAGGATTTTTGCATTCGATTTTGTCATCTCCTGCGCTTTTGTTCGTGCCCGTGCCTTCAGTTTCTTGGTTCGCGAGCAGCTGTGCCCAAGTTGCGATCGAGCCTTTGTAGATGGCCTCAAGCGTCTTGTCATCAAGAACAAGACGTCCCAGTTTGACTTTCGCGCCTTTGGCAACGATTTCGCTTGATGCGGTGCAGCCTTCAGGAAGATGGACAATCACTGCGATCGCAGACTGGAGAATCGGGATCGTCTCAACTGATTCGCCTTCACCTCCCGATTTGTGGGCTTCGATTTCTGCTTTCTGGGCAGCGTTAGGGGCTTCGTCGGTGCCGATGAACGCATTCGTGCTGTAGCTCGGGGTGCCCTTTTCGGCACCGAAGGCTTGGAGTCCGGCCCCACTGCCAGTCGGGTGATAGATGACTGTCGGTTTGCCACCCGAGCCTTGCGTGCCGCTGCAGGCGAACTCATTAGTCGACGTGTTAAACGCCGGAGTCCATATCGACTGTGCTGGCTGTTGCAATGATGAGCCTTGGGCTTCGATGTCTGCTCCCCCACACGCCGGGATAGTGGCGAGCGTTGTGAACGTGCGATCTTCGCTGTAGACGTAAGGGATCCAGCCTACGCCTTCAGCGACGATGCGATAGTGGTACGTCGTGCCAGGCACCAGATTGCCAATTTCCGTTACCACCGGCACATTACTATTCCCCGCTCCGGCGCTGGCAGGGATGACCGGTTCGGTGAAGCCGTATTCGGTCGTCGGGCCATATTCGAACCGGTAGTGGGTTTCTTCACCGTGGGGGTCCACCGCACCAGTCAGAAGTGCGGTATGTTCGTTTATTTCTGTCGCCGCTCCGATCGTTACAGAGGGGCCGGGAGTTTTCAATGTACGTTCTTCTCCTCGGCTTACCTGACCCCAGCGGTTTTCGGCTGCGAGTCGGTAGTGATAGACAGTCTCTGGCTCAGAAAATGTTAGTATGCCGGTTACTTCTACCTGTGTCGTTCCGGATCCCGCGTACCACCGTTCGGTCGTGGATTCCGAGACCGAGTTGGCTCCATATTCAAACCAATAGTGCGTTTCCTGATCCTCTGGGTTCACCTTCCCGGTGACTATAGCTTCAGTTGAGAAGGGTTCCCTTGCAGGTCCTGTAGACACTTCTCCAGGGGGCAGCGATTCGTATTCGGTGTGAAGTTTGAGGTTGGCACCGCTGCTACCTAGCTCGGTGTAGGTCCACGCCTCTGATCCAAGCTCGGCACCAATCAAGGCGAAGTTAGATGGTTCGGTGGATAGTTCTCCAGAGCGTCCGCAACCGTGACCAAGTTCAGGGATTGATTCCGGGCCGCTGATATTGTGTTTCTTTTCATACGATTTCCTGTCATATTCGATCGCGTTCCGCAGGTCACCTTCGGTGATTGTTGCTGTGTAGGTCTTCCAGCCGGCTGAGGCCACGCCGGTCGTTGCCGAGCCTTCTTTAAGAGAGTCAAACTGCGTCCCGGAATAGAAGAGTGTCTCGACGGTGTCGATAGCATTGCCGGAAGGGCCTCCTGCACACAGTCCTATCCGCTCATCCGTCCAGGCCGATTCGTTGCCAGGTCCGCGCCACAGCTGCATGCAATACTCCAGGATGTCGTGTGGCGCGTTCATGTCCTGGAAGACGGGGCAGACATATCCGTCGCCCGCCGGACTCGTGCCGGCCAAGGTTTGGACGTCGGCTTCGGCTGAGACGACAAGTGCCGGGTTGCCGAAGTGCTTGCTCCACGGTTGGTCTTTGTATCCCTGTTGGGAGAAGGAGACATACTGGCGCATGCCACAGGTGGTTGCGGCGCACTGCGCTTTGCGCACATCTTGACCAAAGCGATTCTCGTTTGCCTGACATGTGTTTCCGTTGCCGTCCCACTCTTGGTAGTCTTCAAAAGGCGACGGGACATTTTCGCCGGTAGCCCCCGATTCGTTGTTGGGGTCTTTTTTATTGAGGGTGTCGGTCAGTGGCGAGTAGGTACAGTAGTCGCCACTTGTAGATAGCTGAACCTCCTGCCCTATTCCACCAGCGAACAATCGGCCGGGAACTTCAAGGAAGCCTGAGCCGACGTTGTCGCACGATTCAGATGTCGAGCCCCATTCTCCGGTCTGCCAGCAGTTGCTCGTCCCACCACCGTACCAGTAGTAGGGGAAGGTGAATTTTTCGGCGGCTTGTGCGCCGGACGCAACATCAAGCGAGATGACGACGAAGACCAGCGTGATGAGGCAGGACCAGCGAGCGTGTCTGTGAATCATTGTCCTACCCCCTGTTCGCAGATGGACTTCACATGAAGGACGTGCTGTTGTGGTGCTGCGGCGGCGAGCCTAACAGAGCGGTCGACTGTACGGCAAGCCCGGTTGGACGAATGGTGCGGGTGACCCGTCTGTGAGGGCATGGCAGCCGGAGGCGTGCCCTCGTTGCTGAGGGGGTGGTCAGTCCGATCGGAATGCGCTGCGAATCTGGACGGACCGGCGTTGAGCGTAGGAGTGGTGGCGGTCGCGCGAGGCTGCGTTTTGGATCCGGCGATGGAGGTAGGCCAGTGGCGGTGGGTCGTTGGTGGCATGTGGCGGCAGTGTTGGGCCATCGACGGCACAGCGTCTCCCTTCCGGGGTCGCGATATTCGGCGGGTCCATGCAGGCACGCCCACGATCCCCCGCGGCACCCTGCTCGCAAAGTCCTGCCTAGTGGAATCTCAGCGAGCGGGACTCTACACGATTGTCAAGCAATGGTCTACTCGGATGTCATTGCTACGTGAGTGGGCGGCGGAAAAGCTGCCGCGGTGTTCGTTTCTCCGGCCTTTCAGCGAGCTGTCGGTATCGCCGTCAAGACTCGCCGCCAAGAGCTCAAGCTGACTCAGGAGGCCCTCGCCAACGATACCGGCCTGCATCAGCGCTGGATTTCGAACGTCGAGACCGGCAAGCGCAACCCCAGCTACGCCAGCCTACGCCGCTTGGCCGAGGGGCTGGGCCTATCGGGCTCCGAACTGCTGGCCCTTGCCGAGAGGATCGAGAGCAAGTAGCCTCCGGGGTAGTCGTGGCCGGTTAGAGCCGAGGGTCCGGTGCGTGCGCCCGGCCCGAACGGCGACGGAGCTGGGGCGGGTTCGGCTGGCGCGGTTTGGCGCGAGCGCCGAACCGGATGCCGACAGGTGTCAGCTAACCAACCTCTTCTTGCGGCAAACGGTTATGACATCGTGATAGGCACTGAGGTCATAGCGTCCGTCTGGACCCCATGAGTCGACGTGGGCCTCGACCGTCAACCCGCGCTCGGTAGCGAGTGTTGCGAAGAGGTGACGTGACATTGGGGACCTCCAACCTTGGCGGCTTGGCACGTGGCCAAGGTTGCGTCCGTCAGCGTGGTGGATGAGAGCCACGCCTCCTGGGGCCAAGACCCGCTGGACCTCGGCCAGGTAGGCCGCTTGATCTACCGGCGCAACGTGGACGAAGACGTCGAACGACCAGATCGCGTCGACCGACGCGTCAGGTATGCCCGGCAGGTCGTTGCCTGAGGACAAGACAAACTGCACATTGTCGACCGCCGCGAACCGTTCGCGGCATAGTGCAAGCGTCCGCTCCGTGATATCTACGAGGATCAGACGGCGCGCTCGTGGCTGCAAGGCAGCGGACCACCGGCCGGCTCCAGAGCCAATCTCAAGAACAACCTGATCTTCAGGCATCCACGCAAGCATCACGTCGTCGATCAGTGCTTGCTTCCACTCGGGGGACGCATTCCATTCCTCGCCGCCGCCGGTCCAGTCCCAATGCGTCCAGCGGTTGCGGTTGTCTGCAGCCGAGTTGCTGTGCCACCGCCGGTGCGCCGGCCCGAGAACGCCCCGCCGCTGCTCCCTCTCTAGGCGTCGGTCGACCAACTGCCACCTGAGGCGCCGGAGGCGCCGCCTAAGATAACGAGCGGCGTTGCGCGGGGCACCTGCGCCCGTGCGGCTAGCCGTGGCGTTCACTACTCGTCCCAGCGTCCGACGCAGCCAGGTGGGTTGGCCGTGTCACGGGCGCTCGCCAAACGAACACCCCGCCGCTCGGCTGGCCAGACAACTTGAGTTCGGCGACGGCTTCACGCACACCCGGATAGTCCGGATGGTCGTAGTCGTGGAAGACCACAACTGCTCCGGGTGCGAGCGAGTCTCGCCACGCGCGAAAGGCGCCTACCACCGACTCGCGCTCATGTGACGAGTCAACGAAGAGCAACTGCACCGGCGAGTCGCCTGGCCGAGGCCCCACGCTGTCGGGATCGTTGCGCAGATGGATGTGGTCGCGTACATCCCCGCCGGCAAGATCGAGATAGGCCTCACGCTCGGACCGCACGCAGGGGTCGTAGCTGACGACTTGGCGCGCGCGATCGTCGAGGGCCAGCGCGATCGCGCTCCATGCCGTTCCGGTACCAAGCTCGACAACCGACGCGCGACCACGAGCCAGCGCCAGCAGCTGCGCTAGCTCAGCCGGGCGGGCGGCTGAGTTCAGGCTGAAATGGTCGCCGGTTTGGCGCGCGTACCGGCGGGCGTTCCACCAGAAGCGTCTAACCTGTGCGGGCAGCACCCGCAGCGAGAGCATGACTCGTAGCTCCGTGCGCGCCAGCACCACCGTTTCGCTTATGCCGGGCATGCCGGGCAGTCTATCTGTGACCTCCCAGCCACGGACTCGTGCGAGGACGCCGACGTGAAAGTGGCGCGGATCGCAAGAAAGCTGCCATCCTCTTGCGGGTCAGTTCTCCCGGCCAGGTCCGTACCGACTACGACCCCGAGGGGCTATCACTACCCGCACAACGGACCGCCTGCGAGCGCAAGGCCGAGGCCGTCAATGCTGATCCGGTCCTAGAGTACATCGAGCCGGGTGTGTCCGGCGGCGACTTGGTGAAGCGCAAAGTATTCAAGCAGATGATCGCTGATATCCGCGAGCGAGGCGACATCGATTTCGTGATCGTGTGGAGTGTCAGCCGCTGGGCACGCAACCAGGAGGATCACTGGACGGCACGCGGGCTCATCAACCGCGCCGGTGCCAAGCTGATCTCAGTAAGGAGCCGATTGGCGAGGACACCTCGCACGGCGTGGTGCTAGAGGGCGTCCTAGCGGCGGTCGCCGCGTCCAGGCGTATCGAGATTTCCGAGGATGTTAGCCGGGGTATTCGCCGTAAGATCGAAGTTGGCGGCACCCATAGCCGCGCCCCCATTGGCTACTTCAACGTCCGCGAGCCGCTACCCCAGGGGGGCGAGGTCCGCACCGTCATTGTGGACAAGAAGCGCGCCGAGATCATCTGCTGGGGCTATCAAACGTACGCCACCGGCCTGTACTCCATCGCCGACATCACGACCCTGCTGGAAGTACGCGGACCGCGCAGCCGCGCGACCCCTCGCTACATCTCCAAACCACTGAGCCAGTCAGCCGTCCATGCGTTGCTCTCTAACCGTTACTACATCGGCGAGGTCAAATACCACGGCAAGCACTACCCCGGCCGCCACGACAAGATCATCAGCGAGGACCTATTCGAGCAGGTGCAGGCGGTTCTCGCCGCCCACAGGCTCGCCGGCGAGCGCGACCGCAAGCACCTCCACTACCTCAAGGGCAGCATCTACTGCGGAGCCTGCGGACGACGGCTGACCTACTCTCGCAACACCGGACGCGGCGGCACTTACGAATACTTCGTCTGCTCAGCCAACCAGCGCCACGAGTGCCCACAACGCGCCCAACGCGTCGACGCCGAGCTATACGGGAGTGTCCGACGAACTGTGTAGGCATGAGTCAAAAGGAGTCTCATGTCCACAGCAGCGCAGGTTGATACGCAGGGCCAGGGTTCCGCCGGCGTTTCGCGGAGGGAGCCCGTAGGGCGACCGCAGCGGTGTGCTGGGCATGGCGTTTGAGATCGGAGGTGGAAGTCCTGTCCTGGGACCCTGACAGGGGGAACCCAACATTGATGAGGCAAGGGCGCGGCCTGGAATTGACCGGGCGGTCCCAGTGCGGCTGTTTGCGCTGCGGGGCTTCCGTGAGGGCGGGTCTGAAGGAAGCCATAGGTGTGTCGTGGTTGCGAACGAGAGTAAAGCGCCGTAAGGCGTCCTTTGGGTGGGTGAGCTGGCCGCCAGCAGCGATGCCCGGTTCCTGTCGGTCCCTGGGGCGTATTGGCGACGTGATCGCGGCGAAATCTCAGCGTCTTACCCCAGGAGGTCTGCTGGGTTCCGGGTTGTTGGCCGGTAGGCCGGAGAACGAGAGGACGACGGTTGATGGCCCAGCAGAAGTCGGAGGATCGCGTATTACTGGAAGGCGGGGTAATGCCCGCTGAGCCTGCAGGCTCCAGTGCCGGTGGGCAAGGGAAGGCGATCCCGGTTGATCAAGCGGCGTGGCAGCTTGGCCTGCCGATCGCGACAGCAGAAGACCCGCGAGGGTCCGCTCGTGTGGTGGCCTCGAACCTGTCGGGGACCGGCCAAGCGGGGGTGCCGGAGGCGATCGTCAACGCGGAGAAGGTCATGCCGGTGACGATGGATGAGGTCGTGTATCGCTTGAGCGATGCGTTGGTGAAGGTGGTCTCGAACAAGGGTGCCCCTGGCCCGGACGGGCAGACGGTCGAGCAGCTGGCAGAGCAGTGGCCGACCGTGGGTCCGAGGTTGGCCGTCAGGCTGCTGGATGGGAGCTATCGGCCGGGCGCGGTTCGCCGGGCGATGATCCCGAAGGCAGGAGGCGGTGAGCGTGGGCTGGGTATCCCGACGGTCACCGTATACCGCAAAGTCACCCAGCGAGTCTTTGGGTTCGCTGGTTGTGACGCATCCGTTTCACCCGTTGGTCGGCGAGCGTCTTCGGGTGTTGTTCGAGCGTCGTTGGGCGGGCTCGCGTTTGTATGTGTGCGAGGGTGGACCGTTGGGCAGTGTGACGTTGCCCGAGGAAGCGACCGATCGTCGCGTGGAGCGGGCTGCTGTGCCTTTGACGGTCGAGGTCCTGGCCGGATTGGCTGTTGTGGTCGGCGCGATCGGGGCGTCCTCGGTGGAGCGGAAGGATCTTTGATGTTGTGCGCGAATCTGGCACAAGAGTATGGGCGAGTTGAGTCTCAGCGAGCTGAGCGACGCTCAGCTGCGGGCGCGCTGCCGGCGTTTGGCGCGGTCTGTCGGCGATCCGCGGGGGACGCTGCGGGGGACGTTGCAGCGTCAGGGGCGCCGCTGCGGGCGGGCGGGGTGTCGTTGCGCGCGGGGCGAGCTGCATGGCCCGTATCTGTACCTGGCTGTCTATGGCGAAGGGAGTGGCCGTTCGATCTACGTGCCGGGGGCTCTGGCGGACACGGTCGGTGTTCTGGTCGAGACGACTGCGCGCCGCGACGCGGCGCTGGCGGAGATCTCGCAGATCAACCTGGAGCTGTTGCGCCGGCGGGCGCTCGGGTGATGAGCGGGCGGGTGGATGGACGGCGAGGCGCGTCACGCGCTGGCCAACATGCTCGCGGCGGCGCTGGCGGGGGGCGCGGGTGGTGAGCGCCCAGGTGAAGGTCACGAGCTCACACCGCGAGCGTTTGGCGGTGATCTACGTGCGCCAGTCGACGCTCGCGCAGGTGCGGGAGAACACACAGTCGACCGAGCGTCAGTACGCGCTGGCAGAGGAGGCGGCGCGGCTGGGTTGGGATCGCTCTCAGATCGTGGTGATCGACTCCGATCTCGGCGTGTCAGGTCGCAGCGCGAGCGAGCGGGAAGGGTTCAAGGAGCTCGTCGGGCGGGTGTGCGTGGGCGAGGTCGGGGCGGTCTTCGGGTTGGAGGTCTCGCGGTTGGCGCGCAGCTCGGCGGACCTTCAACGTCTGCTCGAGCTGTGCGGTCTGACTGACACGCTGATCGTTGACGGCGACGGGATCTACGATCTGTGCAGCTTCAACGACCGGCTGCTGGTCGGGTTGAAGGGCACTATGTCAGAGGCTGAGTTGCATATTCTCGCCGGGCGGTTGCAGGGCGCCAAGCGCGCTGCGGCCGAGCGTGGGCAGCTGCGTTTCCCGTTGCCGGTCGGCTACGTCTATGACGAGGACGGCGCGACGGTCATCGACCTTGATGAGGAGGTGCGCTCGGCGGTGGGCGACGTGTTCGCTGCGTTCGCTGCCACCGGCTCTGCCTATGGTGTGGTCCGCGCGTTTGGCGAGCGGCGGTTCCCCAAGCGCGCTTATGGCGGCGCGTGGGCGGGCGAGCTGCGCTGGGGTCGCTTGACGCACTCGCGCGCGATCGGCGTGCTGTGCAACCCGGCCTACTCGGGCGCTTATGTGTTCGGGCGCTTCCGCTCGCGGCGCGTCGTCGCACCGGACGGCACGATCACGACCAAGACGGTGCAGCTGCCGCGCGGGGAATGGCCGGTCGTGATCCAGGATCATCACCCCGGCTACATCACCTGGAAGGAGTATTTGACTAACGAGCAGCGCTTGGCCGCGAACAACACTCGCCGTGGTCAGCGCCCGCCGCGCGAGGGTCGGGCGCTGTGTCAGGGGATCGTGCGCTGCGGTGGCTGCGGGCGGCCGATGTCGACGAGCTATCGGACCGCGCAGAGCCCGAGCTATGAATGCGCGCGCTCGCGCGCCGATCACGTTCAGACGCCTGGGTGTCGCTCGGTCATGGCAGTCGTCGTGGACGAGCTCGTCGCACAGCGGCTGCTTGCGGCGCTCCAGCCACAGGAGATCGCGCTGGCACTCACCGCCGCCGACGAGGTAGCCGACCGCCGGGCGCGCTCAAGCCGGGCGCTGGAGCTGCGCGTCGAACGCGCGCGGTATGAGGCCGCGCGTGCCGAGCGCGCGTTTCACCAGTGCGAGCCCGAGAACCGGCTGGTCGCGCGCAGCCTCGAGACGCGCTGGGAGGCCAAGCTGCACGAGCTCGCCGAAGCCGAGGCAGAGCTCGCCGAGAAGGCTGCGCCCGCCCCCGGGCCCTCACGTGAGGAGATCGAGGCGCTCGCAGCGAACGTGCCCGGATTGTGGGCCGCCGAGACGACCAGCGACCGAGACCGCAAGCGTCTACTGCGCTCGCTGATCAGCGATATCACCCTGACCTCCCAGCCTGACGGACGCGAGCTGCGCGTCGGCATCCACTGGCGCTCAGGCGCCGCCGAGCAGCACCCGCTCCAGCGACCCGAAACGGCAGGTGAGCAGCGGCGCACACCCCACGCGGCGGTCGAGCTGATCACGCGCCTGGGCCCGACCCACACCGCCCAGCAGCTCGTCAGCGAGCTGAACGCCGCCGGGCTGCGCACCGGCACCGGCCTGCCCTTCGACGAGCGCGCGGTGCGCTGGGTCCGTTACGCCCACCACGTTCCCTCCCCGCAGCGGCTGCTCCTCGCGCCAGGTGAGCTCACCGTCCGCCAAGCCGCCGAGCGTCTCGGCGTCTCAGACGGCACCATCTACTACTGGATCAGCCACGGCCAGCTCACCGCGCGCCGTGGACCCGCGGGCCGGCTCTGCATCCCCTTCACACCCGACATCGAGCAAGCCTGCCGCGAACGCATCACCAACTCCGTTCACATCCCGACCACAACCCAAGCTATTGCTGCGTGAGGTGCAATATGAAGCCACCGTGCCGAACGTGATCGACAGGGTGGTTTGTGAGGCTGTGAGGCAGGTGCTGGAGCCTGTCTTTGAGCCGACGTTCCATCCGTCGAGCCACGGGTTCAGGCCGGGTCGTGGCTGCCACACGGCGATCGAAGAGGCCAAGCAGCATCTAGCCGATGGGTACGAGTGGGTGGTGGACATCGATCTGGAGAAGTTCTTCGATCGGGTCTGCCATCAGCGGTTGATGTCTCGGCTCGCGCAGCGAGTCGGGGATCGGCGGCTGCTCGTGCTCGTCGGAGGGTTGCTGAAGGCCAAGATCGTGATGCCGGACGGAGTGCTGGTCGCAAACGAGCAGGGCGTGCCGCAGGGGTCGTTATGCGCAGCTGCGCATAACGACCCTTAT
>CAVTGI010000017.1:0-576432 GCA_963734225.1 uncultured Solirubrobacteraceae bacterium
CTTCGGCGAAGATGCGTTCGACCTCGTGCAGCCACTTGGCGGGTATCTCCTCCTCGAGGCGCTCGAGGAACGAGGCGGTCGACGCGGGGCGGATCGGCGTGACGTTCTCGGGCAGACTCTCGGGGTCGAGTGCTCGCGTGATCTGGTTCGCAAGCTCAGGTCTCGGCGCGTATGCCATGTACTGTTCGGTCGTGTTCAGGCGTGCGTGGCGCATGAGCCCTTGGATCGTTCGCACGTCGACGCCCTTCGCGGCGAGGCTTGTGCCGAAGGAGTGGCGCAGGTTGTACATCTTGATCGGCTTCAGTCCCGCCTCCTGGCACGCGAGCTTGAAGGCGGCTCGAAGGGGCTTGTCCCGAACCGGCCGGCCGGGCTCCAGCTCGCTGACGAACACGAAGTCCTCATCGCTGGTGGCGTAGCCCCGCTGCTTGAGCTTGAGCAGGGCGCGGGCGAGGCGCGGGGTCATGGGAATCGCCTCGCAGTCGGAGGTCTTGGGAGTGTCGAGCTGGTTGAGCACCCAGTTGTCGTAGGGGCGCAGGACGAGGGCGTTGAAGTCGACGGCGCCCCACCGTAGACCCAGGGCCTCGCCGGAGAGGCGAAGTCCGGCGTGGGCGCCGCACAGCCAGAACGCTTCCTCGAAGACACGTGGAGCGTGTTTGAGCAGGCGGTCGATCTCGCTGGGGTCGTAGAAGTCGTCGCGGCGGAGCACGCGCTCGCGCTGCTCGCGCTTGCTTCGTCGCTTGACCTCGACGAGCGGGTTCGCGGGTATCCAGCGCTGGCGCACGGCGTAGTTGAGGCACGCTGAGAAGATGTCTCGGTACTCGTTGCGGGTTTGCGCCGCCGCTGGCGCGACGAGCATCCACAGGCGTTTCTTGCGGCGAGCCACGATCCAACCGTCGGCTTCGAGTTCCTGCGCTTTGGCGTAGGTGACCGACTTGGCGCGCTGCGCGTTGAGCGGGACGACGCGGTAGGCGCCGCGGCGCAGGTGGTGCCAGGTTCCTGGCAGCTCGTCGGCGATGCGAACTGCCTCGTCCTTGGTGGCGACCTCGACGGGCAGACTGTCCTGCGGCTGAGCGGTCCAGCGTTCGACCTCGACCAGCTCAACGTTCTTGCCTTCGGCGCGCGCCCACGTGGCGGTCTTCTCGCTGATGACCTTGTAGGACGGGAAGTCGTCGAAGTAGCCGCGCAGGCGTCCGTCGAGGAAGTCTTGAAGTGGCGTCTCTGCGCCGAGGTCTCGATATAGACGCTCGAACATGACCTCGTAGCCGGTGAGCGTGGTGCGCTTCAGGTCTTTGTCTCGGTGGCGCTCGGCGACCCAGCCCTGGGTCGCATCGAAAAGCGTGTGGAGCTGGCTGGCTTCGTCGCGCTCCTCGATGTCGCCGGCCAGCTCGCTCAGGATCGCGTCGAGCTGCTCCTGGGCGTCTTTCGGCGTCAGGTGCTCGGGAGTAGGGCGGGGGCCGTCGCCGGCCCGCCAGATGGTCGCGCCGCGTGGTGTGCGGCGTCCGGAGTCGCGCACATGCGCGGGGCCAAGGCTCTTGGCCCCGCGCACGCCGTCTGCATCGCGCCACAGGGCGCGGTAGACACGCTGTCCGTTGCTGCCTTCCTGCGTGACCTGGAGATGCCCCGTGGGGCTGCTGTTTCTGCTCATGCTGCTTATGACCCCCTAGCGCTCGAACCGGCCAACGAATTGCGTAGGAGGTGCTGGCGACATCGTTCCCCAGCCGTTCCCTAGAGGGCGCAGCGAGGGCGCCGTAAGGGCCGGAAAGTGGGGCTAATACCGCCGAAAGTGGGCCAAGCAGAGCCTAAACCGCTGACTCATAATCGGTAGGTCGCAGGTTCGAGTCCTGCCGGGCCCATAACGGCGCGGGCGGGCCCTCGCGCCGAGAGCGGTTCCGACTGTCAGCGTGACGCGTTGACCAGCTCGCGAGCAGCGGCGCGCTGCTCATGCACGAACGCCGACTCGAGCCGCTCGATCTCCCGAGTGCCGAGGCCCGTCGCCTGTGCGACGTTGCGCCAGCGCTCGGTTGCAGCCGATACCTCGCCAACGATTGTGGCGGCTTGCGTCTCGGAGGCTCTGAATAGCTCGGCAACCTCTAGGGCTGTCGTGAGACTTGCGTCGGCGTTGTTCTCATCGATGGCAGTCGCCAGCTGCTTGGCTTCGCCTTCGGGGTCAGGGTTCAAGTCGAACGCCGGCGACAGCGACCAGCCCGCGGTGCTCGTGCGTAGAAAGCCATGGTTGCGAAGGTGATCGTCGGTGTTGGAGATCAGGATCGTGAATACGATCCGCCGCCACAGCTCAAGCAAGTCCACCCCGGCATGGGACGAGCGCTCTTCGAGCGCCTGTGCGATTTCCAGATAGCTCGCCTGCTCTCCATCTTTGGCCTGCAGCATCGACATTGCGCTCAGATAGCCGATGCGACCGGTCGCGTCGCGGTCGAACCGGCGCACTACCAGCACCGGCCGGTTATCGACGACGTGCAGCTCGTGCTCGGGAACGGTGATTCCGGCATTCGCTGCGAGCGTGAGCGCGACAGCCTCCCAGCGGATCACGTCCCACTCGTCGGTCTGGGGGGATGGGAACTTGGCGATCGCCAGGCGGCCCTCAGTGTCGAGCACGTGCGCCTTGGGGCGCGCACCGCCGAGAGAGCTGCCGCCGTGAAGGAGCAGTCGCAGATCCTCACTGGTTGGTTCGTCACGTTCGAGCTCTTCGGCTGCGTTCAGCAGACGTGCAAGCCCGATCAGATGCGGCACGCCCTCGTGGTCAGCGGCCAGGTACTGCTCGCCCTGGTGGCCGCGGAAGCGCAGTGCCCCCTGGCGAAGGTCGTCACGGGCGCCGAGCAGGAAGTCGACCTCGGCGAGCCCGCGCTGCCGTGTGCCCACGTCGCGCGCGCACTGCGCCTCCGCACGTCTGACGAGCCGCCGGCCCCATCCATCGGGCGCGCAATCGGACATCGCGCCGAACAGTGGCTGGCCCACGGCTGTCTGATGCTGACCCGCTTGCAGCAGCAGGGCGGGATCGAGCTCGTAGGCGTCGGCTCGTTGCAGATAGTCCTCGCGATAGCTGAAGGTGGCCGATTCGCTCTGTCCGTGCCGGTGCGTCCAGAGCCGTCCGGCGGGGACGTCATTCCCGGCGATCTGCACGTCCACCTCGATTGGCTGCTCAACCATCCCCCGTCAGCCTCCTGGGTCGCACGCGACGAGGAAGCTCCTGGTCTGCACGCATACGGCCGATGTCGCTGGCGAGCGGGTCCAACGCGTCGGTCAGAAGCTGCTGGATGCCGAGTGCCCTCAAGACCCGCAGCAGGTTCTCGACGCTCACGCTGATGCTGCCACCGCCTGCCTCGATGCGCCGTACTACTCCTCGCGAAACGTCGGCGCGCTCGGCCAGTTGAGCCTGCGTAAGGCCTCGCAGCTTCCGCCACGTGGTGATGCTCTCTGCCAAGCTGCGCTGGGCGCGGCGAACCGGCGCAGGAATTGCTCTAGGTTGGATTTTGTGCTCCATATGTGGTCGATTATAGCTCGTACTGCACCATATATCGACCATTACCTGCTAGCCCTGAACAGGCTCGAAGGGTGCGCGGCCGCCCGCAGAAATAGGGCACGTCACCCTCGGCGCGATACACCGGTGGTACACTGGCCTGGTGGCCACATCCCATCCCCGCATTCAGGTCACCGAGGATCCAGAGCTCGCACGCGCCCTGCGCGCGGCCGCGCCGCACCTGCCTGCCGGACTCTCGCGCTCGCGACAGGTGCGCGAACTGGCGATCGCCGGAGCTCGCCACATCGCCGATGAACCACCGACCGAAGAGCAGCGCACGATGCTGCTCGAAGGGCTTGCCGAGAGTTTCATGAAGCCAGAGACTGCGGGCATCGACTGGGATCTGCTGCGCGACGGCAAGCTCCGTGCCTGGCCCATCCGATAGCCGGGCCGCCTGGGGCGAGCTGCCGCTGTTCGTCGATACCTCCGCTTGGTCGCGCGCACACCATGCGGCCGTCCGCGACAGCTGGGTGCAGGCGCTGCTTGCAGGTCGTCTGCGCGTCTCGCCCGCTGCGCGGCTAGAGATCCTGCTCAGTGCTCGCAGTGGCGCGGACTTCGACGTTCTCGCCGAAAGGCTGACTGCTGTGCGCACCGCCCCGCTCACAGCCACCACCGCTCGCGCCGCGCAGGACGCCATGCGCACGCTCGCCCATCGCTCCGCCGGTGCTCAGCGGATACCGGTGGTCGACTACCTGATCGCCGCCGCCGCGCAAGAGACCGGAGCAGCCGTGCTCCACTACGACCGCGACTACGACACGCTCGCTGAGATCATGGGGTTCGAGTCTGTCTGGCTCGCGCCGCCCAGCTCGCTGCCGTAGGAGGAGAGCGTGTCTGCAAACAGCCGCCACCCTGAGCGCACCGGGAACCCGAAGAGATGACCGCGACATGGATATTCATCGAGTGCTGCTGGGTCGCTTGGCTGGCCTACTGGCTGGTCATGGCCTTCACCACCAAGCGCACGATCGAGCGAAGAGGATTCATTGGCTATCGCGTGGTGGCGCTCATCGCTTTCGTCGGCTGCGTTGTCGCCGGGCGGCTCCTGCACGTGTCCTCACAGTCACAGCTTTGGCACACGAGGCTCGCATTGGGAGTTGTCAGCGACTGCATCGTGCTCGCAGGAGCCGCCTTCACTGTTTGGGCGCGGATCACGCTGGGGCGCAACTGGAGCGCGGAGGTCACGTTCAAGCAGGATCATGAGCTGATCGAGTCTGGCCCGTACGCGCTGGCGCGACACCCGATCTACACCGGCCTGATCGTCATGGCGCTGGGCACTGCGATCAACTACGGGCGGGCCGTCGGCTTTGCCGTGTTCATCTCGCTGTGCGTCGGCCTGTGGTGGAAGGCCTGGCAAGAGGAGCAGATCATGAGCACGCACTTTCCCGACGCCTACCCGCAGTACAAGGCGCGCGTGCACGCGATCATCCCGTTCGTGCTGTAGGTCAGCAGCGCATCTACCGTGCCGACCGACGATCACGCTTCGTGAAGTCGCTCCAGCGGCTGAACATGGGAGACCAGACGGCCGTCCACAAGTGCGTGCACCGCAAAGCCGGGCGGATGATCGCTCACCGCGAAGGGCAGGTCGTCGCGCGCGCGCAGGTCCAGACGCAGGACTGAGTTCGTGCTCGGGCAGATGAGCAGCGGGCGCCCGGCGAAGGCGGTGGTCATCGTGGTGTGCACGTGTCCGCAGGTGATCGCACGCACCTGTGGGTGGCCGCCCAGCAGCGCCTCCAGCGCAGCCCGGTCCTCGCCAGCCAGCGCGATCGCGTCCATCGAGCGCACGCCTGTGAGCACCGGAGGATGATGCAGCGCGAGCAGCGTGGGCGTGTCGGGTTGCCGGCCGAGCGTCTCGTCCAGCCAGCCCATCTGCTCCTCGCCCAGCGCGCCGGCTTCATAACCCGGGCGCGTGGTGTCACAGCCCACCAGGCGCAGCGGCCCGCAGTTCACCGCGAAGCACACCGCGGCGCCGGCGGGCGCCGGGCCGGGCCCGAAGCGGGCGCGCAGCATGTCTCGATCGTCATGGTTGCCGGGGATCGCGTGCAGGGGAGCCGCCAGGGGCGCGAGCAGCTCGTGTGCCAACTCATAGGCGGCGCTCGACGGCGTGTCTACGAGATCGCCGCTCAGGAGCACGGCGTGAGGCCGCGGCGCCAGCGCGGCCACCTGGCGCACCGCATGCGCCAAGCGCCCAGCCGGTCCCTTCCCCTCCGCACCGGGGCGCAGATGGAGATCGCTGAGCTGGACGAGCGTGGCCGGCGACCGGTCCTCGGCGGCGTGGGAGTGGGGCTCGATCATTCCGGCACAATGATGCCGATCTCGCTGGCGATCAGAGGACCGCTCAGGGCCGCAGCTGGAACGGCTGGTAGCGGTCGGTCATCAAGATGAAGGCATTGGCGGCATCGCGCTTGGGGTGGCCATCAGTGGAGCGCGGGGTCGGGTTGCGGCGGTGGCAGATCTGTGTGAGATTCTGTGCGATCGACCACTGCCCCAGCTGACACGATCGCGCCCGCCAGTCGCTGCGCTGACTCGGGATCATGCGACGGCAAATAGATCGTCGGGTGTTGCGCGCAGTGAGCCAGGATCGTTTTCAGCGTCGCAACGTGCACCTTGGGGTCCGGTGCGATCGCGTCGGCGCGTAGCGCCTGCAGTTTGGGAGCTCCTGCTCGGGCGTCAACTCAAAGTGTGCAAACGGAACGTTTCGCACCGCGGCGGTCTCGCCAGTATCAACGAGTCGCAGCAGTCCGTCGTGCTCGATCGCCCAGCAATGGATCGGAAGCGGCTGCGACCAGGCGTCGGGTAGGAACAGATTCAGCTGCCGGTGAGGGCCGTGGGCGGGCAGCAGGAAGCTGCGCGGTGCGGCAGGCGCCACATGACCGGGCCGAGCAGCGGAGCACCGCCGGCAGCAGCATGCAGCGCACGACGAGCGCGTCGAGGAACACGGCCACGGCGAGCGCGAAGCCGAACTCCTTGATCAGGCCCGCTCCAGCACCCACACCCGCAGCGCTTCATGAGCCGACCGTTCGTTGCCCCAGCCGATCTCGTCAAACGAGCGCACGAAATACCTGCTGCCGGCGATCGTCACCGAGCCGGATGCGGGCAGGCGCGCCCCGATTGCCGCACCCAGGGTCGTGCGCACGCGGCCGCTCGCACCGCGCACAAGGACGTCGGCGCCCGTGAGGTGGTGCACGAGCTTCACGAAGCCCGTCACGTCCTGGATCGACACAAGCAGCGTGCCCAACGCGTGGCCGTGCAGGCTGACAGCACGATCGGCGGGTGCCACCACGAACACCCCGTCGGCGTTGATTGTCGCGTTGACCAGCACATGCGAGCCGCGATCCACGCCGATGCGCGTCACGTGCGCGGTGTGGTTCAGCGGGATGTGCAGCTGGGCGTCGGCCGCGGCCTGGGCGCCTGCGATGTCGCCCCTGCTCAGGGCCCCCAGCAAAATGCCATCGCGCGCGATGCGTGAGAGCTCGCGGTTGAGCTTCGGCCCGCGCGTCTCGTCGTTGTAGACCTGCTTGGCCCTTGCGACAGCCAGTTTCAGGCGGCTGGGGTGGCGAGACGGCGCCGGCTGCGCCGCTGTGCGCGCGGCAGTGGCGGCCGCTGAAGACGATGCCGAGCGCCCAGGCGTCTGGCGCGGGGAAAGCGTCGTCGAGGACGCCAACGTCTGCGTGTTCGTCCGGGTCGACAGTGTGGAGGAGCCGCAGGCGACAAGCGACAGGACGGCGCCTGCCAGGAGCGCCATGGCGCACCTTGTGATCGACCGGGAGCCGGCCCCGGGTCGCGTCGCAACTGAGGGACTCTTCGACCTCATGGGAGAGCCAGGCTACTGCCATTTCCAGGGATTCAAACTTGCGTGAGAGCTGTCTCACCCTGGCCTTAGCTGGGGTTTTGCTCTCAGCGCAAGTATCTGTGGCATGGCTCCGACAGATGCATTCCAGCTGAGGGCGGCGGGTCTGCGCAGGCTCGCTCTGGTCAAACGCTGGATCGTGGCCGGCAGCGTAACGCTCACAGGAGCGCTTGCTGCTGTGGCCGCAAACGCCGTGCCAGGCAAGACGATCAACGGTGTGCGATCGCAGGCGACAAGTGAACTTGGCGTCGGTGAAACCGCGACCCTGGCAGAGCGGTCCGGCGAAGGCTCGTCGAGCACCCTGACGCCACCCGCGCAGGCGCCGCAATCCGGCGAAGAACAAGAACCAGGTCAGCAATCCACCCCGAGTGAACAGAGCGGCGCCCAGTCTGAAGCGCAAACGCCGGTAATCTCGGGCGGTTCCTAGCCGCCCCTTCAGTCGCCCCACCACACGTCGTCGTCCTCGCTGGCCGCCTGCTCGATCTCTTCCAGGGCCATGTCGGTGCGGCGGTCCTCGACCATCAACGCCAGCGCCTGGCCAATCGTCGGCGACCACACCCGCCGCGCGACCACGACCCGGCCGGGCTCCTCGTCGAACTGCTTCCACTCCAGCTCCACCAGCGGCGTACGTGACTGGGGGGCGTCGGCGGGCACCGGCGCGCCCCACCCATACAACGTGATCTGGGCCTGCCAGCCATGTGGGCACAGCTCGCCCATCACCGCCAGCGCCTGCCACTGGTCGGCCACCGGCTTGGGCCGGCGATGGCGCCTGCGCAGGTGGATCGCGATCAGCGCTGACACGGCGGTCATCGCCGTGATCAGGGCCATGATCACGACCGTTTCATACCCGGGCGCCGGGGCGTGGCCGCCTCTGTTGGCCAGCAACAACACAGCGCCCGCTGCGCTCATGGCACCGGCACCGATTCGTGCGATCGGACCTTCACAAGCCGATGCCACCAACCTGCGCTCATTTTGCACTCACGTTACCCACTCCGCCGCCGCTCGTGCGCCGGCTGTGGACGGAAGGGGCAGATGTGCTATTCTACATAAATCTAAGTGACAAACTGAGGAATACGTATGAGGACCGACGTACATCAGCATCTGTGGACCGAGCCGCTCGTGGCCGCGCTGGCTACCCGTCGCGAGCTTCCGTTCGTCCGCCGCGAGAACGGCCTGACCGTCCTCTATCTAGCTGGCGAGCGCCCCTACGTGATCGACCTGGCGGGCGAATCGCCGGATGCCCGCACACAGCTCGCTGCCCTGGATGGCATCGACAGGGTGCTGCTGTGCCTGTCCAGTCCGCTCGGCATCGAGGGACTCCAGCGCAGGCACGCGCTGGCGCTGATCGATGCCTACCACGAGGGAGCTCTGTCGCTGGACGGTCCGTTTGGCGTGTGGGGAGCGATCGCGCTCGACCGTGCAGACCCCGACGACGTCGATGAGGTGCTCGCCCGCGGCTGCGTCGGGCTTTCGCTTCCCGCGGGCGCGCTTTCGAGCGTGTACGCGATCGCGAGCCTGCGCGCCGTGCTCGCGCGCCTGGAAGCAAGCGGCGCGCCGCTTTTCGTCCATCCCGGTCCCGGCCTCGGCGTGGGCGCGAGCCTGCGCATGGCCTGCTACCCGGCGCAGATCTCGTTGCAAGACCCGCTGTGGTGGCCCGCGCTGACGCGCTACCTGGCCGACCAGCAGGCCGCGTGGCTGGCCTTCCAGGCGGCCGGACGGGCGCGCCACCCGGAACTGCGCGTGATCTTCGCGATGCTCGCCGGCCTCGCGCCGCTGCACGCCGAGCGGCTGCGCTCGCGCGGCGCGACCGTGACCGGGGGCTCCGATCCGCTGGTCTTCTTCGAGACCTCATCCTATGGGCCGAGCGCCGTGAGCATGATGGACCGTGCGGTCGGCGCCGAGCAGCTGCTGTACGGATCTGACCGCCCGGTGGTGGAGCCGGGCGAGCTGGGTATGCCGGGCGAGCTGGACTGGCATGCGACAGGCCACGCGACCGACCGTGCCCTCGCCCGGGCCACCACCACCTTGGCGGTCTGAGTGATGCGCGCGACCAACCTGCGTTCGCTGCCGTCGGTTGCGGGCGCCGATGCTATCGCGCGCCCGCGTGGGCGCGACCTGTCGGCGAGCGAGCTGCAGGCGTTCGTGGTCGAGCTGGCCGAGCGCCCCGAGCTGTGGATCGACCTCGTCAAGCACGACGCCAGCCAGCGCGTGTACGAGCAGCTGCTCGGCGACGATCACCTGAGCGCGTGGCTGATCTGCTGGATGGACGACCAGGACACGGGCTTTCACGACCATGACGTCTCCGCGGGCGCGGTATCGGTCGTCAGCGGGGCGGTCCTGGAGGAGCGCCTGACGCTCGCTGGGCCGCCACGCGCTCGCGTGCTGCGCGCGGGCGAGAGCTTTCACTTCTGCCCAGCGGACATCCATCGTGTGCGCCACGCCGAATCAGATCCGGCTGTGACCCTGCACGTGTACTCGCCGCCGCTGCTACGCATGGGCGCATACGCGGTGCAAGACGATGGCGTGCTGGTCCGCCACAGTGTCTCTCACACCGAGGAGCTGCGCCCGCTCGCCCAGGCTAGTGGCGTGCGGTCCTGAGGCGGTGGCGTTGCCGCGGCTTTGCTGCGGGTAACCCCCGAGAGGGTTCACACGACTTCCACGATGGCGTGGGCGTCGGCTCGGCGGAGACTGACACCAACGTCCATTCCCGTCAAGGAGGAGCCATGAGGAGAACAGTTTTTGAGATAGGCGGCCTCGTGGCCGCCGTCGTGCTGGTCGCGTTCGGCGTGGCAGCGATCGTGTTGGGCGCCAGTGGTCAGAGCACCGTCCGCAACAGCCTGGCCGAACAGAAGATCACCGGCACCCCCGATATGACCCCGACGGCCATCAAGGCCGAGGCGGCCAAGGCGGGCCTGGACACGGCCACCCTGACGATTCCTACATGCTCGGCGGCCAACCAGAAGGTGGAAAGCGGTTCGACCGCGCGCTGTTTCGCGCAGTACATGAAAATCCACGCGCTGGAGGCTACCGGCGGCAAGGTCTACTCACAGATGCCGCGCTATGCGAGCGCCAACGGCGAAGGCACCAACGAAGAAGCCAAGGCGCTGAAGGGCGCAAATGGCAAGCCCGAGGAAAACCCCGCCCGCAACGTGTGGATCGAGGAGACCGCGCTGTCGACCGCCCTGAACACCAGCTACATGGCCACCCAGGTCGGGATGTTCGGGATTGTGGTCGGCATCGCGCTGCTGCTCAGCGGGTTCGGCTTCGCCATCCTGGCCATCGGCGGTGCGCTGCGCAACCCGGATACGGCGCTGAAGATCCTGGCCCCCAGCGGACGTCGCAGCGGTCACGGCGCCACTCCAGCGCCGACCGGCGCGTAGGCGCTCGGCTGACAGATGCATGGCGGGCTCAGATCCGGCGGCGGTTGCGCCGGATCTGAGCCAGCGTCGCGTGGATCGCGCCCGTCCGCCAACCTTCGCGAACCCGTCTAGCGAAACAAAATCTGGCTCAAGTTTGCGGCAGTGTTGACGATAGGGGCCGGGAGTCGACATGGAGTCGGCTCGGGACCTCAAAGGAGATGAAAACATGTCCCTGACGATCAACACCAACCTGGAGGCGATGAACGCCTCGAGGAACCTGAACACCACCGAGAACATGCTGTCGGACACGATGCAGCGTCTGTCCTCGGGTCTTCGCGTCAACACGGCTGCCGACGACGTCGCCGGCTATGCCATCAGCCAGAGCCTGCAGAGCCAGGTCAACGGGCTCAACCAGGCGGGCCAGAACATCCAGGACGCTGTGGCGCTTGCGCAGACGGCGCAGGGTGCGTTGAACAACATCAACACGATGCTTCAGCGTGTTCGCGAGCTCGGTGTGGAGTACGCCAACGGCACGACCTCCAAAGAAGACCAGGAAGCGATCTCCGCGGAGAGCGAACAGCTGGTCGAAGAGATCAAGCGTGTCGGTGAAACGACTCAGTTCAACGGCGTGAACCTGCTCAAAGGAGCCGAAGAAATCAAGTTCCAGGTGGGCGCCAACGACAAAGAAACGATCGGCATCAAAACCGTCGAACTCTACAAAGAAATCGAAAAAATCAAAGGCGTCCTCGCCGGCGGTAAAGAACCGCTGAAAGAAATCGACGAAGCGATCGCCAAAGTGTCGACGCTTGCCGGTGAATTCGGCTCGGTGCAGAACCGTATCCAGTTCACCCAGTCGAACCTGGAAGTTTACAGCCAGAACCTGACTTCGGCTGTGAGCGCTATCACCGACGTGAACATGGCCACTGAAATGACCAACTTCACCAAGGACCAGGTTCTCCAGCAGGCCGGCGTGTCGATCCTGGCGCAGGCCAACCACCTACCCGACGCGACGCTGAAGCTGCTCGAATAGCAGTCAGTCGGTCACATCTTCCTGCGCGGTGGCGCCCACGGGACGCCACCGCAGCAGCGAAGCCGCCAGCCGGCGCGAGCTTCACTGGCTCGGCCGGCTCGCGTCGTTCGGTGTGACGATGGACTACCCGAGCTCGCGTTCGCGCATGCGCTGGCGCTGGGGCTCGACCGTGTACCTGGGGTCTTGGGCCGAGGCCATTCCGGCGGCGAAGATGCCAAAACGCGTGAGAGCAGAGCCCGCAAGCAGCGCCGTGCCGCTGAGCGCAGCGGCGACACGGCTGCGCGGCGCGAGCGTCGCGGCGCCGAGCGCACCGCCGCTCGTCAACACCTTGGCGGCCTGCATACGCCTGCCGGCCGTGCCCTCGTGCAGGGTCTCGGCGACCATCCCCAGGCGGCGCTCTAGCAGTCGCTCGCACAGCAGCTCCACGCCGGCGCCCGCGATCGCCATGCGGCGCGCGGGCTCGCTCTCGGCCAGCGGCGCGGCCAGCAGTCCGAAGCCGGCGCCCGCCGCGGCAGCCGAGCCGGCGAACAGGAACGGGAGCTCGCGGTGGCCCTCGTGCCAGGCGGGCACGGCGGTGTTGGCGATCAGCGCGGCCGTGTAGGAGGAGATGCCCGCCCCGAACAACGCCGCCCCGGCAGTGGCCGCGCGCCCGCCGCGCGGCGCCAGGCCGAGCACGTCGCTCGCCGTGGCAAATCCGTTGAGCGGCCCGTAGATACCGAGCAGCCACGAGCCCATGTTCATCGGTGAGGTCGGCTTGAACACACGCAGCATGTTCAAGAAACGCGCCGGGCGTCCGAGGTCGTGGACGAGCGCCGCAAGCGAGACCCCAAGGGCGGCGCTCGCGCACAGCTTGCACGAGCGCGCCAGGTGCGCGCGGCCGGTCAGCTCGGCGCCGGCGGCCACGACCGAGCTGCCCGCGGCCAACCCTCCGGCGAACAGGTATCCGGCGATGTCGCGCTCCTGCCATACCGGCGCCTTGATGATCGGTCTTCCGTAATAGGAGCCGGGGCGCTCGCGCGCACGCCGGCGGCGTTGACCGTCGCGTGTGCCGATCTGCTCGTCCGCTGCGCTGCTCAACGTCTGCTCCCGGCGAACGCGACCGCCGCGCCGGCCAGCAGCCCGCTGGCGGCGACCGCCACGTTGCGCCACATCGCCGGCAGATCGCGCGTGGTGACGATCGGGTCGGGCGGCAGCCCGTAGACCTCGGGCTCGTCGAGCAGCAGGAAGAAGGCGCCATCTCCGCCGACGCCGTCGCCCGGGTCCTCACCGTAGAGCCGGGCCTCCGTCACTCCGGCCCCGTGCAGCTGCTCGATGCGCCTGCCAGCGCGCTGGTGCAGCTCGTCGAGCTCGCCGAACTGGATCGAGTCGGTCGGGCACGCCTTCGCGCAGGCCGGCTCCTGGCCCATGCTGAGGCGGTCGTAGCAGAGCGTGCACTTGAAGATGCGACCGTCGTCCTCGCGCTTGTCGAGCACGCCGTAGGGGCAGGCGGGCACGCAGTAGCCACAGCCGTTGCAGACGTCCTGCTGTACGACCACGGTCCCGAACTCGGTGCGGAAGATCGCGCCGGTCGGGCACACGTCCAGGCAGGCTGCGTGTGTGCAGTGCTTGCACACGTCAGAGGCCATCAGCCAGCGAAAGCTCTCGCCCTCGCGCTGGAAGTTGGACTGGTGGTCGCCGATTGGCGCGCGCTGCTCGATGAAGGCCACGTGGCGCCACGTGTCCGCGCCCAGGCCGCCGGAGTTGTCGTGGGACATGCCCGTCCAGTTCAGGCCGTCCTCGGGCACCTGGTTCCACTCCTTGCAGGCGACCTCGCACGCCTTGCAGCCGATGCACAGCGAGGTGTCGGTGAAGAAGCCCATGCGCGGCGGGTGGCGCTCGTAGCCCGCGCTCGCGGCTGGGTCGGCGCTGCCGAGCAGGACATTCACCAACTGGACGTCACTCACGGCTTCATTCCCGTCTGCGCGGTGATGCCGGCGCGCTGGCGGTACTCGCGCACGAGCTCCTGGCGCGCCGCGCCGCGCGGGCGCCGGCCGGGGCGGATGTCGACGCTGAGCGCCTTGACCTCCTGGATGTGTGAGCTGGGGTCCAGCGCCATCGAGGACAGCTCGTTCATCGAATCGCCTTTCGCGTACCCGTTGGGACCCCAGTGATAGGGAATGCCGATCTGGTGGATCGTGCGCCCCTCGATTTTCAGCGGCGTCATCCGGTCGGTGACCAGCACGCGAGCCTCGATCGCCCCGCGCGCACTGACGAGCGTCGCCCAGCCCGCGTGCTGCAGGCCGCGCTCGGCGGCAAGCTCGGGTGAAACCTCGCAGAAGAACTCGGGCTGCAGCTCGGCCAGGTAGGGCGTCCAGCGGCTCATGCCGCCCGCGGTGAAGTGCTCGGTCAGGCGATAGGTGGTGACGACGAACGGGAATACGTCACCGCCGGGCTCGTCGGGGTCGGGGTGGTAGCGGTTGTTCTCGTGCTCATACACTTCCCGAGCCGGGTTGCGCTGGCGGGCGGGGTACATCGAGTTGGCCACCGGCGAGTCCTGCGGCTCGTAGTGGGTGGGCAGCGGGCCGTCGGCGACGCCCGCGGGCGCGAACAGCCAGCCGCGACCATCGGCCTGCATGATGAACGGCGTGTCGCCGGAGATCGCTTCGGGCCCGCGCGCATCTGGTGGTGGGCGGTAGTCGGGCGGCTTGTCGGCCTCGAAATCGGGCGTGTCGTGCCCAGTCCATTCGCCCTTCTGCGCATCCCACCAGACGAGCGCCTTGCGCTCGCTCCAGGGCCTGCCCTGCGGGTCGGCCGAGGCGCGGTTGTAGAGGATGCGGCGGTTGGCCGGCCACGCCCACGCCCACTCGCTGCCCGTCCAGTTCTGCTCATTCGCGGGCTTGCGCCGGGCGGTCTGGTTGACGCCGTCGGCGTAGCAGCCGCAGTAGATCCAGCAGCCGCACGACGTCGACCCGTCGGCCTTCAGCTCGGCGTAGCCGGACAGCATCTTCCCGTCGCCGTCACGTCCGTTGATCTCCGCGAGCACCGCTTCGGCATCCGGGTCCTGGTACTGGCCCTCGGTCGGGTAGTCCCAGGTGAGCTCGAGCACGGGCCGATCGCACTCGTCGAGCGACTCTGACAAGAGCTCGCGAACGCGCTTGGCGAGGTGGTAGACGAACCACAGATCGCTGCGCTGCTCGGCGACGGGCTCCTGGGCCTTGTGGTGAAACTGCACCATGCGCTGGGTGTTGGTGAACGTGCCGTCCTTCTCGATGTGCGCAGCGGCCGGAAAGAAGAAGACCTCCGTGGCGATGTCCTGAGTGCGCATCTCGCCCGACTCGATCTCCGGCCCGTCCTTCCACCACGTCGCTGACTCGATCAGCGAGAAGTCGCGCACGACCAGCCAGTCGAGCTTGGACATCCCCAGGCGCTGCATGCGCGAGTTGGCCGACCCGACGGCGGGGTTCTCGCCGAACAGGAAGTACCCCTTGACGGTGCCCTTGATCTGCTCCATCACGGTGTCGTAGGTGCTGTGGCTGGCGGTCAGGCGCGGCAGGTAGTCGAAGCGATAGTCGTTGTCTGCCGTTGCCGACTCTCCCCACCATGCCTTGAGCAGGCTGACGGCGTAGTCGCGCATGTTGCCCCAGTAGCCGCGGCGCGCGGATGTGCCCCGCACGAAGGAGTCGAGGTCGGTGTGGCGGTGCGCGTGGGGCATCGGGATATAGCCGGGCAGCGTGTCGAACAGCGTGGGGATGTCGCTTGAGCCCTGGATCGAGGCGTGCCCGCGCATCGCCATCACGCCGCCGCCGGGGCGGCCCATGTTGCCGAGCAGCAACTGCAGCACAGAGGCCGCGCGGATGTACTGTGAGCCGATCGTGTGCTGGGTCCAGCCGACGCCGTGCACAAACGCGGTCGTGCGCTCGCGCCCGGAGTTCGCCACGAACAGCTCACAGACCTTGGCGAAGACGTCTTGGGGCACCCCGCACACGCGTTCGACGGTCTCGGGCGTGTAAGACGCGTAGTGGCGCTTGAGAATCTGCCAGACACAGCGCGGGTGCTGCAGGGTCATGTCCAATTTCGGCTGCCTGCGCGCGGCGTCGGCGTCGCGCGCCTGGCCCTCGTCGGGCAGCGCCTCGACGTTTCCCTCTTGGTCGCGCTGCCCCGCTGCGGCGGCGACGAACGCGTCCTCGTACTGCCAGCTGGAGGGGTCATAGCCGCGTTTGTCCTCGTCATAGCCCGAGAACAGCCCATCGTCGCCGACGTCGGCGAATTCCTCGCCGACGATCGTCGGCGCGTTGGTGTAGGCGAGCACGTACTCGCGGAAGTCCGACTCGGTGCTCAAGACGTGGTTGATGACGCCGCCGAGGAAGGCGATGTCGCTGCCGGCGCGCAGGGGCACGAACATGTCGACAAGTGCGCTCGTGCGGCTGTAGTGGGGGTCGACGTGGATCACAGTTGCGCCGCGCGCCTTGGCCTCCATCACCCATTGGAAGGCGACCGGATGCGCCTCGGCCATGTTCGAGCCCTCGAGGACAATCAGGTCGGAGTTCTGCAGGTCGCCGGGCAGCGTGCTGGACGCGCCGCGGCCGAAGGACGTGCCCAGGCCGACCACGGTCGAGGAGTGGCACACGCGCGCCTGGTTCTCGATCTGGATCACGCCGCACGCCGTCAGGAACTTCTTGATCAGGTAGTTCTCCTCGTTGTCGAGCGTCGCGCCGCCCAGCGCGGCGATGCTCATGCAGCGCCGCGTGCGTCTGCCGTCGCGCTCCCACTCCCAGCCCTCCGCGCGCGTCTGCACAAATTTGTCGGCAACCATGTCCATCGCCGTCTCCAAGTCCAGGCGCTGCCAGCCGCTCGCGTGGGGCGGGCGATAGAGCACGTGGCGCTCGCGCGCGTCGCCGGTGGTCAGTTGCAACGTGGCCGAGCCCTTCGGGCATAGCCGCCCGCGGCTATGCGGCGCGTCGGGGTTGCCCTCGATCTGGATCGCTCGGCCGTCCTTGACGTACACGTTCTGGGCGCAGCCGACCGCGCAGTAGGGGCATACGGACTTGACCACGCGATCGGCGTCAACCGTGCGCGCGCGAAGCTCACGCGTCCTGGGCGACTGCGCGGCCGCGCCGCGGCCCAGGCGGTCCGGGCCGCGCAGCTGGCGCAGCACCGGCCAGCTTGAGGGCGACGGCAGGCGTGTCACTGGCGTGACGATACCCCGCAGCGCCCCCGGCGAAGCGCGGTGCCCGCGGCGCCGACGATCAGGCGCGGTCGTGGTCTGCGGAGCCGTGGTCGGTTCTCGCGCCGGCGATCAGCGCCAGCGCATGCGTCAGGCTGGGCGCGAGCGCCTCGCCGACCTGCGCGATCGCCCGCGGGTTGCCGGGCAGGTTGACGATCAGCGTGGCTTTGCGCACGCCCGCGGTGGCCCGCGAAAGCATCCAGTGGGGCGTGTGAGGTTGGGAGGCGAGGCGCATCGCCTCAGCGATCCCGGGAATCTCGCGCTCGAGCACCGCGCGCGTGGCCTCGGGGGTGACGTCGTCGGGCGAGACGCCCGTGCCGCCGCTGGTCAGCACCAGCGCACAGCGCTCCTCGTCGCACCAGTGGCGCAGGCGCCGTTCGATCAGCCCGCGATCGTCTGCCACCAGGTCGCGCTCGACGGCGCGCGCTCCCAGCTCGCGCGCGAGCGCCTCTAGCCTTGGGCCGCTCTCGTCCTCGCCGTCGCCGGCGGCCTTGGAGGTGCTGATCGTGAGTACCGCCGCGCGCACCCCGCTCAATCTCCGTCGCGGCGGTAGTCGCTGCGCCCGCCGCGCTTCTCCAGCAGCACCACCTGTTCGAGCTCGATCCCGCGCTCCAGTCCCTTGACCATGTCATAGACCGTCAGAGCGGCCACCGCGCAGGCGGTCATCGCCTCCATCTCAACACCAGTGCTCGCGATCGTCCGCGCCTCGCTGGTCAGCTCGACGATGCCCGCCGCGGTATCGACGCTTGCCGCCACGTCCACGTAGGTGAGCGGTAGGGGATGCGCGAGAGGGATCAGCTGCGCGGTCTGCTTGGCGGCCTGTATGCCGGCGATTCTGGCGACCCCCAGGACCTCTCCCTTGGGGCCGTCGCCGGCCTGGACCGCCAGCGCGCTGTGCGGCGACATGCGCACCCGCGCTCGCGCCCGCGCGACACGTTTGCTAGGCGGCTTAGGGCCGACGTCGACCATCCGCGCGGAGCCGTCGCGGTCGACGTGCGTGAGCCGACCGTGGCTCGCAGGCTCGGCTGTGCTTGCTGTGGCCGGTGCGTCGATCGGTGGCTGTGTGCCCGCGACCCATCCGCCGTCTGTGTCGCTGCCGCCGCCGGCGCCATCCACCTCGCGCTTCCAGATCGGCGCCTCGGCCTTGATCCGGTCGATCGCCTCGCGGGCGGCCGCGAAGGCGGCCGGACGGTGAGCGGCAGAGACGGAGACGATCACGCTCGGCTCGCCCAACGGCACGCTGCCCACGCGGTGCTCGGCGGCGGCCGCGCGCAGGTCGTGGGCGCGTGCGCAGTCGCGCACGATCCGCTCGATGCGCTCGTGTGCCATATCTGCGTACGCCTCGTAGTCGAGCAGCGCCACCTCGCGCGTAACGCCCTCGAACGTCACGACCGCACCCGCGCCGGGATCGGACACGGCCGCTCGCACCCGCTCGCGCGACAGCGGCTGCTCGCTGACCAGCACGTGTACGGGCGTTTCGATCGGCTGGCTGCCGCCGCTGAGCGGCGGGATTAGCGCGAGCTCGTCGTCGCCGTGCAGCTCGGTCTGTGGGTCGGCGTATTCGCGGTTGACGGCCATCACTACCGGCATGCGCGCCAGCAGTTGCTCCAGGCCGTCCAGTTGCGCGAGCGAGCTCAGCGCGTCGGCGACGGTGGCCCCGTGGCGCAGGCGCAACGTGACCGTGTCGGTGCCGGCGCTCTCGCGCAGCGCCGCGAACAGCCGCACGCTCAAGAGCATCGGGCCGGCGTCTGGATGCCCGCGGTCGTCGGTGCGCGCGTCCGGCCGCGTTGCGTCATCGCCGCTCACGCCCAGCCGCCCATCCAGGGAGCCAGCGGCTCGATCTCCACATGCTCTGCGGGCGCCACGCGCGTGGTTTGGCTGGGGATCAGCGCGAGAACGTCTGCGGCGAGCATCGAGCTGAGCACGTGCGAGCCCTGCGGGCCCGTAGGCGCGGCGTGCCGGCCGTCGTCGCGTTCGCTTAGCCGGCAGCGCAGCGCGTGCGCACGTCCGGCGGGCTTGTCATAGCCGCCGTCCAGGCGCGCCGTTGAGCGCGCGCGCCCCTGGGGGGCGCCCTGCATCGCGCGCAGCGCGGGACCGGCGAGCAGCACGAACGTGACCATCGCCGAGACCGGGTTGCCCGGCAACCCGAACACGGGTCGGCCGTTCAAAGTCCCAAACCACGTCGGATGTCCCGGCCGCAGCGCAAGGCCCCAGAACGCCTGGGTCGCGCCGAGCGCGCGCAGGCTGGCGCGCACGTGGTCATGCGCGCCCACCGACATGCCGCCGCAGATGACCACCATGTCGGCGTCGTGCGCGGCTGCGGCGATGGCCGCGCGCGTGGCGCGCTCGTCGTCGCCCACGACCTCACTGGCGAGCACCTCGGCGCCGGCGCAGCGCGCGAGCGCGGCGACGGAATGGGAATTGGAGTCCCTGATGGCGCCCGGGCGCGCCCGCTCGCCGGCCGCGAGCAGCTCGTCCCCTGTCACGAGCAGCGACACGCGCGGCGCGCTGGCACAGCGCACGTGTGCGTGTCCAAGCGATGCGAGCACGCCGAGCTGTGCGGGACCGAGTGTCGCGCCGCGCTGCAGCACGGTCGTGCCCGCCTGCATGTCCTCGCCGGCGCGGCGCACCTGCTCGCCGGGTGCCACCTCCTCGAGCACCTGCACCCTGCCGTCATCGCGGCGCGTGCGCTCGACGCGCACGACCGCGTCGGCTCCCGCGGGGATGATCGCCCCAGTCGAGATGGCTATCGCCTGTCCGTCGCCGAGCGTCTCCTGCGCGGGGCGCCCGGCGCGCGACTCGCCGACCAGGCGCAGGACTACCGGCTCGGCGTCGCGCGCGCCGGCGACGTCGGCGGCTCTGACCGCGAAGCCGTCCATCGCCGAGCCGTCGAAGGGCGGCAGCGGCCGTTCGGCCACGATGTCCTGCGCGAGCACCCGCCCGAGCGCCGAGTCGAGCTCGAACGTCTCACCCGGCAGCGTCGAGAGCGCGTCGAGCACCATGCGGACAGCGTCATCCAGCTCGATGTGCCCGCTTGCGTCCATTGCCCGGCAACTGTAGTGCCGGACCGGGGCATCGACGCGGACCGCCGGATGCCGGACGGGGCATGCACGGCGACCTGCGGATACCGGACTGGGGCGTCCACGCGGACCGCCGGATGCCAGACTGGGGCGATGGACGACGCCGTGGCCGGAGCGAGACAGCCATCCACCATCGATACGGGCGCAGGGCAGGCGTGCGCGCTCGTAGCCGTACTCGCCGGTGGGCTGGCTACGCGCATGGGCACGGCCAAGGCAGCGGTCGACCTGTGCGGGCGCCCATTGATCTCCTATCCGCTGGGCGCCGCACGCGACGCCGGCCTTGACGTGGTCGTGGTGGCCAAGCGCGCCAGCCGCCTGCCGCCCCTGCGCGAGCGGATCGTCTATGAGCCCGACAGTCCCCGCCATCCGCTGTGCGGGATCGTCGCTGCGCTGCGGTACGCGGGCGCTCCCGTGATCGCGGTCGGCTGCGACATGCCGTTTGTCAGCGCGGCCGTGCTCGCATGGCTGGCGCGTGTCGGCGGCGAGACGGGTCGCGGGCGAGCCGGCGGGGAAGCGTGCTCGAGCCCCGCTCAGGCCGCGGTGACCGAGGTCGACGGTCGTCTGCAGCCGCTTCCGGCGCTCTACCGCCCGGCGGACCTACCCAAGCTCGAACGCGCGCTCGCCCGCGAATGCTCGCTCCAAACCGCGCTGCAGACGCTTGCGCCTTGCATCATCGCCGAGCAGGCGCTCGTGGCATTCGGCGAACCCCGGCGCCTGTGCTTTAGCGTCAACGCCCCCGGGAACCTGCAGACGGCGCGTCGCTGGATGGAGGGCTGACGGTGCTCGACGCGCTCGACCGGCCGCTGCGCGACCTGCGCATCTCGGTGACCGATCGCTGCAACCTGCGCTGTCGTTACTGCATGCCGCGCGAGGTCTACGGGGCGGACTATCGCTTCCTGGCGCGCGCGGAGATCCTCGACTTCGAGGAGATCGCCCGCCTAGCGCGCGTATTCGCGCGGTTGGGCGTGCGCAAGATCCGCCTGACCGGCGGCGAGCCGCTGCTGCGGCGCGAGGTCGATCGGCTTGTGGGGATGCTAGCGCCGATAGACGGGATCGATGAGATCGCGATGACCACCAACGGGCTGCTGTTGGCCGACAGGGCACAGGCGCTGGCGCGGGCGGGGCTCGCGCGCGTGACCGTCAGCCTGGACGCCCTCGACGATGGCGTGCTGCGCGCGATCGGCGACGCGCCCGTGTCGGCGCAGCGCGTGCTCGCGGGCGTCGACGCGGCCGCCGCCGCTGGCCTGCACCCCCTGAAGGTCAACATGGTGGTTCGCCGGGGAGTCAACGACCACTGCGTGGCCGACATGGCCGAGCGCTTTCGCCACAGCGGCGTGGTGCTGCGCTTGATCGAGTACATGGACGTGGGCGCCAGCAACGGCTGGCGCCTGGAGGAGGTCGTGCCGGCGCAGGAGATCCTGCGCTTGCTGCAGGCGCGCTGGCCGCTGGAGCCGCTCGTCCCGGCCGTGGCGGGCGAGGTGGCCTCGCGCTATCGCTACTGCGACGGAGCGGGGGAGATCGGGCTGATCCATTCGGTCAGCGAGCCGTTCTGCGGCGGATGCACGCGCGCGCGGCTGTCGGCCGACGGCAAGCTGTTCACCTGCCTGTTCGCGCGCCGCGGGCACGACCTGCGCGCGCTGCTGCGCGCCGGGGCTGACGATGGTCAGATCGAGCAGGCCCTGCGCGAGATCTGGGGCGCTCGTGCCGACCGCTACTCGGCGCAGCGCTCGCATGCTTCCGCGCCGGCGCAGGGCGGCGGTCCAAAGATCGAGATGTCCTACATCGGCGGCTGAGGGCCCTGAGCCCACACTGCGACGTCCTTGGGCGCGATCTGCACGCGCAGCGGCGCACCCACCTGCAGCGTGACAGTCTCGGCGGTGCGCACGGTCAGCTCCAGCGCGCCGTCGAGGCCGACGGTCAGCTCGCGCACGGCGCCCAGATCGACGTCGTCGAGCAGGATCGCCTGATAGCCGCCGGCGTCCTCGTCGGTCTGCTGCACGTGGATGCGCTCGGGGCGCACGCACCACACGACCTCGCGTCCCTGCGCAAGCCCGCGTGTCGGTGCGCGGATCTCGACCCCGGCGCTGCGCAGCGTGTCAGGGCCGGCGACGCGCCCGCGCCGCGCGTTGGCGATGCCCAGCAGGGCGGCGACCTGCGCCGAGCAGGGCGCCCGGAAGACCTCGCTGCGCGGCCCGGCCTGCAGAGCGCGCCCGCCGTCGATGACAACGATCTCCTCGGCCAACAGCGCCGCCTCCTCGGGATCGTGCGTGACGATGACCGTGCACAGATCGCTGTCGCGCTGCAGCGTGCGCAGGTCGCGCCGCAGCCGGTCGCGGATGGGGGCGTCCAGGCCGGTGAACGGCTCGTCGAGCAGCAGCACGCGCGGCTCGATCGCGAGCGCCCGCGCGAGCGCGACGCGACGCTGCTGCCCGCCGGACAGCTCCTCGGGATAGCGGTCCTCCAGGCCGGCCAGGCCCAGGCGATCGAGCCACCAGGCCGCAAGCTGGGGTCGCGCTCGCTTGCCGAAGTTCACCTGATACCAGACGGTGCGCCGCGGCAGCAGCGCCGACTGTTGGGGAACGTAGCCGATCTCGCGCCGCTCGCAGGCAAGCAGGTGCAACGCGCGTGAGCCCGCGTTGACATATCCGCCTTCGCTTGCGGTGAGGCCGGCGAGCAGGCGCAGCGTCAGCGTCTTGCCCGCGCCGGAGGGACCGAGCAGCGCGAGGCGCGGGCTGTTTGCCCGGTGGGCCAGGTCGAGTGAGAAGTCGCCCAGGCGCTTGCGCAGGGCGAAGTCGAGGGGGTCGGGCGAACGCTCCACGCCGCTCGCCGGCGCGTCCCGGGCGGCGAGCGTGGCCGCGTCCACTTTGCGGCCGCGGCGCCTGGGCGCGTGCATACCGCTGGCCAGCAGGAACACGAGCGCGACGGCCAGCGCGACGGCGACGGGAAGCATCGTGGCCGGCAGGCCGCTGGAGCCGAACTGCACAAAGGCGAAGACCGGCAGCGAGTAGGGGTGGTAGGCGAGGATGACCGTCGCGCCGAACTCGCCGAAGGAGCGCAGCCAGGCGAGCACCAGCCCGGCGCCGATGCCCGGTGCGGCGGCGGGCACGGCCACCCGCCAAAAGCGCACCAGGCGACCGTGCCCGAGCGCGCGGGCCATGTCCTCCAGCGCGGGGTCAACCGCGGCGAACGCCGCGCGGGCGGCCACGATCACAAAGGGCGCCGCCACGAACGTTTGGGCGAGCACGATGCCGATGCGGGTGTCGGTCAGGTTGCCCCCGAACAGCCGTCCGGCAGTCGTGTAGGGGCCGACCACGTAGAGCAGCAGCAGGCCGCTCATCAGTGGCGGCAGCGCCAGCGGCAGCGCCACCAGCGCGAGCGCCAGCCGGGCGGCGAGCCCGCGCCCGCGGGCGAGCAGGTAGGCCAGTGGGACGCCGAGCGTGGCGATCACCACGGCCGAGATGGTTGCGGTCAGCAGCGAAGTCGCCAGCGCCGCGCCCAGGCCGGGAGCCGAGGACACCCCGCCGCCCAGACGCACTACGAAGGCGACGATTGGAGCCAGCAGGTAGAGGGCGAGCAGGCCGGCGAGCCAGGGTAGCGGGCTGCGCGCCCGGTCGAGCATTGCTTTAGGGAGCGGCTGTGCCCACTGCGCTGCCCAGGCCCGCGGGCACCGCAGCGGCTTCACCGCTGAGCTTCGGCGAGATGGGTGTGAGTCCGCTGCTCGTCAAAGTGGTGCTGGCGCTGAGCAGGTAGCGGACGAACGCTTCGGCGCCGGCCTGGTGGAGAGGGTGGTTGAGGATGGTCACCGTATAGGCGGCGGTCTTTGCGATCGGCGCGAGGCTGACCGTGGGGATGTGCGCGACGTTGGCCTCGATCGCGTAAAAGAAGCCGGCGTCGAGCTGCCCCGCCTGTAGTCGTCCCACCAGATCCGTCTCGGGGAACACCGGGAACGAGCGCTCGGCCGTTTTCAGCGCCGGCCTGCCCAGCTTCGTGGCGGCTTCTTCCAGGGCCTGCACCGTCAGTAGGCCCTTGGGGTCGAGCTTGGGGTCGGTGCGCCCGACTCTGATGCCGGGTTGGGCGACCACTTCATACCAGGGCTTGCCGTGCGCGAGCTCTTGACCGAACTTGCTGTTGGGGTCATAGCCGAGCACCAGCGGCGTGGTTGCGAAGGTCGAGTACCACGACACCCAGTTGCCGTTGGCCGAGCCCTGCAGTGTCTTGTCTGCTTCCGCGGAGGCCGACACGAACACATCAACCTGGCGGACCTTGCCCTTGATCTGCGTGGCGTCTTCGCCAGAGCCGCCGCCGAAGCCCTCGAAGGAGTAGCCGGTCGACTTCTGGAAGGCCGGTCCGATGTCGTCTTCCATCAGCTTGGCCAGCGAGCCCGCGTAGATGACGGCCACGGTGCCGCTGTGGCTGGAGGAGGCGGTCGCGCCGGTCGAGCTGCTGCTGCTGGTGGAACCGCACCCACTCGTTGCGACAGCCACGATCGCCAGCGGCACCGCGAGGGCTGGATGCGCGGCGCGCGCCTTCATGCCGCGCGCCCGGGCACGGACGCTCCGTCGCGTTCGACCATCACCGAGGTGGCCTTCACGATCGCGGTCGCGGGCACGCCCGGGGCGAGCCCGAGCTCCTGCACGGAGTCGCGAGTGATCGCCGCCGTCAGCTGGAACGGCCCGGCATCGAGCTCGACCAGCGCCATCACGCCGCCGATCTCGACTGAGCGCACCACTCCGGGCATGCGGTTGCGCGCCGAGCCGCTCGTGCGCGTGCGGTGTCGCTGGGGGGTGCGCGACAGGCGCGCGACCTCGGTGGCGGACACGCGCCTGCGGTTGTGCTCGTCGCGATGGGTGTGCAGCTTGCCGGCGTTGGCCCAGCGGCGCAGCGTGTCGACGCTCACGCCGATCGCGCCAGCGGCCTCACCGAGCGACATGTCCTTGTTTTTAGTCTGCCTGGGCATTGCCTATGCAGAAATCCTACGTGATCGCACACATAAGCGTCGGCTGCTCTAGGCTCAGATGGCCGACCCAAGATGTCCGCAGATCAAACAACCGGCCCGCCCGGTCCGCACGCCTCTCCGGCGCTCGCGTCGGGCGCGGTCACCGTGCTCGAACGCGACGGCGAGCGCGACGCGGTCGCCGTCGAGGAGCCGCTGGAGATCCGCGTCGACGGCGAGCCGGTGGCGGTGACCATGCGCACGCCCGGCAATGACGAGGAGCTCGCGCTGGGCTTCCTCTACGGCGAGGGCCTGATCGATGGCCCGACGCACGCGGGGCTGACCGACGATCTGGCGGCCAACACGATCGAGGTGCGCGGGCCGCTGGTGCGCGAGTTGCCCGCGCGGCGCTTCTACACGACTTCCTCTTGCGGCGTGTGCGGCAAGGGAGCGATCGAGGAGGTGGTGGTGAACTGCCGCGCGCTCGCGCCAGGTCCGCGCGTCGCTCGCGCGCTGCTCGCGGCGCTGCCCGAGCACTTGGTGCAGCCCGGCTTTACGCGCACCGGGGGCCTGCATGCGACTGGCCTGTTCGACGAGCGCGGAGAGCTGTTGTGCATACGCGAGGACGTAGGGCGCCACAACGCGATGGACAAGGTGATCGGCTGGGCGCTGCTGGAGGGACTGCTGCCTCTATCCGGGAGGCTGCTGTGCGTCAGCGGTCGCCTGTCTTTCGAGCTCGTGCAGAAGGCCGCCGTGGCGGGTGCGCCGGTACTCGTGGGCGTGGGCGCTCCGACCTCGCTCGCAGTCTACCTTGCGCGCGAGCGCGGCCTGACGCTGTGCGGCTTCGCGCGCCGGGGCCGCGTGAACGTTTATGCGGGCGAGGAGCGCGTGGGGTAGCTGGCCACGCGCTCCCGGGTGCGCAGCTACTTGATCGTCAGCTCGAGCGTTGCGCTGGCTTTCTGGGCGATCTTCTTGGTGGCGTCGCTGACGGTCACGTTGATCTGGAATTCGCCGCCGTGGGGGTACTGTTTGGCGGTCGGTTTGCCCGACAGCAGGCCTTTGGGGCTCAGCGTAAAGCCGGTCGGTAGGTGCGTTGCGCTGGTCACTTTCCAGCTGTCTGGAAGCAGGCCGCCCGCGGCGGTCAGCTGCGTCGAGTAGTGCACGCCCGGCGTCGCTTCGGGCAGCGTTGTGGTGGTGATGTGTAGGCCGACTACCGTCAGCGTGAAGCGCTGGGTGCTGGGGGCACCGACGCCGTTTTCGGCGGTGACAGTGACCTGGAAGCTCCCGGTCTGCTTGGGCGTCCCCGAGAACACGCCGTCGGCGAAGCTGACGCCTTCGGGCAGGGTGCCCCACTTGGTGATCGTGGGAGCGGGTGTTCCGGTGGCGCTCACGGTGAACGTGCCGGCTTCGTGATCGTTGAACGTCGCTTCAGGCGCCGAGGTGATCACCGGCGGCGCGTCCACTGTCAGGGTGAAGCTCTGGGTGGTGAAGCCGACGCTGTTTTCAGCGGTGAATTTGATCGCGAAGGTGCCTTCCTGGGTGGGGGTGCCTGACAGCGTGTCGGTGACTTCGTTGAATTTGACGCCTTCGGGCAGCGTGCCGGTCTCTTTGATCGTCGGCGCCGGAGTGCCGGTGGCGGTCACCGTGAAGCTGCCTGCGTCGCCCTCGGTGAACGTCGTGTTCTGCGCCGATGTGATGGCGGGCGCTTCGTCGACGCTCTCGCTGGTCGTGCCCAAGGATGTCGTGTAGTTGGCGTCGCCCGAGTAGGTCGCCGTGATTTCGTCGGCGCCGGCGTGCCCTAGATGGGTCGAGCAGGTGGCGACGTCGGGGGATTCGAGGCTCAATGGGCGTGCGCTGCATCCGCTGATCGGCCCCGAGTCGTCGGAGAACGAGACGGTGCCGGTCGGCGTGCCGGTCCCCGGCGCGACGGGCGCGACGGTTGCCGTGTAGGTGACCGGTGCGCCGACTACGCCTGTGCCTTCGTTGGACGAGCTCACCGTAGTCGTGGTCGAGACGCCCGGCGAGGTGGCCGACGTCAGGCGCATCGTGAGGATGTTGCGATACAGCGCGGGGTCCTTTGCGCCGACCGTGTACTGCGTGGAGCCGGTCCCGACTTTGGTGCCGGCCGGCTCGATCGGTTTGGGCAGTCGATAGCCGGCGAAGACCATCGTCAGTGACCCGTCGGGGTTCTGCACGACCGCCGGGCCGTATGCGCGGCCGCTGTAGTAGCCGCTGATCCCCAGCTGTTCGTCTTTGCCTTCTTCCAGCGCCTTGTCCTGGGCGGCGGAGGCCGCGAATTCATATTCGGTGCTCAGCACGACCCTCGGCGCCGACCATTCCTTGCCGTTGGTCGATTCGCTGTAGAAGATCTGGTTGAACGCGTCGCTGTCGCCGTCGGTCGCCCACGACCCGGACAGGAACATGCCGTAGCTGCCGTCCGGGTTGGTGACGATCGTGCCGCGCGAGCCGACGAAGCGAAGCTCGGTCGTGTCTGCTTCGCCGGGCGCGAGGTCGGTGGGGCTCGTTTCCGACGGGCTCGTCGTCTGAAAGGGGTTTGAGATGTCGTTGTAGGAGCCCGTGTCGTTGCCGGTTCCCGACGTCGAGCCGCTGATCGCCCCCAGGTCTGTGAAGTTGACGCCGTTGAACGTGTACGCAGCCCGCAACACCGTCAGGTCCTCGTTGTTGTTGAACAGCTTCTCGGGGCCCTTCGATTTCGAGTCCTTGCCCTCGCCGATCTTGGTGAGGGTGGAGAAGGGCACGATCGCGGCGTTCGGGCCGCCGACCCAGTTGCCTTCGGCGACTTTGCCCGAGCCGCCGGTGCAGCCGGTCAGGTTCTCGCTGCCGGGGGGCACGCTCGCCTGGGTAGCCAGCGTGACGCCCGTGCAGGTGACCTGCTGGATCGGTGCTTCGGCTGTGGTGCCGAGATAGATTTTGAACGAGCCGGTCGTCGGCAGGGGCTCGCTGGGATGCACGGAGGGGGTGTACGTGAGCGACGTTCCCGCCGCTAGCGGAAGGGTGGCGCTTCCCGCGGTGAATTTGGTGCCGCTCGCCGTGCCGTCGGTGGTGCCGACGATGAAGTAGGCGAGCTCCTTTTCGGTGTACAGGACGACCGTCGATCCGGAGGGAGCACCGGGATACGTCGGCAGCGTACCGACGATGCCGTCGGGCGCTTTCAGCCCGGTCGTGGCCGTCGCGTTGGGCGCCACGATCGGGTCGGCGGTGATCGCGTCGCCCTGGTGGACCGTCAGGGGCGAGCCGCTGTCGGCGGCGCAGTTCTCGATCTTCGTCGTCGGGTTGGCGTTTGACTGCGCGCAGTAGACGGTTACACCGTCGATGTAGAGGCGGTTGGGCGCGTTTTCGTTAAGGATGAAGGTGGTGAACGGCGAGACGGTGGGGTTGCCGTTGAGGATCCTGATTTCTGCCAGGCCGCCTTCTCCGCTGGGTATGTTGGGCCCCTTGGGAACCGTGTAGGTTGCGCCCGGTAGGACCGTTTTCGTCCCCAATGCTTCGGGGTTGGCGGTGGCGATCACCTGCACGAGGTCGTCTTTTTCGTTGACGATCAGCGGGCTGGAGCCGGACACGGTGCATTCGGTCAGCTGCGGCGTGGGCGTCGCGCTGGTGCCTTTGCAGGTGACGATCGAGCTCGACGGCGAGGTTGCGTTGTAGTCCTCATAGGGACCGGCGACGATGTGCTCGGGCGAGCCGGCTTCGCCGAGCGTCGAGACGGGGATGGTCGCGCCGGCTCCGCTGGTCGGCACTTCGACAGCCGTCGTGGCGAACGTGTTCGGGTCGATGCCCACCGATTCACTCGACGCCAGCGTCGCGAGCGGGTCTGCGGCGGTCGGTTCGACGTTGTGGACGAGTAGGCCAACGCCTTCGTAGTCGCCCGCGGGACGCTGCAGCGTGTAGAGCTTGGTTGAGCCCCCGATCGAGGACACGTAAGGGTGGCCTTGGCCGTCGTCGTTGGTGTCGGCGGTGGGGCAGTAGCCGGGGTTCTGCTCCAGCGCCTCGCCCTCGCTGGTCCAGCTCTTGCCGTTGTCGGTCGAGCGGGCGACGGTGATCGCCTCGTCGGCGTCCTTGGGGCGATAGTCGAAGTACCCGGTCAGCGAGCCGTCGGCGTTGCGCACGACATCAGGGAAGTAGTAGGGCGACATCGGCAGCGGGCCCGCGGGCTGGGGCACGGGAGTGGTGGTCCCAGGGAGGGTGGTCTCGGGGTTGGCGCCGAGGCTTGAGCAGTAGCCGTCTAGCGGCCCGGGCGTCCCCGCCACGCCGCTTGGGTAGGGCGGCACTTTCGGTTCTTCGGCGCTGGGGTAGACGGCGACGTTGGGCTCGTCGACTCCGCCGAGCGTCGTTTCGCTGCCCCCGGGCGTGAATTCGGGGAGCAGGTCGGAGAAGGAGTAGGGGCTGCCTGCGCTCGGGTCTCCCTGGGAGGTGTTCCACGGCCCGCCCGAGACTTCATCGACGATCGGAGTTTCAGGCGTGTACTTCGTGCCGGTGCCCGCGCTCGCGCTGGAGGCCAACAGGAGGGTTGTCGCGCCGGCGCCAATGCAGGCGAGGACGGCAAGCAGCGAGGCACTTATGCGGCGCAAGAGATCTCCGATCGTCGACGATGAACTCGGGCCTTCTACCAGCTGAGGACCGCCCGAGTGGCCATGGTCACGAGATCTTCACCAGGCCGGTCACCGAATCTTCACCAGCTACGACGCGCGCAATTTGCGCGCGTCAGCCGGCGCTGGAGCTGCGCATCCACTCGGGCGCGGCACGCTCGCCGACCAGCCGGCAGAACACCTCGACCAGGTGGGGGTCGAACTGCGTGCCGGCGCAGCGACGCAGCTCCGCCAGGGCATCCTCGACGGACATCGCGTCCTTGTAGGAGCGCTCGTCGAGCATCGCGCGAAAGGAGTCGCAGATCGTGATGATGCGGGCGCCGAGCGGGATCTTCTCACCGGTCAGGCCGTCCGGGTAGCCCTTGCCGTCCCAGCGCTCGTGGCTGGCGCGCACGAGCGGGCCGATCCGCGCCAGCGACGGGCCGGCCGCGGCGATGATCTGCTCGCCCATGACGGTGTGCTGCTTCATGAACGTCCACTCGCTTTGGCTGAGCGGGCCGGGCCTGGTGATGATCTCATCAGGAATACCGAGCTTGCCGACGTCGTGCAGGTCGCCGGCCTTGATGATCAGGCCGATGGTTTCCTCGTCCAGGCCGATCGTGCGCGCGAGCAGCTCGACGTCGCCGGCGACGTCGTCTGAGTGCTCGCCCAGGTCGGGATGGCGCTGGGCCAGCGCGGCGTGCAGCACGCAGGTGATCAGTTCGGCGGCGCCGTCGCGGCTGGTCGCCTTCTCACGGTACATGTGCTGGTCGGCTAGGCGCAGCGCCTGCGTCGGGTCGCCGGCTTCGCGGGGGATCTCGACCGCTCCGGCGGCTGCGGTGACGGTGAACGCGCCGCCCCGTTCGCTGAGCGCCTCGCGGGCCTGGAGGAAGAGGGCGTGCGGGTCGGCGACGCGGGTGGAGATGAGCACGCAGAACTCGTCTCCCCCGAGCCTGTACACGGCGCCGTGCGCGCCGACGGCCTCGCGCAGTCGGCGCCCAAGGCGCTCGAGCAGGCTGTCGCCGGCGACGTGCCCGAAGGAGTCGTTGTAGGTCTTAAAGCCGTTGAGGTCGAAAAACCACAGGAACGCAGGCTGCTCCTCGCTGGCGCGCTGGCACACCCGCGCCAGCTCGTCGATCAGCGCGCGGCGGTTGAGCAGCCCGGTCAGCGGGTCGGTTGTCAGCTCACGCACGACCCGGCGGTTGGAGACGACCAGCCCGACGATCGAGCCGATCAGCGTCAGCAGCGCGACGGCCAGGACAGACAGCATCGCCGCACTCCAGGCGTTGAGGAAGTCGGGGTCGGCGGAGCGGTCGGTGGCGGTCACCGCGACGACCTGGCGCGCCCCGCCGATCGTCAGCCCCAGCGCGGCGACCATCGCGCGTCGATCCCCGTTGACGGTCGACTGGGGGCGCTGCCCGAGCCAGCTGCCCTGCACGGGCAGGATGTGGGGCGAGCCGAGGCCGGTCGTGGTCATGCTGGAGGGGCCATACAGCAGCACGCGACCGCGTTCGTAGCTGCCCAGCACGACGTCCACGCCCGGCGTGTCGTTGACGATCAGGCTCAGTCCCTCGGTCTTGGCGATGCTGATGTCCAGGTGCACGAGGCCGAGCGCGCGGCCGTGCACGCGAAACGGCGCCAGGAAGGCAACCGACAGCTGTCCGCTGACGGGAGACAGGAAGGCGCCGCTGGCAGCACCCAGCGGGTTGTGGCCGGCGAGCGACAGGAACTGGCGGCTGAGGCTGAGCGGGAAGACGGGTGCTCTCGCGGTCGGCCCGCACACGACCTGGCGTCCGCTGCCGTCGTCCAGGCAGGCCGCCGTCAGGGGGACGAAGGATGAGCGCTGGATCGTCGCCAGCGCCAGGCGCGTGGCGGCGATGTCCTGCGCGCGGTCGTATGCCGACAGCGCCCGATCGGTCAGCAGCTGGCGCACGGCGGGGTTGACGAGCATCAGCGACAGCGCAGTCGTGGTCTGGCGCTCGCCGCCGGAGATGAGCGAGATCTCGCTGGCGACGGCGCTCTGCAGCGAGCGATCCTGTTCGTTGCGCCGCGTGCTGACGCTTTCGTTGGTCTCGAACACCGCGATCCCGCCGAGCAGCAGCGAGACGACGAGTCCACAGAGCGCGAGCTGGCGCATACGAGTTTGTCGTCCGCGGCAGGGCTAGCTTGAAAGATGTGACAATAAATCCGGCAAACGTCTGTGGCGATCAGAGGGGCGGCTGGCGCTAGTTGGCGCAGCGTGTCAGGCCCGCCAGGTGGAATTGCCGGTCGAGCTGTTCGTGCAGCGCGATGCCCTTGCTTTGCACGGTCCCGAAGTCGGTGAGATCGATCATCCCCGAGCGCAGCCGGCCCAGGAAGCGCGCCAGCGTGCCGGCGAGCTCGCGGGTGCTGGTCAGTGCAGCATTGAGATGGACGACGCCGGCCCCGCCGGCGGGCACATGCAGCGCGGCCAGGCTGTCGCTCTCGCTGTGTAGGATCGCGACCGCGTGCGGCAGGTAGTCGATGGCCTGTTCGGGGGTGTGCGGGCGGGCAAGGCCGTTCAGCTGGGCCAGCTGGCGCGTGCAGATGGCGTTGGCGGCGGCGATGTACGCAGGCACGGACGCGGCCGCCTGCGTGGCCGGGCGCGTGCCCGATCCTCCACAGCCGCCGAGCGCGCCACACAGGAATGTCAACAAGACAATGACATGTCTATGTCTCATCTAGCTGGAGGTCTCGGCGGGAATCCTCTGATCCGCAAGTCGTGCAAGCGGCCTCTCGACACAAGGATCGTCCGCTGTGCGTGCGCGGGTGCGGCCGAGCGTCTGCCACGCTGCGATCGCCAGCACGGCGAGCCCGATCAGCACGTAGGCGTTGGCATAGACGAGCTGTAGGGCGTCCAGGTGAAGCTCGGAGTGGGGCGGTCGGTCGATGGGAACCCACCAGATCATGTGCGAGGCGGCGACGATCGCGATGGCGCCCGACGCGGCCAGGGCGACTATCGACGCCTGGCGGTAGGCGCCAAGTGCGAGCAGGAGCAGCGCGGGAACGGCCAGCGTCCAGTGGTGTGACCAGGAGATCGGCGACACGAGCAGGCCGGTGAGCGCACACAGCGAGAACCCGCGCACGTCATCGCGCGGGCGCCTGTCGGTGGGTCGACCGGCGCGGACGGCCAGCGCCATCCCGGCCAGCGCGATCACGCCGGCGCTGGCCAGCCACACGGTCTGCACGTCGACCGAGTGCAGCAGTCGCGCCCAGGCGCCGCGCAGCGCCTGGTTGGCGGCGTTCTCGATCCGCCCGACGCGGTTTGATTGGAGGAACGCGCCGCCCCAGTATTCGCCCGAGTCGCCGGGCAGCGCGGCGAATCCCGCGGCGATCGTCGCGCAGAACACCGCTAGCGCGACGCCGGCCGCGCGCAGGCGGCCGGTCAGCGCCAGGTATGCAACGAAGATCGCGGGCGTCAGCTTCAGTGCGCTGGCCAGGCCGATGCCCACTCCCTTGTGGCGCGCGCTGTCGGGCCGGCTGAGGTCATACAGCACGAGCGTCGCGATCAGCACGTCGATCTGGCCGTAGCGCAGCGTCGTCCACACCGGCTCCAACCAGACGGCGCCCGCGCTGGCCGCCAGCGCGAGCTCCAGTGCCGCGCGCCGGGCCAGCCACGAGGAGGCGGGCTCCAGGCGCAGCGCGCAGTAGAGCATCGCCGGCAGCAGCGCGAGGCTCGCGCCGGTCACCAGCGCCTGGTCTGTGGCGGGGCTGGCAAGGGTCAGGCCGGCGAACAGCATGGCGGCGATCGGCGGGTAGGTGAAGGCGAGCGCGCCGGGGAAACGCAGGGCGTACAGGTGCGCGCCGTCGAGGGCGGCCTGGCCGCCTTTGCGGTAGACGGCCAGGTCGACGAAGCCCCAGCCGTGCCCGAGATGGCTGACAAGCAGCAGCGCGACAGAGCAGCCATACAGCGCGATGCAGGCGCACAGGCGGAGATGGCGCATGCCGGGGCAGCTTACGCGCCGGGTGTCCGAGCGCCAAGCATCGACGTGCGCCCATTCGCCTGTTTGCCCACCAGCAGAAGCGGGCATCCCCACGATCATGAGCACTTCCACCGATCAGGTCGTCCGCATCGCGCTGCCCGGCGGCGGGCAGATGCCACAGCTGGGCTTCGGCGTCTTTCAGGTGCCCCCGCGGGACACCGCGCAGGCGGTCGCCTGTGCCCTGGCGTGCGGCTATCGCCACATCGACACGGCGGCGGCCTATGGCAACGAGGCGCAGGTGGCGCAGGCGATTCGCGCGAGCGGCCTGGACCGCGGCGAGGTGTTCGTGACGACCAAGTGCTTCAACGACGACCAGGGCCGCCAGGCGGCCAAGCGCGCGCTGCATGCAAGCCTGCAGCGGCTCGGCTTCGACTACGTCGACCTGTACCTGATCCACTGGCCGGTACCGGCCTTCGACCGCTACGTGGAGACGTGGCAGGCGTTCATCGAGCTGCGCGACGAGGGCCTGGTCAAGGCGATCGGGGTGTCCAACTTCCAGCCCGAGCACCTGCGCCGCGTGATCGCCCAGACCGGCGAGACGCCGGCGGTCAACCAGATCGAGCTGCATCCCTACCTGCAGCAGCGCGCGCTGCGCTCGGAACACGAGGAGCTGGGCATCGTCACCGAGGCGTGGAGCCCGCTGGCGCAGGGCCAGGCGCTGGAGGACCCGACGATCGCGGGCATCGCGCAGGCCCATGCCAAGACGCCGGGCCAGGCGGTCATCCGCTGGCAGCTGCAGGTGGGCAACGTGGTGATTCCCAAGTCGGTCACGCCGGCGCGCATCGAGGAGAACCTCGACGTGTTCGACTTCGAGTTGGACGAGCGTGAGATGGAGGCGATCGCGGGCCTGGATCAGGACAGGCGTATCGGGCCCGACCCAGACACCTTCGTGCGTCCCTAAGGGCCTCAACCCACCATCTATCGTGACGCGGGCCCTGACGCGGGGGCTGCTAGCTGTCAAGTAGTCGCGCCGATCGGCCGATGCTTTGGCATGTCTGTCTCAGCGGGGCGCAGCGTGCATCTCGACGACCCGACGCTGGCCGGTGTCGATCACGCGGCCGCGGCGGCACTACGCGAGCTTCCGGAGGCGCTGATCCTGGCGTTCGACCGCGACCTTCGCTTCGTGCTGACGGCGGGCCACGAGATCGAGCGCCTGGGCCACCCACCGGCGTGCCGCGAGGGCCAGAACGTCTGCGACGCGTTCGCGCCCGAGCTGTGGGAGCTGCTGGGTCCCCTGTTTCGATCGGCGCTGGAAGGAGAGACGCGCTCGCGCGAGATCTGGGTCGGCGAGCAGCAACACTGTCTGATGGTCGACGTGGGCCCGCTGCGCATGAACGGCGGGCATGACAACGACGGGGTGGCGGGCGGCGTGGCGGTCGTGCTCGACATCAGCGCGCGCAAGCGGGCCGAGGCGTTTGCGACCCGGCCGCAGGGCGACTTCGAGCAGGTGTTCGATCGCGCGCCCATCGGCACCGGGCTGTTCGACACGGACGGTCGCTGGCTGTTGGTCAACCGCGCGCTGTGCGAGATCACCGGCTACACCGCCGACGAGCTGATCGGCAAGCGCTTTGACGGGATCATGCACCCCGAGGACGCCAACAACGACGCGCGCGACCGCGAGCGTCTGCTGGCGGGCGAGATCGCTGCTTTGCAGGTCGAGAAGCGCTACTTCGACGCGGCCGGGGAGGTCGTGTCGGCGATCGTGTCGATGTCGCTGGTGCGCGACCGCGATGGAGCCCCGCTTCACTACATCGCCCAGCTACAGGACATCTCCGAGCGCAAGCGCCTGGAGGAGCACCTGCGCTATCTCGCCGACCACGATCCGCTGACGGGCCTGCGCAATCGCAGGTTGTTCGAGCACGACCTGCGCCTGCAGGTGGCCCGCTCGCACCGCTACGGCGAGCTGGCGGCGCTGATGGTGATCGACCTGGACGCGTTCAAGGAGGTCAACGACAGCTACGGCCACAAGGTGGGAGACGACACGCTCAAGACGGTCGCCAGGGCGCTGACCCGGCGCCTGCGCGAATCGGACCTGGTGGCGCGGCTGGGCGGCGACGAGTTCGCGGTGCTGTTGCCGCACATCGAAGCGGAGGGCGTGGCGGTGGTCATAGAGGGCCTGGAGCGCGTCATCCCGGCGTGCACGATCGACGCTGGCGCGGCTGTGATCCATCCGTCGGCGAGCATCGGCTGTGCGCTGATCCACGAGCAGACGGAGAGCGCCGAGCAGGCGCTCGTGGAGGCAGACCAGGCGATGTATGCGGTCAAGCGCGCCAAGGCCGTCGCGGGCGGCTGAACGTTCACGCCGGCTTATCTGGCGTCGCCGCGGGCTCGTACGCGTGAGCCAGTCGACTTGAGCCCTCCGCTGCGGGCAATACGCTGATTGACATGAAACCAGGCGAGCGTCTGGCGGTCATCGACCTGGGCTCCAACTCCTTCCGGCTGGTGGTGTTCATGGCCGGCGACGGCTCGTGGAGGCGCACGGACGAGATCTATGAGCCGGTGCGTATCGGCGAGGGGCTGGCGGGCACGGACAGGCTGGGTGAGAAGCCGATGCAGCGGGCCCTGGTGACGCTGGACGTGTTCGCGCACTTCTGCCGCGCGGGCGGCCTGGGAGCGGAGGAGGTGGACGCGGTGGCGACCAGCGCGATCCGCGACGCGGCCAACTCCCGGGATTTTCTGGCGCGTGCGCGCGAGCACTTCCACCTGCCGATCCGCGTGCTCAGCCGCGAGCAGGAGGCCCGCTACGGCTATCTCGCGGCGGTCAACTCGACGACGTTGACAGACGGCTGTGTGCTGGACCTCGGCGGCGGCTCGCTGCAGCTGGTGCGCGTGGCCGGGCGCCTGGCGCGCGAGTTGGGCTCGTGGCCGCTGGGGACGGTGCGCATGAGCGAGCGCTTCCTGCCGCCCAACGGTCCGGCCAAGCGCAGGCAGCTGCAGGAGCTGCGCGAGCACCTGGACGTCGAGCTTTCAGGCGTGGAGTGGTTTGCGGGCGCGGGCTTGCGGGGTGGCGATGGCGATGGCGAGCATCGCCTGGTGGGTATCGGCGGGACGGTGCGCAACCTGGCGGCGGCTGCACAACGGGCGGCCGGGCTGCCGTCCAACGGGGTGCAGGGCATGGTCATCGAGCGAGAGGCGCTGGAGGCGCTGGTGGAGCGCCTGGCAGGGCTGCCGGCGGCAGAGCGCGCGAGCGTGCCGGGCGTCAAGCCGGCACGCGCGGACCTGATCCTAGCGGGTGCGCTGGTGGTCGAGGCGGCGCTGCGCGTGGGCGGCTTCGACGGCCTGGAAACCACCGAGGCGGGCCTGCGCGAGGGCGTGTTCTTCGAGCGGTTCATCACGGGCCTGGCCGCGAGCGCGCCGGAACCCTTTCAGAGCCAGTCCGCGGGCGGGCCGGCGGGCGGGCTTCTGTTCGCGGACGTGCGCCGGGCGAGCGCGCTGAACATGGCGGCTCAGTACGGGGTCGACGGCGAGCACACGCGCCACGTGGCGGCGCTGGCGCTGGAGATGTTCGACGAGCTCGCCGCGCTTGGCCTGCACGACGGCAACCCGCGCGAGCGCGAGCTGCTGTGGGCGGCGAGCATGCTGCACGACGTGGGCATGTCGATCGACTACGACGACCACCACAAGCACTCGCGCTACCTGATCCTCAACGGCGGTCTGCCCGGCTTTGCGCCGGTGGAGACGGCGATCATCGCGCAGGCCGCGCGCTACCACCGCAAGGGGATGCCGGTGCCGGGGCCGATGGCGGCGCTGTTCGGCGCGGGCGACGTCGAGCGCCTGGATCGCTGCGCGGTCTTGCTGCGCCTGGCCGAGGACCTGGAGCGCTCGCGCGACCAGCTGGTGCGCGCCACGAGCATCGCGCTGCACAACGGCACGGTCGAGCTGCGCCTGATCACCGACGGCGAGTCTGCGGTTCCGCGCTGGGCGGCGGGACGCGAGCGCGAGCTGTTCGCGCGGGCGTTTCATCGCGATCTGTCGGTGGCCGCCTGAAGTGGGGCTAGCGGGAGAGATTCAGCCGGGGAGTCGCCTTGCTACATCCGTATAACCATGGTTATACGGTGTCTGTCGGCTCACACATCGGCCGGCGCCCGCACATATCGGCCGGAGCCGGCGGTGCCTATTCATCCCGAAGCCCGCGTTCGCGCCCGGCGCAGTCGAACAGCACGAGCCCGGCGGGCGAGACGTTGGGGTCGTGCCAGGCGCTGAAGGGCAGCTGGCGACAGGCGCGCAGCACGGCGGCGGTGGCCTTGTTGCCGCCGCGCGTGGCAAAGGCGCCGCCGAGCACGACGTAGCGGGCTTCGCGGCGTGCGACGTAGCGGGCGAGTCCGCGCCCATCGAGCGCGGGGTCGGCGCCGCTGTAGCCGGCGAGCGCGCCGGCGGGCAGCCCGAGCAGGATGAACGGAGAGGCGGTGTCGGCGGCGTCGGCGAGGATCGCCCAGCGGGTGCCGGGATGGTGGGCGCGCACGTAGGCGATCAGCGCGGTGTAGGTGCGCAGGTGCGTGGCGGGTATGCCGACGCCGCCCGCGCCGTTGTTGGATTTGGGGCCGGCGACCGGGAAGGTGCCCTCAGTGGGCGCGCCCCAGGTGGTGCTCGAAGAAGGCGGCGGGGGCGACGGCAAGCAGGCACAGCGTGGCTGCGACGGCGGGCGCGGCCAGGCGTCCACGGGCCAGCAGCGCGGCGGCGGCCAGGGCGATCAGGCCGACGCCGGCGCCGGCGATCAGCAGGGGGATGAACCACTGCATGTAGTGCTCTTTGTGTAGGAAATGCACCTGCACGGCGACGGTGGCGACGACGGCGCACGGGGCGAGCAGCAGGCGCCAGTCAAAGCGCCGCCCGCGGGCGAGCTCGATGAAGGCGGCGACGCCGGCGCCGACCATGGCGCCGGTGCCGGGCGCGAGCGCGGACACGTAGTAGGGGTGGACGATGCCCTTGGAGAAGCTCAGCACGATGGCCTCGGTGGCAAACCAGCCGCCGAGCATCAGCGTGAGCGCCAGGCGCGGGTCGCGCCGCCCGACGAGCGGGTTGATCCGTTGGCGCGCGCCGGCGCTCGCGTCGGCGGCCTGGCCTTTGCGCCGGCGCAAGGTGCCGAGCCTGGCGAGCGCCATGGCGATCAGCCCGAAGAACGCGAATGGCAGCAGCCAGCCGCCCTGGTCGCCAAGTCCGGTGCCGAACAGGCGCAGCGGTTTGGGCGCTTGCGCGAAGGGGGTGGGCGCTATTTCGCGGCCGTTGGGGCCGAGCGGCTGGCCGTTGGGGCCGAGCACGGGCTTGCGAGTGGCCGCGGCGGCCGGCTTGGCGGAGGGCGGTGTGGCGGGGCGATGGCGAGGCGGGGGCAGCACGACGTGGGGGATGGCGCCGGGCTTTACGGTGGTCTGTCCGCCGGGGCCGCCGTACTCGCCTTCGACGCGGCCGAAGCCGTTGTATTCGAAGGTGAGGCCGAGCTCGGTGTTGTTGGTGGAGCTGCCGACGAAGGGCCGTTGCGAGGCGGGCGTGAGTTCGACGAAGGCGATCCAGGAGAAGGACACGATCGCCATGACCAGGCCGGCGGCGAACAGCTGCAGCGTGCGGCGCCAGAGCGAGCCGGGCGCGCAGACGATATAGGCGACGGCGATGCCGGGGACGACGAGGTAGGCGGCGAGCGTCTTGGTGTTGAAGGCCAGCCCGACGAGCAGGCCGCTGAGCAGCAGCGTGCGCCAGCGCCCGCTTTCGACGGCGCGCAGGCCGGCGGCGCAGGCGAGCACCATCAGCAGGATCAGCAGCGGGTCGACGGCGTTCTCGCGCGAGACGGCGACGAAGGAGGGAAAGACGGCGAGGGTGAGCGCGCCGGCGAGCGCGGGCAGCGGGCCGAGGCGGCGGGCGAGCACGAGATACAGGACGGCGACGGCGAGCACCCCGATGATCGCCTCGGGTAGCAGCAGGGACAGTGGGGAGAAGCCGAACAGCTTGGCGCTGGCGGCCTGCACCCAAAGCGCGAGCGGCGGCTTGTCGACTGTGACCAGACCGCCGGGGTCGAAGGACACGAACAGGAAGTTGTGGAAGGAGTGCAGCATCGACTTGACGCCTGCTGAGTAGAAGTTGTTGGCGTAGCCGTTCTGAGACAGCCGGCGCATGTTGAGCAGGGCGGACAGCACGAGCACGCCGACGAGCGCAAGGTGGTGCACGCGCGGCTTGACTGCGGGCAGGTGCGCGCTGCGCTCCCTGGCCGCCCGGGACGGGAGCTCGAATTCGGCGGTGGCGGGAGCGGACGGGGTGGCTGTCTGCGGCGTTGAGCTCATGGCGAGAGGGCTCCCAGCAGACGGTCGAGGTCGTCCTCGTCGTTCCATGCGCCTACGGAGGCGCGCAGCCAGGGCCGTTGGGGAATGTTACGCGCGATGACGCCGGCCTCGGCGAGCTTTGCGCGCTCGGCGACGGGGTCGTCGCTGGGAAAGGAGACGAGCGTGGTGTGACCGCGCGGGGCGGGGGGACGGCCGCGCTCGGCCAGCAGCTGCGCCAGGCGCGCGGCGAGCGAGCGGGCGCGCTCGTGCACGGCGAGCCAGCCGGCGGACTCCAGAACGCCGTGGGCGGCGATGGCGCAGGCGACGGTCTCGGCGTTGAGCGACAGGGTGTCGAGCGCGCGCGCGTCCTCGTGCGGGCGGGCGTCCAGCCCGGCGTCGGGGTCGGCGAGGTTGCCGTAGCCGCGCCTGGTGACGGCGAGGCGCTCGCGCAGGGCGGGGCTGACGTAGAGCATGCCGGTGCCGTCGGGGCCGCACAGCCACTTCTGCCCGGCGCCGGCGTAGGCGTCACAGCCGAGCGCATGCACGTCGACGGGCACGGCGCCGACGCCCTGGGCGCCGTCGAGCAGCACGGGGATGTCCAGCTGGGCGAGCTCGGCGGGGGCGACGCTGCCGCTCATCCAGCCGACGTGACAGCAGGCGACCAGGCGCGTGCGCGGTCCGACCGCTTGGGCGACCTCGCCGAGCGGCACTTCGCGGACATCCACGCCGTGCAGTTGGCGGGCGGCGCCGAGCGCGCCGAGCAGCCCGGGGTGCTCCTCGTCGCTGGTGACGATCTCATCGCCGCGGCGCAGCTGCATGCCGTCGATGACCTGGGCCATCCCCTCGGTGGTGCAGGTGGTGAGCGCGAGATCGGCGGTTTGGCAGCCGAGCGTGCTTGCATAGGCGGCGCGCAGCGCGTCGGTGAGTTCGCGCCGGCGCTCGAAGTGGGCCTGCGCGCGCCCGTCGCTGCGCTCGCGTTGCAGCTCACTGTGGGCGGCGTGCACGGCGGCTGCGGGCAGCGGGCCATCGGTTCCGGCGTTCAGGTAGGCCAGGGTCCCGAGCACGGGGAACTGGGCGCGCAGCCCGGAGATGTCCACAAACCGCGAGAATAGCTCCATGTCCGGAACAGATGCCCAGGCTCCGCTGTGGGAGCCGTCTGAGCGGCAGCGCGAGCGGGCGGAGATGACGCGCTTCATGCGCTTCGCGGGTGAGCGCCGCGGCGCGCCGTTTACCGACTACGAACAGCTGCGGCAGTGGTCGGTGGACGAGCTGGAGGACTTTTGGGCGGCGGTGTGGGAGTTCTGCGGCGTGCGCGCGTCAAAGCCGTACGAGCGCGTGCTGGCCTCTCGCGAGATGCCGGGCGCGCGCTGGTTTGAGGGCGCGCGGCTGAACTACGCGCAGAACATCGTGGAGGGCCTGCTGCCGGGCAGCGCGGGCTCGCGGCACGATCCCGATCGCGTGGCGGTGCTGCACACCTCAGAGCTGCGTGAGCTGTCGCAGCTGACGTGGGGGGAGCTGTCAGAGCAGGTGGTGGCGGCGGCGGGCGCGCTGCGCGCGCTGGGAGTGGGGCGCGGCGATCGCGTGGTGGCGTACATGCCGAACATCCCGGAGACGCTGGTGGCGCTGCTGGCGGTGGCGTCGATCGGGGCGATCTGGTCGAGCGCGGCGCCAGAGTTCGGGGCGCGCGCGGTGATCGACCGCTTCGCGCAGATCGAGCCGAAGGTGCTGCTGGCGGTGGACGGCTACCGCCACGGCGGCAAGGACTTCCCGCGCGCGGAGAACGTAAGGCGCATCCTGTCGGAGCTGCCGACGGTGGAGCACGTGGTGGTGTTGCCGTACCTGGCGCCGGATGATTTCGATCAAGCCGCCTTCGGCGGGGATGGCGTTCGCAGTGTGTTCACGTGGGATGACCTGCTTTCCCGCGGCGAGGGCTCGGAGCTGGCCTTCGAGCAGGTGCCGTTCGACCACCCGCTGTGGGTGCTGTACTCGTCGGGCACGACGGGGTTGCCCAAGGCGATCGTGCAGGGCCACGGCGGCATCCTGCTGGAGCAGCTCAAGAAGCGCCTGCACCTGGACCTGCGCGACGGCGATCGCATGTTCTGGTTTACGACGACAGGCTGGATGATGTGGAATTTCCTGGTGGGCTGCCTGCTGTCAGACGCGGCGATCGTGCTGTACGACGGCAGCCCGGCACACCCGGACCTGGGCGTGCTGTGGGACCTGGCGCAGCGGACGGGGATGACGTGCATGGGCGTGAGCGCTGGCCTGGTGGCGAGCATGGAGAAGGCGGGCGTGGTGCCGAGGCAGGGACGCGACCTGAGCGCGCTGCGGGCGGTGGGCGCGACGGGCTCGCCGCTTGCGCCGGAGAGCTTCAGGTGGATCTATGACCAGCTGGGCTCGGAGGTGTGGCTGTTCTCGACGAGCGGCGGCACGGATGTGTGCACGGCGTTCGTGGCGGGCAACCCGATCCTTGCGGTGTACGAGGGCGAACTGCAGTGCCGCGCGCTGGGCTGCGCTGTGGAGGCGTGGGACGAGCAGGGCAAGAGCGTGAGCGACGCGGTGGGCGAGCTGGTGATCACCGAGCCGATGCCGTCGATGCCGCTGTTTTTGTGGGGCGATGACGATCCGGCTCACCCCGGACAGCGTCTGCGCGACAGCTATTTCGCGATGTACCCGGGTGTGTGGCGCCACGGCGACTGGATTCGCATCACCCCGCGCGGGGGAGCGGTGATCTACGGCCGCTCGGACTCGACGATCAACCGCCAGGGAGTGCGCATGGGCACGAGCGAGATCTACCGAGCGGCGGCGGCGGTGCCGCAGGTGCTGGACGCGCTCGTGGTGGACATCCCGGCGAGGCCGGGGGAGGACGAGTTGCGCATGGTCATGTTTGTGGTGTTGCGCGACGGTGCGACGCTGGACGACGAGTTGACGGCGCTGATCAAGCGGCGTATCCGCGAGGACTGCTCGCCGCGCCACGTGCCCAACGAGATCCACCAGATAGCGGAGGTGCCGCGCACGCTGTCGGGCAAGGTGCTGGAGGTGCCGGTCAAGCGCATCCTGATGGGCGCAGACCCCCAGCAGGCGGCGAGCGTGGACTCGCTGGCAAACCCGCGCTCGCTTGACTACTTCGTGGCGATGGCCGGCGAGCTTGCCGTGCCCGGCAGGCGATAAGGCGCAACCTGCGGCAGGTTCAAGTTCTGAGCGCCTACGTCGTCTCGCGTGTGGCTCCATCGTCATCGGACGACGTGAGATAGCGGCAACTGGATGCGACGCACTGTCCGACCCCTGCGCAGCCGCTAACGCACAAACGCAGTAGGGCCGACGCGGTGACAATGACTGCTCCGTTTCGTCCTTTGCGAGCGCGCCATCGGGCTCGACGCCGGCTTCTGCAAACGCCATGGCTGAGCGGCAGTCGGGCGCTCCGGACCCGGCGACCCTCAAGCTTTTGTGACGCGGTGACAAGGCCGGCTCCGCACACGACCGCCGCGCCGCTCCATCAGCGCGCGACAAGCGCTAGCCGCTGCGAGCCGACGGTTTTCCCGTTGCTGAGGGCGGTGCTTACGATCTGGACCGTGTGGGCGCCCCGAGGAACGTCCGTCGAGGCAGCCTCGTTGACAGCTCCGCTGGCGCCGGCTGTCGCTCGGTCTTGCATCAGATACGCGCCGCCGGCCTTGGTGCTCACGTCGGTGGTGACGTACCCGTCGGGAGCAAGATGAACCGCACGGACCTGTACGACCAGGGTCAGGGTGTTGCCCTTGCGCAAGAGATCGGCGGCGACGTAAGGCCCAGCAGGGACTGGGTGCTTGGCGGCGCTGATGACGATGGCCGGGATCGAGGTGCCCAGGAGTGCCAGGCCGAAAAGCACGCCGGCGGCCTGGACGAGGCGTCCCCGGATTCTGATATCGGTCTCGTAGAAGCGCCTGATGCTGGCCACATCTTCGATCGAGACACTTCCCCCATGCGGGACGAGCGCAAGCGCGGCAGCCGCCAGACTCGCGGCGGTAAGGATGACTGTGGGCAGCAGCGCGACGGGATGGGAAGCCACCTTGTCGCTAGTGAAGACTCCCAGGCCCGTGAGCAGTGTGCCAACCACGGCGATGCCGCCCAAGAGGTACTTGGCGTTGTCCTCTATCCGGGCCGCCGACTTGTCGGGCGTGAGGTCGGCGGCGGCGTCTAGCCACATCTGGTCGGTGGGGGAAACCGGCCCGCCAACGACGGCATTGCCGGCTCCAGCAGGTTGAGTCACCTCTACTTGCCCTCGAACATGTTCTGGTGACCCTGCGGGCAGATGACCCGCACCCGCCACGGCCGCGGGCTGGTATGGGGTGTGTTACCTAGCGCTCGGTAGGTGCTGAGCGTGCTCTGCCTAGCGGCCTCCACCCGTCTAGTCAGATCGGCACCGCATTCGCGGCAGGTGTATGTGAGTTGGTCAGGCATGTAGGGGCAGTGTGATGATGCGTGGCGCGCCCATCCCATCAAGTCACGAACGGCGGCTTATCCACATCCCAAGATCGAGAAGCCCGCCCAATTCTCAGCCTCTGCGAAGGGCGCGACCGAGTATGGCGCAGCCATCGCCGTAGCCTCGAGGTCCAACCAGACCGACGCCGTCAGCGGCGCTTCCTCCGCCTCACCCGACGCGGCTGCTGCCCAGCGCTTCCAGGCGTCGTTGCCGGCAACCCCGTGCCCGCGCGCCACTGCCAACCGAGCACAACGCTCCAGCTTGGGGTCCTGGCGAGCCTCAGCCTGGGCATGCATCTGCACCGCCTTGGCGATCAGCTCTCGCGCAGTGAGGTCGCGCAGCGTACGCTGGGCACCGGCCAGAGCGCTGCCAATCGCCTCAAGGCTCCAGGGCGGACCGGCGCCGAGGCAGTCGTAGAAGGACTCGAAGAGAAGCTGGGTCGGCAGGTCCGGCACCTCCCACAGCGCCAGAATGACGGCACCAGCGCCGCGAACGAGCAGAGTCGCGGTGAGACCAGCGAGCTCATCTCCATCCCGGACCGTCTGTTGCCCGGAGCTGCAGGCGCTCAGCACAGTCAGTCCGCTCGTCCAGTCCAGTCTGGCGAGCTCGGACAGTCCGAGCACGTGCGGCTGGCCATCAGAAGCGAGTACGATGCCGCTGTGCTCGATGCGGTGCGGATCGAAGATCGCGTGGCAGGCCAGGTGGAGCAGGCCCAGGGGGCCGTGCCCGCCGTCTAGGCGCTCCGTGAGCCAGCTGGGCGTGCAGGCCGAGCCGGTCACCGCCGGTACTCCGAAGTGACGCGCAGTATCCGTGGCCTCTAGATAAGCAAAGGGCAGGTCCTCTAGCGGATCCCCCCCCACGAGCACGCTCGTGCCCAGCTGCGTGGCCGAGGCGTAGCGCAACAACGATGCGCTCGGCAGGCGGAAGGTCCCCGAACGAGCGGCCAGCGAGTCGGGGCCATCCTCGAGCAGATGCAGCGGCAGCGCGTGCAGGAAGCGGTGCGGGATGAGGAACACCGGGCGCTCGCCGGCCACGCTCTGGATGAGCTCCGAGACCGCCCGAAGCGCGGGCTGAGCGACTGCCTCAAGCGCGAACTCCCCTGCGCTACCCGTGGGACGGTGCACGAGCTCGGCCAGCTCCGGCCAACCACCGGCGGTCGAGGGGCTAAGGTGCTGAACCTGGAGGCCGTGCTCAGCATCGACGATGAACGCCTGCACGGTGCGCGGCCCGACGAACAGCTCGATCACCATCGCGTCGTCCGCGCGTTTGGCCAGTTCGCTGATCACGTCCTGGGCCGTGGCTGGCGTGGCGAGGCGGTGTGCAACAACTTCGGGATTGCTTTCGCCCATCGCCGCCCAGAGCTGCTCGAGCTTGGGCTCGAGCTCCTCGATGCGCTCCTTCGCGGCCATCAAGCGCCGTGCCCGGTCAGCAGGCTCCTCACTCACATCCGCATGGTCGAATTCGGCCCGTGCTGCCTGGAGCTCATAGTACAGCTGCGCCTCGCTGGCACTCTCCGGGTCGCCGACGACCATCCCGCGTGTTCGCAGGGCATCGAGCAGCGAGCGAGCCTTCGAGCGCTCGAGCAACCCGAACGCTACTTCGGTCTGCCCGAGCTCCAGCGCCACCTCGATCGCCGAAAGGAACGGGGCGTGCGTTACCTCGCTGTAGCTCTCTAGCGTGCCCACCACCGCAGCCTCGCGCCGCAGCGCCTCGAAGGCGTCGCAGGCCGCAGTCAGCCGAGCCAGCGCGGTATCGAGGTCGCCTCCTCGTACGAACAGCTCGACTCCGAGAGTCGTGTTGACCGCGAGGGCGGCCCGCGGATTGCCGCTCTCGGCCACGAGCCCGTCGAGCCTTCGCGCGATCTCCTCTGCCTCCTCGGTCTTGTCCTGCTCGCGCAGGACACGGTAGAGCTTGGTCAGTCGCAGGACGAGCCGGTACCGAAGGAGCTCACGGCCTTCCTCCGACAGCATTGACTCCAGTGAAGCGATCGCGCGGCGCAGGGCCCGCTCGGCCATTTCCGGAGCACCGTGCTGCATGCAGATGGTGGCCTCGAGCGAGTCGAGCACACCGTCGTCGGGGGCCTCGACGAGCTTGGCCCTATCCTCCTCTGAGAACTTCTCCAACGCCTCTGGCCCGAGGAGCTGGCGCACGGCGAGCGGGTGCAGCGCCCGAGCCTGAGCCAGAAGCTCAAGCTCGTCGAGCCCTCCAATCCGGTCGCCGGCGTCAAGTACCAGCCGACATAGGTTCGCGGAGGCGGACTCCTCGCGAAACGCATCGCCCAGAGCATGGCCCTGGTCGTGGGCCAGGACTAGCCGGGTGAGGGCGTCTTGTAGCTGGCCCACCTCGGTATATAGCGTGCCAAGTGCGAAGTTGATCCGCGCAAGCATGTGCAGCGCGCGCAAATCCTCCCAGAAGGCGAGCGCCTGGAGATAGGACCGCTCGGCATCCGCGTACCGAGCCTGCTCCATGGCGATGTCACCGGCTTCACCCAACTGCTGCCCCATGAGGGCGCCGACCCCGATGTGGAGCGCTGTCTCGCCGGGTTTGTCCTCGCCGCCAAGATGTCTGCGCGTATTCGCCTCGATCTCGGCCACGCGCTGGGGATAGGCCACGTAGTGCTCCTCGATCACGCCGTCGGCGGCGACCTTATGGATCAGCTCGAAGAGCTCCCCGAAGGCAGCGCGCGCGGCCTCCTTGTTGCCTCTCTGGGCCTCGTGGTTCTCTAGGTTGCGCAGTGCCTTGTAGCGGTCCATGGGCATGTCTGCGGCGGCGAAGGCGTCCACGGCTTGGCGCCCCAGTGCGATGGCTTCGTCGAGCCGACCCAACCCCGCGAGCACGATCGCGAGGTTGTCCGTCCAGATAGCGCGCAGGTGGTCGGGCATCTCCTTGCACTCGAGCGCCTCGCGAAGCGGCCCCTCAGCCTCCTCAAAGCGCCGCATCGAGTTGAACATCTGACCGAGGTTGCCCAGCACCGCCGCTCGCCCGATCTCGTCACCCGCCTCGTGAGCCTTCTGCTCGGCCCTTCGGAAGAAGCTAATCGCCTGCTCGGGATCGGATTCCGCCTGGGCGACGGCGGCCTGTCCCTCAAGCGCCGCTGATTCGAGGTCCGGACGACCGAGCGCCTCGGCCAGTCCGCCTGCCGCACGATAGATCTCCCCAGCCCGCGGAAGGTTGCCTCGCTGCCGGGTCAGCTGCCCCAGCAAGCGCAGCGCGAGGAAGGTCACCTGATCGGGTTCGTCCAGTTGGGCCTCAGCATTCAGCACGGCCATCAGCAGCATCTGCGCCTCCGCCCACGCACCCGCCTGGAGCGTCTGCGCCGCCCGCTGCACGTACAACAGGCGCTGCTCGCTACTGAGACTAGTCATCAACTCCTCGCGCCCATCCCTTGCCAGCGTCCGAGCGTCGGCAGATGAAACCGACAAGTGCTCTCGCGATCATAGGTCGCCGCGCTCGGGAATCAAACCGTGCGTCAGGGCCCGAAAGCCCGGCCGCGCCAAATCCTGGAGGCGCAGGCGCCGTTCATGATGAGCTCGATCAGCCCGACCGGAAATCACCGATGATCATGTCGATCAGCGTTCTGGCCAGTTCTGGCGAGGGAGGGTCGGTCACGGGTGGCGGTCGTCCTTGAGGCGAAACAGCCAGAACGGAATGCACAGGCCCACCATCCCGCCCGGGGCACGAACGGAGCGCCGTGCAGGTCGTCATGGAGCGGCGCGGCGGTCGTGTGCGGAGCCGGCCTTGTCACCGCGTCACAAAAGCTTGAGGGTCGCCGGGTCCGGAGCGCCGATAAGCGAGCGTGTGTCGAGCCTACGCCGCTCGCGCGAGGCGCTCTACAAGTGCGAGCGTACGTTCCGACCGCTTACGCAGGCGTCTGCAAACGCCATGGCTGAGCGGCAGTCACGCGAGGCACCAAGCGATTGTGCACGGAAGCCCGGCGTCGAGCCGGATGGCGTGTGTCAACTTTCTACGGGATCGTCGTTTGGATGTACCGTCCGGATCATCCGCGCCTGCAGTTCCATGCGCAGGACGGTGAGGACGTGGTACTGATCGAGCTGGGAAAATCACGGTCATGCTTCGGGTCACAAACGCGCAACCGCTTGATGCCTATCGTCTCCGAGTGGTCTTCAACGATGGCGCGGTTCGCGAGGTCGACTGCTCGTTTCTGCTTCACGGCACCCTGGGCGAGCCGCTACGTGATCTCGCGTACTTCCGCAAGGCGCGTGTCGATGACGAGGCACGCACGGTCGTCTGGCCGAACGGACTCGATCCTGCGCCAGAGCTCCTCTACGGTGTAGGCGAAGCGGTGGTCCCAGAGCGCCCGCCAGTCGACAGAGCGCACGTGTAGAGTCACAAAACGGTGCGTGACGAGTTGCGAATGGTCATGTTCGTGGTGTTGCGCGACGACGCGACACGAGATGACGAGCTGGCGGGCGAGATCAAGTGTGGTATCCGCGTGGATTGCTCCCGCGCCACGTGCCCAACGAGGTCCACCTCGTGAGCGCAAGCGATCTATTGCCTCGGTCATTGGCTCGCTCTGCCGGGGGAAGCAGGCGCGTCAGGACGTGGCGTGGATCAGGCGATGTGCCACTCGTAGACTGGAACAGAGACCTGGCCTATGGGATCAGCGGAAGCTCTCGTACCCGGATCCGATCGGGCTCGACGACAACGATGCTGCCATCGGTGAGGTCGCGCGCGATCGTCGCGATATTGGCGAGCAACATCTCCGATTGCTGCTCTGGTCGTCGTTGGGTCCCGTGACGAAACAAGACCACAGAGGGTGATCGCTCTCGTCGCAGGGCGAGCAGCGTGCCAAAGTCCGTGTCCGCAGAGACGACCACGCGTTGCTCCTGCTGCGCGCGCTCGAAGATCTCCTCGTCGCTGGCGGCCTGTAGGCCGTAGTCGCGAACGTGAGCGGCATCGTGCCCGGCGGCTTGCAGGCGCTCGGCGAGGACCGGCGAGAGCGCGTTGTCGACCAGGAACCTCACGCAGAGGCTGCGAGCGGAAGCTCTCGCTCGCGGACGGCCTCCGCGGCATAACGCATCGACTCGCGAATGTCCTCAGCCTCTAGGTCCGGGTACGCGGCGAGGATCTCTGCATCGCCCATACCGTCAGCGAGCATCCCAACCACGGTCGCGACCGGTATCCGCAGACCGCGGACGCATGGAACGCCGCCCATCTGGTCTCCTCGCACCGTGATCCTCGTGAAACTCATCTGTCCCAGCTTATCGTGCGAAAATGACACCGCCGAAGCCCCCTCGGGCCGGCGTAGAGCACAAAACGGTGCGTCTGTGACAGCACGTCGCGCCTCCGCGGGCCGGTCGGTGTTCTAAAACGGCCGGAAGGGGGACACGACAACCCGGTGATGCGTAGGTTGCACAAAGCCTCGCCGCTGCCGATATATAGGCGGTGCGCGCATATGGACCAACCGGGGCGTTGCGTAAGGTCTCTCCGCGCTCAGAACGGCTCGCCCTGCAGCTCGACCCGGCCCTTGGGCCAGCCGGTTGTGCCAGCGAGCGGCTTCCACATCGCGCGCATCGGCACGGCGATCGGGCCCCCGGGCTGTTGCGCCGAGACGGTCTGCTCGATCGGCTGGAAGCCGAGCTTGGCGTACAGGCTCATGTTCTTCGCCAGGCAGAACAGCATCGCTCGCTCGGCTCCGAGCTCGGCCGCGATCTCCAGCAAACGTTCGACCATCGTGTGCGCCAGGCCCTGTCCGCGGGCGGCTTTGGTGACGATCACGCCGCCGATGCCAGCCACCTGCATCGGCGGCTCGTCAGCCACCCTGACGTCGGCCAGCACGAGCCCGGCCATGGCCACCAACTGCCCCGCGTCATCGCGCACGCCGACGTGGTGGCTCTTGTCGCGCCACACCAGCGTTTCGCCTATGCCGCCGAACGGCTCACGCTCTCCCGCGACGATCCGCTGCCAGTCCTCGTGGGTCACCCTGTCCAGCTTGACCAACCTCACGGGCACACGGTAGTGGCCCGGCGGGGGAGGACTGCGAGGGCGTGGCGTCGAACACTGCGCCGATGAAGCGAGCAGCGACGCAAACGACCGAGCCTCCGCAGGCCGGTGGATCCACGAGCGGCGGCACCGGGGCACACCAGAGCCTGTCCAAGTACATCCAGGCACGCTTTGAGGACTGCTCGCGATCGCAGAAGGACGTCGCTCAGTACATCGTCGACCATCTCGACGAGGCCGCCTTCCAGACCGCCGAGGAGCTCGCGCGGCGCGCCAACACGTCCAGCTCGACCGTGGTGCGCTTCTCTCAGGCGCTCGGCTTTGAGGGCTTTCCCGAGCTGCAGGCGGCCGCGCGCGAGGAATACAGGCGGGTGAACGCCAAGGCGGCCAAGGAGGGCGCAGCCACTTCCAGCTCCACGCCGCTGTTCTCGCTGGACCAGAACGAGTTCGAGTCGGCGCTTGCCGCCGACCACCTCAACGTGGAGGACACCGCGCGCAAGGTCTCCAGGCGCTCGGTCGAGGCTTTGATCGAGGCGATCGTCGGCGCCAGCAAGGTGCTCGTGGCGGGCACCGATCAGATGGCCTTCTTCGCCAGCTACATGCGCCACCTGCTGATGCTCTTGGACCTGCGCGTGGACGTCGTCGCAAGCCCTTCCCAGGAGGCGCTGTCGCGGCTGGGGCGTATCGACGAAGGCACGCTGGTGATCGGGCTGTCTGCCGGGCGCCCGCACCCGCTGGTCGTGCGCGCGATGAAGCTCGCCCGCCACCGCCAGGCCAGCACTGCCGCGATCACCGACGCGACGCTCTCGGAGGTCGCAAAGCTCGCACAGATCAAGCTCTACTACTCGTCGAACAGCCCCGCCTACGTGCGCTCGCACACCGCCCTGCTCAGCGTCATCCAGGCGCTCGCCTACGGCGTGTACGCGCAGGATTCCGCGCAGTACGACGACCGCATCAAGGCGTTTCGGCTCAAGTAGCGCTACGCCCTGAGCCCGCCGGCTCGCGGCAGCTTCGCTGCAGGCGAGCCGTCGTCCTCAGGGCTTCGCTTGGCCGAGGGGGAAGGGGAGTTCCGTCGCTTGCAGGGACGGATAGGGTTACTTGATCCTGTCGCCGAAAGGGAGTGCAACGAACATGAATGCTCGGTTTCTTCACGTCCTGACCCATACTCGATCCGGGCGGGTGCTCGTGGTCGTTGTGGTGGCGGTGCTCGTGTTTGGGGCAACGCTTGCGCTTGCGGCGGCGAAGTCGGGCAAATATGCCGGCACTACGTCCGAGGGCGGCCCGGTGACGCTCACGATTGCTGCCAACAAGAAGACGATCACCCACTTCGACGCGATCCTCGCCTACAACGGCAAGTGCGGGCAGGGCGGTGGGCCGGGGCTGACCGCGGCGCCCGCGACGATCTCGATCGGGCAGGGCGGCAGCTTCAGCGAGAACGTGAGGCTCACGCTGCATGCTGGCGTCGACCTCAACGATCCCGGGCGCGTGTTCGGCAAGGCGTCGGGCTCGAAGGTCACGGGCACGATCGAGCAGTTCCTCAAAGGCAAGGTCAACAAGTGCTACGTGGAGACCTTCACCGCGCACCGCGGCTAGCCGTGTGCGGCTGGCGCGAGCGTGCGTGCGGTCGCGTGTCAAACTAGACGCCATGCGCGACGAGGCGACATTCCGCGTCAAGACCGGCCTGGCCGAGATGCTCAAGGGCGGCGTGATCATGGACGTGGTCACGCCCGAGCAGGCCAAGGTCGCCGAGGACGCCGGCGCGGCCGCCGTCATGGCTCTGGAGCGCGTGCCCGCCGACATCCGTCGCGACGGCGGCGTCGCGCGCATGTCCGATCCGGAGATGATCGCCGGTATCCAGGAGGCGGTCACGATCCCCGTGATGGCCAAGGCGCGCATCGGGCACTTCATGGAGGCGCGTGTGCTGGAGGCGCTGGAGGTCGACTACGTGGACGAGTCCGAGGTGCTCACGCCCGCCGACGAGGCCAACCACATCGACAAGTGGGACTTCAAGGTGCCGTTCGTGTGCGGCGCCACCAACCTCGGCGAGGCGCTGCGGCGCATCGGCGAGGGTGCCGCGATGATCCGCTCCAAGGGCGAGGCCGGCACCGGCGACATCGTCGAGGCGGTCCGCCACATGCGCAAGATCACCGGCGAGATCCGCCGGCTGACGATGCTCGGCGACGACGAGATCGCCACCGCCGCCAAGGACCTCGCCGCTCCGCTTGACATCGTCCGCGGCGTCGCGCGCGAGGGTCGCCTGCCGGTCGTGCTGTTCTGCGCGGGCGGCATCGCCACGCCGGCCGACGCCGCGCTGATGATGGCGCTGGGCGCCGAAGGCGTGTTCGTGGGCTCGGGCATCTTCAAGGCCGAGGACCCGCCCGTGCGGGCGCGGGCGATCGTCGAGGCGACCACCCACTGGCAGGACCCCGAGCGTGTCGCCCAGGCCTCGCGCGGCCTGGGCACGCCGATGGTCAGCCTGGAGAGCTCAAAGCTCGAGGACGAGCAGCTGTTGGCGCAGCGTGGGTGGTGAAGCCGCTCCGCTGATAGGCGTACTGGCGCTGCAGGGCGGCTTCCAGGCGCACGAGCGGATGCTGGCGGCCCTTGGCGCGAACACGCGCGAGGTGCGCGTGCCGACCGATCTGGCGGGCCTTGACGGGCTGATCATTCCCGGCGGCGAGTCGACCACGATGACGCTGGGAATCGAGCGAGAGGGACTGGCCGAGTCGCTGCGCGCGCTGGCCGCAGCCGGGACGCCGATCCTTGGCTCCTGCGCGGGGCTGATCATGCTCGATCGCGATCACCTGGGGCTGATGGACATGCGCGCGCAGCGCAACGCGTTCGGGCGCCAGGTCAAGAGCTTTGAGGCCGACGTGGACATGCGGGGAATCGACGGCGGCCCGCTGCGCGCCATCTTCATCCGCGCCCCCTGGATCGCCGAGCAAGGGCCTGGCGTGGAGATCCTGGGGGAGGTGGACGGCCATGCCGTGGCTGCGCGCCAAGGCTCGATCATCGCGGTGTCCTTCCATGCGGAGCTCGGCGACGATGACCGCCTTCATCGTCTGTTCCTGGCGGGGGTAGGGGGGACCGCCTGATGCGGATCTCGGTCTCCGCGGACGAGCTGACCGGCGTCGCTGGCCTGCTCGCGGTCGAGCTTGAGCGCCGCGGCCACCAGGCGGTTGTGCACGGCGCGCTTGCGCAGGGCGAGCGCGAGGACTGGGCATGGGCGTCTGAGGCCACCGCGCGCGATGTGGTCGAGGGGCGCGCGCAGCAGGGGATCGTGTGCTGCTGGACAGGCACTGGCGCGTCGATCGCCGCCAACAAGGTAGACGGGGTGAGGGCTGCCCTGTGCCTCGATGCTGCCAGTGCGGCTGGCGCGCGCCGCTGGAACGACGCCAACGTGCTCGCGCTCAGCCTGCGGGCCACGTCGCAGGCGCAGCTGGGCGAGATCCTCGACGCGTGGTTTGCCGGTCAGCCCAGCGACGAGTCAGACGACCGCGCCAACATCGAGCACCTGGCCGAGATCGAGCGCGCCGCCCGCCGGGCCCCGTAACGAGCTTCTCAGCCCGCGGGCGAGGGCTACGCGGGCGCCTGGACGGGCGGAAAGGGGCTGGATTCGAGCTCGATCCCCTGCGCGGCCAGGTCGCCCACGCCGCCGTCGACCACGTGGATCACGTCGCTCGCGCCGTGGCGCTTGAGCAGGCTGGCAGCTGTTGCCGCGCGCGCCCCGCCCGCGCAGATCACAGCGATTGGCTTGGTGGGGTCAAGGCCATCGGGTATCCCCGTGATGTCGTGCCAGGGGGTGAGCACCGAGCCGGGCAGGTGACCCGCGTCCGATTCGCCGTGCTCGCGCACGTCGAGCAGCTGCAGGTCGGGCTCGTTGGCCAGCCAGCCACGCAGGTCGGCCGCGGCGACCCTGTCGGTGTGGTCGGCCGGGTGGCGTTCCTGGCGCCAGTTGGTCATTCCGCCCGCGAGCAGCCCCGCGATCTGGCGCACGCCCACCGCCAGCGCCAGCTTGGCCGCCCGGCGACCGTCGGCGTCGTCGCGCCCGATGAACACGATCTCCTGGTCGTGATCGGCCAGCCACGCCAGCTTTGACCCGAAGCCGGGGCTGAAGGAGGGAATGCAGACCGAGCCGTGGATGTGTACGTCGTCGAACTGCAGGTCGGTCCTGACGTCCACCAGCAGCGCGCCTTCCTCGCGCTTGAGCTGCACCTGATGGGGATACAGCGCGGGCACCTCCACGCCGCTGGTCACCAGGGGACCGCTGTTGAGCGCCACGATCCTCTCGAAGTTGGGCGGCTGGGGCCCGAGGCGGGCGAGCGCCTGGGCGACGAACTCGCGCTCGTCCTCGATCGCCAGGCTGGGGTTGTGTCTGCGCTCGAAGCCGATCGTCGAGCAGATCTTCATGTCCATACCCGCGCCCCCGCACATCGACCCGCCCAGGTGAGCCGGCCACAGCTCGCACTCGTCAGGCAGCGTCAGCAGCCTGTCGTGCACCGAGGAGAAGATCTGCGCGGCGCCCGCCGACTTCTCGATCGCCAGATCCGTGCGGGCCACATCGCCCACGAACAGGCTGTCGCCGCTGAGCACCGCCCACGGCTCGGGGCCGCGGTTGGTGTCGATCAGCAGGAACGCGGTGTGCTCGGGTCGGTGGCCCGGCGTGTGCAGCGCGCGGATCAGCAGCGAGCCGATCGCAAGCTCCCAGCCGTCGTCGAACGGCTCGTGGTCATAGCTGGGCTGCGCCGCCCGGTGGATGTGGATGCGCGCCCCCGTCGCAGCCACCAGGCGCCCGTGGCCGGACACGTGGTCTGCGTGGTTGTGGGTCTCCAGCACGTGCTCGATGTTCACGCCGCGATAGCGGGCGAGCTCGAGGTACTCGTCGATCTCAAAGCGCGGGTCCACCACCGCCGCGATCCCCGCGTGCTCGTCGCCGATCAGATAGGACGCGCAGCCGAGGTCGTCGTGGGTGATCTGCTTGAACAGCATCAGCCGCCCCGACCATGCGCGGATTCCGTTGGAAAGGCCGCGGCCGGCGTCGGCGTGTCAGAGACAGTCGGTGGCGTCATCGGTGGAGGTCGCTGTTATGCGGAGCTCGTTGACAGTCCGCTGTGCAGCATCGTACGATCCTGCATGCTCAATTATCTATTTATATCATCGATAATGTCGATTTTCTATCGGTAAAGATCCGCAACGACGGGGAGAAACTGCGGCTGCGACCGACTAGCTCCAACATTGCACGACGAAAGGAAGTTCCCATGGCGCGCATCCTGCTGGATGGACTCGAGACGAGCGTCTTCGAGGGGGCCGACGAAGTCCTCAGCCGGATCGTCGCGTCCAGGGACGGGATACGTAACGGCAACGGCGCCATCGTCGCGCCCGCCGGATGGGTTCTGCTCACCGCGGGCGACACCGGAGACGATCTCTATGTGCCCACCGATCACATCGCCTACGTGCGCGAGGATTGAGCGTTACGCCGCCCTGAAGCGCACCACGCCGTCGCGCTCCTGCTCGACCACCGTGCCGTCGCGCAACAGCAGGTCCACGTGGCCGAGCACCTCTGACAAGGTCAGGTAAGCCTGGGTGACCGCCACGTTGCCCCACAGCTCCTGGGCGATCTCATGGGCGGTGCGCGGCTGAGCGGCGATCAGACCGCCGATCTTCTCGGCGCGACGACGATGAAGACGAAAGCGTTCGTCGATCAACGCAACGTGGTCGGTGATCGGGCGCCCGTGACCCGACAGCACCAGCTTCAAGTCCATCGCCCGCGTCTTCTCCAACGAGTCGATGTACGTGATCAGCGCTTGCGGTCGAGGGGTGGGGGAGGTCTCGTGCTCGGAGCTTGCGTCGAGGGGGCGTGCCAGCAGCGGGTTGGAAGAGATGTGTGCGATCAGGTGGTCTGCAGCCAGCAGGATCGAGCGCCGCTCGTCCCAGAAGATGGTGTCCGAGGGGCTGTGGCCCGGGCGGTGCAACACACGCAGCTTGCGGTCGCGCAGCTCGAGTTCGCCGCCGTCTGTCAGCGGGCGGGTCACCTGCACCGCAGCGCCCCACGCGCGAAAGCCCGCCGACACCGCGCGCAGCACCGTCACCACTTCCGGCGGGATCCCGTGGCGCAGCATCAGCCGCTCGGCGAACAGGTCGTCCAGCTCCGCCTCCTGGCCGTAGCTGGCCAAAAACGGCGCCACGCGATCGAGCGCCGCGACCTCCGCACCCGAGCGCCGCGCGAGGATCGACGCCAGGCCGAAGTGGTCGATGTGCTGGTGGCTGATCACCAGCAGCTCGATGTCCTCCACCGCATGCCCGCGCGTCGCCAGCGCCTGCTCGAGCTCGTCCAGCGCCTTGGCCGAGTTGGGGCCAGAGTCCACCAGCGTCAACGGCGAGTCCTCGATCAGGTACGCGTTCACGCGCCCCACCATGAACGGGGTGGGGATCGCCAGGCGGTAGATGCCCACCTCGGCGGCAGCCAACAGCGCCTCGCGCTCCGCCTCGGCCTCCCGATCGCGCTCGGTCTCGTTCACGAGCCGGTTGGGCGGCGCCGGCCCACCGATCGGGGATCGGCCAGCGCGGGCGAGCGGATCAGCTCGAGAACCTCGTCACGGCGGCGCTCCATGTCCTGGTGGGAGACCAGCGACTCCAGGCACAGGCGCAGCAGCGGCTCGGTGTTCGACGAGCGCACGTTGAAATGCCAGTCGTCGTAGTCGATCGAGACGCCGTCCAGGGTTTCCTGGCGGGCATCGCAGTAGCGCTGAGCGATCTCCTCCATCTTGGCCTGCTGGTCTGCCACCTGCGAGTTGATCTCGCCCGAAATGAAGTACGTGGAGTGGTAGGGCTCTAGCAGCTTGGACAGCGCCACGCCCTCCAGCGACAGCTTCTCCAGGATCAGCAGCGCCGGCAGCGTGCCCGAGTCCGCGCAGTAGAAGTCGCGGAAGTAGTAGTGCCCCGACACCTCGCCGCCGAACAGCGAGCCCTCGTCGCGCATGCGCGTCTTGAAGAACGCGTGGCCCACGCGGTTGACGTACGGGATTCCCCCCGACTTGCGGACCGTGTCCGGCACAGCTCGCGATGCGCGCACGTCATACAGGATCGCCTCGGGGCGAGTCCGGTCCGCTCTTTTGGCCAGCAGAGCCTCGGCCAGCAGTGCGGTCATGAAGTCGCCGTCCACGAACGCCCCGGTGTCGTCGATGAAGAAGCAGCGGTCCGCGTCGCCGTCCCATGCGATCCCCAGGTCCGCGCCCGTCTCGCGCACCTTGTCGATGATCAGCTGCCGGTTCTCCGGCAACAGCGGGTTGGGCTCGTGATGGGGGAAGTTCCCATCCGGGGTCCAATAGGTCTCGACCAGCTCCAGCTCCAGGCTCTCCAGCAGCGGGCCGACCATCGGCCCGGCCATTCCGTTGCCGCCGTCTACCACCACTTTCAAGGGCCGTGGAGTCGAACGGACCGCGTTGGCGTCGATGAAGCCAAGCGCGGCCGCCTGGAACTCCTCATACAGATCTACCTCCTCGACTGTGCCCCGTGGCGCGCTGCGCTCGGCACGACCGGCCGGCGCGTCAGCGTCCGGTCTCATCTCATCTTCGATCTCCCTGCGGACATCTTGGATGCCGCTGTCGCCCGACAGCGCGATCGCCCCCTCGCGCACAAGCTTCGCGCCCGTGTACGCCTTCGGGTTGTGCGACGCCGTGCACATCAGACCGCCGTCCAGCTCGCGCGAGCCGACCAGGAAGTAGAGCATCTCGCTGCCCACCTGGCCCGCGTCCAGCACTTGCACGCCCGCCTCCAGCAGGCCCTCGCGATAGCGCGCCGACAACTCCGGTGCGCTGATACGCATGTCTCGCCCCAAGCCCACCCGCAGCTCCCCCACGGGCTTGCCCGCCAGGCGCGCCAGCACGCGCGCGAACGCTCTGCCGATGCGCTGGGCGATCTCCCCGTCGATCTGCTCGCCGTAGATGCCGCGGACGTCGTAGGCCTTGAAGATGGAGGGGTCGAGCGCCGTCACGCGGCCTCGCATCCTAAGCTGTGCGTCATGTCAGGGCATTCCAAGTGGGCATCCATCAAGCACAAGAAGGCGATCGTCGACTCGCGCCGCGGCGCCCACTTCTCCAAGCTCACCCGCGCGATCACCGTCGCCGCACGCGATGGCGGGGGGGACCCCGCCGGCAACCCCGCGCTGGATCTCGCCATGCGCAAGGCTAAGGAAGCGTCCATGCCCAAGGACAACATCGAACGCGCCATCGCCAAGGGCACCGGCGAGGGGGGAGAGGCCGACGCGATCGAGGCCGTCCTGTATGAGGGCTATGGGCCCGGCGGCGTGGCCATCCTCGTTGAGAGCCTGACCGAGAACCGCAACCGCACCAGCGCCGACGTCCGCCACATCTTCTCCAAGAACGGCGGCAGCCTCGGCGAGCCCGGCTCGGTCGCATACCTGTTCGACAAGAAGGGCACGATCGTGATCGACGCCTCGCGCTACTCAGAAGACGACCTGATGGTCGCCGTCGAGGCCGGCGCCGAGGACATCTCCACCGACGAGGGCGTCTTCGAAGTGGTCGCCGAGCCCGCCGACTTCACAGCCGTGCGCAAGGCCCTGGAGGAGGCCGGCGTGGAGATGGACAGCGCCGAGATGGCCTACCGGCCCTCCAGTGTGGTGCCCGTCGAGGAGGCGCAGGCGGCCAAACTGATGAGCCTGATCGGCCTGCTCGAAGACAACGACGACGTCGAAGCGGTGCACGCCAACTTCGACGTCTCCGCCGACGTGCTCGAGCGGGTCGCGGGCTAGGTCTTGGCCGCCGCCCACGGCTCCGCTCGCCCGTCCGTCGTCATCCTCTGCGGCGGGCGCGGCACCCGCCTGCAGGAGCACACCCGCGAGATACCCAAGCCGCTTGTGGAGATCGGCGCCATGCCGATTGTCTGGCATGTCATCCAGCTGTACGCCGGGCAGGGCTTCGATCGCTTCCTGCTGGCCACCGGCTACAAGGGCGAGCTGATCGAGCGCTTCGTCGCGCAGGAGCGCTGGCCGGCCGGGGTGCAGGTGCGCTGTGTGGACACCGGCCTGGACACGCCCACCGGCGGGCGAATCGAGCAGCTGGCGCCGCTGCTGGCCGGGGGGCGCTTCTGTGCCACTTACGCCGACGGCCTCGCCGACATCGACCTCTCCGCGCTGCTCGCCTTCCACGCCGGGCATGGCGCGCTCGCGACCATGACCGTCGTGCGCCCGCAGCTGCAGTTCGGCGTCACCGACCTGGATGGCGAGGGCAGGGTGACCGGCTTTCGCGAGAAGCCCCGCTCCGAGCACTGGATCAACGGCGGCTTCTTCTGTTTCCAGGCCGGCGCCCTGGACTACTTGGACGCCGACAGCGTGCTCGAGCGCGCCCCGCTGGAGCGCCTGGCGGCAGAAGGCCAGCTGCGCGCGCATCGCCACGAGGGCTTCTGGGAGTGCATGGACACCTACAAGGACGCCGTCGCGCTCAACGACCTGTGGGCGTCGGGCAGGGCGCCCTGGCGCGCGGGCGCTCAGGCGCCCAGGCGGCGGGCACGAAACAGCGACACCGGCTCGCGCACGCCGCGCAGGCGACGCTCGCCCGCATAGGACCAGCGGTAGTCCTCGCGCACCGCCTCGCGCACCTGACGGTCGGCCAGCAGGCTCCCGGGCCGGGCAACCTGGGTGATGCGGCTGGCCAGGTTCACCGGGCGCCCGAACCAGTCGCCCGCGCGCGACAGCGCCGGGCCGACCGCCGTGCCCGCGCGCAGCTGGGGAAAATCCTCGCCCTCGGCGTCCGCCGCGTCCAGCAGCGCAAGCGCGGCGTCCAGCAGCGGCTGGGGCTCGGTCGCTGTCAGCATCGCCGCGTCGCCGATCGTCTTGATCAGGCGCACCGGCGGCTGCGCCACGTCGCTGGCCAGCGCTTCCAGGCGCGCGGCCAGGCGCCCGAGCTCCTCCGGCGGCACTTCCTCGCCCAGGCGAGTGAAGCCCACGAGGTCTGCGAAACACACCGCGATCTCGCGCGAGCCCGGCAGCTGGCCGCCGCTGCGCTCCATCGCGCTGATCACCTCGCTCTCGGTCGCGTGGCGCAGGTGTAGCTCCAGCACGTTGCGCAGCAGCGGATCCACCAGCGGGTATAGCGCTGCGCTGGCCTGCGCGTAGCGGCTGGCCAGCTCGTGCTCTGAGATGCCCGGCTGCACGACCAGTTTCAGCGGCAGCGCGCGCAGGCTTTCGGCCGCCTGCGACAGACCGCGCCCGAGCACGCGCAGCAGCTCCAGGTTTTCCTCGTCGGAGATGCCCGCTTCGCGCGTCACGTGGATCAGCCGGGCCGTCTCCAGGTCCGCGTCGGTGAAGGCCGCCTCGTCAGGCTCGGGGATCGGCAGGCCGATCGCCCGGCGGGCCGTGACCAGGAAGTCCACGTCGATGTCTGCCAGTTGCGCCACCTGGGCCGCCGTGTAGCGCTCGTCCCCCGCGATCGCGCGATCGGCCGGCAGGAACATGACCGTGCCGCTGGCCGTCGCCCGGCGCAGTTCGGCCAGCTGCACACCGTCTGCCGCCAGATGCTCGAGCAGCGCCAGGCGCTCCGCGCGCTCGGCGCCCTGCAGCCCGTCCAGCAGGCCCTCTGCGGCGAAGTCGATCTGCTGCTCGGGCATCCGTTGCAGCCTAAGGGAGGCGCGCACCGGCGGGCTGGCAGCACGGGGCCGGTCGACGGACATCTCGACGGGCATCCACAGGCAGGCGTCCGAAGGCATGCGCAGAATCACCACACGTGATCGTCCTCGGCATAGACCCAGGCCTGGCCAACACCGGCTACGGCGTTGTCGCCCTGCACAGTGGGCGCCTGGCCGCGCTGGATGGGGGCGTCATCACCACGCGCGCCGAGCTTGCCCAAGAGCGGCGCCTGGCCGACATCCACGCCGCCGTCGCCGCCCTGTTCGAGCAGCACCAGCCGGACGCGCTAGCGCTGGAGGACCTGTATTTCGGCCAGAATGTGCGCACCGCCTTCGCCGTCGGCCAGGCGCGCGGCGTGGTCATGCTCGCCGCCGGCCAGCGCGGCGTGCCCTGCGCCGGCTACACCCCCCAGCAGGTCAAGGGCGCCGTCTGTGGCAGCGGGCGCGCGCCCAAGGATCAGGTCGCACGGATGGTCAAGACGCTGCTCGGGCTTGCCGATGAGCCACGCCCCGACCATGCCGCCGATGCGCTCGCCGTGGCCATCTGCCACGCCAACTGCGCGCCCCTGGCCAGAGCGCTCGTCTGTGCCCGCGAGCCGATCGGGACGCCCGCCCAGTGATCGCGCTGATCCACGGCGAGGTGGCGGTGCGTCGCAGCGACCACGTTGTGGTGCTGTGCGGCAGCGTCGGCTACCGCGCCGCGGTGTCCGCGCAGACGCTGCGCCACGTGCCCCCCGTCGGCGAGGAGGTCAGCCTGCATGCCCACTTGATTGTGCGCGACGACGCGCTCGCCCTGTACGGCTTTCACTCAGAGTCAGAGCGCGAGCTGTTCTTGATGCTGCTCTCGGTCCAGGCCGTCGGCCCGAAGGTCGCCCTGGCGGTGCTCTCCGCGGGGCCGGTGCACGAGCTGCTGGGAGCGCTCGCAGCCGGCGACGCGGCGCGCTTTCAGGCGGTGCCCGGGATCGGCAAGCGCACGGCCGAGCGGATCATCGTCGAGCTACGTGAGAAGGTCGGCGTCGACGGCCAGGCGGCGATCGCGCCACGGATGCCGATCGTCGCCCGTCGCGGGCTGGGTGGGCGGGAGCTCGATCCCCGCTCGCTCGCCCGCGAGGGCCTGATCGAGTTGGGCTATACGCCCGGCGAGGCCGAGGAGCTGCTCGCAGGCGTGCAGGGCGACGGGTCGCAGGAGCTGGGCGCCGAGGCGCTGATCTCCCAGGCGCTGCGCCTGGCACGGACGCCGTCATGAGGGGGGGGGACACGATGAGCACACCCTCGGGCGCGCAGGTCGGCGAGACCGCAACGCGCATTCAAACGCCACTCCTCGTGCCAGACGACGAGCTCGACCGCTCGCTGCGCCCGCGGCGCCTGGCGGACTTCGTCGGGCAGCGGGCGCTGCGCGAGCAGCTGACCGTGGCAATAGAGGCCGCTGGCGCGCGCGCCGAGGCGCTCGACCACCTGCTGCTGGCCGGCCCGCCGGGGCTGGGCAAGACCTCGCTCGCGCAGATCGTCGCCGCCGAGCTCGAGGTCCCATTTGTGCAGACCGCCGGGCCGGCGCTGGAGCGCAAGGGAGACATCGCCGCGTTCCTCACAGCGCTGGAGCCGCGCAGCGTGTTCTTCGTCGATGAGATCCACCGCCTGGCGCGCGCGCTGGAGGAGACCTTCTATCCGGCCATGGAGGACCACAGGCTGCCGATCACCGTCGGGCAGGGCGCCGGCGCGCGCGTGGTCACACTGGAGCTGCCGCCCTTCACGCTGATCGGCGCCACCACCCGAGCTGGCCTGCTGACCACGCCCCTGCGCGACCGCTTCGGCATCCAGGCGCGCCTGGAGCCCTACACGCAGGCCGAGCTCGCGGTCATCGTGCGCCGCTCGGCCGGCATTCTGGAGATCGAGCTCGACGACGGCGGCGCGCTGGCGATCGCCGCCTGCGCCCGCGGCACGCCGCGGGTGGCCAACCGCCTGCTCAAGCGCGTGCGCGACTTCGCCGAGGTGCGCATGGAGGGGGTCGTCACCGCACACGCAGCCCGCGCGGCGCTGGAGATGCTCGAGGTCGACGAGCGCGGTCTGGACCGCCTGGACCGCGAGATCCTGCACGCGATCTGCGCCAAGTTCGCCGGCGGGCCCGTCGGCCTGTCCACGCTCGCGGTTGCCGTCGGTGAGGAGCAGGACACGATCGAGGACGTGTACGAGCCTTACCTGCTCAAGGAGGGCCTGATCAAGCGCACGCCGCGCGGGCGCGCCGCCACCCCAGCCGCCTACGCCCATCTCGGAATTGATCCGCCCGCAGAGGGCGGGACGTCGCTGTTCTAGAGTTAGGCGCAGCCTTCGCTGCGCGGCTTTCGTACTCTGTGGGAGACATCATGGCCGCCCATCCCTTCATCTGCCCCAACTGCGGGCACCGCACCTCAGAGCTCGATCGCAACATCGGCTTCACGCGCCAGCGCAAGGGCTGTGCGAAGTGCGGCTTCGCCTTCTTGTTCGAACTGCTCGACGACTACTACCCCGCCCCGGACGCCGCCTTCTTCGTCTGCGACGGCGAGGGCCGCGTGGTCGGCTGCGGCAAGAACTCCTTCGCATTCACCGGCCTGGAGGAGGAGGAGGTGATCGGCCAGCCCGTCAAGCAGGTGCTCGGCCTGAGCTTTGCAAACGGCGACGACCCCGTCGCCAAAGTCCTGGAGTGGGGAGTGCGCGCGCTGGAGGTGCCCGTGCAGGTGGCGGGCGAACGCGACCACGCGGCCAGCGCCAAGGCCGACATCTTCCCCGACTACGACGACGACGGCGGGCTGTTGCTCGTGCTGACCCCGGACAAGTAGTCTGATCTGAGCGCTATGACCGATCGCCGCCGCAACGCTTTCGTCCTCCTCGTCGTTGCCCTGCTCATAGGCCTCGCGGTGGTAACGATCGCCGTCAAGTCCACGCGCCTTGGCCTGGACCTCAAGGGTGGCGTCGAGCTCGTCTACGAAGGCAAGCCAACCGCCCAGGCCAAAGTCGACAACGAATCGCTGGAACGGGCGATCGACATCATGCGCAAGCGCGTCGACCAGCTGGGCGTCGCCTCGCCCGAAATCCAGCGCTCGGGCGAAAAAGAAATCGACGTGCAGTTGCCCGACGTCAGCAACGCCCAGCGCGCCCAGGACGAGGTCGGCAAGACCGCCCAGCTGTACTTCTATGACTGGGAGCCAAACGTGATCGGCGCAAACGGCAAGCCTGCGCCCACCGAAGGCACCGTCACCGGCGATGCGACCAACCAGGGAGCCGGCGGGGACACGGCCGGCCTGCTCGAGTACGACGCCGTCCAGCGGGCGGTCAAACGCCCTGCGATCCTGCGCGACACCGACACGACCTGGAGTCCCGGCTGCACCGCCCAGCAGGTGGGCAACTGCATCTATGGCAGCTGGTATCTGATCGATACGGCGCACGAAAAGATGCTGTGCGCCGGCAACAAGCCGATCTGCGCGCCGGCGGAAACAGAACAGAACCTGTATGCCGACAACTACAAGCCGCCGAAGGGGTCAAAGCCCAAGGCGGTGCGCGTCAACCCCGGCACGGTGCTCGTGCAGTCACGCCCGGTGGAAAGCACCGCCGGCAAGGTCACCAACGAATCGCCCAACAGCTTCTACGTGATCAACGACGAACCGGTGTTGACCGGGTCGGACATCACCAACCCGGCGCAGGGCTTTGACGAAGGCGGCGGCGGCACCGGCCAGCCCAACGTCAACTTCGGCTTCACCTCCCACGGCAAGAAGATCTTCGAAGAAATCACCAAGAAGATCGCCCACCGCGGCCAGGAAGCCCAGCTGCCGGGGGTCTCCAAGGAAGCGGCCCAGCAGCACTTCGCGGTCGCCCTCGACGGTCAGCTGATCACCGTGCCGTCGATCGACTTCACCAAATACCCCGAAGGGATCGACGCGTCCACCGGCTCGGAGATCTCCGGCGGCTTCACGCTCACCTCCGCGCAGAACCTCGCCAACGAGCTGCAGTCGGGCGCGCTGCCGATCAAGCTGGTGCTGATCTCGCGCTCGCAGGTATCGGCCACGCTGGGCAAAACCGCGCTCAACCAGGGTCTGATCGCGATGCTCGCAGGCTTTGCGGTGGTGTGCCTGTTCCTGCTGATCTTCTACCGCGTGCTCGGCGCCATCGCGATCGGCGGCCTGGTGATCTACGGCGCTTACTACTTCGCGCTGATCAAGCTGATCCCCGTCACGCTGACGCTGCCCGGGATCGCCGGGCTGATCCTCACGATCGGCATCGCCGCCGACGCCAACATCGTGATCTTCGAGCGCGTCAAGGAGGAGATCCGCGGCGGTCGCTCGGTCATCTCCGGCATCGCCAGTGGCTACAAGCACGGCTTCGCGGCGATCGTCGACGCCAACGTGGTCACGTTCATGACGGCGTTCATCTTGTTCGCGCTGGCGACCGCCGAAGTCAAGGGGTTCGCGCTGACGCTCGGCATCGGCACGCTGCTGTCGCTGTTCACCGCCGTGCTGGCCACGCAGGCCGCGCTCGGCACGATGAGTCGCTCGCGCGCGGTCTCGCACCCCGCGATGCTCGGCGCGGCCCGACGCGGGAAAGGCTGGACATTCGACTTCATGGGCGCCTCGCGGTGGTTCTTCTCGCTGTCGGGCACGATCCTGCTCGTCGGTGCCCTGGCGATCGGCGGCAAGGGCCTGAACTTCGGCATCGACTTCAAGTCGGGCACGCGCATCCAGACCGCTTTCATCAGGAACGTCGGCGAGGGCGAAGTGGCCTCGGCGATGGCTGCGGCCGGCTATCCCAACGCGCAGGTGCAGAAGTTCACCAACTCGAGCATCGGCGGCTCGGGCTATCAGATCTCGACCAAGACGCTCAAACCCGAAGCGCTCGATAAAGTCCAGGAAGACCTCAACAACAGGTTCGGCCACGGCAGGAACGTGCCCGGCACCAAGAACTTCTCCTCGACGTCGATCGGGCCGACCTTCGGCAAAACGGTCGCCAACGCCGCGATCATCGCGATCATCGCCTCGCTGCTGGTGATCTCGGCATACATCGCGCTGCGCTTCGAGTGGAAGTACGCGATCCCGGTGCTGATCGCGCTGATGCACGACCTGCTGATCACCTCGGGGGTCTATGCCCTCACCGGCAAGGAAGTGACGACCGCGACGGTCGCCGCGCTGCTGACGATCCTTGGCTATTCGCTGTATGACACGATCATCGTGTTCGACCGCGTGCGCGAGAACGTGCCGCGCATGCCGCGCGCCGCCTTCTCGCAGATCGTCAACCGCTCGATGTCCGAGGTGCTGACAAGGTCGCTGGCGACGAGCTTCTGCACGCTGCTGCCGGTCGCCGCGCTGCTGCTGTTCGGCGGGGAAACGCTCAAGAGCTTCGCCTTCGCGCTGATCATCGGCATCGCCTCCGGCGCCTACTCCTCGATCTTCATCGCCTCGCCCGTGCTCACGCACTGGAAGGAGCGCGAGGCCGGCTACAAGAGCAGGCGCGCACGCATCGTGCGCGAACTGGGCGTGGTACCCGCCTATGCGACCACCGCGTCGGGCACGCCAGAGGACGTCGAGCCCGAGCGCAAGCCCAGGCGCACACGCCGCGGCAGCCTGATCGCCCCCGAGCAGCCGGGCGACCAGATCTCCAGGGACGAGTTCCAGGAACTCGTACGCGACCTCGAGGTCGACGCCGAGCCGCAGGCCAGCGCCCCCCCGGGCAGGCGCGGGCGCGCCAGCGTGGCTCAGGGCAGCGCAGCCACCGAGGCTCCACCCGCCGCTCCCGCATCGTCGCCGCGCGATCCTGCGGCGGATCTCACACCCGAGGACCTCGTCCTCAAGGACGCGCCCAAACCGCGCGAAAAGCGCCGGCGACCGCGCAATAAAAAGCACGGGAGGTCCAGGTAATGGGCATGCTCGGCTGGGTCATCATGGGCCTGGCGATCTGGCACTTCACGATCTGGCTGCCCGACCGCTTCTGGGGCGGTATCGTCGGCGCGCTGATCGGCTCGCTGATCGGCTCGATCGTCCTCGGTCTGATCATCTACGGCGTGAAGGTCTCGGCGCTGAAGGTCCCCGGCGAAAAGGCCACCGACATCGGCGTGGTGCTGTATGCGGTACCGGGCGCGCTGCTCGGCATGGCCGCCGTGTATCTCGAGGGCATGCGCCGCGAAAGGATCGCCGCCGCGCGGGAACGGCCGCAGATCGTCGGCTGAGAGCCTGAGCCGGGATGGCAGAGCTTGCCGTAAATCGGCAGAGTTCTAAAAAATGGGCATGTGTGTAGACTGCCCCCTCTTTCGCAACATAAGAGGAGGAAACCTTGTCCAAACGAGCATTCGTCCTCAGCGTCTGTACGGCGGCGACGCTTCTGGCCACGGCCGCAAACGCTTCGGCCGCCAACCTGTGGGTGTCGAGCACAACGCCGGTCTCGAGTCCGCACAGCAGTTGCGTGCATCCTGGCTACAGCACGATCCAATCGGCTATCAATTTTGTCACCAAACCTCCCGTCGCCCTGGGGTCCAGCATCCACGTCTGTCCGGGCACGTACACCGAACAGCTGACCATCACAGAGCCGCTCAAACTGATCGCGGTCGACGGCGCCGGCTCGGCCAAGGTGGTGCTCCCGACGAAACCTGCCGACTCGACCACCAAATGTGACGAAGCGTCGCTGGCAGGACTCAAAGCACAAGCGGAAGCAGAACAGAAAAAGCCGATCTCCGAAGAAGAACTACAGCCGGACCAGGACGAGGTGTCGGTCTGCACGGAAGGGACGGTCGGCGTCACTGGGCTGACGTTCGAAGCGAAGTGGTCGGGCAGCACGTGCTACGACAGCCTGTACGGGATCCTCGTTGCAGGAGGCGCGACGCTGGTCGCCTCAAACGTGTCGGTCGATGGGGGCGGCGCCTTCCCGATAAACGGTTGCCAGGGTGGTATCGGTATCCAGGTCGGCATGGCTTGGTCACAACCTGTAGAAGCGGGGCATGCGACTCTTAGCCACGACGCGATCTCCGAATATCAAAAGAATGGGATAACGGTCGATGGGACTGAATCGAGCGCCAAAATCAGCACCACGACCGTAGCCGGCGCCGGTGCTACCCCCGCAATCGCCCAGAACGGGATCCAGGTCAGCAACGGCGCGAAGGCGACGATCCAGTCATCGACGATCTCTGGCAACGAGTGTGACGCCTCAAGTTGTGGCGCGAACGCATTCTCCGAAACTCAAGCCACCGGCGTGCTGTTCTACGGCGCCGCGAACGGGTCGAAGGTGATTAGCTCCACACTCAAGGAAAACGACATCGGCGCCTACTTCGTCTCGAGCAACCCGACGCAGCCTCACACGCCGGAAGTGACGATCAGCCAAGACGAGATGAACGCCGATCGCTATGAGGGAGTGGCCCTCGACCAGGGCGATGCGTCGGTGAAAAGCGACACCATCGTCGGGCCGGGCAACATCGGGATCGAGCTGTTCCAGTACGTAGGCGCAGTGGGATTTGAAGGTCCGGAAGGGCCCACGCTGCAGCAATACGCCCCGACGTCGAGCGCGTCGGGTGACACGATCGAAGGTATGAGTGGCGCAGCCGTCGAGGTGCAATCCGACAAAGCACCGGGCGACCACTCCGGCAGTTTCACGATCGCCAACAGCTCGTTCCTGAAAGACGCGCAGGCGCTGGACGACGAAAGCAGCACGTTCAACGTGGTGCTCTGACACGGCAGCGCTGGTGAAGCAGCTGTTCGGAGGGGGCGCGGCGCCCGTCGCGCCCCCTCCGCCGTCGCGGTTCCGTCCCGCCCTGCCCGTACTCTCGCCGGCGTGGACGACTTCCGCTTTGAGATCCCCGCGTGCCCTCCTGCCGATGTAGAAGTGCTGCGCAGCAAGCTGGGCGTGAGCGCGGCGCTCGCGCAGGTGCTCGTGCGCCGGGGGTTCGCCGATCCTGCCGCCGCGCGCGCGTTCCTGCGCGCCGAGGATGAGCATCCGCCTACGGCCTTCGCGGGCATCGAGGAGGCCGTGCAGACGATCGTCGGGCACGTGCGCCGCGGCTCGCGCATCACGATCCACGGCGACTACGATGTTGACGGCATCTGCTCGACCGCGGTGCTCGTGCGCGCCCTGCGCGAACTGGGAGGCGACGTCGACTTCTACCTGCCCGACCGCGCAAGCGACGGCTACGGGCTGAACGCAAAGACGGTTCAGCGGCTCGCTGAGCGGGGCACGCGGCTGCTCGTGACCGCCGACTGCGGCATCACGGCTGTCGAAGAGGTGGCGGTGGCGCGGGCGCTGGGCATGCACGTCGTCATCACCGACCATCACAGCGCCCGCGCCGACGGGGCGTTCCCGCGCGCGCCGATCGTGCACCCAGCGCTGTGCGGTTATCCGTGTCGCGACTTGTGCGCCACTGCCGTCGCATACAAGCTCGCCCAGGCGCTGTTCGCGGCAGCGGACCGCGACCCCGGCGAGCTGCGACGCGAGCTCGATCTGGTGGCGCTGGCGACGATCGCAGACGTCGTGCCGCTGCTCGGGGAGAACCGGGCGCTCGTGCGCGCCGGTCTGCGTGCGCTTGCCAGCACGGCCAAGCCGGGACTGCGCGCGCTGATGGCCGTCGCTCGCGTCGACCCGGCCAGGCTCGACGAGCGATCGGTCGCCTTCGCGCTCGCGCCGCGGCTAAACGCAGCCGGGCGCCTGTATCGAGCAGACGCGGGGCTGGAGCTGATCCTGACCGATGATCGCCTGCGAGCGGCTCAGATAGCTGATGAGCTCGATCGCGCCAACCGCGAGCGCAGGCAGGTCGAGCTCGGCATCCGCTACGAAGCCGAAGCGCAGATGGACGCGCTCGGGCCGCGTGCTGCCTACGTGCTCGCCGGCGAGGGCTGGCACGCGGGCGTGATCGGGATCGTGGCCTCGCGCCTGGTCGAGCGCAGCCGCCGGCCGGTCGTGCTGATCGCGCCCGACGGTCAGACCGGCAAGGGCTCGGGCCGCAGCATCGCGGGCTTTGACCTGCTCGCCGGGCTCAGCGCATGCGGCGGGCACCTGCTCCGCTACGGCGGCCACAGCGCGGCCGCCGGGCTGGAGATCGAGCGCGGGCGCATCGACGAGTTCGCGACCGCCCTCGCAGCACACGCCGAAGAGGTGCTCGACAGCGCGGACATGGTGGAGGTCGAGCGCGTCGACGCGGTGGTCGACGGCGATGAGCTCAGCATGGATTTGGCCGAGGAGCTTCAGGCCCTGGCGCCCTTCGGACGCGCCAATCCCGGCGCCTCGCTGCTGGTCGCCGACGCCACGTTCGCCAATGCCAAGCCGATGGGCGAAGGCAAGCACGTGCGCTTCACCGTGCGCTCGCGCGGAGCCAGCGCCAGGGCCGTGGCCTTCGGCAACGGCGGGCGCCTGCCCGTCCGCGACGGCGTGCCCGTGCAGGCCACGTTCACGCTCGAGGTCAACGAGTACAACGGCGTAAGCGAACCGCGCCTGGTGCTGCGCCGCGCCCAGCCGGCGCTACAGGCTCCGGATTGCGAGCAGCCGGCCGAGCTCGTGCTGTTCGCCCTGCCCTGAGAGCCGGCGTTGCACCCTTCAATCCGGCTTGCGCGTCCCCTACCCTTATGGCATGGTCAGCGCAGAGGATCCGGGTAGCGCCCAGGCCACCGAGCCCGGCGGTGGCGCAGGCGTCGGCGCGCTGCACGTTGGCAACGACCCGGTTGAGTCGCCTGGCGACCGCGCCCCCACCACCGCAAGCCTGGTCGTCGACACAGAGCAGCCACCGGCCGCAGCGCCCCCGCCGCCTGCACCCTCCGGCCTGAGCGCCCCCGAGCGGCGGCTGCTCAGCGACCTGTTCGCGATCGTCTCCGAGCACGCGGCCGACTCGGCCATCCAGATCGACCGCGCTCGCGTCCAGGACGCGTTCGTGTTCGCGTGCGAGCACCACGCCGCCCAGCGGCGCAAGTCGGGCGAGGACTTCATCGTGCACCCCGTCGGCGTTGCGCGCATCTGCGCAGGCATGCGCCTAGACACGGACACGCTGTGTGCGGCGCTGCTGCACGACACGGTTGAGGACACCTCAGCCTCGATCGAGGAGGTGCGCGAGCGCTTCGGCGAGGAGATCGCGGGCATCGTCGACGGCGTGACCAAGCTGACCGGGATCACCTTCCAGTCGCGCGACGAGGCGCAGGCGAACAACTACCGCAAGATGATGGTGGCGATGGCCACCGACGTGCGGGTCATCCTGATCAAGCTCGCAGACCGCCTGCACAACATGCGCACGATCGACGCGATGCCAAAGAACAAGCAGATCGAGAAGGCGCGCGAGACGCTTGACATCTACGCGCCGCTGGCCCACCGCCTGGGCATCCACGCGATCAAGTGGGAGCTCGAGGACCTGGCGTTCGCGACGCTGCACCCGCGCAAGTACCAGGAGATCAAGGGCCTGGTCGCCCAGCAGCGCGACGAACGCGAGCGCTACGTCTCAGAAGCCGGCGAGTACCTCCAGCGCGAGCTCGCCGAGGTCGGCATCCAGGCGCAGATAGCGGGGCGCGCCAAGCACTTCTACTCGATCTACTCGAAGATGACCAAGAAGGGCCGCGAGTTCAACGAGATCTACGACCTGACCGCGATGCGCGTGATCGTGGACTCGGTGAAGGACTGCTACGGCACGGTCGGCGTGATCCACTCGCTGTGGAAGCCGCTGCCGGGCCGCTTCAAGGACTTCATCGCGATGCCCAAGTTCAACATGTACCAGTCGCTGCACACGACCATCATCGGGCCCGAGGGGCGCCCTCTGGAGATCCAGATCCGCACCCAGGAAATGCACGAGATGGCCGAGTTCGGCGTGGCCGCGCACTTTGTATATAAGCCCGAGCAGTACGAGGCGCCCACGCCCGGCGAGAACGCCAAGCTCAAGTGGCTGCGCTCGATGCTCGACTGGCAGCAGGAGCTGTCAGACCCGCGCGAGTTCATGGAGACATTGCGTACCGACCTCTTTGAGGAGGAGGTCTACGTGTTCACGCCCAAGGGAGAAGTCAAGTCGCTGGCCGCGGGGGCCACGCCGCTGGACTTCGCCTACGAGGTGCACACCGAGATCGGCCACCGCTGCGTGGGCGCGCGCGTGAACGGGAAAATCGTGCCGCTGCACTACGAGCTGCAGTCGGGTGACATCGTCGAGATCCTCACCGCCAAGCGCGAGCGCGGCCCCTCGCGCGACTGGCTGGCGATGGTCAAGACCACGCGCGCGCGCAACAAGATCAAGGCCTGGTTCAAGGCTGAGTCGCGCCAGGACACCGAGCACACCGGGCGCGAGCTGCTGCAGGAGCACCTGCGCAAACAGGGTCTGCCCGCCCAGAAGATCACCGGCTCGGCGCTGCTGGCCGACGTGATCCGCGAGGTTGGCTTTCGCAAGGCCGACGACTTCTACATCGCCCTCGGCGCCGCCAAGGTTTCCCCCAAGCTGGTCGTCAACAAGGTCATGCAGCGCCTCAAGCACGGCGAGGCAGCCGACGGCGGCGACACCGCCGCGGACCTGCTGCACGTGGGGCGCTCGCGGCGGCGGCCGACCAAGTCCTCCGGCCAGTACGGCATCAGGGTGGAGGGCGTCGAGGATGTGATGCTGCGTCTGGCCAAGTGCTGTCGGCCGGTGCCCGGCGATGAGATTCTCGGCTACATCTCCCTCGGACGGGGCATCACGATCCACCGCGACGACTGCCCCAACGCTGCTGCGCTGCGCAAGAGCCCCGAGCGCTTCACCAACGTCTCTTGGGAAGGTGACCAGTCGACGGGCTTCGTCGTGGAGATCCAGATCGACGCGTGGGACCGCCACCATCTACTGGAGGATCTCTCTCGCGCGTTCTCGGAGTCCGGCGCCAACATCCTGGAAGCGCGCTGCCTGTCGATGGGCCCGATGGTCAAGAACCGATTCGTGGTCGAGCTTGCCGACACGCACGCGCTCAAGAGCGCGGTCACGCGCCTGCGCAACACGGAGTCCGTGTTCGACGCCTACCGGGTCACGCCCGGCGGCGTGTCCTAGCCGGCGAGTGTTCTTGACGAACCCTAAGAGACGACGGTCAGCGCGTCGGGCAGGACCGAGTAGCGCGCCTCCTGCACCTGGCCCAGGTAGTCGCCGTCGACCTGCAGCGGCAGCGGGCGGCCGTCTGCGCTGCGCACGGTCAGCTCGGTCATCTGTGCAAGCCCAGTCACCTGTCGATGGTTGGCCACGCGTGCGCGCGGTGAGATCGAGCGCCAGGCGATGCCTGGCATCGACAAGGGCGTTGCGCGGTGCAGCACGCCGCCGACGAGCACGCCCGAGTCCAGCGCTGCGCCGTCGGCGATTTCGATCGGGCGGTCCTGGAAGTAGGTGAACGGCGAGCCGTTCTGCACGATCGCGGTGACGCCGTTGAGCGTCTCGCCGCGGTCGCCCGCCTGGACCTGTAGGCGTGGGGGTTTGAGCAGGTAGCGGCGCAGGAGGGTGCTGATGGCGATCCACGTAAAGAAGTAAGGCCCCAGCCGGGCCTTCATGCGCGGGTTGGCGTCGACCCGCTCGACGACGCTCGCATCGAGCCCCAGGCCCGAGTTGAACGTGAAGCAGCGGCCGTTGACGACGCCCAGGTCGACCTTGCGCGGATGCCAGTCATCGGCCATCGCCAGCAGATGCTCGGTCGCGTCGACGATCTCGCCAGGGATGCCCAGCATCTTGGCGAACACGTTGGCCGAGCCGCCCGGCAGGGCGCACAGGGGGGTGGCCGAGCCGCGCAAACCGTTGGCCGCTTCGTTGACAGTGCCGTCGCCGCCGAACGCGACGACCACGTCATAGCCCTCGTGCGCGGCCTCGCGACAGATCTCGGTGGCGTGGCCGCGGGCCTCGGTGTCCACCGCGTCGACCTCGAAGCGGCCCTGCAGTGCGTAGACGACGAGGTGGCGCAGCCGGTCAGAGACGGTCGTGGCGTAGGGATTGACGATGATCAGCATGCGCCGCTTGCTCGCGGTGGCGATCGGCTGGAAGTCCTCCGGCGCCTGCGCACGTCGCCGCTCATCGGCGACAATCCGGCCGCGGCGCTCGCGCTCGTCGGTCGGCGATCGCTCGGTCGCGACACCCTGGTTGCGCGTTACGATGCTCATCGCAAGGCCCTACACCGCCTGTGCGTGCGCGTTACCGGCCACGTCAGCGGCCTGGAGCTAATGATCGGCCGATACTGCTGCCGATAACCTTGCTAGACTTTCGTTGCAACATAGCTGGACACATCCAGAGGGGTGGAGGGACTGGCCCGACGAAACCCCGGCAACCACCGCGACGTCACAGCGGGAAGGTGCCAATTCCAGAGAGATGTGTGGCGGGCTTCGTGCTCTTCGCCACACCGAGTGACACGGCGAAGACTAGAGCGAAGGAGCCCTAATGGCTGTCAGTCATCTGGAGTGCAAGGAGTGCAAGGCCCAGTACCCGCTGGAGGCCCTGTACGTCTGCGAGCAGTGCTTTGGGCCGTTGCAGGTCGCCTATGACCACACGCGCCTGGGACATGACGTGGGCGAGCTGCGCCGGCGCATCCAGGGCGGTCCGCAGAACATCTGGCGTTACGCCGACTTCCTGCCCCTCGCAGGCGGCCCGCCCGGCCCGTCCGGCCGGCTGGCCTCGCGCGTGGGCCTGCCGGCCGGCTGCACGCCGCTGATCCGCGCCGACAGGCTGGCCGCGCGGCTGGGCCTGCGCGAGGTGTGGGTCAAGAACGACGCCGCCAACCCGACCCATTCCTTTAAGGACCGCGTCGTCTCGGTGGCGGTTACGCGGGCGCGCGAGCTGGGCTTTCAGACGATCGCGTGCGCCTCCACGGGCAACCTCGCCAACTCGGTGGCCGCCCATGGGGCGGCGCTGGGCCTGGACTCCTACGTTTTCATCCCTGCCGACCTGGAGGAGCAGAAGGTTCTCGCGACGGGCGTCTACGGGACTAACCTGGTGGGCGTCAAGGGCAACTACGACGACGTCAACCGCCTGTGCACCGAGCTGTGCGCTGAACGCGACTGGGCGTTCGTGAACATCAACCTGCGCCCCTACTACGCCGAGGGCTCCAAGACGCTGGCGTTCGAGATCGCCGAGCAGCTCGGCTGGGAGCTGCCCGACCGCTGCGTGGTGCCGATCGCGTCCGGGTCCCTGTTCACGAAGATCGCCAGGGGCTTTGAGGAGTGGGGTGAGCTGGGGCTGATAGAGGGTACGCCTCCTCGCATGAACGGCGCCCAGGCGCAGGGCTGCTCGCCGGTCGCGAGCGCGTTTGCTGCCGGTCACGACGTCTGCCGACCGGTCAAGCCGAGCACGATCGCCAAGTCGCTTGCGATCGGCAACCCCGCCGACGGACCCTACGCGCTCGATCTGGCCCGTCGCACAGGCGGCTCGGTGGACGCGGTCAGCGACGAGGAGATTCGGGCGGGCATCAAGCTGCTGGCAGAGACGACAGGCGTCTTTACCGAGACGGCAGGCGGCGTGACCACCGCGGTGCTCGCCAAGCTGGCCGCGCGCGGAGACATCGACCCGGACGAGCGCGTCGTGCTGGTGATCACCGGCGAGGGCCTAAAGACGCTGGACGCGGTGCGCGGCACCTTCGAAACCCACACGATCGAGCCGAGCGTCGAGTCATTCCAGGCGGGTGTTCCCGAGCCCCTCACCGTCTGATGTCGGTGCTCGTCAAGATCCCCACGCAGCTGCGACCGGTCGCCGGCGGAGAGGCCGAGGCGCAGATCGACGGAGCGACCGTGCAGGAGGTGCTCGACGGCCTGTTCGAGCGCTTCGAGGAGCTGCGCGTGCGGATCGCCGATGATGACGGCTCGCTGCGGCGCTTCGTCAACGTGTATGTGGCCGGCGAAGACATCCGCTTCCTGGACGGCCTGGCCACACCCGTCGCAGACGGCGCTGAGGTGACGATCCTGCCCGCGGTCGCGGGCGGCTAGAGCGTCGCTGACGTCGCTGCCCAGGGCCGCGGGGCTCCTCTCAGCTGCCGGAGTTAGCGAACGGCACGTACGGCCGGCACGGCTCGTCGCGCAGGCTCCCGCACGGCGGCAGGCCCGTCGGCACGGACACGCCGGGAATCACCGGAAGGATCAGGCTGGACGGCATGCTCGGCGAGAACGCGATCGACTCCGTCGCGGTTCCCGACGACGGCTCGGTCTGGCTGAACGACCAAACCGGCTGGGTGCCGTTCGGCGCGGCGATCGTCAGCCTGATGCGCGAGCCCGCGCGATACACGTGCCCCTCGAAGTCGAGCGGGATGACGACCGGGACGAACTGGCCCGCGGGCATCGGTTGCACGTCGGATTGCAGGAACGTCGGGATCGGCTGCAGCGGCGTCGGTTCCTGCTTGAGCATGTTTTCCGAGCTGGTCGCGAGCTTGCGCTCGCTCGCCCGGATCCAGCCGTTCTGGACGAACGTCTCGTTGCCATCGGGACGCACCTCGCTGACCGTTGCCTGGAAGTCGACGTCCGGGGTCGACGACTCGACCCACAGGTCGACGGCGCCCCCGCCGATCACGGTCGTGTTCGAGGCCAGCGGCGCCGACACGTAGGAGACCGCGCTGCCGGCCGGATACTGCTGCCAATTCCAGTGCCATTTGGACGCGTTCGCCCACAGCCCGCCGGTGAACGCGACGAACGGATAATCGGTCAGCGCCAGCGCGCTCGCGTTGGACAAGTAGGAGTCGACGCCTTCCGTTGACGGAGGCTGTTCGCCGAGCGTCCCGTCGGGACCTAGATACCAGTAACCCGCGACCGTACCGGGGATCGGCAAGGACGAGAACGACTGTTCGAACGTGGGATAGGGATCGCCGGGGGTCACGCTCCCGCTCGGCGACGCGCCGGCGCCATTGTCAAACAGCACCCGTATCGATGGCAGCGTCTCGAACGCGGCCAAAGCGGATTCGTAGGTCGGTTCGCGCTGGATCGGGTCCGGCGGCAGCGTCACGGAGTTGTTGACGCCCATCGCGATCCGATACATCAGCGGCGCCATCGACTGCAACGCGGCCTGGTGAACGATCGGCGCCTGGTGGGCGACGAACAGCTCCAAAAAGTCATACCAGCGGTCGAACGTGTACGGATCGAGCGAGTCGATGTGCGCGCCGTTGGTGAACGTGAACCACTTCTGGTCGGTGCCGGTGAAGTGCTGCACCAGATCGGGGCAGTAGCCGCCGACCAGCTCGTCCTCCCACTGGCACGCCAGGAACGTCGGCACCGTGATCTTGTTGACGAACGTGACCGGATCGAGCGGATCGTCAACCGCCGGGTTGTAATACGCGTTGTCGCGTATGTTCGTCAGCGCGTTCGTCGCCTCGCCGTGCATGACCTGGTTGGCCTTGCACGTCTGATCGCCTCCCTGGATGCGCTGATACGCCCACGGCTGCGCGCTGCCCGGACCGATCGGCTCGGCATCCTGCACCAAGCCTTGGGCCAGCGGAACCGTGTAGCCGGTGTTGAAGATCCCACCGTCGTAGTACGTCGTCCCGGTCGCCGCGCTCACCGACAGCGGCGCGATCGCCTCCAGGTCGGGCGGGTCGAGTTGTGCGGCGAACAGCTGCGTCTCACCGCCCCAGGAGATCCCGATCATCCCGACCTTTTTGCCGAGCACCCACGGCTGATGCGCGATCGTCTCGATCACGTCATATGCATCGAGGTTCTGCAGCGCCTCGTCCGAGTCAAAAGCACCGCCCGAGCAGCCCGTGCCGCGCATGTTCACGTCGACGACCGCAAACCCCAGCAGCTGTGCGACCAGCGCCATGCCGTGTTCGGGAGCAGCCGGATTGGCATACCCGTAGCCCGAGTACTCGATCAGCGTCGGGTAGGGCGGCTTGGAGCCGCTGGTGAGCGGCGGGCGCACCGCGATCGCGAGCTGCGTGCCGTCGCGGGTCGTCAGATACCCATAGCCATCGTCCGGGATCGACTGGTCATAGATGCTTGGATCCCACGGCGCCGCTGCGTTCGAGTGCACCGTGATCGGCCCCGACTCTTCGCCGTCGGCCGCCAGGCGCACCTTGTAGCCCGTGCCTGGAGCCACGCCCTGGAACAGCAGGCCACCAAGAGAGTCGGCCGTCTGGGTGGCCAGCGTGGCCCCGGAGGGCGAGAGCAGTGACATGCGCGCAAGCGAGGCGAGGCCTGTCACGTAGACCTGTTCGGCGCTTCCTGTTGCGGTGAACGTCGCCGTCGACGCACGGGCCGCGAAGGACGTTCTGGGTGTCCCCAAGCCGAGGACGAGCAAGACCGTCAGTAGGACACCTGTTGTGACTCCTCGTAGGAGAAAACCCCCCGTCTTCACTGAACAATCCTCGCACATCTCGCTCGCGCGGGTAACTGCCGGCTTGTCACGTACCGCGCTCTGAGCCACCCAAGGACCAAAAAGTCACGCTAGCGGCGCGTCGCCTCATCCAGGCTCTGCTGCGTTCTGGCGGCGCCGTCTTGCAGGCGCCTGCGCAGCTCAGCGCCCCGCCCGGCGGCGACCGCGCGTGCGGCACGCGCGTCGGTCAACTCCAGACCATGAGTGCTGGCATAGTCGAGCAGCTCCTGGCGTTCCTCGCTCTCGCGCGCGGTGCGCAGGAACAGCCAGCAGAACAGGGCGAGCGTGAGAAAGGACTCCTCGACCATCATGATTGCCCCCGCGATGTTCTGGTCGGCGATCGGGGAGATGTGGAATTTGGCATCGCCGAGTCTGTAGAAGGGGTAGAAGACGGTGCCCGACCACAAGAAGACGTTGCCCAGGATGGTGCCCGCGAGGCGGACGGCGACGATGTAGACGAGCTTGCCCAGGTTGCCAAACCAGCTGGGCGTCGGCAGCGGCCCGAACAGGCACATCCACATGTTGATGCCGAAGCCGAGAAACATCGCGTGCTCGAGCGCGTGGATGCCCGAGTGGCGCAGGGCCGCCTGATAGAAGACCGGCAGGTGCCAGGCGAACAGGTCGATCGTCCACAGCGGAAAGGCGACCGCGGGGTGCGACAGCGCGCGCAGTCGATCGAACAAGCGCACCGAATGGAATTCGGCCAGCAGGATCGGAGCGATCAGCGGCCCCGTGAGCCCGAGCACGATCAGTAGCGCGGCGATGTCGCCGAGCAGCAGGTGCTCGATCATGTGCACATACAGCAGATCCTGGCTGGCGGCGCCGAGCGACGTAAGCGCTGCGCCGATCACCACGAAGCCCGAGTAAAAGCATGCCTGGCGCCAGCCTGGCACCGGATGGCCGTCGATGGCGAGCGTGCGCACCCGCCGCGCGTAGAGCAGGCCGAGGACCGCCAGCGGCCCCAGCTGCAGGGCCGCCGAGGAGCTCGTGGAGAGCGCGAGCGGCAGGGCAAGCATCGAAACCCAGGGTACGCCAGCGCCAGACAATCGGCGAGGCCCGCGTGAGCGCTTCCATACACTGACAGCCCGTATGGAGCTCCCGCCCCGCCGTCTTTTGCCGTCGCTGCTCGGCGGCATCGGTGTCGCGGCGCTCGCGCTGCCGGCCGACGCCCAGGCGCACGGGATCGTGGGCAAGGCCGACCTGCCGATCCCCGTGTGGCTGTTCAGCTGGGCGGCCGCGATCGTGCTGGTTGTGTCCTTCGTGGCGCTGTCGACGATGTGGACCAAGCCCCAGCTGCAAGAGCAGCACCTGCGCCGGCTGTTCAGACTGCCGACCACGCCCTTCGGGCGCGGTGCCCCGCTGGAATGGCTGGCCGGACTGGTCGGTGTGGGGTTGTTGGCGCTGGTCATCTACAGCGGCTTTGACGGCGCACAGGTGACCCAGGCCAACTTCTCGGTGACGTTCATCTACGTCATCTTCTGGGTGGGGTTGCCGGTCGCAAGCGTGGCGTTCGGCGACGTCTTTCGTGCGCTGTCGCCGTGGCGCACCTGTGCCCGGGGCATGTGGGCGCTCTTGCGACTGGCACGCCGCGGCAGGCAGGTCGCACCGCCGCTGCGCTATCCACAGTGGCTAGGGATGTGGCCGGCAGTGGCTGGCATCGTCGGCTTTGCATGGCTGGAGTTGATCTACGTCGAACGCGACCGGCCGTCGCTGCTGGCGGCGCTTTCGCTGGGCTACTTCCTGGTGATGGTTGTGGGCATGGCGCTGTTCGGCGTGGAGGAGTGGGGGGGACAGGCTGACGGCTTCGGCGCCTACTTCAGCCTGGTGTCAAAGCTCTCTGCTGTCGTGCGCGGCGACGACGGCTGGGTCTACCTGCGCCGGCCACTCAGCGGGATTACCTCGCTGCAGATCCGCGCGGGCACCGTCGGGTTGATCTGCACGCTGATCGGCACCACCACCTTCGACGGCTTCAGCAACGGCGGCATCTGGCGCACCAACGAGCCCCACCTGCAGAGCCTGTTCTCAGACGTCGGCTTCAGCCAGACCCCGTCGCTGGAGCTGGCCTACTCGGTGGGGCTGCTCTTCTGCCTGGCGCTCGTGGCGGCTGTCTACCGCATCGGCATCATCGGCGTTCACAGCGTCAGCGACCGCTATGACATCCACCAGCTGACGCGCACCTTCGCGCACACGCTCGTGCCGATCGGCTTTGCCTACGTGGTAGCGCACTACTTCTCGCTGCTGCTGTGGCAGAGCCAGGCGATGGGCTACCTGATCTCTGACCCGCTCGGCAACGGCGCCAACCTGTTCGGCACCAGCGGCTTTCAGATCGACTACCACATCATCTCCTATGCGGGCATCTGGTATGTGCAGGTGGCCGCGCTGGTCAGCGGCCACGTGGGCGGATTGGCGCTCGCGCACGACCGTGCGCTGGCCCGCTACCCAGACCCCGAAGAAGCGGTGCGCAGCCAGTACTGGATGCTCGCAGTGATGGTCGCGTTCACGAGCTTTGGATTGTGGCTTTTGTCCTCGGTGGGCACGTGAGAAAGAGCGCTGGCAGCGCCCTGGTGTGGGGCCTGCGCTACGGTTGGCCGGGCATGCGCCGCGGTCTGATCATCGCCCTGCTGAGCGCAGCCATCCTCGCGCCGGGCGCCTGCGCGAGCGCGATGGGAGCCGCGGATGTGCCGGTGGCGGCCACGTCGAGCGTGCCCGCGCCCGTCGAGAGCGGCAATCCGATCAACGACCAGGGCAGCAACTACCAGTACCGCTCGAACATAACCAAGGTCACGCCCGACGTGGCGGGGCTCGGCCTGCAGGTCCTGGAGTTCGCAGATCGCATGCTGCTGACCAACCACACGGGTCATACGGTCACGATCTTCGGCTATTCCGGCGAGCCCTATGCGCGCGTGCTGGCCAACGGCACCGCCGAGCAGAACGTACGCTCGCCGGCGACATACCTGAACACGAACTTCTATGCCGACGTCACCGTACCGCCGGTGGCCAACGCGAGCGCCCCGCCCAAGTGGGAAGTGGTCGATCGCACCGGCCAGTTCGAATGGCACGACCACCGGATCCACTGGATGTCCCCGGTCACCCCCCCGCAGGTCAAGGACAAGAGCAAGCTGACGCTGATCTTCGACTGGCAGGTGCCGATCGCCGTCGGCGCGCGCAAAGGCGAGATCGAAGGGCAGCTGTTCTGGACGCCCGAGAGCTCCAAGGCGCCGACCGCGGCGATCGTGATCGGCGCGTTGATCGTCGTGGTAGGGCTGCTGTTCGTGCTGTTCGTGCGCCGCCGGCGCTCGCGCACGGCGGCGGCCGGCGGCGGTGCGTCGGGGCCGGGACCAGGGCCGGAGACGGGGCCAGCCAAGGAGGCCTGGTGACGGGCGTGATAGACTTTGCGATCGTGATGCCGCTGGCCTGCCTGATGCATTGGTACACGTCGATGATGTACGTCGTGCCGGTGCTGGCCGTGGGCGGGTGGGGCTGGTGGAGCTCCAAGCGGATGGGTCGTAGCGGCAAGACCCCCCGCGCGCGCACGTAATCGCGCCCAATTTCGGGCCTTCTCGCAGCCAATTTCGGCTTTTCTTAGCAGCAGTTCAGGTTGCGCTCAGTAGCATGGGGTTTGCTCCCGGTATGACCGCCCCCACGCTCATTCGCTCCCCAGCCGCCGACGGGATGACCGAGCGGTTCGATCCGATCGCCTGCCTGGACGAGCGCGTGCGCCACAGGGCACGACCGACCGACCAGTCGGTCCCCGGACGCTACATCGAGGTCCAAGGCCCGCGCGAGACGCTGCTGATCCCGCTGGGCAAGGACGCGCTGCACATCGGCCGCGGCCTGAGCGCCGGGCTGCGCCTGGACGAGAGCTCGGTGTCGCGGCGCCATGCGATCCTCGTCTCGCGCCCCTCGGGCGCACGCATCCTCGACGACCGCAGCTCCAACGGCACGCTCGTCAACGGGCGTCGTGTCACGCAGGCCGAGCTGCACAGCGGCGATGTGATCGTGCTGGGTCGCGTCGTGTTGCGCTATCTCGAGATCTGACTCGCGTCCCCAGCCCGCTAAGGGGGAGGACAGTCATCTGGCAGCTGGCGCTCGGATCGCGCGACTAGAACATCCGTCCAATTTGTGCTGCACCTTCTCCAATCTGTTGCGCACGCACTCACCTGTGCCTAGACTTGCTCCAGGAATTCAAAGCCAGCACTGAAAAAGGCAAACTCGTCGCGAGGCGAGGGCGCAAAGTCAGGGTCTCTATGAGACAGCCCGGCCGCCAGTGAACACGACATGGAGGGCGATCGTGCATTCACATTCCTCACGGCGGAGGGCTTGGCGTTCTGAGCGTTGCGTGACCGCGCCAGCGTGCGCCGCCCCGCGACGTAAATGTGGATGTGCCCCCCAGGAGCGGGCCAGCGCGGGCTCGCGCAGAGGCTCGACCACGCATGCGGTTTCGCCGCACGGAAGCGCGTACGCATGCGGGTCGTTGCGCATGTGCCCGGCCGACGGGGGGCGTCGGCCGGGCACATGCTGATGATTTGACACGACATGGTTTGGAGAGGCATTTCGATGAAGGCCACAACAGTTGCTTTGCGCATGGTCGCTGCTGTCCCAGCAGCGCTGCTCGTGCTCGCGCTGGGAAGTGGCGCAGTAGCGCTGGCGGCTGGGCCGAACACGAACATCACGATCGGGCATACGTTCAGCGGGAGCTCGACCAATCAGCAGACACCCACGTTCACGGGCATGACCAACGACATCCTGGACACCGTCACGCTGAAGATCTATGCGGGCGCGAACGCCACGGGCTCGCCGGTGCAGAGCTCGATGGTGTTGCCGGTGCCCGTCAAGCTGCTGCCGGTGCCCGCAGAAGCGACGTGGACGGTCGTTCTGGGGAGTGCGCTGAAATCCGGGCAGTACACGGCGCTTGCCGAACAGGCCAGCTCCTTCATGCATACGGGCAAGAGCCCGACCGTCACCTTCACTGTCGCGGTGACGCCGCCGCCCGTCGTCATAGCCGCGCCCGTCGCCAACGCGATCCTGACGGTGTCCAGGCCGACATTCAGCGGCACGGCCGGACAGGCCAAGGGCGACCGCCTATCGGTCGCCCTGGCGATCTACTCAGGAAGCTCGGTTTCCGGCAGCCCGGTCGCGCTGCCGTTGGATGTCACTCCGGTCGGGGGTACATGGACCACCGGCTCGGCAGGCCCGCAGCTGGCCGACGGCATCTACACCGTACAGGTCTCCCAGAGCGACGAACTCGGCAATGTGGGCACGAGCACGGTGACCTTTGCGATCAGCGCTCCGGTTGCGGGCGGCTCGCCACAGACCTCACCCGCCGCGGCGCTCACGGCCACATCCTCCTCGACAACGTCGTCGCCGTCATCGCCCTCCGCGCCGACCGCCTCCTTTCAGTGGTTTCCGGCCAACCCGCGCACGGGCGAACGCGTCGTGGTGGCGTCCACGTCGACCGATCCCGACAGCGCCATCACCGGCTTTGCCTGGGATCTGACTGGCTCGGGCACGTTCAGCGCGGCAGGCTCGGCGCTGAGTACCTCGTTTGCAGCGTCTGGGGCACACGTGGTGCGCCTGCGCATCACCGACGCGCACGGCCTGTCGAGCGTGGCCACCAGGACGATCGCCGTGAGCGCTGCCCCTCCCAAGCTGATGGCGCCGTTTCCGGTCGTACGGATCGCCGACACGGTGACTGCGCTTCGCGTCCAGGTCAGCCTGCTGTCGGTGCAGGCGCCGGTGGGCGCGACAGTCACGGTGACCTGTCGGGGCAGCGGCTGTCCGACGGCGGCGCGCGACGAGGTTGCCACGTCAACGCGAACCAGGAATAGGACGGGGGGCGTCGTGCTGATCGTCTTTCGGCGATTCGATCGCGCCCTGCGGGCCGGGGCGAGCCTTCAGATCAGCGTCTCCGAGCCGGGACAGATCGGCAAGTACACGCGCTTTAGCATCCGTCGCGCCAAGTTGCCGGTGCGCGTGGACACGTGCCTGAGCCCGACGGGGACAGCGCCGATCGTCTGCCCCGTGTGATGCGCGGCGCACGGTTCAATTCTCCTGCGCCGGACCCGGGTGTGAGCCGTCGCGGGCTGATCCTCGCGGGCGCGCTGTGCGTGGCGGTGTTCTGCGCTTTCTTTGCGATCGGACGATTGGCCAGCCCCGCCGGGACCGCGCGGGAAGCGACGTTGCCAAGCCTCGCGTCGGCCTCGATCTCAAGCGCGATCCCATCTCATCTGCGCGAAGCTCCCGCGATCGAAGTTGCCGTTGCGCTCCCGTCGCGCGCGCTCGCACGAACCCGCCGCGCGGCGGCCCCGAGCGAAGGCGGGCAAGCGCGCGAACCTGGGCCATCGCTGCAGGCGTCGGCCCCAGCGGTAGGCAGCGGACAGGTCGCGTCGTCCGCTCCGCCGGGCTCGCAGCAGCGCGTCGCCTCGAGCTCGTCACCCACGCCGGCGACAGCCCCCGCCACGTCTGTACCGGCGCCCTCGTCGCATCCCGCCAGGCGCCCTCGCGCGAGCCTGGCCGTCACGTATGAAAGCTCGGGCTGACGAGCATGCGCCGCGCGGCAGACAGCATCATCCCGGGTCTGGTGATCTTTGCCATCGGGCTGGCGCTCGCGGGCTTTCTGCTCGGCAACCGCGCGACGTCGAGCGCGCCGGCGAGCAAGCCGCAGATCGCTGCGGGAGCGGGCACTCTGCTCGAATACCCATCCACTTGGCGGCCCGCGAGCGCCGCCCCGTCGATACCCGGTCTTGCGATCGCCGATTCGCTCACGCTGGCCCCGGGCGGGCGCGCGGGCGAGGCGGGCCTGCTCAGCGGACGCCTGCCGGCCGGCGCGCCCGGTCTGTTGCCGGCTGCGTTTGTCAGCGTCATGCAGGGACTGCCGCACACCGAAGTGGTGGACCTCGCCAACGCACAGGCCTACAGGTATCGCCAACTGCGCCTCGCCGGCTATGACCGGGCGCTGGAGCTTTACGTGATCCCCAGCGCTGTGGAAGGGCCCACCGCACTGGCCTGCTACGCGAACGCGCAATCGTCGCCGTTCCTGCGCCAGTGCGAACAGATCGTCGCACAGATAACCGTGCCCGGACAGTCGCTGTATGCGCTGAGCCCAAATGGTGCCTACGCAGCGCAGCTGGCCAGGCAACTGGGGCTGCTCGATCGACAGCGCCTGACGCTTCGAGAGCAGATGCACGCGCGCAACTCTCCTGGCCAGGTGGCCAGCCTGGCAACCTCGCTCGCCAAGCGATTTGCGAGCACGGCCGCGTCGATCGGGACGCTCGAACCGCCGCAGTCGGCCAGTGCGGCCCAGGCCACGCTGGCGAGCTCCCTGCTGGCTGCGCACGGCGCCTACCAGGAGCTGGCGGCCGCACTCATCGACGCAAGCTCGACCCAGGCGCAAGCCGCTCAGGCGAAGGTCGCGGGCGCGGAGGGCGCAGTCGACGCCGCGCTGCAGACCTACGCGCTGCTGGGCTACTCGAGCATGTGAGCTTCACCCGCGCAAGCGTCAGCGCATGCGCGGGTCGATGAACACGTCGTCGATGCGCGAGCTGCCGATGAGCGCGGTGAAACGCAGCGCCACCTCACCAGTGCCTCCCGACAGCGCGCCGCCGAGCACCGAGCCGGTGAGCATCGGCAGCGTCGGCTGCCACTGGGCGCTCAGCGCGACCGCTCCCAGTGGCAGTGCCACCGTCCCGAGCGCGGTCTTGTAGACGACCTGCACGAGCACGGTCGAGATGAGACTTTCGTTGCGGGCGAAGAAGCGAAAGCTCGGGTAGCTGGCGTTGACGCACGTGAACGGTGTTTGGGCGGAGCTTCCGCCGGGCAAAGACAGCGAGTAGGCGCCCACGGAGCCCGTGGCGCCGAAGGGCTCGCTCCCCGAGACACGCTGGGCGTTACCGCTCAACGTCCAGCCGGCGAGCGAGCCCTCAAAGTCCCCGCCGGGAACCAGCTCGTACAGGTTGGTGTCGCCCCAGGCGGCAAACGGTTGCGACAGCGCTGCTTCATTGCATGCGCCGGTGCTGATGAGCGCGGCCTGCGCGGGTGCGGCGGGAAGGGCGGCGACGCTCAGGCCGGCGGCTGCGCAGGCAACGCCCAGCGAGCATGCCCGCCGACGCAACGGTCTGAGCAGCGGGGAAGATTTGAGATGTGACAGGTGCGAGAACACAAGCGCCTCCAAGCGTTGTACTGGCGGCTGAGCCGTCTCACTGTCTGGAGACCTCTGGCTTTGCGTCCCCGCCTCGCGGCGAGTTTGCCCTTTTCAGCGTTTGGTGATCTGGTCAGTCGGCCACGATCGCGCAGTGGCCCGGGCGACGCAAGCGGCCTCGACGAACGTCTGAGCGATTCGCCAGCTGAGCGGCCGATAGTTCCGGATAGGTGAATCCAAAGGGGCGGATGCGCGTAAATCGTCGCGTTTGTTTGATCGCGGAGCAGTTGCTGACGATATGTGCAGCAGGTAACGATGTCCGCGCACTCATACATCGAGTCAGAGCGCCTGGGCGCTTCCTTTGCCGGGCGCAAGCAGCCGCTGGTCGACGCCGAGCGCCGCGCGGAGCTGCTGGTGGCGAGCGGCTTCTTGCTGGCTGCGCTGGCGCTGGTGCTCGCGGGCGCAGGCGATCACGCGCTGTCGCCGGCGGTCGCGCTGCTGTATGTGATCGTGGTCGCGGCGATCGGCGGCGTTCGCTTTGACATCGGCGCTGGATTTACGGTGCCCACTCAGGCGGTGTTCGTGCCGATGCTGTTCGCGCTGCCCGTCGCGCTGGTGCCGCTGCTGGTTGCCCTGTCGTTGGCGCTTGCGATGGCGCCGGCGATCGCCGCCGGGCGCGTGCCGCTCAGCCGCATCCTGACCGTGCCAGCCAACAGCTGGTTTGCGGTGGGGCCCGCGCTGGTGTTGCTGGTGGCACACGATCACAGCCCGGACGGGCGTTGGGGGGTGCTGGTGCTGGCGCTGGGCGCGCAATTCGCGTGTGACTTCTGCGCGAACGCGACGCGAGAACGCCTGCGCGGCGGGATCTCGATCGCAGAGCTCGCCCGCGAGGTCTGTCAGGTGTACCTGATTGACCTGGCGCTGGCGCCGCTTGGTCTGGTGGTGGCGCTGGCAGCGATCACCCACGCGTGGGTGGTGCTGCTGGTCGGGCCGCTGTTCGGCGTCCTGCGCTGGCTGTCCTTGGAGCGCCATGCCCGCATGCAGCAGCTGATCGAGCTCAACAGCGCATATCGCGGCACGGCGCTGTTGCTGGGCGACGTGGTCGAGGCGGACGACAGCTACACGGGAGAACACTGCAAGGACGTCGTGCGCCTGGCGCTGGCGGTGGCGCGCGAAATGGGGCTGGGTGCAGACGAGCAGCGCCTCGTGGAGTTCACCGCGTTGCTGCACGACATCGGCAAGATCGCGGTGCCCAAGGAGATCGTCAACAAGCCGGGCGCGCTGGATGAGCAGGAGTGGGAGATCATCAAGACGCATACTGTGGAGGGTCAGCGGATGCTCGCGCGGGTTGGCGGTTTTATGCGCGAGGTGGGCGAGAGCGTGCGTTCTCATCACGAGCGCTGGGACGGTGGCGGCTACCCCGACGGGTTGCGCGCGGAGCGGATCCCCCTGGCTGCGCGCATCGTGTCTTGCTGTGACACGTTCAACGCGATGACCACCACGCGGCCCTATCGAAAAGCGCTGCCCGCATCGGCGGCGGTAGCCGAGTTGAAGGCCAACTCAGGTAGTCAGTTCGACCCGGCTGTGGTGGGAGTGCTGGTTGCGCTGGTCGAGCGCTAGCGCGGACGGCCGGCTGTGGCTAGTATCTAGTGCGCATGGTGGCTGAAGCTCCGGGTGGTCAGGAGACCGTCGCGCCGACCAATGGCGCAGCCAGGGCGAGCATGTTGCCGCCCGGACCGCGCGCACCGGCGATCGCTCAGACTCTCCTGTGGGCACTTGCCCCCGCGTGGCTGATGCGAACGTGCGCGTCGCGGCTGGGGGATTCGTTCACGCTGACGTTTGCTCCGAGCGGCGTTCGCGTGGTCATCGTCAGCGATCCGGACGAGGTCAAGACGCTGTTCACCGCGTCGGTCGCCTTGTCGGGGGGTGCGGAGTCTCCGGTGGCCGCCGTGATGGGGCCCAACTCGATCATCGTGCTCACCGGGCCCGAGCACATGCGCCAGCGCAAGCTGTTGCTGCCGCCGTTTCACGGGGAGCGCATGCGCGACTACGAGCAGGTGATCTTGCAAGCGACCCGGCGCGAGATGGCGAACTGGCCGATCGGCGAGCAGATGAGCGTGGAGCCACGCTCGCGAACGATCACGCTGGAGATCATCCTACGCGCGGTCTTCGGGGTGGAGGCAGACCGTATGAGCGCTCTGCGCGAGACGATCGAAGCTCTGCTCGTGTCGCCGAGCGCGTTCGCGTTGCTGCGCGCCTCGTTTCGTGCCCGCGCGATGGCGATGGCGCCTCCCACGACAGGCCCCTTCGCGCAAGCCCTGAGCCGACTCGACGCGCTGATCCTCGCCGAGATCGCGAGTCGCCGCGACAGTGCCGACCTGGCCGAGCGGGCGGACATCCTGTCGCTGTTGCTGCTCGCGCGCGACGAGGACGGCGAGGCGATGAGCGATGCGGAACTGCGCGATGAGCTGGTGACTTTGCTGGTAGCCGGCCATGACACCACGGCCACGTCCATCGCGTGGGTGTTCGAGCGCCTGGTCAGGCATCCGGACAAGCTCGCCCGGCTGCTCGCGGAGATCGACGAGGGCGAGGACGATCGCTACCTGACAGCGGTCATCAACGAGACGCTGCGGGTGCGGCCCGTCGTGCCGCGCGCCGGGCGCGTGCTCACCGACCAACTTCGCGTAGGGTCATGGGACCTGCCCGCGGGTACACGCGTGCTGGTCTCGATCTACCTGACCAACCGCAACGCCCGAGCGTATGAGGATCCCGACGCATTCCGTCCCGAGCGCTTCCTGGAGAACGCCCCCGAGACGTTCTCGTGGATCCCCTTCGGTGGCGGCATCCGCCGCTGCATAGGCGCTTCGTTCGCCCAGCACGAGGTGAAGCTAATCGTTCGCACCATCCTCAGCGAGCTCGAGCCGACCATGCCACGCCGGCGCCCATGGCGTCGCGACGAGACAATCAGCAGACGGGGCACGACGCTCGCACCGGGCGCCGGCGCCCAGGTGGTCTGGCGGCGAAGGCGCGCGTAAGGGCGTGCTCAGCTCCCGGGAGGCGGTGGCGAGGCAGAGCCGAAGGCCACGCTGAAGCCATCGTTGTCGGCGTCGGGCAACGACGGGGCCGCGATGACTTCGGTGCCTGTGTTGTTGACCATGAACACCTGGTTCACGGTCGCGCCCGCCGCCGCGCTTAGCAGCGGGGTGTAGCTCGGCGTTCCCTTATACGCCGTGCTGTATTCGCCAGGATCGAACGTCACATTCGGCGTCTTGGCCAGAGTGGCCAGGCCCCCCAAGACGGTGGGACGCTCGTGGATCGCCTCCACGCTGGCATGGCTGGAGCCGCCGTAGAAGGCGATCCGAACCGCTTTTGTCTTGGCCGTGTCGTCTTGCACCGTCATCCGCCAGATGCCCGGGAAATTCTGCTGCACCGTCGCCGTGACCGTGTCGCCAGGATGGATGGCGAGCGCCAGTGAGCGCTCTGAGGCGGGAAGGATCTCTGTCCAGGCGTTGTAGTAAGCGAGGCCGTCGATGTTGTCGGCCTGCGTACCTGCCTGGACAAGGGTTTGGTCGGAGAACCCGCCAATCCCCACCCAGTCAGATGAGAACTGGATACCGGGCAGGGAGGTGTCGACCGTGGGCACTGTCCACGTGTCTGTGACGGCGTAGAAGGTGGCTCCTTCGGCGCTCTGCGCATAGCCCGACCAGTTGTAGGCGTAGGCCTGAGCGATGCTGGCCTGGCCGGTCTGATCGAGCGAGTTCCGTGCCAGCGACGGCGCGCGAAGCATCGGGCCACCGGCAGCCTGCGCAATACGGTCGCCGGTCGCCGCGACCGCTGCCGATCCCTCAAACAATTGAGGTGCAGCGCAGGCCGCCATCGCGGCGATCACACACAGCAGGCGCGATATCACGCGTTCTCGCAGATTTGGGGTCGCCTGCGTCGGTACGCTACAGGCGCGCCGTCATCTCGAACTTGCCTTGAAGTAGCGTGCCTTCGAAGCTCCACAGCGTGTAACTGCCGCGGTAGGCGATAAACAGGCCCCGCGTGGCTTCGAATTGGCAGAAGGCCAACGGTGGCGGCGTCGTCGTGCAGTAGAACCTCGTCGTCGACCCGGATGTCGTGTAGCCGCCGCTGATGCCGCGACTCGCGAGGTCCCAGGTGCCGTTGTTGGTGGCGAGCGGCTGGACCTGCATCAGCCCGTACGGAGCGTATTTTCCGGGTCCCGTGGTTTCGAGCGACAGCAGGTACGTTTTCGGCGACGTCGCCGCCTGCGTTGGTGCAGCCACAAGCGCCAGGCTCGCCGTCACCGACACCAACAGAGCAACCATCAGCCGCCGCATCGCATTACCCCCTGTATCGATCGCACAGAGCCACCCTCAGCCGAGGGCGCCGGCGGAGCCTACCGGATTGGTGCCATCCGCGTCAAATGGCCGCGTAGCTCACCAAACCTTCACAAATCTTGATTTAGCTCAGCAAAGCTTGACTTGGCTCAGCAGTCCTGGTAAGAGTACCGGCGACGCCGCACCGGAAGGCGGCTGCCAAGATCGATTCCTTGGGGGGCAATGCGTTTTCAGCGCCGCACGCTGGTTGGGTTCTTGCTCGCATGTGCGTGCATGCTTGTGTCGTCGGCGCTGGGCGCGGGCGAGGCTGCTGCTGTGTCGCCCCCGCCGTGTGCGGACCTGCAGGTCTCCGGCGTCGTGATCAAGCCGACCGCTCCGTCGCAGACCCAGCTGATCTCGGGCCAGCCGGCCAACATCGAAGTCGGCGTCAAGAACGCCGGCAGCTGCGCCGCCGGCGGCTTCGTGGTCCGCTTCATGACCGCGCCGAACTCCTTCGTGGTCGTGTCCGGCTCGATCGCCGGCCTGGGCGCCGGCGCTTCGACGAGCATCACGCTGCCGTACAGCTTCCCGAAAGCCGGCAACTTCGACACCGAGGTGCAGCTGAACCCCAAACACGAAGTCGCCGAGACCAATTACGCCAACGACATCGCGTTGAAGGCGATCACCGTCGTCGCCGCGACGGTGAAGTACGTGATCACCGGCTTCAGCGTCGCGTCCGCCGACCCGACCAACGCGGTCGTCGAAGGCCGTCCGGCGATCGCGACGATCACGGTGGAGAACGTCGGCAACGTGCCCGCCCCGACATTCGCCGTGCGCTGGACGCCGTTCACGTTCGCCACGACCGTGACCCGCTCCGTCGCGGCCGGTCTCGGCGCCGGCCAGAGCGAAACGGTGCAGCTCGCCTACACCTACACCTTCCACGGCACCGCGACCGCCACCGCCGCGGTCGGCACGGCGCTGATGCCGCTTGCGAGCAAGACGCTTGCAACCGTCATCGAGCCCCCGCTCGCGAACCTCAGGATTGTCAAGGTCCTGCCGCCGAGCGACAACTTCGCCACCCGCCCGTCGACACAGCAGGTCGAAATCGAAAACGACGGCAACGCCGCCGCCGGCCACTTCGTCGTGCAGTGGTCGCCCGGCCCTGGGCAGACGACGGAGTCCCAGCAGGTCAACGGCCTCGCCGAAGGAGCCAAGACGACCGTCACCTTCACGTACGTCTTTGCCAAACCGGGAACCTACGAAGGCCTCATCACGCTCGACCCGACCAAACAGGTCACCGAGCTGTTCACGACCGAAAAGACCGCCAAGACGCTGCTCGTGATCCCCGAAGGCACCGTCGACCTCACGGTGACGAACGTGAGCGTCGAAGCCGCCGCCGGCGGTCCGGTGACCCAGGAGACGCCGACGCGCGTGACCATCACGGTCAAGAACCAGGGCAACATCGAATCGCCCTCGTTCGTGACGGAGTGGAACCCCGACTCGCTCGGCATCAGCGGCTCGGGCACGCAGTCGGTCAGCGAAGAAACCGGTCCGCTTGGCCCCGGCGAAGAACGCGCGATCACGTTCGTGTACACCTACCCCAAGCCCGGTGACTTCCGCGGCGTCGCCGAAGTCAACCCGCGACGTGCCGTCAAAGAATCCGACTACGCCAACAACTCGAAGTTCGTCGAAGTGCAGGTGCAACCGCTGCCGATCGAACTGAACTTCAGCACCGGCATCGAAGTGAGCTCGCCCTCGTTCAACTCCAAAGGCGTGCTCTTCCCCGGCGAAGAAGCGACCGTGAGCTTCGTGGTCAAAAACAGCGGGCCGATCGCGACCGGCGCCTTCGAGGTCCAGTTCCAAGCGCAGGAAGGCGCCTTTAAGCAGACGCGCTTCATCGAAGGCCTGAACCCGGGCGAAACCAAGAGCGAGCAGTTCACCGTCAAGTACGCGAAACCCGGCAGCTACACGATGACCGCGATCCTCGACCCGGGCGAAGCGGTCGACAAGGTCGCCACCGGCTTCAAACCGATCGAAATGACGCGAACCGTCACCGTCGAACCGATCGAACTCAACTTCAGCAGTGGCATCGAAGTGAGCGCTCCAGAATTCATCACCTCGAAAGGCGCGCTGTTCCCAGGCGAAGAAGCGACCGTGAGCTTCACCGTCGCAAACAACTCGCCGGTCCCGACAGGTGCGTTCGCCGTCCAGCTCCAGAGCCAGGCCGGCGGCTTCAAGCAGACCAAGTTCCTCAAAGGCCTGGGCGCCTTCGAATCCGAAACCGAGACGTTCAAAGTCACCTACTTCAAGCCCAACACGTATACGATGACCGCGATCCTCGACCCGTTCAAACAGGTCGACAAGAAGGTCAACGGCCTGGACCCGATCGAAATCCCCCGCAGCGTCACGGTCGACGAAAAGACCGCAACCGTCAAGGTGGAAGTGCCGAAACTCGAAACGACGTTCGGATTCCCGAACCACAACTGGTTCATGGACCTGTTCGCATACGAACCTTCGACCACGGCCCATCCGGTGGAATGCTTCTACAAGCGAGAAAATTCGAAGAAAGAACAGATCTTCAAGGTCATCCACAACGAGGCGCCGGTGCCCGGATCCGAAAAACTGTGCCCGCAGTCACAGCACAACTTCAGCGGAGCAGGCGAAACGTTCAACACGGCGATGCAGACAGAAGTGCACCTCAAAGAAACGACCCCGCTGATGGCATCTGTGCACACGGAAGCGTACACAGTCGAAAAGGTCAAGATCGGCAAAAAGACCACCGAATTCGTCACCAGCGCAAGTCCCGGCATCGCGAGCGTGACCAAGACCCGTAAGGAATACATCGAACTGCCGACCAAGCCTTTCTCTCAATTCGTCGCCGGCAGCGGCTGCCGCCAGCCCAACGGCAACGAAAAACCACAGGAGTGCTACCAAGCGTTCTTCACCCTGACGCTGGCAGCGCACGCCGGCCCGGCGTTTGCGCCATTCGATCCCGCGCCCGCCGTGCACGCGGCGGCGACTGCGAGCGGCCATGTTGTGGCCGGAGTCATGGCAGCGGCGGGCAGCGCCGAAGAAACCGAACCGGAAGGGACGCTGGAAGAAAAACAGGCCACGGCGGATCGGGAAGCCAGCGAACACGAAGCGGCAGAAAGAGAAGCGGCCGAACGCGCCGCGGCACAAGCCGAAGCCGTTGAACGCGCAAACGCCGCCGCCGCCGAAGCTCGAGCCGTGCTCGCGATGCAAGAAGTGGATAGCCAGATCGCCGAAGAAGAAGCCCAGGCAGAACGTGAAAAGCTGGAACACGAAGGTGGGGGGTCTGGCGAATGAGCAGGCGACACACCCGCGTGTCCCGCAGCGTCGCCCGCTTCGCATTCGTGTGCGCGGCCGCCATGCTGCTGAGCGCGCTGCTCGCCGGGCCGGCGTCGGCCGCCGCCAAACCGTGCGCTGACCTGACGATCCCGTTCCTGGCGGTCGTGCCCGCGGAACCGTCGCAAACGCAGCTCATCGCCGGCCAGCCCGCGGAAGTCCTGATCCTCGTCGAAAACACCGGCAGCTGTGCGGCAGACGGGTTCGTGACCCAATTCAAACTGTCACCCTCAGGGCCCACCGTCGCCGCCCAGGCTCTGACCGGCCTCGGGGCCGGTGAAGGTCGTCTACTCGTCCTGGACTACGACTTCCCCACGGCCGGCAACTTCAACGTCGCTGCCGAGGTCAATCCCGCGCACGAAGTGTCAGAGACCAACTACCTCAACGACATCGCCGACGAATCGATCACGGTGGTGCCGGCGAAGGTCAGCTTCGCGATCACGAAATACACGATCACCCCGAATCCGCCGGATCCCACCGAAGCGGTCGTACAGGGCCGCCCGGCGCGCGCCACGATCACCGTGGAAAACACCGGCAACGTCGTCGCCGGGCCCTCGGAAGTCCAATGGACGCCGTTGAAAGGCGCCAAACCGCTGTCCGCGCCGCTGTCCAGCGGGCTGCGCCCCGGCGAAAGCGAGACCGTACAGCCCGAATTCACGTATACGAAAACCGGGCCCGTGGCCGCGAAGGCGGTCGTGACGGCGCCCGGGCGCTTCACGCCGTTTGCCAGCGCCACGCTCGAACCCACCGTCGAGGCGCCGCTGGCGAACATCAGGATCGCCGACGTGACCGCGCACGCGAACTTCGCCGGCAGCCCGTCGACGCTGGAAGTGACCGTCGAAAACGACGGCAACGCAGGGGCCGGCCATTTCGTCGTCGAATGGCAGCCAGGCAAATCGCAGACCACGCAGGTGCAGCAGGTCGCAAGCCTCGGCGAATTCGAATCGCGCACGCTCACGTTCTCCAACGTCTATGCCAAAGGCGGCACCTACGAAGGGCTCGTGACCGCCGACGCCAAGCACGAAGTGCAGGAGCTGTTCAGCACCGAAAAGACCGCCACGACGACGCTCGCAGTGCCAGAACCGACCGTCGACCTGACCGTCACCGGCGTGCAGATCAACCCCGCCGAACCGACCCAGCAGAAGCCCGCGACCGTCACGATCACCGTGGAAAACCTCGGCGACCAGCCCTCGCCGGCCTTCGTGACGGCGTGGAACCCCGACGCCAAGAAAGTCAGCGTGCCGAGCCTGAAAACGATCGTGCGCGAAGAAACGACGCCGCTGCTGCCCGGCGAATCGCGCTCGATCAGCTTCCCCTTCACGTATCCACAGCCCGGCAACTTCCTGTCGGTCGCCGAAGTCAACCCCAGCCACACCGTCAAAGAAACGAACTACAACAACAACACCCAGGTGCTCGCCGTGACAGTCGCGCCGCAGCCGGTCGAACTCGAATTCACCAGCCCGACGATCAACATCCTGCCGTCATCGGCGATCGAGGCGCTGTTCACGAAAGTCGAAGCGCAGGTAACCGTGATGGATAGGTCGCACCTTGCGACCGGACCGTTCGCCGTCGAACTGACGCCGAGGGCCGGAGGCAAAGCGCAGACCCAGACCGTGCCCGGACTCGACGAAGGGCAGAGCAAGACCCTGGACTTCAAAAACATCGTGTACCCCGCAAGCGGCAAATACACGCTGACCGCGCTGCTCGATCCGAAAGACCAGGTCTTCAAGACGGCCGGAATCCACGAAGCCACCGCGGTAGTGCAAGTCGAAAAGTGCAAGATAAAACTGATCTGCAAATGACCGCGCGGCGCCGACAGGTGGCACTCCGCGTTCTGCTCGCGTGTGCGTGCACGCTGTTGTCCGCAGGAGCGCTCGCCGACAGCGCCGGCGCGGCGGCGCCACCGTGCGCGGACCTCAAGGTTGCGAGCGTCACGATCAAGCCGACCGACCCGGCGCAGAAACAGCTGATCTCGGGGCAGCCCGCGAACATCGAAGCGAAGATCACCAACGCCGGCAAATGCGCCGCCGGCACGTTCGTGGCCGCCTTCAAGCTCTCGCTGCTCTCGTCGACCGCGGTGTCGGAATCGATCAGCGGCCTCGCCGCTGGCGAATCGAAGATCGTCGAGATGCCCTACGACTTCCCGACGTCCGGCAAATTCCTGGCCGCGCTGCAGGTCAACCCGTCGCGCGAAGTGTCCGAGACCGACTACCTCAACGACACCGCGCTACGCGCCCTGACCATCGTGCCGGCGACGGTCAGCTTCGCCATCACGCACTTCACGGTCGCGCCCTCGCCGGCCGATCCCACGGAAGCGATCGTCCAGGGACGCCCCGCGATCGCGACGATCGTCGTCGAAAACACCGGCAACGTCGCCGCGGCGCCGTTCACCGTCCAGTGGACGCCGCTGGCTTTCGCGACGCCGCTGTCCCAGGCAGCCGCCGGCGGTCTCATGCCCGGCGAAAGCACGATCGTGCAGCTTGAATTCGTGTACACGGCCACAGGGTCCGTGACGACGACCGCGCTTGCGCGCTTGCCAGGCTTGTCCGGGCCCTCCGCCAGCGCAAAACTCGAAAAGGTCGTCGAGGCTCCGCTTGCGAACATCAGGATCGCCAAGATCGAAAGCCATCCCGCGTTGGCCGGCTCACCGTCGACGATCGCAGTGACTGTGGAAAACAACGGCAACGCCGCCGCCGGCCAATTCGTCGTGGAGTGGCAGCCCGGGCCGTCCCAGGCCAGTGAGGCCGAGCAGGTGGAAGGCCTCGCCGAAGGCGCATCGACAACGCTGACCTTCACCAACGTGTTCGCACCCGCCGGCCTCTACAAGGGCCTCGTGATCGCCGACAGCACCCATCAGCTCGAAGAGCTGTTCGCGACCGAAAAGACAGTCGCGACGGAACTCGAAATCCCGGCGCCGACCATCGACCTCGCGGTGGTCGGCGTGCACATCGACCCCACTAAGCCGACCGCAGGATCCCCCGCAACCGTCACCGTGACCGTCGCCAACCTCGGCAACGCGCCGTCACCGCCGTTCGTCATCCAGTGGACGCCCAGCACCCTGTTCGGCACGCCCACCGCGCAGACGCTGGCGCAGGAAAGCGCCTCGCTGGCGCCCGGCGAAGAACGCGAAATCCCGTTCTCGTTCACGTACGCGAAAGCCGGTTTCTTCCACAGCGTTGCGGAAGTCAACCCGCGCCACGTCGTCACGGAAACGAACTTCGCCAACAACACCGGCACGCGCAACGTGTTGGTGGCGCCCTGACGGCCGGCGCCCGGCCGGCCACCACCAGGCAGGAGCCGTCGCGAAGCCGTCGCGGCCGGCCAGGCGAAGGGGCGTCGCGGCCGGCGAGGCAGGAGCCGGTTTACTTGAGCGTGATCATCAGCGACTTGTAGTTGCCGCTGTCGTTCGTCTCGATACCGGCCACGAAGCGCTTGGGGTCTTCAGGGTCAAACGCCAGGCCGGCCGCCAGCGACGGATATCCCTGATACTGGCTCGACCACGGCACGCTCAGCCACGTCAGTTGGCGGGGATCGCTGCCGTCGGCGTTCATCGTCCAGTACTCCAGCGATTGCAGGTACGCGCCGACGCTGCGCGCGAAGATGATCCGACCGCTTCCAGGCATCGTGTACGCGAACTCGTTGTAGTTGCTGAAGTACCCGGTGTCCGGCGCTTCCGATGGCGACAGGCGCGTCGCCGTGCCGGTCAGGCTCGACGGCATCGTCATGATCTGCAGGTCATCCCACGGCGCCCCGGCGAGAACGTCGGCCGCGAACAGCACATGCGAGCCATCCGGTGTGAACCCATATGGCTCGAGCAGGCCGGTGGACTGCAGCGTCACCTCGTTGGTGAGCGACGGCACGCCGCCCGACCATGTCAATTCAGCCACGTGCATCCGCCAGCCGCCGAACGGGACACCCCATTGCCACTGTTCGCTCCACACCACGCGCGTCCCGGTGGAGTCAAAGCGCGGCCAGATCAGCGCGGTGGTCCCGCTCGTCTTGGCGTTGGTCAGCTGCCAGGCCTGAGAGCCGTTTGCGGTCTGCAGCCAGAGGTCGTTGAACGCGCCCATGCCGGGAGCCGCCTCAGGCAGCCCGGTGGCGATCGGCGGATGGCTCGCGCGCTCGATGGTCGCCAACAGGTACTGTCCGTTTGGCGTTGCATCAGAGATGCTATGCTGGGTGCCGCTCGGATAGACGCCACTGCAGGTCACGCACACCGCATCACTGCCGTCGGGGTTGGCAGCCCAGCCATTGTACAGCCCTGATTCTTCGCGCTGGTTGTAGTAGATACGCCCGTTCGCCCAGGCGATCGGCGCTGCGTGTGTTTTCCAGGGGGTGACGGCGGCGACCGTGGGTTCTGTGCCGGTGGGCGCCGGTCGCGAGGTGGTGGCCGTGGTCGAGCCTTGCATTGGTTCGGCGGCGCTTTCAGGCTGTACTGACACCGGCACGCTTGGGCTCGGTGGGGTTACGCTCTTTGGCGGTGTCTTCACACAGCGCCCGGTTGGTTCATGCGGCGCTGCCTTGCTCGGCGCGCATTGCACGGCGCGCTTGCGCTTGCGCTCAGCTGCTTTGCTCGTGCGCTTTGCGCCCCGGCGCCTGTGTGCTGTGCGCGCGACACTACGAGCGGAAGCGCTCTCGCGGACCACGCGGACGAGCGGAAGTCCTGAGGAGCCGGCACGTCCCGAGGAACCGTCGAGGCCAGCCGCGAGGGCGAGCATGGCAAAAGAGATCGAAAGTGACTTGCGCAGCATGCACGGACTCCTGTCGGGCGCAGGACAAAGGGGCGCAAAGTCGAGAACCTACGATGATCTGATGCGCTCCTTGCGTGCCTATCGGCGGATCACGACCCGTCTTGACCGAATGCCTGCGGCCTGGACACAGAGACCTTCGAGCGACGCTATGAGGGAGCGCGGCGCGGCGCGGCGCGGCGCGACTAGACCACCCCGAGCGCGGCGAGATGCTGGTAGTTGCGCATGAACCAATCGGTCTCTTCGCCTGGGTTGGGCATGATCAGGCCCTCCTCCAGGATGGTGTCGGACGCCAGCTCCTCGAGCGCGATCACGAGCTCGTGTTCGGACTGGCCCGTAAGTCTTTTCCACATCTCCGCAAGTTCGGCAATCATCTGCTGGCGCGCCTCGAGCGGGCGTCCGGCTCGGATTTTGCCGTTGATGACAGACGCCTCCGACGGCTCGCCCGCAGTGTACGACGTGCCGTAAGGCAGCTCGATGAACATCGCCCGTACGAACGCTGGCGGCACTCCCGTGGCCTGACAGTGGATCTGCGTGATCTCCTTGGCTAGCTCGTTACGAACCGAGTCCGAGACCAACCCCTCCTTGACAAAGCACTGGTACATGGACACTTGCTGCCTCCAATCTGTAGATCTGTCGTCATCATCCGTCCACGCTCGCGCTGCGACGATTGGGCCGCGGGCGCGCAAGCGAGCAAAACTGCATCGCGGTAGCGTATACGGGGTGGTAGGGGTCGAAGCTGCGCGACGCGGTGCCCAACGTATCGGCAGTGCCGGTGCGAGGTACTCGCGCTGGCAGAAGCTGCGTCTGGCGGTCGGCGTCGGGATTCCGGTTGCCACATATGTCGTCCTGTCAGATACGCTGCACAACGCCCTCGCTGCGCTGGCGATCACCGAGGCGATCCCGGTCGCCTGGGTGCTTGCGATCGGGCTGCGCAAGCGTCGCCTGGACCCGATCGCGCTGATCGCGGCGATCGTGCTACTGGTGGCGGTCCTGGTCTCGGTCGCCGTGGGAGGCAGCGTGCTGCCGCTCAAGCTCAGGCGCGCCGTGGTCACCGGTTCGCTTGGGATCGCCTGCCTGGGCTCGCTGCTGGTGGGACGGCCGCTACTGCCCGCCTCCATGGACTGGCTCGCGCGCGCCTGGCCGCGAACGGAGCGACTCACCCGCGTTCTCGGCGGCCGCGCCTCGCGCCGGCAGACGATCGTGCTCACGGCTATCATCGGCGTCACGCTGCTCGCCGACGCCACTGCTCAGGTCGCTCTGGCGCTGAGCGTCTCAACCGCCGCGTTCCTGGGTGCCTCGCGACTGGCGCGGATGGCCATCTTCACGGTCGGGCTGGGGGCATGCGCCCTGTATTTGCGCTGGGTGGCCGCGCCGGTAAAGGACGATCTCGCGGTCACGAACTCGAGCTGATCGCGAGGACGCGTTCCTTGACACTTGCGCCGGGCCATGGTATCCACTGAGGTCATAAGGAGGGATCGGCCCCGTTTGCTCGGACCGCCCTCGCCAGACCATGGACGATGTCTGAGGGGGGATGTGTGCAAGCGGCTCGGCTGTCTGCCGACGGAAGTCCCACGTTGACCGGTGAAGGCGCCAGCGTGCCGACGCTCGTCGTCGAGCTTGATGCCGCCGGGATCGGCGCGCCCGACGCGCCGGCGCGCCGCTGCGACGTGCGCCTGATGCGTTCCGTTCACAACCCGCCGGCCGATCAGCCATGGCAGTCCGACGGTGGCGAGGTGACGGCCGTGCTGATAGTGCGAGCGCTGCCGCCCACGCGTCTGGTGTCGTGCGTTCGAGCGGCCGCCCGCGGCGGCGGCTCGATCTCCCCGGAGCTTCTCCTGCGCCAGCTGCTGCCCGAAATCGAAGGCGCCGATGCCGATCCCGGCCAGCCGCAACTGACCGACCGAGAGCATGACGTGCTGAGGATGCTCGCCGACGGCGAGAGCACACGGGGGATCGCCGAGCAGCTGAGCTACTCCGAGCGCACCGTCAAGAACATCGTGCGCGACCTGCTCGTCAAGCTGGGCTGCCGGACCCGGGCCCATGCTGTCGCGTCCGCCGCCCGGCAAGGGGTGATCTGAGTCGTATCCGCGGGCGCCATGAGCGGCAGGGTGGCGGTCATCGGACTGGACTGCGCGGAGCCCCGGCTCGTGTTTGATCGCTGGCGAGAGCAGCTGCCGAACCTGAGCCGGTTGATGGCAGCTGGCACGTGGGGACCGCTTCGCAGCGTCGACCCACCGATCACCGTGCCAGCCTGGAGTTGCATGATGACGGGCCGCGACCCCGGCGAGCTTGGCATCTACGGCTTTCGCAACCGCAGCAAGCACGACTACATTTCGCTTTCGGTTGCCGACTCGAGCGCGGTGCAGGTCGATCGGCTGTGGGATCACTTCTCGCGTGCCGGAAAGCACGTGATCGTGGTCGGCGTGCCGCAGACCTCCCCGCCGGTCCCGGTCAACGGCGAGCTGGTGTCGTGCTTTTTGACAGCGGACCCGCGCAAGGATCCGTACACGTATCCGGCCGCCCTGCGAGCTGAGATCGAGTCGATCGTCGGTTCCTACCGGGTGGACGTGCGCAACTATCGCAGTGACGATCGCGACCGGATCCTCGCGGAGATCTATGAGATGACCGAGCAGCGCTTCACCGTCTGCCGGCACCTGCTCGACACCAGGCCGTGGGACTTCTTCATGATGGTCGAGATCGGCCTCGACCGCATGCACCACGCCTTCTGGCGCTTCCTCGATCCCGAGCATCCACGCCACGAGCCCGAGCACCGCTACCGCGACGCAATCCGCAACTACTACATCTACCTCGACGAAGAGATCGGCGACCTGCTCGAGCGCTTTGACGACGACACCACGGTGCTCGTCGTATCCGACCACGGCGCCCGACCGATGCAAGGGGCGATCTGCGTCAACGAATGGCTCGCTCAGGAGGGCTATCTCGTGCTCGAGCAGCCGCCCCAGGGACCGACGGCGTTCGCTGATGCGCGTGTCGACTGGAGTAGGACCCGGGCGTGGGGGGAGGGCGGCTACTACTGCCGGCTGTGCCTGAACGTCGCCGGACGCGAGCCGCAGGGCATCGTCTCGCCCGACGAGTACGAGCAGCTGCTCGACGAGCTCGCAGATCGCCTGCAGCGGCTGCCGGGCCCGGATGGCAAGTCGATCGGCACGCGAACTTTCCGACCACAGGAGCTGTGGCGCGAGCAGCGAGGGATCCCGCCTGACCTGATCGTCTACTTCGGCGATCTCGGCTGGCGCAGCAACGGCAGCCTTGGCCATGGTCGCCACTGGACCTATGACAACGACACCGGTCCTGACGACGCCAACCACGACCGCAACGGGCTATGCGTCGTCTCGGGTCCCGGCGTGCGCGCGCAGCGGCGCGAGGACATGACGATCTACGACATCGCGCCGACGATACTCGCCCAGGCCGGTCTTCCAGCGGATGACGGGATGCGCGGGCAGGTCCTGGCCGAGGTTGCGCACTCCCTCTAGTGTCCTCAAGGACACCGGGCGCTCGCGGTGAACGGCTGGCGTTAGTGTCCTGAGTCGAAAATTCGATGGCGTTTCCCGTCGCCTGCCCGCGCCTGACACCCGCCGTCGTCGGCCCACGTGCTACCGGCACGCAGCCCGCCGCCATCGACCGTCAGATCACGACCATTCATCCGGCAAACACTCACCGAATTCTCGACTCAGGACACTAGGCCCTTTCCAGCACGAAGCGCAGGTAGGTCAGCTCGTGCTCGGCGAAGGCTCGATGCACGGGGCTGCCTTCGACGGCCGCGAAGCGGAGCACTTGCTGGCGCAGGAGCTTGGGCACCCGACGCTCGATCTTCGCCCGCCTGATCGGCGTGTCGAGCTCCAGTGCGTGGACCACGTTTGGAGTGATGTCCTCCTCGTCTAGCGTGCGAAAGCCCGCGTCGGCCAGCTGCTCGTGCAGACGAGCCACATCTTCGCGGGCGAACACCCCGTCCTGAGTGGGCTTGGTGGAGCGAAAGTCGGCCAGCAGCAGCAGGCCGCCCGGGCGCAGCACCCGGCGTGCCTCGCGCAGGAAGCTCGGCGGGTCGCCGTAGCAGTGTGTCGACTCAACGCTGAGGACCGCGTCGAATGCAGCGTCGGGGAAAGGTAGCCGCTCGGCGTTGCCGGCGACGAACTCCAGGCCAGGCCGCGCGTAGCGTGCTCGACAGCGCTCGATCGCCTGACGTGCCAGATCCAGGCCGGTCATCGAGCGCAGACCGAAGCGCTCGAACACGAACGCCGCACCGCCACCTCGGCCGCAGCCCACCTCCAGCACATCCTTGCCAGACAGCTCAGTTGCGCCTGCGACCATGGCATAGAGCGCCAGCCCGAAGCTGTCCGCCTGCCCCTCGGCGCGCACGGACTCGGCCGCGGCGGAGTCCAGCGGCGCGTAGCCGTAGTTGAGCAGCGCCGTCCCGTGATCGCGCCGGCCAAGGCTGATGACCTCATAGACCGAGCGCCACAGCATCTGCTTGGCGCCAGGAGCCAGCTGCGGCGCGGCGCGCAGCGCCGCGCTTGCCGCCGCGCGCACGGGCCTGACCTGCCTAACCTCGCTCACACCACGCTCACAACGGTGGAGCTGCCGCTGGCATCGGTTATCCGCAGGCGTGCGACGAGCGCGCCGGCCGTCTGTTGCCTGGCCTTGAACCTGAGGGCTCTGCTCTCTGCCAGCAGGGGCCCCCGGGCCGTAAGCGACACGCTGGCCGCGGCGCGCTTGAATGAGAGCATGAGCTTGCCGCCCTGGATGTGGGCGCTGCGCACGTTGGCGCCGGACAGCGAAAGACCCTTGACCGAGACGCTGGTCTGGCAGCTGGCGCCGTTGCACACACGATGCTTGACCAGCGCCGCGCCCTTGAAGGCGACGCCCGCGGGCAGCGCGATCGACATCGATGCGATGTTGGGGGCGTTGGCGCCGTGGGTCGCTCGCAGTTGGAGCTTGGGCTTGGCGCTCGCCAGCCCTGTCAGCGACCCCGAGGCCGTCGGACTGCCGGCCGTCTTGGCGACCGCCGGCGCGGGGGCGGGGCAGCCGACGTTGGTGACCGGCCCGGTCACTTTGCTGACGGGATTTCCGTCCTGTGGCGTGAACGTGGTCGCGATCGTGCCTTTTTCACACGACGTCGCGAACGCAGGGCCGCCTGGCGGCCCGGTGAACGTCAGGCTCAGGGAACTCAGCGGGATGTCGGGCATGCCCACGAACGAGATCGTGTGTTCGGTGAAGCTGACCGGAGCGGAAACGGAGAACGCATAGGGGGGAGGGAAGGACATCGTCAGCGTCACCCCGGCGACCGGCGCGCTCAGCTGGGTCACTTCGCCCGAACCGGTGCTGCTGATCGAGTCGCCAAGCGTCAGCGTGCCATGGGCCAGCGCAGGGGAGGGCAGCAGCGGAGATTCCGCTGCCACGGTGCCGACGGTGCACGGCTTTTCCGAGAAGCACGGCTGGAGGACTTTGTTTACCTTCAAACCTGTCGGGATCCCGAACTCGATCGCGCTGCTGGCCGACTGGCCGGGGCCTTGGGTGAACGTCGTCACCACCACCGCGTTGGTGCTCTGCGGTGATTCCTTGGTAACGGTCACGGCGGCCGCCGGAGCATAGGGCAGCGAGTTGCAGCCGGTCACGGTCAGCGGCGCGCTTGCTACTCCTGAGGAACCCTGCCAAGAGGACACTCCCACTGTGACGTTCTCGGTCGGGCTGCAGCTCGTCGGCAGCCGCGGTCCGCTCAGAGTGAACTGGATCTCGGTGATGCCGGGTGAAAGGTTGCTGTAGGAGAGGTCAAAGCCAACTTCCGGCGATGTCCCCAGCGCCAGATCGCCGATGACCGTCGAGCCGCCTTCGATGGTTGTCTCCACGCCGGCCACGTCAGACGGCTTTGGCGCCGCGACGAGGTACATGTTCAACGCCTTGCCGCCGGGTCCGTTGATGACGCCACTGCCTATCTGGCAGCTCGGGCTCGGCGTGCTCGCCACCACGCACGCCCCGCCCGCCATGTCGAGGTTGATCAGAAACCCTTTGGGGAACGCGACAGTCAGATTCTTGACCGAGTCGCCGTTCACTTCGCTCAGGGCCTGTCCGACCACTCCGCTCAGTGGCGTGATGTCAATGTCAAACTCGGTTGCTGGGCTGGAGCCAGCTGTCGTACCAGCGCCCTGATTGAGCGACAGGCTCGGTGCGATCGTGGCCGCCGCCACGCCCGGAAATATCGCCGTGACGGCCGCCACGAGCAGCCCGGCCAGAGCAATTCGGATCGACATTGCAGTTGCCTCCTTCTTAGCCATTTTGGCGACTCCCCCTGGTGGGGCTGCGCGAAGTACCGGTCACGGTTCACCCGCCACGTTGGCGTACTCGAGCGCTCGTTCGAGACGCTCGGCAAGCATCGACCGTTCGTCGCCCGGGCTGGCGAGCGCCTGCAGATGCTTGACGTCCAGCAAGGCCGCCGAGCGATCGCCGCGATTCCACGCCGCCTGTCCGGCATCGACAAGCCGCTGCAGGGGCGAGCCGGATCCTCTCCGCGCCGAGGTCGCGACCGGCCGCCCGAGCGCTTGCTGGAGTGCGCCGAAGGTGGCCGCAGGCTCCGGCGCAGGGACGACCTGGACGTTCGAGGGGCCCGATGTCCTGCCGGCCGCGTTCTCGGCGACCACCTGGTAGACGTAATGGCCGGATGGGCGGACGAAGTAGGAGTTGGTCGTCGTGGCGACCGGTTCGAACGCGCCCGACAACGACAGCGTGACCGGCACGCTGCCTGGAGCTTCCGGTTCGGTCACGGTCGGCATCGCGCCTTCGAGCTGGTAGCCGTTTGGCAGCGTCGGCGGCGCCTTCAGGTAGACCGTCGCCGTGATTTCTGGCGCGGCCAGCACCTCGTAACGGACGGCCGACGGGGACGGCTTCCAGGACAACAGCGTCCCCTTGTGCACAGCATCAGCGATCAGCGCGGTCGGTGGCGCCGGTGCCCCGTCCGTTCTTGGGGCATTGACCAGCGACGCGCAGGCCGGTTCCCGGTCATCGATTATCGACGTGCCCTGCGCGTGGTTGGCGCTGCCGATATACAGTTCTTCGCCGTTGGGGCCGCCCGGCTGGAGCGTACGCGCGCCGAAGTCGAATTCGCTGTGGCCGAACGCGTCGCGGGTCACCGGGTACCAGTCTTCGCCATCGCATGTGTCCCACAGCTGATAACCCGACGCGCCCGCCAGGAAATCACCGAGGAACCCGTACCCTTTGGCCGCTTTGAGCAGGTACCCCCACGTGTTAGTGCCGAGATACAGGCCGCCGTCCGCCACGGCCATGCGCCAGAAATGGGCGTTGAAGAGGCTGCCGAAGCCGTCTTCCAGGCCGCTGATCGGGTAGGTCATCTGGCCGTTTTCCAGCTTACGCGGCGCGCCGACCACAAGCTGCCACTTGCCGTCCGGCTGGATGCGGATCAGCTCGGAGCGCGGGTTGGTGTTCTTGTTGTACCAGCCGCTGGCGCCGACGTATAGCGCGTTGCGATAAGCCTTCATCGAGACGACCGAAGTGATGAGCGGGCCGCGCCCCGCGCCCCCGCTGACCACCTGCTTGAACACGAACGGATACGGCGCATACAGTTCGCCGACTTCCTGGCCCTGACCGCTGGTCTCCCACACCGAATAGCCCGTCCTGGGGCTGCCGCAGCCGACGTAAAGCTTGCCGTCGAATGTCGCGACCTCGAAGATGTCCAGGTTAGGCGGGCTGACCTGTATGAGGCCGGGGTGCTGAGACCACGGGTTGGTGATTTCGAACAGCGATCCGTCTCCCGTCAGATCTGGCGTCGCCGTCACGAACAGGCGCTGCTTCCACACGATCAGCGAGCGAAAGCCCATCGGCCGCACGCTGCCGTTGGGGAAGTTGACGATCACGCTGGGCAATTTCAGCGCCTCCCAGTGCACACCGTCGTAGCTGCGCAGGATCCGGGGCGGGTGGCTCTTGAGCAGTTCCGGCAAGTACTCGTCGGCGCTCAGGCCGGCTGCGTACAGCGCATGCCTGCCCTGGGGGTCGGTGTACTCGACCATGCCGCGAAAGCCGATGTCGCTGGCGACCCGCTTGCTCGGCTCCTTCGGGTTGCGCTCGGTGTCGGGGGAGCGATAGACCATCCTCCACTTCGACGTCTGGGGCGTGTACTGCCAGATCTCGGCGCGGAGATCCATGTCGTAGGGGTCTGCTGGGCAGTGCACGTTCTCCTGTGGGCTGGTCAGGTAGTAGTTGAGGTCCTTGTCGTAGAACTGAGTCGTCTGGTCTTCGACGCACAGCACGTCGCGTCCGGTTCCCACGTACAGCTTGTGTTTGAACCACCCCATCGCCCACGCATATGAGTTTTCGCGTTCGCCGAAGCCGTTCTGGGCGATCACGCGGACCCCACGCCCACTGGTTGACACCGCGGCGATGGTTCCGCCGCTGAGCGCGAGCGGCGCGGCGATCGCCAGCAGCGCGAGGAGCGAGGTCCTTAGGGCTCGAGCAGGCTTCATGACAGGGTCCTTTCGACTTCTGGGCGACCTGCTCCTGCCCCGGTTGCATCATCTTGGCTGGGCGCGAGGGCTTCGATCAACTCCGCTGCCCCGGATGGTCCGGGCGCCTTGGCCAGCAGCGCCGCGCAACGCTGTGCCGCTTCTCGGTAGCTCGGCTGCGCGAGCACACGCTCGACGGCTTCGCGCAGGCTGGTCGGCGTGCAGCGTCGCGGCGCCAAGATCATGCCCGCCCCCGCGGCCGCCACGCGCCGGGCGTTGTCCGGCTTGTCCCAGGTGGTCGGCACGAGCACCAGCGGCACCCCCGCGCGCAGCCCGGCCATCACCGAGCCGGCTCCGCCGGTCGTCACGAGCGCCTCACAGCGGGGCAGCAGCGCGTCATGGCTCAGCCACGGCGCCAGGTGCACGTTGGGCGCGGTTGAGCTCAGGCCCAGATCCTTGGGCCGGCGATCGCGCCCGTGCGTGATGATCGCCTCGAGTGGTGCCCCGGCGAGTCCCTGGACGGCGGCGCGCAGCACGAAGGGGTCCTGATAGTGCGACGTGCCCTCGGTGACGTGCACCCACGGCCGGTCGCAGGGAAGCTGATCGAGCCATGCGCTCGTTCCCGGCGGCTCCGGCGGGTGCCAGGTGCACGCCCCGACGTAGTGCACGCTCGGCGGTAGATCTTTGCGATCGAAGTCGAGCTCGGCCACGCTGAGCACCATGTACAGCGGCAGTCGTCCGCAGTACTCGTTGACGCCACAGCCCATCGGCGCAAGTCCGTAGCCGGCGCGCAGCTCGTCCAGGCGGCGTCGCAGTCCGCGTCCCAGCAGCTGGGTCGCGCGGCCGATCGCCCACGCGCGCGCGCGCCCGCGGGCGTTGTGCGCCGGCTCAAGCCCCGAGCCGGGCGGCGGCGCATCCGGGCCCGGGATCACGGCCGTGATCAGCGGCGAGGCAAGCGCCACGGGAATGGGCACCGCCTCGTGCACGACCAGGCTGGTGCCCCACATCGACGCGTCCGTGACGATCACGTCGGCTTTCCACTCGGCGATGATCGAGCGCAGGTCCTCGACTTGGCTGGGAATCGTCTCGACGAGCCACTGGCGAAACGCCTGGTATTGAACGCGCTGGGACTGGCGGCGACCTCCGACCTCTCGCTCGCGATCCTGCACCGCCAGCCAGGCCGGCTCGATCTGCGCGAACGGAAAGACCCGAATCCCCTCGCCCTCGATCGTCTCCTGGAGTCTGCGGCCGGTATAGAACGCCACCTCGTTGCCCCGTTCGCGCAGCGCCAGCGCCATACTCAACTGTGGGAACACATGGCCCTCGAACGGCCAGCAGCAGAAGAGGACGCGGGTGCTCATGCCGATCCCCGATCGACGAGCGCCGGCTGCTTGGGGGTGCTGCCAACAGACGCCAGCTGCTCGAGCAGCTCAGCGGCGCGCGGCGGTCCCGGCGCAGCTGCCAGCTTCCCGGCCAGCCGCTGCGCAGCTTCTCGGTAGGAGGGCCGATCGAGCACCTCGCGAACCGCGGCGCGCAGCTTCTCGGCGCTCAGACGGCGTGGCGACAGGCGGATGCCGGCTCCGGTCTCGGTGACGCGGCGCGCGTTGTCGGGCTTGTCCCAAGTGGTCGGCACGAGCACCATCGGCACGCCGGCCTCGGCCGCGCCGAGGATCGTCGCCTTGCCGCCGACGGTCACCAGCGCCGAGCAGCGCCCCAGCAGCTCGCCGTGGCTGAGCCAGGGAGCGATGTGCACGTTGCCCGCGGTCGCGCCGCGGCCGAGCACGGACGCGTCGCGCTGCTTGCCGGTCGTAAGGATCAGCTCCACGGGCTCGTCGGCGAGCGCCTCGATCGCCGTGCGCAGCAGGAACGGATCGCCGTATGCCAGCGTGCTCTCGGTCACGTGCACCCATGGGCGCTGCGTGGGGATCTCATCGAGCCACTGAGCGGTGCCGACTCCGTCTGGATACAGGATGCAGTTGCCGACGTAGTGCACACTGGCGGGCAGGTCGTGGCGGTCGTAATCGAGCTCGGGAATGCTGCCCACGAGGTACAACGGCAGGCGAGCTGTGTACCTGTTGACCGATTCGCCCATCGGCGCCAGCCCGTGCTGCACACGCAGCTCGTCCACGCGCCGGCGCATGCTGGTGGCGGCGAGCTCGGTCACGCGCGTCAGCGCGCCCGCTCCCAGCCGGCCCCATGGGGATGTGGGGGGGCGCAGGCCGAAGCCGAACGCGGGCGCATCCGGCCCGGGAATCAGCGGCCCCATGAAGGTCGAGGACAGCGCCACGGGGATCCGCTCGGCCTCCCACAGCACGACGATCGGGCCCCACAGCGACAGGTCCGTGGCGATCGCGTCCGGGCGCCACCGCGCGAGCACGTCACGCAGGTCGGCGACCTGGTCGGGGATCGTCTCGACCAGCCAGTTGCGCAGGATCGGCAGCAGCCGGCCGCCGCCGGGACGGGCTCGCCGGTCGCCGGTGTCGACCGCGCGCATACTGGTGAAGGCGCGCTCCTGGTCGACTCGGTCGAAGGCGAACAGCTCAAAGCCCTCCTGCTCGATGGTCGAGCGGACGGCCTCGCCGCTGTAGAAGGCGACCTCGTGGCCGCGCTCGCGCAGCGCGATCGCGATGCTCAGCTGCGGCAGCAGATGTCCGGTGAACGGCCACAGCGTGATCAGGATGCGGCGGCTCATCGCGCCGGCCCCGCGGTTGTCGCTGGCTCGCCGTCCTTGACCCGGCGCTCCAGCCGGCGGATGTGCCCGCCGAAGTAGAGACGCTCGAACAGGCTCTGGGGCATGTATCGCCGCAGCGCGATCACGACCGAGGCACCGCGCCCGACGACGTAGCGCATCCGCGGCTGCTTGGCGGTCAATGCGGTCCCGATCGCTTGGGCGACGTGCTCGGGGCGCGTGGGTGAGCGCTCGACGATCCTGTCAGCGATCGCCTCGCTGGCGGAGAACAGCTCGTGGTAGGGGCTGCTGGGATCCTCCGCACGCGCCGCGGTGCCGCGGTAGCTTGACCAGCGAGTCGTCTTGATGATTCCCGGCTCGACGATCACCGACTGGATACCGAACGGCGCCAGCTCCTGCGCCAGTCCCTCGCCAAACCCCTCCTGGGCGAACTTGCTCGCGCAGTACATGGTGACGCCGAATCCGGGAACGCGCCCACCCACCGACGTTACGGTCACGATCCGCCCGCAGCGCGCCTCGCGCATGTGTGCGATGACCGACCTGGTGACCGCGATCGTGCCCAGCACGTTGGTCTCGAACAGCAGCCGGATCTCATCCTCCGAGCAGTCCTCGGTACAACCGCGCAGACCGATGCCCGCGTTGTTGACCAGGCCGAAGATGGCGCCCGCGGCGCCCACCACGGTGGCGATTGCAGCGGCGATGCTGGCGCGGTCCGTCAGATCCATGGCCAGGACCTCGAGCTCGACGCCGCGCTCGGAGGCAGCCTGCAAGAGCCCCTCGCGCTGGGCCGGGTTGCGTACCGTCGCGTACGCGCGAAAGCCCTGCCCGGCCAGCTGCAACGCCGTCTCCAGGCCGATGCCCGTGCCGGCGCCGGTGACGATCACCGCATCACCCGGTCGACCGGGCCTGCCCTTTTCGGCTGCGAGCATCAGCCCCTCGCGATCTCGACTGATTCAGTCATCGGCAGCCGCGCCGCGATGTGCTGTGCGACCAGCTCCGGTTGCTCCATCGGGCCGAAGTGACCCCATTCCGTGCTCGGCAGCAGGACCGCTTGCGCGTTTGGCAGGTGGTCGTTGAGGTACTCGAACGTGGGCAAGAAGGCCGAGCGCTCGGTGTACATGAGCACGACCGGCGTGTGAATCGAGCCGATCCGCTCGAGCGTCAGCGTGCCGACCTGCCGGTGGTCTTGGGGCAACGTCGTCTCGTCGACCAGCCGCAGCAGCGGCTTGGGGTTGCGCGGCAGGCCCTTCAGCGGCCCCCACTGCTTGGGCAGGTCGATCGTCGCTCTGATCATGTAGCGCAGGTCCGAGCGCTTGTCGGCCGGGACCGGGTGGCCGGCTTCATCCAGCGCCCGCGCCCAGTAGGACCAGCCGACCCAGTCCTCGCCACGGCGGCTGTCCTCCAGCGCCGGAAGCGCCGCCTCGATCGCGATCACCTCGCGGACGCGATCGGGCCGGCGCAGCGCGTGGTAGAGGGCGATATCGGCTCCGTAGCTGTGGCCGGCGATCAGCGGCCGCTCGATCTCCAGCTCGTCGAGCAGCGCCAGCAGGTCGTCGGCCATATCGTCGGGCGTGTAGCCGGACGCAGGCGTGTCGCTGAGGCCGTGGCCGCGCAGATCGTAGGTGAGGATCCGAAAGCGCTCAGACAGCTCGGGCACGATCCGCAGATGCCAGACGGCCAGGTTGCCGGTGAGGCCGTGGATCATCACCAGGTCGGGCCCCTTGCCGACCTGCTGATAGTGGATGCGGATGCCGCTGGGAAGGGTCGCCTTGGGCATCAGCTGTGTCTCTCGCTGCTCATTCCACATACCCCAGGGCGCGCAGCCGCTCCATCACGGCGGCCTGCTCCTCGGGGTCGAGCTCGACCTTGGCCGCGGGGCTCGATACGAGCGCCGGCGCCGCTGCCGGGACGCGCCGCGGGGGTCGCCGCTGCAGCTCGGCGGGCTCGAAGATGGCCTCCGGCACGCTTCCGGCCATGTCCTCGGGCGCCCCCAGGCCCAGCTGGTGCAGGAGCAGTGGCGCCACGTCGACGATCGATAGCTCGTCCACCGACGCGCCGGCGCGGATGCCGGGGCCGGCTGCCAGGAAGATGCCCTCCCACCTGTGGTGGCCGCGGGGCTCTGGGCGGCGCGCGACGACCGTCTCTGAAGGCAGGATCGACATCGTGCCGCCGTCGGCGAGCACCAGCGAGAGATCGGGGCCCAGCTGTTCGAAGGGCCCCGAGAATGCCTGCTCTCGGGTCCACACCTCCTCGACCAACGGTGCGTCGTCGTGGGGGCGACGTACCTCGCGCAGCTTGGCGGCGATCTCCTGGGTGAGCTTAGCCCGGACGCCGTCGGGCATCGGCTCCTCGCCGCCGGGCAGACGGTCGACGATGTGGATGCCCTGGCTCGACGGCGTCGCCGCATAGGCGACCGTGCGCGTCCAGTCCAAGGCGTGCACGTGGCGGGTCATCTCGGCGAACCCGACCTCGGTGTCACCGCGGACCTTGCCGTTCTGGTTGTCGGCCCACGCCAGGTATCCGTTTTGCTCCAGCCACGAGTTGACGTGGAACACGTCGCGGGTCGGCCCGAAGCCGTGGTCGGATGCGAGCACCACGGTCGCGTCGGGCCCCGCGGCCCGCACGATCCCAGCGATCAGGGTGTCGAGCGAGTTGAAGTAGCGATCGCACAGCGCGATCATCTCCTGCTCCCACGCGCTCGGATTCTCAGGGTGGCAGGCGGGATCGATGAACCGCCAGCACAGGTGCTGGAGCTTGTCGACGCCGTCGAACATCACCGCCATCAGGTCGGCTGGATCGGACTCCATCAGGTGGCGCAGGACGTCCGCCCAATGCTGCTCGCGACGGATGTGAAGCTCGACGAAGTCTGCGAACTCGTCGTCGGGGCACCCGTCGATGGCCTTGATCTCGAGCTCCATGTCGAGCATCTCGCGCGGGTTGAAGCCCGGGATCTGCTGCAGGCGCTCGAACAGCCCGGGCGGGTGGCAGCCGAGACGCAGCTGGCGCCACGGCATCATCCCTCCGGGCACGACCGCGCCCTCCACGGGCGGCGGCGGGAACATCAGCGGGAAGTTCAGCGAGATGATGCGCCGGTCCTGTTCGCTGGCCAGCGTCCAGATCGTGGCGGATCTGACCTCCTGGGAGCTGGCGAAGGAGAAGTACACGCTGCCCGGCTCTTCCTTTTGGAAGAAGTCGAAGATGCCGTGCTGGCCGGGATGCTTGCCGGTGACCAGCGACGTCCAGGCGGGCGGCGTCAGCGGCGGCATGATCGAGCGCAGCACCGCGCGCGTGCCGCGCGCCGAGAGCTCGGCCAAAAACGGCATGACTCCGCGCTCCATGTATGGGTCCAGCACGGTGAACGTCGCTCCGTCCAAGCCGATCAGCAGCGTTGGTCCCATGGTCACACCTCCAGTTGGGTCGGTTGGCGGTGTTCGCAGACGAACATCGCGACATCCGCGACGGTCAGGTCGCGCTCGTCGATCGGGCGCTGCCCGATCTCCTCGAAGAACTGCGGAAACGGCAGCTTGCCGAACTGCTGCTGGACCATCGTCGAGAGGACCACGATCTCCAGCGACTCCAGGCCGAGGTCGGCGACGAAGTACGTGTCCGCCCCGATCTCGCCGGTGTACTCCCAGTCGCCCTGCGCCTCCTCGAGCAGCGCGAGGATCGCCTGCAGGACCTGCGGATCGATCGTCGTCATCGTGGTGTCTCGCTTCCCGGACCCGGATCGAGGGTGGTCGCGACCACCATTTCTTCCTCGCGGTGCGTCCAGGCCACCAGCTGCCGGCCGGCCGCATCGATCAGCAGCGCCTCTCGGCTGACGTCGAGCGCGGACACGCGCGGCGCCGCGGAGCCGCCGCCGAGACCCGTGCCGAGCGCCTTGCCGGCGGCCTCTCGCGCGCACCACATGCGCAGCAGCCACTCCTCGGCGGCGTCCGCGCCCAGCGGCTCGAGCAGGCGCCGCTCGGCCTCGGTCAGCGCCGCCTCCAGGAACCCCTGCGGTCGCGGGACGAGCCGCTCGACGTCGATGCCCACGCCGGCGCCTGCGGGCGCGAATGCGACAAGCGCCACCGCTTCGCCGTGCGCATGTGTAAGCGAGACCGCCGGTGCGCCGCCCAGCCCGTCGAGCGCGGTGCAGACGACGACCGGCGCACCCCGCTCGTCGGGCAGAATCTCGATGTCCGCGTGCGCAAGCTCCAGACCGTACGCGCCACGCACGAGCTCGGCGACGCACTCCTTGGCCGCGGTGCGCGCCGCCAGCCATTCCAGCTGCCGGGTCTCGGGCAGCGCGAGCGCGGCGAACAGCTCGCGCTCGCGGCGACCCAGCACGCGACACGCCCACACGGGCTTCCACAGGGCGCGATCGGCGACCAGGCGCGCGTCCAGGCGCCGGCACGCGACGACCTGGTCCGGGTAGGGCTCAAGCGGCGCCAGCCACGGTGTCGACAGCGCCGTCAGCCGCGTTGGGCGTGCCAGCGGCGCGAAGCGCTCGGGGACCGCAAAGCGCTTGTCCTCCCACCCCGTCAGGCGCATCCAGCAGCTGCCGTCGCCGTCGAGCACGTCGATGTCCGAGCGGACCACGTGCTCGCTCGCCAGCGTGATCGCCACCAGGCACGAAAGCCGCTCGCCCTCGGGCGGCGTGGGACCGTACAGGTCCATGGCCGCCAGCCGGAAGGGGAACACGACCCGCGCCTGCTCGAGCATGTCGGCCGCCCAGAAGCCGACCACCTGGCCGGCGGAGTCGAGCACCACTGGGTCGAGCACGAAGTCCGGCTCGGGATCGTCGGCCAGCAGGCCCCGTCGCGGTAGCACCTCCAGCTGCGCGTGCGCGCCTGCTGGGGCGACCAGGTCCACGCTGGCGACGCCTCGCCACAGGGGCTGATGGAACATCGCCTCCTCGTACAGCTGCCCCGGCTGCCAGCGCGATGGCCTGGCGTCATGCAGCGCGACCGCGGCAGGTGCGGGCGCGGGCGGGAAGTCGTCTGCGAGCAGCATCGTCGCCTCGACAATAGGGTCGCCCGGGGCTCCGCTGTCGTCGAGGGTGCGAAGTTGCACCCGCACGCGCTCGCAGCCGCCCTCGCCGGCGAGCCGTCGGGCGCTCACCTCGAGCGTCTGGCGCGACTCGCCGAAGGCGAGCCAGCGGTGGGCGTGCAGGTCGCGCAGTCCCGTGAGCACCCTGTCCGGCAGCAGGCACGACGCGGCCTCGGCGAGGATCTCGATGCTCATCGCCAGCGGCATCAACGGAAGTGCGTGCAGACCCGGATCGGTGTGCGAGACGTCGCGGCCGAGCGTATGGTCGAGCAGATAGCGGTCTTCGAGGGGGTCTACCACCCGCTGTGCCACGAGCTCGATCTCCGGCTCCCAGGCAACGATCGTCCCGACGAGCGGAAGCTGTCTGCGCTCGCCCTCGAGCGCTGTGCTACCCCCGAGATACGCGCTCATCACCTCCTCGTTGGTGATCAAGAGCTCTTCCATGGTTTCCATGAAGCCGTCGAGCACAGCCGCCGCGTCGCCTTCGAGCGTTGCGATCGCCCCCGGCGCAGGCATAGCCGCCTGCACGGGCAGCGCGGTCGGGGCGGGCAGCGAGATGGGCTGTGGTTGCGGGGTTGGGGTCGCGATCGGGCTCGGCGCCGTCGCGTGGTAGCCGTTGGAGCCGTTCTCGGCTTGCGCCGGGGCCGCCGGGGCCACCGGTGTCGGCATTGTCGCCGGGGCGTGATGGCCGTTCGCCGAGCCGTTGCGCGCCGGGTCCGCGGCGCCGGGGCCGCTCGGGTGTACCCGCTCGAGCGCCTCGTCTGACAGTCGCAGCGTTGGCCACGTCGTCGACAGAGCAACGGTCAGGCGCCCGGCGCCGTCCTGCGGCGCGTCGGGCTGGCGCCAGTCGACCGGCTGTGCGCGGCGCTGGGCGAACAGGTAATCGAGGTCCAGCTCGACGTCGTGGACGGCCAGCCTGCCGACGAGATGGTTCAGCTGCGCCGTGCCCGAGCGGCGACGCAGATCGGACGCCACCGCGCAGGCGGGGCGCCCGCGCAGGATGTCCTCCATGAACGAGGTCATGTTCCCGCGCGGACCCACCTCGACGAACACCCGCGCCCCGTCGTCGTAGAGCGCCTCGATCGTCTCGCGGAAGCGCACCGGACGGGTCCAGTGCTCGACGAGCAGCTCGCGGATCGCCTCGGGGTCGTCGGGGTAGGGAGCGGCGGTCGTGCACGACCACAGCGGCGTCGTGGCGGTGCGCACGGGCAGGCGCGCGAACGTGGCGCGCAGGTCCTCGGCGAAGGGCGCGAACAGCGGCGTGTGCACGGCGCGGTCGTAGGGCAGCTCCTCGCACATCAGCCCCGCGGCGACCGCGATCTCGCGCGCCCGTGCGACCGCGCCGGCCTCGCCCACGAGCACGGCCTGGTGGGGGCAGTTGTCCATTGCCAGGAACAGCTCGCCGCCCGCTTCGTCGGCGATCCGGTTGGCGGTGTCGGCGTCGCCACCGATCGCCAGCAGCACCGCCGCGGGCACGTCGTGGCGCTCGGCGGCGTCGGCGTAGGACGCATACAGGCCGTGGCAGAAGGCCGCCAGCCGCTCGTCGGTCTCGACGTCCAGCGCGCCCACGGCCATCGCCGCGGAGTGCTCGCCGGTGCTGTGGCCGAGCATCGCGTCGTAGCGGGGCACCAACCGGCTGACCACCCCGTGCACGGCGGCGTTGGCCGTCAGTACGGCCTCGACGGCGATGTCCATCTCCATCAGGCGCGCCTCGGTGCGCTGGCGCTCCTCGTCGCTGAAGGCGGGGGCCGGATATACCCAGTCGCTGAGCAGATGGCCGCGCGGGTGCTCGGCGTAGAGCCGGTCGACCCGGTCGAATGCGGCGCGGGCCTCGCTGAACTGCAGGCACAGGTCGGCGAGCATGTTCGGGTATTGCGCGCCCTCCCCGGGGAACACGAACACGAGCTTGCCATCGCGGCCGAGCGGCTCGGCCTCGAAGTAGATGCCGGAGGTGGTCTTGATCCGCCGGCAGTCGGGGTCGGCCAGCCGCTCGATCGCCTGGCCGAGCTTCTTGCGCAGGTCCTCGGTCGAGGAGGCCACGATCGCCAGGCGGCGCGGGTTGTCGCTGGCGCCGAGCTCACGGCCGAGCGTCAGCGCAAGGTCGGCCAGCGCGGGCTGCGTGCCGCTCTGCAGCGCGGCCGCCAGCTCGCCGGCCGCGTCGGCGAGCGCCTGTTGGGAGTTGCCCTCGAGGATGCACACCTCGCTGTCCCACGGCGGCCGATGGCGGGCGCTGGCGACGCCGTCCCACTCCTCGAGCACCGCATGGGCGTTGATGCCGCCGAAGCCGAACGCGTTGATGCCGGCGCGTCGTGGTTGGGCACCGCCGTGGATCCACGGTCGCGTCTCGGTGTTGATGTAGAACGGAGTTCGCTCCAGGCCGAGCTCCGGGTTGGGCTGCTCGCAGCCGAGCGTGGGCGGCAGCACCTGGTGGTGCAGCGCCAGCGCAGTCTTGATCAGGGCGGCCACGCCGGCCGCGGGAATCGTGTGGCCGATCATCGACTTGACCGTCCCCAGGGCGACCCGTGGGAGCAAGCCGTCGCGCTGTCCGAACACCTGCGTCAAGGCCTGCACCTCGGTGACGTCGCCGACGGGCGTTCCCGTGCCGTGGGCCTCCACCAGCCCGATGCTGTCAGTGGATACGCCGGCCGCGGAATAGGCGCGTTGCAGCGCCAGGACCTCGCCCTCCACGCGGGGTGCCATCACGCTCATCCCGCGCCCGTCGCTGGCGACGCCCACCCCGCGGATGACCGCGTACACGCGGTCGCCGTCGCGGACGGCGTCATCGGCGCGCTTGAGCACGACCGCGCCGATGCCCTCGCCCAGCAGCGTGCCGTCGGCATCCTTGTCAAAGGCCCGCAGCTGCTGATGGCGCGACAGGGCGCCGAGCCGGCAAAACAGGTTCAACGTGGCGACCGGCATCCACACCTGCGAGCCGCCGGCTAGCGCCAGATCGCAATCGCCGGCGAGCAGGTCGCGGACGGCGTGCTGGACCGCCACCAGCGAGGAGGCGCAGGCGGCGTCAACGGTGTAGGCGGGACCCATCAGGTCCAGGCGGTTGGCGATCCGCCCGACGATGATGTTGGGGATCAGCCCGGGCACGGTTTCCGGTCCCAGCGGCGGCAGCACCGCCTGCAGCTCCTTGCGCAGTCGCTCGAGCTCATCCTTGGGACGCTCGGGTTCCAGCTGGCGCAGCAGGTCAAGCGTCTGGCCGATGACCAGTCCGCGCTGGACCGCCACGGCGTTGCCGCCGTTCAGGTAGGTCCCCTTGCCGAGCACGATCGCGGTGCGAGCCCGGATCTCCTGCGGCAGCTCGGTCAGGCCGGCGTCCGCCAGCGCGTCGCGGGCGATCTGCAGAGCCAGCCACTGGTCGGGCTCGCCACCCACGGCCACCGGCGGGATGCCGTGTTCCAGCGGGTCGAAGCTGGCCATCGAGCCAAGGTATCCGCCCCGCTTGCAGTACGTGCGGTCTTCGTCTGTGAACTCCGGGTCGTAGTACACGTCGGGGTCCCATGCCTCCGGGGGCGGGTCGGAGGTCGCGTCGACCTTGCCAAGGATGTTCTGCCAGTAGGCGTCGAGGTTGTGGGCGCCGGGAAACAGGCAGGCCATGCCGACGATGGCGACCCCGTCCCTGCGCTCGGCGCCCGCAGGCGTCGTCACGGTCGTGCTCCCGCGAGCCGGTTGAGCGTCTGCGTGCCCACCCCGACGACGTCCTCGAGCAGGGCCAGCAGGCGCCCGTCAGACCCGTAGAACCAATGGTCGGCGTGGCACAGGGGCGCGCTGCTGGCGGGACGGATGCGCAGCTCGTGGCGCACCAGCTCGCCCTCGCCAGGGGCGGCCAGCCGCGCGTAGCCGCCGATCCCGGCAGGCAGCAGCGTCACGTCCCACTGCAGGCGCGCCCACAGGACCTGGATCTGCAGGGCGCTGTCGAGCAGCACGGGATCGAGCAGCCAGTTCAGCTCGTCGGCGCCGGCCACGCAACGTCCCGGTCGCGACGGGCGCAGCAGCGCCGAGGCTCCCCGCTCGTCCATCCCGTCGATCGCCATGATCCCCTGGAACAGCGGGCCGTGGAACAGCAGGTCGCGGTAGGCGTCCTCGATCGGGATCGGGAACGGCTTGAGGTCTGCGATGGCCACCGGAGCAGGGTGGGCCGCGGCGCCCGTCCGCCCGCCGGCGAAGCGCGGCGTGTAGTGGCCAGCGGTCTCGTGCGGCTCTGCTGGGTCGCGCAGCTCCACCCGCGCGCGGTAGTGGGAGCGACCACCGTCTGGCGGGTTGATCGTCACGTCGACCTCCTCGCCGCCCGCGCGCGGCGCGGCGTCGATGCGCACGCTCACTGGCTGGTCGTCCTCCAGGGCGATCCCGTCGAGCAGGCGGATGTCCCGCAGCCCGGCAAGGGCGCGCCCGGGCGTCGCCGCGGCGGCGACCTCCGCCATCAGCTCCATCGCGGCTGCGAACGGAAGCACCGGCCGGCCGTCGATACGGTGGTCGTCGAGATAGCGGTCGCGTTGCAGGTCGAGCGTGTACAGCGCGCGCGTGGCGTCCTGGCCCTGCGTGTCGTCGCCGGCGAGGCGGACGATCTCGCTCGCGCCGGCGATCAGCGCCAGCGCACCAGCACCAGCCGGATCGTCGGGGACCGCGGTCGCGGGATCGGCGGCTGCGGAGGGGCTGCCGTCGGCGCCGGCAAGCCCGGTTGCCGCCCCGATCACCACCTCCGTCTCGCCCTTGCGCCCGCGTGTCAGCTCGTCCTCGAGCATGCCAGCGCCCTGGTCGAGCCCGATCAGCGCCACGCCGCGGCGGGCGAACTCCTGCTCGAGCAGGGGGGAGACCATGCCGGCCGTGCGCCACGGCCCCCAGTCGACCGACACCACCCGCCCCGGCCAGCGGCTGTCGAGCTCGTGCGCGAGCTTGCCCAGGACCTCGCTCGCCGCCGCGTAATCGGCCTGCCCGCGATTGCCAAACCGTCCGGACACCGAGCTGAACAGGACGAGGAAGCGCAGACCATCGGGCCGCAACCGGTCGGCGAGGGTCTGCGCGGCAGCGGCCTTTGTCGACATCACCCGCGCCAGCGAGTCGGGCTGCTTGTCGGCGATCAGCTTGTCCTCGATCACGCCGGCGCCGTGCACCGCCCCGTCGATGCGACCGTGGCGCTCATAGACGGAGTCGATCAGGCCGGCGAACGCGTCTCGATCGGACACGTCGCAGACGAGGTACTCGACGCGGGCTCCCGTCTGGCGCAGGCGCTCGAGGTTCTCGCGCACCTCGCGTGCTTGCAGGATGCGCCGGCAGTCCTGCTCGACGAGGGCGGGGGTCAGCTCCTTGTGCTCGCGCCTGCGCGCCTCGATCCTCGCCTGGCGTAGCTGCGCAAGCTCGCCAAGGGCGGCGGTCGCCGGGCTCTCCTCCTGCAGCTCGGTGCGACCCACCAGCACCAGCGTCGGGCGATAGCGCTCGGCCAGCATCAGCGCGACGCGCGCCGTGATCCCGCGCGCGCCGCCGGTCACGAGCAGCACACAGTCGCCGTCGAGGATCTCCCCGGCGGGGCGATCGGCAAGCGGCGCAGGCGCCAGCGCGAGCTGGGTCCGCTCGTGATCGCGGTAGCCAACCTCCACCAGGCCATCGGCGCCCGCCAGCTCGGCCAGTAGTTGCTCGGCCGTCTGCGCCGGGGACGTGTCTGACAGGTCGACGGACTTGACGCGCACGGTGGGCCACTCCTGGGCGACCGTCTTGAGGAACCCGTGCAGCGCCCCCTGGGGCGCCGCGCCGGAGACCGAGGTCCCGCCGACGCCGAACGCGCCGCCCAGTCGCGTCGCGCCGAGGACCACCGCGCCGCCCGCCGCGGCCGCCGCCTCGAGGTCCTCGCGCAGCGCCTGCGCCAACACCAGCAGGCCCGCCAGGCCGCCGTACTGCGGCTGCGGATCGTCCAGCGCGACGAGATGGACGAGCGCCTTTGCCCCTCCGTGGTCGTCGCGGATCTGCGCTGCGAACTGCGCGGCCTGCTGGGCGTCCTGCGGGTGCGCGTCGCGCGCCAGCCGCACGACGTGATGGCCCTGATCGGTCAACGCGGTGGCCAGCGCCTCGCCAACGCCGCGCTCGTCGTCGACGATCACCACGGCGCCGGCGGCGGCGAGTCCCGCGGTGGTTGTGATCGTTGGAGCGCTCGCTGCGTGTACGACGAACCGACCGATGCGCTCCTGCTCGGCCGGTCCTTGTTTAAAAGGGCGTTGCTCCTCCAGGACGTCTTGCGCGCCCGGCGGCGCCGCGCCGGCGCCCGACGCGGGACCCGCGATCGCCGCCACCAGCGTGTCGATCACCGCCCGCAGCGTCTTGCTCGCGGTCAGCTCCTCGATGTCGATCGCGCCACGATCGGCCTCTGGAAGGCTCTGCGTGAACGTGCCCGCGATCTCCACGCGCTTGATCGAGTCGATCCCGAGGTCGCCCTCGAGGTCGGCGTCCAGTCCCAGCATGTCCGCGGGATAGCCGGTCCGATCGCTCACGAGCGCGAGCAGCCGCTCCTCGATCTCCGCGGGCGTCAGCGTCGTGGCCCCGTTGGCGGGTTGCGTCGACGCGGGCGCGGCGACCTCGGGCGCGCGTACAGGCACCGGCGCAGCGGCTGCAGCTGGCGGCTGGGCGGGCGCTGGCACTGGCTGGGCGAGCGTCGGCGCGGGCGCGGCGGGCGCCACGGCGGCGCTCGCCGGCACGGCCGGCGGGGCGGCTGCGGGCGCAGGCGCCACAGGAAGCGCGGGCACTGCACGTCGTGGCATCGCGACGCCGGGCCGGGCCGCAGGCGCGCCCTGGGCGGCCCCGAGATAGCCGAGCATCACGCTGCGCTGCGTCTCCAGGAACTGCTGCATCACCTGCTGATGGCGCAGGACCACGTCGGCCACGCGGTCGCCCGCAAGCGGCGCCGCGGAGATCTCACCGGCGCTGGGCGGCGGCGCAAGGATGTCGGGCGCGGCCGCGGGGGACCGTTCTGGCTGCAGATCGGCCAGCGTCAGCCTCTGCTCCTGCGTGGCGGCGGGCGCGAGCGCCCCGTCGCCGTTCGTGCTCGTCGTGATCATTGTTGTCTGCTCCTTGGTATCGGTTACGGGGATCGGCGTCGCCGGCACGCGGGGCGTCCCGGCGGGCCAGGCACGGCCGCCGTCGACCAGCCAGGCAGGGCCCGGCCGGGGCTCAGCGCGGCCGTTGCCAGGCTGATCAACAAGCTCTGCACGACCGCAGAACAGGCGCTCGACGTTCACAGGCACACCCTCGGCGGCGAGCACGCCAAGGCAGTGCAGTAGCGATAGCAGACCCGAGCGGCCCGATCGGTCGGCTGAGACGGCGATGTGCTCGCGCTCGCCGAGGATCTGCGGAACGAGCCCGGTGAGCACCGACCGCGGTCCAACCTCGACGAACACGCGCGCGCCGTCGCGATACATCGCCTCTATCTCGCGGACGAACTCGACCGGGCGGGTCAGATGCTCGGACAGCACCTGCGCGATTGCAGCGGGCTGGTCGGGGTGCACGTCGCCGGTGGTGTTGGAGTAGATCGGGATGGTCGGCGCCGTCAACGTCGTGTCTTGCAGCAGCTGCGCGAGCCGTTGCTGGGCACCGGCGACGTGAGGGGAGTGAAATGCGCACGCGACCGGGAGCATGCGCGCGCCGATGTCGCGCGCACGGCACCATTCCTCGGCCGCCTCGACGTGCTCGCGCGGGCCTGACAGAACCGTCTGGCGCGGGGAGTTGAGATTGGCGGTGACGACGCCACCACCCTCGAGCAGTTGCGTGAGCGCGTCCGGTGGCGCGTCGACTGCGACCATCGCCCCAGCCTCGGCCTTTGCCGCCTCCTTCATAAAGCGTCCGCGCGCCTCTGAGATCAGCAGCAGCTGTTCGGCGTCGATGCCGCCGGCGGTCGCCAGCGCCGCGAACTCGCCGTAGCTGTGCCCCGCTGTCATGGCCGGCTCTATGCCCAGCGCCGCCAACACGTGCACGTAGGCCAGCTCGCTCGCGCCGATCGCCGCCTGGGCGACGTGCGTGTCGGTCAGCTCGGCCTGGCGATGGCGCCGCTCCTCTGGGGTGAACGAGGGCGGTGGGAACACGTAGCTGCTGAGGGGCCGCTCATACAGACCGGCCAGCACCCGGTCGGCGAGCTCCAGCTGCTCGCGTGCCTGCGGAAAGGCCATCGCCAGCTCGCGTCCCATGTCCAGGGTCTGTGAGCCCTGCCCGGGGAACAGGAACGCGACGCTGCCCTCGGCGCTCAGCGGTTGCTCAGACCAGTAGATCCCGTCGCGGTCATGCGCCCGCGTCTGCCCGGAGGCGAGCAGCTCGCCAGCGCGCGTGAGCTTGGCGCGCAGGTCCTCGAGCGACGTCGCGACGAGCGCAAGTGTCGGTCCTGCGGGCCGGCGCTTGGCGGTTGCGAGCGCGTGCTCGTGGGCCACGACATCGAGTCGCAGATCGTCCTTGGCGAGCCTCGCCGCGAACGCGTCCAGCGCGGCCGTCAGCTCGGCCCTGGAGCCGTGCCACAGCAGCAGCTCGCCGGGCCAGCGAGGCACCGCGGTGTCCTGGTCTTGCAGGTAGGCGCCGTCGTACTCCTCGAGCACGATGTGAAAGTCGGTTCCGCCGAAGCCAAACGCACTCACCCCAGCGCGGCGGGGATGCCCCTCCGTGCTCGCCAGCCAGGGGCGCGTCTCGCTGTTGACGTAGAAGGGGCTGTCGGGGAAGTCGGCCTTGGGGTTGGGCTCGCTCACGCCGATCGTGGGCGGGAGCACACGGTGATGCAGCGCCAGCGCCGCCTTGACTACCCCGGCGACGCCGGCCGTGGCCTTGGTGTGCCCGATCATCGACTTCACCGAGCCGACGGCGCACCATTGGCGCTGCTCTGAGTGTTCGCGAAAGACGGTGCTGAGCGCCTTGATCTCGGCACCGTCGCCGGCGACGGTGCCGGTGCCGTGTGCCTCCACCAATGTGACGGTCTCGGGCGAGACGCGTGCCTGCGCGTAGGCGCGGCGCAGCGCTCGCATCTGACCCTCGGGCCGCGGCGCCGTGAGGCTGCGGTCGCGCCCGTCGCTGGCCGCGCCGACACCGCGGATGACCGCGTAGATGCGGTCGCCGTCGCGCTCGGCATCGGCCAGGCGCTTGAGCACGATCGTGGCGAAGCCCTCGCTGATCGCGATCCCGTCGGCCGCTGCGTCAAAGGGACGGCAGTGGCCGGTGGGCGACAGCGCGTGCGTCTTGGCAAAGCAGAGATAGGCGAAGGGGTTCTGGATCGCGTCGACGCCGCCGGCGAGGACCATGTCGCTGGTTCCCATCTGCAGCTCGCGCGCGGCGAGGCCGATCGCGCTGAGCGACGAGGCGCAGGCCGCGTCGACGGTGTAGTTGGTGCCGCCGAAGTCCAGCCGGTTGGCGATCCGCCCGGCGGCCACGTTCATCAGGATGCCGGCAAAGCTGTCCTCGGTCCACTCGGGCAGGTGCTCGAACAGTTGCTCTTGCAGCTGTGGGTGAGCGTCGCCCAGCAGCGAGGGCAGCGCCGAGCGGACCGTGTAGCCGACCGACGTGTCCGCGCCCCCGCCGCCAGCGCCGAGGATCACCGAGGTGCGCTCCCGGTCAAATGGTCGCGTGGCATAGCCGGCGTCCTTGAGGGCTTTCTGCGCGCACAGCAGCGCCAGCAGCTGGAAGGGCTCAATCGACTCCAGCGACTTGGGCGGCAGCCCGAGCGCCATCGGATCCAACGGTACGGGGTCGATGAACCCGCCCCAGCGCGAGTACACCTTGTCGCGCGCGCTCGGGTCCGGGTCATACATCCGGCGCCAGTCCCAGCGCTCGGGCGGCACCTCGCTGATCGCGTCGACCTTGTCGACGATGTTCGCCCACAGCGTCGCCACGTCGGGCGCGCCCGGGAGGATGCAGCCGAGGCCGACGATCGCCACGTCCGCGGGCGGCGGCGCGGGGGGGTCGGCCGCCGGCTCGGGCGCCGACAGGCTCGCCAGCAGCTCGGTGCTGCCCTGCGAGACGTCGCGGTGCAGGTCGGCGACCGTTGTAACCGCATCGCGCAGCGCAGCGATCTGGCCGATCATGTACATGCCCTGCTCCCATTGCGCGTCGGCGTCGACCGCGACCAGCTGCGAGGACGGGGGCGGGGAGGGGGTGTCGTCGCGGGGCGGCTCGGCGGCTTGCGGGCGCTCCTCGCCCGAGGGCGCCCGATCGACGCCCTTCGCGGCGATCCGCAGGCGCCCTATGTTCAGCTGCTCCAGGCGGCCGCGAAGCTCCTCTGCGTCCAGCCCGGCGGCACGCAGACGCAGCCGCTCGGCCGCGAACTGCTCGACGAAGGGCGAGGGCAGACATCGTGTGGCGTGGCCGGGACCGCTCTCCAGCAGCGCGGTGTCCACGGCTGCCAGCGCGGCCTGCTGGAACAGCGGCGTGATGGCCCCGCACTCGGTCGCCTCGCGGGTGAACAGATAGGAGGTTCCCATCAGCGCTCCGATGCGGGCTCCGCGCTCGGCAGCCGCCGCGCCAGCCGCCGCGGCCATCGCCGCCGACTTGGCGTCGTGGATGCCGCCGGCGAGCAGCACGTCGCAGTCGCAGGCGTCGCCCGGCAGCTCCTCGAGCAGGACGCGCAGCATCGTGTCCCACAGGACGAAGCTGGTGCGTGGCCCGACGTGTCCGCCGCACTCGCGTCCCTCGAACACGAATCGGCGGGCGCCGTCTTTGATGTAGAGCCGCAGCAGCTGCGGTGAGGGGACGTGCAGGTAGGTAGCGATCCCGTCGGCTTCCAGTTCGCGCGCTTGGTCGGGGCGCCCGCCGGCGATCAGTGCAAACGGCGGTCTGTGCCTGCGCACGACCTCCAGCTGCTCGGCGCGCAGCTCGGCGGGAACGAAGCCGAGCACCCCCACGCCCCATGGCCGTTCGCCGACGAGCTCGGCGCTGCGCGCGAGCAGGACGTCTGCGTCGGGGCCGCGCATCAGGGCGAGCGCGAGGAACGGGAGCGCGCCGCCTTGCGCCACGGCGGCCGCGAACTCGGCGCGGTCGCTCACCCGCGTCATCGGACCCTGCACGAGCGGATAGCGAGTGCGATGGGACTGCGCGACCCCCGCGCCCTCCGCCAACGGGTTGCCTCGCGCAAGGGCGGCGCAGGTGTCGGCGATCGCGCGGCGCAGGCCGTCGACGATGCCGGCGACGTTGCCGAATCGCTGGGCCAGATCGGCGGCGAATGCGGCGTCCTGTCCGAGCGGGAGCACGCCGGCCACGTCCGGGTCTTGGCCGGCGACACGCTGCCTGACCGCCGCACGCCACTCATCCGCCGCTTCGGGGCCGGGCGCGAGCTGCGCCTCTGCGTCGCGCAGCCGCTCCAGGCCCTGCAGACCCGGGCGGCTGTGGGCGCGAAACGGCGCGCCAAGCTGTGCGCCGAGCGTCGCCGTCTGGCTGCCATCGAAGCCCGCCAACGTGGCACGCAGGCTCGCGGGTATGGGCGACTCACGGGCCAGCAGCAGCTGGGCGTCGAGCACCGCGCCGGCGGCGCCCGCGACGTAGGCGGCGCCGACCGTGTGCAGCCCGATGCCGCCGTGCACGAAGACGGGCGTTCGTACAGCCCCGATCAGCCTCTGGGACAGTACGAACGAGCCTTCCTCGCCGATCCAGCCACCCGCCTCGTGGCCCTTGGCGATCACGCCATCGGCGTCTGCCGCTTGGGCAGCGAGGGCCTGCTCCAGCCGCGTGGCGACGACATATGCCTGCATCCCGGCGCCGTGTACCCGCTCGACCAGCGCGCTCAGCCGATCGACGGGCATGTTCGCGAGCACGATCGTGTCCAGGCCGTCCAGCGATGCGCCGAGGACGAGCTCGAGGAGCGGCTCTGTGTCGACGAGCGCGCCGCGCCGCCCGTGCCCCAGCGCGCACAGCCTGCGCAGCTGCTCAAGCCCGGCGTTCGGGTCGAACTCGAGGCTGATGACGCCAAGCGCGCCCGCGCGGCTACCGGCGATCGGAATCCCGGCATCCGGCGTGCCCGTTGGACACAACGTGATGAATTGGAACAAGAGTTGTGCCCCTTTCGCGGGTGAACCCTCTCCGTTCCGTGAAGAGGATTTTATGCCCGCGGACTTTGCGGCTGACTTTGAGCCACGCACAAAGACCGGTCAAGCGTCTGAAGGCAACCTTGCCCAAAGGTGCAAACATCATTGACCGTGCATCGTGAGTGCCACTAGCCTACTCGGCCACCCTCGGTACGGATGCCGGACGGTCCGCTTTACAGCGGCCGTCAGCCCGGGTCGAGGAAGCACCTGTCAGCCATCTCACTGTCCGCGCGGGGGCGCCCTTCCTCAGTCATGTTGTCGTTGACTTCCCAAGTGGATCGCCCTTTGCCACAGCAACGGCTGGAGTGGCTGTGCGACCCGCGCAGCTTGGAGCCGCTCGAGCCGGCCTCGCTGCCGGACGATCCCGACGTCGGGGTGCAGGCGGCGTGGGGACGCGTGGGGGGGCGCCCGATCGTCTGCTACGCCCAGGACTCCTCGATCGCCGCCGGATCGGTCGGCGTGGGGGAGGCCGAGGTGATCGTTCGCGCGCTGCGCCACAGCCGCCAGGCGGGAGTCCCGCTCGTCGGCTTCCTCGAGTCGGCGGGGGCGCGCCTGCAGGAGGGCGCCGCAGCGCTGGGCGGCTTCGGGCGGATCTTCTACGAGAACGTGGCGCTGTCGGGGCGCTCGCCGCAGATATCGGTGATCACGGGCGTTTCGGCGGGCGGCGGGTGCTACTCGCCGGCGCTCACAGATTTCGTGATGATGACCGAGAAGGCGTCGATGTTCTTGACAGGCCCCCGCATCGTCAAGCGCGCGCTCGGCGAGGAGGTGTCGACCGCCGCTCTGGGTGGCACCAGGGTGCACGCCCGCAGTGGCGTCTGCGACTTCGTCGCGCCCGACGACCACAGCGCGATCGGGATGCTGCGCGAGCTGCTGGGCTATATGCCCCAGAACGCGTCCGAGCATCCGCCGGTCGTATCGTCCGAGCCCCCCACCGGCGAGGACCCGGCCGCTGTCCTGCCGGCGAGCAGCCGAAGCTACTACGACGTTCGCGACCTCATTAGGAGCCTGGTCGACACAGGGCGTTTCCAGGAGGTCTCTGAGCGCTGGGCGCGCAACATGGTCGTCGGATTCGCCCGTCTCGATGGACACGCCGTGGCCATCGTCGCCAACCAGGCCCGCCATCGCGGCGGCATCATCGATGTCGAGGCTTCGCAGAAGGGCACGAAGTTCATCCAGACCTGCAATGCCTTCAACATTCCCATGCTCGTGCTCGTTGACACGCCAGGGTTCATGCCGGGGAGTCGCCAGGAGGCGGCCGGCGTGATCGGCCACGGGGCTCAACTGGTGCGGGCGTTCGCCTCTGCCAGCACCCGGCGGGTCACCGTGATCGTGCGCAAGGCGTTTGGGGGCGCGTTCATCACGATGAACTGCAAGGACCTTGGAGCGGATGCGTCGTTCTGCTGGCCGCAGGCCGAGATCGGCATCATGAGCCCGCAGGCGGCCGTCGAGATCATCCATGGGCGGCGTTTGCGGGGGGTCCCGAACGTGCATCTTCGCGACCGGCTCGCGCGTCGCTACGCCGAAGAGAGCCTCTCGCCCGAGGCGGCGCTTGCAGCAGGCGCGATCGACGCTGTGATCGACCCGGCCGAAACGCGCGAGCGCGTGGTGGGGGCACTATGGCCGGGCCATGCCAGTCCCGCTGGCTGGGGCAGGACGATCACGCAAGCGCCGGCCGAGAACGGCGAGTGGGTCGCTGCCGCAGTACCCTGCAGGTCACCGGGCGCACAAACGGACTGACGAGAGTCAGCGTCCCCCACCGATATGAAGGGAGCACAGCGATGAAGCAAATCCGCCGCGCCACGGCGCTCGCACTCGTCCTCGCAGCAGCGTCCGCGGCGCTCGCCATGGCATCGAGTGGGCTGTCGGGTACCTACAAGACGACTGTCAATACGGCCGGGTCGCTCGACGGCACCTACGAGATCACCTTCTCGCCGGGGCACTTCACGCTGCACGCTCCATACAACCTCATCGGCCACGGCACCTACACGATCTCCGGATCGAAGATCACCCTCCACGGCCCGGGGAAATGCACGGCTGCCGGCGTCTATGACTTCAAGCTGTCGGGATCGTCGCTGACATTCAAGAAGATCTCGGATCCCTGCTCGCGCGCGGCGGTCCTCATCGCGCACGCGATGAAGAAGGTCTGATCCGGGCCGCAAGGTCTGCTGGGCTTGCTCGAGTCGTTTTCGGGAATCACATCAATCCAGGGCCGGCACTTTCACGGCCCTTGGCGATCAGGCGGCGGTCTCGTGGACCTCGATGGCCGCATGGCGTTTGCCGTTGCGAGGCTGGGGCTTGATGCGCACGTCGACGTAGACGTCGAGGGCCTCGGCGACGTCCGCGATTGTTCCCAGGTTTGGGACGGTGCCCTTGCCGGCGAGCAGGCGGGAGACCACGGGTCGCTTGACGCCGAGCCGTCGCGCTACCTCGGCCTTCGTCATCTGCTTGGCCTCGCGGATGTCCTCCAGCTGCTTGAGGAGCTTCGCGGAAGCGACGAGCTTTGCGAGGTCGCGCTCGAAGGAGGTGCGCTCTGTCTCGGTCGTGTAGGTCTTGCTGAGGAAGTCAGCGAAGACGGCGCTCTGATCGGTCTGCTTCATCGTCATCTCCTTTGGAGTCCCGCTAAGCGTAGCATGAAAGCTACGCGAGATTCGCTGGCCTCAATTGCGAGGCTGCGGCCACCAAGCCGGCCACGTCTTGAGCTCCGCGACGCGGCGGGTCGCCAGATAGTCATCGCGGTAGCCGTCGATCATCTTGTAGACGCGTTGCGGCATCACGGTACGATCGGGCTTGCTCCCACCGCCTAGAAGCACAACGGCTGGCCCGTGGGCCGGTGCGTTGCGATCGAGGAGGCAGAACAGCCGGTAGAGGACTCGGTTGTGCTCGTCGCGCGCCTCGAAAATGCCGCTCATGTCGACGTCGCCCTTCCTGGATGGCTTGCGCATCAGTCGCCACCGCTTGGTGCCTGTCGGGAACTCCAAAGGTCCCACTTGCACGACCGCGAGAGCGGTCAGGAGCAACTCGCGGCGCGGCTGATCCGGGATCTTCGCCCCGCCGAGGTATTCGAGCGCCGGGCTTTTCCCGTCGGCGGTCTCGTACACGGCGATTTGCCATCTCCTGATCGCAGAACGAGAGGGCCGGGCCTTGCTAGGGCTCATACAATTGTCTGCATGTTGATCACCCTTGCGATCCTATGGGGCAGAACTGACGTCATGACCCTCGCGCTCAACTCCTGTGGCAATGAGTTCCGCTGACATCAAGCACTTCCTCGTCATCTACAACATCAGGGTCCGCCGCGCCGAGGTCAGCGAGTTCGGGACTGACTACGACGCGGCGCAGCGCGCGTACGCACACATCGAGCGGGCGACATGGGACAGCAGGGACCTCGACGTGGTGCTGCTCAGCGCCGACTCGCTAGAGACGATCAAGAGCACCCACTCGAGCTACTTCGACACAGGCGAGCCCTTTGAGGCACTTCTACCCGCCGCATGGCTCCGCGAGTCAATCGAGGCTGCGAACTGAGTCCACGATGACGCGGCCCCCGACCTCGGACACCGCGGCGTAGAGTCATCATCTGACCACGCGCCCGGGCCGATTCGAACGGCCGACCTCTCGCTCCGGAGGTACGACGCGCAGAAAGCGAAAGAGGCGCAGAAATGGCTCTGGCAAGCCAAATGCGCCGCGGTCCAGCGACGGCTGATACCAGCGGATACGGGCTGATTTGGGTGGGTTTGGGCCACTGGTGGGCGGCGGTGGCCTAAACGTTTTGATTTGAGGTGTCCGTCGGCAAGACGAACGACGAACCCGCCTACTCGTGCTGATCGTCTACGCTGCGCTCGGGCTACTGGAAGGAGGGCTTCGAGCCCACGAAGGACTCGCGCCGGGAGAGTAGGCAGGCTCCCCCGATGCACGATGGGACGACGCGGGTTGACCATGCCTTCAGCCGCAGAAGGACACACGAGGGGTGATCTACGTGTCGATTAGCATCTCGCCCGTGCCGGCGCTCACGCCCAAACCTCAAGTTTGCCCGCGGAGGTCCGACTACTAGAACGAGAAAGTGGCCGGCACGGATGTGATGATCTGTCACGCTGTATTGACACGGATGTTCGCGTGCGGGTAGCTTGCACGCTAGGAGCGTTGGCCCCGATCGGCAGGAGAACAGGAAATGGCCAAGGAGACGAGCACAACTAGCAAGGTCCAGCGGGAGCAGGAGAAGCTGCTCGCTGAGGCGCTGAAGCGGCCCGGCGTCGCTGCGGTCGCCGAGACCTACCGAGAGGTACAGGCACATGCGGTCGCAATCAGCGCGCCAGTGACGATGAGAACCGGGTACGCGACCGGCGGCAACATCGCGTAGACGTTGGCTGGCTGGGGAGAGATCCTCGAAGAGCTCCAGGCGTCGGCGCAGCAGACCGGGACTGGTCCTGACTTCGACGCGGTCCGGCGCAAGTACCTGACGCAGCTGCACTCGCTCACCGGCCGAGCGACGATCGTCTATGAGACTGACTGGCTGATGGGCGGGCCGCCCGGCATCAGCATCACGCTCGAGGACATGGTCGCGATGATGGAGGTCTGCAAAGACATGGGCAGCGGTCCACTCGACCTGATCGTGCACAGTCCTGGAGGTTCGGCAGAGGCGACGGCCAGCATCGTGCGCTACCTGCGCAAGCAGTTCAGCTCGGTGCGGGTGTTGGTCCCGCACGCCGCGATGTCTGCGGCGACAATGCTCGCGCTGTCGGCTGACGTGATCGTGATGGGGAAGCAGTCGCAGCTCGGGCCAATCGACCCCCAGCTCGTCACCGCTCAGGGCGCGACGATCCCGGCGCGCGCGATCCTCGACCAGTTTGAGCGGGCGAAGAAAGAGTGCAAAGACGACCCGTCGGTCCTCGGGGCATGGATGCCGATGCTCCAGCAGTACGGGCCGGCGCTGCTGGAGCAGTGCCAGAACGCCGACAGTCTCGCGAAGCGGCTCGTCAAGGAATGGCTTCGCACCTACATGTTTCGGGGCGAGAAGTATGCGGCGCGCAAGGCGCTCAAGGTCGCGAAGTTCTTTGGCGATCACCATATCCACCAGTCGCACTCGCTCGGCATCGACCGGGCCGAAGCGGCCGAGAAGGGCGTGAAGATCGAGAAGCTTGAGGCCACGCCAGAGTTTGAGGACGCTGTGCTCGCCGTCCACTACGCGACCTTCCACACCTTCAGCGGCCCGGCGATCAAGATCGTCGAGAACCAGCTCGGCCGGACCTTCGTCAAGATCGCCCAGCAATTCGCGGTGCCAATGCAGGGGGTGGGCCCCGGCGTGCTTCCTCAGCCGCCCGGCTCAGCTGTGCTCCAGGCGGAGGCTCGGGCCACGACGACCGGCTAGCACTCTGGCGCATGTGGTCGGTTGGGTGGTCGTCTATGAGCCGAACACCCAACCGACCACCCTGCTGCCCGCTCGCTCCCGAAGTTTGGCTCTGTACCTGGCCCGAGGAAGGGGGTCCCCGCCTCTCCGCTTCGCTCCTATCCGGGGACCCCCTTCCTCGACCCAACACATCACAGATGTTCAGGGCAAGGCCAGGTGCAGAGAGGTGGGAGCGGGAGCGAGCGGGCAGCAGCAAGCGAGGGACGAGGAACCAAGGGATAGAGCAGCACGAAGGAACGAAGAAGGCCGCAGGGGCGAGGCGTCGGATGACGAAACGGGGGCGCTGAGAACTGGCGACGTAGGCGGGCTGCCTCGAAAGCCGGAGCCGACCGTCAGGCGGGTCGCTGGACCGAAGGGGCGATTCTTGCGCGCCTATCGGAATCTTGTGTAGGCTCGCTGCCGTGGCTACGGGGGCAGTATCGGTTCCAATCGGCTCTGAGCCCGAGGGCTGGCGACACGCGCGGCTGATACCGACGTACGGGACACGCACCCAGCAGGAGCAGGAGAAGCGCGCGACCTCCTGCCTGCTTGCGGTCATGCACGGCGTACCGGAGTTCGGCCACGCCCTCCTGAAAGAGCTTGGCGCGCCGAAGTCGCCGACGATCGACACGTTCGCCGAGGTGCGGTTCAAGGACTGCGACGGTAAGACCGTGATCCCGGACGGTGCGATCATCTGTCGCCGGGGCAAGAAGGCGTGGACGTGCCTGGTCGAGGTCAAGACCGGCTCGGCGCGGCTCAAAGACGAGCAGGTCGCGAGCTATCTCGACGTGGCGCGCGAACACGGCTTCGATGGCGTCCTTACGATCTCCACCGAGATCACCGCGACATCTGATGAATCACCGGTGGCGGTGGACGGGCGCAAGCTGCGCGCGACCGGTCTTTGGCACTTCTCGTGGTGGAGGGTGCTCACGGAGGCGGTGGTACAGCAGCGCTACCACGGCATCTCCGATCCCGACCAAGAGTGGGTGCTGCGGGAGCTGATCCACTACCTCAGCAGCGAGGCGTCGGGCGCAGTCGGATTTGAGGATATGGGCGAGAACTGGGTGCCGGTCAGGAGGTCCGCCCACGAAGGCACGCTACGTACCGGGAACCCCGCTGCGCGCGATGTTGCAGAACGGTGGGAGCAGTTCACGAACTACCTCGCGCTGAGCCTCTCCCAGGAGTTGGGTGCGTCTGTGACTGCTCACCGGCCACGCACCCAGAGCATGGCGTCTCGCCTCGATGAAACGGTCAGGTCGCTGGTCGAGTCGGGCGTGATGCGCTCGACGCTCCGAATCCCCGATGCTGTCGGGTCGCTTGAGATCCGCACCGACCTACGATCTCGGCAGACCACGACGAGCGTCGCGATCGACGCCCCCCGCGAAGGCAGGCTGAAGGCGCGGTTCAACTGGCTGATGAAACAGCTGGCTGATGCTCCCGATGACGTTCGCATCGAAGCGGCTTTTCCCAACGCACGAGACACCACAGCTGCCGCGCTTGGGAGCGTCCGGGAAGACCCAACCGTCCTCGCCTACCCTCCGGACCCCAAGCGTGGCCCGCGTGGCTTCGTGGTTGCTCGTTCTCGCCCCATGGGCCAAAAGCGAGGGCGCGCGGAAGGCTCGTTCGTGCGCGAGACAAGCGCCCAAGCGGTCGAGTTTTACCGCGACCTCGTACAGAACTTGAAACCATGGCATGCACCGGCGCCGAAACTGCGCACCGAGGCCGATAGCACTGAGGCCAAGAGCACGGAGGTGGCCATCGTCCCGGCCTGGGTTGGCGAGCCTGCCGCTGTCGCGCAACCAGACGGCACGAGCCCGGTGCCATCCGACGGCGATCTCGCGCAGGGTCTCGCGCAGTAGAAGGCCGAGGATCGCCCTAGCGTTTGTGGCCGCGAATCGCCTCGGCCCGCGCAAGGACCTCCGATGCCGGAACGCCGAGCGCATTGGCAATCTTGGTGATGTTGGTGAGCGAGACGTTGCGGACGCCTCGCTCTACGCCGCTGTAGTAGCCGCGGTTCAGGCCGGCCTCAAGCGCGACGGCTTCTTGGGATACGCCGCGCTCGCCGCGTAGCTCGCGGAGCGCGTCCCCGAACGCGGCGTGGACGGGAGAGATCGCGGGCATGGGGCAAGACTTCCTGCTTGACTACTATGAGTCCATACACTATAAGTCGCATCAACTACAAATTGGCCCCCGCGCAGCGGTGAACTGCCGGGGGCCGCGGCACGGAAAGGCGGAACCTTCCCATGCAAGACCAGCGTACATTGACCCCGGCCGAGGAAGACGGCAAGATCGACTCGGCAATCCTCGGATGCTTGCGAGACAGCGACGAGCAGCGGCCGTGGTCGGTCGATGAGATCACCCGAGAAATCGGGAGCGACACGACAGACAGCCTCAACCGGCTCTACGGAGTCGGGCTCATTCATCGCCTCGACGGCTTCGTGTGGGCCACACGCGCCGCCATCGCGGCGGACTACCTCACGATCTAGCGGACACGGGGAGTGCGCCACGTCGCATGGCTGGGCGTGGCGTTCCCCCGGCGTCAGGCGAGCCCTGACCCACGGGAGGAGCACCACGACCCATGACCTCACACGCTTGGCAGGCCAACCCGCTTGCTCGGACGCGCCGCTGCTCGGCTTACACGCAGAGTGTCCGTGCCACATCTCCGAGCCATAACGTCAACGCGACATGCCGCCAGAAGCGGACGCCGCGACGGGCGCACTTGTGGTGGCGCAAGCTCATGAGGCTCGACCCCGCCGACATCGAGCAGATCGCGCGGCAGGTGGCCGACCTGGTGGCAGCAACGCAGCGACCGTCGGGGCAGTTCGTAGATGCCGCCGAACTCGCGGAGCTGCTTGGCGTCGAGCGCGATTGGGTCTACGCGCACGCGAATGCGCTCGGCGCCATTCGGCTCGGAGGTCCACGCGGCCGTTTGCGGTTCGATCTTCGACGTGTGCAGGACGCCTGGCCGGCGCCAACGACGATGGGAGCGCGCCGGGGCGCGGGACGGTCGCGCAAGAAGCGCTCACGAGCAACGAGGGCAGGGTTGATCCCGTATGAGTCCGACCGGCTCGGGATCATGTCGCCTTCAAGTCGAGAAGGGACTGCGTGATGCCACGCCCGGCGAACGGCAACATCGAAACGGTCACGCTGGCGGACGGCACCGTCAGTGTCCGCGCCCGATTCAGGCACAGGGGAGAGCGGTGCCGCATCGTGCTTGGCCGCGACGTCGACGGTTGGACCGAGGCCAGGGGACGCCGCGAGCTACAGATGATCCTCGCGCAGTTGAGCGCCGGCATCGCCATCGAGCAGGTGCTCACCCGCTACGAGCCCGAGCCGGCCCACGATGAGGACGAGTATGCGGCCGGGATCACGATGCACGAGTACGCCTCCGACTGGCTGGAGCGCAGGCGCGTCGGGGAGATCGGCGAAGGACCGTTGGCCGACACGACCTACGAGGACTACCTCTGGAGGCTCAAGAAGTACATCCTGCCGTCCTTCGGGCGGACGCCGGTGGCGAGGATCAGCGACGTGGACTGCTGGCGCTTTCGCGGCAAGCTGTTCAAGGACAGCGAAGCGCTGAGGAAGATTGCGGCGGCAGGTGGGCGAGCCGAGGACTAGAACGGGCGGCGACGCAGGCCGCTCTCGCCGCGCTCGATCCAGATGATGATGCGCCTGCTCGGCCAGATCCTCGCCCAGGCCGTCAAGGACAAGGTGCGCGGGGACAATCCCGCCCGCGATCCCGAGCTGAAGATCAAGGTGCCCAAGCCCGCACGGACCTTCCTTGAGATCGACCAACTCGTGATGCTGCTGGACGCAGCGCACCACCTACAGAGGGTGCCGAGGTCGAGCAAGCGGGCCAAGCTCACGCGCGAGCAGGCAGCGGAGATTCGGGCTCGCCTCAAGCGCGGCGAGACGCAGTACGCCCTTCGCCTGGAGCACGGGCTGAGCGCCGGGTCGATGTCGATGCTCGCGCAGGGCAAGACCTACACCGCGACCAACGACCGCATCGGGTGGCGCGCGCTGTGCGCGATGCTCGGCTACGCCGGCCCGCGGATCGCTGAAACCCTCGACATCCTGGAGCGCGACGTACGCCTGCACGATCCCGACGGCGCGCGCCTGTGGATCGCGGACAGCAAGACGCCGACGGGCGTCCGTCACGTCGAGATCACGCCCAGCCTGCGCGACGAGCTGCTGGCCTACCGCGCCGACAAGGTGCGACACGGCCACCCCATAGACCCGGACACGCCGTTCTTCTGTACCCCCAGCGGTAGGCGCTGGGATGAGAGCAACGTCCGCGAACGCATCTTGGAGCCGGCCGTCAAGCTCGCCAACGAGCGCCTGACCGAGCGCGGCCTACCGCCGCTGCCGCATGTCACGCCGCACACGCTGCGACGGACCTACGTCTCGATCATGCTGCTGGCGACCAACTTCGACGTGACCTACGTCCAGCATCAGGTCGGCCACGCCGAAAGCAGGATGACCCTCGACGTGTACGCGCAGCTCTTGGACCGCCGCAAGCGCGACCACGGCGCCGCCTTCGACGCGCTGCTCGCGGATGCCCGCGGCACCCTCTACGGGCCACAACAGGGGGGTTTTGGGCCATCGTTTGGGCCACCGAGCCCCGACACGCTCAACGCTGCACCTGAGCCCGCCGAGCGAACCACCCAATTTGCAGGCACTTCCACCACGCGCCCGGGCCGATTCGAACGGCCGACCTCTCGCTCCGGAGGCGTGCCGGAGAAACGCCCGAATCACCGCTCCAGCACTGGTGATTCGGGCGTTTTCCATACCCGGCCATCGGACCCCGCGGTGCCCCGGATTTACGGGCGTTTCGACGGGGTTCGGACCCTCAAAGGGTCCAAACCCGGCCTATGTCGCACGCGGGCGACATAGCGCCAACGCCAAGTGACTAGCGAGTCACTTGGTTCTTGAATCGCTCGCGTGCGATTCTCTGCCACTTCCGCCACCGCTGGAGGAAGTCTGCGCCCGTGGGGGCACACACCCCGCGCCGCGCACGCGTCGTTAGCGCCAGTCGACGTCGCGCACGATCGCCAGCGAGAACGTGCGCCGCCGCCGCGCGGCCGAGCGCCAGGAGCGTGCAGAACTGCTTGGGCCTGCCTCCGGGGGACATGGCGCCGACGGCTGAATAGGGGTACGCTTGCCGCGGCGTGGCTTGGCTTGGATCTATTCCAAGTCGACTGAAAGGGGTCCATCATGGCCCACTGTGCGGAGCATCTGCGCGACCCGTTCTACCGCTGGGTAGAAGCAGGATCGCCCCCCACGGCGACGGTCGAGATCGAAGGACGACACCGCCCTGCGATTGAGCTGGCCGGGCGCCTTCGCAGGTGTACGGACATCATGCCCGGCGCGATCTGCGAGCTAGGAGGCGTGCCACGTGGCTCTCAGGTGTGCGTGGCCGCTGCGATCGCGCGCAGCTAGCGCCAGTCGATGTTGCGCACGAGCTCCAGCGCGAACGTGCGCCGCCGCGCTGGCCGGCGGTACGTGACTGTCCTCCTGCCGCGGATCAGCGAAACGACGCGCAGCCGGCAGTGGTCGATCGAGATCATGCCGTCGTGGATGGTGGCGACCCCGTCGTAGACGTTGCCGTTGCGGAGGCGCACGCGCGCCTGCTGCCCGGTGAGTGCTGCTGGCTGGGTTCGGTGGCTCATCGGCGTCGCCCAGGTGCGTCTCGTACCGCTTGTGCAGTGTCGCACAAGGCTCTGCCGCTGCTCGCCGTACCGTTTGCAGTGCGATGTCGAGGACCGCGGCCAAACCAACGCGCGAGCGGATCTCCAAGACAGCCCTGACGGTCGCCCAGGCCGCCGACGTTTGGGAGGACGCTCGACGCGAGACCGATCGACTCAAACCGATCCTCGAAGAGTCAGCCGCGGTGCTGCTGGAGCACTTCCAGCGGACCGGCCGCGCCACGTACAAGGACCGGATCGCCGTAGTCAGCGTCGCCCCAAAGCTCGTGCTCGATCAGGCCAAGGTGCGCGAGTTCTTGGCCGAGCGGCTCGGCGACTTCCAGCGTCGCACTGAGCCGGGCCGCTCGCTGACGTTGCTGCGGTAGCCGGGCTGCGCGTTAGGTGCTACCACGACAAGCGATGCCGGCGAGTCAGCGGACGAAAAACCAGGTGAGGGTGAGCACGGAACGCCAAGCGAAGCTCGATCGCATCCGCGAGCAGATCGAGTCCGGCCAACTGCGCGTGCGCCAGGCCAGCGCAGACGAGCTCCGACGGCTCCAAGAAGACCGAGAACAGCGCAGCAGCAGTAGCAGGCGGCCCGACCGATGACGACCGCTCGTGTCAGCGAGGCCGACTATCGCCGCGGTCTGCGAGCGACACGGCGAGCATTGCGCCGGAGGATCGCTTGCCGCTGCGGTTGTGGGCGCATGTTCAAGCCGACTCGTGCGGGTCACGTCTTCTACAGCGACGCGTGCCGGCAACGCCACCACAGAGAAACGGACGCGCTGGCGTGACAACGGACGCGCTCGCGTGACACGGCGCTAGCGAGCCTGAATCCCGGCCGCATTGTGAGAGCGACAACGTTCGCACTCATTTGGAGGTCGTCGTGGAAGCAGGCAACACGCAGGCCGCAGTAAAGGTCATCGGCAGCCGAGTGTCGGGTGAGTTCGCGGAGCGCGTCAGGCGTGCGGCCGAAGCTGAGCGCCGCAGTGTGTCCAACTTCGCCAAGGTCGCACTAGAGCACGAGGTTCAGCGCGTCGACGCCGAGCGGACGGCCGCGTGAATGCCGCCACCCGTCTCGTGCTCGTGCTGCGGACGCTCCGGGCGCCAGGCCGACGTCCAGGCGGTCGATGTAGAGAGCTGCGCAGACGGCGAGCGCACGTCGCTCGCGCTGTGCTGCGACTGCAGGGACAAGCGCCGGGCGGCATGGCGGTTGAGGTGGCGACCTGTCACGGCAGACGAGGCGGGCGCAGTCGCATGAGGCGGGGCGCCGCCCTCAAAACGTCAGAGACGATGAGGGCGACCCGCCAGGTCAACAAATTTCCTACCGAAAGCCAAAAACGGCTAGCTAGAGCCAAAAGCCGGAGGGTGGGCGGGGAGGGCCGAACGGCGCGCAATCGCGCTCGTGAAGCTGGCCGGCGTAGAGCTTCGACGAATTCGAGGGCGTGGTGAGCATGGACCGCGCGGCATCGACCGTCATCGACCTGGACGACGAGGCCCTAGACGTGCTTTCCCCGCTGCTCGACGCCGGCAAGATGGACGCGGCTGAGGCTTTCGTGCGGCGCCTGCAACAGTCCCAGCGCAGCCGCGCGGTCGCGCTGGCGATCGAGCAGCTAACGGGCCGACGCGCCCGAGCGGTGGTCGATCGTGGATAGGCCCAGCATTGACGAGCGGCTCGCGGCGCTGGAGGCCGAGCTCGGCCGCGCCTATCGCGCGATCGCCTCACTTGAGCGCGGCGTCGCTCGTCATAAGCCGATCGCGTTGCGCCGGCCCGAGAACGCCGACCTGCGGGCGATCGTCGAGGCCGTGGGCGTCGATCCCGCCACGCCGTACACGATGCCCAGAAACCTGAGCGCGGCATGAGCGGGCCGAGGCTCAAGGGCAGCGGCACACCGCTGGAGCCGGGGCGCGTCCAGTGCCCGACTTGCGACGGCCGCGGCTCGTTCGGGCCGGGGCCTGGCCACGGCCCGGACGCCAAGCCGACGGTCTGCGCGACTTGCGCCGGCGCCGGCGACATCCCAGCGGAGCGAGGTTCATCTATGTCAGTCGAGGTCCGTAGCGAGCCATTGGTCTATGAACGCCGTGGGCCGAACGCGCGCCATAGCTTCTTTCAGGATGTCTTCCGGGCCAAGCAGGGCGACGCGCGTGCGGCCGCCCGGCTGGAGAAGCACGAGGGCGAGATGCGCGTCGAGACCGAGCGCATGGAGCAGCGCGCCTGGCTGAACGATGAAGTGGAGTACCGGGTGGACCCGAACCGACTCTCGGGGACCGGCGGGAGCTTCTCTCCACCGCTCTGGGCTAACTCCTACTTCGCGACCGCTGCAAGGCCAAAGCGGGTGCTCGCGGGGATGATCCCGACCTTCGATTTGCCCGACGGCGTGGGCAGCGTGAACCTGCCGCGCATCGTCGCAGGAAGCGAAGCGGGCACCCAGGGCGACGACGCCGCGATGCCTAACAAGGACATCACGGACGCCGCGGTCAGCTCTGTCGCGATGGTCGTCGACGGGGTGTCTGACTGCTCCCTGCAGGAGCTGGAACAGTCTCCGCAGGGCGCGCACTTCGATCACGCGATGCTCAAGGATCTGGGGGAGGCCGCGGACGGCAAGCTAGAGGAACGCCTGTTCACTGGCCTGGGCAGTTCCCAGCAGCAGATCACGGGGATTCTCAACCTGCCGACGGGCGCTGGCGCGGTCAGCGTCGTCACGTTCACGAGCGCCACGCCCAAGGGCTATGAAGTCTTTGGCGAGCTGGGCAAGGTCGGCGCTCAGCTCGGAGACGCGCGCAACCTTCCGCCCGAGGTCTGGCTGATGCGCACGGCGAGGTGGTGCGCGTTGGGCTCGTCTGAGGATGAAGAGAAACTCCCGCTGGCCGTACCGGGCCACCAGGCGATCCCGCCCGTGGCCTACACGTTCGACGAACGGCGTCCAGCGGTCGCGCCGCCGATCCTGGGCTTTCCCACCTATCTCGATGACGCGATCCCGGCCACGCTCGGCGCGGGCGCCAATCAAGACGCCATAGTCTCGATTCGGCCCACGGACATGATGAAATTCGAGTCCACCACGCGCACGGCCGTGCAGCTTGAGGTCCTCAGCGGCACGATGGAGGCCCGCTTTACCCTGCACCGCTACGCGGCCGTTCTGTGGCGCTATCCGACGGGCATCGCCTATATGACCGGGACCGGCCTAGTGGTCCAGTCGGAAGAGTGACCATGGCCGCCGCCCAGACCCTTTCGCCGGAGCAGCTCGACGCCATCGCCGCGGCGATCGAGGGGCGTAAGCGCACAGTCGAGCGCGAGCGCCAGCAGTTGGGGCCCGGCGACTACACGCGGCGGGTGGCTGAGGCGCAGCTACGCCGCTGGATTGAAGCGCGCGAGCGCGCCGAGAACGTGCGCCAGGCCGAGGCCCTCGCAGAGCAGGCCGTGCAGGATGCCCGCGAGCGCGCGATGGCGTCGCAGGCCCGCGCCCGGCGAGACGCCCAGGGCGCGCTCGAGCGGGTCGAGCGCCAGCGAGACGGCCGGCTTGAGGGCCTGCTAGCCGAGCGGGCGCGCCTGGATCAGCGGATCGAGGGCGTGCGCGCCGACTGCACCGCGCAGTCCCAGCCTGCCCGTGCGGAGCTGGCCGCGCTGGACGCGCAGGTGCAGGCCGAGCTCGACGCCGCCCAGGCGGAAGGTCAGGCCGCGATCGAGGCGGCGCGCGTGGCGCCTATCGACGTGGTGATTACGCCGGCCATGATGGCGATACCGCCCAAAGACGCGGACGTCATCGCAGAGCAGCGCCGCCACCAGCTCGACGCCCGCCGCCGCGAGGCAGCCAGGGAGCAGCACGAGAAGAGTCTGACCCGGCAACTGCTGGGCGCCGTGGGCATCGGCGGGAAGTCGTGATGGACGTTGTAGCGCTGCGCCGCCAGCGGGTAGAAAGCCTGCGCAGCGGCAAGAGCCTGGAGCGCCGCCAGTTCTGCGTGCGCGACTGTGAGTTTCGCAGCGACGACACCGACGACTCGCAATATCGCTTCACCGGATATGCGTCGCTCACCGAAACGCCGTACACGGTTGCCGACTTCGAAGAGACTATTAAGCGTGGAGCGTTCAAGCGGACGCTCAAAGAGAACCCGGACGTGGTGTTCAGGGTGGAACACACGGGGCTGCCGCTGGCGCGCACCGCGCGGCCGGGCAGCGCCACGGGCACGCTTGACCTGATCGAAGATCCTCGCGGGCTGAAAGTGGACGCGCGCTTCGACAGAGAAGATCCCGACGCGCAAAAGCTCAAGATCAAGATGGACCGCGAGCTTGTGGACGAAATGTCCTTCGCCTTCCGCTGTACCGACGACGATTGGAATGGCGACTACACCAAGCGGACGGTCAACAGCGTCAGCCTGCATGGCGGGGATGTCAGCGCGGTCACGTTCGGTGCGAGCCCAAGCACGGGCGCGACAACCAGCATGCGCTCGGCAGAGTGGTATGAGCGCGAGGTTCGCGGCAAGTACAGCGCGACAGAGCTGGCCGAACTTGGCGGCAAAGGCGAAGCGTTCCCCAACCCTGACGGCCACTGGAGTTTCCCCACGCATGACCGCGATGATTGGGAAAAAGCGCGGAGCATGGTGGGCCTGTCCGGCGCGGAGCACAACAGCGTGCGGCTGTACCTGATGAAACGCGCTCGCGCGATGGGCCTATCTCGTTTGATCCCCGCCACCTGGGGCGCCGACGGGAGCGCACGGGCGCGCACGGTGAATTGGCGTCAGCGCGCCCAGGAACAGGAGATAGAGGTAATGAGGCTGCGTGAAGGCCCTATGTGCGCGCGTCGAGCCGGAGCAAGGAGATAGCGCCATTGTGTGCGTGAGCCCGGCGGCGCAGCTCGGCCAGCAGCTCGCGGACGCGCGAGGGCGCGGGGAGCGCTTCGAGCAGGCATGGCCGGCGGCACTGGAAGTCGCGCTCGCGGGCGAGACTTCCCGGGAGAAGCGAGCATGGGAGGCGGTCTTCGGGGAACAGGCCGACGTGTGGTGTGGCGCGTTCGCGCGTCGCCCAGGCCCGGGCTTGCGCTGCTCGGGCTGAGGCCCGACGCCGTGCCGGGCGTGAGCGCGAGCCTGGCGACCATCACGCATCCCCGCCTTGCAAGGTGCCGAGCGAGCGCGCCAACGCCTCCAGCGGCACGTCGTTGATCTCGACGTCGATGCAGCCCCGTCTGGAAGTTCGCGCTCGCTGACGCTTCAAGCTCGCGCAGCTCGCGCTCGATGCCCACCGCCGCATCCTCCAGTCCGGTCGGGTGGTTGCCGGCGCCAAGCTGAGGGTTCCGTGCGTGACCATCCAGCGCATCACTGACCACCTTCCCCGGCCGCGACCTGGGCACCCACCTGCCGCGCGAACGAGCGTGCCTGCTCGAGAACGGCCTCGCGCTGCGTGCGCTCGCCCTTCCCCTCGCCAAGTTCTCCAAGGCTGAGGACCAGGAGCGGGATCGCGTTGTTCAACGCGCCGATGACCGTCGTCCCGTGGCGCCCGACCGCGACGTGCAGCACATCGTCGCCGTCAAGCTCGCCGGTCCAACCAACTTCATCGAGCAGCGACATCACCCGCGCGATGGTCGCCCGCTCCCCCGCGACCACGGCCAAATCCCGTGCTGCTGGTCGCGCCTGCGCCTGGCTGGACAGCTCTTTCGCGGCGACCCCGAGCAGCGCGAACACGCCCTCACGGACCACCGGGATCACCGGACCTGGTACCGCGACGGTGCCCTGCGGCTTGGGCATGTCCTGCGCAACGGCCAGCCGCTCGCGTAGAGCCCGCAACGTGTCGATCTCGGCGCGTCGGTGTGGCCGGCGCGGGTCGTCCTCGGGGAAGTCCGCGAGCCACCCCTCCATCACCGGCAGCATCTTGCCCAGCAGAGTGAGCAGAGCCTCGCCGTGCCGCACAGGGTCGATCGGCACACCCGCCACGGGCGTCTCAGCGGCCCAGCCGATCGCGTCCAGCAGCCTCCAGACACGTTCCAGGTCGTGTCGCACACGCTGCTGGGCGGCTCGGTCGCTTCCCGCGTGGTCGATGCCTTCGGCGCAGTCGTGCAGCGCCCTGACGGCGCCCTCTCGGACACGCCCGATCGCGTGCGCCGGGATTGTGATGGTGCTGCTCATGGTCGGTTCCTCCGTTCGGTTGGAGGCTCCGGGAGGTGCCTTTGCAAGCGGGGGCGCTGGTAGCGTTGGCCTCGCTTCCGGGAGCTGGTTCTCCTGGGGCCATGCCCCCGGCTGTTTACGCAGCGCGGGGGCACTTGTTGTCCGGCCAGCGTAGACCTAAAGCGACCGATCGTCAATAGTAGGCCGCTTTCGGTGTGGACTTGACGACCGACCGCCTGCGATGTTTTCCTTTATGTCGCGTGCGCCAGCTCCCGATCCGATCCTCGCCGCAGTGCTGCGCCGGCTGCGCGAAGATCGCGGCCTGACGATGGAAGCCCTCGCCTTCAAGTCGGGCGTCTCGCTCGGCTCCCTCGGGCGGATCGAGCGGGGAAACTCAAGCGCCGCTTGGTCTACGGTCGTCGCACTCGCCGACGCGCTCGGCGTGAGCATGGGCAAGCTGGGCGCCACCGTAGATCGGGAGCGCAAACACTCCTGATGATCGCCTCAGCGGCCACGTCTCCGGGCGCTTGAGCGCGTCGCCGGCCACCTGTAGCCGGGGGGCGCTTCGCGCCCTGGCCTATATACCGATGACCGCAGCGGAGGCCGAAGCTTTTACCCGACGCGCTTAGCGGAATCACGAGAGGGCAGCAGCGACCGATCAGCCCTGCGCGTCGATCGCGGCGCCCAGCTCGGCCACCGCGTCGAGGATCGCGTAGCGGGCAGGGCTCGCCGCCGCGAGGGCGGTCGTGAGCGCCCGCGCAAACTCCACGGCTCTGACCGCTTCCTTGTCTGCCTGGCTATCGGAGTCTGGCTCGGCGTCGATCGCGATGGTCCGGCCGCCGAGCTCGACCATCCAGTGAATCGTTCGCGTGCGTCGACCGCCTTTGGGCTTCTTCTCGGATCGGGTCACGAAGGATGAGACGGCGGTATCGTGGCGGATCGGGAGGCGGTCGAGATCTACGCGTGCGTTCACGTGATCTTCGGTCGCATGCGGGTCCTCGTGGTGTGCGCACTTGCCGTGTGCTCGATAGAGCGCCGATGTGGTGACGACGTAGAGCACGAGTTCGTCGTCCTCCTTTAGCGCCAACCAGGCTCCGTCGCTTGTGGGCTCTGGGATGAGTCCCGCCCTCGCGGCGTCGATGATCGCTCGCGCTGTCACACAGTCCTGACGGCATGTCGCTGCCAACCCAGCCTGTGCGTCGTCGGGCCACTGCTCCACGGTCACGGCGGCGATACTACGCCTCGACGGCCCTGGAGAGGCTGTCCAGACGCGATGCGATGATGGCCGGGCCGCGCGGTCTGCGGCAAGCGTAAACACCGGCCACGACCTCGTGCTGAGCAACCCGCTCGCCGGGGTCGTTGTCGTTCTAGCCGGAGCTGTCCGTAGGGTGCTCGGCGTGATTACGCTGGCGAACAGACCGCATCGTGTGCTCGTGTCCTGACGAGCCGGGCGACGGCTCGCTTTCCGAGGACCCGATTAGGAAGGTCGAGGCGGTCGCGAGCCTCGCCGGCCGACAGGTGCCGTGTACCGATGCGGCATACGCACGACTCAGCAAGCGACTCGACTACGCGGTCGAACGGGGCGAGCTCAAACTTGTACGCCCCGCGGAACTCGTCGATCAGCGACGTTCCGGCGCACGCTATTCCCGCGTCGAGATCGAGGTTTACAGGCTGACGCTCGAGTCCGCGGGGATCAACGGGCGCGCCGCGGGGCAGCGACGCCACGTCGACGCGCGACCACGGCTCGCGGGCGAGGATGGGGAGTTGGTCAGCGCCGCGAAAGCCTCCGAACTCACCGGCCGCGCTCATAGCACCGTGCGATATTGGGGTCCGCGGGGCAAGTACGGCGCCCGGATGATCGGCAACGCGTGGTTCTTCCCGCGTGACCGGCTGCCCGCCCGGCGCGCGCCCTATAGGCCACTCGTCACACTGCCCTGCGCGGGAGGATGTGGCAAGTCGGTGAAGCGGTCCGCATCCGCCGTTGAAAGAAGCGTCAATGTCAAGTTCTACTGTTCGGAGTGTTTCCCGGCTGCACGAGCCGAGCTCCTACGCCAGGGCGCGGCCAACGCTCCCCGCCCTAGCCGGAAGCCAAAGCAGAGCGCGGCAATGCTCCGCCGCTGGGCCGAGGGCAAGTACGACAAAGACGCGCACGCGGAACGGATGAAGGACACCATCACGACGATCAACAAGTCGCCGAAGAAGCTGGTCGATCGGATCGAAAGTCTGAGAGTTGGGCGCGGTCTGGCTTCGCTCACGCCCGCTCAGAGGGACGAACTGGCGACGAAAGCGAATCAGCGGAGCCAAGCCGACAGTCCCGCCAAAGCGAGCGCGGAAGTGCAAGGGGATCGCGCTGCGGAGAAACACGCGCAGGGGTGGGAGGTGGCGGAGATTGCGGACGAGCAGCATGTGGTCATCCGGACCGTCAAGCGTTGGCTCAAGGAGCGTGGCCGCTCCGAGCGGTCGCCCGGCCGGCGAGAGGCAAAGCAGCGACGACGAATAGTCAAACACCTAGAGCAAACGGTCGGCAATGTCGAGCGGCGCGACCTTCAGCGTGCCACCAACTTGTCTGCCCGTGAGCTGGGCGACCGGCTGCACGAGCTCGGGGCCGATGTCTTTGACGTAAACGGCCGGGCGTGCGTCGCGCTCGTGTCATAGAAAAGGGTCACACCTGCTCGTCATAGAAAGGGGTCACACCTTCAGAAGTGTGACCCCTTTCCGTGACGCGAAGGGTTGGTCCTGATCCTGACCACGCCGGCGCGGACTCGCTGCATGCTGCTGGTCCATGAACGCCGAGGCCAATCGCCCCGGACCTAACGGCGCCGAGCTGAAGCCGCGCGCCAAGCCGCCGACCCAGGCTGAGCGGCTGCTGCGCCACGCTCGCAAGGGGAATCCGCTCGATCAGTTGGAGTGGTTCTCGGAGGCTCCCGACGGCTTGGGGCCGATCACCGCCCTGCGCAGCCGGGTGGCGGATCTTCAGCGTCAGGGGCACCGTTTTCGCCATGTGCGGCGAAGGGGCAGTCTTCACGTGTACTGGCTCGTCAGCGAGCTGCAGCCCGAGGCCGAGCACCAGGTCGAGGACGACGCCGCAGAGCAGCTTGCGCTGGCGCCGCCGAGCCCAACGCCCGTCGCCGCCGTCCCGCACTGGAGGGACGGTCTATGAGCATCGCCTGCGTGAGTTGGGCGCTGCGCGCATCGCCAGTCGAAAGCAAGGCGGAGTTGCTGGTCTTGATCGCCCTGTGCGACCACGCCCGCGATGACGGCGAGGGCGCGTACCCGAGCGTGGAGACGATCGCCCGCATGGCTCGCACGAAAGAGCGTGGGGCGCAGGAAGCGCTGCGGAGCCTCGAACGCGCGGGAGTGATCGAAGCCGAACCCCGACCCGGCAGGACGACTGTCTACCGGGTCGTGATGAGCCCCGCAGGGGTGCGGCCCACTGCGGGGGTGCGGCCCACTGCGGGGTGCAGCCAGCCGTATCAAGGGGTGCGGCCCACTGCACCCGAACCGTCAGAACCGTCAATAGAGCCTGCTCCGCAGTCTCTCTATGTCGAGGATGATCGTTCACCATCGACTAGCACCGAGGGAGACGGCAAGCTCGACACGCCCGAGATCGGCGAGCTGTTCGCCTACTGGCAGCAGCAGTGTGGGCATCCCGACGCGAAGCTGGGCGCGGATCGCCGCCGCAAGATCGCTGCAAGGGTGCGTGAAGGCTTCACAGCAGAGCAGATCCGGCACGCGATCGATGGAGCAGCGAGGGGGGCGTTCGTCAACGAGGCGGGTAGGCGCTTCGACGACATCGAGCTGATCTGCCGCAACGCGACCAAGCTGGAGAGCTTCATTGGCCGGCCCGCCGCGGCGAAGCCGGCGAAGGACGAGCGCCAGGAGCGGCGTCGGCGTCAAGCGGACGCGCTCAGGGCGCTTCAAGGAGGGCTGGCGTGAACGCCTGGGATGACACGCGCTGGCAGGCGTTCTGCGGGCTGCTCGAGGAGGGCTGGCCCGGCGACTTCGACGACGCCGCGCAGGCATCGTGGCGTGTGCTGCTCGACCAGGTGGACCCACAGCAGGCGACGGTTGGCTTGCGCCGGCTGCTGCTGGAGGGCCGGCGCTTCCGGCCATCTGTAAGCGAGCTGCTCGCGGCGTGCAGGTCGGACGCGGGACAACCGACGTGGGATGAGGCATGGAGGCTCATCTGCACGGCGCTGAGTGCGCCCGGCTATGCCGAGGCGCGTCGCCGGCACGCCGCCGCGACCGGGAGCACGTTCCTCGCTGACGACACCGCCCGCGAGCTGTGCGACAACGCGCGTCAGGCCGCCCTCGCGCACGCGCACGAGCGGGTGCGCAGATTCGTCCTCCTTGTGGGCTGGCCGCGGCTCGCCGGGGCGCTCGACACGGAGTGGGGTGAAGCTCGCTTGCACGCGCTCAAGGACGCATGGGCAGAGCAGGCGCACGCCATCGATGGCCGAGAGCTGGCCGCGCTCGCATCCGGCCGGCCCGACGGTCTCCGCGCGCTCGATCCGCTCGCCGCGCTCGGCATGAGTCGGAAGGAGCTGACGGCGGCGTGAGCGAGCTTGTGCTCAGCGAGAGCCAGATCGCCGCGCTCGCGGACGCGCTCGTCGCGCGCCTGCAGCGGCCATCGGGTGGGCTCGTGGACGCGCAGACGCTCGCCGACTACCTGGCCGTCGATCGGAGCTACGTCTACCAGCACGCCTCGGAGCTCGGCGCCCGGCGACTCGGTGGGCCGGGCGGCCGGCTGCGCTTCGACCTCGACCACGCGCTCGCCGCCCACGCGGCGCGCGACGAGCCGGCCGCTGCGGCACCGCGGCGGCGCCCGCGGCGGCGGGCGACGGAGCACGTCGGCTCGATCTTGAAGCCCCGCGTGTAGCATGAGCGCTACAATGCCGGGTACAAAGGAAATCGCCGCGGGCGACGCCTGCAAGCGCCCCCGCGGCACGGACACGAGAGGTTGATTCTCATGCCAAGTAGGAAGCCTAAGCTGCCCGTCCCCGGACGCGGACGGCGCATCGCCGAGGCCCGCGAACAGCGCGAGCTTACGCAGGAACAGCTCGCCGAGCGTGTCGGCGTCAGCCGCTCCACGATCGCGCGGATTGAGACGGGCGCCGCCACACCGGGCCTCGATGTAGGGCTCGCCATCGCCCGCGCGCTCGGCGCGTCGGCCGAGAAGCTGCTCGAAGAATGGGGAGCGCTGATGGCACGTCCAGCGACAGGCACGATCATCGAACAGACCAACGTGCAGGGCAGGGTGACGCGCACATTGCGCTTTCCGGTGGGCGGGAAAAAGAAGAAGGTGGCGCTCGGGCTGGTGACGCGTCAGGAGGCCGAGGATCGCCTCGCGGTCGAACTCGCCCGCGTGCGTGCCGGTGAATGGCAGCCGCCCGAAGCGATGGCGCCGGCCAGCGTGGACGTGCCGACCTTCCACGCCTTCGCGGAGCAGTGGTGGACGCTGAGCGAGGCGCAGCTCGCGCCGAATACGCGCGCGGACTACCGCTGGCGCCTTGAGAAGCATTTGCTCGGCTACTTCGGCGAGCTGCCGCTCGACCAGATCAAGGCAGCGACCGTCGAGAGCTACGTCGCCGGCAAGCTCGGGGGCGCCAGGTACGAGCACGGCCGCGAGGTTGGCAAGGGCCGCGCGCTGTCGCCGCGATCGGTGAACATGAGCGTGGTGTTGCTCGGCGCGATCCTCGACCGGGCGGTCAAGCATGAGCTGATCGCGCGCAACTATGCGCGCGGCTGCCGGGCGAAAGAGCGCGCGCCGCGGCGCACCTACCTGGAGACGGCCGGCCAGATCGAGGCGTTGCTCGAGGGCGCCGGCGAGCTTGACCGGGACGCGCCGAAGGACAAACGCCACGTGCGCCGCCGCGCGATGCTGGCGGTGCTCGTGTTCGCCGGGCTGCGCATCGGCGAGCTGCTGGCGCTGCGCTGGCGCGAGGTCGACCTCGCAGCCGGCTGGCTGACGGTCGGGGAGTCCAAGACCGACGCCGGGCGCCGCAAGGTGAAGATCCGCGGCGCGCTGCGTGACGAGCTGCTGTCGGCCCGCGCGGACGCGAGCTCAACCGACGGGCTCGTGTTCCCGACACGGACGGGCAAGCCGATGGGGGCGGAGAACTTCCGTAACCGGACGCTCGCGGGTGCCGTGAGGTGCGCGAACAAGCGCCTTGACGAAGCCGGCGACGCGCCGCTGCCGGACGGTCTGACGCCGCACTCTCTGCGGCGCACTTTCGCCAGCGTGCTCTACGCACTCGGCGAGGACCCGGGAACGGTCATGGACGAGATGGGCCACACGGACCCGGCGCTCGCGCTGCGCGTCTACCGCCAGGCGATGCGCCGCGATCCGGGCGAGAAGGCGAAGCTGCGGGCGCTCGTGGGCGGCGAGTATGGACCCTCAATGGACCCTCAAGCCGCCGCAAGCGATGGTGAGCGGGTAGAGGCCGACGCGGCGTAGCTCGAAAACCGCTCTACAAAGCCAAGATCAGCACGCGCCCGGGCCGATTCGAACGGCCGACCTCTCGCTCCGGAGGCGAGCGCTCTATCCACTGAGCTACGGGCGCCAAATACCTGCAAAAAGGACTCTTCTGTCCTCGGGCTCAGGCGTTCTCAGACTCTACAGCAGTTCCCACCGCCGCTTCGACCCTGCACATGAGCCGGGGCCGCTCATACGAGCCTCAGCTGCTCCGAGCGATGCCGCATGGCCCGGCATCGCCGTGTCGTCTGAAAGATAGTCGGCCGTGTCGTCCTCAACATGATCGCCACGTCGTCCAAAAGGTGCCGTGATGTCTCATCGCCTTGGCGCGTCTGATCGATGCGGGATCAACCCAAGGAAGGGAGGACATCGTGGCAATCATCGGATGTTTGCGTTGGAGGTCTGCAGTTCTCGCCGTCGTCTGCGGCGTATCGGTCTCAGCGAGCGCCGCGACTGCGCTCGCGTCCGAAGGGATTGCACAGCCCCTGTCCACGGCGCCCTCCACCTCCCGGTCGTACACAGCCTGCCCGCCCGCGCCAGCTGGGCAGGCGGCCTGCCAGGCGGTGATCGAGCCCGCCGGCGCAAAGCTCGATTCGCTATCGGCCGCGACCGCGTCGCCCGCCACCAGCGGCATCGACGGCAGCGGGCTCGCGCCCGCTGAACTGCAGTCGGCCTACAAGCTGCCTTCCAGCAGCGCCGGCAGCGGTCAGACGGTCGCGATCGTAGATGCCTACAACGACCCCACCGCCGAATCCGATCTCGCCACCTACCGCACTGCCTACGGTCTACCGTCCTGCACTTCGGCTGGCGGCTGCTTCGAGAAGGTCAGCCAGACCGGCACCACGAGTTATCCGCCCCAGCCCACCCGCGAAGAGGGCGACTGGCCCGTCGAGGAGTCGCTGGACCTGGACATGGTCTCCGCCATCTGCCCCAACTGCCACATCATGCTCGTCGAGGCCAACTCCGCCGGCATGGGCGACCTCGGGACGGCGGAGAACGAGGCCGTGAAACTCGGCGCCAGCGAGGTCAGCAACAGCTGGGCGAGCTTCGAGTTTCAGGGGGAGACCTCCTACGACTCCTATTTCAACCACCCGGGCATCCCGATCACCTTCGCCAGCGGCGACTGGGGCTATGACAACGATGAATACAACGCCGGCGTCCCCAGCTATCCAGCCGCGTCCCCCGACGTGATCGCCGTCGGCGGCACGGTCCTGACCGCGGCCAGCAACTCCCGCGGGTGGTCTGAGAGCGTCTGGTCGCGCTCGGGCAGCGGCTGCAGCGTGTTCGAGGCAAAGCCCTCCTACCAGACCGACAGCGGCTGCTCCAAGCGCACCACCAACGACATCGCAGCCGTCGCCGAAGACCTGTCGATCTATGACACCTCCGGTACCAGCGGCGAAGGCAAACTGGCGGGGTGGTACACGGTGGGCGGCACCAGCGCCGCCACGCCAATCATCGCCGCAGTCGAGGCGCTGTCGGGCAGCGAAACCCACTCGCTCGGCGCGTCCGCCTTCTACAAAAACCCGTCCTCGTTCTTCGCCGTCACCTCCGGGTCAAATGGCAGCTGCGGCGGCTCCTATCTGTGCACGGGCGGCTCCGGCTATCGCGGCCCCACCGGCGTGGGCACCCCCGACGGCGTGCTGTCACAGTCCTCGACGCCCCCGCCCCCGCCCCCGGCGCTCGCCGTCTCCTCGGTCTCACCCGCCGAAGGCTCGACCAGGGGCGCCACCGCGGTCGTCATTAAGGGCACCGGGTTCGTCAAGGGGGCCACCGTCAAGATTGCCAGCAAGGCCAGCTCGGTAACCGTCCACTCCGAAACCGAAATCACCGCAGTGACGCCGTCAGCGTCCGCGGGCAGCGACGAAGTGGTCGTCACAGACGAACACGGAACATCAAGCGGTGGTCCCAAATACACCTACGTCGCTCCGCCCGTGCCCGCCGTCAGCTCCGTCTCGCCCGCTGAAGGCTCGACGCACGGGGGCGCAGCGGTCACGATCAAGGGTTCCGGCTTCGTCTTCGGCGCCACCGTCAAGATCGGCACCAAGGCGAGCTCTGTGAAGGTCCGCTCGGAATCTGAAATCACTGCTGTCACACCGTCGGCATCGGCGGGCAGCGACGAAGTGATCGTCACAGATGAAAACGGGGTTTCCAGCGGTGGCCCGAAGTACACGTTCGTCACACCTCCGGTGCCGGCCGTCAGCTCCGTCTCGCCCGCCGAAGGCTCCACGCGGGGCGGCACCGTGATCACGATCAAGGGTTCCGGCTTCGTCTCCGGCGCCACCGTCAAGATCGGCGGCAAGGCGAGCTCTGTGAAAGTCCGCTCGGAATCTGAAATCACAGCTGTCACGTCTTCGCAGTCGCCCGGCAGCGCCGAAGTGATCGTGACCGACGAAAACGGGGTTTCCAGCGCTGGCCCAAGGTACAAATATGTCGCTCCGCCAGTTCCCACGGTCACTTCCATCAGCCCGGCCGAAGGGCCGACGTCGGGCGGCACGCTGGTAACGATCAAGGGGTCCAACTTCCTCCCCGGCTCAAGCGTGAAGATCGGCAAGAGCGCGCTGTCGGTGAGCGTGCGCTCAAGCACCGAAATAACAGCAAAGACGCCCTCCTACTGGGCAGGTCACTACGAAGTGATCGTCAGCGATGAAAATGGCAGCTCGAGCAACGGGCCGAGCTTCACCGAGCGCACACCCGCGCCGGCCTCGACCACGTCGGTGAAGCTTGCGTGTGTCGGCACGCAGACCTGCAGCGGGACGCTGGAGCTAACGGCCGACAGCGCCGTCGCCGCATCTGAGAACACCGATGCGCGTGCGCCGGCGGTGGCAGCGCTCGGCACCGCTGCGTTCTCCATCGCGCCTGGACGTGCCACGAACGTCACCCTGGCGCTGAGCGCGGCAGGGCGTGCGCTCATCAGCTCGGCGCACGCTGGGGTGAACGTCACGTTGACCGTTGTGCCGGGTAGCGCGTCGGCCTCCCAGGCCCCCGCGCAGAGCATCCACCTCCATCTGATCAGACGAGCGCACCGCTCGGGGAAGCTCGTGCGCTCGGCGGCGGCCAGGTCGGGCGGCCTGGCCGCCGTTCTGGTCGGATCCGCTGCGCGAGCACATCGGCCGTAGGCTCGCGCGGCTCGTCGCGCCGCCAGCCCCGCCGCTACCGTTGCCAGCATGGACCTGTCGCTGTTCTTCGCCGGCACCGCCGGCTCGGTGCCCAGCCCCCGCCGCGGCCTACCCGCGGTGCTCGTGCGCCGCGGCGGCGACCGGCTGCTGTTCGACTGCGGCGAAGGCACCCAGCGCCAGCTGCTGCGCTCGGTCGGGCTGGCGGACATGGATGCGGTCTTCATCACCCACTTTCACGCAGACCACTGGCTCGGGCTGCCGGGGATGCTCAAGTCCTTTGCCCTGCGCGAACGCAGCGAGCCGCTGAGCGTCTACGGACCCTCTGGGTGCAAGGAGCTGATGGGCGTGATGCGCATCGTCTACGGGCGCCTGCCCTACAGGCTGGACATCGTCGAGCTCGCGCCCGCCGAGACCGTGCGCCGCGACGGCTATCTGATCGCGGCCGTCCCCGTGCGCCACAAAGGCGATGTGTGCTTTGGCTATGCCCTCGTAGAGGATCCGCGTCCGGGTCACCTCGACCCCAAGCTCGCGCAGGAGCTCGGCGTCGCGCCCGGCCCCGACTTCGGCCGTCTGCAGCGCGGAGAGACCGTCGCCGGCGTCAGGCCCGAGCAGGTGATGGGGCCCGAGCGCGAGGGGCGCAAGGTGGTCATCTCGGGCGACACCGCACCCTGTCAGGCGCTGGCCATCGCCGCCCATCAGGCCGACGTGCTCGTGCACGAGGCCACCTTTACCGAGGACGAGAGCGAGCGCGCCCGCCAGACGCTGCACAGCACCGCGCGCCAGGCGGCAGAGCTCGCCCGCGACGCAGAGGTCCGCCTGCTTGCGCTCACCCACGTCTCCAGCCGCTACGCGGGCGGCGAGCTTCGCGACGAGGCGCGCGCGGTGTTCGCCGCCACCGAGGCGCTGCGCGACTTCGACACGATCGAGGTGCCCTTCCCCGAGCGCGGACCCGCCACGCTCGTGCGCTGGTCAGAGCGCCAGGCGCGCGAACGCGCCCAGGCCGAAGCAGCGGCTCCAGCAGACGAGCGGACTGCGCGCGCCCCCACGGCCCAGCCCGAGGCCATCGCATCCCCCTGATACATTGCGCCTGCTCCTTTAACCCGGTCCCGCGAGGCCAGGAAGGAAACGATGCAAGGCAACGAGAAGGTCGTCCTCCACGAGGAGGAAGTCGGTCGGGCGCTCACGCGCATCGCCCATGAGATCGTCGAGGGCATCCCCGCGCCGATCGCTTCCTCGCCCTATCCCGCGCCGGCGCTCGTCGGGATCCACCGTCGCGGCGCCTTCCTAGCGCGGCGGCTGCACGGCCTGCTGGAGGACCTGCTCGATACGCAAGTCCCGCTCGGCGACCTCGACATCGGCTTCTATCGCGACGATGTCGCCACGCGGCCCGACGCGCCCGTGCTGCACGCCTCGCACATCGAGTTCGACGTCACCGGCCTGACCGTCGTGATCGTCGACGACGTGCTGTTCACCGGGCGCACCGTGCGCGCCGCCATCGAGGCGCTGTTCGCCTACGGACGCCCCGACCGGGTGCAGCTGGCCGTGCTCGTCGACCGCGGCCACCGCGAGCTGCCCATCCGTGCCGACTACGTCGGCAAGAATCTGCCCACGTCGCTGGCCGAGCACGTTCACGTGCGCCTGCGCGAGATCGACGAGGTGGACGAGGTCGCGATCTCGAGCGGCGCGACCGGGCCGCGACCGGGCTGGCGCGACCGGGCCGTCGCCGACCGCTCGCCGACCGACCCGGCTGCACACCCCGAGCTGGAGGCCTGGGCATGAACCATCTCCTGTCCATCGAGGATCTCGACCGCGACGCGATCGAGCGGATCGTCGCCCAGGCCGAACGCTTCGCCGAGGTGTCACACCGCGACATCAAGAAGGTGCCTGCGTTGCGCGGACGCATGGTCCTCAACCTCTTCTACGAGGCGTCCACGCGCACGCGCAGCTCCTTCGAGCTGGCCGCCAAGCGCCTGTCAGCCGACGTGGTCAACTTCACCGCCAGCGGCTCGAGCGTCGAGAAGGGCGAGTCGCTGAAGGACACCGTGCTGACGCTCAGCGCGCACAGGCCCGACGCGATCGTCTTGCGCACGCCTTGGGCGGGCGCAGCGGAGCTGGTGTCGAAATGGTGCAGCGCGGCGATCGTCAACGCGGGCGACGGCAAGCACGAGCATCCCACCCAGGCGCTGCTTGATGTGTACACGCTGCGCCAGCGTCTGGGCAGCATCGACGGCGCGTCGATCTGGATCGTCGGCGACGTGGCCCACTCGCGCGTCGCGCGCTCGAACATCCTCGCCTTCCAGCGCATGGGTGCAAGCGTCACCGTCGCTGGACCGCCCACGCTGGTTCCCCGCTCGATCGAGCAGCTCGGCTGCGAGGTGCGCTACACGCTCGACGAGCTTCCCGGCGCGGACATCGTCTACGCGCTGCGGATGCAGCGCGAGCGCATGAACGACGTGTGGGTGCCCTCCCTGCGCGAGTACGCCACCTGGTATCAGATCAACGCGCAGCGGCTGCAGCCGCATCAGATCCTCATGCACCCCGGACCCGTCAACCGCGGTCTGGAGCTGTCCGGCGAGGTCGTCGACTCGCCCCAGGCGGTCATCACCGCGCAGGTCGAGGCCGGGGTGGTCGTGCGCATGGCGGTCCTGTATGAGCTGCTCACCGGGGCCAGGCCGCAGCAGACGTCCGGGAGCCTGCGCGCCGAGTCGCTCGCCCCCGACGCCCCCGCACCCGACGCGAGCGCAGGCCAGGCCGCCCAGCACCAGCCACTGGCCGGGGGGCGCCTGGCGTGACGCCCGTCCACCCGCTCAGCCCCGGCCCCGCGTCGGCCGCCGATCTGCTGTTGCGCGACGTGCGCGTGCTCGACCCGCGCGCCCACATCGACACCCGCCACGACGTGCGCGTGCGCGCCGGGCGGATCACCGAGCTGGCCCATCCCGCCACGCTCGCCGCCGAGCCCGACAGCGAAGCGATCGACGGCGACGGGCGGTTGACGCTCGTGCCCGCCTTCTTCGACCCCCACGTGCACCTGCGCACGCCCGGGCAGGAGCACAAGGAGGACATCGAGAGCGGTACCCGTGCGGCCGCCGCCGGAGGCTTCGCCGCGGTGATCGCCATGCCCAACACAGATCCGGTGCTCGACTCCGCGCCGCTGCTGCGCTCGCTGCGTGACGCCGCCGCGCGCGAAGCGCACGTCGCGGTTGGCTTCCTGCCTGCGATCACCCGCGGCCTGGCGGGCGAGCAGCTGACCGAGATGGCAGAGCTGCGCCAGCAGGGCGCGCTCGGGTTCAGCGACGACGGCAAGCCCGTGCAAAGCGCCGGCATGCTGCGCAAGGCGCTGCAGTACCAGCGCCTGTGCGGCGGCGTGCTCGCCCTGCACGAGGAGGACCCCACGCTGTCGCGCGGCGGCGCCATGAACGAGGGCGCAGTCAGCGTCGCGCTGGGCATCGCCGGAATCCCCACCGTCGCCGAGTCAACCATGGTCGCCCGCGACGCTGCCCTGGCCGGCTACGAGGACGCGCGCGTGCACTTTCAGCACCTCAGCTGCGCCGCCTCCGTCGACGCGGTCGCCGCTGCCAAGGCGCGCAGCTACCAGGTCAGCGCCGAGGTCACGCCCCACCACCTGCTGCTCACCGAGGAGGACGTGCGCGGCATGGACACGCGCATGAAGATGCACCCGCCACTGACCACCGACACCGACCGCCGCGCGCTGATCGAGGCCTTGCGTGCCGGCACGATCGACTGCGTGGCCAGCGACCACGCGCCGCATGCCCGCGACGAGAAGGAGGTCCCCTTCGAGCAGGCCCCCATGGGCACCACCGGCCTGGAGACAGCCTTCTCGGCCCTGTACACCGGCCTGGTGTTGCCCGGCGTGATCGATCTCGCGCTGCTGGTCGAGCGGATGACCGCCGGCGCGGCGTTGTTCGAGCTGGCCACGCCCGTGATCGAGGTCGGCGCCCCCGCCGACCTGGCGCTGATCGACCTGGACGCGGAGTGGGTCGCCGGCGAGCACGGCTGGCAGAGCCGCTCGGCCAACTGCTGCTTTGCCGGGCGGGCCCTGCGCGGGCGCGTGCTGCTGACGCTGTCCGCCGGCGCGCTCGCGTACCGCAGCGAGCGCGACCTGGCGCTGGTAGGTGCCTGATGGGCATGCTGCAACGCGACCGCGCGGCGCTGGTCGTGGTCGACGTGCAGGAGGGCTTTCGGCCGTACGCATCCTTCGCGGGTGTCGCCAGCGCTTGCGCAAAGCTCGTCGAGGCCGCGCGCATCCTGGAGCTGCCCGCGCTCGTCAGCGAGCAGTACCCCAAAGGGCTCGGCCACACCGCGCCCGAGGTCGGCTTGCGCGACGAGCCGACGATCGAGAAGAGCGTCTTCTCGGCCGCGCGTGCCGACGGCTTCGACAAATCCCAGATCGGCCGGCACGGGCGCCAGCAGGCGATCGTGTGCGGGATCGAGGCGCACGTGTGCGTCAGCCAGACCGTCCACGACCTACTCGCCGGCGGCATCGAGGTCCACGTGCCCGCCGACGCGGTCGGCTCACGCCACGACATCGACTACGAGTGCGGCCTGGAGCGAATGGTGCGCGCCGGCGCGGTCGTCACCACGGTCGAGTCCGCGCTGTTCGAGCTGCTCGAGCGCGCCGGCACGCCGGAGTTCAAGGCCGTCCAGCAGCTGATTCTGTGAGCGACGCTACTGCCTATGTACTCCTGGAGGACGGGACGCGCTTTGACGGGGAGGCGTGCGCCGCGTCCTCTCCGACGGACGGGCATGCCGTGGGGGAGATCGTCTTCACGACCGGCATGTCCGGCTATCAGGAGTCCATGACCGACCCCTCCTTCGCGGGCCAGCTGATCGCGTTCACCTATCCGCACATCGGCAACTACGGCGCAAGCGCGCAGGCGATGGAGTCACAGCGACCGTGGGCGCGCGCGGCGATCATGCGCCAGGCGTGCAACCGCGAGGACGCGCCCAGCGCCGAGCGCGGCTGGCTGGACTGGCTGGCCGACTGCGGCGTGGCGGGCATCACCGGCGTGGACACGCGCGCGCTGGTCATGCATATCCGCCAGGCCGGCTCGATGCGCGGGGGAGTGTTTCCCGCCTCGATGAGCGAGGCGCAGGCGCGCGAGCTGATCGACGCCGAGCCGCCGATGGCCGGCGCGGACCTCGCCCGGGTGGTCACGCCCGAGCGGGCCAGCAGTCACGGCGAGGACGGTCGTGGCCCGCGCATCTCGGTGATCGACACCGGCATCAAGGCGTCGATGGTGCGCGAGCTGGTCGCCCGCGGCGCGCGCGTGACGCTACATCCGTGCACGAGCTCCGCGCAGGATCTGCTCGCCGACGACCCCGACGCGGTCTTCCTGTCCAACGGCCCCGGCGACCCGGCTGCGCTGTCCTACGTGGTCGACGTCGTGCGCGCGATCGTCGGCGTCAAGCCCGTGTGGGGCATCTGCCTGGGCCACCAGCTGCTGTGCCGCGCGGTCGGCTTGGACACGTTCAAGCTGCCCTTCGGCCACCACGGCGCCAACCATCCGGTCAAGGACCTGCAGACCGGCCGCGTGGAGATCACCTCACAGAACCATGGCTTCGCGGCGGTCGGGCCGGGCGGCGCGCGCACGATCGACGCCGACGAGCCGGTCCGCTGGGACACCGACTTCGGCGCCGCCGCGCTGTCGCACGTCAACCTGTACGACCGCACCGTCGAGGGCCTGGAGCTGCTCGACGTGCCCGGCGGCACCGTCCAGTATCACCCCGAGGCGGGCCCTGGCCCGCACGACAGCCTGTACCTGTTCGACCGCTTCCTTGCACGGATCGAGGAGGCTGCCTGACCATGCACGACGATTTTTATGAGGACCCCACAAGGGGGTCCGGGCGGGGTCGCGCGCGGTCCGGACGGAGCCTGACCTGATGCCCAGACGCGACGACCTGCACAAGATCCTGATCCTTGGGTCGGGGCCGATCGTGATCGGCCAGGCGGCTGAGTTCGACTATTCGGGCGTGCAGGCCTGCAAGGTGCTGCGCGAGGAGGGCTATGAGGTGGTGCTGGTCAACTCCAACCCCGCCACGATCATGACCGACCCCGAGTTCGCCGACGCGACCTACATCGAGCCGCTGCTGCCCGGGCCGGTCGCGCAGGTGATCGAGCGCGAGCGCCCCGACGCGCTGCTGGGCACGCTCGGCGGCCAGACCGCGTTGAACCTGGCAAAGGCGCTGCACGACGAAGGCGTCCTGGAGAACTACGGGGTCGAGCTGATCGGGGCCAACTACGACGCGATCGCCTGTGCCGAGGACCGCGACCTGTTCAGGGAGGCGATGGCCAAGGCCGGGCTGCGCATGCCGCGCAGCGAGATCGTCACGAGCCTGGCTGAGGCGCGCGCCGCGCTCACGGGCGAACATGGCCAAAAGGGCTCGCTGGGGCTGCCGGTGGTCGTGCGCCCCGCCTTCACGCTCGGCGGGCGCGGCGGCGGCATCGCCCGCGACGAGGCCGAGTTCGAGCGGATCGTCGCCCACGGCCTGGAGGTCTCGCCGATCGGCCAGGTGCTGCTCGACGAGTCGGTCATCGGCTGGGGCGAGTTCGAGCTGGAGGTCATGCGCGACAGCGCCGACAACGTCGTGATCGTCTGTTCGATCGAGAACGTCGACCCGATGGGCGTGCACACGGGAGACTCGGTCACGGTCGCCCCCCAGCAGACGCTCTCAGACCGCCTCTATCAGCAGCTGCGCGATCAGGCGATCGCCGTGATCCGCGCGGTCGGTGTCGAGACGGGGGGTTCCAACGTGCAGTTCGCGGTCAACCCCGACACCGACGAGATCCTCGTGATCGAGATGAACCCACGCGTGTCGCGCTCGTCCGCGCTCGCGTCCAAGGCCACTGGCTTTCCGATAGCCAAGATCGCCGCGCGCCTGGCCGTCGGCTACCGCCTGGACGAGATCGACAACGACATCACCGGCGTCACCCCCGCCTGCTTTGAGCCCACGATTGACTATGTCGTCGTCAAGTGGCCGCGCTTCGCCTTCGAGAAGTTCCCCGGATCGGACGCCACGCTGACCACGCACATGAAGTCGGTGGGGGAGGCGATGGCGATCGGGCGTACTTTTCAGCAGGCGTTCGCCAAGGCGCTGCGCTCGCGCGAGCTGGACAAGCCGCCGTCGCTGCGCGGGAGCAGCGAGCAGGAGCTGCTGGACGGCCTGGCCACGCCCGCCGCCGACCGCTACGAGGCAATCCTCGAGCTGTTCGCACGCGGCACGCCGATCGAGGCTGTGCACGAGCGCACGCGCATCGACCCGTGGTTCCTGGCCGAGCTGCGCGAGCTCGCCCTGCATCCCGACGCGCCGTTCGAGGGCGAGCGCGCGTTTCGCTCGGTCGACACGTGCGCCGCCGAGTTCCCCGCGCGCACCCCCTATTACTACTCCGGCTGGGAGCGCGCAGCGGTCACCGGGGCCGGCGGTCCGCCCGCAAGCGCTGGCAGCCCGGGACGGTTGTCGCCCAGCGAGGTCCGCCGCGGCGAGCGCGAGTCGGTCGTGATCCTTGGCTCGGGGCCCAACCGCATCGGCCAGGGCATCGAGTTCGACTACTGCTGCGTGCACGCCGCCATGACCGTGCGCGAGTCCGGCCGCGACGCGGTCATGGTCAACTGCAACCCCGAGACGGTGTCAACCGACTACGACACCTCCGACCGCCTGTACTTCGAGCCGCTCACGCTGCAAGACGTGCTCGCCGTCGTCGAAGTTGAGAAACCGCTGGGAGTGATCGTCCAGTTCGGCGGGCAGACGCCGTTGAAGCTCGCCGCCGGCCTGGTCGCTGCGGGCGTGCCCTTGCTGGGCACCAGCGTCGACGCGATCGACCTCGCCGAGGATCGCGCCCGTTTCGGCGCGCTGCTCGCTGACCTCGGCTACAAGGCGCCTCCGTATGCCACCGCCGGCTCGCTGCAGCAGGCGCTCAAGTGCGCCGACGTGGTCGGCTTCCCGCTGATCGTGCGCCCGTCCTACGTGCTCGGCGGCCGCGCCATGGAGATCGTCTACGCGCACGATGGCCTCGCCGACTACCTGCGCCGCGAGGTGCTCGGCGCGGGGCTCGGCCACGACGCGACAACTCCGAGCCCGGAGGGCTCTCCATCAATATTCCTCGATCGGTTTCTCGAGCACGCCATTGAGCTCGACGTGGATGCCCTGTGCGACGGCACAGACGTGTGGGTCGGCGGGATCATGCAGCACGTCGAGGAGGCCGGCGTGCATTCCGGCGACAGCGCCTGCGTGCTGCCGCCGCACTCGCTCGGGCCGGACATGCTCGAACAGGTGCGCCAGGCCACCCGCGACATCGCCCTGGCGATCGGCGTGGTCGGGCTGCTCAACGTCCAGTACGCCGTCCACCACGGCGAGCTGTACGTGATCGAGGCCAACCCGCGCGCGTCGCGCACCGTGCCGTTCGTGTCCAAGGCCGTCGGGCTGCCGCTCGCCAAGCTCGCCTGCCGGATCATGCTCGGCGAGACGATCGCCGCCCTGGACCTGCCGTCAGACAACCAGGGTCTGGGCTTCGGCGACCACGTCAGTGTCAAGGAGGCCGTGCTGCCGTTCGATCGCTTCGACGGCTCCGACGCCCTGCTCGGCCCCGAGATGCGCTCCACCGGCGAGGTCATGGGCATCGCCCGCGACTTCCCCACCGCCTTTGCCAAGGCGCAGGCCGCCGCCGGCGTGCCGCTGCCCAGCTCCGGTGCCGCCTTCCTCACCGTCACAGACGCCGACAAGGACGGCGTCTGCGGCGTCGCCCAGATCCTGCACGAGAGCGGCTTTGCCATCCTCGCCACGCGTGGCACCGCCGCCGCGATCGAACGCAGCGGCGTGCCCGTACAGGTGCTCAACAAGGTCGGCGAAGGCTCCCCGCACGTGCTCGACTGGATTGAGCGCGGCGACGTCGACCTCGTCATCAACACCCCCACCGGCGTCGGCGCGCGCGCCGACGGGCGCGAAATCCGCCGTGCGGCCGTCGGCCACGGCATCCCCTGCCTGACCACGCTCGCCGCCGCCGTCTCCGCCGCGCGCGCCATCTCGCGCTCCCAGCGCGAAGGCGGGGTGGGCGGAGTCGAGGTCTTGTGCCTGCAGGAGCTCCACCGCGCCCGCAGCGCAGGGCATGTCCCACCCACGCAGGACGCCGCGCATGACGGCGACAAGGACGCCGCACGACCGTCGGTCAGCCCCGACGGGGCCGGGGTGGCGTGAGCGCCTGGACCGCCGCCGGCGCCCCTTTCGCCCGGCGGCTGCTGCAGGTCACCGGCATGCAGCGCCTTGGTCCCTACCACGTGCTGCGCGTCGCCGCATCGTCCCCGGAGGGGGACCCCGACGGACCGCTGGGCGGGCGGGGCGGGGCCGATCTCGTGCCCGGCCAGTTCGCCATGCTCGCCTGCGCCGAGCGCTGGGGCGCGGGCGAGGACGAGCGGCCCCACCTGCCGCGCGCCTTTTCGATCGCGCGCCTCGTCGACGGCGAGTGCCACTTCCTGATCGACGACGTCGGTCCGGGCACGCGGCGGCTGAGCGAACTGCGCGCCGGCGAGCAGCTGTGGGTGCTCGGACCGCTCGGGCGGGGCTTCACCGGGCCGCCCGAGGGTCGCCGCGCGATCCTCGTCGGCGGCGGCGCCGGCATCGCGCCGCTTGCCATCCTGCAGGACCGGCTGGCGGTCACCACCACCGTGCTGCTCGGCTTTCGCGACCTCGACCATGCCCACGGCGCCGCCCTGCTCGACGGCGCCCGCGTGGCCACCGACGACGGCTCCAGCGGCCATCACGGCCGGGTCACCGAGCTGCTCGAAGCCGACCTTGCACGAGACCCCGACGCGGTCGTCTACGCGTGCGGGCCAGCCGGCATGCTCGAGGGCGTCAGGACGCTGTGCGCGCGCACCCACACGCCCGCCCAGCTCGCGCTCGAGGCCGGCATGGCCTGCGGCTTTGGCGCTTGCTACGGCTGTGTGGTGCCCAAGCGCGGCGGCGGCTATTTGCGCGTGTGCCTCGACGGGCCCGTCATCGACGCCGCCGAGCTGGAGCACGTGGATTCGCACGCCGGGTCGCCCGCATGAGCACTCATGCGGAGGTCACGTGACGGGCGTCTCGTTCTGCGGCCTGGAGCTCGCCCACCCGATCATCAACGGCTCTGGCACCTTCGACGCGATCGCCGCCGGCCGGGTGTTCGGCGAGCAGTTGCGCGAGCGCTTCCCATTCGCCGCCTACGTGTCCAAGACGATCACGCTCGCGCCGCGGGAGGGCAACCCGCCGCCGCGTTTGTGGGAGGCCCCGGCCGGGCTGATCAACTCGATCGGGCTGCCCAACAAGGGCCTGGACCGCTACCTGTCCGAGGACCTGCCCGCGCTGGCGCAGCTGGGGATCGGCGTATCCGCTCCCGATCGGCCCGGGCGCGGCGTGCCGCTGGTGACCAACGTGATGGGCTCCAGCGCGCAGGAGATCTCCAACCTGCTGGACGCCTGCGACCAGCACGAGCAGATCGCCGCGATCGAGCTCAACGTGTCCTGCCCCAACGTCAAGACCGGCCTGGACATCGGCGCCGATCCCCGCAGCCTCGAACAGGTGCTTGGCACCGTGCGCGGCCACACGCGCAAGCCGCTGATCGTCAAGCTCACGCCCAACACCGCCGACGTGGCCGCCTGTGCGCGCGCTGCCCAGGACGGCGGCGCGGATGCCGTCTCGCTGATCAACACGCTGCGCGCCATGGCACTCGCGCCCGGCGCGCGCTCGCGCGAGGCGGACGGATCGACGGGGGGCAGGCGCGCGCGCTGGCTGGGGGGCGGCAGCGGAGGCCTGTCCGGCCCTGCCATCCGCTCGGTCGCGCTGGCCCAGGTGGCCGCCGTTGCGCAACGCGTGAGCGTGCCCGTGATCGGCATGGGCGGCGTGCAGAGCGCGGCCCACGCGCGTGACCTGATCGACGTGGGCGCCACGCTGGTCGCGGTCGGCACCGAGAGCTTTCGCGATCCCGAGGCTGGGCGGCGGATCGCGCAGGGCCTGGCATCAAGCTGATGGATGGTGATTCAACCATCTAGTGCAAACAGCCGAAAAACCCCTGCAAACAGGCCGGGACACCGTCCAGGAGCCTCGACGTTCCTATAGCTCAGGTTGAGATATAGGTGAATTCGTCGCTTTGGCTTTGCTCGTCAGCCGCCGGTGTGTAGACTCGCCGCCCATGGTCACGGCGACCGGCACCACGTCCTCAAACCCCTCGACCACACCCGAGCGCTCCCTCAACCAGAGGATGGACGCCCTCGCCAGAGCCAACCAGATCCGCATCCAGCGGGCTCAGCTCAAGCGAGACCTCAAGTCCGGCCGGCGCTCCATCCACTCGCTGTTGTTGGAACCGCCCGAGTACGTCGAGACGGCCAAGGTCTTCGACATGCTGCTCGCCGTGCCCAAGTACGGCCGCGTCAAGGTCAACAAGATCCTCGCCCACTGCCGCATCGCGCCCAGCAAGACCATCGGCGGCCTCTCAGAGCGCCAGCGCAGTGAGCTGATCTCCCTGCTGCATCACTGAGGCCTTCCCGCCGAGTCCGGCTTTAGGGTGGCGGCCATGGCGCGCGTGTTCGTCATAACGGGGCCCTCGGGGGTCGGCAAGGGGACGCTCATCCGCGGGCTGATGGAGCGTCTATCGCAGTTGCAGCTGTCGGTGTCGGCCACCACGCGCGCCCCCCGGCCCGGCGAGATCGACGGGGTCCACTACCACTTCCTCACCCGTGACGAGTTCGATCGCCGCGTCGCCGCCGGCGACTTCGTCGAGCACGCCGACTACGCCGGACGCAGCTACGGCACGCTGCGATCAGAGCTCGAGGATCGCGTGCGCGCCGGCGTGCCGGTCGTGCTCGAGATCGAGGTCCAGGGCGCCCGCCAGGTGCGCGCCGCGATGCCCGAGGCGGTGCAGGTGTTCGTCGCGCCGCCCTCGCTGACAGCGCTGCGCACACGGCTGATCGCACGCGGCACCGACGACGCCGCCGAGGTCGAGCGTCGCCTGCAGGTCGCCGAGCAGGAGCTCACCGCCCAGCCCGAGTTCGCCCACGTGGTCGTCAACGACCGCCTCGACGACGCGCTTGACCGCCTCACCGAGATCGTCTCCGCCGAGCTCGACTGACCGCGCGCACTAGACTGGAAGGCTCAAACCACGAAAGGGCAAGCCACACCGTGATCTCCCCCCGCATCGACCGACTGCTCGAGCAGGTCGACTCCAACTACGCCGGCGTGATCGTCGCCGCCAAGCGCGCGCGCCAGATCAACAGCTACTACCACAACCTCGGCGAGGGCACCTTCGACGAGTTCCCCCCGCCGATGATCGAAACGGCGTCCAAAAACTACCTCACGATCGCCCTTGAGGAGGTAGCAGCAGGAAAGATGAAGTACCACTACCGCTGAGCCGACCGATGGGCGGCGCGAGGCGGCGTCCTCGATCGCTCATGTGCTGGCCGGTTCGGGGACGCGAGCGCGAAGCGCGAGTGTCTCCCGGTTCGGCACATTTCGCTCACTGCGTCCTTGCCTCGCTTGCCCCTCGGCCGGCTCAGGGGCGCGGTGCTCCGACCTTGCTTTGGCGCGCAATGCGCGCGCCAGGGCTTGCCAGTAGCCGGCCATCGCTCTAAAACCAGGGGATCATGTCCCGCATCTTGCTCGGCGTCAGCGGCGGCATCGCCGCATACAAGGCGCTTGAGCTCGTGCGGCTGGCCACCGCGGCGGGCCACGCGGTGCGCGTCGTGCAGACCCCGACGAGCAGGCGCTTCGTCGGCGAGGCGTCCTTCGCAGCGCTCACCGGCGCGCCCGTGCTCGTCAGCGATTTCGAGCGCGACCCCGCGCGCGGCGCTTTCCCGGGCGATCCGCTTCCCACGCACGAGCCGCTCAGCCACCTGCAGCTCGTCGCCAACGCCGACCTGTACCTGATCGCGCCGGCGAGCGCCAACACGATCGCCAAGCTCGCAGCCGGCATCACCGACAGCCTGCTCACCAGCTGCGCGCTTGCGGCCGCGTGTCCCGTGCTGGTCGCGCCCGCCATGAACGACCGCATGTACGCGCACCCCGCCACCCAGGCCAACCTGCGCACGCTCGGCGAGCGGGGGCTGCGCATCGTCGAGCCCGGTGTCGGACGCCTCGCGTCCAAGGGCGAGGAGGGGGTGGGGCGCCTGGCCGAGCCCGCGCGGCTGCTCGCTGCCTGCGAGGACGCGCTCGCCACGGTCGGCGAGAGCGCCAACGAGGGCTCGTCCACGTCGCACGCAAGCTGGCGCGGCCTCAAGGTGCTCGTCACCGCCGGCGGCACGCGCGAGCCGCTCGACAGCGTCAGGTTTCTCGGCAACAGATCCTCCGGGCGCATGGGCTTGGCGCTGGCGCAGGCCGCCGCCGACCGCGGCGCGGACGTCACCGTGATCGCAGCCAACGTCTCGCTCGCGCAGCCCGCGGGCGTGCGCTGGCTGACGATCGGCAGCGCTGCCGAGCTGCAACGCGCCTGCGAGCAGGAGTTTCCCGCCTGCGACGTGCTGTTGATGGCCGCCGCCGTGGCCGACTTCGCGCCGTCGGCGCCCGTCGGCGGCAAGATCAAGAAGACGGGGCGCGGACACCTGGAGCTCGTACTCGAGCCCACGCCCGACGTGCTCGCTGGCCTGTCCGCAAAGCGCCGCGCCGACCAGACGGTCGTCGGGTTCGCCGCCGAGCATGGCAACGGCGCGGTCGACCACGGACGCGACAAGCTCGCCGCCAAGGGCCTCGACGCGGTCGTCGTCAACGACATCTCCCGCGCCGACATCGGCTTCGATGTGGATGCCAACGAGGTGACCATCCTCGCCGCCGACCCCAACGGGGGCGCGGCTACGCGCACACACGTGCCCCGCGCCGGCAAGGCGCAGGTCGCCGAGGCGGTCCTGGACGCCGTCGAATCGCTGCGCAGGGGCCGTTAACATCGTGGCGATGGAGAGTGTCTATGACCTCTATCAACGCGGCTGTGAGCTGCTCGACCACGGCGATCATCAGGCGGCGATCGTGCCGCTCAGCAAGGCCCGCGACCTGGAGCCCGACAAGGCCTCGATCCGCGAGGCGCTCGGCCGCGCCCTGTTTCACGCGCAGCACTACGAAGGCGCGATCGCCGAGTTCCAGGCGGTAGCCGCCAACGCGCCCACCAACGACTATGCCCTCTTCTGCCTGGGCCGTGCGATGCAGCAGCTGGGGCGCCACCGCGAGGCGTGCAAGCCCCTGGCGCTGGCCTGCTCGCTGGCGCCCGAGCGCAAGGACTACCGCGTCTACCGCGACCGCGCCCGGCGCGACGCCGAGCGGGCCTGAGGACCCGACTGTGCCTGAGGACCCGACTGTGGCAGGTCACGCCGATGCTATGCTCGATCGACAGCTTTCGTGCCGCCGATCGCGGATCGGCCAGCAGGCGGCGGCAGCAGTACCGAGAGTGGGCGCCCGCCCGCTTTTTTTGCGTAAGGACCCAGAATGAGAGAAGGACGATGAGTGCTCTGCAGACAGATATCGAGAGGCGCCTGGCCCAGAGCGAGCCCGACATCGAGGTGCTGCTTGCCGAGGTTCTCGGCGGGCGCTGCCTGCGTGTGTTCATCGATCACCCCGACGGCGTCACGCTGGCGATGTGCGAGCGGGTCACCCTTCTGCTCAACGATCTGCGCGAGCGCTACTCGCTGGAGGTCTCCTCGCCCGGCTCGGAGCGTCCGTTGACCAAGCCCGCCCACTTCCGCCGCTTCGTCGGGCGCCGCGCGCGCGTACGCACGCGCCATCCGCGCCCGCTGGTGCAGGCCGACGATGGTCAGCGCGCGTCCAGCCCACGGATGGCGCAGAGTTTCACGGGAGAGCTGGTGGGGGCATCCGAGGATGAGGTCACGCTGGCCGCCAACGGCGGCGTCATCGCGATCCCCTACTCGGAGATCCGTCGTTCGAACCTGATCGGGGAGTAGCCAGCCATGTCACGCGAAATCCTCGAGGCGATGAACGCGCTTGCGCGCGAGAAGGGGATCGAGCCCGAGAAGCTGATGCTCGCGCTCGAGGACGCCCTGCTGTCTGCCTACAAGAAGCAGCCCGGCTCGGCCAAGTACGCGCGCGTCGAGATGGACCGCGAGACGGCCGACTTCAGGGTCATCGAACTGATCATCCCCGAGCGCCTGGAGGCGCACCTGATCGTCGAGACGATCGACGAGGAAACCACGATCGACCCCGAGACCGGCGAGATGCGCGAACCTGAGGAACCGGAAATCGATCCCAAGAAGTTCGCCGAATACCGCGACCAGATCGACGAGCGCGACGTCACCCCCGACGACTTCGGGCGCATCGCAGCGCAGACCGCCAAGCAGGTCATCCTGCAGCGCATCCGCGAGGCCGAGCGCGACATGATGTTCGAGGAGTACCGCGACCGTGTCGGCGAGCTGATCACCGGCATCGTCCAGCAGTCGGACTCGCGCTACACGCTCGTACAGCTGCGCGAACGCGTCGAGGCGCTGCTGCCCAAGTCAGAGCAGGTCGAGGGCGAGCGCTACGACCACTCCCAGCGCATCAAGGCGGTCATCAAGGAGGTCTCGCCGTCGACCAAGGGGCCGGCCATCATCGTCTCCCGACGCGACCCCGAGCTGATCAAGAAGCTGTTCGAGCTGGAGGTCCCCGAGATCGCCGACGGCCTCGTCGAGATCGCAAACGTGGCTCGCGAGCCGGGCTATCGCTCCAAGATCGCCGTCATCTCCCACACCGACGGGGTGGACCCCGTCGGCGCCTGCGTCGGCCCGCGCGGCTCGCGCGTGCGCATGGTCGTCTCCGAGCTGCGCGGCGAGAAGATCGACATCATCCCCTTCAACGACGAGCCCGCCCGCTTCGTCGCCAAGGCGCTGTCGCCCGCGCGCGTGCGTGAGGTGCTCGTCGACGACGAGGCCAAGCAGGCGACCGTGATCGTGCCCGACGACCAGCTGTCGCTGGCGATCGGACGCGAGGGCCAGAACGCGCGGCTGGCCGCACGCCTGACCGGCTGGCGCGTGGACATCCGCTCAGAGACAGAGTTCGCCGCGGAGGAGGCCGAGCACGGCTACGAGGAGGAGGAGGTGCAGGGACGCTGCGCCGCGATCCTCTCCAACGGCCGGCGCTGCCCCAACGCGTCGCTGCCCAACTCGCGCTACTGCGGTCTGGAAAGCCACCAGGCGCTTGCCAACATCGACAGCGACAACGTGGGCGACCTGGCCGCTTCCGCTCAGTCGCCCGAGCCAGCGTCGTTGCCCGCCGAAGCCGCAGCGCCCGTCGAGACCGCCGAGGAGCGCGCGACATAGCGGGTCACGTACCCCGGCGCCGCTGTGTCGGCTGTGGCCGGGTCGCACCCAAGCCGGAGCTGATGCGTGTGGCGCTCGCGGGCGGGCGCGAGGAACATCCGCGCCGCGCGCTTGCCGATCTCGACGGGACGATGCCCGGACGCGGCGCCTACCTGTGCCAAGGCGCCGATCCCCAAAGCCCCAACCAGGCGTGTGTCGAGCAGGCCATGCGCCGCGGCGCGATCGCGCGCGCGCTGCGCTGCGCTGTGACCGTCGACCCCAAGCTCGTAGAATCGGGAAGACGATCCCACCCACCCGCGCAGCCGGCCGCAGGCCGGTCAGCTGGGCCTCTCGCTATTTCAAAATCATGAGCAAGAAGCGCGTACACGAAATCGCCAAGGAGCACGGGCTCTCCAGCAAGGAGCTGCTCGCCAAGCTCAACGCCGCCGGCGTGGAGGCCAAGGCCGCCGCGTCGTCGGTCGACGAGGCCGCTGCGCTGACCGCGCTCGGCGTGGGCGGCTCCGCGTCGGCGAGCTCAAACGGCGCTCCCGTCGTCGCCGAGCCAGCGCGCGCACCCGCCACGACCGCTGCGCCCGCCACGACACAATCGCCGGCCGGCTCCGAGCGGCCTGCCACCGCCACAGCCAGCGTCCCCGCCGCCCCCGCGCGCCCGGCAACCCCACCCGCGCCCAGCGCCTCCGCTGCGGCCACCGCGCCGCCGCCGCCAGCCGCTTCCGCGACGGCGACACCCGCGCCGCCGGCCACGAGCCCGTCGAGCGCCCCCGGCTCCGCGCCCCCGGGCGGCGAGCGCGTGCGCCCTACGCGCGACTCGCGCACCGGCGAGCGCACGCCCGGCGATGTCGGGCCAGGCGGACGGCGCCGCGTGGTGATCGACTCCCAGGCCTCACGCCGCCAGCAGGGCGGACCAGCCAACCAGCCCCAGCGTCGTCCCCGCCGCGGACGTCGCCGGCGCGGCACCTATGACGAGACGATCGCGCCGATCGACACCGCCGCGCTCAAGGACACCGACCTGATCCGCGTCAACTCGGGCTCGACCGTCAAGGACGTCGCCGAGTACCTGGGCGTGGCCGTGCCCGAAGTGATCAAGAAGCTGATGTCGCTCGGCGAGATGGCCACGCTGACCCAAACGCTGTCCGACGACGCCATCCAGGTTCTGGCCGACGAGTTCGACAAGCAGATCGAGATCGTCCACGCAGCCGATGACGTCGAGGTCGAGCCCGTCTTCGAAGACGCCGACGAGGACATGATTGAACGGCCCCCCGTGGTCACGATCATGGGCCACGTCGACCACGGCAAGACCTCGCTGCTCGACGCCATCCGCGAAACCGAGGTGGTGGCCGGCGAGGCGGGCGGCATCACCCAGCACATCGGCGCCTACCAGGTTCATCACGCCGGCAAGGAGATCACCTTCCTGGACACACCCGGCCACGAGGCATTTACGGCGATGCGCGCGCGCGGCGCGCGCGTGACAGACCTGGCGGTGATCGTGGTCGCGGCCGATGACGGCGTTAAGCCCCAGACCGAGGAGGCGATCGACCACGCCAAGGCGGCCGAAGTGCCGATCGTGGTGGCGGTCAACAAGATCGACAAGGAGGGCGCCCAGCCCGAGCGGGTGCGCACCGAGATGACCCAGCACGGCCTGCAGCCGGCCGAGTGGGGCGGGGAGATCGAGTTCGTCGACGTCAGCGCCAAGACGCACGAAGGGCTGGACACGCTGCTGGAGACGATCCAGGTGGTCACCGACCTCGAGGAGCTCAAGGCCAACAGCGGCGCCGAGGCCTCCGGTACGGTCATCGAGTCAAAGCTCGACCCCGGCCGCGGGCCCGTGGTGACCGTGCTGATCCAGCGCGGCACGCTGCGGGTCGGCGACGCGCTCGTCGCCGGCGCGCACTTCGGGCGCGTGCGCGCGATGCACGACTTCACCGGCAACAAGCTCAAGCGCGGCACCCCCGGCCAGCCCGTGGAGGTGCTCGGCTTCGATGGCGTACCCGAGGCGGGAGAGCTCGTGCGCGTGGTCGAGAACGAGCGCCGCGCGCGCCAGCTCGCCGGCGAGCGCGCCAACCGTCTGAAGACAGAGGCGCTCGCGCGTCGCTCCGGGCGCAAGGTGTCGCTCGAGGATGTCTTCAAGCTCGCCCAGGAGGGCACCGTCAAGGAGCTCGGCCTGGTCGTCAAGGCCGACGTGGCGGGCTCGCTGGAGGCGATCGAGGACGAGATCGCCAAGCTGCCCCAGCAGGAGGTCAAGGTCAACATCATCCACCGCGGAGTCGGCGGGATCAACGAGTCAGACGTGATGCTCGCCGCCGCCTCCGAGGGCGTGATCCTGGCTTTCAACGTGCGCCCGGTCGGAGACGCCCGCCACATCGCCGAGCGCGAGGGCGTGGAGATCCGCTCCTACGCGGTCATCTACCGCGCGATCGAGGAGCTGCGCGCGGCGATGCAGGGCATGCTCGAGCCGGCCGAGGTCGAGAGCACGCTCGGCCAGGCCGAGGTGCGCCAGCTGTTCAAAGCCTCACGCATCGGCACCATCGCCGGCTCGTTCGTGACCGAAGGCAAGGTCACGCGCGGCGCGCGTGTCCGCGTGGTGCGCGAGGGGACGGTCATCTTCGACACGACCATCGACAGCCTGCGCCGCTTCAACGAGGACGTGCGCGAAGTCTCCAGCGGCTTCGAGTGCGGCATCGTGCTCACCAACTTCCAGGACCTGCACGAGGGGGACGTGCTGGAGACCTATGAGACAAAGCAGGTCGAGCGCGAGCTGTCCTCCTGAGCGCGTGTCAGGAGCCGTAAGGCAGGGACGGGCGTCCCCGCGCGGAATTGGAGGGGTAGGATGACCAGCGGACGCATGCGTCGGGTCGACGAGGCGGTTCGCCAGGTGATCGGCGATGTTGTGGCAGGCGACCTGAAGGACCCTCGGGTGGGATTCGTAACCGTGACCGATGTAAGGACCAGCGCAGACCTACGCCATGCTCGCGTGTACGTGAGCGTCCTCGGCGCCGACGGCGGGGCATCGGCGCCCGACGAGCGCGAGGCGAGCCTCGCCGGCCTGCGCAGCGCCCACGGCTACCTGCAGGGACGCCTGGCCGGCGAGCTGCGCCTCAAGCGCACACCCACGCTCGAGTTCATCTACGACGAGACGACCGATCGCGCGATGCGCGTGGACGAGCTGATCGCGCACTCCCCTGCGCAGTCCGCGGACCGGGAGCCCGATGAGGTCGAGCACTCATGAGCCAACACGCCGACAACGCCCGGGCGCGCGAGCTCGTCCTGCAGCGCGTCCGTGAGGACTCGCGCTTCGTGCTCGCCGCACACGAGAATCCCGACGGTGACGCGCTGGGCTCGCTCGTGGGGATGCAGGGGCTGCTCAGCGCGCTCGGCAAGGACGCGGCGATGTTCCTCTCGCCCGACGACCTGCCGCTGCCCCAGGAGTACAGGGCGCTGGACCTGTGCGGGCTGATCTCCGAGCCGCCGGCGGACATCGCCGGGCGGACGGTCGTGTTCCTGGATTGCGGCAACATCGACCGCAACTCCGCGAGCGTTCTGCGCGACGGTGCGCACCTGCTCAACATCGACCACCACCACGACAACACGCGCTTTGGCAGCGTCAACTATGTCGTGCCCGACGCCTCGTGTACCGCCGAAATCGTCTGGGACCTGATGCACGGGCTCGGCGTAGGTCCCACCCCCGCCGTTGCCGAGGCGCTGTACATCGGGCTGATCACCGACACCGGGCGCTTCATGTACGAGAACACCGGGCCACGCGCGCACGTGATGGCGGCAGAGATGATCGAAGCGGGCGTCGACGTGCCCGCGGTCTATCGCCAGCTATATGAGGGCATGCCCGCCAGCAAGCTCGCGCTGCTCGCCCTGGCGCTCGGGCAGGTGCAGCGCTTTGACTGCGGCGAGTTGACGCTCGCAGCGCTCAGCGCTGCCGACTTCGAGCAGGCCGACGCGCAGGACAGCCAATCGGAGGGGATCATCGATCAGCTGCGCGCGCTCGCGGGCACCAAGGTGGCAGTGCTGGTACGCGAGCTCAACAGCGGGGCACGCAAGGGACAGCACAAAGTCTCCCTGCGCGCCACCGACGACGACGTCGACGTGTCGGTGATCGCGCGCGCCCAGGGCGGCGGAGGGCACCGTCGCGCGGCCGGGTTCTCGACCACGCTCGCACCCGAGGATCTGGTCGCGTTCCTGCGCGAGGCGATCGCCTCGCAACTGCACGGGTCCTCGTCCAACGGGCATGCGGCCGCGACCGTCGCCTGATCCGGGCCGCCTGGCCGCCGGCGTCCGGCAGAGCACGCGATGGACGACGGGGTCCTGCTGATCGACAAGCCGGCCGGGTGCAGCTCCCACGACGTCGTCGCCGCCGTGCGGCGTTCGCTTGGGGGCGTGCGCACCGGGCACGCCGGCACGCTGGACCCGTTCGCGACAGGCCTGCTGCTGGTGCTCGTTGGGCGCGCCACCAAGGCCCAGCGCGCGCTGATGGCGCTGCCCAAGCGTTATGAGACGATCGCCCGCCTCGGCGCGATCTCCAGCACCGGCGATCCCGAGGGGGAGATAACGGTGACCGGGCGCCTGCCGGCGGATCCGCCGCAGCTGCCCACGGGCGAGGTGCGCCAGCGTCCGCCGATGCACTCGGCCGTGAAGGTCGCCGGCGAGCGTGCCTACAAGCGCGCGCGCCGCGGCGAGAGCTTCCAGATGCCCGAGCGGATCGTGACCGTCCACCGCTTCGAGCAGCGCTGGCGCGAGCCCGGCAACGCGGTCGCGCAGGCCGCCGGGGAGCTTCCGCGCGCGGGCTATGAGATCGAATGCGGCTCCGGCACCTACGTGCGCTCGCTGATCGCCGACCTGGGCGATGCCTACTGCGTGGAGCTCAGGCGCACGGCGATCGGCCCGTTCGACGTGCGCGACGCGGTCGCGCCGCCGCCACGCGGCGAGCGCTGGGAGGACCCGCCGTTGATCGAGCTCGCACAGGCGCTCGATGCGCAGTCCAAATACGCTGTTCGCCCGTGAAGGTCACTCGCCTGCCCGACGTGGAGCGCGGACGCAAGCGCAGCGTCGCGGTGGGCACTTTCGACGGCGTGCACCTGGGCCATCGCGAGGTGATCGCAGGCTCTGACAGTGTGCTCACGTTTGACCCGCACCCGGTGTCCGTAGTCGCGCCCCAGCACACGCCCAAGCTGTTGACCACGCCCGCACGCAAGAGCGAGCTGATCGCCTCGCTGGGCGTGGCCGAGCTGATCGTGATCCCCTTCGACGCCGCCTTCGCCGCGCGCTCAGCCCAAGAGTTCGTCGATCAGGTGCTCGTGGACGCGCTCGGCGCAAGCCGGGTGTCGATCGGCGAGAACTTTCGCTTCGGCCACAAGGCGCAGGGCGATCCGCAGCTGCTGGGCGCCGATGAGCGCTTCACCACGGCCGTGCACCCGCTGCTAGAAATCGACGGCGAGGTCGTCTCCTCCAGCCACATCCGCGGCCTGGTGCTCGCCGGCGAGGTGGCCGAGGCCAAGCGGCTGCTGGGCGCGCCGTTTCAACTGCAGGGCGAGGTCGTACACGGCGACGAGCGCGGGCGCAAACTGGGCTTTCCGACCGCCAACCTCGTGCCCGACGAGGCGCTCGTGTGCCCCGGCCACGGCGTCTACGCGTGCCTGGCCAGCGGACCGTCCTCGCTGTCAGCGCCGCTTCCAGCGGCCGTCAGCATCGGCGTGCGGCCCACCTTCGACACGGGGCGCGCCGAGCTGATCGAGGCCTACATCCTGGACTTCGAGGGCGACCTGTATGGCAGGACGCTGCGCCTGGACTTCCTCGCGCGTTTGCGCGGCGAGCGGCGCTTTGACAGCGCCGACACACTGATCGAGCAGATGCATCGTGACGTGCAGCGGACTCGTGAGCTGGTCGCAGCGCGCACCGGCTCTGCCTGAGTCGCGGCCAAACGTCTGCTACGGTGCCCAGCCATGGCTGCGATAACCAGCGAGCGCAAGCGTGAGATCGCCGCGCAGTTTGGCTCCGGCGAGAAGGACACCGGCAACACCAAGGTCCAGATCGCGCTGCTGACCGAGCGCATCAACCACCTCACCGATCATCTGCGCGAGCAAGGCAAAGACCATCACTCGCGTCGCGGGCTGCTGATGCTCGTCGGGCGCCGGCGGCGCTTCCTGGACTACCTGCAGCGCCACGATCTCGAGGGCTATCGCGCGCTGATCAAAGAACTCGGCCTCAGGAAGTAAGTCCGATGGCCGTGATCGCGCCCGGCACCCCCGCGCCGAGCTTCAAGCTCGCGCGCGCCGACGGCGAGAGCTTCACCGAGTCTGACCTGCAGGGCCGCACCAGCGTGCTGGTCTTCTACCCGTTTGCGTTCAGCCCCGTCTGCACCGACCAGCTGCAGCTGTATGAGGAGCTGCGCGGCGAGCTAGAGGGCCGTGGTGATGCGCTGTATGGCGTCTCCTGCGACTCCGCCTGGGCGCAGAGCGCGTTCAAGGATAAGCTGGGCGTGGGCAGCGAGCAGCTGTCTGACTTCGAGCCCAAGGGCGCCGCCTGCAGCGCCTTCGGCGTCCTTCACCCCGGCGGCTTTCCCCAGCGTGCGCTTGTCATCACTGGCCCCGACGGGGTCGTGCGCTGGAGCTATGAAGCACCCTCGCCCGGCGAGCTGCCGCCGGTGGAGCTGCTGCGCGAGGGCCTCGCTGCGGCTCTCACGTAGTCTTTCGCTTTTCTGAGATATATTTCTCAGTTATGCGAAGTAAAGTTCCCAGCGCGTTGCCGCTGTTCCGTTCGGAGATGCAGGTGCGACTGCTGGCGCTCCTGCTCCTGCAGCCCGAACGACGATGGACACTGTCTGAGCTCAGCACTGCCCTCAAGGCTCCAACCTCCTCGGTCCATCGCGAGCTGGGGCGCATCGAGAGCGCCGGCCTGCTCGTCCGCGAAACTGCGTCAAAGCCACATCGGTTCGTCGGCGCCAGAGATAGCCCACTGTTTGAGTCGCTCAGTCAACTCTTGGCGCGGACCGTCAGCGTTGAGGACGATCTGAGAGATGCGCTCGATGTTCCAGGCGTGCTCGCAGCCGCGATCCACGGCTCTTGGGCCGCAGGGAATCGCCGACCTGACAGCGATATAGATGTCGTGGTCATCGGCGATGCCGATCTTCGTGGGCTGAGGAGGCGCTCGCGCTCTGTAGCGAGTCGTGCGGGTCGTCGGATCGACCTCACGCTGTTCGGTTCGGAGGAGTTCCGCGCGCTCGCAAAGGAAGGACGGGGGTTCGTGCAGCATCTCGCCGAGGAGCCGACCATCCCACTTATAGGCGACCTTCGAGAGGTTGTCACGGGGTGACCGAGGCAAGGCTTCGCAAGGTGCATGCGGACCGTGTCGGAGCGAGGGAATTTCTCGTACAAGCACGCATCTTCATGCGCGACGCTCGCGTCGAGAAGGTCTCAAACGAGGGGCGTCAGGTGTTGCTTCATCAGACGGTGATCTGTGCGTGCGATGCAGTTCTGCTGGCGGCCGGCTTGCAGGTCACCGTCGGCGACCGCGCGCACCTGCTCCGCTTGGAGCATGCCCTTGAGCAGCTGCCGGACGACGCCGAGGAGCTGCTCGATACGCTGGATGCGTCACGTGCTCGGAGAGTCGAGGCCTCTTACCGGGCCGGGCCAGTACCGCAGGCAAGCGTGGAGGAGGCCGAGACGGCCACGGCCGACCTGCTAGAGCGCGCGGAGCGCTTTGTAGGCAGACCAATGCCTGGGACTGACGCGCAGGCGAAGACCGATGCCGGCGCCGACACCCCCGCCTGACCGCGCTAAGCTGCTGCCGTTCGGAAAAGAGAAAAAAAGAACAGGTCCGCCGACCGACGGGCGGGACAGGAAGGTAGTGAATATGAGCAGTGACGCCGTTACCCGGGTCTCCGTGGAGATCGCTGGCAGCGATATCTCGTTCGAGACAGGCAGGATGGCCAAGCAGGCGTCCGGCGCAGTAGTCGTCCGTCAGGGCGACACGATGGTGCTCTGCACCGCCGTCGCGGGAGGGATCCGCGACACAGACTTTATGCCCTTGACGGTGGACGTCGAGGAGCGCATGTACGCCGCCGGGAAAATCCCCGGCTCGTTCTTCAAGCGCGAGGGGCGCCCGGGCGAGAAGGGCACGCTGACCGCGCGCATGATCGACCGCCCGATCCGCCCGCTGTTCCCCAAGGACTGGCGCTATGACACGCAGCTGGTGGCGATCCCGCTGTCGATCGACCAGGTCCATCCGTATGACATCCTCGCGATGAACGGCGCCTCCGCGGCGCTGATGATCTCCGACATCCCGCTGCCGACGCCCGTCGGCGCGGTGCGCATCGGCAAGATCGACGGCAACTTCGTCGTCAACCCGCCCGAGCCGGACCTGCTCGCAGACGCCGAGCAGCCCTCTGAGCTCGACCTGATCGTGGCGGGCACCGAAGAGGCGATCCTGATGGTCGAGGCGGGCGCCAACGAGATTCCCGAGGCCGAGATCCTCGACGCGCTGGACATCGCCCACGCGGCGATCAAGAAGCTGTGCGAGCTGCAGCGCGATCTGGCCGCCAAAGTGGGCAAGCAGAAGAAAGTCTTCGCGCCGATCCAGGTCGACCCGCAGTTGCTCGAGCAGATCCGCGCCTCGCACGGCGCGGCGCTGGACGCGGCCACGCAGGTCGAGGACAAGCTCGAGCGCCAGGACGCGACCAAGGCCGTCGAGGCGGCGATCCTCGAGCAGTACGGCGCGAGCGCGCCCGACGGCGCTTCCGACGAGCAACTGGTGGCTGCCAAGGAGCGCCGAGCCGCCGCCCAGCTGGCGTTTGACAAGCTCGAGAAGTCGATCATCCGCGAGCGCATCGCGGTGCACAAGAAGCGCCCCGACGGGCGTTCGGAGAACGAGATCCGCGACATCTCGATCGAAGTCGGCGTCACCCCCAGGACACATGGCTCGGCGCTGTTCACGCGCGGACAGACCCAGGCGCTGAGCGTCGTCGCGATGGGCACGCTCAAGGAGGAGATGCGCATCGACACGCTCGGCCTGGAAACCAAAAAGTACTACTGGCACCACTACAACTTCCCGCCGTTCTCGGTCGGGGAGGCAGGGCGCATGGGCGGCGTCAAGCGCCGCGACATCGGCCACGGCGCGCTGGCCGAGCGCGCGCTCGCGCCGATGGTGCCCTCGATCGAGGAGTTCCCCTACTCGATCCGCGTGGTCTCGGACATCCTCGAGTCCAACGGCTCCTCCTCGATGGCCTCGGTGTGCGGCTCCTCGCTGTCGCTGATGGACGCCGGGGTGCCGATCAAACGCCCGGTTGCGGGAATCGCGATGGGCCTGATCAAAGAGGGCGACGACTACATCGTCTTGACCGACATCGCCGGCGTCGAGGACCATCTCGGCGACATGGACTTCAAGGTCGCCGGCACCGAGCGCGGCATCACCGCGCTGCAGATGGACATCAAGATCACGGGCGTCACATTCGACATCCTGCGCGACGCGCTCGCGCAGGCCAAAGAGGCGCGCACGTTCATTCTCGGAAAGATGGCCGACGTGATCAAGACCCCGCGCGAGCAGCTGTCGGAGTTCGCGCCGCGCATCCAGACGATCCAGATCGATCCGTCGCAGATCGGCCTGCTGATCGGCAAGGGCGGCGAAACGATCCGCGGCCTGTCGGAGGAGTTCGAATCGCAGATCGACGTCAACGACGACGGCCAGGTGCTGATCTACTCCGCCAAGGGCGAGCTCGGCGACGCGCTCGTGGAGCGCGTGCGGATGATGATGAAGGAGGTCGAGGTCGGCGACGAGTACGTCGGCAAAGTGGTCAAGACGACGACGTTCGGTGCGTTCATCGAGCTCGCCAAGGGCACCGACGGCCTGCTGCACATCTCAAACGTCTCGCCCGGCGAGCGCGTGGAGACCGTCGAGGACGTGCTCAACAAGGGCGACGAGGTCAACGTGCGTGTGGTCGAGGTCGACCGCGAGCGCGGGCGCATCGGCCTGCGTCTCACCGACGACCCCGACATCGCCGGCAAGACCGTCGAGGAGCTCGCGCAGGTCGGCGGGGGATCGGGATCGCGCCCGGGCGGCGGCGACCGCAGGCCGTCCAGCAACGGGCGTGAGCGCTCCGATCGCGGACCGCGCCGAGGCGGCGATCGCGGCTCGGGGCGTCCGCGCCACGGTCGCGACCGCGACTGACGCCGGGCAGCGCGCTTGGCAGCCGAGCACCGTACCACCACGCTTGATCACGGCCTGAGGGTGGTCACCGAGCGCTTGCCGAGTGTGCGCTCGGTGGCGCTCGGGTTCTGGATCGGCGTGGGCTCCGCGGGCGAGCACGACAGCGAGGCTGGCATCTCGCACCTGCTCGAGCACATGCTCTTTCGCGGCACCGAGCGCTACGGTTCGGAGGAGATCGACCAGATCTTCGACGCGATGGGCGCGGAGATAAACGCGGGCACCGACAAGGAGTCCACCTCGCTATACAGCCGCGTGATCGACAGGCATCTCGACGACGCCTTCGACGTCATGGCCGACATGGTCTGGCGGCCGCGTTTCGGTGAGCTGGAGACCGAGCGCGAGGTGGTGCTGGAGGAGATCGCGATGTACGAAGACGACCCGCAGGACCGTGTCTTTGACGTGCTCGGCCGCGCGATCTTCGGCTCGCACCCGCTCGGCAGGCCCGTGATCGGCACCAGAGAGGTGATAGCGGCCGCCACGCGCGAGCAGCTGGGCGACTATCACCGCACCCACTACGACCCTCACAGCATCGTGATCGCGGCGGCCGGCTCGGTCGAGCACGACGCGCTCGTGGCGATGGCCCGCGAAGCTCAGAGCAGGCGCGGGGAGGGGGGGTCGCGCCCGGAGTCCGGCCTGTCGGCCGCGACGCCCGCGGTATCGGCCCGAACTGGGCAGCTGGCACCGGCGCAGCTGCAGCGGCGTGTGCGCTTTCTCGCCAAAGACACCGAGCAGTACCACGTCTGCCTGGGAGGCCTTGGGCTGGCCCGCGACGACGAGCGCCGCTTTGCCCTGCGCGTGCTCGAAGGCGTGCTCGGAGGGACCTCATCCTCGCGGCTGTTCCAGGAGGTGCGCGAGCGCAGGGGGCTGGCCTACTCGGTGTTCTGCTTCTCGAACCTGTACGCGTCGATGGGGGAAGTGGGCATCTATGTCGGCACCCGCCCCGACAATCTGCGCGCGGCGCTGGAGGTCCTGGCCACGGAGCTTACGCGCTGCGTCGATGATCCGGCCAGCGAGCAGGAGCTGATCCGCTCGCGCGAGAACCTCAAGGGCCGCATGGTGCTCGCGCTCGAGTCGACCGGCGCGCGCATGAGCCGCCTGGGCGCATCGCTGCTCAACGGACTGCCGATCCTGTCGGTCGAGGAGATCATCGAGCGCATCGACGCGGTCGGCGTCGAGCAGCTGCGTGAGCTGGCGGGCGAGCTGTTCGCACTCGAGCGCCTGTCGGTCGCGGGCGTGGGTCCCGACGAGGACAGCTTCAACGACGCGATCGAGCCGCTCGGCGGGCTGGTCGCGGCGGGCGCCGTCGGCGAAGCGGCGCTGGCGCCCGGCGCCGACGGAGCGCCGTGATGATCAGGGTGGGCGTTGCCGGCGCCGCTGGGCGCATGGGCCAGACGGTCTGCGCCGCTGTGCAGGGCGCGCAGGACATGGAGCTGGTGGGGCGCGCAGATCCGCTGCTCGGTGTCTGCGTGACAGACATGCTCGCCGACGCAGACCCCGAGGTCGTCGTCGACTTCACGCGGCCGGACACCGCGCTTGAGAACGCACTGCAATGCGTGCGCGCGGGTGTGCACGTGGTGATCGGCACCACCGGCTTCGATCCCGCGCCGCTCGAGCAGGCCGGCGGCGCGAATGTGCTGATCGCGCCCAACTTCGCGATCGGCGCGGTGTTGATGATGCGCTTCGCCGCCGAGGCCGCCCGCCACATGGCCAAGGCGGAGATCGTCGAGCTCCACCACGACGCGAAGCTCGACGCGCCCAGCGGCACCGCTGCGCTCACCGCTCAGCTGATGGCGCAGGCCGGCGGCGGCGAGCCGCCGCCGATCCACTCGGTGCGCCTGCCCGGGCTGGTGGCCACCCAGGAGGTGATCCTCGGCGATCTCGCACAGACGCTGACCATCCGCCACGACACGATCGGGCGCGAGTCGTTCATGCCGGGCGTGCTGCTGGCGGTGCGCCGGGTGGGCTCGTTGGAGCGCTCGCCGACCGTGGGCCTGGAGAGCCTGCTGTTCGGCGAGTCCTAGCTCGGATCGGCGGTCGAGCAGCGATTATGAAATGGCCACGCGCGTGAGATACTGCAGACGATGAGGGACCTGGGCACGATTCTGACGGCGATCGTCACGCCCTTCGACACGGAAGGCGAGATCAACGAGGAGTCGTTCGTGGCGCTCATGCGCCATCTCGCCGACAACGGCTCGGACGGCTTCGTGGTGGCCGCGACGACCGGCGAGGCGGCCACGCTCAGCGACGAGGAGCAGTTGAGGCTGATCGAGCTGGCGATCGCCGAGCGTCCGCCGGGCAAGACGATCGTCGCCGGGACGGGCACGAACGACACGCGCCATGCGGTCTACCTGACAGAACGCGCGAGCGAGCTGGGCCCCGATGCGATCATCTCGGTCACCCCCTACTACAACAGGCCCAGCCCGCTCGGCCTCAAGCGCCACTACGAAGCGGTGGCAGCGGCGACCGACAAGCCGATCCTCCTCTACAACGTCCCCAGCCGCACGGCCACCAACATCGGCCCCGACCTGCTGGCCGAGCTCGCGCAGATCGACGGGATCGAAGGGGTCAAGCAGGCCAACGCGGCCGAGCTTGCACTGATCGACGGCCTGGCCGTGTACGCGGGCGACGACACCTCCTTCGCGCGCACGCTGGACATCGGCGGAGCGGGCGGAGTCTGCGTGGCCAGCCACATCGTCGGAAACGAGATGCGCAGAATGGTCGACGAGCCCGAGCATCGCGCCGAGATCGACGCGTCGCTGCAGGACGTTTACGAGACCCTGTTCCTCACGTCCAGCCCGACCTGCACAAAGGCGGCGCTGAACATGCTTGGCCACGACGTCGGCGGCGTGCGGCTGCCGATGGTCGAGGCCACCCCGCAAGAGACCGAGATCGTGCGCGCGATGCTCGAACGTCACGGGTTGCTCACCCGCACTCCCGCGTGACCGATCGCAGATCGGCCAGCAAGCTGCGCGTCCTTCCCCTCGGCGGGCTGGGGGAGATTGGCAAGAACATGACCGTCGTCGAGTACGACGGGCGCATCGTGGTGGTCGACGTGGGCTTGCGCTTCCCCACACCCGAGATGGTCGGCATCGACCTGGTGCTGCCCGACTTCTCCTACCTGCGCGAGCGCGCCCGCGACATCGAGGCGATCGTGATCACCCACGGACACGAGGACCATCTGGGCGCGCTGCCATGGGTGCTGCGCGAGCTCGGCGACAGCCATCGACCGGCGGTGTATGGCGGGCCGCTGACGCTGGCGATGGCGCGCTCCAAGCTCGACGAGCACAAGCTGCGCGACGTCGAGCTCAACGAGGTGGACCCGGGCGACACCCTCGAGCTGGGGCCGTTCTCGCTGGAGCTCGTGCACATGACCCACTCGATCCCCGACTCCAGCGCTGTCGCGCTGGGCACGGACCTGGGGGTCGTGCTGATCACCGGCGACTACAAGTTCGACCAGACGCCCGTGGACGGCCCGCCCGCGGACGTCTCGCGCCTGGCCGAGCTGGGACGCGAGGGCGTCCTTTTGCTGTGCGGGGACTCGACCAACGTGGACCGCGACGGTTTCTCGCCATCGGAGTCGGTCGTGGGCCCGCACCTGGAGGAGGTGTTCGCCCGCTGTCAGGGGCGCATCGTGGTGACGAGCTTCGCCTCGAACATCCACCGTGTCCAGCAGGTCGTCGACGCGGCCTACGCGCTCGATCGAAAGGTCGCGCTGGTGGGGCGCTCGATGCGCAAGAACGTGGGCATCGGGCGCACGCTCGGTCACATCGAGGTGCCCGACGGGCTGATCGTGGGACCTCGGGAGATCGGCGACTTCCCCGACGAGCGGGTGGTGATCATCTCGACCGGCTCGCAGGGCGAGCCCCTGTCGGCGCTGCGGCGGATGGCCTACCGCGACCATCCGCAGGTGGAGCTGAAGGGTGGCGACACGGTGGTCTTCTCGGCCACGCCGATTCCGGGCAACGAGCGCGCGGTCAACGAGACGATCGACCGCCTCTACCACATCGGCTGCGACGTGATCACTCCACGCGACGCGCCCGTGCACGCTTCCGGGCACGGCTACGCGGAGGAGGTCAAGCTGATGCTCAACCTGGTCAAGCCCCGCTTCGTGATGCCCTTCCACGGCGACTTCAAGCGCCTGCGACTGCACGCGGCGCTGGCCGAGGCTGTGGGCATCGAGCCGCGCGACATCTTCCAGGGCGACAACGGGCTGCCGCTGGACATCGACGAGCGCGGCGCGCGCTTTGGCGCGCACGAGCAGTCGGGCATGATCTTCGTGGACGGTGTGGAGATCGGCGACATGGCCGACGTGGCGCTGCGCGACCGCCGCATGCTCTCCGCGGACGGCATCTTCATCGTGGTGGTCACGATCGCCGAGCAGGACGGCAGCTCGGTGGCCGATCCCGAGGTGATCTTCCGCGGTGTGCCCTTCCTCGATCAGGCCGACGAGCTGCTGGGGGAGATCCGCGCCACGGTCGACGATTCTCTGCGTCGCGCGGCCGGGGAGGAAATCCGCGAGGTCGACCTGCTCCAGCAGGCGCTGCACGACGACCTGGCCAAGCTGGTCTACGACCGCCTCAAGCGCAGGCCAATGGTCTTGCCGGTCGTCGTCGAGGTCTAGGGCGTCGCGCTAGACGGCGCGGTCGGCGAGCGCGGATGTAGGTGGCGTGGGGGGCTGCGCCTGCTCCACCGGCAGGGCGGGCAGGCGCACGACGAAGCGCGCGCCGCCACCCTCAACCGGCTCGAGCCTGACGCTGCCTCCGTGCGACTCGGCGACCGCGCGAACGATCGCCAGGCCCAGGCCGAAGGATCCACCGACCGCGCCGTCCCGGCTCGGTGCCCCGCCGGCGCCGCGGACGAAGCGCTCGAACAGGGTGGGCGCGATCTCGGGCGGGACCCCGGGGCCGTTGTCGGCGACCACCAGCTCGGCGAACCCGTCGGCCCGTGTGGCGGTGGACACGCGGATCTCGGTCCCCGGCGGCGTGTGGCGCAGCGCGTTCTCGATCAGGTTGATCGCCAGGCGATGCAGCTCGTCGCCGGAGGCCTCCACAACGGCAGGCTGCGCGTCCAGGGCGATCTCGTGCGCGCCGCTGACCGGGCCAAGCTCGGCGGCGGCCTCGACGACGACCTGCGCCAGGTCGCAGCGCTCGCGCTTGACTACGCGCCCGGCGTCGGTGCGCGCGAGCAGCAGCAGGTCGGCGACCAGCCGGCGCATCCGCTGGGAGGAGCGCAAGGCAGAGCGGGCAGCGGCGCCCTCGTCGCCGTCGAGGGACTCGGCCAGCAGCTCGAGGTTGGCCAGCACGCTGGTCAGCGGTGTGCGCAGCTCGTGTGAGGCGTCGGCCACGAAGCGGCGCTGGCGGGCCAATGTGGACTCGGTTTCGGCGCGCGCGGCGTCGAGCTCGCGCAACATGCCTCCGACGGTGCGCGCGAGCTCTGCAACCTCGTCGTCGGCCGGCGGCACGGGGACGCTGCGCGACGGGTCGCGGGTGCGGGCGATCTCGGCGGCGGTGCTGGTCAGCGTGGCGATCGGCGCCATCGCCCTGCGGGCGATCGACATGCCGGCCAGCAGGGCCAGGCCGCTGCCGGCGAGCACGCCGAGCAGCAGGAACAGCTCGACGCGCTTGACCGTGGCCTCGGTCTCGGACACTTCGCGCCCGTACTGGATAATCAGCTGTCCGACCGGTTCGCCGTCTGCCCCCAACACGAACACGCGTCGGCTGAGCACGCGGTAGTTGTGGATCGTCAGCGCGCTTGCCTGGGGCGGGCCGAGCGACGGCGCCTTTGCGGGCGACTGCGCGATCACGGTGCCACCAAGCGTGAGGATCCTGATGACCGAATGATCGGCCTTGGAGGCGAAGTCGCTCAGCGGCGTCTTGACTTCGAACGGGTAGACGCTGATCTTCAGCTCGGAGGGCAGCTGGTTGGCGGTGTCGAGCACCTCGCGGTTGAAGTCCGAGCGGACTCGCTCCACCGTCAGTGAGCCGATCGCCACAGCGAAGGCGCACAGGATCACGAACGTCAGCAGCGCCGATACGCCGGCCAGGCGCACGCGGATGGGCAGGCGGTCAAAGCTCGCCGACAGCCGCGACGATCCCGCGCCCCAAGCGGCGCCCAGCGGCCTGCGCTCCCTACGCTCGAAGGACGTAGCCGGCTCCCCTGATCGTGTGCAGCAGGCGCGGCTCGCCGTCGGCCTCGAGCTTGCGGCGCACGTTCGAGACGAACACCTCGATCGTGTTGGTGGTCGAGAACGGGTCATAGCCCCACACCTCGTCGAGCAGGCGCTGGCGGGAGATGACGATGCGCTCGTTGCGCATCAGGTACTCGAGCAGCTCGAACTCGCGCTGGGTCAGGTCGATCGTGCGCTCGCCCCTGCTCACCTCGTGGGTGTCCACGTTCAGCGACAGGTCGCCCACGCGCAGCGGCGCCGAGCCGCGCGGCGGGCGCCGGCGCAGCAGGGCGCGCAGGCGCGCGAGCAGCTCCTGGCGCTCGAACGGCTTGACCAGATAGTCGTCGGCTCCCGCGTCGAGGCCCTCCACCCGCGACTCCAGGGCGTCGCGCGCGGTAAGGATCAGGATCGGTACGTCGTCGTCGGCGCGCAGCGACCGTGCGACCTCGACGCCGTCGAGCTTGGGCAGGCCGAGGTCGAGGATCACCAGGTCGGGGGCAAACGCGCGGCCCTGTTCGAGCGCCTGCTCGCCGTCGGCGGCCGTGCGCACCTCATATCCCTCCATGCGCAGCGAGCGCTGCAGGGCCTGGGCGATGTCCTCGTCATCCTCGACCACCAGGACGCGCGGCGCGCGAGAAAAATCGTTGTTCATGATCTTTATGTATAGGGGATGCTGTAAAGCGAGGGTAAGCGCGCGAGAAGTTGCCCACAGGACACGCCGATAGCCATGGTTATACGTACCCTGCGTAACGGAACACATCGGACACGGCCAAGGCCGCCCGGAGGGAGCGATGTAGGCAGGGTCTGGCCGGCTGGCGTCGAAGTTGCGCAGGATGCCCACTACGCGCAGGCGCGCCCCGACCGGTCGAGGATCGCCCGGCAAACCCACTTCGGCCCGCGCGCGACCCCGCGGGCGGCGCAGGAGGCGAGTGCCTCTGAGCATGGCGTCGCTGCTGGGGCGGGGAATGCCGCGCCTGCCGGTGCTCGACCAGCGTCAGCGCGACGTGCTGGGTCTGGCATTGGTGGCGTTGGGTGTGTTCATGGGCTTTGTGCTGTACGGCTCGGCGGGTACGTCGGCTGGCGGCGGCGCCGGCCATGCGCTGGCGGTCGCGCTGGGCTGGACGCTTGGCAGGGCGCGTGCGCTGGCGCCGGTGGCGCTCGCGGTCGGTGGCGGCGCGCTGCTGCTGCGTCCGGTGCTCCCGGCTCTGCGACCTCTGCGCGCGGGCGCGCTGTGCGTGTTCGCCTCGGTTACGCTGGCCCTGGCGGCGGGCACGCTGGGCGTGAGCTCGGGCGAGCGCGGGACGACGGGCAGGGGCGCGATCGGGTCGTTGCCGGCAGGGACAGGGTCGTTGCCGTCGGGCGCGTGGAGCTCTGCACACCTTCAGTCTCACGGTGGTGTGGTCGGCGAGGCGATCTACCAGTTGGCACATCGGCTCTTCCAGGACGTGGGCGTGGACATCCTGGTGGTCTTCCTGATGCTCACCGGCGTGATCCTGCTGACGGGCGCGTCGCTGGCGAGCGTGATCCGGGCGACGGGCAGCGGGCTGGTCGACACCAGCAGGATGGTGCGCCGGCTGGGCGAGCGCGAGCCCGCGTCGCGTCGGCAGGGCACTGCCCGCGAGCCCCTCGTCGAGATCGATGGCGACGAGGACGCGGCCAGGCTGCCCATCACGGGTCCCCCCGAGCCGGCGCCCGACGAGCTGATCGTGCGCGCCACGCACGTGGAGGCGCCCTCGCGTGTATGGGACGCAGAGGACGACGAAAATGATGATGAGGCGATCGAGGACGATCGCGGCGGTAGTCGCGAAGCGGTCGACTCAGGCACGCCCGACGACGAGGAGTCACAGGACGGCGGTGGCGAGGATGAGGAGCTGTCGGGCGTGGCCCGAGCGGATTCGGACCCCGCCCATCCCCTGACCCCGCAGGGCAGGCTGCGCGGCGCGGTGACCGACGACCCGGACTTCGTCTGGGAACTGCCGGACGCCCGCAGGCTGCTGAGCCGCTCGACCAACGAGCAGTCGCGCCCGGACACCGCCGGGCAGGAGCGCATCGCGGCGAGCCTGGTGGAGGCACTGGGGCACTTCGGCGTGGAGGCCAAGGTGATCGGCACGGTGGCCGGGCCGCACATCACCCGCTATGAGCTGCGCTTGGCGCCGGGCACGAAGGTCGCCAAGGTGGCCCAGCTCAAGGATGACCTCGCCTACGCGCTGGCCGCCACCGACATCCGCATCCTCGCGCCGATCCCGGGCAAGCAGGCGGTGGGTGTTGAGGTGCCCAACGCCAAGCGGCGGATCGTCAAGCTCGGCGACGTCTTCCAGGACCCGCCGAAGGATTGGTCGCCGCTGACGGTGTGGCTGGGCAAGGACGTGGCCGGCAAGGCGATCGGCGCGGACCTGGCCAAGATGCCCCACATCCTCGTGGCGGGCACGACCGGTGCGGGCAAGTCGGGCGCGATCAACGCGATGCTCTCGAGCGTGCTGCTGCGCGCGACGCCGCACGAGGTGCGCCTGGTGCTGGTCGACCCCAAGCAGGTGGAGCTCAACCACTATGAGTCGATCCCGCATCTGCTCACGCCCGTGATCACCAGCCCGCGGATGGCCGCCAACGCGCTGCAGAACCTCGTCAAGGAGATGGAGCAGCGCTACGGGATCATGTCGTTGGCGCGCACGCGCGGCCTGGTCGAGCTCAACGCGTCCCGCGCCAAGCGCGGCGAAGCGCCGCTGCCCTACATCTTGTGCGTGATCGACGAGCTCGCGGATCTGATGATGGTGGCGCCGGCGGACGTGGAGGACTCGATCATCCGCCTGGCCCAGAAGGCGCGCGCGGTGGGCATCCATCTGGTGCTCGCCACCCAGAGCCCGCGTGTGGACGTGATCACGGGCATGATCAAGGCCAACGTGCCGTCGCGTATTGCCTTCGCGGTGTCCTCGCAGACGGACTCGCGCGTGATCCTCGACCAGAACGGCGCAGAGTCGCTGCTGGGCCAGGGCGACATGCTGTTCAGCCCCGTGGGAAGCTCGCGCCTGCAGCGCATCCAGGGCGCCTACATCGATGAGCCGCAGATCGCCAAGCTGACGGACCTGTGGCGCCGTCAGGGCGAGCCCGAGCTGCGCGAGGAGTTGCTCGAGGAGGTCGAGCCCGAGACTCCGGAGGGCGCTCCCGACGGGTTCGACCCCGACGAGGACCCGCTGCTGACCGACGCGATCCGCCTTGTGGCAGAAATGCAGACCGCGTCCACGTCGATGCTCCAGCGCCGCCTGCGCCTGGGCTACACGCGCGCGGGACGCATGATCGACATGCTCGAGCGCCGCGGCGTGATCTCCGGCTATGAGGGCTCAAAGCCACGCCAGGTGCTGATCACCGAGGCCGACCTTCCGCGCGTGTTGGCCGGATTGGAGTCGCGCTCGGCGCAGGCGGTGGGCTCCGAGCCCGCCACGCCCGCAATAAGCGATTAACCTCCCGCAAGTGCCGGAGATCGGAGCAACGCTGCGCGAGGCGCGCATGCGCGCACACATCGACGTGTCAGAGATCGAGGCCCAGACCAAGATCCGGGCCAAGTACCTGCGCGCGCTGGAGAATGAAGAGTGGGGGCTGCTGCCGGGTCCCACGTTCGTCAAGAGCTTTCTGCGCACCTACGCCCAGGCGCTGGGACTCGACGCCAAGTCCCTCGTCGAGGAGTACCGGCTCAATCACGAGGGCCCGGGCGAGTCCCCCCTGGAGCCGATCGTCTCCACGCCCCATCGTCCCGGGCGCCCGCGCTCGTCAGGTCCCGCGCGCCCGGGTCGCGCCCGCACAGCAGGGCGCCCAGGCTCCGAGCAGAGCTCATCGCGTGGGTTTCTGATCGCCGTCGGCGTGATCGGCGTCGTGATCGTGGCGCTGGTCATCCTGCTGATCGCGGGAGGCGGCGGGTCGGGCACAACCACTCCGACCACGAGCGCGGTCTCCACCACCGTCCGCAGGCATGGAACGAGGACCGCCCACCACAGCGCGCCGGCGGCTGGGAGCGCCTCCGCGGACATCGTCGCGCTGTCGCTGAAGGCCAGCTCTCTGGTGTACGTGTGCCTGATTGGCGACGGCGGACGCAAGCTGATCCCGGGCACCGAGCTTGCGGCGGGCGAAAGCACGCCTACCTACCACGCCAAGCGCTTTGAGATCACACTGGGTAACAGCGCGGTGACGATGTATATAGACGGACGGCCGCGGACGGTCGCGCCGTCCAGCCAGGCGATCGGCTATTCGCTGACCAAGGCGCGCGGCCGTCAGTCGCTGGCGCCGGGCGAACTGCCCACCTGCCAGTGAGCCCGCAGACCTCCAGCGTCGGGCAGGGCGGCGCGAGCGCCACCGAGCGTCACGCCAAGGCTCGGGCGGGCATCGTGGTGACCGGCACCGAGGTGCTCACAGGCAGAGTGACCGACCGCAACGGGCCGTGGCTGTCCGAACGCCTGGCCGATCTGGGGGTGGACGTGGGCTACACGACGATCGTGGGCGACCGTCCCCAGGACATGGACGCGGCGCTTCGCTTCATGGCCGCGCAGGGGATGACTGTAGTGCTGACAAGCGGCGGCCTGGGGCCGACCGCGGACGACCTGACGGCAGAGGTCGTGGGCTCTTTCCAGGGCCGTCCGATGGTGCTCGACGACGCGCTGGCACAGCGGATCGCAACGATCGTGGCGCCGCTGCTCAAACGCTTCCCCAACATCGATCCGGCGGCGATCGACCAGGCCAACCGCAAGCAGGCGACCATCCCGCAGGGGTCGACGGTGCTCGAGCCCGTGGGCACGGCACCCGGCCTGGTAGTGGCGCCGGTCGCCGACGACGGGCGATCCGCTGAAGGACCCACGGTGGTCGTCTTGCCCGGGCCACCGCGCGAGCTGCGGCCGATGTTCGAACGGGCGTTGGCGGATGGCGCGTTGAGCGATGCGCTGGCGGGTGCGACCGTCTATCGCCGCCGCACCCTGCGCTTGTTCGGCATCCCCGAGTCGGAGATCGCAGAGACGCTGCGTACGGCCGAGCGCGAGGGGGTGGAGCTGGGCCGCTTGGAGGTCACGACCTGCCTGAAACGCGGCGAGGTCGAGGTGGTCACCCGCTATCAGCCCGACGTGGAGGACGTCTATGAGGCGTTCGAGGGGGTCGTCAGGCAGCGCCACCGCGACACGCTGTTCTCAGACGACGGCAGCACGGTCGACGAGCAGGTCGCGGCGCTTCTGATGGGATCCCACCCACCCGGATCCCACCCACCCGTCAAATCAATCGCGCGGCGGACGATCGCCACGGCCGAGTCGTGCACTGGCGGTCTGCTGGCCGCCCGCCTGACCGATCTGCCGGGCGCTTCCGACTATGTGCTCGGCGGCATCGTGGCCTACTCCAACGAGGCCAAGACGAGTCAGGCCGGCGTGCCGCCCGACCTGATCGAGCGCCACGGCGCGGTGTCGGGCGAGGTCGCCGCCGCCCTGGCCGAGGGCGCGCGCACGCGCCTGGGCGCGGATGTGGGCGTGGGGATCACCGGCGTGGCCGGTCCTGGCGGCGGCAGCGAGGAGAAGCCCGTGGGCCTGGTCTGGCTGACTGTGTCCGTGGACGACCAGGAGTCCCTGACGCGTTCTGTCAACCTGCCCGGCGGTCGCGCCGACGTGCGCGAGCGCGCGACCACCGTGGCGATGCACCTGCTCCGCAGGGCGCTTGGCGGGGCCTGACGAGCAATCTCGTACCACCGGGGGCCGGCCTCGATTGTTGTCGTATGTCGAACACGCTACGACCCTGGCGCTAGCATCGTGACAGGGATGTCCCGCGGTGCCACAGCCCGTCTGTTCGTCGCTCTCGATCCGCCGCAGGAGGTGTGCGAGGAGCTTGCTGCATGGGCGCGCTCGGTGGCCAGCGGATCGGGCGCACGGCCGACCGCGCGACACGCCGGCCGGCCGATGCGCGTGTTGGAGGCGCGCTCGCTGCACCTGACACTGTGCTTTTTGGGCAACCGCCCGGTGACCGAGATCGACGCGCTGTCGGAAGTGCTGGCTGCCTGCGCCGAGCCCGTGGGGGAGCTGTCGGTGGGGGCGCCGCTGTGGCTGCCGCCCAGGCGTCCGCGCTCGCTGGCAGTCGAGATCGGCGACCGCGACGGGCGCCTCGACCGCGTGCAGCGGTCGCTCGTCGATGCGCTCGCCAGCGCGAGCGGTTGGGAGCCGGAGCGGCGACGCTTCAGGGCCCATGTCACCGTGGCACGCGTGCGCGACATGATTGCCGGTGCGCACGACCTGCTGCCGGCGACGCCGCGGCTGAGCTTCACGCCCGACGTGCTCGCTCTGTACCGCTCCCGGCTTGCGCCCACCGGCGCCGAATACGAGGCGCTTGCGACCTGCCAGCTCGCCGAATCGGCGGCTTGCGCCCGCGCTTACGACACGGCCTTGGGCCTCTAAGGCCCACGACCCGATATCTGCCGGGGTTGAGGCGGCCGTTCCGCGGCCTCATACGCCACCCACGATGCTCGACGTGCCACCAGCACGCCTGCGCTCGCGTGCGGCGTCTGCGATCCACGGCCCGGTCGCCTCAACCCACCATCTATCGTGCCGTGGGCCCTTCAGCCTTCGGCTTCGCTGCCTGAGGCGAGTTGACAGACGATCGTCGCTCCGTTGCTGGAGAGGACCGGGTCGCTGCCTTCTTCGCATTCCGGTTCGGAGCCGTCGTCGCAGGTATAGGAGCCGTCCGCGCCCACGATCGGGAGGCTGCCGTCTTGGCAGACCAGCGCTGAGCCCGATTCGCGCCCGGCGCCGACCGTGGCGGCGCACAGGAGCGTCGAGCCTCCCTTGGCGAGTACCGGGGTCGCTCCGTCTTCGCATGCCGGTTCGGAGCCGTCGTCGCATGTGAAGGACCCGCTGGCGGCGGACGCCGGCGTGCTTCCGTCTTCGCAAACGGGCGTGGCCAGGCTTCTCGTCGTGGCCGAGCCTTGCTTGCCGGTCCTACGCCGACGAGCGTGTCGTCTGACACGGCGAGCGTGGCCATGCCGGCGACTCTTAGACGACGCCTTGGACTTGCTCTTGGCGTCTTTCTTGGCGGTCGCCGAGTGCTTGCTCGGCACACATACCGGGGCACCATGCTTGTGTTGGGCGGTCGCGCTCGCCGGGGGGCGGCAGCCGACCTTGTGCGTCTGCGCCAGCGTTCTCGCGGGCAGCGCCACCAGCGCCACCAGTGCAAGCGCGAGGGCGAGCAGGGAGGATGGGCGGATGGACGAGCTGGCGGGCAAGGGGATCTCCTGAGCGTCGTGGGCGTAGCGCGAGACGTATTAGTCATCGTCGGCGTCTTGTGTCCGCAGGAGCAGGTGGACGGTTTCTGGACAAAAGCTGAGACGGTGCGAACAGCTGTTCCATCCGAACCGTGGTCTAGCTTGCCTGCTTCATCTCGAACGTAGGAGGCGCAGACATGCCCGTGACCGACCAGGAGAAGGCAGCCAAGGCGCGCGACGCCGCGCTTCAGGGTGCGCTCACGCAGATCGAGCGCGAGTTCGGCAAGGGCAGTGTCATGCGCATGGGCGACGAGGGCGCTCAGGTGCGCTGCGATGCCATTCCCACGGGGGCGCTCTCGCTCGACCTGGCGCTCGGCATCGGCGGCGTCCCGCGCGGACGCATCGTCGAGGTTTTCGGCCCGGAGTCTTCGGGCAAGACGACGATGATCTACCACGTGCTGGCCGAGGCGCAGAAACTCGGCGGGGTGTGCGCGTTCATCGACGCCGAGCACGCGATGGACCCTCTCTATGCCAAGGAGATTGGAGTCGACATCGACGAGCTGCTCGTCTCCCAGCCCGACTACGGCGAGCAGGCGCTGGAGATCGCGGACATGCTCGTGCGCTCGGGCGCGGTGGACGTGGTGGCGATCGACTCGGTGGCTGCGCTGACTCCCCGGGTAGAGCTTGAGGGGCAGATGGGCGACCAGACGGTGGGCTCGCAGGCGCGCATGATGTCCCAGGCGATGCGCAAGCTCGCGGGCAACCTCAACCGCACCCAGACGCTGTGCATCCTCACCAACCAGATCCGCGAAAAGGTGGGTGTGATGTTCGGCTCCCCGGAGACCCAGCCGGGCGGCCGCGCGCTGAAGTTCTACGCCTCCCAGCGCCTGGATATCCGGCGCATAGAGACACTCAAGGACGGTACGGAGGCGGTCGGCAACCGCGTGCGCGTGAAGGTCGTCAAGAACAAGGTGGCCGCGCCGTTTCGCCAGGCCGAGTTCGACATCGAGTTCGGCAAAGGCATCTCCACGTCGGGCTGCCTGATCGACCTGGGCTTGGAGCACAACATCGTGTCCAAGTCGGGCTCGTTCTTCTCCTACGGCAACGACCGCCTCGGCCAGGGACGCGGCAACGCCAAGGCGTACCTCGACGAGAACCCGGCGGTGGCCAAGGAGATCGAAGAGAAGATCTACAAGGCGTTGGGCATCGGAACGGACCTGGTGACGCCGATCGACCGCGAGACGACCGGGTTGACGCCGTCGACTGAGTCGCAGGAGGAGGCCCCGGCGCCACGCGAGCGCAAGACGCGGCCGATAGCCAGCGAACCGGCTGTAGTCGCCGCCTAGCACCCCTTCGGGGCACAGGTGGGCCGGCATCGGCCTGCTGCTGAGAACTGCTTTACGCTCTCTTGCTCGGGAGTCTTTGTCCTATGGGGGCCGTGGTGTCGGAGTTGGTTGAGCTTGCGACGATCCTGCTGACCGACTTGGTCGGCTCGACTCGGCTGGCGACTTCTGTCGGCCCAGTGCGCGCGGATGAGCTGCGCGAGGAGCACTTCGGGTTGTTGCGCCAGGCGATCGCCTCAACCGGCGGGCAGGAGGTCAAGAACCTGGGCGACGGCTTGATGGTCGCGTTCGGCTCGGCCTCTGGCGCGGTGAACTGTGCGGTGGCGATGCAGCAGTTGTTCGAGCGTCGCTACGGTCAGGCCGAGCAGGGACTGCATGTGCGGATCGGCTTGGGTGCGGGCGAGTCGACCGTCAAGGACGGGGATTATTTCGGGATGCCCACGGTCGAGGCGGCGCGACTGTGCGCGCAGGCCCCTGCCGATGGGATTCTGATCTCGGCACTCGTCAAGACGCTCGCGGGGCGCTGTGAGGGTGTCGAGTTCGTGTCGGCCGGACTGCTGGAGCTGAAGGGCCTCCCCGAGCCGGTGGAGGCGTTCTCGGTCTCCTGGGCTCCGCTCGGCGAGGAGGCTTCCGTGGCTGGCGGCTGGCCGCTGCCAGCGGTACTTCGCTCGGTTCCCCCCGTCTCTTACGTAGGTCGCGTCGAGGAGCGCGCAGCGATCGAGGAGGCGATGGTCCTCGCCCGCGACGGGGCGCGCCAGGTGGTCCTGCTCTCCGGCGAGCCGGGGATCGGCAAGACGAGGCTTTCAAGCTACGGTGCCCACCGCGCCCACGCCGAGAGCTTCGCCGTGTGCTGGGGCGCTTGCTCTGAAGAGCTGGCGGTGCCGTATGAGCCGTGGATCGAGGTCTGCTCGCAGCTTGTCGAGCACGCGCCGGAAGACGTGCTGTACCGCCTCGTAGAGCGGCACAAGGGCGAGCTCGGCCGACTGGCTCGAAACCTGGAGCGGCGCGTGGCGGACTTGCCCGCGCCCCAGACATCTGACCCCGAGACCGAGCGTTACCTGCTGTTTTCGGCCGTCGCGGGACTGCTCGAGGAGGTAGCGCAGAGCGTGCCGGTGTGTCTGGTGCTAGACGACCTGCACTGGGCCGACGGGCAGTCGGTGGCGCTTCTCAAGCACGTCGTGCGAACCGTCGAGCAGGGCGCGTTTCAGGTGATCGCCACCTACCGCGACTCAGACCTCGGCAAGGATCACCCGCTCACCGCGGTGCTGGCCGACCTGCGGTCCATCGAGGGTGTTCAGCGCCTCGCGCTGCACGGCCTCGACGCCGACGAGGTGGCCCAGATCATGACCGTCGTGGCCGGGTACGAGCTCGACGAGGACATCCTTCAGCTGGCGAAGGAGATCGCCGCCGAGACCGACGGCAACCCATTCTTCGTGGGAGAGATCCTGCGCGGCCTTTGGGAGTCCGGGGGACTGGCCTTCGACGAGGCCAGCGGGCGCTGGAGCGTCGATCGCTCCGCAGGTGTGGCGCTGCCCGAGAGCGTGCGCGAGGTGATCGAGCGGCGCGTGGAGCGCCTGGGCGATGAGGCGCTCGAGGTCCTGAGGCTCGCAGCGGTGATCGGCCGTTCGTTTGACCTGGAGCTGCTCGAGTCGATCCTCGATCTCGACGAGAGCTTGCTGCTCGACCACCTCGAGGTGGCGGTCGCCGCGTCGCTGCTGGCTGAGTCCAGCGAGCGGGTCGGGCGGTTTCGGTTCGCCCACGCGCTCATCAACCAGACGCTGTATGAGGGCCTTGGTGCGACCCGCCGGGCGCGAATGCACCAGCGCGTGGCCCAAGCGCTCGAGGACCTCTACGGCGGGGACCCGGGCGAGCACCTGGCAGAGCTCGCGCTTCACTGGCGCCTGGCGGCCGTCTCGGTCGATAAGGCCAAGGCTGCGAACTACGCGCTCAGGGCCGGACAGCGCGCCCTTCAGAGCCTCGCGCCGGCCGAGGCCGTGAAACTGTTCACCGACGCTGTCGAGCTGATCGGCGATGTCGAGAGCAGCGAGCGTTGTGAGGCGCTGATCGGGCTCGGGGAGGCGCAGCTCCAGAGTGGCGAGGCCGCTTACCGTGAGACGCTGCTCGAGGCCTCGCGGATCGCCTCAGCCATGGCCGACGCCGAGCTCGCCGCGCGAGCGGCACTGGCGAACAACCGCGGAGGGGGGGTCTCAAGCACGTTCGGTGAGATCGACACCGAACGGCTTGCGGCGATCGAGCGGGCGATCGAGCTCGACGACCCGCCGAATCACGCGCGCCGCGCGCGACTGCTCGCGCTCAAGGCGCTGGAACTCCAGTGGGACCCGGACTTTGACATGCGTCGTGCGTTTGCCGAGGAGGCGATCTCGCTGGCTCGTGCCACGGACGACGCGAGGACGCTCGCCGAAGTCCTCGGGAACGTAGTTGAAACGATCCGAGCACCGGATACGCTCGCCTGGCGAATCGGTCTTGTCGAGGAGCTCGTTGGCCGCGCCGCCGAGGTGGGTGATCCTGCACTCCAATTCTCGGCGCACAACATGGACTTCCACACCTGCGTCGAACGGGGGGACCTCGAGCGCGCGAAGCTCGCACTCGAGCAGCTGCAGCTGATCGCGCACGAGCTCGATCAGCCAACGCTCAAGTGGTTCGCCACATTCAGCACGGCCGGCGTGAAGCTCATGTGCGGCGATCTGGTCGCCGGCGAGCGGCTGTTCGAGAGCGCGCTGCGGATCGGGCAGGAGGCCGGACAACCCGACGCCGTCCTTGCCTACGCCGCCGCGCTGCAACAAGCGCGTATCTGCCAAGGCCGCAGTGGCGAGATCATCGAGATGATGGAGCAGAGCGTGAGCGCCTATCCCGCGATCGCGGCCTGGCAAGCCGGACTGGCAGTGACCCTTTGCTATCTCGATCGAGGAGTCGAGGCCGCGAAGATCCTCGAGCAGGCCGCGAGTGACCGCTTCGAGCACATCGCGCCGGACACGGCCACGTTGACCGCGCTGGCGCTGTATGCCGAGGCCGCCGTGTTGACAGACAGCTCAGGCCCCGCCTCGATCCTGTACGAGCACATCGAGCCGTGGGCCGACCAGATCATCTGGAACGGCACCATCGGCTACGGACACGCCCGCATGTGGCTGGGCCTGCTCGCCGCCTGCATGGGGGAGCACGAGCAGGCCGATCAGCACTTGGCGTTCGCGTGCGACTTCCAGGAGACCAACGGCCTGTTGCTGTGGGCAGCCCGCGCCCATTTGGGCTGGGCGCAGGCGCTCACCGGACGAGGCGATGCTACTCGAGTACGCGAGCACGCCGCCCGTGCGCTTGACCTCTCGCGCGAGCAGGGCTTCGGTGCGTTCGAGGCGCGGGCTGCCGCTCTCGTCGAGGCGCAGTCAACCGCCTAGATGTGACCGGGCGATGCGGCGCTGTGCTGTCACGAGGCTGATGCTTACACGGCATTGCGAGCGCGCGGCGAACAGAGTGTGACGGTGCCGCTCCGGACGAATCTCGACAGCGCCCGGGGTTGTCGCCGGGCATCGAACGGGGCGCGAACCGCGTCAGAATGGCCCCATGTCCGTCGTCGAGATTCAGCATATCCCCGCCGCTGACACCTACGACCTCCGAGCGCGGGTACTCCGTGATGGAGACTTCGCCGCGGCGCATGTCCCTGACGATGACCAACCCGGCGCGTGGCATTTGGGAGCCCGGTGCTCGGGCACACTCGCGGGTGTCGCAAGCTTCTATCCGCATTCAAGCCCGTTGGCGACGGACGTTCCCGCCGTGCAGCTGCGCTTCATGGCGGTGGAGCCGGCAATGCACGGCCACGGCATCGGGCGTGAGCTCCTTGACCACGTCGTCCGAGAACTCCGGGAGAAGAACATGCGAATACTCTGGGCCAACGGGAGGGACACAGCGCTCGGTTTCTACACTCGCCTGGGATTCACAGTTGTGGGCGACGGGTTCATTCACGAACCAGGGCTCCCGCATCACCTCATCACCCTGGGCCTGAGCTGACCCGTGGCGTGCTCTCGTGCTCTACCGAGGCCAGGTGATCCCGATAAGCGGCGCCGTGCTGCCGAGCTTTCCGCGGCGCCTCGGTGCCGACGAGCCAAGCTACGCTTGTGGCCATGCGCCGTTACCACCTGACCACGTTCGGCTGCCAAATGAACGAGCACGACTCCGAGCGCATGAAGGGGATGCTGGAGTCGTTGGGCTACGCGGAGGCGAGCGAGCGTGGCGAGGCGGACCTGATCCTGTTCAACACGTGCTCGATCCGCGAGACGGCCGACAGCCGCTTCATCGCGCATCTGGGCGAGGCCAAGCGGCTGAAGCGCGAGCGCCCAGACCGCGTGGTGGGCGTCGGCGGCTGCTGGGCGCAGTCGGTCAAGGATGAGGTTTTCGAGCGCTTTCCGTTCGTGGACGTGGCCTTCGGACCGGGCCAGGTGCACAAGCTGGCGGAGTTCTTGACAAGCGATTCGCTGACCGCCCAGGGGTACTTCGAGTTTGAGGGCTTTACCGGTCATCTGCCTTCCCGGCGTGAGCGTCCATTCCAGGGCTGGGTGCAGATCAGCGTGGGCTGCAACTGCGCGTGCTCGTACTGCATCGTGCCCTCGACGCGCGGGCGCGAGGTGAGCAGGTCGCCGGACGAGTTGGAGGCGGAGGTACGCGCGATGGTGGCCGACGGAGTGCGCGAGGTGACGCTGCTGGGCCAGAACGTCAATTCCTACGGTCGCGACCTGCCGGCGGCGCGCCCACGCGTGGGCGAGCGCCCGCAACGCGAGAGCTTCGCCGCGCTGCTCGAACGCCTTGATGCGATCGACGGCCTCGATCGCATCCGCTACACGAGCCCGCACCCGAAGGACATGCGCGAGGATGTGATCCGCGCGCACGCGCAGCTGGCGAGCGTATGCGAGCACATCCACCTGCCGCTGCAGTCGGGATCAAGCCGCATCCTCAAGGCGATGCGCCGCACCTACGATCGCGAGCGCTACCTGGATCGCGTGGCGCTGATCCGTGAGCACGTGCCCGACGCGGCGCTGACGACCGACATCATCGTGGGGTTCCCTGGGGAGACCGAGCAGGATTTCGAGCAGACGCTCGAAGTGGTCGACCAGGTTGGCTACGACAGCGCGTTCACGTTCATCTTCTCGCCTCGGCGCGGCACCGAGGCGGCGACGCTCGCCGACGGCTTGGTGGCGCACCCGGTCAAGGTGGAGCGGATGCAACGGTTGGTGGACCTCGTTCAGGAAAAGGCGCGCGAGCGAGCGCAGCGCTTCGTGGGCCGCACCGTGGAGGTCCTCGTGGAAGGACCCTCGCGCACCGACCCCGAGCGCCTGCGCGGACGCACGCGCCATAACAAGGCGGTCAACTTCACGGGCCTTGCAGCGCCCGGCGAGCTGACCGACGTCGAGATCCTCTCTGCCACCAGTCAGACGCTCACGGGCGAGGAGCGACTGCTGGCCCGCGCATCGGCATGAGCACAAGCGCAGCCGGCCGATGAAGATTCGCGCGGCCGTCCTCGAGGAGTTCGCAAAGCCGCTCGTCGTGCAGGAGGTCGAGCTGGCGGACCCCGGGCCGGGCGAGGTGCTCGTGCGCCTGGTTGCGTGCGGCGTATGCCACACCGACATGTACACCGCCTCCGGGGTCGACCCCTCGGGCTATGCGCCGACCGTCCTGGGACACGAGGGCGCGGGCGTGGTCGAGCGCTGCGGCGAAGATGTGTCGCTGGTACGCGAGGGCGACCACGTTGTGACGCTGTTCTCGCCCCAGTGCGGCGAGTGCGTGCACTGCGCCAGCCCCCAGACCAACCTATGCCTGGCGATCCGCGAGCAGCAGAACCTTGGCTACCTGCCCGACGGCAGCACACGCCTGTCGCGCGAGGGCGAGCAGCTGCGCCACTTCATGGGAACGTCCACGTTCGCGCAGTACACGGTGATGCCCGAGATCGCCCTCGCGCGGATCGCCCCCGAGGCGCCGCTGGATCGCGCGTGCCTATTCGCGTGCGGTCTGTCGACGGGGCTGGGCGCGGCGATGAAGACGGCGGCCGTCACAGCGGGATCGACGTGCGTGGTGTTCGGCGCGGGCATGGTTGGCCTGGGCGCGGTTGCGGGCTGTCGCCTGCAGGGCGCCGAGCGGATCGTCTGCGTGGACCTGGCGCCCGAGCGCCTGGAGCTCGCGCGCGGCCAGGGTGCCACTGACGTGATGGTGGGCGGCGAGGACGCCGTGCAGCAGATCGTCGACATGACGGATGGCTTCGGCGCGGACTACACGTTCGAGGCGACCGGCAGCGTGGCTGTGATGCGCCAGGCGCTTGAGGCCGCGCGCATGGGGTGGGGCCTGTGCACGGTGTGCGGGGTGGCCGGGCGTGGGGAGACACTGGACGTCGTGCCGCGCCTGCTGATCACCGGGCGGCGCGTGTGCGGCTCGTCCTTTGGCGGGCTGAAGGGGCGTGACGACGTGCCTGCGCTCGTACGCCGCTACCTGGACGGCGACATCGACGTCGACCCGTTCATTTCCCACCGCATCGCCTTGGACGACGTCAACCGCGGCTTTGAGCTGATGGAGGCTCAGGACGGCATCCGCAGCGTGATCGAGCTGTAAGCGTCGTCGTGCTCGGCCGGCTGCGCCCGCTGGTGTGAGACCAGGCTCGGCAGGTCACTGTGTCAGGCAAGCACAAGGACCGCTTCCGGGCGCGCAACCTGGACCTGATCGCGGCCATTGCGCTTGGCCTCATACAGCGCCCCGTCAGCCTGCGTGAAGACGGCATCGTAGGCAAACCTCTGACTGGGGTTCGACGCGCTCACGCCAAGGCTCATCGTGATCGAGATATCGCCGGCCACGCGCTCCGCGGACACGGCCTCGCGCAGCCGCTCGGCCAGCTCCCTCGAGCGGTCGATGTCCGACCCGGGCAGGAGGATCAGGAACTCCTCGCCGCCGATGCGGTAGGCCAAGTCGAACGCCCGCAGCTGCTTGCGCAGCAGATAGGCGACCTCCTTGAGGACAACGTCGCCGACGGCATGGCCATGGGTGTCGTTGATCAACTTGAAGTGGTCGAGATCGCCGACGATCACGCCGATCGGCTCGCCGGTCACCTCCGACTGCTGGGCGAGCTCGACGACGCGTGTGTCGAGGGCCTTGCGGTTGAGCATGCCGGTGAGCTGGTCGACGACGGCGTCGCTGCGGTGCTGGATGTCAGAGCGCATCAGCGGGGTCGACAGGACGGCCACGCACAGGATCAGCGCCATCGGGGCAATGACGAGCGTCGGATTATCGATGACCGAGTGCGCGTTTACGCCGAACGCAACCATGAGCACGAGCACGATGTTGATCGCCACGCCCGCCACCACGCCGCGCATCGAAAAGCGCGAGCTCAGCGTGATGATCGGGATCGCAAGCCACGACAGCGTCGGCACGGTGGGGCCTCCGTTGAGCGCGACCGCGCCCGCGATCACACACCCGCTGCCCACCCAAGAGGTGAACATCATGTACTCCGGCCGCGCCATCCGCGGCATCAACTTGTCGGCTGCAGCGAAGGCCAGCGAGCCGGGGATCAAGAACAGCACCGGCCACCAACCCAGCCACGGACCGGTCGCAACCAGCGCGAGCGCGATGATCACAAACGCCCGTTGTCTGACTGGCCGCACGCGCTCCTCCATGTCGAGCATGCGGTCGCGGTCGAGATCGTCGCGGCACAGCCAGGACGTGCTCGGCTCGGTCGGCTCGGTCAGGTCATCGGGGGGTCCGCCGTCGCGACCGTCGGCGACGGTTAGGCGGGCCGCATGGGCCGGGAGCTGTAGCGAGTTTCCCTGCACATAGAATGCCTCGACGCGCCCGACGTGGACTGTTACCGGTCCTTGGCACCATGGACAGACGTTTTCGGCTCCCCACGCGCGCTCGAATCTGGCTTGCAGGCTCACCAGATCGCCGTCGGTGGCGCCGACCGGCACGCGTGTGATTCGAGCATGCGCTCGGCCCACACGCGGCCGGCCAGCCGGCGGCTACTGGTAGCTGACGCCCGGGCCGCCGCCCGGCCCAGGTCCGGCATACGCGCTGCCAGCGCTGCCACTCGATCCCGAGCTTGAGCCCATGTGGGGGCATGGGTGTTTTTCGGGCGAACCCGATTTCTGCGACGGGCTGGGCGCTTTGCTCGGGTTGGTGGGCGTGGTCGGCGTGGTGGATGTCGAGCCTGTCGATGTGCCCGAGCCGTTGCTCGACGAGCTCGATCCTGTAGCTGACGTCGTACTGTCTGCATTGGTGGTGCCTGTGGTCGTCGCAGGCGCCGCCGCCGCGCCGGCGATACCGGCGGCCGCGCCGCCAGTGGCCAGGGCTCCAGCGACCATCGTCGCGCCGAGCATTCTTGAGATCTTCATCGGAATGAACCTCCGTGGGGTGGATGGATGATGAGATCCATCCTGCGCGCCGACGCTAAGCGCATGGGCAGACATTCGTAGGGGTTGTGTAAGGCCGGTATGCATGCGAACATATGTTCGTGCGCTGGAGCAACCTGACGCTGGACCGCGAGGAGCAGCATCGTCTACCGGGCTATCGCGACGAGGCGATCGTGCGGCGCTTTCAAGCGCCAGAGGCGCTCGAGACGCGTTTCTATGAGGTGCGGGCCCGCTCAGTGCTCAACCGCGTGCCGGAGCGATCCCGCATGCCGTTTCGTTGGACGATCAACCCCTACAGGGGATGCAGCCATGCGTGCACCTACTGCGTAGCGCCCGAGACGCTGGTCCTGATGGCGGACGGACGCACGAAGCCGATCGCAGACGTCGCGCTGGGCGAGTCAATCTACGGCACAGTCCGCGACGGCGCCTACCGACGGTTTGTCAGTACGAGAGTCCTCGACACGTGGTCGAGCATCAAGCCCGCTTATGCCGTCAGTCTCGAAGACGGCACCGAACTGATCGCGAGCGAGGACCACCGTTTTCTGACGGGGCGCGGCTGGAAGCACGTGGTGGGCACGGAGCAGGGGCCATATAGGCGACCACACCTGACGCTTGCGAGCAAGATGATAGGCCCAGGAGGCTGCGTTGTTCGGCCGACAGTCGATGACAGTTACCGTCGGGGCTACCTGTGTGGCTTGATTCGAGGTGATGGACTCATCCGGTCTTACTCCTACGCTCGACCCGGCCGTAAGACGTCCGACGTATACCGCTTTCGTCTCGCCCTCGCTGATACCGAGGCACTAGACCGGGCGTCTGAGTTCCTGCGCCACTTCAACGTAGTCACGGACGAGTTTGCGTTCGCAAGGGCGGAGGGCAGCCGTCGGGCAATGCGAGCGATTCGCACGCAGACGCACGACAACTTCGAGCGGATCAACGCTCTGATCGAATGGCCCGTCCTGCCGTCCCTGTCATGGATGCAGGGCTTTCTAGCGGGCATCTTTGACGCGGAGGGCTCCTGCAGCAAGCACATTCTGCGTATCAGCAACACCGACGAGGAGATCCTTGGATGGATCAAGGCGTCCTTGGGCCGATTTGGCTTCGACTACGCAATCGAGCCAACGCATCAACCAAACGGCTTGATTGTGATCCGCCTTCGTGGAGGCTTGCCAGAGCGCATGCGCTTCCTCCTCGGCACCGATCCCGCGATCACGCGCAAGCGCCTGATCGACGGACACGCCGTAAAGACCAACGCCCGGCTTGGAGTGACTTCGATACGCCCCCTGGGCGTGACGATGCGCCTATACGACATCACCACCGGAACCGGCGACTTCATCGCAAACGGCGTTGTCAGCCACAACTGCTTCGCCCGTCCTACCCACAAGTACCTGGACTTCAACGCGGGCCGCGACTTCGAGCGCGAGATCGTCGTCAAGGTCAACGCACCGGAGGTACTGCGCGCCGAGCTTGCGCGGCCGTCGTGGAAGGGCGAGCACGTGGCGCTGGGGACCAACACGGACCCCTACCAATGGGTCGAGGGGCGCTACCGGCTCATGCACGGCATCTGGGAGGCGCTGCGCGACGCCGCGGACGGCGCGGGCAACCCGTGCTCGGTCTTGACCAAGTCGCCGCTGCTGCTGCGCGACCTGTCGCTGATGCTCGAAATCGCCAAGCGCACGACGTTCAGCGCGTGCCTGTCGATCCCCACGCTTGACGAGAAGGCGTGGCGGGCGACCGAGCCGCACACCCCCAATCCCCGCGCGCGCCTGGAGGCGGTGGCAGAGCTCAACCGCGCCGGGATTCCGACGGGGGTACTGATCGCGCCGCTGATGCCGGGCATCAACGACGCGCCTGAGCAGATCGAGCCGTTGCTGGACGCGGCGGGCGAGGCGGGTGCAACGAGCGTAGGCGGGGCCGCCCTGCACCTGCGCGGCGAGGTGCGCCAAGTGTTCATGGGCTGGCTGCACGCCCATCGGCCGGACCTTGTGCCCCGCTACGAGCAGCTCTACCGGCGCGGCGCCTACGCGCCGGTAGAGGAACGCAGGCGCCTGTCGCAGCTGGTTCGCCGTGGCGGTGCGCCGAGCGCGTTCTGGCGCACCAGCCCGGCGGCGGACGACGAGCGGGCGGCGACCGCTCGACAGGGCTTTGATCCGCTTGCCGATGCTCGGCAGGAGAGCCTATTTTGATCAGCGCTTGTCGCGCTGCGCCTGCGCGAACTCGCGCGCGATCGCATCCGAGCCCAGCCGCCGCGCAACGCTCATGGCAAGCGCGGGCGCCAGGCCGGCCACGGCAGCACCCGCGCGCAGGGATAGGGGCGCCACATCGACCTCAGCGCGGTTTCGCTCGATCGCCTCGACGACCGCGTGCGCGACGTCCTTGGGGGAGCGGGTGCCGATGCCCGGCGGCAGGCGCACCCCAGAGTTGGCGAACATGCCCGCGTCGCGGATGAAGCCGGGAAACACGGTGGACACGCCGACGCCGCTGGCGTGCAGGTCCGCGCGCAGCCCGGCGGCGAAGCCGCGCAGGCCGAACTTGGTGGCGCTGTAGACAGCGCTGCCGGTGGTGGCCGACTTGCCCGACAGCGAGGACATGAACAGCAGATGGCCGTTGCGGCGCGCGAGCATGGCGGGCAGCAGCGCATGGGCGAGCACGATTGGAGCGCGCAGGTTGACCTCCAGCGCGCGGTCGAGCTCGTCGACGGTGAAGGTCTCGATTCCTCCAGAGCCGGGCAGCGCGGCGTTGGCGATCAGAAGGTCCACAGCGCCGGCGTCGTCGATCAGGCGCTCGACCTGGCCACGGTCGCTGAGATCGACGGCCAGCGCGCGCGCGCCGAGCTCGCCGGCGAGCGCATCGAGCGCCTCGACGCGCCGGCCGGTCAGGATCAGCTGGCCGCCGCGGGCCGCCACGAAGCGCGCGATCGCGTGTCCGATGCCGCCTGTGGCGCCGGTCAGCAGCACGGAAGAGCCGGCGATCTGCACGACATGTGAGCCTATCCGCAGATGCAGGTGATCGCGTTGTTCGGACCGACGGGCGTGGGCAAGACCGCGGTGGCGGTATCGCTGGCCGAGCTGCTGCGCGCGCAGGGACGCGATCCGGTGGCGGTGTCGGCGGACGCCCTGCAGGTGTACATGGGTCTGGAGCTGCTCACGGGCGTCGCCTCGCCGGCCGAGCAGGCGCGACTGGAGCACAGGCTAATCTCCTTCTTGCCGATCGACGCGACGTTCAGCGTGGGCCAGTACGCGCAGCTGGCGCACGCGCAGATCGACGAGTTGCTGGCGGCGGGCAGGCTCCCAATCGTGGTGGGCGGGACCGGCCTGTATCTGCGTGCGGCGCTGACCGAGCTGAGCCTGCGACCGCCGCCTGCCGAGGGCGTGCGCGAGCGCTGGATCGTCGAGCTCGAGCGCCACGGCCCGCAGGCGCTGCACGCGCGGCTGGCCGCGCTCGCGCCGTGGGCGGCTCAGGAGATCGATCCGAACGACCGCCAGCGGGTGGTGCGCGCACTGGAGCTGTTGGAGGCAGGTGAGCTCCCCCATCCGGGGACAGGCGACCCCCCCGACGGCCCTTCGCAGCTGTGGAGCGAGGAGATGCGCCACCCGACGCTGTTGGTCGGGCTGACGATGGAGCGCGAGGCGCTGTATGGCGCGATCGATGCACGCGTGGACGCGATGGTCGCGGCGGGCGTCGGGGAGGAGGTCCGTCAGGCACACGCGGCCGGCGCATCGCAGACCGCGCGCAGGGCGCTCGGCTTCGACGAGCTGCTGGCCGGCGACGTGGAGGCGATGAAGCGGCGCACGCGCAACTACGCCAAGCGCCAGCTGACGTGGATGCGCAAGCTGGCGGGCGTGCAGACGATCGACGTGACCGGCCGCGACGCGGATTCGGTTGCGCGCGAGATCCTCCTAGACTCCGGCGCCCCATGACGATGGCCTTCGAGAAGTGGCAGGCGCTGGGCAACGACTACCTGATCGTGGAGCGCGACGAGCTCCCGTTCGAGCTGACGCCTGCGCGCATACGCAGGCTGTGCGAGGGCCACTTCGGCGTGTACGCCGACGGCGTCCTGCTGCTCTCGCCGCCCGCCGACCCCGAGCATGTGGCCGACCTGCGCATCTTCAACCCGGACGGCTCGGAGGCGGAGTTGTCGGGCAACGGCGCGCGCGAGGCGATCCTGTACCTGCGCACGCGCGGCTGGACTGACCGCGACAGCTTCGCGATCCACACGGCCGCGGGCGAGATCCGCCCGACGATCACCGGCCCGGACACGTGCACGGTGGATATGGGCCGCGCGAGCCTGCGCTCAGGCGACTTCCCAGGCGGCCCCGAGGACGGGCTCGGCGAGGTGAGCGCCGCGGGGCGCACCTGGCGCTTTCGCCACGTGTCGATCGGCAACCCGCAGTGCGCGATCCACGTCGACTCGTTCGCCGAGCTGGCCGCTCTGGACCTGCCGGCGATCGGGCCGCCCATTGAAGCCCACCCCCAATTCCCCAACCGCACGAACGTGTCGTGGTACACGCAGGTCGCTGACGACCGTCGCGGCCAAGATCGCCCGTCGACCCGCATCCGCGCGCGGATCTTCGAGCGCGGCGTGGGGGAGACGCTGTCGTCGGGCACCGGTGCGACGGGCGCGGCGGTGGCGCACACCCTCGAATGCGAGCCGTCGCTGCGTCCGGGGCGCGTGACCGTGCTGCTCGACGGCGGCGAGTTGGAGGTGCAGGTGGCAGACGACCTGCGCGTCAACCTGACAGGCTGGGCGCGGCCCGTGTTCGCGGGCAGCCTCAGCGAGGAGTTCGAAAAGGAGCTGCATGGTACGACCGAGTGAGAGCAATGCGACCGTCTAAGCGCCTGGAGCGCATCCCGCCGTATGTGTTCGCCCAGCTGGAGCGCAAGATCGCAGACAAGCGCGCGGCGGGCGTGGACGTGATCAGCCTGGGCATCGGCGACCCGGACCGTCCGACGCCGCCGCTGATCGTGGAGGCGATGCAGGAGGCGGTGACCGAGCCCGAAACGCACAGCTATCCGACCAACCGCGGTCGCGAGGACTTCCGCGGCGCGGTGCGCGACTTCTATGAGCGGCGCTTTGACGTGACGCTTGACCCCGACAGCGAGGTGATTCCCGCGCTGGGCGCCAAGGAGGCGATCTTCAACCTCAACCTGGCGTTCCTAGACCCGGGCGACTACGCGCTGGCGGCCGACCCAGGCTACCCCGTCTACACGGCCGGTCCGTGGCTTGCGGGCGCCGAGCCGGTGCTGATGGCGCTCGATCCCGGAGCGCGGCTTCACCCCCAATCTCGACGCGATCGACGCGGAGGTGGTGGCCAAGGCCAAGCTGATGTTCCTGGGCTACCCCAACAACCCGACCGGGGCGATCGCGCCGGAGGGCTTCTTCGAGCAGGTGGTGGCGTTCGCGCACGAGAACGACATCCTGGTGGTACACGACAACGCCTACTCGGAGATCGTGTTCGACGGCTACAGCGCGCCGTCGTTCCTGGCCACGCCCGGCGCCAAGGACGTGGGCGTGGAGGTGTTCTCGCTGTCCAAGGGCTACAACATGACCGGCTGGCGCTGTGCGGCGGTGGTGGGAAACAGCGAGGCGCTGCACACCTTCTGGCAGTTGAAGACGAACATCGACTCGGGCATGTTCGAGGCGGTGCAGCTGGCGGGCATCGCTGCGCTGTCGCCGGACGCGGACGCGGAGGTGGCGTCGATGAACGAGCTGTACCGGCGCAGACGCGACCTGGTGTGCGAGGCGCTGCGCAAGATCGGCGTGCACGTGCGCCCGCCGCACAGCACGATCTACGTGTGGGCGCCGGTGCCCGAGGGCTTTGCCAGCTCCGCCGACTACTGCGAGCACGTGCTCGAGCGCACCGGCGTGGTGCTCACGCCGGGCGCCGCCTACGGGCCGGCCGGCGAGGGCTGGTTTCGCATCTCGCTGACAACCCCGGACGAGCGACTGATCGAGGCGGTGGAACGCCTGGGCGCGCTTGGAGTCCTCGACCTAGACTGGAGGTATGCAAGCGACAGCGCCACGCGCGCGCCAACGCGCCTTCTGCATCGCGGCGCTGCCCGCCGGCGACGACCTGTCGGAGCTGGCCGAGCTGCTGCGCACGGCGGGCGTGGCGGTGGTGGGGGAGATGGTCCAACAGCGCGAGCAGCCGCATCCCAACAGCTACCTGGGCCCTGGCAAGGTGGTCGAGGCGAAGGCCGCGGCGAAGGCGTGCGACGCGAACCTGATCGCCTGCGACGATGAGCTGACGGCGCGCCAGGAGCGAAACCTGGAGGAGGCGCTGGGCCTGCCGGTGGTGGATCGCACGACGGTGATCCTCGACATCTTCGCCTCGCACGCGGGCAGCGCGGAGGGCAAGCTGCAGGTCGAGCTGGCCCAGCTGGAGTACAACATGGCGCGCATGCGCGGCCTGTGGAGCCACCTGGAGCGCCTCGGCGGCGGCATCGGCACGAGGGGCCCGGGCGAGACGCAGATCGAGACCGACCGACGCTTGGCGCGCAACCGCATCGCGACGTTGCGCAGGCGCCTGGAGCACGTCAAGGGCACGCGCGCGGTGCAGCGCGCCGAGCGCGAGCGCGCGGCGCTGCCGACGGTGGCTCTGGTGGGCTACACAAACGCGGGCAAGTCCACCCTGCTCAACGCGCTCACGGGCTCAGAGGTTGGCGTGCGCGATCGCCTGTTCCACACGCTGGACCCGACCACGCGTACGCTGCGCCTGGGCGGGCGCCCGTACCTGCTGACAGACACGGTCGGCTTCATCAGCAAGCTGCCCCACCAGCTGGTGGACGCGTTCGCGGCCACGCTGGAGGAGACGCGCCGAGCGGAGATGCTCGTGCACGTGCTGGACGCCTCCGCGCCGCCAGCCCAGCGCGAAGTGATGAAGCAGGCAGTCGAGCAGACCCTGGACGAGATCGGCGCGGGCGAGCGACCACGGCTGTTGGTGTTGAACAAGGTCGACCTGCTCGACGAGCAGGCCCGCGAGGAGCTGCACTTCGCCCATCCGGATGCTGTGTTGGTGAGCGCTGCGCGGGGGGAGGGTCTTGATGATCTTGGCGGGCGCATCGAGCGCGAGCTGGCGCACCTGCTTCGTGCGCTCGATCTGTTGGTGCCCTACGCCGACGGCACCAGCCTGGCCGAGCTGCACGAGCTGGCGGGCGAGGTCACCCGCGAGGACACCGCCGAGGGCGTGCGCGTGCATGCCCTGGTGCCCGCGCGACTAGCCGAGCGCTTCGCCAGATTTGCGTTGGAAGGCAGCTGACCGGCCTCATCGCTCGATGTGCACGACGGCGCGCCCGACGCCGATGATCTCCATCTCGGTCTGAGGGGCGCACACGGCGACCTGCTCGGCCTCGTCGCGCAGGGTGCGGCGCAGGGCGACAAACGCGGCGCTGCCGACGAGCGCGGGGACCCACAGCGCGATGGCACGGTAGATCAACACCGCGCCGGCGGCCTCGGTGATGGAGACGTGGTAAAGCACGAGCGTGCCGAGCAGGCCGGCGTCGACGCCGCCGATGCCTCCCGGGACGGGGATCAGGCCACCGAGCTCGCCGATCAGGTAAGCGAGCGCGAGGATGGCGACGGGCGGGGCGGCGCCCAGCGCGCGAAAGCCGGCCCACAGGATCAACACGTCGAAGACCAGGTAGGCGAGCAGGCCGGCGATCAGGATGGCGTTGCCCTCGCGCAGGCGCACGAGCGACTCCTGAACGCCCTCGGCGAGCGCTCTGAGACCCTCGCGCTGGGCACGCACCCACTTCGAGGGCTCGCTGTGATCGTGCAGGCGCTCGCCACGGCGCCCGGCCAGGCGCCCGGCGATCAGCGTGGCTGCGACGGCCGCGACCGCGATGGCGGCGGGAAGGGCGGTCAGCAGCAGGTTGCGCTCGCCCGCGAGGACGCCGAGCGCGAGCGCGAAGCCGATCAGGATGACGCCCAGCACGTTGGGCACGCTGGTCAACAAGAAGAACGCGACGGTCCGGCGGGCGATCTCGCGGCGCTGCATGCCGCCGCGTCGCAGCGCCCACGCCCCCAGCGCCAGTCCGCCGGCGCCGCCGGTCGGAAACAGGGCGTTGGCGCCCAGCTCGGACATGCCCACCTGCGTGCTCACGCGCCAGCTCATGCGCCTGCAGAAGATCATCCGAAAGACCGCCACATAGCCCACGCCCGACAGCAGCTTGAGCACCACTCCCAGCGCCACCCATGCGGGCTTGGTGTGCGCAAGTCGCGAGCGTAGGCTGCCGAGCCCGGGCAGCAGCGTTATGACGGCGACAATCGCGAGCAGGATCGCGCAGGCCACCAATAGGCGCGAGCGCAGCTTGCGGCGACTGAGCTCATCCGGGACCGCGAGCTCATCGGGGCTCACCCGCCTGACGTCCTGCAGCTCTGTCTTCACGAGTCATGCTTAGCACGTGGGGGCCGGCGTGCCGCGATCGCCGCCAGATGTGCCCACCCGGGCGCGGGCTGGTCTTCAGCGATCGTCGCCGCTGCCCGACAGCACGCCCCTGCGCTGGCGCGAGAGCAGCTTGTCGAGGTTGGCCTGGGCGACGTCGTCGAGGTCGAGGTCGAGCTCGGTGGCGATCTGGGCGACGTACCAGAGCACGTCGCCGAGCTCCTTGGCCATCGCCGCACGGCGCTCGTCGCTGATCTCACCGTGGTCGTCGCGGATGGCCTTCTTGGCGTGCTCGGCCACCTCGCCCGCCTCGCCGGCCAGGCCCAGCGCCGGGTAGGCCAGCCAGGCTTCGCGCGGGTATTCGGCGGTGACGCGGGAACGCCGTTGGTAGTCGCACAGCTCGATCACGCGATCGTATGTGGCGAGGCGATCTGGCGATGGCGCGCGATTGCCGAGTTTGCGAGCGATCCCGGTGGCCAAGGGTCTCAGACGCCCGCGGCGCGGCGGGCGTCCAGATGGGTCTCGCGCTCGAGCTCGTCCGGCAGGGGCGCGAGCTCGTCTGCGGCGATGCCCAGCGCGCGGGCGATCAGCCAGTCGGCGAACCACACGTTCTTGGGCAGCAGCGGGCCGTGCAGGTAGGTGCCGATCGTGTTGGCGGTGCGCGCACCCTCCAGGCCGCTGTGCCCGTCGTTGCCGAGTCCCTTCAGCACGCGCCCCAGCGGCTGCTGGCCTGCGCCCAGGTATGTGCGCCCGCCGTGGTTCTCGAACCCGGCCAGCACGCGCGCGCCGTCCGCATCGCCGTCGAGTGCGACCTCGATCGCGACGTTGCCGATCAGGCGTGGCGCGTCCTCGCGCACGGTGCGCACGTCGAGCAGGCCCACGCCCGGGATCTCCTCGTCGCCAAGGGTGTAGGAGTGCCCCAGCAGCTGGTAGCCGCCGCACACGCCAAGCACCACCGCGCCGCGCGCGGCCGCCGCCGCGAGCCCCGCGCGCTTGGTCTCGAGCAGGTCCTGCGCACATAGGCGCTGGTCGCGATCCTGGCCGCCGCCGATGTAGAACAGGTCGTGCGAGGTGTCGTCTAGCGGCTCGCCAAGGCCGCTGGCGGAGAGCGTGAAGTCGATCCCCCGCCAGGCGCAGCGACGCTCGAGCACGATCAGGTTGCCGCGGTCGGCGTAGATGTTCATCAGGTCCGGGTACAACGCGCACACCCGCAGCGCGAGCTGTGGCGTGACGCCGGTTGGGCGAGCGGGGGGGACGCCTGGCGCGCCCGGCTCAGGCACGCAGGATCACCACCGTGCTGCCCACGTGGTCCTGCGTCGCCGCGATCGCGCGGGTTGGCTGTGGGCTGAAACCGGCCGCCCGTCCCTCGTCCTCCAACGCGCCTGCCGTCACGCGATCGAGCTCCACGATGTCGGTCTCGCATGGTGTGTGCAGTGAGTCGACTGATTGTCCTGCGGGGATCACCCGTCGCTCGCGCTCGATACGGATGACGTGCCGGCGCAGGCGCACGCGTGTGGCGCTGCTGATGTACATCCTCCCGTCCAGCGTGACCGTCTCTGGGCTGGGTGGCGCATCGCCGGCGTTGCAGTCGAAGGGATCGAGGTCGGTGACGATCGCGCACGCCAGCAGCCCGCCCGCACGCAGATGCGCCTGCGTCCGCGCGAGGAAGGCGGCGCGTCCTGCCGGGCCGCCCAGCAGCTGGACGGTCTGCATCGGCACGATGCACAGCGCGAAGTCGCGGCGGCGCAGCTGGAAGGTGCGTGCGTCGCCCACGAGCGCGCGCACGGTCATGCCCTGGGCGCGTTGGGCGAGCGCGCCCAGGAGGATCGCGTCGCGCTCCAGCGCGGTCACGCGATGGCCCGCGCGCGCGAGGTCCAGTGTCACCCTTCCCGTGCCCGCGCCGATGTCCAGGATCGTGCCGGAGCTCGACTGGGCGAGCTCGCGCCACAGCGGCAGGTCGGCACGGTAGCTGCCGCACTCCAGGTCATGCCAGATGACCTCGCGCGCGACGCCGGTCGTGCGCAGGGGATCGCCGCCGTGTTCCTCGCGTGAGGACGTTAGGACCATGCGCTGGCGGCCTCCCCACGTGCCACGAGCAGCTCGCGCAACGAGAGCATCGCGGTGTATGTCGGCAGCGCATACAGCGGCGCGCGCTCGTCGGGGCGGTCGGCGGCCGCCTGGCGCAGCGCCGCGTCCAGCTGGGGCTGCACGCGGATACGCGCAGCGGGCACGCCCGCGTACTTCAGACGTGTGGCCAGGTCGGCAGCACGGGTGCCGGCACACGTCGCCAGCCTGACCCGTCCGGCGAGCAGCTCGAAGTCGGCGTCCCAGATCCAGGACACGTCGCGCCCATCGGCGATGCGATCGTTCAAGACCCCCAGCAGGTCGTGCTCGCCGGGCTCCAGCGCGAGCGTGCGCAGCACCTCGTTGGCGCCCGCCGGGTTCTTGACGAGCATGATGCGCAGCTCGCGCCGGGAAGCTGGAGCGCCGGAGAGCGACAGGCTGACCGTCTCAGCCCGCCCGAATGCCGGCCTGGCGGCCTGCAGGCCGGACACGATGTGCTGCAGCGGCATGTCGAGCGCGGTCGCCAGCGCGGCGGCTGCGAGCGCGTTGTAGACGTTGTACAGACCGGGCAGGGCAAGCGACACGTGGGCCTCGCCCGCGGGCGTGCGCAGGTCGAACGCGGCAGCGTGCACGCCCTGCAGGCTCACCCGCGTGGCGGTCACCGCGGGCGCCGGGCGCGTCTGGCCGCAGCTGGGGCAGTGGTAGTGGCCGAGGTGGCCGAGGTAGACCGCGTCGAAGTGGTAGGGCGCGCCGCAATTGCGGCAGTGCTTGGCGTCGGCCGCGTGGGACAGGCCCGACAGCGCCAGCGAATCGTCTTGCACACCGAAGTACAGCGCGCCGGTGTGCTCGCGGCCAAGATCGGCCACGAGCGGGTCGTCGGCGTTGAGGACCAGCTGCGCCTCGTCTTGGCCGAGCACGCCCGCCCAGCTGTCGGCGATCGTCTCCAGCTCGCCGTAACGGTCGAGCTGATCGCGAAACAGGTTTGCAAGCACGATCACGCGGGGATGCAGCTGGGCAGCGAGCGTCGCCAGCCACAGCTCGTCGACCTCGAACAGACCCAGCTCGCCGGCCATGCGCCCGCGCTGGCGCGCGGCGTCTAGCAGGGTCGTTGCGATCCCGCCTGCCATGTTGGCGCCCGCCTGGTTGTGCACCAGCGAAACGCCTGCCTGGTGGAAGATTTGGGCAGCCATCGCCGCGGTGGTGGTCTTGCCGTTGGTCGCAGACACGAGTGCGCTGCCGCGCGAAAGACGTGCGCCGAGCGCGCCGATCGCATGCGGGTCCAGGCGCATCAGCACCTTGCCCGGCACGCTCGTGGCGCCGCCACCGCGCAGGCGCGACAGCGCTCCCACCGTGCGCGCGAGCGCGAGCTTGGGGGCGGCTACGCCCGCCATCACGCGTCTGGCGCAAAGGCCGAATCGGGGCCGTCCTGCGCCGGGAGCAGCATCGTGATCGCTCCTGCCAGCGCTCGCACGCGTACCGGCAGCTGCCCGATCGGATCTCCGTCTGCATACATCGCAAACGGACGGTCTGCGCTGAGGGCCAGCTCGCGTGCGCGAAAAACGTGCACGTGGGGCTCGCTGACGTGAGTGCCCTTGAACACCTTGGGAAAGATCCGCGTCAGGAAGGCACGCTTGCTGACGCTCTCGAGCACCACTACCTCGAGCAGACCGTCGTCGAGCATCGCGCCGGGGGCCGCACGCATGCCCCCGCCATAGGTCTTGGAGTTGGCAGCGCCGACCGTGTAGGCCGAGAAGACGTGACGCTCTCCCGGCGGTTCGAGCTCCAGCTCAAAGCGCGCCGGCCTCCACGCGATCAGCGCCCGCAGCGCCCCGTATGCGTAGACCAGGCCTCCCAGCCACGACGGAGCTTCGTTGGCGACCCGGTTGGCTTCGCTGTCAAAGCCGACCGAGGCGATGCCGATGAACGCCTGTCCGGCGCCGGCTCCGTCGCCGTCACGGGGCTGCACGAGCCCGAGGTCGACCGGGCGGGCGCGTCCCTGCGCGACGATCGCGGCGGCCGCCCGTGGCTCGTCGGGTATCGACAGCACCCGCGCCAAGTCGTTGCCACGACCGCCCGGGATGACGCCCAGCAGCGCCCCGGGCACGTGACGCAGCGCGTCGGCGAGCACGCCGATCAGGCCATCGCCGCCGAGCGCCACGACCGTCTCGCCGCGCCCGGCCGCCTGCGCGGCGAGCTCGCGGGCATGGTCCAGGTCGCGCGTGTCGGCACGGCTGACGATCAGCCCGTGCGCCCGCAGCGCCTCCAGCGCTATCGGCGCGAGCCGAGCGGCCCGGCCCCCACCGGCGGCCGGGTTGACGATCAGGCAGACGGGCGCGTCAGTCAAGCCGACCGCAGTCTATGAAGGCCCGCCCGCCCCGCCCGCCCGCGTGCGGCGGTCAGGAGGAGCCACTGCGCGCGGCCGTCCGGGCCCGGTCGCGCCGCCGCCGCCCGATTGCCGCGATCACGGCCAGCACCGCGATAACCAGGAACAGCCCCAGCAGGATCCCCGGCGCAAGGCCAAGGCCGCCGAACGGCAGCGCCACGAGCTCCACGATCCCCAGGCCGACGGCGAGCAGCGCGATGATCAGGGCGATGATCAGCAGGACGCCGCGGATGCGCGCCAGCACACCCGCCGATCCGGGGGGGATGAGCAGGCCCATGGCGCGCAGCGCGAACAGCTGGCGGCCGCTGGGCGGGGCTTGCCCGAGGCGCTCGACGGCGTCCTTGAGGTCGCCCGCGCGGCGTTCGGCCAGAGCCATCGACGCGTCTGCCATGCGTCGCAGCTGCATCCGCTCCTGGGGCCGCGCGGCTGCGATCGCACGCTGGAAATAGCCGCGGGCAGCGTCTGCGTCAAAGCGCTCGGCGGCACGCCCGCCAAGGATGGCGAGCGCGGCGGACTTGTACTTGGTCTCGGCCTCGAGCTCCTCGTCGGAGCGCTGCTCGAGCGCCTGGATGGCCTCGAACGCGCCGCGCTGCTCGATCCGGACCTGGCGTTGTTTGGGGGCCATCGTCGGCAATTCTATGGCTCAGACGGGCTCCTCGCGGGAGGCCCGCGCCCGGGCAGCTTGTAGACCATCCGGCTGGGCCGCTGCGGGGGCGCTCGCCGAGCCGCGCGTTTCCCTGCAGATATGGTCAGGCGGTATCCTCGGCGCGTGTCCACATTGCGCTTGACGACTCAAAGCCGCAGCGCGATTGCGCGCTTTGCGTGCGTGACTCTCCTGCTGCTGGGCTCGCTCGGCGCGGTCGGGGTGCCGGTTGCGATCTCTGCGGAACTGTCAGGTGGCAACGCGCTCGGCGAACTGACGAAAAGCGAACCGGAAGCGACGACCACTGCAGCGAAAGCCACCACCACGACGACGACCACAGAAGAACCGAAGAACAACTCCTCGACGGTCTTCCTGGCGATCGGCGCCGGCGCGGTGCTGCTGCTGGGGATCGTGTTCGTGATCATGCGCGACGTGCGCAGGGTGGCGCCCGCGGGCGACGTCGAGCTGGCCGAGGCCACCATGGCCCGCGACACCGCGCTGAGGGTGAGCAGGCGCCGTGCCAAAGCCAAGGCTGCGCGCCAGCAGCGCAAACGCAACCGCCGCTAGCTGGGGCGACCCGCCGCTGTCGGTCGGCAGGCGCGTGTCAGCGAGCTGGCGCGCTAGTGGGAGACGCTCACCCGGCGCGTGCTGCGCACGGGAGTGCGGACGCGACGCGGCGGGGGAGCGGGCGAGCCGTGCTGGGGGCCGCGCCGCGGCCGGCGGGGGAAGGGCGCACGCGGATGGGGGTTCAGCGGGCCGCCGGGCAGCGCGTGCGAGCCGCCGTCCTCTTCGGAGGAGTCAGAGGCGTCGGGCGCGCGCATGGCCTCGTCGTCGCGAAAGGGGATCCACAGCATGAGAGCGGCGATCGGCAGCTTGATCAGCGTGAGCAGCAGCAAGATCCACACCCACAGAGGCATCTCGCCAGCGATGCTACTACTGCGCTGTGCAATCGCAAAACGCCAAAGCGCTGGAGGGGCTCGCCGAGCAGATCGCAGGCTGCAGGCGCTGCCCGCGCCTGGTGCAATGGCGCGAGCGTGTCGCGCGCGAGCGTCGCGCGGCGTTCGCGTCGCAGCGCTACTGGGGGCGCCCGTTGGCGGGCTTTGGTGACCCGGCCGCGCGGCTGCTCGTGCTCGGGCTCGCGCCGGCGGCGCACGGGGCCAACCGCACCGGGCGCATGTTCACGGGCGATCGCTCGGGAGACTTCCTGTATGCGGCGCTGTTTCGTGCGGGGTACGCCAACCAGCCGCTGTCGCGCGACCGCGACGACGGCCTGCGCCTGAGCGACGCGTGGATCACCGCCGCGGTGCGCTGCGCACCGCCGGCCAACCGGCCGACGCCGGCCGAGCGCGACGCGTGCTTGCCCTGGGCGGTGCGCGAGGTGGGTCTGCTCGAGAACGCGCGCGTGCTGCTGTGCCTGGGCGCCTTTGCCTGGGATGCCGCGCTGCGGCTGGTCGCTGAGCTCGCTGTGCCCGTACCGCGTCCGCGTCCGCGCTTCGGGCACGCTGCCGAGCTGGCGGGCGAGCGCTACACGCTGCTCGGCTGCTACCACCCCAGCCAGCAGAACACGTTCACGGGCAGGCTCACCGAGGCGATGATCGACGCGGTGCTGGCGCGCGCTCGTGAGCTTGCCGGGCGCCGCGGCTGAGGACGATCGTCCTGCGCACGGTGCCCCAAGGTCCGTGGCGCTGTTAGCACGACCGCTACAGTGGTAGTTAGAGCTGGGATGAGGATTGTGATCACAGCCATCGTCGCTGCGGCGCTGGCACTTTTTACGGCGAGCATGCTCGGAGTGGCGTCCGCGGAAGCTCCCGCTCCCACGACGACCACCGTCGCCACTCCCGTGCCGGCAAGCCCGCCTGTGCGCACCGTGAGCGTGCAGGGCGTGGCAACCGCCCCGCTCGCCCAGGGCTCGAGCGCGTCCAGCGCGACCGCGTCCTATCGCCAGGCAATGGCGGCGGCGGTGTCGGACGGCCAGAACAAGGCCGAATTCCTGGCTGGGAAGGTGGGCGCGACGCTCGGCATCGTGCAGAGCGTCACCGAGGATGGCGGGTCGATCGAATGCCGCGGCGAAGAATCCAACTACACCGAATACGAAGGCGAACAGCCTGACTTCGGCTCGTCCTCAACTACGGTCGGGCCGTTGCGCGCGGCTGCGGCGGTGCCCCCGGCCGCTCCGTCGAGCCACAAAGTGACCAGCAAGCGTCGCAAGGCGCGTCATCCGTCTGCCAAGACGGCTGCTGCGTCGACATGCACGTTGAGCGCCCAGGTATCGCTCGTATACGCGCTCGATTGAGCGGACAGGCCGGGGACTAGGAGCGGACGGCGCCGGCGCGATGCGCCGGCCGGCCGACTACCCTCAGTCGGTGCCATACACCACTGCCGAGGGCCAGCAGCAGTTGCTCGAATCACTTGCCGAGGCGACCGAGGGCCTGGGGACGGCGCTCGCGTCGCTGAGCGAGGCCTATGAGCTGCTCGACGAGAGCACAGCAGAGCGGCTCGAGCAGGCGCTGTTCCGCCCCGTGCAGCTGGCCTACGGGCGCGCTCGACGCACGTACACAGACTTCGCCGCACGCAACGGCCTGCCGGCACGCACGTTCGAGCCGTCGGTGGCCGGTGCGCCGGCGCATGGTGTGAAGGGCTTCATCGACAGCGCCGTGTCGGCGGTCGCGAACGCCAACGGGCTGCTCGCCACGCTGCAGGATTCGATGCTGCCCGTCGAGGTCGGCGACGAGCAGCTGCGCGCCGGGCTCGAGCAAGTTCGCGAGCTGATCGACGGCCTTGGCGGGCAGGCACGCGAGCTGGTGCGCACGTTCGGTCGATAGGCCGCGCGCACGCGCCCGTCCACAAGGGATGTCGCGGCTCTTCTCTGGTTGTCAGTCGACCGGCGCGCCGTTGGCGGTGAGCACGACCTCGATGTTTCCGCGTGTGGCGTTGGAGTACGGGCAGACCTGATGTGCCGCGCGGACCAGCTCGACGGCCGTGGCGGGGTCCTCGATCGCTGGCAGCGTCACGTCGAGCCCGACAGACAGCTGAAAGCCACCTTTGCCGTCAGGGGAGAGCGAGACCTGCGAGTCGATCGCCGCGTCGCCCGTCTCGGCCTTGGCGCGGCGCGCCACCACGCCCAGCGCGCCCTCGAAGCAGGCAGCATAGCCGACCGCGAACAGCTCCTCGGGGTTGGTGCCGCCGCCGGCGCCGCCCATCTCTGGCGGCAGCCGTAGGTCGACCTCCAGCGCGCCGTCGCTGCTGCGCCCATGCCCCTCGGCGCGGCCCCCTGTGACGTGCGCCTTGGCTGTGTAGAGCTTGTCTGCCATCACATACCTCCCTCGATCGCGTTTGCGCCCGCTCCGGAGGTCCCGCCGGGCGCCTGCCGCGCTATAGAGTAGGGAGCAGGTGAGCGCAGCGACGCATCTCCCGACCGGCGCTGGCGATGCGGCCGAGGATGCCACGGCGCTGCTGTTGGTCGAGGACGACGAGGGCGATGCGCTGCTCGTGGCCGATCAGCTCGAGCAGTCCCTGCCTGGCGGGAGGCTGGTGTTCGCGCGCACGCTGGCCGAGGCACTGCCGATGTTGGGTGCGGGAATCGATTGCGTGCTGCTGGATCTGCAGCTCCCTGACGCGAGTGGGCTGCGCGCGGTCGAGGAGGTGCGCTCGCGCTCGCCTTCGATCCCGCTGATCGTGCTGACCGGCCTCGACGACGAGGCGGCCGGCGTGGCTGCGGTGAGCGCGGGAGCGCAGGATTACCTGGTCAAGGGCAAGGTCGACGGCGGCGTCCTCGCTCGCGCGATCCGCTATGCGATCGGCCGCCGGCGGGCTGACGAGACAGAGCGTGCGCTGTTGCTCGCCCAGGCCCAGGCGCAGGAGGCGGCGCGCCTTGAACGCGGCCTGACGCCCACGCCGATGATCGCCGGCTCGGGCACGTGGGTGGCGTCGTGCTACCGGCCCGGTCGTCGCCGGGCCCTGTTGGGCGGCGACTTCTATGACGCGGTTGCCACGCCCGACGGCAAGCTGCGGCTGCTCGTGGGCGACGTGTGCGGTCACGGCGCGGACGAGGCGGCGATCGGGGCGTGCCTACGCAGCGCCTGGCGCGCGTTGGCGCTGGCCTGCGATGGGCTGGCCGAGACGATCCCGATCCTGCAGGAGATCCTCGAGCACGAAAAGCATCTCCCGAGCTTGTTCGCGACGCTGTGCACCCTGGAGATCCTGCCGGCGACTGCAACCGCCAGGGTAATCCGGGCAGGCCATCCTGCGCCGATCGTGATCAACGGCGATGAGGTGTCGGGCTTCGATGACTCGGTAGGTGACGCGGCGATCGGCGTGGGCGCTACGAGCTGGTCGGAGCGCGTGTTCGACCTCCCCAGCGAATGGGCGCTACTGCTGTACACCGACGGGATCATCGAGGGCCGCGTGGGCGCCGGCTCTGCGCGGCTGGGTGAGGCTGGGCTGCACCGACTGGTTGCCGAGTGGATCCGGCGCAGGCCGGCCTGGCGCGAAGATCCCCATGCGCTGCTTGACGAGCTGGTGGCTGGCGCAGAGGAGCTCAACGGCGGGCCCCTGGTAGACGATGTGGCGATGATCCTGATCGGTCCGCGTCAGGTCTCCACGACCGACCCGTGAGCGACGCCGACCGTATGGGCCCCAGCTGGCCGCGCCGACTCGCCGGCCTGCGCGTGGGGCAGTCGCTGTCGATAACGATCGGGGCGCTGCTTGCGTTTGCGGTGATCGGCATCGGCCTTGCGCTGATCGCCAACGGCCGTTTGTCAGACCGACGCGACCTGCTGCTCGACGAGATCGGCCCGTCGCTGCGATCGGCGATCCAGCTCGAAAACGGCCTGGTCAACCAGGAGACGGGCCTGCGTGGCTACCTGATCGCCCAACAGCCGAGCTTCTTGGAACCGTACCGCCTGGGGTTGGCGACGGAAGCGAGCGCGTTTGCCGATCTGCGCGCGCGCACAGGCGCAACCGGACCGCGGGTGGCACGCCAGTTGACGCAGCTGCGCGGGCGCGTCAACGCCTGGCGCGGCGAATACGTGATGCCGGCGCTCGCGGACGTCGCGAAGATGCACCATCTATCGGTCGCCGCAAGCGTGCAGGGCAAAAGCCTGTTCGACGCTATCAGGCTGCTACTCGCGCGCCTGCAGAGCGAGCTCAACCGCGAGGACGTGGCCACCCGCAGCCAACTGAGCTCGGCAGCCAACCTGTTGCAGGGCGTGCTGATCGCGGCTGGCGTGCTCATCCTGGGCAGCCTGCTCGGCGCGGGCGTGTTCCTGCGCCGGATGATCATCGCGCCGCTGGCCAGGCTCGGCGCGGAGGCCAAACGGGTGGCCGGCGGCGAGTTCACGGTGCCGCTGGCGGTCGATCCTGGTCCGAGGGAGATCGCGGAGATGGGCGCGGAGATCGACGCGATGCGAGAGCGCATCGTGCGCGAGCTGGCGCTGGTCAGCGACGCCCATGTTCAGCTGGCCAGCCAGGCGGAGGACCTGCGCCGCTCCAACGCCGAGCTCGAGCAGTTCGCCTACGTGGCCTCGCACGATCTGCAAGAGCCGCTGCGCAAGGTGGCGAGCTTCTGCCAGGCGCTGCAGCTGCGCTACGGCGACAGCCTGGACGAACGCGCACAGCAGTACATCGAGTTCGCGGTGGACGGTGCCAGGCGGATGCAGGCGCTGATCAACGCGCTGCTATCGCTTTCGCGGGTGGGGCGGGGGGACAGCCGAGCGAGCCCGTCGCGTTGAGCGAGGCGCTGGACACCGCGCGGCGATCGCTGGCCAGCGAGCTCGAGGGGGCAGGGGCGAGGCTCGTGGTCGATCCGCTGCCCGTGGTGCGCGGCGAGCGTTCCCTGCTGGTCTCGCTATTTCAGAACCTGCTTGGCAACGCGGTCAAGTTCCGCGGCCCACAGGCGCCCGTCGTGCGCATCGAGTGCAGGGCGGGGACGGGGGAGTGGGAGCTGTCGGTCGCCGACAACGGCATCGGGATCGATCCCGAGTACGCCGAGCGGATCTTTCAGATCTTCCAGCGTCTGCACGCGCGCGACGTCTACGACGGAACCGGGATCGGCCTGGCGCTGTGTCGCAAGATCGTCGAACACCACGGCGGCCGGATCTGGCTCGATCCCGCATACTCCCCGGGGGCCTGCTTCCGGTTGACCCTCCCCATGGACGAGTCCCATCAGCACATCTTGCAGACGGACGGCGCGTGATGATCGCTGAGCTGGCCTCGATCCTGCTCGTCGAGGACGATCCCGGCGACGTGATGCTGATCCGCGACGCGCTGGCCGAACACAAGGTCGGCAACACGCTGTCGATCGTCAGCGACGGCGTCCAAGCGATGGAATTCGTGCGCGGCCAGGGCGCATACGCGGGCGTGGACAGGCCCGACCTGGTGTTGCTCGATCTCAACCTGCCGCGCAAGAGCGGCGCGGAGGTGCTCGCGGATATCAAGAGCGACCCAGAGCTATCGACGATCCCGGTGGTGGTGCTCACGACCTCCGAATCCAAGGATGACGTGCTGCGCGCCTACCAGCACCACGCCAACGCCTTCATCACCAAGCCGCTGGACTTCGAGCACTTCAAAGACATCGTTCGCCAGATCGACGAGTTCTTCATCGGGATCGTCAAGCTACCGCCCCGGGGGGCGCTGGGCGACGACGCCTGATCGTCGGGCGAGCGTGACGTTTTACTGCTTGGCTTGCGGGGGCTCGTGATCGTTTTGTACGACGCAGACTGTGGCTTTTGTCGCTGGGCGATGGCTTGGGCCGTGAAGCGCGACCATCGCCATGTGCTCGTTACGGTACCGATTCAGTCGTCGCTCGGATGTGAGCTGCTGGTGGACGTCGTCCCCAACGAACGTCTTCGTTGGGCTCATGTCGTACGCGACGACGGCTGTCGTCGCTCGGGAGGTGCTGCTGCCGCGGACGTGCTGAGCGTGCTGGGGCCGACGCGGGTGTTGGGTCGACTGGCTCACAGCTTGCCCCGGACTACCGCGCTGCTGTACGGCGTGGTAGCAGCGCGACGGAACAGCTTCGGAAGGCTCGTTGGTCGGGAGGCTCGTCGGCGCGCCGACGAGCTGCTGGCAACCACGAGCGCGACCACCTCAGCCGAGCTCGAAGTCCAGTCGAGAGCGCAGACCTAACGAGCCGCCGGTGCGGTGGACGTGTCGGCGCCTGTGCCTGCTGCGGGTCCGTCACACCGTGAAGGGTGCGCCCCGCGCACAGCGCAGCGCCTCACTCCGTGGGCTTCGGTGGGCATGGACCGCGCGGTGGTGCGAGGTACGCGGACGGAGGCGCTGGCTCGAAACGTTCGCTGCGTTCGAGGTCGAAGATGGCGAGGAAGGGCGCACTTGGTTCGTGGTATTCGCGGCGTTGGCAAGTCACTTCGTTCTGTGACAGCGTCGCGCTTGTCGTCTCGACAAGCGCGACGGCGGGCCAGCGAAGCGCGATCGCTTGGAGTGTCCGAGCTGCGTTGAACCCGATCAGCCGCCGGGAGGAGCCGCCGAACACGCTCCGCACAGCGAGAGCCTGCCCGCTTTCGAACGGTTCCTCGGTGAGTATGTGCATGTCTGAGACGAGCGGGACTTCCGGAGCTTTGCCGAGCACAGCGAGGCGGCGTCCGCGCAATGAATACAACTCGAGCCGATAAGACGGGAGCCGGACTCGCCGTACCTTCGATTCGGTCTCCGCGTCGAGCGGGAGGGGAGCTCGGTCCTTTTCCGGCGGGAGAGGAAGCGGTACTGAGAGCAGCAGGCGGCGAGGCGAGGCGAAGGCTAGATACCCGTCCTGGGTGTCGAACCGCGCGACCATCCGGCCAGTTGCGAGGTCGAGGATCGTGACGCGCATCGTCGCGAGCGATAGCTGCGCTCCGATCGCGAGAAGGTTCCCTTCCGTAGCAAGGATCGGCGGGTAGTGACCTCTTATCCAGCGCAACACGTGCCATTCCCCGCCACGCAGCTTCCGGATGAAAAGTGGCTGGCTGGTCGCCGTTTCCTCCTCGGCGAACCCACCGTTTACGGCTTCACATGCACCGGCATCGATGAGCTCGTCTTGCGCAACAACAAAGTCGTTGTTGATCCCGCTCGTCGCGGGTTCCCAGCTGGTGCATTCTCCTCCTTCCACCTGGTGCACTTCTTCATACAGATCTTCGACTGGCTCCAGGCGGGCGGGGGGACTGCCGGCCGCGAAGCCTCCTTGCGGTATCCCGAGCAGGGCAACAGACTGATCGGAGGCGGCGAACGTTGGCGAAGATGTGCCGACCCAGCCCAAGGCTGCGCCGGGCGACCAGAACCCCTGAAACCGCACTCGTCCTTGGTCGACCCAGACGACCCCGTCGTGCAGCACAGCAAGGTGCGGCTGCCGCGAGCCGATTGGCTGAAAGCGAGCAAGAGTACTCGCCGCGCACGTCAGTGCCACAACGAGCGAGATAAGGACGGCACAAGACAAGCGCCCACATGCGGCCCCGCGCCACCAGAGCGCCGGCATCGCTGGCCAACCCCACGCCTGCACGGCACCATTATCCCACCGCACAGCGCACCGCCGCCGCTCACCAGCCTCGCCGGCCGCGTTCGGCGCATCCCTGCTCAGGCGCGCGCCGGGCTGCCGGCGTGCGCTCGCTGCTCATAAACGGAGGACTCACCGGGTGAGCGTGTCCAGCGCGCGCTGCCCGACGCCAAGGTGGTCAAGCCGTTCAACACGACAAGCGCTCCGTCGGCGACGGCGGTGGCCGACTTCGGCTGGCCTGATCCGCGGAGCACAGCGTCAGAACCTGAGCCCTGTGGCCATGCGAGCTCTGAGGCGCGAGAGTCAAGCCCGGCAAAGACGCATTTGCACCGTCCATTATCGTGCTGTCCATGATGCGCCTATATCACCGAGAGCACGCGGGTCGGCCGATCCGCGTCGCCTGGGTGCTCGAGGAGCTCGGGGAGCCGTATGAGATCACGGTGATGACGCGCGAGGAGGCCAAGGGCGAGGAGCATCGCACCCGCCATCCTTTGGGCCGCGTGCCAGTGCTCGAGGACAATGAGGGGTTCGTGTTCGAGTCGGCGGCGATCTGCTTGCATCTCGCCGACCTGCATCCCGACGCAGGCCTGGCGCCGGCACCCGGGACGCACGAGCGGGCGCTGCTTTACCAGTGGACGATCTTCGCCCCAGCCGAGCTCGAGCCGCCGTTGATCGAGTCCGCCGTGCACGCCCAGAGCGACCCCGACCGCTCGGCCACTGCGCGCCGGCGCTTTGACGATGCCGCGCGCGCGGTGTCTGACGCCCTGGACGGCAGCGACTATCTCGTAGGCGGGCGCTTCACGGTGGCTGACGTAATCGTCGGGGGCACGCTGGCTTTCACCGAGCGCATTGGCTTCGCCGATGAACTCCCGGCGAACCTGAGGGACTACCTAGCGCGGCTCACGCAGCGGCCCGCACGCCAGCGCGCGCTCGAGCGCACGATCTCCGGCTGACGGCTGGGGCCCTTCGGCTGAGGAGGCTCACGCCCGCTCACGCGACGCGATGCGATGCGGAAGTCTCCCTGTTGGCGCGCGCCAGTGCCCGTGCTCGTCCGTAGCGCAAGTGTCGAGCCAACCGCCAGCGCGCTGGCCTTGCGCCGGAATGGGGGCGTGTCGCCGGTTCGAGCCGCCCGGTCGGACACTTCCCTATCGCGGAGCCTGTCACCCAACTGGCCTAGATCCTGCGAGGATCAGCGCGGTGACCGTCGCCGAGCTTTGGCTGCGCGGCCAGGTGGGCTGGCCGCGCAGCTTTCCCATCGCGCAGTTCCCCAACCCGCCGCTGCTCCTCGCGTTCGCCGGGTGGGGACTCGCCGCCGTGGCCGGTGACACAGCACACGACGTCGGCCACGCGGTCTTCACCATCGGCCTCGGCGTGTGGGCATGGGAGGAGGCGGTAGGCGGGGTCAACTGGTTCCGTCGTCTCGTCGGGGCGGGAGCGCTTGTCTGGATCGTCGCCGGCCTGGCAAGCGAGCTATGAGGGCCGTCGACCGAGCTTGAGGCTCCTGCAACCGAATCCGCGCGTCGGCTGACGGGGTTGCGCTTGGCTTTGGCACCGTGCGATCGAATTCAAGCAAGCCGGAAACGCGTGGATGAAGACCGTCGAGCTACTTGACGCCCTCACTACGTCGCTGAACACCCCTAGCTGCCAGAGCTCACCGACTGGCGCGGCACTGCTCGATCAGGAGATCGACATGGGCTTTGACCGCCGGTACCGCGAGCCGGCTAGCGAGCTCGCGAGAGCCTCCGCGCTGAGGCCTGCGGGTAGGCTCTGTGGGTGGTGAGAGGCTTGGTTGAACGCGTCGATGGGTGGGCAGGTCAGGGCATCGAGGCCGCGATCGGTGCGCATCATCGCCGCCGGCTACGGCGTGTTGGCCGAATCGATCAGTTGGCTCCGCTGGACAGCCCATCGCTGTGGGCCGCCGGCGATCCGCCGCCGCGCGCGGGGTGCGCGCTTGACGTGTTGGTTGACGGTGGGGAGGCGCTGCCGCGCATCGCCGAGGCGCTCGCCGGTGCCCGCTCGCATGTCCATATCGCCGGGTGGCACATCACCCCTGATTTCGGGCTGACGCGTGATGATCAAGCGACTCGACTGCGCGATCTGCTCGGTGATCTGGCGGAGCGAGTCGAGGTCAGGGTGCTGCTGTGGGGGGGAGCGCCACTGCCGGTCTTCACGCCGGCTCGAGCGGCCGTACGCCGCGTGCGCGAGGAGCTCACCCGCGGCACGCGCGTGCAGTGCGCGCTTGATTTCCACGAGCGACCGATGCATTGCCACCACGAGAAGCTGGTGATCGTGGACGGCGAGGTCGCGTTCGTTGGCGGTATCGACCTGACCTCTCTCGGCGGCGATCGATTTGACAGCAGCGATCATTTGATGCGCGGCCGTCTGGGATGGCACGATGCCTCCAGCCGTGTGTGCGGCCCAGCGGTCGCCGATGTCGCGGCGCACTTCGCGGCCCGTTGGCGCGCGGTAACCGCAGAGCAGGTGCAAGACACGCCGCCGCCGGCCGCCGCCGGCGACGTGGAGCTCCAGGTGGTACGGACCGTCCCTGAGAAGATCTATGACTTCTTGCCCCAGGGCGACTTTCGCATCGTGGAGGCATACACGCGCGCGCTGCGGTCGGCTCGCAAGCTCGTCTATCTCGAGAGCCAGTTTCTTTGGTCGGCACAGGTGGTCGAGATCCTCGCCAGCAAGCTTCGCGAACCTCCCAGCGACGACTTCCGCATCGTCGTGCTGCTGCCCGCAAAGCCGAACAACGGCGCAGACACGACCCGTGGCCAGCTGGGAGTCCTGGCTGGCGCCGACAATGGCGCCGCTCGCTTTCTTGCTACGACGATCTCAGCCCGCAGCGGGGGACTCACCGGCGCGCTGTACGTTCACGCCAAGATCGGGATCGTCGACGACGCCTGGCTGACGGTGGGTTCGGCCAACCTCAACGAGCACTCGTTCTTCAACGACACCGAGATGAACGTCGTGACGTGCGATCCCACCATTGCTCGCGAGACGCGGCTGCGGCTCTGGGCCGAGCATCTGGAGCGCCCGGCCGGGGAGGTCTCCGGCGAGCCGGTCCGGGTCATCGACGAATTGTGGCGCCCGATCGCCGGCGAGCAGCTCGAGCGCCGTAAGCGCGGCGAGCCCCTAACCCATCGGCTCCAGGAGCTCCCCGGCGTCTCGCGCCGCTCGATGGGACTCCTTGGACCCCTTGACAGCCTGCTTGTTGACGGCTGAATCTGGCCAGGGATCGCAATGATCCGCACAAGCGAGTAAAGTCGTTGTTGGACGGTCGCTGACCAAGCCGACCAGCCGTCGCTGCCGCTGAGCTTTTGTCGTCGCTGCGACTAGCCGATTTCGATTGACCTCCGCCCGCGTGGATCCCTTCGGGGTTCGCGACCCGCCGGCATTGCCCGGAAGGGATGGAAGACCAACAGGAGGTTCCTCTCATGTTCAGAGCGAGACCAGCAGGCTCTGCTTCGGAAGTCGATACGGATGGACGGCCCGTCAGAGTGTCGCGCCGGCAGGGCAGGCGTGAAGGTGGCGGCGTGGGAGCGCTCGGGCAAGGCGCGGATTTGCTCGTGCGCGTCGTTCAACTCGTTGTCAGCATCGTCGTGGCGATCATCGTCGCTGGGATTCTGCTGGTGGTGCTCAAGGCCAATCCGGCCAACAGCATCGTCTCGGAAGTCCACATCTGGGCACGCTGGCTCGCCGGCCCGTTCGATGGCATGTTCAGCTTGCATAGCGCCAACGACGCTATCGCCGTCAACTGGGGCATTGCCGCGGTCGTCTACCTGTTCGTGGGCGTACTGATCGCGCGGCTAATCGGCGGCACCCGCCGTGAGCGCCCACTTTCAGAGCTAGACATGCGCCAGCCAACCCAACTGAGACTCGGGAGGTGACCATGCTCACGCTTCTCCTCATCATCATCGTAATCCTGCTGCTTACCGGCGGTGGATTCGGCTACCGCCGCCGCGGCCGCCGCCTGTAAATCGAGAACGCGAGGATCACGCCGGGGCTGCCCGGCGTGATCGGCCGATCGTCGCCCGTCAGTGCTCGGCGTCGATCTCTTGGCCGCGCTTTTGAAGGAAGCTGCCGAACGCGCCAGCCAGTGCGGCGACTACCGTGATCGCCCAGATCTCCATGAAGACATCTAGGATCCGTCCGCCGGGCGAGATCGGATTCTTGATCTGCGAGGAGACGGTCAGCAGCTGAGTCGTCGTCCAGAACACGGCGCTGCCGATTGTCTTGATCTCGGTCTGCTGGGAGTGGCGCTCGAGCAGGAACGCCATGATCGCGCAGAACAGGTCAATACCGACAGTCGTCACGACGATCGTCACAAGGTGGTCGCGCAGCCGACGATGCGTGGGTGTTGCCGCGCGGAGAACGTCACGAAACTCACGTGCAGCGGATCCCAGCACTCCAAACAGCATCGGTCAATCGTCACGGACAAGCCGGACGTCTCTACAGTCAGGTGAGCCGCCGTTGCCGGGGTCGTCAGCGCCGAGCTGGGATGGGGACCTGCCCGTGGTGATGATCTGCGCCGGCAGGGCATAGCTAACGTCCGCGATGTGATCTACGGCCAAAAGCCGGGGCGCGTCGTCGGCCTGACCTCTTAGACGCTGGTGGTGTCTGATGTATTGCTCGTGATCGGTGAGGTACACGTCATGAATCCAACTGTCACGTACGGGGTGCATTGCGCCCACCGAGCCGCCACGGACTCGGGTGAGTGGGGCATCGCTGGCTTTGGCCGCGTCATCTGCGGTGATCGTCGTCTCGGCGTTTTTGTGGGCTGTCGTTCCGGGTGTGCGGGTAGAGGGGAGGATGGGCGACGCTCCGCCGCTGCTTGCCTGAAGTGAAGCCATGGCCGAGGATGAGCCGCTGCTGCTGCCAGTGGCAGCTCCGGCGCTGGCCGAGCCGCCCAGGGCGACCGCGGCCAGGACCGCGCCATCGATTACGAGCTGTTTCAGTCGCTTGTGCATCATCGTTGTTCCTTGCCGTTGTCCGGGACGTCCCCGGGTATGAACGCCACGATGGTCGGGGTTCATTTGAGCAGCCTGAAAGGGACCTAAGGATCTCCACAGAGCGCTCGCGCCGAGCCTTCTCGCCGTCCTTAATACGAAACCCTTCGATGCGTCATAGGCGGTGCACAGGCTGGTTGGGCATCGTGGGAGATAGCCGCTACCCACGATCAACACACGGCGGAAAGGACTAGTCCATGTTCTCCCAGCGACTCATCAGGCCCATCGCCATCGGCGCCACGGCGATCGCGATCTGTGGCGGTGCCTACGGCATCGTCAGCGCAACCGCCAGCACCGGCTCAGGCACCGCTACAACAGCGTCGTCCAGCTCGGCAACATCAACACAACACGTCCCCGGCAGCGGGGGATCCAACGCTCGGTCTGGACCGGCTGCAGGCGGATCCATCGGCAAGGTGAGCAGCGCGTCCACTTCGGGCTTCGAACTGGTGACGTCGGCTGGTGAGAAGGTGACCATCAAGGAGACGTCGTCGACGAAATACGAGAATGGCACGAAGTCGACGTCGGCAAGCGCCGTTGCCAACGGCAAGACCGCCCTCGTGCTAGGCACAACCGACAACACGATGATCGCGGCCACCCAGGTCATCCTCGAACCGACATGATCGCGGCCACCCAGGTCATCCTCGAACCGACAAGCAGCGGGTCAAAGACGTCGTCGTCGGAAGTGGTTCCCTTCAAACAGGGTGCACCGTCCACGTCAAAGCAGGTCGGTAAGATCCCGGCGAGCTACAAGCAGGGCTCCGGCACCATCGTCAGTGGAGCCACGGCGAATAAGGCCGCAAAAGCCACATTGGCAGTCTATCCGGGCGGCATCGTTGATCGCGTTGTGAAGCTGAGCAACGGCGAGTACGAGGTCCACAACATCGGCGTCAACTGGCCCCACCACATCTTCGTCAACCAGAGCTTCAAGGTAGTTGGCGCCGATTAGCGCTGGATGGATCTGCCGCCCTGGCCGGCCCTGCTTTCGCAGCGTGACGGTCCCCGCCCGGCCAAACCAACTTTCCGCCTTAGTTGACATAACATGCATTATCGAGCGTTACCGGGTAGGGTCTAAGTGCGGCGTCTCATGCGGCGTCTCATTCGTCTGAGACCGGAATCTCACTCATGTGAGACGGCTTTGTCTCATCCATATGAGACCGGCCATGGGCCCCGAAATCTCATCCATGTGAGACTGGCAGCGCCCGGCGCCGAGCCTGTGGGTCTTTGGATGCGAGGCCGTTATCGCTGCGCGTCGAGCGGCTTGAGACCTGGGAGTAGCGTGCGCTCGCTGTGGGCGGAGGCGCGGCTACGCCACGGCCGCCGCTGTGCCGAACGGGTCGGTGTGCTCGGCGTCGATCGACCAGTAGCCGTATCGTGAGGCCAGGATCTGCTCCATCGCCGGATAGTCCGGGGTTCGCTGACGCGGCTCAAGACCCCAGTTGACAAGCAGCGGCACGATTCCCATCAGCCGGCCGCTTCGTATCGCATCCTCGTTGAACACCCCGGGAGGGATCGGCTTCCCTCGGTCCATCTCTGGCGTGCGGGCTGCTCGAGCCAACGCTCTCCGTCCCTCCGCGCTGCCGAGGGCTTCAGCGGTGTCGAGCCCTGCCTCGTGCAGGCGATAGTTGTTGGCCAGGTTGTAGACGGCGGTCATGATGTGCCAGTCGAGCCAGCCCTCAACACCCAGGGCCGCCACAACTTGCTGGAACCTCGGCGTCGCCGCCAGCGCGGGCAGTGTGTTGGGCAGCAGCGAGGAGACGATCTCGTAGCGGTTCGCCGCCATCTTGGCTGCTTGCTCACGCGAGAAGCCGGGCCCAGGCCCCGACTGCCAGGCGAGCGCGAGATGCTCCACCGGCGGCGGGGCGTCGTCACCAAGCGGGGGCCGGTGTTGACAGCGGGCGGTCGAGCGGAAGCGATCAGCGGGCACGATCTCGGCCAACTCGTCATAGGGCCGACCGGCCACGAGCTTGTGCCCGAGGCCGCCCTCGAAGGCCCGCTCGATCGCCGAGAAGTAATCGTCGAAAGGCAGCAGCGACACGTCGAGCAGGAGCCTCGTGATCGTCAGGTGCAGTTCCCGTGCCAGCTCGTCGACATCCTCGGCACGGTCGACGCCGTGGTAGTCCGTCAGCTCGATCGCCCACAGCCGACCTTCGTTGCTCGGCAGGGCAACCACGCGCGCGTCAATATCGCTGGGTGGGGTCTCAGACGCGGTGACCGTCACCTCTATGTCGGTTGCCATCAGACACAGGTCCAACGCCGACAGCTCCACCAGCGTGACCTGCAGCGCGGCCGCCAGCCGCTGGGTGGCTCGCACGTGCGCGTACTCGTTGGTGCACGACAGCGTCCAGCGGGTTCCCAGAGCGGCGAAGCGGACACGGTGGCGCTCACCGGCATCCGCAAACGGCCGGCCCAGCAAGTCGTGATCGCAGCGCTCCCGCCACTCCGCTTCCGTCATCGGCTCCACGCCATCAAGCGCGCTAGGCACCAGCTCCATCAGGCCGACGCGATCGAGTACCTCCTCGACGTGAGGGATCAACCCCGGACACAGCTCCCGCGCCCCACGGAGACACATCGCCGCGGTCATCATCGCGTGCTGAGCCGCCTCGACGACGACCGGCACCTCCTCCTGCCCCAGCGCGTGCATCGCGATCAAGCCGATCTCCAACTCCTCCAATGCCGCCAGCCAGTCACCCGCCTGGTAGCTGATCTCAGACGCCAGCAGCATGCCGACTGGCACCAGGTCAACGACGTCATCACTGCCTACGGACTGGGCGGCGCCGGCAACGCCGAGCGCGTATTGCTTGGCCGCCATCGGTAGCTTCAGATCCCGGTAGAGCTGGGCGATGAAACTCAACGCCAGCAGCGCCCCACGCAGCGTGTCGCCGGTCCACCACTCGACCTTTGCGCGGTGGATCTCGTGCAGTGCGTCGAGCGGACGCCCGCTCTTGCGCAGCACGACCGCGCGATCTCGGCACAACTCGCCCACGCGGCCTCCACCCGCGACGCGGCCGACGGCCGCGTCGACCGCAGTGACGAGCTCCCGCCAGCCTTCGGCGTCGATCAGCGCGGGTGACAGGTACTGGACGATCTCGGCGAACTCCTCCACTGGAAAGAGAGGCGTCTCCGGGATCAACTTCGCCAACTCCGTCCAGTAGCGCAACGCCCTATCGACGTCCGAGATCTCTCGAAGCACCTCGCCAGCCTCTATCGGGACCGGCTCTCTCGCTCGGTCGAGGGTCGCCACCTGGGTGGTCGCAGGCGCACCACGGGTCGGGGTAAGGCACGCCGGGTCCGGGCTAAGTGCAAGGTGGCCGGCCACCTGCAACAGCCGCATTCGGCGCACTGGCGGCGGATCCTGGGCCAGCAGCTCGGAGGCACGATCGCATAGCGCCGCCCGACGCTCGCTCAGCACGGCGAGCTCGAGATCGGAGTGACCGATGGCCGCAGCGGTGCTTGCGTAGGAGAGCACCACCCAGGCGTCATCGAGACGAGCGGGGGACTCTGCCACGACCGCGTCGGCCAGGAACGCGTCGGCCAGCCCGTCGGCCGTGCGCATGTCCCCCAGCCCCCGAATCGTGGCGACGACGACCTCGTAGCGCGCGCGTTGGCGCAGATCCTCGTCGGGATCACTTTCTGCCAACGGGCGCACGAGGTCCAGCCAGAACGCTAGATCCGGTCGGGTGTGAGGATGGAAGGTGGCGCGTCGTAGGCCATCGCGAACCGCTATCAACTCCGCCAGCGAACGTGGCCTACTGTCGCGCTCGCGCCACTCGGATCGCAGATCCACATACCACTTCGGCTCTTCCAGATCGCCGCTCGACGGTCGCGACGGCGCGTATTGCTCAGGCAACGACAGGTAGCGCACGGCGATCCAGTAGGTGTCGAACTCCGCCATCTGCGCAGCGATCGCATTCGCGTCAAGCACCTGCAGCTCGACGTGATGAAGCTTCTCCGCTGCGGCGATCAACGCATGCTGCTGCGCGATCGGCATATCAATGCCAAGGAATACGTAGATCCTGTCCGGGCGCTGGCCGGAGCCGCAGATCTTCTCCACGTCGTCGAGCACCTTGCCCCTCACCGAGCGCTGCTGCAGGGTGCAGATCCCGGCGATCGATCCTGAGGGCACGAGCCCGGCAAACCAGCCGTGCCGGCCAAGAGTCTCAGCGATGTAGCTGTGGAACGTCTCGAAGTCGCGACCCTGGTCGCCGCCGGACGACACTGGCCCAGTCGCTGGCACGATATTCGGCGCGATCCGCGCGTAAGCGAGATGTACACAGGCCTCCTCAAACTCGTGGTGACCGTTGCGCGCCGGCAGCTGCGAGAGCCCGAACCGGATCTGGGCGATCAGCTGATCTCTGGTCAAGGATCCGTGCCCCATGTCGCCAAGGTTACGACCGCGTAAAGCGTTACCAGGGTGCAGTCCAGCTCGTGGTTCGGATGGACGAGACAACTGCGAGTGGTCGATGTGGATGTCGGACTCCAGCAAGTCCGGACTCCGAGAAGCGACTGCGGCTGACTCTCACACGGATGGGATGGGGCGATCTCACTCAGGGAGAGCCATAGAATCGCGGCCGTGCCGTTCACGCTCAGGAACCTCAGGGATGATCTGGAGGACCTTGGGTCCAATTTCGACGGCGCGCCTGACCTCGAGTTCCGCATGGCGAGCCGGGCTCTCGGTCTCGAGGAGTGCGGCCTCAGCTAGCGCATCCCGCCCGACTATCGCTTTCCGTTCGGCCACACGCACAGGCGGCAGGAGGAGGTGTACGTGGTCGCGGGCGGGAGCGGGCGGATGAAGCTCGACGACGAGATCGTCGAGGTCAAGAAGTGGGACGTGGTGCGCGTCCCGCCCGGTACGTGGCGAGGCTACGAGGCGGGGGCGGAGGGTCTCGAGCTGCTCGTGTTTGGTGCGCCCAATCTCGGCCAAAATCCGCGAGAAGACGTCGAGGGTCAGCGGGACTGGTGGGCCGACTTATAGCGCTTCGTGTCTCGGGCGGACCGCAGTGATGTCGCTGCACCTCTTTGCGGGTCTGCGCGTGCGGGACTTCCAAGCTTCCCGACCGTGGTACGAGCGGTTGCTCGGCGAGCCGACGTTCTCCCCCCACGCCACTGAGGCGGTGTGGACGCTTGCCGAGAACCGATCGGTCTACGTCGTCGAGCACGCCGATGGCGCGGGCAACTCCGTCGTAACGATGTTCCTCGACGATCTCGATGCTCGCCTGGCCGCGATCGCTGTGCGCGGGCTTGAGCCCGACGAGATCGAGACGTACTCGGGCGGCGTACGCAAGGCGATCTACCGCGATCCCGACGGCAACGAGGTGGGATTCGGCGGGGCGACACCAGACGCCGGCTCATAGCCTCACGACGGACGCCAGCCGAATTGCGCTACGCCTGTCTCATCCATGTGAGACCGGCGGCCCTTTCGTAGGTTGGGGATCTCCACGGCGGCGTGTACCGAGGACTGGCCTAGAGCGGCTTGAACCGGCCGGGGTCCTTGAGCAGCGCGCGCCGGTAGCGGAGGAAGCCGATCGGCTCGAGTCGTACGCTCGCGCAGAGTTCTCGCTGTCGGCGCCGGTGGACATTCTTGAGGGCCTCAACGAGTTTTGGCGCATCGACGCCCGCGGCGAGACGAGTCTCCTCGACCGCGGTTTTGACCATCGGGATGTTCGGATTCTTCGTCCGGGGCGAGATCAGTCGATGGTGTTCGCTCTTGAGCGCTTCGACGGCGTCAAGAATTTGCTGGCTGATCGGCCAGGGTGCCTGGCTGCGCCTGCTTTGGCCGAGCATCGCGAACGCCTCGCCGTCGCGGTCTCGCGCAAAGTCGGTGGCCGCGAGACCAGCGATTCGTCTGAGGCTGGCGGGCGTCTCGTGCAGCATGCAGATCGCCAGGCTGCTGACTGGACCCAGTTTCAGGGCGTGTTCTCTGAGGTGGCTGACCGTCTCCTCGGCGAGGTATTCGACGGGTCCGGCCGCGGCGAGATGGTCGATCGAGGCGAGGCGCAGTCTGTCGGCGGGGCTGCGCTCGAAGGATGCCAGCGTCTTCGAGGGCGCGGTAGAAGGCGCGTAGCGCCGCGCGGCGTATCTGGACCGTCGCGCGTGAGTAGCGTCGGCCCTCCTCTGATAGGAAGCGCTCGAGGTCGGGCGTTTTGAGCTGAGCGAGGTCGAGCTCATCTCTGTCGGCCCAGCGTTGGAGGCTGGCGAGGCTCGCGAGGTAGAGGCGTCGGGTGTCGGGGCTCTTGTCGATGAGGTGCTGCTGGAGAAGCTCGCGCTGGCGGCCTGGTGACACTGTCATGGCCAGGGGTCAGTTCGCCCAGCGATGTAGTTGGCGGTGTCGAACAGGAACTGGCTGAAGCGCACGTGGTCGCTGGCCGCGATCAGTCCTTGGTGGATCTTCGTAGTGCGTCCTGCCGTGAGCCGGCGGGCGGCCGCTTTTTCGGGTTCGGTGAGGCGCGCGAGCGGCAAGGCCCGTGAAGGGCTGAGTTGCAGGAGTCGCAGGAGCAGCGTTGCGTCCGCACTGGTCTCCGGCTCAGGGGCGGTGAAGCCTGGGTCGAGCCGCGGCTGTGGGAAGGAGATGTCAAGCGAGGCGGGGAGCGCCGCGAGCTTGACGGCGAGCTGCCGCGAGGGCGTGCGGCTCCCACTCCCCCAGGGGCCGTCGCGGTGACGGCTCAGCTGTGCAGGCGTGAACAGATGCTGGCTCGGCGTGTGTCCGCGGCTTTGTTGATGGGCACGCTGGGCCCGAAGTGCCGCCCCGGCTGCACCTTGCAGGACGTAACCGCCGAGGTAGACGCCCCGCGAGGTCTCGATGACCTGGTCGAGTGTGAGGCCATCGAGCGTCGTTCGCTTCAGATCGGTGAATGACGCGAGCACGTGCAGGGCTGCGCTGGTCGGGCTGCTGTGGCGGCGGATCTCGATCGCCTGCTCACTGGTGGTGTTGATCACGACCGTCCTTCTGCCGTCCGGGCGCTCATCGAGCTCGGGCGCGAAGCCGTGCTGGAGCAGCGCACAGTTGGCGCCGAGCAGGCGGGCGTGGCGGTGGCGGGCGACGGCGTCGCTCGTGAGGACGTCGAGGAAGCGCTCGACCCTCGTTCGCTCGAGCCGGCGCTGAGCTGAGATGTAGGCGTTGGTTGCCTTGTACGCCGCGTACATGCGGGCGTCGATGTCGTTGAACTCCTGCACAGTCAACGTGTGGGCGGCCGCGGCGCGCGCGACCCACTGGGATGGCGTCGGCCATGGTCTTGCGCGTGCAGCAGTTCGCCTCCGGCGGGCTCGCTCTTTGTGCGTCAGGTGCAGCTCGTCGGCGGGGTTAGCTTTGAGGCGCTCCGTTGCTTCGCGCCGGCGCGTGGACTCATCGAAGATGAGCCAGGTGCAGGCACCGGCATCACGTGCCAACGAGACCAGCTCCTCTAGCGGCGCGGTCGCGAACAGGTCGGATCGCACGAGTAGCAGGTCGGTTATCTGCTCGGCGGCCAGCCAGAGCGTGGCGTAGCGCTCCGCGACGGCATGTGCACCCGGCCAGCCGCCGATCCGGGGACGCTTGCCGAGCGCGTGCAGAACGTCCAGCGGCAGGCGACCGACGCGTGGGCCCGGCGGAACGGGATGGCAGACGACAACGCCGCTGTCGGGATCGTGCAGACTCAGCAGCCGGGCCATGGTCTGCGGCGCGATGTCTGGGCTCAGGATCGTGCGTGGTGTCAGCTCGGCGCTCATTCGGGCTGGTGCAGCACGACGTCGGCGATCGCTCTGGTCAGTGTCCGTTTGGTCTGTCGCTCGAGCAGTTGGGCTGCTGAGGCGGTGAACGCGGACCAGTGGCGCAGGATGCCTTGGCAGCGTTGTTGGTCGATCCAGAGCAGCAACTCGGGGTCTGCGTGCCCGTACATCGCGTGGTAGTTGGGCAGCATCTTGAGCAGCGCTTGGTCGCTGAGAGCCTTGAAGAACACGGGTTTATGCACGCGGCTGTGGAGCATCGGCTCCCGGCGGATCGTCTCCCAGCAGCCGTTACCGCCGGCGAGCACCATCGCGAAGCTCGTGTTGTGGGGGTCGTGCAGGTAGCGCAGGTATTCCGCGCACTCGTTGTTCAGCCGCTGCGCCTCGTCGAAGACCACGACCAGCGGCGTCTCGCCTGCCTGGTCGACGAGCGCGTCCTGGAGGTGGTAGGAGAGCTCGTGACGGCTACCTCGAGGCACCTCCCCGAGCAGCGCCAGAGCGAGCGCGCGGGCGATCGAGAGCATCGTCGGTTTGACCTGCACCTCGATCCACACCACGTGAATGTCGCTGCGGTCGCGCAGCAGTACCTCAAGAGCAAACGTCTTGCCGGTCCCGGCGACGCCGGTGAGCGCGCCGAGCTGGCGGTGGGCGATCACGTACCGCAGGGCGTGCTCTGAGATCAGCAGGCCCTCCGTCTCGATGATCCCGACACCGGGAGGGTCGGCATGGTGGCGAACCGGTGGGCTGAAGGTGCTCGGCGCCATTCCTATTCCCGTCTTGTTCCGCGGCGGTGCTCGAGACCGAGCGCGGCGAGCAACATGCCGTCCTGGTCTTCGATCGCCTCGGCCTCCTCGCGGGAGATGCTGTTGGTGGGCTGCGGCGCGCGGGCGCTGATCATCGTCGACCAGCGCACCCGCGCACGATTCTTGGCCTGCCGGGCGATACCCGCGGCGCGGCGGGCAGCGTCAGCCCGCGCGTCCAGTACCAGTTGGCGCTGCTCCGCGGAGGCCTCGTCGTGGCGCGTCGCTTTGCATACCCACTCGCCGTCGTGGTAAATCTCAAGCCAGCGGTTGTCGTGGGGCATCAGGCGCAGCTCCACGCGCCGGCCGACGACATCCTGCAACTGCAGCTGCTCGCTGGTGTACCAGCGGTTTGAGAACCTCACACCCCGGGCCTCGACGACGCGGGTGCCGGGGCATTCGAGCAGGTAGCGGCGCAGGTCCTGCTCGCTGGCGGCCCGCAGCGGCGTCGGGTTCTCCTGCCAGGCCTGCGCGGGGGTTCGCCCCGACAGTGAGGAGTGCGGCCGGTCGAAGTTGTATTCGGCGACCCACTCCAACAGCAGCGCGATGAACACCTCGATCGCGAGCGGCTCAATGTCATCGGGGATGTCGAGGGATCCGTTCTCGCGCTTGGGTCCGTCGGTCCAGTGAGGAAGCCGGCGGATCATCTCGTTGGTCATCGTCTGATGCCAGCGCTCGATCTTGCCGTTCAGCCATGGCGATCGGCGGCGCAGCGGCACCGGCGTGAAGCCGAGATCAAGCGCAGCGCTGCGGATGGTCTTGGCTAGGAACTCGAGCCCGTTGTCGAAGCGGATGATCCACGGCTTGCCGTGCGCGGGTGTGAGCTCGGGGCGCTCGCGGATCGCTTCGCCGAGCGCGGCGAGCACAACGCCTCGGTGCGGACGGATAGAGACTGCGAGCCCCGCGATCGCGCGAGTCGATGGCTCCATGAAGCTCGTGATCCACGGCCGCGCGGGCTTGTGGGTTCCGGGCAGCGCGACGAGCACGTCGGCCTGCTTGTGATCGGCGATCAGCGCGTCGCCGCGCTGGCCCTCGCGGCGTTCGAGGCGCAGTTGCGCGCGCCGGGCGTTCGGCAGCCCGCCCTTTGCGTAGCGCAGCTCGAGGGCGCTGAGGTCGCGGCTGGCAGCGCGATACCAGGTCGCGCGGGAGGGCATTTCCTCGCCCTGCTTGGTCAGCGCTTCCCAGGCGCCGCCGACACCGTGCTCCTCGAACACCGCTGCCTTGTGTGCGTCGCTGAGGCGAAACGACTCGCGGGTGCCGGCTGGCACCCCGTCCTTGGCCCAGCGGTACAGGCAGGCTCGGGAGCGGCCCAACTCGGCGCTGGCCTGTCTGAGATACCAGCTGGGAACGTAGCCGAGCTCGGCTTGGAACCCGTGCATCTGCGCGACGATCGCCTCAGCGCGTTCGCGGTCTGCGATGCGCTTCACGCAGCGACCCAGAAGCCGGCGTCAGCGACGGCGAGCGCGACGACACGAACCCCCTCAAATGCCCGCCCGTAGTGCGCTCTGGCGGCATGTGCCTGAGCGTGCGCCTGTGCGGCCGCGCGCTCGCGCCATGCGAGGGTCGTCGACGCGCACGACTTCACCTCATCGGCCTGCAGGCGCCCGGCGCGCTCCCACACCAGGTCGAGTGCCACCCCGCCGACGATCACCTCGCTGCCCGCGAAGCGCCAGCCCGGCCGCGCGAAACGCGTCAGATAGGAGCCGGCCATCGGCACGAGGAACGACAGCAGAGCCTGATGGTGCACAGCAGCGAGGCCCTTGGGAACCAACTTCCGTGCGTGAGGCTCGATCGCGTGCGGTTCGGTGATCTCGCGCGCGCAGAGCTCCGCGATCAGCTGGTGGCAGAGCGCGCCGCGTACCTCCGGCGCCCACACGAGGCCCGCCCGGTCCAGGGCAGCGCGATCCAGCTTGGTTTGTGTTGCCGCCCCCACTGCGAAGCGCCATCCCTTTGAGCTTGTAGGAGAAGCACAAACTTAACGATCCGCTCGAGTAGAGGCGTTGTGGGCGGAGCTGCTTAGGAGGCGCGGCGGCGGGCGCGGCGGGTGGGCGCCCCGGAGGGGCTCGGCGTGCCGATGCTCGCCTCGAGACGATGCAGATGGCGAAGTGCTGCGCTAAGACCGCCCGGAGCGCGCTCGTCGAACAGCGCGCGCGCCTCGGCCAGGCGGTACTCAGCGAAGTACCGGGGCGGCAGGTCGAGCGCTCTGGCGATGAGGGCGATCGTCGCGGCCGAGGGTGGGTCGAGCCCGTGGCAAAGGCGGCTGATGTGCGAGCCGGATAGACCCCGGGTGGCGGGGTCGACGGCCCTTGTGGCTTCGTTTATGTCGCGGTAGGACAGACCACGCTCGTGCTTGAGCTTCGATAGCGCCTCGGCGAACGGGGCATTGGTCTCGTCCTTGACGGTCACTGGCAGCCCCCGGTCCGACGGTGGCTTGAGTTTTGGGAACGTACCAGGTTTATATGGTCGAAAAGTCCTAGCAACTTGGGCGGTTACGCTACACCCCGGATGGGACATCAATTCCACTCCTTGAGCGGTCTTTGTCCTGGGGTCGATAGATTCGGATTTCGGAGGATTCAGAAATGAGCCCTGGCCGGAAGCTCGCCCTGCTCCTGCACGACCCGGTCTGCCGCGAGCTCGTGCAGGGCGACTACACCTCGGTCACGCAGGTCATCGAGGCCGCCGGCACCGGCCCCAAGTCCAGCCGGGAGAGGATCGGCGAAGCTCTGCGTCGTCTCGAGCTCGCCAGCGTGATCGAGACGCATAAGGCCGGGCAATGGACGCTCCAAGCGAGCGAGCTACGCGATGCGCTAGCTCTCGTGAGGGAACTGCCCGGAGGCACAGCCCTGCTTGACAGCTTGGCGCACCCGGTCGGCTGGAGCGTCGTCGCGCGTCTCGCGGTGCGCGACCAAAGTCGCAGCGAGCTGAACCGCTGCGGTGACGCCGCGCGTGTCTCTGAGCAGCTAAAGCGGCTGCGCGCGATTGGCGCCATCGTTGATGATCGACAGCTGCTGTCGCTGTGCGAGCGAGCGCGGCACCTCGAGCTGCTCGACCTTCTGGACCGGATCGCCGGCAACCTGCACATGCGGGCCTTCCAGACCGCCAGCCGGCATCTGTTCGCACCGAGCGATCGCGGCTCCGAGGGAGCCGCTTACGCCCGGGCAGCCCGCGCGCCCAGGCCCAGTGAGAACGCGGCCGCGAGCAAGGCCTACAACTACACGCGCGCCGCCTATTTGCGCAGCCGCGCACGTGCTGCCCGCTGAAGGTCAGCGGCGGGCGAGAGATCGCGCGAGCAGGCGCGCGTTCGACCCTGGCAGCAAGGCATACAACTACACCCGCGCTGCCTACCAACGAGGTCGCTCGCGGTGCTGAAACGACAGCAGCCACAACGGCGCTGCTATGGCCCGTCACACTGAATACGTGCCTGGCCTCCACGCCGACGGACCGATCGAGAGCATCGACGAGGATCTTCTCGGCCGGGACTCGCTCGTCAACCTGATGGCGGCCGAGATTCTCCAGGCCCCCGCCCAGGACGGCTTCGTGCTGTCGCTCATGGGCCCGTGGGGAGCCGGCAAGAGCTCAGTGCTCAATCTGGTCCAGGGCGAGCTCGGCGATCGCGCGGAGGTGTTGCGTTTCGATCCCTGGCTGTTCTCCGGCGCCGAGCAGTTGGTTACCCGCTTCTTCACTGAGCTTGGAGGCCAGCTGCGCACCAGTAAGAGCGCCGTCATGCGAGAGCTTGCCGGGCAGTTCCTGACCTACGGCGAGGCGGTCTCACCATTGGTGCCGCTGATCTTCGGCCGTACCGGTGCGGCGGTCGCCGCCGTGTTGCAGGGAGGGCGGGCGGCTACCAAGACCAAGGGCAAGAGCGCCGTTGCGCAGCGCAGCGAACTACAGCGCCGCCTCGCGGAGATCGAGCGTCCTATCGTGGTCTTCGTCGACGACCTCGACCGCCTGACGCCCGAGGAGGTCCGAGAGGTGGTTCGCTTGGTCAAGCTGGTGGGCGACCTGCCAGGCGTGAGGTACGTGTTGGCCTTCGACCGCCGCCGGGTCGAGTTGGCGCTGGGCGATCGCGCCGAGGACGGGAGGGCCTACCTGGAGAAGATCGTGCAGGCGCCACACGATCTACCTCTCATGGATCCGGCGAAGCTCAGACGTTTCGCGATCGAGGTGCTCAACGAGCGGCTGACCGGTGTCCAGCTGCCTTTCTTTTCACAGGCCGCCTGGGGCAACCTCTACGGTGCCGGTGTCGCCCCGATGATGAAGACGTTGCGCGATGCCCGCCGCTTCGCCAACGTCGCGCCTGCAGCGCTCACGCTCACCGGGGGTGAGGTGGCGGCGCACGACGTGCTGGCCTTGGAGGCCTTGCGCATCTTCGACCCAGACGTGCATGGCGCGATCCCGGATCTCGCTGACGTCCTGACCGGTAGCGGCATCGACCTGCGCCCACAACAGGAAATAGATGCCGAAGCAAGCACTCGAATGCAGCAGACGCTCGAGCGCTCAGCTCACCCCGAGGCTGCCCGCCACCTTTTGCGGCTGCTGTTCCCGGCCGCCGGGCATCTGCTCGGAGGATCTCGAGGTATCGCTCGAGATTGGAGAGCACGCCGCCGAGTGGCTGACACAAGCGTGCTGGACATCTACCTCCGGGCCACGATCGGCGAGGGCGCCGTGAGCACCTCCTACGTGCGAGAGGTGCTCGGCGCCATGAACGAGCCGTCGAAGCTGCGCGAGCTCCTGGAGACGACGCCCGATGAGCAACTGGCCGACCTCTGCGACCGGCTCACCGAGCTGCAATCAGCGTTCCCAGCCGACCACGCCGGGGATGCCGCGATGATCGTGGCGCTACAGGAACTGCGGCTCTCCGATCGCGGCCACGGCCCGATGTCAGCACCAGCACGGTGGAGCGTCATCGGACTCGTCGACGCGCTGCTTAGCAAGACAGCCGACCCTTTGGCGGCGGTCCGCAAAATGATCAATGTCGCGCCCGACCTCAGCTACGCATTGCGCGTCGCCAACCGGTACGGCACCTTCAAGGACCGGGAGGAACGCGAGCGCGAGCGCGAGATCCTGGATGAGCAGGCCACCCATGACACCCTGGAGGATGTTCGTGGCCGTGTACGAAGCGCGAGCGCCGAGCAGCTGCGCCGCGAGCCCGAGCTGCGCACTCTGCTCGCCGGGATCCTCCAGCCCGATGAAACAGCCGGCCGAGCAGAGATCGCCGCCAAGGCACGCGACGACGAGATCATGCGTGCGCTCGTGAGGCAGAGCTTCGGATGGGGCTACCGAAGCAACGATGCCGGCACATGGCCGATCCCGCAGCTGGACTGGGAAGGGCTCCTGCGCATGCTGGGCGAGGACGTGCTCAACAAGCGCGTGCTCGAGCTGGCACCAAGCATCGTCCCCGTCGACGCGGACGAGCGCACAGCCTGGGAGCTCGCCGTCCGCTACGCCGCCGGCGAGGAGCCACCCAGGTTCCCGTAGCGACCCTTGGGTGCTCGCCTACGCGCCGGCGGCGTGTAGGTCAGGACCCCTCGTCGACGTCTCGCACTTCGACGCCAAGCATTGTGCCGGTATGCACGATGTGGCCCTCATCTTCGCCGCCGATGATCGTGGAGACGCCCATCGTTACCGCCAGCATGCGCTCGATCCCGTCATCGGTCGGCGGCGGGGCCGGGGTTGGGTTCTCGCGCTTGATCCGCTCGAGATGCTCGTCCCACAGAGCCTCGCTTTCGCGGCCGAGCTCGATCGCGGCGACGGCGGCAAGGGTGATGTCGAGCTCGCGCTCGCCGAAGCTCACGACAACGTTGTCACAGCCCCAGCGGCAGTGCAGCACCGGGGCAGCGCGCCCGGGGAACTTGACGTGCTTCTTTGGGCTGTCCAGCAGGTACTCGTCGAGGTGCTCGTAGAAATCGCGCAGCTCCTTTGCGTCTGCGGCCGTCTCGAACTTCGCGCGGGCCTGAGCGAGCCGCGGATCTGCGACATTCTTGGCGAGCAGGTCGTGGAAGAGCAGCACACGCCGGATCGCTAGGGCGAGGAAGTACACGTCCGTGTGCAACCGCTCTACGGCGTCGGGATCGTCCTTTTGCTGCTGCTCGTTGGGGCTGTGGTGGAGCCGGTGGCTGTAGTTGGCTTCGCGCACCCGCTCGAGCTGCAGCTCGGCCGCGCGCCTCCACAGCCCAGCGCCGGCGCCCGGGCGCTTCTCGATGTCGAACAGATCCTCGTAGGCGACCACCTGCATGCTCACGAGGGTACGCGCCGGGGCAGCGCCTCTACCCTGAGAGCCATGCCGATATGCCACCTGCAGATCGCTTGGCTTGCTGGCCTCGCGATGCGCGGCGCACTTCGACCGGGCATGGCGGGAAAGTTTGGGTCATGAGTAGAGACGTCGCTCTCTTTGTTGCGGTGACGGACCGGAATAGGCCGGTCCCCGAGTCGAAGGAGCAGCAATGAGTGCAGGCGATAACACACGCGATGATCGGTGGCGACCGGGGTTCGCTTCGAGCGAGCGGCGGGTGCGCGAGGAGCTCGAGGATGCGCGGGAGCCCGTCGTCCAAAGCCGGGAGCTGTCGTTCGTGCCCGCGCAGAGCCGCCCGAAGTTCGAGGCCCACGACGCGCAGACTCAGGCGCTGATCGCCGAGTACAAGCGGTTGGAGGCGCTCGCGCACGGGCCCCAGATCGCGAAGCGGCTGGACGAGTGGAAGTGGATCGACACGATGCACGACGCCGCGCAGAAGCAGGCGTACCTCGAGCCGCTGATCGCCACGATCCAGCGCGACGCCGTCGAGCACCAGGACATCCTGCTGTTCCTGCTGATCGTGCTCGAGCCGATCCGCCGCGGCGTGCACTCGCGATTCGTCAAGGCACACGGCGGCGTTAGCCGGCCCGAAGCCGTAGACAGGCGCGACCGTACACAGGCGCGGATGATCTGGCAGATCGAGCAGGAGACGCTCTACGACGTGACGCGCGAGGCGGTGCTCGAGGCGATCTTCGGCTACCCGGCTGAGGGAGCCCGAATGCTGTTCCCGTGGTTTCGCGCTGTCGTCTCGCGTCACGCGCTCTTCCAGCTGCGCAAAGACCTGACCAACGACAGCACCTCGCTCACCGGCGCCGAGGCCGACGCGTTGCAGCTGGCGCTGGCGGACCTCGACAAGGCCGAGCCGCCGGTGATGCGAGAGCGCTCGCGGCTGGGATGGTGGCGACGGCAGCTGCCGATGCGCGACCTGTACGAAACCGTCAATGAGTTCTACCGCCATGGGGCGGTGCAGCGCATCTGCAAAGCGGCGGTCGGGCGTCTGCCGCGCGTGCAGGCCGAGGTGATCGACGGCATCTTCTTCGAGGGGCAGACGCCCGAGGACCTGGCGCACGTGCGCAGCTGCAGCCGCAGCACGATCTACAACAACAAGGCGAAGGCGACGCACAACATGGAGCGGGACGACTGCTTCTTCGCGGCGCTGTTCCGCCTCGGGATCCTGCGTGATCAGGCGCGGGCCGAGGAGATCCGCCGCCGCTACCCGGACGGGCGGCACCCGAGCGGACGCCGGATCGTCCTGATCGACGAGGCGGCGTAGGCGATGAGCGTCTTGTCTGAGATCGCGCTGCTGACCTCGACCGCGAGCAGCCTCGCCGCCTGCACCCTGACGGTCTTGAAGATCACCGCGCAGCGCAGGTCACGCTCGCGGCGAAGAACACGAGCGAGCTCGAGGCGGCGTGACAGCGGCCGTGTCGGCGAAGTGCTCCAGCGTCCTCCCCAGCGCAGATCGTAGGCGGGGGAGGCAAATCCGCGCTGATCGTGTTCCGTAACGGGAGTTCTGGACCACGCAGAGGAGGCCCAGAACCAGCGTCGAAACGCAAGCGCATGAACACCCAACAAGCCGAGCTTCAGCCGCTGGAGCTGCTGGCGACTCCGCGCCAGCTCCTCAATCTGAAGGCCGCACGGCGCGAGGTCGCCGACCAACTGCTTGCCGTCGCTCGCGGCGAGCAGCCGCTTGAGCATCCGCAGTTGCCCGGCAAGCTTGCCGCCGCGTTCCTGCGGGGTTATGACGACCAAGAGTCCACCCAGGAGGCCTATGCCCGCGACCTGGCGGACTGGTTTGTATGGCTCGCTCGGGCGCGCGTGGATGCGTTTGGCGCGACGCTCGCGAGCATCGAGAACTACAGCCGCGAGCCGCTACCCACCGGCCGTTCGCCGGCGCCGGCGACGCTTGCGCGGCGGCTGGCGTGCTTGTCTCACTTCTACCGCCGCGCGCACTACGAGGGCCTGATCGAGCGAAACCCGGTCGAGTTCGCCGCGCGCCCCAAGGTCGCAGAGCAAGCCGAGACCGCCGGTGTCTCAAAGCAGCGAGCCCGCCGGCTGATCGCGGCCGCTCGCGCCGAAGGCCCACGCGAAACGCTGCTCGTGCTGCTGCTGCTCGAGCTAGGACTGCGGATCTCCGAGGCCGTAGGCGCCGACATCGAGGACCTCGGCGAGCAGGGCCGCCACCGCGTGTTGAGGATCAAGGGCAAGGGACAGTCCACCAAGTCGGCCGTCGCGCCTCTGAACGCCTCGCTCGCGCACGCTGTCGAGCAAGCCCGCGCCGGGCGCACGCACGGGCCGCTGCTGATCACCTCGACCGGCCGACGCCTGACACGCCAGCAGGCCGGCAAGCTGATCAAGCGCCTCGGCGAGCAGATCGGCCTCCCCCATCTTCACCCCCACGCGCTGCGCCACGGGTTCGTGACGCTCTCCCTCGACGAGGGCGCCTCGCTTCGCGACGTCCAAGACGCCGCCAGACACGCCGACCCGCGCACCACCCGCCGCTACGACCGCAACCGCAACAGCCTCAATCGCCACCCCACCCACCGGCTGCTCGGAGCGCTCGAGCCGTAGGAAGCGGCTCCATGATCCTGTCTCTACGGCGGCTCGCTCACCCGTTCTGCGCATGCCGCGAGCGCACCCACTGTCGGCGGTTCGGCTACGGCGCTGGGATGTTCGTTGTCGAGCGGATCACCCGGCCGTCGGCCGCATACCAGATCACCTGGTCGGGGGAATCATGGAACGGGATGGCGACGTTGGCCGTTGCGATGTTGTTGTGAACGGTGATGCCGACGTTTAGAGGCGGGCGGTCGTGACGCCCGAAGCTCCAGCGGACTCGCGCGACACCGTCGGGCACGATCCCGGTGAACGTCGCCCGGCCTCCGTTCCGGTCGCTGAACCACGACCCTGTGATCCGGGCGACGGCAGCTGCGGTGACGCCCGGGTAGGGCGCTGACCAGTGGCCATCGGGACTGACCCAGATGGAGCCGAGGCCATAGGCATTGCCGTGTAGATGCTCTTTGCGTAGGAGGCGAGCTCGAAGCGCCGGCGGTGCCTTCTGGGGGTCGGCCCGTCCGATGTAGAGATAGAGCTTGCCGCCGTCCGGAAGGATCGCGGCGAGCCGGGTACTTGCGGGAAGGATGGTGATGTAAGGCACGAACTTGATGTGAAGCTCGTCTTCGCCGGTTTGCGGGCGCCGGAGTACGGCTAGCTCGGCGACCAGCGGGCGCACGCCGGCTGGTCGCCCAGGCGAATCGCTGGGGCTAGCGGCGTGGCGGCCAATCAACACGAGCGCTGCGCCTCCGATGACCAGCGAGGACATCGCTACCAACGCCAGCGTGACGTTGCCGACGCTTGGAAGCCATCGCGGCCGGCGGAACCTCGCGTTGAAGCGTGCGCGGCTGCTCGACTGGTGCGGGCCACGCAACCCAGATCGATGGCGGGCGTGCCGCTCGACCGCGTCCAACAGATGCACCTCGATCCTCTCGAAGTAGTCGCTCATCCATCCCCCTCCCCTATTCGTGCTCTAAGCCACGACAGCCCGCGGCTTACCTGCTGGCGCACCGCGGCCTGGGAGCTGCCCAGCTCGCGTGCAATCTCGTCGTAGTCGCGCTCGTCAACCACCCGGGCCCGCACAGCGAAGCGCTGCGAGTACGGGAGCTGATCGACCAGGCGAACCAGGCCGCCGTGCTCGGTCGCGAGCTGCTCCACGCGCTCGAGATCCTCGTCATACACCTGCTCACGCGGAATCCCCAGCCGCACACGCGCGCGGTCCTCGGCACACCCGCGACGCCTACTCGACTTGACCTTGTTGTAGGCGATCCCGCATAACCACGGAAACGCCGTCGGCTGATCAGGTCGATAGCGACGGGCGCCCAGGAGCGCCGCCGCGAACACCTCCGACGCCAGATCGGCAGCAAGCTCACGATCGCGGGTCTCGCTCAGCAGGATCGCGAGCACCGCACCCAGGTGGCGCTCGTAGAACAAGGCGAAGGCCTCGCGATCGCCACGTGCGCTTGCTCGAAGTAGCGCGTCGTCGCCCTGCCTGGAGTTCAAATCAGCCATCTATACGAAGATCGCACGGAGACGAGTCGTTGTGACAGCTGTGAGCGCACTCCGTTGAGCGAGCGCCCCTTGCGAAAGACGTCGACCAGGACCGCCATGGGTGTTGAGCGTGAGCGCTGCAAGCGTTTGGTCCCCAATACCCGGCTTATCGAGGTCTTACGGCGCCTCCTCAGCGCGAGGCGCTGCCGCGGCGAGCTTATCCTTCGCCCGCCTCGATCCGCGCACGGGCGCGGGCGATAGCTTCACTCGGCGTGGCACCGTCCGGCGACAGCGTTGCGGGCGTGCACGGGTGGGGAAGTGTCACCGGCAACCCGGTCGAGCGGGCTCCCGGCCCGTTGCTTCCACTCCACGAGAGCTGCATCGGGTAGGGCGAGTCGGACGGCTCGGCATTGACCACGTAGACCCCGCTGCTCAGCTGTACCAGGTGGACAGTCCCGTCGCTGTAGCTTGCGTGCAGACTGGACGCATCGGGCAGCAAGCCAAACACCTCCTGTTGGTCTGCCGGCATGTACGGCCAGCAGGCGAGCGTCTCCTGAACTTCGTCGGCGAGGATCTCCGCGGTCGTGAAGCAGCCCGCCGCGAGAAGAGAGCTACTCGCGAGGCAGATGCCGCCATCGGCCGGAACAAGGTACACCGATTGCCCGCTGAATTCTCCAGCTAGGCGAGCCAATTGCGGGTTCGCGCCGTCCGCGAGCATGTCGGGCGTGATGATGTCGGCGGGTGGAACGTCGCCAGGCTCCTGCGGGCGTTGAAAAGCACTCAGCACGGCGGCCAGCTGTGGATCGACCGCCACGACCGGCGCGGGCGTCGATGCCGGCACGACGCCGTCCGCCTGGGATCGTTTGGACGTCGATGCGGCGAGGGCAAGAGCACTGCCGCCAACGGCGATGATCAAACCCACGCAGCAAGCGGCGACTAGCCAACGTCGGCGCGTGCATCGGGCATGCCGCCGATCCGCATTTCCCTTCGTGATGTCGGTGGGTGTCCTCGAATCACTCATAGCCAAACTCCTCGCTGTGTCAAGTGGCGGGCTGTAGGGATCACGGATAGTGGCCGGCGCCGGAAATCGTCCACGAGTAAGTCCCGTTCAACCCGATGCCGACGACAAGATCCACATCTTCGCCCACGTCCCACGAGTATTCCCCCGCGCAGCCTCCATCGTTCATGTGATGGAGGGTTTCGCTGTAGAAGTAACAGACATCAGTCGCGCCTCCGCACCCGCCGGGGTAATGCTGCACGTATCCATACATGTGGGGGAAGCGGCCTTCTTCCCAGGTATTGGCGTAATTCTCTGTCCAGCCGCCCCACGAGTGCATGATGTTGCATGGATCGGTGAGGTTGCCGGGGGGTTTGGTGCAGTAGTGCCCCGGCGCTACCACGACGGCTTCGCAGTACGTCAGAGAGACTTCGGCTCGAGCCGCGGGAGCCGAGAACGCGACCAGACCAAGCGCCGCGAACACCAGCGCAAACGTCGTTGCTATCCCCTTGACTGTGGCACTCCGGTACATAGTGATGCCTCCTTGTGAGCCGGCCCAAGCGCGAGTCGCGCAGCGACAGTCGCAATACTTGCTCGCCGAGACAACGCGGGGAATCAACCGATCGGCTGATCTGAGGGGCAGCTTTCGCGGCCGATCGGTCCGCCCGAATGGCTGAACGCCGGGGTCGCTGACCGACGGTCAGGCGCGCGCGATATCCGACCTGCCGATGTGGGCTTGGTGTACCGTCGCGCGGAGCCCCCACGGATGCAGGCGAGCGATACGGTTCCGGCGGATGTCCGGTGCCTTCGAAAGACTGCTGCGCCCCATGCTTCGCGCGGAGCGCGCGGATCGAAGCACGGCCGCTGCCAGCTACGTTCCTGTGCGTGGCGTGACCGACGCCCTCCTTTCGTCGGACCACCACGTCCTCGTTGGAAGCCGAGGTACCGGAAAAACGCATGCGCTGCGATACCTCGAGGCGGAGCTGACCCGCAGCACGCTTGGGATCCCAGTGCGCTCGGATCTTCGGTTGACGTGGGACGACCCATTCCCGCTTGCTGTCCCACCGCCGTTGACGACCGAGCGAGCGCGAGACATCGTGTCCTCGATCCTGGAGGACATCGTCGTGCAGGTCTCGGAGCTCGTGACGGCACCGGATGGCCCGGTTACAGACGCAGCCGCGGTTGAGGCGGCCGGTGCACTATCCGAGATAGTCGCGTTGGTTGGGCGCCGAACGGAGCGCCCCTCCGACCACGTTTGGGCGCGGGTCGCGCAGTCGATTGACGTCGTGGCCGCGACGTTGCCCGGCCACCGGCTCTGGCTGCTCATCGATGACTGGGACTCGCTTGCAGTGGAGATCGCCGGCGACGTAGCGCGGCTGCTCACGCGCATCGCGCAGGACTGTGGCGCACTGACCATCAAGTGCGCCGCGGGACTTGCTGCACGGCAACGGATGGCCCCGCTGCCCTGGACGCGGCTCGATCTCGACGAGGCCTTGTCGTTCGACTGGTCACCGGCTACCGCTGAGCAATTCTCCGAAGAGCTGCTGTTTCGCCACGTCAGCCTTGAGAGGGCCGGCCTCGATCGGGCTGCCCTCCGAGAAACGTTGTTCGCAGATCCTCAAGCCGCGCACACGCTCGTCCTGGCGAGCAACGGGATACCGCGAGACCTATTGAACTTGGCCATGCGCGCCGCCTCGGGCGGCGATGACCAATCGATCTCCACAGCCGGCGTCTTTCGCGCTGCCGAGGAGTTCTACGATCGCGACAAGCGGCCTATGCTGCCGCCATACCTAGAGACCGAGCTCGTCCTTCGATGGGCCTACGAGCACGGTGACGACAATGGGCGACCGAGGGCGTTGAGCCTTCCCCGACCTCGCGGGCAGCTCGCCGCTAATCGAGACGCTCGAGGCGCTCCGCGTGCTCCGCCGGGTCCCATCTCCCAGCGTCGATGTCAAGCCGGAGGAGGCTCGCGCCTATCGAATGGATCTAGGCTGCTACCGGGTACTGCAGAGTCGCCATGACGCGGAGCCGGAGGCCGTTCCCCGCCCAGCACCACAAGGCGCCCTAACGCCGGACGTGATCCATGCCTTCGAACAACTGCTCAGCGAGTCGCACCCCGAGGAGACGTACCAGACGTTCCTCGCAAAGCACCCGATCCTGCTCGAGCCACATGCCAGCGAGATCCACCCGAAGCTGCGCCTCGGGGCCGAGCACGTGACGGACTTCGCGATCCGCACGCACGACGGTCGCTGGTTGCTGGTCGAGATCGAGAAGCCCCAAGATCGGCCTGTGACCCAGCGCCACGAGCTGTCGTCGGACTTCACTCACGCCTTCGGACAGGTGATCGACTGGCTCACGTGGGTCGATCACAACATCGCCTACGCACAGCGCGCCATGCCGGGGATCGCCGGCGCGCGAGGCCGTCTGATAATGGGCCGCCGATCCACGATGACACGCAAGGCTGAGGCCAAGATCCGCACGTTCTGTTTGTACAACGCGGCGGTCGAGTGGGTGGCGTTCGACGATCTCGTAGCTGGCGCACGCATGCTGTACCGCAACGTGCACGGTGTCGACCTACCACTAGCCGGTTGAGGTTGCCGCCGCTCTTGTCTTAAGGCGACGAGACGCCCATGGCCGGCGCGCTGCCGCCGATCGGCTGGGGCCGAACCCACGCTTACCTCTAGCCTTTAGTCGCCATGTTCACTATGCCGCAACAGTGGCTCTCGCACCTCGCGGCCCTCGATTTTGAGGGTCATGATGAGGCGAGCATCCGTGAGCAGTGGATCTTCCCACTGCTCACGCTGCTGGGCTACGGCGACCCGCGTCATCGAGTTGACATCCCGTTCAAGGTCGACCTCGCCGATCCAGTCAGGGCTATTGGCAGCCACCGCTACGAGGTTGACTACCGGCCGACGGTCTACGGGGTAGGGATGTGGATCATCGAGGCCAAGAAGCCGGCAGAGGACCTCTTTTCGCTGCAGCATCTCGGCCAGGCGTGGTCCTACGCGACCCACCCGGAGATCGACGTGCCGTTCATCGTCATGGCCAATGGCCAACGCCTTTGCGTCTACGACCTCAGTAAACGGGAGTGGGACAAGGAGCCCGTAATCGACATCGCGCAGGCCGACTTGCCAAGCAAGTTCACGCAGCTCGATGAGGCTCTCGGCGCGCGTCGCGTCGCGGACTTCGTCCGCCGGCGCCAGCTCCGGCACCTGCGCACGGCGTTGATGGCGCAACTGGACGAGGACGTTCTCGACGAGACACTTCGCGACGTCGAGGCGATCGTCGCCGACGCTCGTCCGGCCGTGCGCCAAAACCACAGCGAACTGTTCTTGGAAGCATTCCAGATGGGCATGGTCGAGCGCGAGCAGTCAGCACGCGAGATCGGCGTGCCTGGGCTCGCCCAGAGCTGCATCTCGCCCAACGTGCCGATCACCGCCGACATCGAGACCTGCGCCCAGATCATCCGCGACCTCGACGCCGATCGCCGCGCCGCGGCTTTGGATGACCTCACCGCGGCTGCCCAGATCAACGGCGCAGAAAGGATGACCTGGCCCCTACGTGTCCTCAGACTCGCCGTTGCACTACGACTCGTCGACGACGAGGTCTGCGGCGAGCGCGCGCAAGCCGTGGCCGAGGCAGCCACGCGCGATGCCGCGACCGGGCTCACCGGCGATCCGGTTGCGGCCGCGGCCCACGAATTTGAGCGAGTTCTCCCGGCATTCATCGCCCGCCTCGTCCTCACTGACACAGACAACGCCATCCGCATCGCAGAGCAGGTCAAAGAGCACATGGATGTCGAGGTATGGATCCGTCGCGACGCCACGGTTGGGCTCGGCGCGGGCGCGATCCTCGACCGTTACATCGAGCTTGCCTTCCGCGCGACCTGGACCCATTTCGCGCCATGGACCGAGGACGCCTTGGGCGGGGCGACCGCCGCGATCCGCCGCGTGCTACCCCAGCTCCCGCTCCGCCGCGACGTCCGCGTGGGTCAGGTCAACAACGCCTTCTACGAGACCGGACTCGACCACGATCCGCTTCGCCCGGGAACAAGGAACATCATCCAGGAGGTCGGTAATCCGCTCGCCTTCAGAAGCGACGCGCCAGAGATAGCCGTGCGTAGCGCGTTCGCCGCACAGCTCCTCGATCGCTATTCCGCGCAGCTTTCCGCCTAGCCCGCGATCAAGACCTGGCGCACTCGAGCCCTAACCGACGACACGCACGTTCTCCCCGGGACCTCCGAGGCGTCCTATCCTCTCGTGAAGATGAAGACGCCTGAACGCACGCCACGCACGCTCGGCGTTGACGCCGAGACCGTGAGCCGCTGGAGGAGCCGGGGACTGTTGCGCGCACGCGCGCTACGCAGCGATCAGTTGCGGCCTGGCTGCGAGGACGCCGCGCCCGTGGTGGCGGTCGGCGCGGCGCCCGTCGTGTCCGGCGGCGACGATCTCGTGGCCGTCAGAGCGCGCCCTGTGGACTGAGCCGTCGGCCGAAGGTTGCGCACGCCTGATTGTGCCCGAAGGAGTGCGATCATCCTCAGGTGGCCGACGACTCCAGCTACCCGCTACAGCCAGCTGTCGCCGACCCGTTCTGGCTGGTCGGGTTCGGGCGTCCCATGCCGCACCTCTTGGACACCAGCGTGTTGTTCCGCGAGCTGCACGGGCTGGCGGCGCGGGGGCGCGCGCCATTGCTGGGCGCCGCGCAGGTGGGCCAGGCGCTCCTGTTCGTGCCCACACACGTAGAGGTCGAGATCGTCGAGAAGCTGCCGAAGATCGCCCGCGCGGCCCGTGTGCCGTTCGATACGGTCGAGGCGGCGTGGCGGCAGTATGCGACGCACGTGCGCGTGGTCGAGGCGGCCCCCGCAGAGCACGATCCGCGCCGGGTCGAGCTCGCGGCTGATGATCCAGACGATGTCGGGTTCGCAGACCTCGTCGCGCTAATGGGCCCGATTCTCGCGTTCTCGACCGACACCGACCTCACCGACCGCGGCCTCGCGACAGACCAGTGGCGCGACGTCCCCGTCCTGACGATGCAGATCGTCAGCGCCGACTACGCGGTAGGCGTGCCACCGACCGCCGCCGGCTACGCGATCTATCACGCGATCGGCTTCGCGCGGCGCAACCCGGAGATCGCGTTGCTCGTCGGGCTGCTGGCCCTGCTGTTCGTTGGCCCGTGGGGACCTGAGCGCACCCGGCTCACGAGAGATCGCGCGCGGTCATTTGGGCGCGCGACCCTGAACGGAATGGTCAAGGTCATGGAGATGCGCGCGCAAGCCACCGAGCAGCTCGCCGCGCGGCTTGTGCCCGGCAGCGGCAACGAGACCGTGCGCACGATCGTCGCGGCCCTTTCACGCGAGCGCGAGCCGATCGCGCTCGAAACGCTCACAGCTCGGCTCTACGGGCAGCTCGAGGAGGACCAGCTGGAGGAGATCCTGCGCGCCGTGCCGGTGTTCGTGAATGTCGGTGAGGGCTGGCAGCTTGGGCGCCCGGTCACGCTACTGAGCGCTGGGACGGAGACCGCGTAGCGGCCGCCTGCAGGTCCGATTGGCGACCGACGCCACTCCGTACCATCGAGCCGATGTCGACCTCTGCGCTCACGAGCCCCGTAGTCGTCGATGGGTGGTTTCGGACGAGAAGCTCTCCGAGCTACTTGCGCTCGAGCTGAGAGCGCCGCAGCCGGCGTGTGACCACGCGGTGAAGGTTGCTTGTCGGCCGACTATCGCCGCAGTATCGTGTCGCGATCCCCGCGGGGGCAAGGGATCACGGTCTCCATTGACTTTCGACCAGGGGTTTCTTTGGCCTGCGGCAATAACAAGGCGACTCGCGCGATGGTCGTGTCTATGGGCGGCCTGAGCGTTCGAGCTGCTGTCCAGAGCGCCGCGTCCAGCCGGGAGGCGCTGACGCAGCTCGTTGGACGACAAGCCGTCGACAGGAGCCCGGTGAGATGGGATGTGGCTGAGCGCCGCGACCACTATGTAACCGAGGACGGCAGGCGCGTGGGGTCTACAAGTGGTCGGGCGGAGCGCGAGCGCCACGTGCACGTCGTCGTAGCGCCCGACCGCGACCCGAACCGAGTGCTCGTCCAGGTCACCGATAGGACACGGCGCGGCGAGTCGCGTGATGGCAGAGGCCATCATGACTTTGTGTTGTTCTTGCGGAAGCCGTCCGACTCACGAATCAGAGAGGCCGAGCAGGCGCTCGCCTCCGCGCTCAAACGAACCCGTTAGCCAAGACTGGTGATCGAGGAGTCCGACGTCACGCGATCGCTGGCCCTGGTCTATGCCAGCGAATGGTCGGATTCGGTTTCCGAGCTGCTCTTCGCACCGAAGGGATTCGGGACGACTTTCACGCTGGACGACGCCTTGGACCTGATCGGGCCCAGGCTGGACGGGGGGCTGGCCGCGTCGCTATGTCCGCTTTGTCTCGTGGACGAAGGCTCGGTGGCATGCGTTGTGATGGACGATGCCCTTGAAGGGCTAGATCCGGGTGTGGTCGTGCGGCTGCACCTTGCCGACGTTCCGGACGACGCCCAGCTGCGTCTACTCGATGTCGACCCGCTTCTGTATGTGAGCTCGTTGCAGGAGGAGCTTGCAGCTCGGGAGGAGGGCGTCGGTCGCGTTTTGGATGAGATTGGGCCCGCTTATGAGGAGGCGTTTCTTGCGAAGGAGAAGCGTCCTCGGGATTTTGTGGTCCGGCCTGTACGGCTTGCCTGTCAGAACGTGATCGTCGGTCTCGGCGCGATCGCCCAAGACGCCTCGTTTGATGGGCTCTCTGTGGTCGCGTGGCAGACGTGTGAGGTGCCGCACGTCGTAACTCACGAGGCAAACAGGGCCCTTGCGGCGCTCACGCTCGCCGACGCCTTCCAGAACGGCGGGACGATGGAGGTCCGTTTCGACCGGCACGCGAGAGTGACGATCGGTGATGAGACTCGCACCTATGAGGGTCATCCAGAGGGGGCGGGCCGTCCAGAGGGAGCGGTACCGGCGAGCCTGCGACGATTCGGCCGGACCGTTGGCGTGCTCTTGGGAGCAGAGCGCCCTGGCTCGATCTCGCCTGCTGAGGCGCGCGAGCTGTTCCTGGCGATCACGCCAATGCCGTCGTCGTTGCGCGCGCGTGTGATCGACGCCACGCAGCGTCGCGGTATCACGCCGGAGCGGCTGTGCTTCAGCTTGCTGTCGCAGATCTGGCGCGAGGTTGAGCTCGACTTCATTCTCGGCTGCTCGCAGCGCGCTGGGTCGATCCTTGAGGGCGGCGCGGACTGGCGGTCACGCAGCGCCCGCCAGTCGGAGATGGACATTTGCAGAGCGGCGCTGATGGTCGGCATGCTCTATCGCCGGGTGAACGGCCGAGATTCCGCTGGCGCTGAGGCGGGCGCCAGGGTCGTGGAGGACGTCTCGGTAGGAGTCGGTTGGGAGATCGTCGATGAGCTCGGAGCGGTGGTGCTGAATGGATTGGACTCAGCCAGCGGGATCCCCTGGACGACCCGTGACGACGCGGCAGCGACGCAGGCTCTGACGGTGTTCCCGCGAACGTTCGTGAGTGCGGACGTGATCGGCGAGGTCAACCGCTTGCATGCGGACGGACGTTCCGTGGCGCTCGCGGTACCCCGTGACGCTGAAGTTGACGAGCAGTCCGTTGAGGCCCCGCTACTGCGATGCCCGGACAGGATCGCGGACCTCGACAAGCAAGCCGAGGCACGGCTGTTGACATCGAGGATCTCGCGCTCATGAGCATCGAGCGTTCGCTGCTTGTGGCTGTGCCGCGGACGGCCGAGGCGTCCGAGCTGATTCGGGACATCGTTTGTGCGGTTGAGCGCGCGCAAGAGGCTGACCCAGGGGATCGAATCGACGTGGTTCGCTACGAGTCGCTGTCCGTGCAGCTGGAGGCGCTGGCATACAGGGCGCTGAGCGACGGCGCCGATCACTTCGAGCCGGAAGAACCACTACCCGACACCCCGGGGTACGGTTTTGAGGACCCGCTGGTTGCGGCCGATCCCGCTCGGCTGAGCTTGCGGCTCCACGGGTCAGCGGCTGATGTCGCGCGAGATTGGGCGAGCCGCGCGATCGTCGTTGAGCTCCGGATGCCGTTCGGTAACGGCGTCGTCGAGGCCTCTTTTGAGACTCGCCGTGCGGCGGAGCCGTCAGAAGCTTGGGAGGCAGAGGACGACGCCACGGGAAGCCGCGCCGTCGAGCAGCGCTTTCGCGCACAGCTCGAGGCGTTGGTTACACGACCGGACGGGGACGAGGAGCGTTCTCGCGATCATGCGATCGCGCCGTCAGGTGTTCATAACCGGGTTCTGACCCAGGTCCTGAGAGAGTTCGTGATCGGCACGGCCCAGACTCGCCTTGATGCGCCGGTTGTGTATCGCGACGGCTCTCAGGCTTCGAATCTCTTTGCTCTCCGCTGCCTGCCGCTTGAGTCTGAGCTGCCTCGCGAGATTGACCTGGCGTTGCATCTCGCGTTGCTTTCGATCCGGCACACCGAGATGGACCCGGTCGTAGACGGCGCCTGGCTCCGCAACGCGGAGGTTTCCCGACCGCGGCCGGCCGCGCTGACCGATGACTTCGTCTACGAAACGAGCATGACCCAGCTGGCCGTGCTCAGCGACGATGGGCGCCTCAGATTGGCTTTGCACATCTACCAGACGGGCTTGGATACCGCGGTTGTCGGGTTCTATCGCGCGGTGGTCGAGCACCTCCTCAAGCACCCCTACTCGCTGTCGGTCGTCCCGATGTTTTACGCATCGGGAGCGGGCTCGGCGGGGGTCAGTGAGACCGCTCGCTTCAGACCTGGCAAACCCTGGACGCTCGGAGAGCCACGATGAGCGACGAGACCGCTTTGCAGCCGCGCGGCGCCTCGCGTCCTGTGATGCGGACTGCCGAATGCAAGGATTGCGCGCGGGAGGTCCGTGCGGGTAAACGCGACCCTGGGGCCGAGTTCTTCTCCTACCCCGAGGCGTGGGCGGAGGGCCAGCTCAGTCGGGGTGGCTCGCGCACCGACCGGTGCCGTGAGCACCGGGAGAGGCACCAGAAGAACATCGCTGGGCTCGCGGTCGCATACATCGACCTGCAGACCGTTGGCGAGGTCGCCGACCGCCAGAACCCATCGGGTCCGCTGGGCGGTCTCGGGCCGCTACCCGAAGCGCACAAGATCGCCGAGACCCCTGGAGTGGATCTCGGCCAGTTCGGGTTCGGAATGGACGAGGGCCACATCCGGGAGATACTCACCAGCCTTGCCAACTCGAACAAACGCGTCCTGATCGTGAAGGCCGGTACGGGCACGGGCAAGTCGACCTACATGCCCTACAGGCTGCTCGATCCACCGGAGGGCTGCTTCCGGCTCGCCGATCTCGGGCCGATCGTCGTGACCGAGCCGCGCGTGCAAGCAACGGTAGGAGTAGCGGAGTTCGTCGGGGGCATGATGTCCGGCGCAGGCGGCGTGGGTCCGGGTTACCCCGTCGGCTACCAGGTGAGCGGAGACCGCCAGCACGATGCCGCGTGCCAGCTGCTTTACGTCACCGACGGGACAATGATCAACTGGCTGCGCGAGGGGCGCTTGAGTCAGATCGGCACTGTGATCGTCGATGAGGCGCACGAGCGCAGCACCAACATCGACTTCATCCTCGGCTATTTGAAGCGAGAGCTCCCGCGATACCCGCATCTACGGGTGATCGTCACCTCAGCGACGTTCAACGCGGACTTCTACCAGCAGTTCTTCGGCGGCGAGGCGGTAGCCGGAAAGATCGAGGTACCGGCCGTCAAGACGATCGGCTACGGCTGGCCGCTGTTCCCAGAGCTCGACGTGATGCTGCCCGAGGAGGCCGAGCTGAGGGACCGTTGGGAGACCCTGCTGCCACAGCTGGAGCTGGCTGACGAGATTGACGAGGAGCGTCTGATCACGACCGCATGGCCACAGGAGGCGCCGCCCCTCAAGGACGGCGAGTTCAGGAATGCCGAGGACGCCGGCTACGTCGAGGATCTCCACGACACGACCCGCAAGCTGCTAGCGCTGCGGTTTCAGGACCCGATCCCGACTGGCCAGTGGAAGACCAAAATGGCCCAGACGCTCGGACAGTTCGTGGTCAAGCTGGCGAAGGGACTGGATCGCGCGGGCATCTACGGCGACATCCTCGCGTTCCTCCCGACGACCAAGACCATCGACGAGGCCTGCGACATCATCCGCGCCGGCGTCGGGGACCGGGCGGACGTCTACGCGCTGATCTCGTCGCTGCCGGCCGAGGACAAGAGGAACGCGCTCGAGGCGCGGTGCAAGGGCGACCGGCGCAAGATCGTCGTCTCGACGAACCTCGCTGAGACCTCGTTGACGGTCGAGGGCGTGCGTTTCGTGGTCGACAGCGGGCTCATCGCCCAATCCGAGTGGAGCCCCGAAGTTGCGCAGGGCGGAGTTCGAACGCAGGCGCACAGCCAGGCCGGCATCAGGCAGCGCTGGGGCCGGGTCGGCCGCAAGGCGCCCGGGTGGGTGTTCCCGCTCTACACCAAGGGTCAGCTCCTCGACCTCGCCGAGGACACCGACCCCGGCTCCACACGCGCCAACCTCGAGCAGATGGTGATGACCGCGAAGCTCGGCGGCATCGACAACGTCGTGGACTTTCACTGGCCTGCAGCGTTTGTGCCCCAGCCGCCCGTCGTGCTCGACGAGAAGGCTCAGAAAGCACAACGTACGTTTGTGACGGAGCTCGGCCGCGCCAACGAAGCGCTGCGGGCGGGCGGCGCGGTCAACGAGAGGGGCCATCCGACCTCGTTCGGCAAAGAGCTGAGCCGATTCCCCGCGCTTGGCTCCCGTCCGACAGCTCGTAAGGGAACCCCGCCTGCATCGTGCGCGGTGTCGATCATGTATGCGGACAGGCTTGGATGCGTACCGGAGGTCGCCACCATCCTCGCTCTCCTGCTCGAGCAACCGCTCAGCGGACCCGCCGCGCTTCTGCTGGACCGACCGGACTGGCCGGACGAGTGGCGGTTTGAAGCAGCTGAGCGGCACCGTGCACTCGCGAGCGGATGCGAAGACGACGCCGAGCTAGTCCTCCAAATCTGTGCGAGCTGGGAGCGAGCCGACCGCGGCCGGGCCCCGTGGGAGCCATCGCCCGCCCGCGCCGCGTGGGCGCGCATGTGGTGGGTCAACGACGAAACCCTGCGCGCCGCCGCCGAGAGCCGCCGAGACGTGCTCGCCACGCTTTCGCCGGCGATGAAGGAGGAGGTGAAGCGCTTCATCGAGCCGGCGCTCCTCAGGCGAGCGCGCGGTGCGATCACTCGCGCAATGCCCCACGTCGTGCACCGCCTCGTCGAAGCCACCACCTACCGCAGCGTCCAAACGAGCGAGGAGGAGCCTGGATACGCGATCGTCGAGAACTCATCCGTGCTCGCCACGCTGCCCGACCACGTGATTCCGCTGACACGACGCAGCCAGGCCAACGACCAGGCGCACAGGATCTCCAACCTCGTAGCCGTTGAGCAGTGGGCGCTCCCCGATGAAACAGCAGAGCTACGACCGACCGGACCGCAGGACGCCATGCGCCTCCTCGCGCTGTCGCACACACACGCTCGTCCTGACACGGCTAAGGACATACTCGCGGCGACCGTCGAGTCCTGGCCAGGCGGCAGCAGACTACAGGTGAGTTTCCTACACGGAGCGACCCTCCGTGTAGGAAAGGTCACCCGACGGATCGAGCCGCATCAGCTTCCCCACACGATCGTCGAGACTGACCCGTTCGACAGCAGTGAAACCGAGGCGGGTGAGACCGCCACGGTGGCGGATGCCGCGCCCGAGCTCGACACCTCATGGCCCGTTCCGAACGCGGCGCAGCCGGACCCCGACATGCAGGCGAGAACCGCCGTCCTGGACTCACGGGAGATCGAGGCGGCAGAAGCAGCATGTGCGATCTGCGAGAACTGTCGAGCCGGCAACCCGCAGGACTGCACGAGCCCAGTGATCGTCGACGATGGCCAGGCTGCGGATGCGTTGGCCGCCTGGCGGGAGCGAGCGTCGCTCGGGATCGATGTCTCCTCGCTCGAGGTCGAGATCACGGACGGCGACCCGGCCGAGGGCGACTGGTATGAGGTCGTTGGTTATCGCGTCGCGGCCGGTCGCGATCCGGTCATCCTCCTACGTCGCGACTGGCGCGACCCCGATGACAGGCGCATGTCAGCTGAGCATCAGGACCTTATCCCCGGCCAGGACATTGAGGTGGTCGTTGGCCCGATGGTCTCTGATCACGGCGGCCCGCTGCGTATTTTCACTCGAGCTGATGGCAACGGACGATTCCTGTTGCGAGAGGCGCCGACGGCGATACAAAGACAGCAAGAGAACGGGCAGCTGGCGATATCGCTTGTGCGGACATATCAAGGACTGCTCGAGCGCTTGACGGAGGGGGCGCCGATCACGGCAACGGCGATCCCCCGCAAGGAGCCCGGCTGCTACACGCTGAGCATGCTTGAGCTGCTTCGTCAGCATTTCGACGCCGGCAACCGAGACCTCGCGCAACGGTTGCCCATCACACTACGAGACGGGCAGGAGCGAGATGTCTCGTTTTACCCTGCCGTTGTCGCGTCAGAACCCAACTGGAGCGGATACGTCGAAACCGGGCTTCTCACCCGCGACGACACGCTCGGGATAGTCCACGGCGCCGCATTCCTCACCGGCGACGGCAACGGCGTCTCTGCGCCAACGGTCGGCAGCCCGGTGCTGCTGCGCCTATCGAACGACACGGCCCAGCTATCGCTTCGCGATGTCCCGCTTGACCCCATCCGAGAACTCATCAGTAGCGAGCGAGCCGTCCGTCTGTCAATGGGAGCGGAGGAAGAAGAGGCTAACGGAGAGGAGCCCGAGAGCGCCGACGCCAACATCAACACACCGGACCTGGGGGCGTTCAATACGCAGCTGATCTCGACCCGGCCTCTGCCGACCGACCTAGCCCTTCGCCTCGGCACGCTCGATCCGAGCACCGACTGGCAAGCCGCGGTTTGGCAATTCTGGTGCCGCGGCCGTCATCTACACACCGACCGACGCGACCCTTACCGGCCCGGCGCTAATAGCACCCCCGTTCCGCTAGCGGCCGAGCTTCGACATCCGACACCGGTGGCGCCCGGCCCAACCCTTGAGGAAGCCGAGCAGCGTTACCAACCAGGCTCCGTGGTCACGGCAACCGTCACACGCGTCCTCGATGACGGCAGCCGCGCCTGGCTAACACTCCCGGACGCAGCGCAGGCGACCACGGCCAGGCACCAAGTAGGACCAGGGGGCGTCCTCAACCTCCACAGCGTTCTGCACAGCGACATGGAAGTAACGGCAACAGTCATCGCCGTGGCCCTTCACCGCGACAAGGTGCAGGTCCAAGTAGGGCTCCGCGACATCGCCCCGCCGCCCGTGCTCGAGCAATTGGCCGCTGCCGACATCACACCCGGGCGACGACTGAGCGGGCGCATCGCTCACGTCAACCCGTCCTTGGGACTGTTCGTCGAAGTCGCCCCCGGCCTCAACGGTCTCGTCCACATCAGCGCTCTACCCGGCGGCAGCGCCTCCGGGTTCGACGCCGGCGCTGTAGTCGATGTAGAGATCGTGAAAGTTGGAGAGAACCCCAAGAAGCCAGGACAGGCGAACGTGGGACTGCGACTGACGGCTTCTCGTTGACCCTGATCTCCACGAGATCAGCCGGTAGGAGGCCTCGTCCGCTCTCGGCGCGAGTTGCCTAACGTTGGCGCCAAACAGGCGGGGGCTGTCTCATTTGGGTGAGACGCTGACGGTTTCGGCACAAGTCGCACTGACGGCGTCAGAGCGTCGCGTGGCCCAGGGCGCTCGAAGCTTTCTGAAATTACGGTTGGAAATCGACCCTATGTTTTGGGCGGGACCGGCCCGTAATGTTTATGACACAAGAAAAATTGATGCTCATCCTCAGTGCCATCGCCGTCGTCGAGAGCACGCTATCGCTGCTGATTGCCGCCATTGGAATCCTCGCAGCGCTCGTCGTGGCCGCCTTCGTTGCTGGTGCCCTGTCGGGAGCGTGCATCACCTATTACACGCTTGTTCGCGACGATTCGTAACCCGCCGTGCAAGCGCGACGCCTACTCGGCGTGCTGCTCGTCGGACCCGCGATCCTGCGCTGAGGTCGCGAGTTCGCTGGTGCGCTGCACCTGGATCCCCATCGCCTCCCAGCGCTTCTCAAGCACAGAGGGGCGCGACCCGTCCGAGGGTGCAGCGCTGTCGCCGTACAGCCACGCTGCGAAGTCGCGCTCGCGAAACGGGCCGGCGGTCTTCCGCGCGAGCATGTCCGGCAAGCTCGCTCCGGCCTCGACGATCCCGAGCAGTCGCTCGTAGTCGGCGATGTCGAGCAGTTGCAGCGGCTGCACACGAGCCGTGGCGAGCGCACCGGTGGTGTCGTCCCGGATGCTCTCGCGCACGTACTTCCATACGGGCGCGGTCTGCATCAGATGCCCGACGGACACGACAACCGGCCAGATGCGCTCGATCGAGGCGAGGTCGACGCCGGGGAGCGTCGCGGTACCGTCAAGGAGCGCATCGATGCAACCGGCGACCTGATCGACCTTCACGACCAGCAGCTTGGAGACCTCGCCGAGCGCCTCGGTCACCTCGCCCGTCGCCATTGCGCTCGCCGTGACGCGGCGGGCATGAACCTCGAACAGGATGAGCTCCTCGCCCCAGACGACCGCGATGTCGCTGGTGCGCTTTCCGCCGCCCTTGCCGTAGCGCTGCTCACCGAGGACCGTCGCATGGGAGTCCATCGCGGCGTGCGCGAGATCCAGGGCGTAGCGCTCGACCACCTCCCCCATGAAGCGGCTGTAGCGCAGCACCTCGGCCTGCCCCTGCGCCTGAGCGTGCCTCAACGCGCGATAGTGAAAGCCCTCCCCGAGCCAGCTCAGCGCCCACGGCATCCCGAGCAGCAGCAGATCGCCGTTCCCGAACCGCAGAAACGGCGTGCTCTTGAACGGCCGGAACTCCCAGGACAGCGCCGGGCTGCCACCGAGAGCACTGAAGCTCGCCTGCAGCTCCGTACGCGATGCGGAGATGATCGGGACGTCGTGCGGCGTGTTCGGGAGGCCGAGCTTGGTAAGCAGCTCGTCGAGGTGCTGGGCTTCGATTCGCGGCGTTGGTGCCGCGGTGGCGAAGGTGTTGGTCGCCGCGGAGAGCCCGAACCCGAGCACCCACTGCTCCTCGGGCGTTAGCCCGCTCGCGGTGAGCCACTGGTCCACCGGCACGTAGTTGTCGGAGTCGTGCAGCTCCTCGCTTCGCATCAGCCGCAGGAACTCGTCGCTGCGCACCATCTCCTCGAGCACGGGAGGGCGGTTGAAGAAAGAAGAGGCCTGCAGCTCGTAGGCGACGATCGCCTCGGTGGTGGCCGTCCCCAGCGGATCCTCGAGCACTGAGTGCGCGCCGAGCACCGCTCGCTGCAACGTGTGGAACTCGTTCGCCGTCAGCTCGGCGGAGGGCTCCTCGCGCGCCTCCTCGATCACGAGCCGCATCAGCATCGCGATCGGCTGCGGCGAGAAGATCGGTCGCGCCGGCGAGTGCTGCCTGACCTGCTCGTAACGCGCGAGCAGATCGGGCCAGCCTTCATAGAACCAGCGCGCCAGGTCCCACTGGCCGACAGGGTCGGTCAGCACCCGCTCGGCGCGCAGGCTGAGCAATGCGAGGCTGAGCATCGCCGACTCGAAAGGCAGCAACCGGACAAGGGCGCGCAGGCCCGTAAGCCTCGTCTCCGGCAAACCGAGAGCGCGCTCATCGATGAACACCGACATCTGATCGAACTCGCTCGGCGGCGGCCGAAGCCGGAACGCTCTCTTCGCGGGCTGCTCGCGCTGGAGCCGGGCCTCGCCGTGCGGGCGCGCCTTGCGCCGCCGCTGATGCAGCTTCTTGTTTTCATTGCGCTTCTTCGACATGCCGCCATCCACCGTACGCGTCGATGCAGCCGGTCCCCCGCGCCCGCTTCGAGGCGCCCTTTCGGGCTCCGTGCGTGAGCGGCGTCGCTGAGACTGCCCTTGTACCCGTCGCTCGCCGCGGCCGTCTCGCTGGCCAGTCTCACATGGCTGAGACGCCGACGGTCTCAGATCGGTGAGATCTGCTGTCTCAGATCGGTGAGACGCCGCATCATTCGTCTGAGACCGGAATCTCACTCATGTGAGACGGCTTTGTCTCATCCATATGAGACTGGGGCGCTCCTCGTGCCATCGCGATGCACCGGTGCGATCTCGAGCTCCTCGCGTCGCCGATGCGGAGCAGCTCGTCCTCGGTCTAGCTAGGCGGGCATCAGAGGCTCCTATCCCCCGTTTCTCGGTCCTCCAACGAGGCATGGGTCGGCCTGAGGGACCGACGGGCTAGGCTTCAGCGGTCGTGTCGCTGACCGCCCTGACGTCCGCGGAGATCTCGCTGCCGGCCGAGGCCGATGGTGCGCGCGTCAGCGACCGGATCGCTGTTCTGGCCGACACCGTCGACGTCGTCGGGTTGACCGACAATCACGCCGGCCAGCCGCGGATGTCGCCGCTGGCTGCGGTGGCGCTCGCGCGGGAGCAGGGCGTGGGGACAATCGTCCACGTTTCCTGCCGCGATCGCAACCGGCTTGCCCTGCAGTCCCAGGTCGTGGGCGCGGCGGCGCTCGGCGCTGAGGCGGTCCTCTGCATGCAGGGCGATCCGGTGCCTGGCATCGACCATGTGGCTGACATGACCGCCACGCAGCTCATTGCGAGCGCGTCGGCATGGGGCGCCCCCCACCCACTGGCGGTCGGGGCGGTCGTCAATCCATTCGCCGAGGACGTCGACCGGGAGTTGCGACTCCTGCGGCGCAAGATCGCCGCTGGAGCAACCTTCGTGCAGTCGCAGATGATCTTCGACCTCGGGCGCCTCGAAGCGTTCCTCTCGGCCGCCGAGGACACCCTCGCGGACGTGCGGTTCTACGCAAGCGTCGCGCTGCTCCGCAGCGCGCGCATGGCAGAGCGCGCCTGCGCGCTACCGGGGGTCGCGATTCCTCAGCGAGCCGTGGCGCAGATCAGTCGCGGCGGCGGCATCGACCTAGCGCGCGAACTGGCGGCCGGCGTTGCCAGTATCTCGCGCGTAGATGCGCTTCACGTATTTCCGCTCGGAGCCGAGGCGGCGACACGCGAGGTCGCCGCGGAGTTCCGCGTCGCGCGGGGTGTCAGCGCCCAACGCCTGGCAGGGACCGGTCAGTAACCGGAACGTCTCCTAGCAAAGCACCCCGCAGTTCGGGACCTTCACACCGGTCCGGTGTTCCGACGTCTCGCAAGACCCGTTCGGAAGTGCGTCCCGGGACCGGAAGGCTATGCGGACGCCATCGCGGGGCACCGAGAGCGACATGCCCGAGCCGCGGCCAGAGCAGGTCTCCTGAGAAGCCGCGGTCGGCACCCGCATCTCGCCAAATGCGAGACCCCTACGCCGGCCAGCCGTACTACGTGAGGGAGCTTCGCGAAGGCGACGCCGGTCTCATATGGATGAGACACCTGCGGTCTCACATGACTGAGATTGGGCTGTCTCACATCGGTGAGACGTCGCAGAACTGACGACGTTTTGGAGCTTGCGGGCAGCAAGGGCGCATCCTCTACTGGAAGGTGCGAAGGCGCCGATTCACGACTGGCGGACGTGTCGATTCGCGGTGTTTTGAGGTGAACCGCGCAAAGCACGGTGTGCTCGGCATCCCCGACCGCCATGCAGCGCCCAGCCACTTGAAGCTGCGCTCGTCTGCAGCATTGGTGAGCGGACGCCGCTGATGGTGATGTCGGCCGCCGCGTACGTCACGCCGCGGCCTCCAGAATGGTGTCGTTCACGTCGGTGGGCCCGGGTGCGCCCGCGGCGTACACCGGCTTGCGGTTGAGACGTTTTCGCTGGAAGTCCTCAGCCAGGAGAGTGCCCACCTCCCCAAGCAGCGCGCGCCGGTCGCATCCCCGACGCGCCAACAGCCTGGCGGTGGCGCCCAACAGGCGCGGCGGGGTAAAGACTTGCGAGGGCCGCGATCGGTGTGTATAGAACAGGTCCAGGAACATGCCGATCTTGCCCTGCTCTAGCAGCCGCCTCTCGATCTCTGGTACCACCGCGGGCGTCGACCCAGCCTTCCCCATATCGGTCGCGAGCCAGTAGTGCTCGGCCGCGTCGTTGTCTCGCCAGCTGCCCCAGGCCGCCATCTCACTATCAATGTCTTCTCCGGAGCCATCCAGCGCGGTTGCGATCGCTGGCACGAGCGCGTCGACCTGCCGGAACGCGTCCTGTATGCCCTGGCCCGGTGTTGGGTCCTTGAAGTTGCCGGCGTCGCCGACCAGCACCCAGCCGGGGCCGGAGGCCTCCCGGAAGAACCCCTCCCAGCGCAGCATCCCAAACAACTTCCCGGTCCGCCGCGCGCTCGAGAGCGCCTGCGCCACGGGCCGGCAGCTGCACGCGTACTGCATGAAGCTGCCCTCCAGATCCTCCCGGAAGCGAGGGAGATCAACGAGATCCGGGATCAGGATGACCTGATAGAGGCCGCTGTCGGCGGGCGTCGCGATCACCATCCGGTTGCCCCACCGGTGGAACACGAACGCCGGATCGGGGTCGGGCGCGACTCCCTCGAAGAAGGACCAATAGAGGAATCGCTCGTTCGGCGTGAGGTTGTACTTACGAGCCCCGACAAGGCTTGCGATCGTCGAGTTGCGACCGTCGGCGCCGACAACCAGCCGTGCCCGGAGCGTCCTCTCCGAGCCGTTCTGTGCGACCCGCACGCCAGCCACTCGACCCCGATCCTCGACCAGTCCTGTCACCTTGCTCGCCATCCGCAGATCGGCGCCCGCCTCCGCGGCGGTCTGCGCCAGGATTGGATCGAGCAGCAGCCGACGCACCGATGCTGTACCGCCGACGTCGCCTGAATGCAGCTGAATCGGGGTCACGAACTCGAGGTCCTCCGCGCGCAAGTCGACGCGGTCGACGAATGGCGCGCCGGTCGCGCGTATCTTGTCGATGACCCCGAGGCGGTCTAGGAACGTCAGCGCCTGGGCCTCGAAGATGTGCGTCGAGAGGGTGTCGCTCGGAAAGCTGGCCTGCTCCACGAGCGCGACCTTGACGCCCCGGCGTGCGAGCAGCGCCGCCAGCGGCGACCCCGAGCAGCGCGCACCCACGACGATCACATCGAATTCCTGGCTCATGCGTCCTCCGATCTCTCTGTTGGCTGCGAGGCCTGGCCTCGTTGCTAGCGAGACTGACCGGCAGAGGCTCGTGGTACATCGGCCAGATGGCGTATTCGAGCCGGCAGCAGTGGCGTATTCGGTGCCAGTGTTGCCGGCTCGAACGTTCCTGGGAGCTACAGCTAGATCTCTCTTCGCGCCGCTTGCGCAGCGAGCTCGGCGCGCGATGAGACGGCGAGCTTGGCGAACACATGGGACAGGTGAGCCTGGACGGTACGGGGCGAGATGAACAGGCGCTCGCCGATCTGAGGGTTGGTCAGGCCCTCGGCGACGAGCTCCACGACTCGCAGCTCGGCCGGGCTCAGGCTCTCCCAACCGCGCAGTGGCCGCTTGCGTGCTCCGCGGCCGCGCTCGGCGTAAGCGACCGCATCGTCGAGCGAGACCGAGGCGCCGGCGGACCACGCCGCTGCGAAGGCTTCCTGGCCGAGTGCCTCGCGTAGCGCGCTGAGCTCCACGTCGTAGAGCGGCTGGCGCACCGGGAAGCGCACGCAGCCCACGGCGGCGCGAATGCCATCTGCCGCACCGAGCAACCGAACCGCCTGCTCCGGGTTCTGCAGCTCTGAGACGAGCGCCGCGAGCGACTCCAGCACGTCAGCGACGCCACCCGGGTCGCCGGCGTCATGGAACGCGCGCAGCGCCTCGTGTAGCAGCTCCTCAGCTGCGGCGACCTCGCCGGCCACGCGTGCGAGCTGCGCCTGCGCCTCGAGCGCGGGCCCGATCGCCAGCGGGTTCCCGCTCTCGCGCGCGACGAGCACCGCTTCTTCGATCGCGGCGACGGCCGTTACCGTCTCTCCGCGCGCCAGCTGGGCGGCCGCCGTGATGAGCAGCGCGGGGACGGTGAAAGAGGCGTAATTGCTCGCCCGCGCCGTCGGCAACGCCTCACTCATCATCGTCTCCGCACGCTCGAGCTCGCCGGTGGCGTACTCCAGCAGTCCCAGCTGCCACTGCATCAGGGGCGCGGCGTTGTGGGCCATACGCACGCCCAAGGCGATCGCCTCGTCGATGTGCGCTCGCGCGGCCGCCCACTCCCCGGTGCGGGTCTTGACGAAACCGAGGGCCCCGAGATCGACCATCGCGAACAGCGGGTCGCCGAGCGAACGCGACTGCGCGAGAGCCTCCCCCAGCATCGCCTCCGCCTCCGCGAATCGACACTGCGCCGCCGCGTTGAAGCCGAGCCAGCTGAGCGACTCACGGATACCGAGCAGGTTGCCCGCCGCACGCGATACCGCCAGGGCGTCTTCGAGCAGCGGCGGCGCAGCCTTCAGCCGCCCACCAACATTTGCAAGAAAGCCGGCTCCGTAGAGCCCATCGGCCAGAAACCAGGCGTCCCCGAGCGGGCGCGTGATGGCGATGCTCTCTTCGAGCACGGGCATCGCAGCCTCCGGCTCGAGCGAGATCAGCGCCCACCCGAGCAGATCGAGCGCTCGACCCACCGTGCGCTCGTCACCCACCTCACGGCCGATCGCGAGCGCCTCCTCGGCGAAGCGCCGCGTCGCCACCCAGTCGGTTGAGATCGTCCCGATGTGGCCCACAGCAACCAGCGCCTTTGCCCGAGCGAGCCCGCTTGCGCCCTCCCCGGCTAGCGCCGACTCGAGGTGCCCCCGGCCCTCGCGCCAATGGCCACGCGCCTCGAAGAACAACCACAGCGCGGCGGCGAGGCGTAGAGCCTCATCGACGCGCCCCGCGTCGACCGCCCACCCGAGTGCACCGCGGAAGTTGTCCAGCTCCGTCGTGAGCGGCTCGAGCCACTGCTCCAGGCGCGCTCCGAACAGGTCCGGCTCTGCCGACTCGGCAAGCCGCAGGTGGTAGTCGAGGTGCTGGTTGCGTACGAGCGCCGCCTCGGCGGCGTCGCTGAGCTTCTGGCGCGCGTACGCACGGACCGTCTCCAGCAGCGCGTAACGCGTCCTGACGCCCTGCTCCTGCACCTGCACGAGCGACTTGTCAACGAGGCTCCCGAGCAGGTCGAGGATCGCAACGACCTCGAGGCCATCGCCGGCGCAAACCGCCTCGACCCCATCGAGCGTCCAGCCGCCGGCGAACACGGAGATGCGCCGGAACAATGTTTGCTCCGCCGCGCTCAGCAGGTCGTGACTCCAATCGACCGAGGCCTCGAGGGTGCGCTGCCGCGGCATCGCCGTGCGTGAGCCCCCCGTCAGCAGTACGAACCGCTCGCGCATCGCGTCGGCGATCTCCTGCGGAGTCAGCAGCCGCACGCGTGCCGCCGCCAGCTCGATCGCCAGGGGGATTCCGTCCAGGCGCCGACAGATCGTCGCCACAGCCTGCGCGTTCGCGTCGATCAAACGGAAATTTGGTCGCACCTGTCGCGCCCGGTCGCAGAACAGCTGGATCGCTTCGACGTCCGCAAGCGCGGCTCGTGCCAGCTCGGCTTGGGGAACCTGCAGCGAGGGAACCCGCCAGCTCTGCTCTCCCTCGACGCCGATCGACTCGCGGCTCGTCGCCAGAATCACAACACCGGGACACGCCGCGAGCAGCGTGGCCGCCAACTCCGAGCACGCGCCCAGCAGGTGCTCGCAGTTGTCGAGTGCGATCAACAACCGGCGCTCGGCGAGCTGCGCCGTCAGCGTCTCGATCACCGGCTGCGACGGGAACTCGCGAATCGAAAGCGCGCCCGCAACCTCACTGGCCACCAGCGCCGAATCGCTGATTGGCGCCAGATCCACCCACCACACACCGTCAGGGTGATCGTCAAGCGTTTCGGCGGCCACCTGCAAGGCCAGCCGCGTCTTCCCGCTCCCGCCCGCTCCGGTCAGAGTGAGCAGGCGCGATCGGCCGAGCAGCTCACGAACCTCCGCGATCTCGGCCTCGCGGCCAACGAAGCTGGTGAGCTGGACGGGCAGGTTGTTCGGGAGGGCTGACAGCGAGCGCAGCGCCGGGAAGTCGTCGTGTAGATCCGCGTGGCACAGCTGGTACACCTGCTCCGGCCGCGCCAGGTCGCGCAGTCGATGGGCGCCGAGGTCACGCACGCTGACCCCGTTGGGCAGGGCGCCTGCCACCAGCTCATAGGTCGAGCGCGACAGCAGCGTCTGCCCGCCATGTCCGATCGCCCGCAGCCGAGCACAGCGATGGATCGAGGGGCCGGTGTAGTTACGCGCATCGCGCAGCACGGCCTCACCGGTGTGCAGCGCGACACGCACGCGTAGATCCACCCCCTCAGGCCACGGCTCGCTTCTTAGCGCCCGCTGCAGATCGACTGCGCACGCAACCGCATCCGATGCTCGCACGAATACGCCGACCGCACTGTCACCCTCGCCCTGCTCCTCCGGCAGCACCCCGCCACGCGCCTGCATAGTCTCGGCGAGCAGATCGTGACAGCGCGCCATCACCCCCGCCATCACCTCGCCCCGCTCTTCCCACAACAAGGTCGAGCGCTCGACATCGGTCAGCACAAACGTCACCGTCCCAGTCGGGACGATCGCCACCGCGTCCTGGTCAACTCCGCCCACCGGACTCATGATCGCCTCGTGCATCATCCCAACCATGTCGCGCCGCGCACGTCACTACATCGGCCAAATGGCCTATTCCTCGTCAGAACCAGGCGGCGACCGCTCAAGCTCGCCTCGGCTCAAGCCGCCTGCGATGGCGGGATGTTCTGGTTCAGGTGGAACAGGTTCGTCGGGTCGTAGCGGTCCTTGAGCTCGCGTAGGCGGGCGAACTTCTTGGCACCGTAGGCTGCCTGCACGCGATCCTCGCCCTCGGAGGAGAGGAAGTTGATGTAGGCGCCGCCGGTCAGCGACGGCTCAATCTCGGCGTAGAGCCGCTGCGCCCAATCGATGTGGGTCTCCAGACCCCCGCCCGGCTCGTGCGTGGTGGCGATCGCGTTGAGCACGAACGGCGCCTGGCGTTCGCCTTGGGCGGTCTCGTCCTCACCGACACGGGCGATCGCGCCGCCGAATTGCTGGATGTGGATCTCCGAGGACGGGGAGGTTGCGTTCTGGTGGAAGCGGGCCATCGTTTTGATCGCGTGGTCGTCGAGTTCGCGGAAGTAGCCCGCCTTCATATAGGCCTGGGTGCCCTTCGGCCAGAGCGCGTCGAGCAGGCTCTGCATCTGCACGTAGGGCATCGGGCCGACCAGGTCGGCGACCGGGTCGCCGAGATCGCGGATCGGCTGCAGCACCTTCATCCCCTCGTCGGGGTCGCCGGAGTAGCAGCCGACCAGGGCGATGAGCTTCTTGCCGTGCCAGTCCTCGGGCAGGAAGGGGGCGGGCGGCGCGGTGATCAGGTTGACCAGGGTGCTCAGCTCGTCCGGCAGGTCGCGCGCGAAATCGCGGTAGAAGCGCATGATCTCCTCGGCGCGCTCGCCTGGATAGAAGACCGGACCGGCGGCCACGGTCGGGCCGACCGGGTGCAGGTCGAACTCGAAGGAGGTGACGATGCCGAAGTTGCCGCCTCCGCCCCGCAGACCCCAGAGGAGGTCGGGGTTCTCGGTTGCGCTCGCGGTGAGGATCTGGCCGTCGGCGGTGACCACCTCGGCCGAACGCAGGTTGTCGCAGGCCAGGCCGTGCTTGCGCATCAGCCAGCCGATCCCACCGCCGAGTGTGAAGCCGGCGACGCCGGTGGTCGAGATCAGGCCCCCGGTGGTGGCGAGGCCGTGCTCCTGGGTCGCGGCATCGAGCTCTCCCCAGGTGAGGCCGCCCTCGGCGGCGACGGTGTGCCCGTCCACGTCCACCGTGATGTCCTTCATTGGCGAGAGGTCGATGACGATGCCGTCGTCGCAGGTCGAGAAGCCGGGAATGCTGTGGCTGCCGCCGCGCACCGCGACATCGAGGCCCTCGCTGCGCGCGAAGCCGATTGCGTGACGCACGTCAGAAGCATCGGCGCAGCGGGCGATCACCGCCGGGCGGGCGTCATGGGCGCCGTTCCAGATCGAACGAGCCTCGTCGTAGGCGCCGTCGCCCGGCCGGATCAGCTCTCCGTGCAGGCCGTCCTCGAACTCCTTCAGCGTTGCCGCTCCAAGCACTCCTTGCGTAGCCATGCCGGCCCCCTTTTCAGTTCGGTTGTTGACGTCGCGTTTCGACGACGCTCAGCGAGGCTACGGGCCGCCTCTTAACACTCACTTTGCAGCGTTTTAGCCTCCAGTTCCCGGCAGTAGGCAATGCCGGCGCTGGCGCCGAGCAGCTCGAAGTGCCGGCCCGCCCGGTCCAGCCAGCGACGCCCCGTGGCCGCCTCGCCGTCCTCTGCGCAGATGGCCGCCAGCACCGCCAGCGCCCACCCCTCCTGATGGGTCGTCTCGATCCCTCCGAAGACCCTGGCGGCGGCCTCGAGGTGAACTCGGGCATCGGCGCGCGATCGCCGGCAGAGCGCCACGCACGCCAGGCTCAGCTCGGCGGCGCCGATGCCGATCAGGTCGTCGTTTTCGGTGAACCAGGTCCGGCTCTGCCCGGCCGAGACGCGGGCGCCGTCCGCGTCGCCGGAGCGGGCCAGAAGAATCGCCAGGCAGCCGAGGGTGATCCCGGCGCCGCGGCGGTCGCCGATCTCCTGCCGAAGGGCGAGGCTGCGCTCGAGCAGTGCCCGGCCCCGTTCGAAGTCGCCGCTGGAGCGGGCCAGGTTGCCGAAGGCATTGAGAGCAAACGCCTCGCCCTGCTGGTCGTCGAGCTGCTCGAAGCGGGCGAGGCTCTCCTCGATCAGCTCTTCCGCGTGGGCGAAGTCTACCTCGGCTCGATCCACAGCGGCAAGGTTGACGAGGATATAAGCGGCGGCCGCGGCGCCGCCAACGCGGCGTGCGACGAGCCCGGTCTCCTCGTGCAGGCAGAGTGGGTAGCCGGTCTCGCGCTCGACCGAGATCATCCCGTAGCTGAGCGGCCAGAGCGCCGGGCGCGGCTCGGCGCTGAGAGCGCCGGCTTGCTCCAGCGCGGCTTCCAGCTGCTCCCGTGCGGGGCCGTATTCGCGTCGGAACCAGGCGGCGATGCCGCGCGTGTGCGCCGCCCACATCGCCGGCCGGGCGGCTGGTAGGTCCTCGGCGACGAGCGCCTCGTATTCGCGCACGAGCAGCTCGACGTCCTGCGCGGGACTGACGATCGCCCGGTAGGCCGCCGAGACCTCGACCGCATCGAACATACCGGCCCGGTCCTCGAGCTCGCGGAAGATCGCCACGCTGTCGGCCGCGAACTCGTGGATCCGCACGGGGACGCCGCGACGCAGCCCGATCACGCAGGCGGCGAGTAGGGCGCGGGCGCGCACCGCCGTGTGCTCGGGCGCAGCGGCCAGGGCGGCGGTGAGCCAGCGGTATCCCTCTGCGAGGTAGCCGCGCATCAGCCAGAAGCGCCAGAGGGCGACGGCGAGACGCAGCGCCGCGTGGGGATCGGCGACGAGAGCCGAGGCCAGGGCGGCGCGGAGGTTGTCGCGCTCTCGATCAAGGCCCCGCAGCGTTATCTGGGCCGGCAGGTCGCCGGCCGGCGTCGGATCGCTCTCGGCAAGCGCGAGGTACCAGTCGCGATGGCGCCGCTCGAAGGCGGAGCGCTCTCCTGCCTCCTCGAGACGCTCGACCGAGTACTGGCGCACGGTCTCCAGCAGCCGGTAGCGGCGGTCCTCGGATCCCTCCTCAACGTGAACCAACGACTTGTCGATCAGATGGCCGAGCACGGCGACGGCGTCGCTGCGCCGCAGCGGATCCTCGGCGCCAACGTCTTCAGCGGCCTGCAGCCCGAAGCCGCCGGCGAACACGGCGAGCCGACGCAGCAGCACCTGCTCGTCGGTCTCGAGCAGCTCGAAGCTCCAGGCGAGCGTCGCTCGCAAGGTCTGCTGCCGGGTCATCGCCGTGCGGGGCCCGGCCGAGAGCAGGTCGAGCGAGTCGTCGAGCCGCTCGACGATCTGTGCCGGAGTGAGGACGCGCACCCGTGCCGCCGCCAGCTCGATCGCCAGCGGCATCCCGTCAAGGCGGTGGCAGAGGGAGGCGACGGCGTCCGCGTTGTCGCCGCCGAACTCGAATCCGGGCGCGGCCTGCGCGGCCCGGGTGATGAACAGCCGCACCGACTCCGCCTCAAGCGACTCCTCCATGGGCGCTCCGGGGACCAGCCTCGGGAGAGAAAGCGACGGGACGCGCCAGGTGACCTCCCCGGGGATGTGGAGCGGCTCGCGGCTCGTCGCCAGCACGGTCAGGTTCGGGCAGTGGCTGAGCAGAGCCTCGACGAGGCGCGCGACCGGCTCGACCAGGTGCTCACAGTTGTCGAGCAAGAGCAGCAGCCGGCGATCGCCGATGTGCCCGGCGAGCGCGACCTCCGGCGCCCGGTCGGAGGCCAGCCGCGTGTCCAGCGCCTGAGCGATCGCCGGGCCCACGAGCTCGGGCTCTCCGAGCGCCGCCAGCTCGACCGGCCAGACCCCGTCGGCAAAGTCCTCCCCCCGCTGCCCGGCGAGCTGCAGCGCCAGCCGGGTCTTGCCGCAGCCGCCGGCTCCGGTCAGGGTGAGGAGCCTCGCGTCGCGTAGCAGCGTCGCGGCCTCGGCCAACTCGCGCTCGCGGCCGACGAAGCTCGTCAGCTGTGACGGCAGCCCGGGCCGCCTGACCCCCGCCCCGTGCGGCACGGAGTCCCGCTCCAGCTCCGCCAGCTCGGCCTCTAGGCCAAGACGGAGCTGGTCGAGGCAATCGCGCCGCTCCAGGCTCCAGTCCTCGTAGCGATCCGCCGGCAGCAGCTCGGCGTCAAAGTCCTTGAGGGCCGAACGATAGGCGCCGAGCTCGCCCTGCTCGCGCGCCGCGGCGGCGAGCTCTTCGAAGGCGATCGCGTCGATCCGGACCGGGTCCTTGGGACAGAGCAGGATCAATTCTTCGCGCAGCTCCAGGTAGCGATTGCCGTCCAGCCCGATCGAGTCGAGCGCGCGCCGGGCCGCGAATATCGCCTGATGGAGGTTGTTGCGCGCGGAGTCCGGGTCCCGCCCCGCCCACAACAGCTCGGCGGCCTCGTCGACGTGGAGACGGCGCTCGGGCGCGAGGGCGAGCAGCTTGATCAGTGTCTTCGCCTTGCGCAGCCGCCAAGCGGCGTCGGCGATGACGCTGTCGCCGACGCTGATGGAGAACACCCCGAGGAGACCAATGCACAACACCTCCTCGCCCATCGATGTGCCTTTCGGGTCGGGATTCGCCACCGCATAAGAAAACCACTCCGAAGCGATCGACCGACTGCCAACGCTCATGCGAATTTCTTGAATGCGGCGGCCAGCTCGTTGCGCTACTCCACTGGCCCAGTCTCACATGGATGAGACGGTCACGGTCTCAGATGAACGGGGACTGAGCTGTGTCTCAGATCGGCGGGACGCCGCAGCCGCATCAGATCGCTCTCAAGGAGTTGTGTCTCATTCAACCCACGCGTCGTCCACTCGCTCACCGTCCGCTTCGTAATGTGGACCGAACACAAGAAACTCAAGACCATCGGGGCCTGCCTCAAAGGCGCGGACGACCTTGGGCGCAATCCGGATCGCGTCAAGCACCCGGACATCGGCGATCTCGTTATCGAGCTTTACACGGCCACTGCCGGCGAGAATGACGTACACCTCCTCAGCGCGCGCGTGCCGATGCGCGAACGGCGAACGTTTCCCAGGTCGGAGGCGAAAGTGCGTCACCCCTGTTTGCTCGGCCTCGAGATCCCCGCGGGCCACGCGGGCCTCCCATCGATCTCCGAAGCCGCCCGCCGGCGCCGCGTCCTCGACATCGGCCAGGTTGATCTGCGTGTGTCGGCGTGACATCTCGTCCTCCAGGTCGACTGCCAGAGCCGATCATCTCAGTCCGACGCCCCGCCGTGACTTGAGCCTGCTGCTCGCGGCCGGACCGAGCAGATTGTCGCCAGGTCTGGCCTGCAGTTGGGAGATGATGTGCTGATGCGGACGGTTACGCTCATAGAGGCTCCGACGAGCGCCGGCGCGTATGCCCCCGGTCAGGAGGACGGTCCACGCGCGCTGCTCGACGCGGGCCTGCGCGAAGAGCTGGAAGCGGTGGGGGTCACGGTGCACATAAGCGGGCAGGCGAGCCCATTTCGATGGCGCCCAGACCCCGAGAACCCGCGGGCCGCGAACGCCGGCGCGGTCATCGATCACGCCAGCCAAGTCGCCTCGCTGGTCCGATCAGCTCCAGCCGGGGACACGGTTCTGGTCCTCGGAGGAGATTGCACCGTTGGCGTCGGCACCGTGGCCGGACTACTGGACCGCAGCGCACGCCTGGGCCTCATCTACGTCGATCGGCACGCTGATCTCAATGTGCCCGGCAGCACGGTCGACGGCGCCCTGGACTGGATGGGGGTGGCGCACATGCTCGACATCGATGGCGTCGTCGATGGACTCGCCGCGCTCGCCGATCAGCGTCCGATGCTGAGCGCTGGGCAGATCAGCTTCCTCGGGCTCGGCCCGCGCACGGACTTTGAGGCTGAGGTGATCGCCGACCTCAGCCTGGCCGTGGTCGACGTGCGAAGCACCGCCTCCGATCCGCTGAGCAGCGCCCGAACTGCCCTCTCGCCGCTGGCCGCCTGTGACAGTTTGGCCGTCCACTTCGATGTCGACCTCGTCGACTTCCTCGACGCGCCGCTGGCGGAGAACACGGATCGCGGCACAGCGCCATCGCTGAAGGCAAGCGGCGAGATACTGAGCGCGCTGCTGCGCGATCAACGTGTGCGCGCACTCACGGTAACCGAGTTCAACCCGCACCACGGATCCCAGGACGGGGACACCACCGAGCGCCTCGTGCAGGTCCTCATCAAGGCCCTCGGCGAGGCCGAGTAGTCACCCGCTACGCGCCGGGCGGCGCAGAAGACGCTCTCAGGCGTCTCTCAGCTGGCACGCTCGGCGGCGCGGTCGCGCACGTCGGTCTTTTCCCTCAGGGTCATCGATCCCGGATGGCCGGGGCCAGGCCAAGGAGTAAGCAGCAGGAGAATGCGTGAGTCTGTGAGGGCTTTGACCTCATGACGCTCCTGGGGCGCGAACTGCACCAGCGTCCCGGGCTCGGCATCGATCGTCTGACCGGCGTGGCTGGTGATCCTCACCTGACCGTCGATAACGGTGATCCAGGCCCCCTCATGGACCTGGTGATCCTGAAGCATCTCGTCCGCCGGAAGATCAAGCACGATCGCGCGTCCCTGCTCAGTCGAGCAGAGGATCTCCGGGTGATGCGGTCTCCAAGCGAGGCCTTTGAGATCCCACTCATCCATCAGAGCCAGTCTTGCAGAGCTGACCCAAACCCGCGGCGGAGACAGTCCCCTGGTCGCCGTCCGGCCGTCCCTGCCGTCATCTACCGTGACGCCATGCCGCGCCAACCCGACACCCGCAGCTACGGACACGTCTTCGATGAGGTCGCCGAGGAGTATTACCGTCATCGCCCGACCTACCCGGACGTACTCGTCGACCGGGCGTGCGAGGGTATCGGCCCCGGCGCCGCGGTGCTCGAGATCGGCTGCGGCACGGGACAGCTCACGCGCAGCCTGCTGGCCCGCGGGCTGCGGGTGACAGCCGTGGAGCCGGGCCGGCAGTTGATCGTGCGGGCTCGCGATCAGTGCAACGGCGTCGGCGATGTGCAGTTCGTCAACGCCCGCCTGGAGGACGCCTCGCTGCCGCGTGACCAGTACTCGGCTGTGTTCTCGGCGTCGGCGATCCATTGGATCGATCCGGATGTGAGCTGGCGTAAGGCGGCCGACGCGCTGGTGGACGGCGGAAGCCTTGCTCTGGTCTCATACTTCGGGCTCGACGATCCCCGCAGCGCCGACGATCAGCAGGCGCTGCGTGGCGCCATTACGACGATCGCGCCCGAACTTGCCGCCGATTGGCCTACCTACCGCGACCTCGCCGGCACCCTCGCCGGCGTTGCGGCCCGGCGCGACAACCCCTCGGAGGTGTGGGCGTGGCTGGGGGGCTATGAGATCGCGCGCGGGTATGCGGCAGACCTGTTTGCTGACGCGCACGTCGCTGCAGTGCCGGCGCAGCTGGAGCACACCGCTGACGAGCTCAACGCTCTCCTGGGCACGATGTCGTTCTGGGCAAGACTGTCACGCCGACAGCGCGACGCTCTCGTTGCCGAAAACCAAGCCTTCCACCAGCGGCTCGGACGGTCGATCCGCTCCAGCGCAGTCGCCTGCCTGGTAGTGGCACGGCGCCAGCCCCGCACCTAACCAGCGAGCGTGCTCCGCCCTTAGCCGCTAGTGCGCGAGATAGGTCTTCTGCTTCGTCGCCCAGGCCGCAGCCCAAAGCGACGTCGAAGGATCGTGTAGGCGATCCCGCCGCCGGCAAGCGGTACGAGCAGGCCGATGGCCTGGTGGAGCAGCACGGCGGCGATCGCGGCGTTGTGGCCGACCCTGTAGAGGATCAGCATCCCTCCGATGCCGCCGACCGTCCCGGCGCTGGCCGGCAACGGAATCGATCCGCCCAGCGCACCGATGATGTAGGCCATCACCACAACGGCGATCCCCGGAGCGGGATTGGCGTGGATCGCGAGGAACGCAGTCCACAAGACCAGTACATCGAGGCCGAAGTAGGCCAGCACTCCGAGCACACTCATCCAGGCGCCACGGTGAAGGAGAAGCCGCTCCGTGTCGTCCACGGCGTCCGCGAGCGTGGTGATCGCGCCAGCGATCTTGGGATGCTTGGTCTGCAGCCGCGGCGCGTGGCTGCGGGCGCGATGGGCGATCAGCAACGCGACCGCGATCCCTGTTACTGCCACGGCGGCGGGCAGCACCGTGAGCAGGAGATGATGCTCGCCGGCGAAGATGCCGACAGCGAGCCCGACACCGACGACGATCAGCGCGAGCGCGTCGATAGCGGTGTTGAGAAAGCTGAGGTTGAACTCGCGCTCGGCGATCAGCTTGTTGGGCATTCCGAAGCGGTGCAGGATGAACGCTCCGACTCCCACACCCCCCCACGCCCCACCGGGCAGGAGCAGCCCGCCCGCGAGTTGTGTCCAGGCGACATCGTCGTCCATCCTCCGTCCGCGACCGTCGCTGGCGAGCAGCTTCTGCGGGTCGATGATCGCGCGCCACGCGACCACAAACCCGAGCTCAGAGAGGACCTCGAGCGCGATCGCGCCGAGTACCCACTCCCAGGAAACGTGCTCGAGGTTGTGCAGCGCCTGCTTGAGCGCGGGAATCAGCTTCAGTACTACGTAGGCGACCGCCAGATACCCGGCGAGCTTCACAGCGGACCTCAGCAGATGACGCCTGGCGTTGCTCAGTGCACGCGCCAGTACGTGGTGCTCCTGCACGAACGGTTCCAGGGCGGCTGGCGCCGAGCTCTCCACGATCACCCCTCGCCTGGGGGTAGGCCGGCGCTCGCGTTGCCTGGGTCGAGCAGCTCGAGCGCAAGCGCAGACCAGGCGAAGTCCTCGGCGCCCATGCCGCGCCCGTCGTGCGGGTCATAGAACTCGCGCAGCCCCGCGCGTGCAACCGTCTCGGTGATCCCACGGGCGAGCGTGGCGGCCTGTTGCTCATAGCCCAGACGCACCATGCCCCGCCACACGAGCCATGCGGCGTTCACCCAGGTCGGTCCGCGCCAGTAACGCCGCAGACCGTCGAAGTGCTCGCGCAGCGAGAACGATGGCTCATCGAGCGAGACCGAAGGCGGGGCGGCAGCTGTCCAGAAGTGGCGCTCGTCGAGCAGACACTCCATCAGGCGGTGCCCGATCTGCTCAGGCAGGTCGGGCAGCGCAAGTGGAGCGAGCGCCGTCCAGGTCAACGGGATCCGCTCCTTGATGTCTGGTATCGCCGCCGGTAGGAACATCCCGCTCGGCTCGTCATATAGGCGGGCGATCAGTGCCTGCGTGATCGAGGGCAGCCCGAGCGCCAGCCGTGAGAGCCCGTTAATCACGTTGGTCAGCACCTCACAGACGACCGGGTCGCCGTCGGCGCGTGCCGCGTCGATTCGGAATTCGCGCTTTCGATTGCGGCGCACCAGCTCGACAAAGCCAGGCAGGCCCTGCGCCCGATGGCGCCAGATCGGGTCAAACTGAGGCGATGCGTCCAAACCGGACTCGTCGGGCTGGAGGATCCACAGCAACCCGTCGCCCTCCAGGTCGCGCTCGGCGCTGACTGTGGCGTGGTGGGCGACGATCCGCGGCTCGAGCGCCGGATCGCCGACCGCCACCCTCCAAGCGAACGCCAGCGCCGGCGGCTGGATCGTTGCGGTCATCGGGTCGTCGGTATGGATCACGTTGTAGAACAACTCACGCGGGCCGCTGACCGGGTGCTCCCAGAAGATCGTGTGACCGATAAACCCATCCGCCCGGGCTGCCGCGAGCAATGTTTCAAGCTCCGCGCGAGACCGCCCCGGGTCAAAATGCCGCCACGCGATCGCAGCGAAGCAAGAATCCCAATACCACTGCCAGCGGTAGCGCCCGGGGCTCGGGCGGGTGTAGGCAAACGGGACGTCATCGCGCTCACCGACGGTCCAGCTCCCCTCGAGCGTCTGGCGGCAGCGCTGCTCGAGCACGGTCACGCACCGCAGCTTCGCAAACCGAGCGGCACCGCCGAGTTCGCGTGCATACCATCGAGCACATGACGATCCGGCGGATGGACCACGTGGGCATAGTCGTCGACGACCTCGCAGACGCGGTCGCGTTCTTTGTCGAGCTCGGACTCGAGCTCCAGGGCGAGACGCCAGTCGAGGGCGATTGGGTGGACCGCATCGTCGGGCTCGAGGGTGTCCGGGCGCAAATCGCCATGCTGCAGACTCCAGACGGGCACGGACGAGTCGAGCTGACGAAGTTTCACACGCCGTCGACCGACGACGGCTACCAGCGCGCGCCGGCGAACGCTTGGGGCATCCGCCACGTCGCGTTCGCCGTCGAGGACATCGACGCCGTCCTCGCTCGACTCCGAGCCCGCGGCGCAGAGCTCGTCGGCGAGTTGGGGCGCTATCAGGACAGCTACAGGCTCTGCTATGTCCGCGGCCCCGAGGGGATCATCGTCGAGCTGGCGGAGCGGATTGGCTGACCGGTCTGTCCGCTGTCTCGCAGCGTTGGGAGGATCCTCGCGACGGGATCCCATTGGCCCACCTGCCAGATTCGATGTTCCGCGCCAAAGGGGCCAAACGTGAGCGATGACATTGAGACGATGCCGATGATCGCGGCCTGCCGGATGCACGCCCGGGAGCGTCCAGATGATCCTGCGGTCACGGTGAGCGAGTGCCCGAGTGTGAGCTGGAGCGCGCTCGACTCCTCTACGAATAGGCTTGCCCGGGCCTATGCGGAACTCGGGGTAGGCGTCGGGGATTTCGTGACGATCGGTTTGCCGACCAGCGTTGCGTTCGTTGAGTCGATGCTCGCGGCGCTGAAGCTGGGCGCCATACCGCAGCCGGTCTCATCGCACCTGCCCGCGGGCGAGCTCGTGCAGATCATCGAGCTCGTGCGGCCGAAGCTGGTCGTCGGCTTCGATCCCGCCGTCCATCCCGACCACCAGGTTCTCATGACCAACCCGCCGATTGAGGGCCACGACGATTCGTCTTTGCCCGTGGTGGTGGCGTCCGCGTACAAGGCGCCCACATCCGGAGGCAGCACCGGGCGGCCAAAGATCATTCTCGCCGGCTCCCCGGCCGTGGTTCCGCTCGTCCAAGGCAGACCGGCGCCGCTCGGCGTTCCGGCTGAGAGTGTCGTGATGTTTCCCAGCCCGCTGTATCACAACATGGGAGTCATGGGGACTCTGCTGGGTTTGAGCGCTGGAAGTCACGTGGTGCTCGAGGAGCGCTTTGACGCCGAGCTAACACTCCGGCTGATCGACCGCCACCGGGTGGCGTTTGCGATGGTCGTCCCGACGCACATGAACAGGATCTGGCGGCTGGGAGCGGCTGTGCGCGAGCGCTACGACATCTCCAGTCTCACGACCCTGATGCACGGAGGCGCGCCGTGCCCCGCGGAGCTCAAGCATGCCTGGATCGACTGGATCGGCCCCGAGCGCATTATCGAGATGTATACCGCGACCGAGGCGGCAGCCGTGACACTGTGCAACGGAAGCGAGTGGCTGGCGCGGCCTGGCACGGTCGGACGCTGCGTCATCGGAGAGATGGCGATCTTCGACGACGACGGCGCACCGGTAGGCGCAGGTGAGGCCGGTGCGATCTGGATGCGCCGTCCATCGGGGTCTGATCGCACATACAGCTACGTAGGTGAGGATTCACACGAACGCGACGACGGTTGGGATACGGCCGGGGACCTCGGCTGGATGGACGATGAGGGCTACCTCTTCCTGGCAGACCGCAGGACCGACATGATCGTCTCGGGTGGTGCGAACGTGTACCCGGCGGAGGTCGAGGCCGCTCTCGCCGCGCACCCGAGTGTCATCGACTGTGTTGCGATCGGGCTGCCTGACGAGGACCTCGGCCAGCGCGTGCACGCGATCATTCAGACCGACACGCAGGCCCTTGACGAGCAGACCATGCGAGAGCATCTCGCGGATCGCCTCGTGCGCTACAAGACTCCGCGAACCTACGAGTTCACGACGGCACCCCTGCGCGATGACGCCGGCAAGGTCCGGCGCTCGACGCTGCGCGACCAGCGCACACGGTGATGACCCCAAGCCCAGCAACCACAGACGATGCGGGCGCTCACCGCCGATCTGCGTCACGCGCGGCAAGGAGCGACTCAGCGTCGATGTTGACCCCGGTCGTGTCCACGCGGGCACGTGCACGGGCGATGACATCCCCCGCCGCCGCCGTGCCGAAGTGACAGCATGGCCCGGTGACCAGGACGGGGACCGCTGACACTGCGCCACTCGTGGCCGCTACTGCCCCGTCGTACACAGGTTCCTCTCGTTGCCGCGTGGGCTTTCGCGCGCGAGCCGTCGGCAGGATCAGCAGTGCAAGCAGCAGGCCCAACCCAAAGATGCCTGCTGCCCACGAGAATGCTGTGGTGTAACCGTGGATCGCCGCTGCGTTTTGCAGCCCGGGTGCGCCCACATGGCTGCTTGCATAGGCGGCCGCCGAGCTGGCGAAAAGGGTGCTCAGCAGCGCCGTGCCGACGGACCCACCCACCTGCTGGGAGGTGTTCACCATCGCAGAGGCGACGCCCGCCTCGGATTGGTCGACGCCCAGCGTCGCAGTGCTGAAGGCTGGCGCGAAGATACATCCCATGCCGAGGCCGATGACGAGCAGCGAGGGCAGCACATGGCTCGTGTAGCTGGCATTGGGAGCGAGCCGTGTCAGCAGGAGCATCGCGATCAGCCCGAGAGTCATACCCGTCGCGACCAGCGGCCTAGCTCCCGTTCGGTAGAGAACCTTGGTCTGAACCGTCGTCGAGGTAAGGACGAGCACGCCTGTCAACGGCAGGAAGGACAACCCCGTCTTGACGGGAGAGAAGCCAAGGTTCTGCTGCAGGTAGTAGGTCAGGAAAAGGAACACCGCAAACACACCTGCACCTGCCAGCGCGATCGACAGGTAGGCACCGCCGCGTGCACGATCCATGATGATGTGCAGCGCAAGCAGGGGATCTCTCCTGCGCCGCTCGACCATGACGAACGCTGCGAGCAGCGTCACACTCGCGCCAAGCGCGATGATCGTCAGCGCGGTCGTCCACGAGTGCGTCTCGGCGTTGGAGAATCCGTAAACGAGCGCAAATAGACCCCCGCAGGCGAGCAGCACGCCTGGGATATCGATATGGGGCCGTCCATCAGGTGGATGATTTTGCAACAGCCTGAGCGCCACGACAACGGTCGGTAGCGCGATCAGCAGGTTCACATACAAACACCACCTCCACGACAGCGCTTGCGTAAGCACTCCGCCAAGGATCAGCCCGACCGACGCGCCGCCGCCGGCGATCGCGCCGAAGATGCCAAACGCCTTGGCTCGATCGGGCGAGCCGGCGAATGTGACCGTCAGCAACGACAGCGCCGACGGCGCAAGCAGCGCACCGAAGGCGCCTTGCAGAGCCCGCGCTGCTACCAGCATCCCGAAGGACTGAGCCAACCCCCCGATCGCGGACGCAATCGCAAACCCGATCAGGCCCGCGACGAACGTCCACTTGCGCCCGAACAGATCGCCGAGCTTGCCGCCCAGCAGCAACAGGCTTCCGAACGCAAGGGCGTACGCGGTGACGACCCACTGGCGGCTATCGGTAGAGAACCCGAGCGCTCGCTGCGCCGATGGCAGCGCGATGTTCACAATCGTCGCATCGAGTACGACCATCAGCTGCGCAACACCCAGGAGGGCGAGCACCGCCCAGCGACCGCCCTCCGGCCGCGGATCCGCGGAGGCCATCACCGCCGGCGCGCCGACACGCTCGGTGCGCCGTGCACGATCAGCACCGGGACGGGACTGTGGTGGAGAACGTAGTGGCTGACGCTGCCCAGCAGCACCGAACCCAGCTCGCCAAGCCCGCGAGACCCCATCACAACCAGATCGTGATGTCCCTCCTCGATCTGCTTGATCACGGCCGGTCGCGGCGGCTCGCTGCTTAGCACCGTGCTGGCCGATATGTCCTTGGGCATTCGCTCGGCGGCGCTACGCAGGATCGTCTCGGCTTCCGCTCGCGCGTCTTGCGCGAACGTCGTCGCCAGAGCAGCGGAACTTGCGCTTGTGTAGATGGTGGGCGGAGGCGGCTGTACGGCCGTAAACAGAGTTATGCGTGCGTGCTCGGCCCTGGCTAGATCCACCGCCTGCAGGCGCGCCTGCTCGGCGTCGTCTGACCCATCGACGGGGACGAGCACGTTTTCAAACACGCGCCCAACTGTATCCCCGATCATCGATCAGCCGCGGCCGCTCGCCCGCTCGCGTAAGCGCCGACGCGATTGCTAGTGAGCCAGCGCTGCGGCCACCGGCCGGGTGGCCGGCAGGACCCGCTCGACCGCGACTCGCACGCCGTGCTTGGGCGCCAACGTGATCCCGCGCACGACGACCGGGTCGGGCTGATCGCGCAGCGGTCGAAGCTCGACCCGCGGTATTGCCACGCGCAGCACCTCGGCGATCTCGGCGTGCGCGAGCGCGGCGCCGATGCAGCGCCGGATCCCACCGCCGAAGGGCAGCCACGAGTATGACTCGGCCCCGTCCTCCACGAACCGCTCTGGGCGGAACTCGTGCGCGCGCGGGTACAGATCCTCGCGCAGATGCACGAGCGCGATCGCGGGATACACCTTCACCCCCGCCGGCAGCTCCCAGCCGGCGACCGTGCGCGCCACGGTCAGGGTGCGCTCGGCCGCATCGATCACCGGGCGCAGACGCAGCGTCTCTTTGACCACCGCGTCCAGATAGGCGTCGTCCTCCCCCACCTCGAGCTCCTCGCGCAGACGGGCGAGCACGGCGGGGTTGCGCAACAGCAGCTCAAACGCGAACGCCAGTGCGGTCGCGGTCGTCTCGTGCCCGGCGCCAAGCATCGTGAACAGCTCATCGCGCAGTTCTGAGTCGCTCATCGCCTCGCCCTGCTCGTCGCGGGCGCACAACAGCAGCGAGAGCACATCAGAGCGCTCCTCGAGGTCGGGCTCGTGGCGGCGGCGCTCGATTTCCTCATACAGCACCGCGTCCGCGGCGCGCATGCGCCGCGCGAACACCCCGCCTGGGCTGAAGCGCCCGAGGTCGGCGCGGGCGGGCGGCGCGATCATGAAGATCGGGCTGCTGTCGATCACCGCGACCAGTCGCCTGCGCAGTCGCTCCACGCGCTCGGGCTGCGTGACGCCGAACACTGCCCGACAGATCACCTCGAAGGTCAGCGCCCGCATGCGCTCGCGCAGCACGAGCTCGGTGCCAGGGCGCCAGCCCGCGATCTCGCGCTCGGCGACCTCGCGGATCACCTCGCGAAAGGCGGCCACGCGCGAGCCCTGAAAGGGCGCCAACAGGAGCTTTCGCTGGCGCAGGTGCTGGGGCCCGTCGAGGACCAGCACCGAGTTGGCCCCGAGTATCGGCTCCATGAACGAGTTGGCCTCGCCCGCGCGCAGGTCGGACTGGTCGCCTGTGAAGAGGTCGCGGATCGCGTCTGGGTCGACGACGTAGACGCCGGTGCCGAAGCCGCTGAAGCGCACCGTAAAAGCGTCGCCGTAGCGCGCCTGCCACTGCACCAGCATGTCGAGCGGCCTGCGCATGAAACGCACCGTGTTGACCACGGCCGGGGCGGACGGTCCGGGTGGGAGCGCCATGCAGCCAGTCTAGGGAAACCTGACGCGACCGTTGCTCGGCACGATTCGGCGATGCGGGCGCATGGCCGGCCGGCTCAGCGCGCGGTGTTCTCGAGCACGAGCGCCACCCCCTGGCCGGAACCGACGCATACGCCGAGCACGCCGTAGCGAGCCTGGCGCTCGCGCAGCTCGGTCGCGAGCGTGAGCACGTAGCGCGTGCCTGAGGACCCGAACGGGTGGCCGATGGCGACCGCGCCGCCATTGGGGTTCAGGCGCTCGTCGGGGACGTGGAAGCCGTCGAGCTGGTTGGGCAGCTCGCGCAGGATCGCGAGCGCGACGGACGCGTAGGCCTCGTGAACCTCCCACACGTCGACGTCCTGCGGCGCGAGGCCGGCTCGCGCGAGCGCCTTGGGGATCGCGAACGCGGGCGCGATGCCCATGATCTGGGGATCCAGCGCATAGGTCGCCGAGGCGACCACGCGCGCCAGCGGCTGCACTCCAAGCTCCTCGGCCGCTGCAGCGCTGGCGAGCACGACCGCGCTCGCGCCGTCGTTCAGCGGCGCGGAGTTTCCGGCGGTCATCTGCGTCGTGTTGGGCTGTGCCGGCAGGGACGCGAGCTTGTCCGCGGTCGTGTCGTCGCGGATGCTCTCGTCGTGCTCGAACACGCGCGCGGGCTGCTTGCGGGTGGCTGGGATCTCCACGGGATGGATCTCCTTGGCCAGCCGGCCCGAGTCGCGTGCGCCGCCAGCGTGCTGGTGGGAGCGCAGGGCGAACGCGTCGATCTCCTCGCGCGACAACGAGTAGCGGTCGGCGACGTTCTGCGCCGTCTTCATCATTTCCACATAAGCGTCGCGCGCCAGCAGCCTGGGATTGGGCGGGCCGCCCGCGCCAGCCCACATGGTGTCGAGCATGAAGATCGGGCCGCGCGGCATGAACGGCGCTTCACCCTTCATGAACGCCCAGCCCGACCTGGACATCGACTCGACGCCGCCGGCCAGGCCGACGTCGAGCTCGCCGCTGCGGATCGCGTGGGCGATCTGGATCGTGCACGTCAACGAGGAGGCGCAGAAGCGGTTGACGGTGGCGGCGGGCACCGAGTCGGGAAAGCCGGCCGCCAGCGCGGCCCAGCGTGCGATGTCCCCCATCCCCTCGTGCGCCGGGTTCACACAGCCGGCGGCGATGTCCTCGATGCGGTCGAGCGCCACCCCCACGCGCTCGCAGGCCCAGGCCATCGTCTGCCCGAGCAGGTCATCGACGCGCAGGTGAGACAGCGACCCGCCATAGCGCCCGACGGGGGTACGGGCGCCGCCGAGAACGAATGCGTCAGTCATTGCTGTGAGCCCTCCTTCATATTAATTATTAATAATTTATTTGGGTTGGACAGTGGTGGTCATACGCGGTTGGATGGACTGTCGGTAGGCAAGGTGTACAACCCCACTGTCGTACACCTCCGATTGCGCGAGAGTGAACTTGACCGTGTGGCCGCCCTCGGCGAACAAGCGCAGACCGGCGCCCAGCGCCAGCGGAAAGACGAACAGGTGCAGCTCGTCCACCAAACCGTCGGCGAGCATCGCTCTGACGAGGGTGGCGCTGCCGCTGACGTAGAGGTTGCCGTCGATCCGGTCCTTGAGGTCGCGGATGGCATCTACCTGATACGGACCGAGGATCGTCGAGTTGTTCCACTCGGCGCTCTGCAGTGTCGCTGAGACGACGTACTTCGGCGACTCGTTCATGAACGGCGCCCCGGGGTCCTCCTCGGCGGTCCGGCTCGACCACGCAGGGGCAAACATCTCGAAGGTGTTGCGTCCCAACAGCAGCGCCTCGCACGATCCCATGATTGCGCCGATGGTCTCCCCCATGCTCGGATCGAACGGGTAGTCCATCGTCCAGGTCGGTGTCTCGATGACGCCATCCAGCGTGATGAACTCATGTACGAGGATCTTGCCCATGCTCGTCTCCTTGCAGTCGCGGTGCGATTCGTAAGCGGATGTGCTCATACCCCAGACCCATCTGCGGCGCGGAACTCATCGCCCCGAGACGCCGCAAGGGGCTAGGGCTCGACGGGCACTCGCGCCTCGTCTTGGTGGTGGCGGAGACGCTGGCCGGCGCTCTGTACGTCCCGATGGGTGATCGCCAGATAGGCGACGAGGCAGAAGATCAGGATCGTCAGTGCCAGCGCGACGGTCCCGTCACCCCAACCAAGTCCCCCCACGCTATGGGGCTTGCTCATCCAGTCGGCAAAGGAGGCGCCGAGTGGCCGGGTGGCGACGTAGGCAAACCAGAACGAAAGGATCGGGTTCCATCCCAAGCGCCAGTAGCCGATGGTGGGGATCGCGATCACCGCAGCGAACAGCAGCCCGGAGGAGAAGTAGCCCAAACCGAATGTCGTCGCCGTCAGGTCCCCCAGCGCCGTGCCCATCGCGAAGGTCGCTACGACCGCAGCCCAGTAGAACGCCTCGCGACGGGGCGTGTCGATCGTATGGAAGGAGAGCGTCTTCTCGGTCTCCTTCCAGCCGACGAACACAACCAGCAGCACCACGCCGTAGAGCACGGTCGAGGCCGCGTATGGCACGTTGAAGCGGACATGGAGAACGTCGGCGGCCATCGTGCCAAACACACCAACCCCAACCACCGCCAGCCAATACGTCCACGCGATGTAGCGCCGAACCCAGAACTGCAGCGACAGCGCTACGAGGAAGCCGCACAAGCCCAGGATGACGGCGATCACCGGATCGATCGCGTGGACGCTGTAGTCAGACGTCGCCTCGCCCATGGCGGTGGACAGGGCCTTGATCACCCAGAAATACACCGTGATCTGAGGAACCCTAAGCGCGCCGCGGACCGTCAGTCGACTGAGCAGCACGGACGCGGACACCGCGCAAGTCTTTCATGGCGACCGCCCAGCAAGGCGTCCAGCGGTGAACTTCACCTTCGTCGGGGGCACGGCTGGTCATAGCTAGCAGGCACGACTTCGCCGCTGAGGAATTTCAGTTCGGCCTTCAGCAGGAAGCCGCCTTTGGGACAGTGCTTGGGCAAGGTGATGTAGGAAACCGTCTTCCCCCCACGTTTGTACGCCGCGCCGACGAAGACACGGAAGGAGGTGACGGACGCATCGGGGGCGTCGGGCACGGTTTCGACCAGGGGCACGTTCACAGTGAACTTCCGTCCGTAGGGAGCGCCGGCCGTGGCCCAGCTGCCATCTTCGAGAAATTCGAAGGCGGCTGGCGTGGTGCCCTGGGTGTAGAAGGTCAGCCCGCCCGTCGCAGAGAAGAATCCCTGGATCGAGACCTTCTCTTCGACGCGTTCGTTGCCGAAGCTGACCACGCCGAGCCCTTCGCCGACGGGGCCGGCGTGCGAGCTCGTCGGGCATCCTGTGGGTCCGACGCGTTCGAGCACCGTCGTGGCGCAATCGGCGAATCCGGTGGTCGTGAGCGTGACCCCCGGTGGGATGTAGAAGGTGGCTTGGGTGAGCGGCGAAGGGGCGCCCGCATATTCGTTGCCGCTGATCGTCATCTGCACCACCGTCTCGGCGCCCGCGTCCAGGATGTAGCCGGTTCCAGGAAATCCGGGGATCGGGATCGAGGTCACCTTGAGGGTTGTCGTGGGTGTTGCGGTGGCCACCGGCGCGCTCGCCAGGCAGGCCAGGACGAGCAGAGCCTGGCACGCCAACGCCACTCGCAGCGTCCCCACCTTTCGATGATCCGCACGCGACACAGCGATCGCTTTCGCCGCATTTGCCCCACGAGTCTGGCCTCGCCGTCCATGTGTGTCCCCAGCTTCGGTCATCTAAGCTCGCCTCCCGCCGCTCCCGGTTCCCAATAGTCCTAAACATACCATCCGAAACGGATTAAAGTCAAGGCGCTCACGATGAGCAGCGAGATCGAGCTCACACCCACATCCCACATCGTGCTGGGGCTGCTTTCGATATCCGGCGAGGCCACTCCCTATGACCTCAAGCAGATGGTCGCCGTCTCGGTTGGGAACTTCTGGTCGCTGCCGCACTCCCAGCTGTATGCCGAGCCCGCGCGCCTCGCGCGCGCCGGCTACGTGACCGAGCAGCGCGAGCAGGACGGCCGGCGCCGCAAGCGCTACTCGCTCACCGACAAGGGCCGCAAGGCGTTGGACGATTGGCTTTCAGTGCTCACCCCGGAGCCCTACATGCTGCGCGATCCAGCGTTGCTGAAGCTCTTCTTCGGCGCCGACCCTCGCGCGCTGGCCAAGGTGCAGCTGGAGACCCACCGCCAGAAGCTGTCCGAATACGAAATGTTCCTCAATGCGCCCATCGAGCACAGCAGGGCTGGTCCCTGGCTCGCGCTCGAGCTTGGGGTCCGCCACGAGCGCGAGACCGTCGCCTTCTGGGAAGAGCAGGCGGGCTCAGACGCGGACGAGGCGCAGGCTCACCCCTGAGCATTCACCTGCGGGCGATCGCCCGCGCTGGCCAGCAGGCCGCGGTAGAGCAGCACGATCGCTTTGCCCAACAGCTCGTCGGGCACGGCGCCCGCGTCGATCAGGCGTTCCTGGGCAAGACCGGCCGCGAGGCCCATGATGACCGTGGCCATCTGGTCTGCGGCCATCTCCAGAGCGGGCGCGCCGAGGTGCGCGAGACGCACCTGCAGGGCTGCGCCGAGCGCGGCTCTCAGCTCGTCGCGTCGCGCCGCGTAGCGGCTGCGAAGCTCGGGGTTGCGGACGGCCTGCGCCCAGTACTCGTGGTCGAGCAGCAGCAGGTCGCGCTGTCCGCTGACCAGCTCGACCAGCCGCCTGCTGGCCTCGGGTGCCATGTCGTGCTCGGGCGGTGCGTCCTGCAGCAGCCCGATCATCTCGCGCGTGGGCGCATCGACCGACTGGTCCATCAGCGCGAAGAACAGCTCATCCTTGCTTTGAAAGTGCCAGTAAAGCGCGCCCTTGGAGTAGCCCGCGCGCTCGGCTATCTCATCGACCGACGCGCCGCGGTAGCCGCGTTGTGCGAACAGCTCGGCGGCGGCCGCGAGCAGCGCCGCACGGGCGTCTGCATTCTCGGCACGCGCCGAGCGGGTGCGCCTGTCGGGGCGCTCGCGCCGCTCCTGTCCCCTGTCTGCGGTCGCTTGGCCCGCCATCCGTGCTAGTGTACCGACCGACCAGTCAGTATGCGCAGCGACGGCCGACCGATCCTCTGGCACATCACCGTCTCGCACTACAGCGAGAAGGCGCGCTGGGCGCTCGACTACAAGGCGGTTGCGCACACACGCCGCACTCCCCCACCAGGCACCCACATGCCGGTCGTCTACTGGCTGACTCGCGGGCGCGCCGTCACGCTGCCGGTGCTCGAGCTCGACGGGCAGCGCATCGCCGACTCGACCGCGATCATCGCCGCGCTGGAGCAGCGCTTCCCCGACCCGGCGCTTTACCCGAGCGACCCAGGTGAGCGCCGGCGGGCGCTGGAGCTGGAGGAGTGGTTTGACGAGGAGCTCGGCCCATACATGCGCCGCCTGGCCTTCTATGAGCTTCGCCGCGAGCCCGAGCTGCTGGCCGAGGTCGGCGCGCGCATCGTGCCCGGGATGCCCGCGGCGCTCGCCCCAGCGCTCGTACGCTACACGCGGCTGTTCACCGGCCTGCGCTACCGAGCCAGCGACGCCCAGGCAGCGGAGCAGGCGCGCGAGAAGATCGTCGCTGCGCTCGATTACCTGGAGGCACAGCTGGGCGAGCACGAATACCTGGTGGGCGGGCGCTTCACCGTGGCAGACCTCACGGCCGCGGCGCTGCTCTACCCGCTCGTCCTTCCCCCCCACGCGCCGTCTGACATCGAGCGCATGCCCGAGCCCTACGAACGTTTTCGCGCCCCTCTGTCCGATCGACCCGGCTCTCGCTGGGTGCAGGAGATCTACGAGCGCCACCGCCTGCCCGCGCATGCAAGCGCACCCGAGCACGCCGCAAGTCAGACCGGCCGCGCTGCCGCCTTCACGCAGTGAGCAGCGCAGGCCGCGTCTGGTGACGATCAGGCGCCTGGTCGCGTCAGGTAGCGCTCGAGCATCGTGACGGTCTCTCGGGCATAGGCCTTGGGGGTGATCTGCGCGCGCGGGTGGATTACCAACCCGTGCGTGATCGCCTCGATCGACTGAATGACCACCTCTGCCGCCAGGCGCGGGTCCGCAACCGCGACCTCTGGACAGGAGGCGAGATAGTCGGCAAGCGCCGCGCTTGCCAGCTCGAAGATCCGCTCGAGTCGAGCGCGCAGCCTCGGCGGCCGCGGCGCCTCCTCGAACAGGACGCGATGCAAGATCGGGCGCTTGCGATGCAGCTCGAGCATGGACTGCACGATGCGCTCCAGCGCCTCTCCGACTGATGGCGCCGGGTGCTCGGCAAGCCGCCCAATCAACGGCGCGAGCGCGCTTTCTCCCTCCTCGACGTGACGTTCGATCAATGCGACCAGGATCGCGTCCTTATTTGGGAAGTACTGGTAGAGCGAGCCGATTGACACGCCCGCGCGCTGGGCGATGCGGTTGGTGGTGCCTGCCGCGTAGCCGTGTCGCTCGAAAACCTGAGCAGCAGCCTCGACGATCGCCTCGAACGTCGCCGCCGATCGATCCTGAACCGGCGTACGGCGGGGCGCAAGCGCACGTACCGGGGTCACCCGCTGTCCTGTGCAAAAGGCGAGTAGACAAACATGAGCTATTGCTCATAATACGCCCATGACCATTTCCGTGAGCACCGAGCTGCCGATCGCCGCCGAGCGCGCCTGTGAGCTTGCGCAGAAGCCCGCTGTGCTGTTGCACGTGTTGTGGCCTTGGATGCGCCTGTTGCCGACAGCGCCGCTGCCCGAGACGATCGCCCAGGGCGACGAGATCGTCGTGCGTCTGTGCTTCTTCGGCGTCATGCCCGCGTGGAGGCACACCGTGCTGGTGGCGCGGCTGTCAGCGCAGGAGATCGTCTCGCGAGAGCACGGCGGTCCGATCACCACATGGGATCACCATCTGACCTTCCAGCCCACGTCTGCCACGTCATGTCGCTACACCGATGCGGTCGAAGTCCGCGCCGGCCTGCTCACGCCTTTCATCACTCTGTACGCGCACTTCATCTATCGCTACCGCCAGGCGCGCTGGCGGGCGCTCGCGCGCGTGCTTGCTTAGCTGGCTCAGCGGGCCAGTCGGGTCAGCACGCGGGGGTCGAGCATAGGCGCCGGTGAGCGCATCGCGACGTCGTAGGTGTCGCCGTTGGCGCTCATCAACGCATGAGCCGGGCCTGCAAGCGCTGAAGAGCCACTATCCCCCGCTCGGCGCGGCTGCCCGCAGCCGGCGCGATGCCGAGCTGGCGGGCGACGTCGTTCATGTCATAAAAGGCGCGATAGAGGGCAATCCGACCGTCGCGCATCGTCCAGTGATCGACGCCGTCGACCCGCATCGTGCGCCCCGTAGGCGCGAAGCCGGGCGGATCAATCGCGCCCCGGTGCGTCCCCTCCATGTACCAAGCCCACAGGACCACATCGCCCGCGACTGCCAACGCGGGCGGGTCGGGCTCGCCGAATCGCAGGTCGGGAAAGGCGCGAAAGCTCGTGCGCATGAACTCCTGCACCGCCGGAATGCCACGTGCCGGCTCCGGCAGCGCCGGATCTGCCCAGACGACGTCCTCGGTGATCAACTGCGCCATCGCATCCGTGTCGCAGCCGTTCCAGGCAGCCGTATAGCGCTCCACGAACCCGCCCAGCCCCAATGCAACATCCGCGGCTGACGCACTGACTGCCATGCTGCAACCATAGTCCCGAGCGAACGAGCGTGCAACGCGGCGTGTCGCAGATGTCGGTCCCAGGTCTGATTACGGTGCGTCGGCCGTCTCTGGCGCAGCCTCATAGATCGACTGCAGCTGCAGGTAGGCCTCCAGGCCCTCGGGTCCCAGCTCGCGCCCGATACCGCTCGCCTTGACTCCGCCGAACGGGGCTGCGGGGTCCAGCATGTAGTGGTTGATGCCGATGCTGCCGGTCTGCACGCGCCGTGCAACATCCTGCGCGCGCTCGGGGTCGCGGCTCCAAACGCTGCCGCCGAGCCCGAATTCCGAGTCGTTCGCGATCGCCACGGCCTGATCGACGCCGTCGTAGGGGATCACCGCGAGCACCGGCCCGAAGATCTCCTCGCGTGCGATCGTGTCGCTGTTGTCCACGTCGGCGAAAATCGTCGGCTGTACGAACCAGCCGCGCTCCTGCTCCGGCGGGCGACCGCCACCGGCGACGACCCGTCCGCCCTCCGCGCGGCCCTTCTCGATGTAGCCCTCTATGCGCTCGCGCTGGCGAGCGCTCGCCACCGGACCGACCTGGGTGGCCGGGTCGAGCGAGTCGCCGACCACGAGCGCGTTCGCGAGGCCGCTGAAGACTTCGAGGACCTCGTCATAGCGCGCGCGGGGCGCGAGCACCCTGGTTCCTATGTTGCACGTCTGGCCGTTGTTCGCCATCGTCGCACCGAACAGGGCTTCGGTGGCGCCGGCGAGGTCGGCGTCGTCGAGCACGATTGCAGCGGACTTGCCGCCGAGCTCCAACGTGACCGGGCGCAGCAGCTCGCCACAGCGCCGCGCGATCATGCGACCCGACGCGCTGGACCCCGTGAACGTGATCTTGTCGACGCCTGGGTGTTCGATCAGGTACGCACCCACCTCACGGCCGGCGGGCACGAGGTTCACCACGCCGGGCGGCAGGCCGGCCTCGATGATCGCCTCGGCCAGCAACAGGCTGTCGAGTACGGTCTCCGGGCTCGGCTTCATGACGACCGTGCAACCTGCAGCGAGCAGCGGCGCGAGCTTGAACATCGCGAGGGTTTGCGGGTAGTTCCACGGCACGATCGCTCCGACGACACCAACGGGCTTGCGCAGCACGTGAATGGTGCCGCCGAGCAATCCCTGGCGCTCTTCCTGCAGTGCGGTCTGACGGATCAGGCCGGCGTAGTACTGCGCCAGCACGGGCGGAAAGACGGCCTCGACCTGCAGCGCGAATGAGATCGGCATGCCGTTCTGCAGTGAGACGCGGTGTGCGATCTCCTCGCCGCAACTTTCCAGCGCCGCGGCGAGCCGCTCGAGCACCTGCGCGCGATCCTCGCTCGACCACGACGACCAACCGCTCGGATCATCGAATGCCTCACGGGCCGCCCGCACCGCGGCGTCTATGTCGGCGTTCGTCCCGTCCGGCACCGACCCGATGGGCTCCTCAGTGCTCGCGGCGAGCACTGATATGCGACCCGAGCCCTGCGGCTTGATCCACTCACCCCCGATGAAAAGCTCGTCGCTATCGATGGTCGTTTGCGTGCTCATCGGGGTCCCCCTGTAATCGGTATGTGATCGGTCGAAATCAGACCGCACGGTGCAGCCTACTCCGCGTGCAGTGTCCGCGTGAGACGTCGATCACGCCGCCAACGACGCGAGCTTTCAGTACGGATAGCCCTCCGCAGCCGGCGATGGACGCTGGCCAGAAGCTGACCAGCGCGGGCCTGTGCTCAGCCGCTGGCCTGCGGCGTGATGATCACACCGCGATCGCCGTAGGGGATGCGCTTGCCGCGCACCACACCACCGATCGTGCCAAGGGCCTTGGTGAATTTCGTCATGACGCCGTACTTGGCTTTGACGCGTTCCCGAATCGTGTCGTACTCGCTGCCGGTGACCACACGTGCCGTCGCGTCGACCGGCGCGGTGCCGTCGCGCACGCGTCCGCGCGCGTCGCACGGCTGAACAGTGACGCGCGAGGTGTGCGCCAGCCGCTTGGACTTGCCCGAGCCTGAGCTGGTCCAGAAGCCAATCGTATCCTCGCCGAGGTCCACCGCCCACACCGGCGTGGACACCGGCGTGCCATCGCGGCGAAAGGTCGTTAGCAAGATGTACTTCTCATCGCTCAACGCCATGGCCCAAAGACTATCGCCCACCAGCTGCGCGGGAGCGCCGGAGAACCGGCGGGAGGTCCGGCGGGCCTGTGCCACACTCATGACATGTACCGCAGCACACGGCGAAACCTTGCCGCGGGCGCCGCGGTTGCCGTGTTCGCCGGCGGCGGCGCGCTGGCCGCGATGGCCGCCACCGGGCACGGGCCGCTGGGCGCCTCGCACACCATCCGGCGCACGTATGGACGCACCGTCAGCGGAGCGCTGGCCAAGGCCGCGGGGTACCTCGACGTGTCCCCGGCGCAACTGAGGGCCGACCTCAAATCGGGCAGGACGCTCGGCCAGGTGGCCGACGCGACGCCGGGCAAGTCGCAAGCCGGCCTGATCGAAGCGCTCGCGGCAGTCAGGCGCAGGCAACTGGCCGCGAGGGCGGCCGGCCTGACGAGCCAGGTCACCGCTGAGGTCAGGCGCCCCTACGGCCCCGGCGGGCTCGCCCGCGGAGCGCTGTTCAACGCCCGCGTCTACCTCGGCCTGAGCCCCGCGCAGCTGCGCGGCGACCGCCGCTCGGGCATGACGCTGGGCCAAATTGCCGCCGCGACGCCCGGCATGTCCCAGGCCGGCCTGATCGAAGCGCTGGTCAAGGCCAGAACCGAATCGCTTGCCGCCGCTGTCGCCGCCGGCACGCTGACCAAGGCCCAAGAGGAAACCCGAGTGGCCAAGCTGACCGAGCGCGTGACCGCGTTGGTCGATCGCAAGCCGTCCGCGGCCAAGCGCCGCCACGCCGGCTGATTTCTGGCCGCTGCGCTCAAGTCCCGCTGCCCAACGCTCGATGAACGAGCATGTCCAGCGCGCCCCTTGAATAATCTTTTGGCATGCCATATTCTAATTTCGTGGCTTCCAAGGATCTGCTTCGCACGCCCGCCGTCGAGGACTACGCCAAGGCGATCTTCTCGCTGGAGTCGCGCGACGATCAGCCGGTGTCCACTAACGCGTTGGCTGAGCGCCTGGGCATCACGCCCGGCTCGGTCTCGGCGATGCTCAAGCGCCTCGATGAGCTGGGCCTGATCACCCACCTGCCCTACCGCGGCGTGCGCCTGACGCCAGACGGCCGGCGCATCGCCCTGGAGGTCATCCGCCACCACCGCCTGCTGGAGAGCTATCTAGCCGAGGCGCTGGGGATGCCGTGGGATCGCGTGCACGACGAGGCGGAGGTGCTCGAGCACGTCCTGTCCGAGGACCTGGAGGCGCTGATCGCCGCCAAGCTCGGTCACCCCACCCACGATCCCCACGGCGATCCCATCCCCAGCGCCGAGCTCGAGCTGGAGGAGCGCGCGACCGAGCGGATGGAGACCCTGCAGCCCGGCGACGAGGGTCGCTTCGTGCGCGTCTCAGACTCAGACCCGGAGATGCTGCGCTACCTGGCAGACCGCGGCATCTCGCCGGGCGACCGCTTCACCGTGCGCGACCGTCAGCCATTCGGCGGCCCGCTGTTCGTGGCCTTCGGCGAGCGCGAGCACGCGATCGGCGGGCAGCTGGCGGGCGCCATGCGTGTCGAGGTGCAGCGTTGAGTACCCCCGAGCTGGCCGCATCCCCCCTGCTCGGCGGCGCCGGCGGGCATCAGATCACCGACGAGGACGCCGCGCGCTCACACGACCGCTCGCGCGTGCACCGTGCCCGCAGCGGAGGCCGGCGCTGGCATCTGCTGTGGCTGCTGGTCGGCCCGGGCATCCTCGCCATGCTCGGCGAGAACGACGGGCCGAGCATGATCGCCTACGCCGCCGACGGGGCCCAGTACGGGCTGGGCTTCTTCGTGCCGTTCATCCCGATCCTGTTCGCCATGGCCTACGTCTGCCAGGAGATGTGCATGCGCGTCGGCGCGGTCACCCACCGCGGCTACGGCGAGCTGGTGCTGCAGCGCTACGGGCGCGTGTGGGGCTGGTTCGGCGCTGGCGACCTCACGCTGACCAACCTCGTCACGCTGGTCGCCGAGTTCGTCGCCATCCGCGTCGGCCTGGCCTACTTCCATCTCGGCGCCGGCGTCGCGGTCGCGCTCGGCCTGGCGCTCGTCGCGTTCACGCTATCGGGCGGGCGCTACTGGCGCTGGGAGCGCATCGTGCTCGGCCTGGCCCTGTTCAACGGCCTGTTCCTGGTTGCCGCCTTGCTGGTCAAGCCAGATGTCGGCTCGGTGCTGGGCGCGCTGTCGTTCACGCCGTTCCCCGGCGGCGGCTTCAACACGCTGCTGCTGCTGCTCGCCTCCACGATCGGGGCGACGGTCACGCCGTGGATGATCTTCTTCCAGCAGAGCGCCAGCGCCGACAAGGGCATGACCCCGCGCGACGTGGCCCACGGGCGCTATGACACCGCCGCGGGCGCCGTCCTGGCGTCGATCTTCGGGATCGGCGCGCTGATCGCCGGCGCCGCGCTGCTGGGCCACGGTGGCTCGGGCATCCAGGGCTTCGCCGGCGCCGGCTTTCCCCAGGCGCTGCGACACGTAGCCGGCTCGGCCGCCGGCACGGTCTTCGCGCTCGGGCTGATCGAGGCCGGCGCGGTGGCGATCCTGACGATCTCCGCCAGCACCGCCTACGCCGCCGGTGAATGCGTGGGCGTCTCGCACAGCTTCAACACCTCGCCGCGCAACGCGGCCGTCTTCTACGGCGCCAACGTGGGCGTGGCGCTGATCGCGGCTGCGATCATCCTGATCCCCGGCGCGCCGCTGCTGTCGATCGCGCTCAACGCCAACGTGCTCGCCACCGTGCTGTTGCCCGTCAGCCTCGTGCTGATGGTCATGCTCGCCAACGACCGGGGCCTGATGGGCCAGTGGGCCAACAGGCGCTCGACCAACGTGATCGGCATCACGGTGATCGTGTTCGTCGGCCTGTGCGGCTCGGCCTACGGGATCGACTCCTTCCTGCAGGTCACCCACCTGATCGGCGGGTGAGCGGGTGGACCCGATGATCGAGCACACACCCCATGGCGAGACGATCGCCGAGCTCGACCTGCAGGGGCAGGAGCGCTTCGAGGACGAGCTGATCATGCACCTCGAGCGCGACCAGTTCGTCGCGGAAACCTCGCGCCCCGTGCCGCAAGCCGCGCTCAGCTCACGCGCCACCGCGGGCTTGTGGGCACTACGGGTGTTCGTGGTGCTCGTCAGCCTGATGGTCATTTACACGTTCATCGACCAGTTGCACTGAGTCAGTCGGTCACCCACGGCCCGTGCCAGCCGCCGAACTGCGCCGTCAGCTCGTCGGCCGCCGGCGGTCCCCACGAGCCCTGCGTGTACGGGTGCACGGGCGAGGGTGAGTCCAGCAGCGGCTGCACGATGCGCCAGCAGGCCTCGACGCTGTCCTCGCGCGTGAAGTGGGTGCTGTCGCCTACGAGCGCGGCGTGCAGCAGTACCTCATAGGGCGTCGCCCCCTCTCCCCCTCCTGCGCGAACTCCATGTCCAGCTCGATCGCCTGTGGGCCCGACTTGTCCGCGCGCTGGGCGTCGAGGATGATCCTGATGCCGGTCGTGGGATCGATCTTGACGACGATCTGGCTGGGCTCCGGGCGCCGGTGCGACAGCGAGATGAAGCCCAGCCGCGGCGGATGCTTGAACAGCAAGCGCAGCTCGGTCTGGGTCACCGCCAGATGCTTGCCGGTGCGGATGAAGAACGGCACGCCCGCCCAGCGCCAGTTGTCGACCTCCAAGCGCAGCGCCGCATATGTCTCGGTGGTCGAGCTCGGCGCCACGCCTTGGGTCTGCAGGTAGCCGTCGTACTGCCCACGCACGTACTGCGCCGGGTCGGCGTCGGCGATCGCGCGAAAGACCGCGAACTTGGCGTCCTTGATCGTGTCCGGATCGTTGCCCGCGGGGGGCTCCATCGCGGCCATCGCCAGGAACTGCATGAGGTGGTTGACCACCACGTCGCGCAGCGCTCCGACCGGGTCATAGAAGTGGCCGCGGTCCTCCACGCCAAAGCTCTCGGCCATCGTGATCTGCACGCAGGCCAGGTAGTTGCGGTTCCATACCGGCTCGAGCATCGAGTTGGCAAAGCGCAAGTAGAGGATCTCTTCCAGGCCCATCTTGCCGAGGAAGTGGTCGATGCGATACAGCTGGGACTCCTGCAGGTACTGCGACAGTTCGCTTGACAGGGTTCGCGCCGAGGTCAAATCGTGGCCGAAGGGCTTCTCGACCACCACGCGCCCGCCCGCCAGCACGTCCGCTTCGGACAGGCCCTTGACGACCGTCGCGAACAGCGACGGCGGGATCTCCAGGTAGAACACGCGATCGCGCGCCTGGGCGATCGCCTCCCCCACGCGCTTGTAAGTGCCCGCGTCCGTGAAGTCGCCGCTCACGTAGGAAAGCCGCGCAGCCAAGCGCTCGAAGACCTTCTCGTCCAGCACCTGGCCGGTCGCGGAGATCGCTTCGCGCGCGTGTTCGCGCAGGTGCTCGACCGTCCAGTCCTCCACCGCCACGCCGACGATCGGGCAGTCGAGCAGGCCGCGCTGCTCCAGGCGGTAGAGCGAGTGCAGGGTCATCTTCTTGGCCAGGTCTCCGGTGATGCCGAAGATGACCAGCACGTCGGCCTTGCGCTGCGTGTCCTCGCTGCTCATCGTGTCTCCTGACTGTCGGATGGCGGATCGTGAGTGTGAAGTTGGCGTATCGACGCAATGCTCGCGCGCGGCCTGCGTCACACAGGCTGTCAGTCGACGAGCAGACGCACGATCGCAAATATGCCGACCGCGACGATCACCAGTCGCAGCACGTCGGGCGGGAGCCTGCGCCCGTAGCGCGCGCCCAGCTGGGCGCCGGCGATCGAGGTGCCCGCGATGATCGCCGCAGGCCCCCAGTCGACGTGCGCGGCGAACGCGAAGTACACGCCGGCCACCCCGTTGGTTAGGCTCGCCAGCACGTTCTTCAGGGCGTTGGTGCGCTGCAGGTCCTGGGCGAGCGTCACGCCAAGGATCCCCAGCAGCAGGATCCCCTGGGCGGCGCCGAAGTAGCCGCCGTAGACGCCGGTCAGGTAGACCGCGATCGGCGTCAGCGCGCCCGCCCGGCTCTCCAGGTCGATTTCGCGCTTGATCAGCCAGGCGCTCAGGCGCGGCTGGGCCAACGTCAGCACGAGCGCCGCCGCGATGAACACCGGCACGATCGCCTTGAACGCCGACGCGGGCAACACCAGCAGCAGCACCGCCCCGGTGATCCCGCCAGCCAGTGACATCGAGCCCAACCGCAGCGCGCGGGGGCCCTGTCCGGCGAGCTCGCGCCGGTAGCCGATCGCGCCGGAGGCCGAGCCGGGCACGAGGCCGATCGTGTTGGACACGTTGGCGGTCACTGGCGCGTAGCCGAAGGCCAGCAGCACCGGGAAGGTGATCAGCGTGCCGCTGCCTACCAGCGTGTTGATCGTGCCGGCCGCCGCTCCGGCGAGCGCGATCGCGGCGACTTCGGCGAGGCTCAAACGGGTCTAGGGTTGAGGGCCATGGACGTCGAGCAGGCTATCCGCACGCGCCGCACGCACAAGGCGTTCGGCTCTGAGCCACTGTCGACGCATACGCTGGAGCAACTGTTCGAGCTGGCCAGCTGGGCGCCCAACCACCACCTGACCAACCCCTGGCGCTTTCGCGTGCTCGGGCAGCGCACGCGCGAGCGACTGATGACGGCGGCCGAGACGGCGCGCCCGGGCTCGGCGGTCAAGCTCGCGCGGGCGCCCACGCTGGTTGTGGTCACTGCCCACATGAGCGGCGACCCCGTCCAGGATCGCGAGGATCTGCTGGCGAGCGCCGTCGCCGCCTACCTGGTCCTGCTCGGCGCCCACGCCCGCGGCCTGGCCGGCTACTGGCGCACCGTGTTGCTGCTCGACGAACCGGCGGGACGAGAGATCCTGGGCCTTGGATCCGACGAGACGCCGGTCGGGCTGCTCTACCTCGGCCAGCCGGTGCAGGAGCAGCGCGTGCCCGAGCGCGCCCCGCTGGAGGCGGTCGTAAGGTACCTGGACTGACGGTGAGCGTCGCGACGGACATCGCCCGCACGCTGTGGCCGGCCCCCGGGGACCGCCACGGCCCGCTCGTGCCGATGATGCTGGCGCTGACGCTGGTGACGGGCGTGGTGGACGCTGTCAGCTACCTGCGCCTGGGCCATGTGTTCGTGGCGAACATGACCGGCAACGTGGTCTTCCTGGGCTTCTCGCTGGCGGGCGCGAGCGGCCTGTCGGCGGCCGCTTCGCTGATCTCGCTCGGCTCGTTTGTCGTCGGCGCGCTGGCCGGCGGCTGGCTCGGCGCGCGCAACCCAGATCATCGCGGTCATCTGCTGCGCGCCTCCAGCGCTGCGCAGCTGACGCTGATCGCGATCGCCCTGGCGGTGGCGCTTGCGGCCGACGAACCGCTCAGCCAGCGGCGTCCGCTATGGGCTGATCGTGGCGCTGGCGCTGGCGATGGGCGTCCAGAACGCGGCGGCTCAGCGTCTGGCGGTCCCTGAGTTGACCACGACCGTGCTCACGCGCACGCTGACGGGGCTGGCCTCCGAAGCGGGCGTCGTCGGCGGGCGTGGATCGCAGCTTGGGCGTCGCGGCCTGGCGGTGGCGGCGATGCTCGTGGGAGCGCTCGTCGGCGGGCTGCTGGCGCTGCACGTCTCGGTCGCGGCCGCGCTCGCGGTGGCCGGCGCGCTCGTCGCGGGCGTGGGCCTGGCGGTGCACGTCCTGTCGCGCTCGGGCGGCGCCTGGATCCGGGCCTGAGGCGCCGCGATTCGAGCCTGAGACCCAGCTCGGACGGCGCGCGCCGGCCTGCAAGATCCGCCGCAGGCATCCGTTAGCCTCTGTCGAATGAGACGGCGTGTCTATCCGATGAAGGTCGCGTTGGCTGCGACGATCGTGCTCGCAGCGGGTGTCGCCGTGCTGTTCACCCGCGACCACAAGGTCGGCCAGCTGCTGGAATCGCGCCCGGCGAGCGCAGCGCCGACCGCGCCTCTGCCTGTCACCCGCCTGGTCGCACTGCCGGGGCACGACATCGCCAACGGCAGCGACCCGCTGACGGTCACGCTGTCTGCGCCCGTGTGGAGCGGCTCGCCGTCGCCCAGCCTGCAGCCGGCCGTCGCGGGCAGCTGGACGATCAGCGGGGACGCGGAGGTGTTCACGCCCGTGTCCACACTGGAGCCGTGCTCCAGCTACACCCTGACCGTGTGGGCGCGCACGACCTCGGCCGGCCACGCCCCGCTGGGGCATCGACACACGGTCGGCCTGAACGTCGCCTGCCCGTCGCTGGCCGGCCTGCAGCAGGCGCTCGCGCACCTGGGCTACCTCGCGGCGAAGCTGCACCCGCGCTACCTCGCCCACATCGCTGCGCCGGGACCCGAGACGCGTCGCGAAGCGACCATCGCCGCCTACCGCCCGCCGCGCGGCGCGCTCGTCCCCGACCCCTCCGACGCGCCGCCGGTCGCACATGGGCGAGCTCGACGAGACGACCAAAGGCGCGCTGGTCGTCTACCAATCAGACCACGGCCTGGAAGTGACCGGCGAACCCAACCGCGATACGTGGGCGTCGGTGCTGGCTGCCGAGACGGATTACCGGCGCGACCCGCAGTCCTACACCTGGGTGAGCGTGTCCGAGTCGCTGCCCGAGACCCTCGACGTCCACCGTGGCGGCCACGTGGTGTTCAGCACCCCGGTCAACACGGGCGTGCCGGGCGCCGAAACCGCGCAGGGCATCTTCCCAATCTACTCGCGCTTTGTCTCGACCACGATGAGCGGTACGGATGTGGATGGCACCAAATACACGGTCCCGGACGTGCCCTGGGTCAACTACTTCAACGGCGGCGACGCCGTCCACGGCTACCAGCGTGCGTCATACGGCTTTCCCCAGTCAAACGGCTGCGTGGAGTTGCCGATCGAAGCCGCCCACACGGTCTTCGGCATGCTCGCCCTCGGCGACATCGTCGAGGTCAACGGCTGAGCGCTATTTGACTGTGAGCGTGCCTTCCATGCCGGCCATGCGGTGGCCGGGCACGGAGCAGAAAAACTTGTAGGTTCCTGGCTTGAGGTTCGCGGTCAACGTCTTTGAGCCGCCCTGGAACGTGGGTGTTGAGGCGACGATCTTGCCGCCGGCGGCTTCGATGTTCACGTTGTGACCGAGCGGCGACGTGTTGGTGAAGTCGATCGACACGTTGCCGGCCTTGGCGGTGAGCGAGGTCGTGTTGTATTTGAGCTGGCCTTCCGCGTTGGCGGCGAGGCTCAGCTTGCTGCTCGCCGCTTCGCTCGTGGCTGCGGGCGGCGGGGTGGCCGCGGAGCTCGAGGTGGTCGGCGTGGCGGCGGGCGAGGATGTCGAGGAACTCGTGCTGTTGGACGAAGAGCTGCCACAGCCGGCCAGCGCGAGCGCGCCGACGGCCACAGTCAATGCCGCGAGCCTGGGCATGGCGCTCAACCTACACGCTCTGCGCCTGCTGCGTCGGCTTCGGCGCCTGCCCCGGCGGTCGCGGAGGGGCTTGCGCCGTGCGCGGAGCCTGCGTCTGCAGGGGCGGGCTGTGCCTCGGCGGCCAGGTGCGCGCCGACGGCGCCGAGCGCGCCGGTGATCAGCGCGGCGAGCGCCCAGCCGCTGCCGGAGCGTTCGCGGCTGCGGGCGGCGTCGAGCGACAGCGGGCCGGGTCCCACCTCGGCGAGGGCGAGCACGGCGGCGATCAGGACGACGTTGTACTCATAGCCGCCGTTGCTCAGCCAGGGGCCGTTCTTGGCGTGCACTCTCTGAATCGCGGTGAGCATCGTCGCGGTGAGCACGGAGGCCGCAAGCGGCGTCTGCAGGCCCACGGCCAGCAGCGCCCCGCCGCCGGCCTCGGCGGCGCCGGCCGCGATCGCATGGCGCCGTCCGGGGCGCAGGCCGAGTTGCTCGAAGCCCGCGGCGGTCGCGTCCAGGCCGTGGCCGCCGAACCAGCCAAACAGCTTTTGCGTCCCGTGCCCGACAAAGAACCCGCCTACCGAAAGTCGCAGCAGCAACCGTCCGAGTTTCATCTCACAGTCCTTTCTCGTATTACCTCGTTATACGCCTTTGCCTCAGGTTCAAGGCGCGGCGGGCACCACGACAAGCGGCCCGTCGCCGTCAGGCAGTTGCTCGATATCAAAGGCGGCGCCGTCGAGGCGCTCGACGCGGGCGCTGCGCGCGAGGAAGTCCTCGGCGGTTTCCAGGAAGCCGATGCGCGGCGTCCGATAGTGCATCGGCACCGCCCAGCGCGGCGCCAGACGCTCGACGATCGTGCTGGCCTGCTCGCCCCCGATCGTGGGCCCGCCGCCAACGGGGATGAACAGCAGGTCGATCTGGCCGATCGCGGCGGCCTGCTCGTCGCGCAGCTCGCTCTGGCCGAAGTCGCCGAAGTGGCATACGCGCAGCCCGTCGAGCTCGAACACGAAGATCGTGTTGGGCCCGCGCGCGGTGCCGGCCTGCTCGTCGTGCTCTGAGGCGATCGCTACGACCTCGCCGAGCGGTGACTCCAGCCTGCCCGCGGTGGAGCGCAGGATCGCTGGGTCTCCCCCGATCGCATCCACGCCGTTGTGGTCGATGTGCTCGTGGGTGACCAACAGCAGATGTGCGTCGACTCCGTCGATCTGCGGATAGTCGAACTGCATGCCGCGACTGGCAGCCAGCGCGGACATGTCGCCGAAGGGGTCGATCGCGACCGACGCGTCGGCGCCGTCCAGTGCAAACGCTGACTGCCCATACCACTCAACGCGCATTGCGCTCCTCTCTGGTTGTGACTGGCGCGAGGGCTCTCGCGCCATTGACGGTCGTGTGTATGCGCCCGACGTGTGCCGCGTCCTCGGCCCCGGCTGGCACGATGAGCTCCTCGCTGTACTGGTACTTGCCGCCGCGCAGCAGCGAGGCGCCGGCGGCGATCAAGCAGGCGAGGATGGCGAACAGGAAGGCCTCGTGCAGCCCGGTGCGAAACGGCGCGGAGATCAGCTGCGGGAAGAACGAGCGCCCGGTGAGCGCGGCGTGGTTGGCGGCCGAGACCGAGGCGAGCGCGTGCGCGCCCACAAGGTGTTCGACTGGGTCATAGCCCAGGAAGGCGGCAAACAGCACGGATACCGGCGGGGTGTGCGCGGCGCTGGCGGCAGCGGCTGCAGACACGCCGTGGGCCTGCAGCCCGGCGGACAGCGTGTGCGGCAGGTTGGAGGACAGGCCAAGGATCATCAGCGTGAAGAACACGCCAATGGAGAGCACCTGGGCGGAGTTCTGGAAGGTCTGGTTCATGCCGCCGCCGGCGCCGCGGTGCTGGGGCGGCAGGCTGTTCATGACAGCGGCGCGGTTGGGCGAGGCGAACATGCCCATCGAGATGCCGATCATGGCGAGCACGAGCGCGAACAGCGGAAATGCGAAGTCGGTGGGCAGCAGGCTGAGCAGGAAGAAGCTCAGCGCGGAGCCGAGCATCCCCCCAGTGGCAAACCAGCGGGCGCCGAAGCGGTCTGACAGATAGCCGGATGTGGGGCCGGCGACGAGCATGCCGAGCGTCAACGGCAGCATGTAGATGCCGGCCCGCAGGGGCGTGTCGGCGAAGTCGACGCCGTGCAGGGGCAGCCAGATGCCCTGCAGCCAGATGATCAACATGAACATCAGCCCGCCGCGGGCGACGGCCGACAGGAACGTGGACAGCGTGCCGAACGTGAAGGCGCGGATGCGAAACAGGGGCAGGCGGAACATCGGCTCGGCGACCCGCCGCTCGATCAGGACGAAGGCGGCCAGGCAGGCGCACCCGGCGCCGAGCAGGGCGAGCACGCGCGGGCTGGTCCAGCCGGTGGCATGGCTGCCATAGGGGCGGATGCCGTAGGTGACGGACACCATGATCAAGATCAGCCCGAGCGCGAACGTGACGTTGCCCCACCAGTCGACGGATGCGCGTTTGGGCGTGCTGCGCTCCTCGAGCTTGAGGTAGGCCCACACGGTGCCCAGCAGCCCGACGGGCACGGAGATCAGGAACACCAGCCGCCAGTCGATCGGCGCTAGCAGCCCGCCCAGCACCAGGCCCACGAACATGCCGCTGACGCCGACGATGTTGTTGATGCCGAGCGCCATGCCGCGCTGGTTGGCGGGAAACGCGTCGGTGATGATCGCGGCCGAGTTGGCCAGCAGGAAGGCCGCACCGACTCCCTGCACGATGCGAAAGCCGATCAGGTAGGTGGCACCTGCTCGACCGTCCAGCCAGTCGACGGTCAAGACGAGCGAGGCGAGCGTGTAGATGACGAAGCCGAGGTTGTACATCTTCACCCGCCCGTACATGTCGCCCAGGCGCCCAAGGCTGACGATCAGCACGCTGGTGACGACGAGGAACCCAAGGATCATCCACAGCAGGTAGAAGCTATTGGCGGGCACGAGCGGGTCGAGGTGGATGCCCCGGAAGATGTCGGGCATCGCGATCAGCGTGATCGAGCCGTCCAGCGTGGCCAGCAGCACGCCCAGAGTGACGTTGGACAGCGCTATCCACTTGTAGCGGTCGGATCCGTCGCGATCGGCGCCGCCCAGACGTCCGTTCGCCTGTGCTCCGATGCCCGTTCCGCTCGCCACCAAATCATTAATAGAAGAGTCGCTCGCTGTCGCTCGCGGGAGCGGCAGCCGCGGCGCGTGTCTCACGCGGGTGGCCGGTGCCAGACGGCCCTCGCCTCCGGCCCGGGCGCAAGGGGGGGTTAGCGCCGGGCCGGGGCGAGGCTTGGGGTCCGGCTAGTAGCCGTAGCCGCCGGAGCTCGGCATGCTCTGTTCTGGCGCCGGGGCGGGAGCGGCAGCCGCCGGCGCATTGCTCGCGGGCACGGCCTTGCTGCTGGGCGAGCCCGAGTCGCTCAGCACGTGCCAGACGCCGCCGAAGCTCTTGAAGTCCTGGCCCTTGACTTCACCGGGGGCCTTGTCCAACGCGAACAGGTACACCGGCTGTCCGTTGACCATGACCTGCCACTTGCCGTTGCTGCGGTGCAACAGCGACAGTTTGCCGTGCACTCCAGAGCCGTCCTTGAGCTTGGTGGAGCTCGAGGAGACGGTCAGGGGCGGCCAGAATTTCAAGCATTCCGCGCTCTTGCAGAGCAGATGGTGGCTGGTCTCGGGGGACAGCACGTAGAGCGTGCGCCCTTCACTGGTGACGAGGATCTGCTGGCCGAGCTTGGAGTTGGACTTGGAGTCCACGCTGACCGAGCTCGACGCGAGCGCGATGGCGACGAACGTGACGGCGAAGGCGAGCGTCGCCGCGGCCACGCCCATCTTCAAGACCGAGGCGCGCCGGCGCCCGCGCGGGCGCGCTTGCTGCTGGTTGTGTGAAGGCATCGTGAGTCTCCTTTTCGGTGGTTGTGGCTACCCGTTAGACGCCGGCGCGCGGCGCAACCTTCCGGGATGCAAGCCTCAATGCAACAGGTTCAGCGTGTTTTCGCCGTCGTCGACGTAGTAGACGCCATTGCCGCCTGGCGCGACGGCCAGCCCGAACAGCGAGCCGGCGCCGGTCTTGGTGTCGGCGGTCTGCACGCCCACCTGCTTGCCGTCGGGGTTGGTCTCGACGATGTTGCCGTCGCCGGCGTTGGTCGTGATGATGTCGCCGTTGGGCGCGATCACCAGGCCGAGCGGTTCCTTGAGGTGGTCGCCTTCAGCGACCGTAGTGCCGCCGGCGGGCGCGGGTGTGGTGCGGGTCATCGCCTGCGGGATCGCGGTGATGCGGTTGGCGAGTGTGTCGGCCACGTACAGCGTGCCGTCGGACGCCAGCCCTACGCCCGTGGGGCCGATCACCAGCGCGGTGGCCGAGTCCACCCAGGGGATCCCGTTGGCGATCACCTGTTCGCTTACGACCTTCGGCGCCTGGCCTTCGCCGGATTCAAAGACGATGCGCACGACGGTGGAGTTGTCGATCGTGTGGATGCCCTTGGCGGCGCCGCCGTTGAGCGCGTTTGAGACGAACAGCGTGGTCTTGGCGCCTTCGCTGACGGCGGTGGAGTCCCACGGCCCCTGGATGTTGGCTCCGGCGATCGTTTTGACGACGTGGCCGTTGCTGTCGAGCACGATCAGGCAGCCGGCCTTGGCGGTGGCGGACTTGCCGTTGGTCGAGGGCAGGCTTCCTACGACGACATAGCCGCCGGGCAGCACATTCAGCGCGGTCGTCAGCCCGACGCCGCCGGGGCAGGCGCCCGGCAGCGCCTTGGCGTTGACCGTGGCGTACAGCGTGCTCTTGCCGGCACTGGTGACCTGGTCGATCGTGGTGCCCGTGCCCTGGTTGTTTTCCTTGTCGTTGAAATTGCTGACGAGCAGGTCGCCCGCGCTGAGCTTGCCGACGCTGGCGGGAACGAGCACCAGCCCATAGGGATTGACGTCGCCGTTGGCGGGCACTGTCGAGCCGAGCGTGCTGGCGGTGGTCAGCGGGGCGATGAACGCGGCCCTGGGCGTCTGCGTCGTGGCAGCGGTCGAGCTCGAACTGGTGGTGGAGCTGCTCGAGCTGCCACAGCCGGCGACGGTGAGCGCGACGAGGCTGAGCAGGACTGGCGTGACTCTGGGCACTTGAACGGGTCTCCTGGGGTTGACGGCGAGATCGAGCAGCTGACAGCTGCGTCCCTTCCAGGACTCCGCCTGCGGTCAATTGCTTCCCGGCAAGTCTTCAGAACTTCTTACGGCGCAGGCTCTTACGGCTCGGTATGCACGACCACGTCGGCGAGGTCCTGTAGCTGCGCCCGCAATTGCTCCTCCAGCTCGCCGGCCAGCCGGTGGGCCTCGCCCAGCGGCGTGGCGCCGCCGACGTTGAGCGTGAGGAACAGCACGCGCCCAGCGTCGGTCGACAGCAGCCTGACCCGATCGGGGGCCGCGCCGGTCAGCTCGCGCACGAGCCGGTCGATCTCGCGTTCTGCGTGCAGGTCTGCGCTGCGGTCTGCCGGGCGCGCTGCGAGCGTGCGCTCCAGCGGCTCCAGGTGGGTCTGCACGTCGACCACGTCGGGCCTTTGGCCGATCGCGTGCTCGACGCGCTCGGCGACCGCGTGGGCGCCCTGCAGGTCCAGATCGGCCGGGAACTTGAGGTGCAGCGAGACGCTCGCCCCCCCGTCCTGCTCGAAGACGGTGATGTCGTGGGCCTCCTTGACCAGCGGCTCGGCGAGCGCGATCGCGAGCACGCGGTCGCGCAGGTCCAGGCCACGCTGGCGGGGCTCGACGTGCACGACCACGTCGCTGCCGGGCAGGGCGTCCTCGACGGCGGCCTCGACCAAGTCGGCGGCCTGGTGGCCCTCGACGACGGCCTGCCCGGGCGCTACGCCGACGACGACGTCGGCGAAGTAGCGCCCGGCGGACTCGCGCAGGCGCAGGCGGCTGAGCTCGATGTCGCTGCCCAGCCCGGCGATCGCCTGCTCGGCCGCTTCGCGCGCCTGCGCGGGCGTGCGGTCCATCAGGATGTCGGCGTTGCGCGCGATCAGCCGCAGCGCGGCGGCGAAGATGATCGCGGCGACGGCCAGCGCGGCGATCGAATCGGCCTGTGCCAGGCCCGCGTTGACGGCGAGCAGCCCGGCGAGCACGGCCAGCGATCCGGCCATGTCACCGGCGAAGTGCAGGGCGTTGGAGTACAGCGCGGGGCTGTCATAGCGGCGCGCCGAGCGCAGCGACACGCGCGCGCGGCTGAGGTCCAGCACGACCGCGAGCGCGATCACCGCGAACTGGTACCAGCGCACCTGCGGCGGGCCGCCTTCGGCGAGCAGGTGGCGGACCGCTTCGACGCTGACCAGCAGGCCGCCGGCGAGCAGGATCGCGGCCTCGCCCAGCGCGGCCAGGTTCTCGGCCCGGCGGTGGCCGTAGGGATGCCCGCGGTCGGCCGGGCGCCCGCCCAGGCGCACGGCGAAGAACGTCAGCGCGGCGGCGACCACGTCGCCGCTTGACTCGATCCCGGCAGAGATCAGCGCGAGGCTGCCGGTCGCCAGGCCCACCCCCAGCTTGCTCGCGACGAGCACCGTGGCGACGACGATCGACAGCAGGGTCGTGCGCTGCTGGGTGAGCGCCTCTCCTCGGCCCTCGAGCGTCTCCTGGTCGCCGGCGCGCGCCATCGCCGCCACAGACTAAGGTCAGCGGCCATGGTCCGAGCGCGCGCGAGCATCCTGGCGAGGGCCGGGGCGCTGGCCCTCGTGGCCGTGACCGCGGGCGGCTGCGGGTCGGGCGCGGGCTCCGGGCGACCCGCGACGGCGGCACAGAGGACGGCGCTGGCCGCCTACCTGCGCCAGCTGGAGCCGCTGCGACTGGCGGTCAACCGCCTGCTGGAAGGCGCCGATCCGATCCTCTCGGGCGCCCACGAGCACAAGCTGTCACACCACCAGGCCGCCCAGTGCATGGGGGCGCTGGAGCGGCGCTTTGCGGCCTATGCGGTGGACATCGCGGCGATCGAACCGGCGTCGGGAAAGCTGCGCTCGCTGCAGGCGACATACGCGCACACCTACGTCCTGGAGGACTCCTACCTGAGCGCGCTGACGCTCGGCCTGCAAGAGGGCGAATTCGACGACCTGCCCGACACGCAGTCAGAACAGCGAGCGGCGATCATCCAGTGGCGCATGGGCCTGGAAGTGCTGGCGCGTCGGTTGGGATATCGCCTGCCCAGCGACCTGCAGGTGGCGGGACGCGGCGAGATCCGCCCCTCGCCGGACGGCAGCTGACGGCCGCCCGCGGGCGTATCGTGAATCGATGGCCCATCACCATGCCGGGCACCCGCACGGGCACTCCCACGGCAACCTCGCCGATGCGGACCGCGCGCCCCTGACGGTCGCCCTTGCCCTGATCGTCGCGTTCATGTCGGTGGAGGTGGCCGCGGGCGTGGTCGCGCACTCGCTGGCGCTGCTGTCAGACGCCGCGCACATGCTCACCGACGCGGGCGCGATCGGCTTCTCGCTGCTGGCCATACGGCTGGCCGCGCGTCCGGCCCAAGGGGCGATGACGTTCGGCCTGCGGCGCGTGGAGATCCTCTCGGCGCAGGCCAACGGCGTGACCCTGCTGATCCTCGCGGCGTTCATCGCCTACGACGCGGTGCGACGCCTGTTCGCGCCCGCGCATGTGCGCGGCGGGCTGATGCTGGCGGTCGCGCTGGCCGGGGTGCTGGTCAACCTGGCGGCCGCCTGGACGCTGTCGCGCGCGGACCGCAGCAGCCTGAACGTGCAGGGCAGCTTCCAGCACATCCTGACCGACCTGTACGGCTTCATCGGCACGGCGCTCGCCGCGGGCATGATCCTGGCGACGGGCTTTCAGCGCGCGGACCCGATCGTGTCGATGCTGATCGCGGGGCTGATGATCCGCTCGGGCGCCTCGCTGGTGAAGGCCTCCGGGCGGATCTTCCTGGAGGCCGCCCCGGAGGGCCTTGACCCGCAGGCGATCGGCCGGGCGCTGGTCGCACAGCAGGGGGTCGTGGAGGTACACGACCTGCACGTGTGGGAGGTCACCAGCGGCTTCCCCGCCCTGTCGGCGCACGTGCTGGTGGGCGCGGCGCAGGACTGCCACGAGGCGCGCAGGGCGATGGAGGCGATGCTGCACGAGCGCTTCGAGCTAGATCACACGACGCTGCAGGTCGATCACGTCGGAGGCGGCCTGCTCGACATCGCCGCACCGGCCGCGCGCGGCGACGTCCGCTCATAGGCCGTCCCTGCGCATCCCGTAAGGTCAGCCGATGCGGATCCTGGTGGGGGTGCTCGGCGGCCTGCTGGTGGTGGCGATGCTGCTGGAGATCTTCGTCGCGTTCCTGCTGCCCAGGCGCGTCAAGCGCGACCCCAAACTGGTGCGCACCGTGTTCGCCTACGGGTGGCGCCCCTGGCGGCGGATCGCCCGCGCGCTGCCATTCCAGGCGGGTGACACGATGCTCGGCATCTACGGCCCGCTGGGGGTGGTGGTCAACCTCGTCTTGTGGGTGACGATGATGATGCTCGGTTACGCCTGCCTGCTGTGGGCAGACGGCTCGCACCTGGGGGCGCTGGCGGGACAGCGCGGCGTGGTGGACTTCGGCAACGACCTGTATTTCGCGGCCGCCACGATGACGACCAACGGACCCTACGGGCTGGCGGCGCACACGACGTTCGCACACGCAGTACAGGTGATTGACTCAGGCAGCGGCCTGGCGGTGCTGGCGATCGTGATCGGCTACCTGCCGTCGCTATACCAGGCGTTCTCCAGCCGCGAGGCAACGGTCTCGCAGCTGGACGCCCGCGCCGGCTCGCCGCCCAGCGCGGGTCGCCTGATCCTGCGCTCGGCAGAGCGCGAGGGATGGCCGGCTGTCAACCGCTACCTGGGCGGCTGGGAGACCTGGGTGGCCGAGCTGATGGAGACCCACCTGGCCTATCCCGTGCTGGCCTACTTCCGCTCCCAGCACATCAACCAGAACTGGCTGGCGGCGATGTGCACCGTGCTGGACGCGTGCGCGTTCACGATCGCTGCGGCGCCGGCAGGCACCGTGGACTCGTCGCGCTTCACCTTCGCGATCGCCCGCCACGCGGTGGCGGATCTCAGCTACAGCTTTCACGCCGCGCCGAAACCCCCGCCCCACGAGCGGCTGTCAGCGGCAGATCTGGACGAGCTAATCGGCAAGCTGCGCGAGGTGGGGATCGAGCTGGGCAGCGAGCCGCACACGATCGCTGAGAGGCTCACCCGGATGCGGGACATCTACGAGCCGTATGTGAACGCGCTGGCCGACCGCCTGGCGCTGCCGATGCCGCCGTGGCTGGCGCCGGAGTCGCCTACGGACAACTGGCGGACTACCTCCTGGCATTAGCGCTCCGGTCGTGTCGCTGCAGACGCGGCGCTTCGCGCGGGCGTCTGACATCGACACGACCTGCGCTTGGCGGGGGGCGGAGCTGGCTAGGGTGAGTATGGTGACGCGGATCGATTTGCTCAAGGAGGCTCGGGATGCCTATCGGGCGATGGCGGCGTTTGACCGGTCTGTCGAGTTCGATCCTGCACTGCGGGAGCTGGTGAAGATCCGGGCGTCGCAGATCAACGGGTGCGCGTACTGCGTCGATATGCACACGCGGGCGGCTCGGCGCAGCAGGGAGACCGAGCAGCGGATCTATGCGTTGGCCGCTTGGCGGGAGAGCCCTCTGTTCAGCGCGCGCGAGCGGATTGCGCTGGAGCTCACCGACGCGGTCACCAAGGTGGCCGACGGCGGCGTGCCGGACGGGCTGTACCGGCGGGCTGCCGATGAGTTCTCCAGCGGCGAGCTCGCCAACCTGATCCTGGCGATCAGCGCGATCAACGCCTGGAATAGGATCGCGGTCAGCACCGCGATGGTGTACGGGGAGCCGGCCGGCCGGGACGTCAGCGCGGAACCTGTTGGCCCGGCTGCCGACGCCGCATGCGCTGCTCAGGGCTCCACTGAGGGCCGCGCCTAGCGGACCTGGCCGCGGGGGCGGATCAGGACCTCGTTGACGGCCACGTTGGCCGGTGCAGCGATCGCGTAGAGGATGGCGTTTGCGATGTCCTCAGACTCGAGCGGCGCTACGTCGGCGAGGACACCCGCGATCATCTGCTGGATCTCCGGCCGGTTGTGCCCCGGCAGCTCCGTCGCCACGGCGCCGGGCTCGATCAGGGTGACGCGCACGCCCAAGGCGACGCCCTCTTGGCGCAGCGACTCCGAGAAGGCTCCGAGGCCGAACTTGGTCAGGTTGTAGACGCCCGAGCCGGCGCGGGCGAAACGACCGGCCACGGAGCTGACGTTGACGATGTGGCCGGAGCCCTGCTCGCGCATGATCGGCAGCGCGGCGTGGGTGCAGTAGAGGACGCCGAACACGTTGGCGTGGATCATCTGGCGCCACTCGTCGGTGGGGGCGTTCTCGATCGGGCCGAGCAGCATCACGCCAGCGTTGTTGACGAGCACGTCCAGGCGGCCCAGCTCGGCGTGCGCACGCTGCACGAATGCGCGCGCCTGGTCCTCGTCGCCGACGTCGGTGGGCACGGCGATCGCGCGACCGCCCTCGCTGTCGATGCGCTCGGCCAGCGCCTGAATGCGATCGGCGCGCCGGGCGGCCAGGGCGACGGCCGCACCGGCTCGAGCACAGGCCAGCGCGGTGGCCTCGCCGATGCCCGACGAGGCGCCGGTGATGGCGATGGCCTGGCCGCTGAGATCGCCGTTCATGCGCCGAGCTTAGCCTGTGAGGCTCACCTGTTCGGCGGCGCGGGTCGAAGATCCCCTACGCGAGCCGATCCTTTTGCGCCGCCTGCGGGTTTGGGATGCTAATTGCGCGGGCACCCACTTGTTGGCGGGCGTGCAGGTATGCGCGCAAAGCGCGTCGAACGACATCTTACCAACCTGGTAACCAACGATGATTGACAAGACAACTACTTCGGCGTATAATTCCGACTCCAAGCATCGGATTAGAAGGACGCCCATGTCAGACTCCCCCGCAAACTCCACCACCGCAACACTCGACCCCGTGATCGCCGTCGAGGCCGACCAGCCCGACGTAGAGGTCGTCGCCGACGGCGCGACGGTCGTCGCTGCCGAGCGGCTCGACAGCCCGATCGAGCGCCTTGACCTGAGTACCCCCGACACGTTCATCCCAGAGGCGGTCGACCAGCTGCTCGCGCACTCGCGCCGCTACCCGCTGCTCACGCCGGCCCAGGAGATCGAGCTCGCGCAGAAGATCGAGCGCGGCGACCTGCACGCCAAGGAACTGCTCGTCAACTCCAACCTGCGCCTCGTCGCCTCCAACGCGCGGCGCTACCAGAACCAGGGCCTGCCCCTCGGCGATCTCGTCCAGGAGGGCATGCTCGGCCTGATCCGCGCCAGCGAGAAGTTCGATTGGCGTAAGGGCTTTCGCTTCTCCACCTACGCAACCCTGTGGATCCGCCAGGCGATCCAGCGCGGCCTGGAGAACTCCGGGCGCACGATCCGCCTGCCCGTGCACGTGGCCCAGCGTTCGCGCAAGGTCGGTCGCGTGGAGCGCGAGCTGTCGGTGCGCCTGGGACGCGAGCCCACCGTCGAGGAGCTCTCCCAGGAGACGGGACTGCCGATCGACCAGGTCGAAGAGGTGCGCCACCAGCGCGCTGCCCTCGTCAGCCTCGATCAGCAGATCGGCGAAGACGGCGACACGGCGCTCGGCGACCTGCTGCCTTCGGACGTGGAGGCGCCCGAGGACACCGCCTGGGACAACGAGCGCGAGCGGATCGTGCACCGTGCGATCTCCCAGCTGCCCGAAACCGAGCGCAAGGTGCTGACCCTGCGCTTCGGCACCGGCCGCGAGGAGCCCCAGACGCTGACCGCGATCGGCAAGCGCCTCGGCTTCTCCGCCGAGCGGGCCTCCCAGCTGGAGCAGCGCGCGCTGAAGAAGCTCGCCGAGTCTCCAGAGCTGGCCGCCCTGCGCGAGGCCGCGTAATCGCACCCACCCGCCCGGCCTCCCCGCGGGGCCGGCCGCACGATTTTCTAAGCTCCTTCCCGTCGGACACGCAGCAAACCGTCGGGAAGGAGGCTTAGATGCCCAACAAGTCGCCGTGGGAGCGCATCGTGCAGTGGACGATCGCGCTCGGCGAACGCATCCTGGCGCCGATCGAGCGCTTCATCGGCAAACGCTCGCTCGTCGGCGACGCCACGTTCTTTGAGCTTGACCGCTTTCCCTGGGTCAAGCACATCGAGGACAACTGGACGGTGATCCGCGAGGAGGCCGAGCGGCTACTTGACGATCACGCCGGCCTGGCCAACTTCCAGGACATCTCCAAGGACCAGATCGAGATCACCGACGACGACCGCTGGAAGACGTTCTTCCTGTACGGCTACGGCTTTGAGGCCAAGCTCGGCGTGCAGATGTGCCCACGTACGGCCGCGCTGATGCGCGAGATCCCGGGCATGACCACGGCGATGATCTCAATTCTCTCCCCGCGCAAGCACATCCTCGACCACCGCGGCCCCTACAAGGGGGTGCTGCGCTACCACCTCGGCCTGATCGTGCCCCAAGACGCCCAGGCCTGTCGCATCCGCGTCGGTGACGACGTGCGCCACTGGGAGGAGGGCCAGAGCATGATCTTCGACGACACGTTCAACCACGAGGTGTGGAACGACACCGACGAGACGCGCGTGGTGCTGTTCGTGGACGTCCTGCGGCCCCTGCCCGAGCCGGAGGCGACGATCAATCGCGCGATCGTCAAGGCGATCGGCTACTCGCCGTTCGTGCTCGACGCCAAGCGAAACCAGGAGGCCTGGGAACGGCGCTACCTGGAGCGCCACCGCGGCGCTCAGACGCCGGAGATGTCCAGCCCCGTGGTCTGAGGATCGGTCGACTTCTCTGCGCGTGGCGCCAGGAGATAAGCGATCGTGGCAAGCCCGAGGACGGTGGCTTACCGGCCGGGCGGACGCAAATCGGCTTCAGACGCTCGACACGTCCAGCCCGGTGCCCTGCAGCAGGGTGTTGGCCTGGTTGTTGAGGATCGTGAACTCGCCGGTGAGGATCAGCACCCCCAGCGCGATCATGACGGCGCCGCCGACGGCGATGATGACCGGGAAGTGGCGCTTGACGACGCTGAGCGCGTTGGTCATCCGCTCGAAGGCGAGCGCGATCAACAGGAACGGTATGGCCAGGCCGGCGGAGTAGAAGGCGAGCAGCAGGGCGCCGTGGGCGGCCGAGCTGGAGATCGCGGCCTGGGTGAGGATGGCCCCAAGGGTGATGCTCGTACACGGCGTCCAGGCGATCGCAAAGGCGGCGCCGGCGATCATCGGCCCACCCCGACCGGCCAGGCGCAGCAGGCCGTCGGGGTGCCACTCGCGGTTGAGGAAACGCACGAACGGGGTGGCCAGGAAGATGGCGCCCATCGCCACGATGAGCGCACCCCCCACCTGCTCGAGCGCGTGTTTGTGCTGGTTGAGCGTCGACCCGATCACCGTGGCGCTGAGGCCGAGCAGGATGAAGATGGCCGAGAAGCTCGCGATGAACAGCAGGCTGGGCACGAGCACGCGCCGGACGCCCACGCCCTCGCGCAGATCCGCGGGCGTGACCCCAATCACGGTGGACAGGTAGCCGGGGACCAGCGGCAGCACGCACGGAGACAAAAACGACACCAGCCCGGCGGCGAGCGCGATCGGGATCCCCACTCCGGTGGCGGTGTCGGTGGCGGTCGCGAGCATCGGGTGCAGGTAGATCATGGCCGGGTGCTAGGACACAGGATGGCGGATAGCGGCGCGCAGCTCTGCCACTTCGCGCTCCAGCCGCGCCACGCGCTCGCGCAGGTCCTCCCGCCCGTCCGCAGGAGCGGAGCGTCCTGCTGAGGCGGGGTCTGCGGATGGACCGGAGCCGGAGCCCATCGTTGCAGCCGAGCCAGCGGATGGACCGTCGGGCACATACGACTCGGCCGGCGTCGGGGGCCTGATGGCCTGGCCGTGCGCGGAGGGTTCGTCCTCGGCGGAGGCCAGCAGCTGCGCGTAGCGCTCCTCCTTGTGTCCCGGGCGCCGGCCCTGCCGCGCAACGAGCTCGCGCGCGATCAGGCGGTCGAGCGTCTCGTGAACGCCCGCTAGGTCGGCGAACGCGTGCATGCGCTCGGTGCGCTGCTTGAGCTCGCCGGGGGTCTGCGGCCCGCGCAGCATCAGCACGCACATGATCGCCTGCTCGCCCGCCTCCATGGGCAGCGCTTCGGCGAGCAGATGCCGGTACTTGGCGGCGCGGCTGCCCGCACCGCTGGCCAGTCGGATCAGGCCGCGGCGCTCGAGGCGGTGCAGCGCGTCTCTGACGATCGCGTCGTCGTAGTCGACGACCGGATCGCGGCTGGTGGACTGGTTGCAGGCCAGCCGCAGCGCGTTCAGCGACAGCGGATAGGCGTCGGGCGTGGTGCGCTGCTTTTCCAGCAGGCAGCCAAGCACCCTGATCTCCGACGAGCTGAGATTGGCGGGCGCGCTGCTCACGACGCTCCGCAGGGTAGCCGAGCGCAGCGCGGGATCGCGCGGCCTGGCCGCTGGCAGGGCCGTGAAGCGATTCTCACTGCATCTTTCGAGCACGCTTAGGCGCATGGGTGAGACTTGGCACACGCAGGCCTCCACGGCCGACAGGGCGCCGCTCATCCCGGCGCCCTGTCATGCACCGCGAGCGAAAGGAAGCAAGCCATGGCCCGTATCCTCGTCCAAACCAATGACCGTCGCACCGTCCTGGACGAAGCGGAAGTGCAGCTCGCAGATGTCAACGACCAGGATCAGGCAGTCGACCTGCTCGATCGGCTCGGACGCGCCATCGTGCAGGCCGAGCGCGCGCCGCGATCGCCAGGCCCTCGCAGCAGGCGGCCGAGGGCGCTCGTCCCGGTGAGCGACTACCGCGACGTGGGCGCCTGACTCGCCGGCCCGTCGCCAGAGCGACGGTAAAGTCGAATGGGTGAGCGCCCAGCCCTTCGCCCAAGGACACGGTGGCGATGGCGGCCGCCGGGCGCGGCGAGCGAACACGCCGAAGCCGGGCGCGCGCCCCGAGGACATCCCCGACAAACACGTCTCGCTGCGGCGCATCGCGCGGCTGTTCATCCCCTACCGGCTGCGGCTGGGGCTGCTGCTCGGGCTGATCGTGCTCGGCTCGGTGCTGAGCGTGGCCTCGCCGTTCCTGCTGCGCGAAGCGGTCGACAAGGGCATCATCAAACATGACCTGACGCTGCTGTCGTGGCTGGTGGGCGGCATGATCGCGCTGGCGGTGATCAACGGCGTGATCGGCGTCGCCCAGACGTGGATCTCCAACGAGGTGGGCCAGCGCGTGATGCACGACCTGCGCGCGGCGGTGTTCGCGCACCTACAGCGGATGTCGCTGGCGTTCTTCACGCGCACGCGCTCGGGCGAGGTGCAGGCGCGCATCGCCTATGACATCGGCGGCATCGACGACGTTGTCACGAGCACGGCCACCTCGACGGTCTCGACGGTGGCGACGGTCACGGCGACGGTCGTGGCGATGTTCGCGCTGAGCTGGCAGCTGACGGTGTTCTCGCTGATCCTGCTGCCGTTCTTCGTGTGGCTGACGCGCCGCGTGGGCAACGAGCGCAGGCGCATCCAGTCGGTGCGCCAGGGCCGACTGGCGGACATGTCGACGCTGGTCGAGGAGTCGCTGTCGGTGTCGGGGATCCTGCTCGGCAAGACGATGGGACGCTCTCACGAGCTGGTCGATCGCTTCGCCTCGGAGTCAAGCGAACTGGCCGACCTGGAGGTGCGCGCGCGCATGGCGGGGCGCTGGCGCATGTCCTCCGTGCAGATGAGCTTTGCGATCATGCCCGCGGCGGTGTACTGGTTCGCGGGCTACAGCATCGCCCACGGGCACGACCTGATCTCGATCGGCACCGTGGTGGCGTTTACGACGCTGCAGACGCGCCTGCTATTCCCGATGCAGCAGCTGCTGTCGGTGGGTCTTGAAGTGCAGACCTCGCTGGCCCTGTTTGGGCGCATCTTCGAGTACCTGGACCTCCCCGTCGACATCGTCGAGCGCCCGGGCGCGCGCACGCTGAGCGGCGTGCGCGGGGACGTGGAACTGCAGGACGTGTGGTTTCGTTACGCGCCCGACGCGCCATGGACGCTGCAGGAGATCAGCGCGGAGATCCCAGCGGGGACACGCACGGCGCTGGTCGGCGAGACCGGCTCGGGCAAGACGACGCTCGCGTATCTGGTCGCCCGCCTGTACGAGGCCCAGCGCGGGCGCGTGTGCATCGACGGCGTGGACATTCGCGACATGACGCTCGACTCGCTTGCGGCTACCGTCGGCCTCGTCTCCCAGGAGACCTACCTGTTCCACGCGTCGATCCGCGAGAACCTCCGCTTCGCCTGTCCCGAGGCGACCGACCAGCAGATCGAAGACGCTGCCCGCGCGGCGCAGATCCACGAGCTGATCTCCTCCCTGCCCAAGGGCTATGACACGCCTGTGGGCGAGCGCGGCTATCGCTTTTCCGGCGGCGAGAAGCAGCGCATCGCGATCGCGCGCACCGTGCTGCGCAACCCGCCCGTGCTGGTCCTCGACGAGGCCACCTCGGCGCTGGACACCGAGACCGAGCGCGCCGTGCAGCAGGCGCTTGACGAGCTCTCGCGCGGGCGCACCACGATCGCGATCGCCCACCGCCTGTCGACCATCCGCGACGCCGACCAGATCCTCGTGCTGGACGACGGGCACATCGTCGAGCGCGGCACGCATGATGAGCTGCTGGAGCGCGGCGGGCGCTACGCGGCGCTGCTCAGCGTCGCGGAGGTCGGCGACGACCCCGTCTCCAGCGGCGTATGAGCCCACGGCCGGCCCTGTCGTGTGAGGCACCAAGCCAGCGCGTTGTTCGCCTCAGTCGCCGAACTCGCTGCGAATACCTTTCGGCTTGAGAGCGTCCACGTAATGCTGGGGCAGGTGGTCGTTGAGCGAAGCGCGGAAGTGCAGGCGTCGCGCCTTCTTGATGTCGCTGGTGACGAGCGACAGCGGCGCGACCGCGAGGGACCACAGGCTGCGCAGCTGCTTGTGCGGCGCGTCGTTTTGCCGCCAGTCTGGATCTCCCTTGTGCCTGGGCTTGCGCGTGTACTGGTAGCCGGTCCCGAAGTGCGCAAACGGATAGGACGCTTTGGGTGGCAGCTGAGGGACGACGTCGTTGGCGTACACGTAGCGGATGACCCGATCGTGGAGGAATTCGTGCTTATTGCAATCCCGGGCGAGGTCGGGGCTGGCGAGCATCGGTCCTCCGAAGGTGTAGACCGCCTTGAGCCTGTCGACGATCGGCTGCTGATCACCGGGCTCGGCGACGAGCATCAGCGCGAGCATGGACGCGCTCGCGGCGCCGAGGCTGTGACCGGTGATGTACAGCGCCTGCAGCTTGTTGTCGAGTTTCTCCGCGCGACTCGGCCGGACCGACTCGCCGTCGATTGCGCGTTTGAGCGCGTTGAAGATTTCATAGCGCGTGGAGCGCACGTTGCGGTAGAAGCCACCATGCACGTAGTCTTTGCCCGAGTCGGCTTCGCCCGAGTCGGCGAGAGGCGAGGGCATTTTGGTGCGCGTGGGATCGATGTTCGCGTCGGTGAGCCAGGTGATCAGGCTCGTGGGCGGCGTGCCGCGATAGCAGAGGATCGCCGCACGGCCGTCCTTGCTCTGGATAAGGAACGACGTGCAGGTGATGAACAGGGCGTCGACGTACTCGTCGATCATCACGCAGCGGTTTTCCTCCAGGCCCATGCGCGCCATGATCATCGCGACCGTTTGCACGTCGGAGTACGCGTAGGCCGAGCACACGGCCATCACGTACGCAATCGTCTTGTCGGGGTGGGTTAAGGCAGAGACGAGCTTGTCGACGAGGTCCGGGTAGACCGGGAAGGTCTTGGTCCGCTGTAACTTGAACGGCCTGAGCTCCGCGTAGCTGGGAGCTAAGCAGTCCGTGAGCTGCATTTCACGCGACGGCGTCGATGTTCAGGCGCACGTAGTCGACCACCACCGGCTCGCCGACGAGCGCGAGCACGTCGTCCATAAACGGTTCGCGCAGGTTCTCGGGCAGCTGCTGCACGTGCGGGCCGAGCACAATCGTGGCGAGAAACTCCCGTGGCGCATCCGGTGTGCGCGGCGCGGGCGTCAGCCAGCACTCGGCCGAGGCGAAGCCGGCCGAGCGCAAGCGCTCGGCGGTGGGCTGCGGCGCGGCGTAGTTCCACGGCGGCTGCCAGTGCAGGAAGTGGGGTGCGTAGGGTTCGCGCTCGAGCACCTGGCGCGCTTTGGCGCGCAGGATGTCGATGTTGCCCTCTCCCCCACACTGCGCAACCAGACGTCCTTCGGGCCGTAGCGCCTTATGCAGGCGCGCGAACAGCCGGTCGTGGTCGGCGATCCAGTGAAAGGTGGCAGTCGACAGGACCGCGTCGACGGGCTCGTCGAGCTCGAGCTCGAGCAGGTCGGCGACGCGCAGGTCCACGTCCGGCCCGAGTCGTCGGCGCGCGGCGTCGATCATCGAGGCGGACTCGTCGACGGCGATCACGCGCCCGCACGGCAGGCGCTCGATCAGCGCCTGGGTAATCCGGCCTGACCCGCAGCCGGCGTCCAGCACGAGCTCATCGCCGTTCAGTGTCAGCCGGTCGAGGACATCCAGCCCGAGCGCCTCCATTGTTGCGGAGATGCGGTCATAGCTCGTCCCATCCCACTCGCGTACCGGCATACGATCGTACGTTATCACGTATCAGACCAGCGTGACCCCGGGCGCTGGGCATAACCGCGGCGCGGCGTAGCGGATCAGTCAGGAAGCGCGGCGTGTCCCGCGCGTGCGCCCAGGTCGGCGATCACCTGCGAGATCCGCCCACCCTGCCAGGCGAGCGGCGCCTGACCGTCATCCTCGACTCGTAGCTGCGCGCCGGGGATCGTCTGGGAGTAACGCTCTGCCACGACCATGGGGTGCAGCGGGTCGGCCTGGTCGCGGCTGGCGACGACGACCGTAGGAGCGGCGATCGTGGCGAGCTGCTCGATCTGCTCGAACGGGCGCGAGCGTGGCACGCCTTCCAGCGCGTCGGCGACCGCGTCGGGGTGCTCGTGCGCGGCGATGCGCTGACGCAGGACGGTCTCGACTGTGCTGCGCAGCGACTCGGGCAGCCGCTGCAGGTCATAGGCGGCGACGAAGCCGTCTGCGCCGCCCTCGCGCAGCCCGCGGGCGAGGGCGTCCCAACTCGAGATGTCGACGTCGGCGCGCAGCAGGGTCGGGTCGAAGGCCGGGGTGATGATCGCCAGCGCGGCCACCCGCTCGGGGTGATGGAGCACGAAGCGCACGGCGGTGTGGGAGCCCATCGACACGCCGGCGAGCAGCGCGCGCTGGACGCCGGCCTGGTCGAGCACGGCGAGCAGGTCGGCGGCGAGCAGCTCATAGCCGTAGCCGCGCGGTCCGTCGGCGGGCGTCGAGCGGCCGTGGCCGCGCGCGTCGTAGGAGATCACGCGATGGCCCGAGCGCTGTAGCGCACGCGAGCCCATGACCACATAGCGGCGGGTGGCGGTAAGGCCGTGCAGTAGCACTACCGCGGGGCCGTCGCCTGACTCCTCGCCGGAGAGCGTCACCCCGCCGGCGCCCGCGACGCTCAGCTCGCGCAGATCTTCGACCGGCTGCGGGCGCGGCGGAGCCGGGTGGTCAGGCATGTGCGGCGGCGTGCACGCGCAGGAGGTCGGCCGAGTGCTGCGGGCGCTCCCAGAAGAACAGATGGCCGATGTCGTCGAGCAGCTTGAGTTGTGCGTGCGGAATCAGCTCGGCGATCATCTTGCCGTTGACCACGGGCAGCACCTGGTCGACTGTGCCGTGGATGACGAGCGTTGGCAGCGCGATCTCCCCCAGGCGCGCGGAGGTGTCGTGCTCGATGCACGCCTGTGTCTGGGCGGCGATCACCTGCAGCGCGACGCGACGGCGCAGGCCGATCTCGCGAAAGCGCTGCCAGGCGGCCTCGTCGGCGGCGAAGGCTGGTGAGACGTTGGCCTCCCAGGAGGCACGGATGGCGCGCTCTGGATCGCCTGATTGGACGGCCTGGGCGACCCGTTCGACGACCTCGCGACTGGTGTGCCTGCTGCCGGGCCCCCCGCAGTAGGTGCAGCCGAGCGCCAGCGTGCGGATCCGCTCAGGCTCGGCCAGCGCGAGCTCCTGGGCGATCATGCCGCCCATGGAGATGCCAAGGATGTGCGCCGAGTCGACGTCGAGCGCGGTCAGCAGGCCGGCGGCGTCAGTGGCCATCTGGCGGATGCTCAGCGGGCCTTCCAGGCGGCTTGAGGCACCCACGCCGCGATGGTCATAGACGATCACGTCGAAGTCGCCGCGCAGGTCGGCCAGGAACGAGGGGTCCCAATGCGAGTAGGTGCCGCTGCGGCCCATGATCGCCAGCAGCGGCGGACCGGAGCCGGCGCGCTCGTAGTCGAGCTCGATGTCCCCCACTCGCACCAGCGTCATCTTCTCGATCTTATACGGGCAGTGCGAGCTGGTCTACAGGCAGCTTGATTGAGCCTGGCCTGTCGGCAGCTGTCGATCGCTCGCCGGCGGCGCCACCCTGCCGATCATCCGCAGTCAGCCCAGCCACGCGGACACCGAGTAGCCGCACGGGTCGTGGCGGCGCGTAGGTGTGCAGCAGCTCAAGCGCGACCGCGCCGACCTCCTGCGCGTCGCAGGTTGGCTGCACGATCGTGCGCGCGCGGGTGACCGTGGTGAAGTCGTCCAGGCGCACCTTGATGGCGATAGTGCGCCCGCGGCGGTCGTGGGCGGCGAGACCGGCGCACAGCTCCTCGGCCATCAGCGACAGGTGCTCGCGCATCTGCGCCGGGTCTGACAGGTCACTGTCGAAGGTCCGCTCGCGCGACTCCGAGACGACCTTGCGCGGCGCGCCAATCACGCCGTCGTGTTCGAAGCGCGCGCGCCTGGCGAGTTCCCGTCCAAGGTTGGGCCCGAAGCGCTCGGTGAGCAGCCGCTCGGGCGCAGCGCCCACCGACGCGAGGGTGGTCAGCCCGAGCTCGGCCAGCCGCGCGGCGGTCTTGGGCCCGATCCCCGGCACGAGGCCGGGCGGGGAGTCGGCGAAGCGCTCACACGCCTGCTCGCGGCTGAGCACGACGAAGCCTGCGGGCTTTTCTGCGTCGGAGGCGACCTTGGCAACGAGCTTGTTGGGGCCGATTCCTACCGAGCACGTCAGACGCAACTCGGCGTCGATCTCGGCGAGCAGACGGCGCATGGCCGTGCGCGGCGAGAACAATTCGGAGACGTCCAGATAGGCCTCGTCCAGGCCCACGACCTCCACGCGCTCGACGTGCGCGCGCAGGATCGCCATCATGCGCGCAGATGTCTCTCGGTAGGTGGTGAAGTCGGGCGCCAGGAAGACCGCGTCGGGGCACAGCCGCCGCGCGCGGGCGGTGGGCATAGCCGAGCCAACGCCATATTCGCGCGCCTCGTAGCTGGCGGTGGTGACCACGGCGCGCGGGCCACTCCCGGCCACCACCACCGGCTTTCCGCGCAGCTCAGGGTGGCGCAGCAGCTCCACCGACACATAGAACGCGTCGGCATCCAGGTGCGCGACGCGCAGACCAGGCCCCGGCTCGGACACCGCTCGAATCTAGCGCCCGTCGCGGCGGGCGTGGACAAGAACGTTTCGTGCCGACGCCAAACTATTAGTGCGACATAGGATCGCGCATTTGTGCATGCATGGCGCATGATAAAATACGCTAGGTATGGGAACCCTTATCCAAATTCGCGACGTACCGGAGGATGTCCATCACAAGCTAAAGGCGCGGGCGGCCCTGTCGGGCGTGTCTCTCTCGGAGTACCTGCGCGGCGTGCTCGGGCGTGCGGCCTCTCGACCAACGCCCGAGGAGTTGGCTGCACGGATCGCGGCGCGTGGCGCGGTACAGCCTGCCGAGCCCACCGAGATAGCGGTCCGCGACATTCGCGATCGCGGCGAGTGACCGTAGTCGACACCTCTGCGGTCGTCGACTTCCTGCTGGGGGCGGGCGCAGCAGCGCAGGTCGAGGCGCTGATGAGCTCGGAGGGCCAACTCGCTGCGCCCGACCTGCTGGTGTTCGAGGTGCTGGCTGTCCTGCGCCGGGAGGCACATCGAGGAGAAGTGTCCGACGTGCGCGCCGCGGCTGCAGTGCATGACCTGGGTGATCTCCCAGTCGAGTTCTTCCCCAGCCTCGTCTTGCGCGAGCGCGCATGGGCACTGCGGGGCAACTTCACGGCGGCCGACGGATTGTTCATAGCCCTCGCCGAGCAGTTGCACGAGCCGCTTGCGACGAAGGACAGAGCGCTTTGCGCCGAGGTCGGCAAGCATGCGGAAGTCGAGACGCTCGACCTCGGGCCCGGCTCGCCAGGCGATCTTGCAGACGAGGCCGACTCACCGTAAGGAGCTCGTCGCCCAGCGTGGCTGTTCTTGTCAAGCCCCTCTTGCAGTAGGCTTGTGGTCGAGGGAAATGGACCTGACGTTCAGCGACAAGGAGACGGCCTTCCGCGACGAGCTGCGCGCGTGGCTTGCGGACAACCAGCCGCCCGCGAAACCGTCGGCGGACGCGGGCGACGACGCCCAGTTCGCGTGGCGCCGGGACTGGCAGCGCCATCTGTACGAGGCGGGCTGGGCGGCACCGGCGTGGCCGACGGAGTACGGCGGGCGCGGCGCGTCACAGACGGAGTCGGCGATCTACTTCGAAGAGCTTGGCCGCGCGAGGGTGCCGTTCGCGGCGAACACGCTGGGCCTTTTGCTGGGCGGCCCGACGCTGATGGTGTGGGGCACGCCAGAGCAGAAGGAGCGCTACCTGGCGCCAATCCTGTCGGCGGAGGAGATCTGGTGCCAGGGCTTCTCTGAGCCGGACGCTGGCTCGGACCTGGCGTCCTTGAAAACCCGCGCTGTGAAAGACGGCGATGAGTGGGTGGTGACGGGCCAGAAGGTGTGGACGAGTGGTGCGCAGTACTCCAAGTGGTGCATGCTGGTAGCGCGCACGGACTCGGAGGTGGCCAAGCACAAGGGCCTTACGTACTTCCTCATGGACATGGACCAGGAGGCGGTGCAGATCCGCCCGCTGCGTCAGATCACGGGCGAGGCGGAGTTCAACGAGCTGTTCATCGAGGAGGCGCGCATCCCGGACTCCAACGTAGTGGGCGGCGTTGGCAACGGCTGGAAGGTGGCGCTGACGACGCTGATGAACGAGCGCGCGGGGCTGGGCTTCGCGCTGCAGATCCGCCTGCGCCAGCTGCTCGACGACGTGATCGCGGCGGCGGGCGAGAAGGGCCTGCTGGAGAACGCGCTGTATGCGGACAAGATCGCGGATCTGCACGTGCGCTGCGAGACGATCCGCCTGCTGGCCTGGAAGGGCCTGACGGACGCCGAGCGCTACGGCCAGCCGGGCCCGGAGGGCTCGCTGGTCAAGTGGCTGTGGTCTGACACCAACCAGCGCGCGACGCAGCTGGCGGCGGACGTGATCGGCCCGGAGGCGCTGACGTCGGGAACGAGCTGGAGCTATGAGCTGATGCGCGCGCGCGGAAACACGATCGAGGGAGGCACGACAGAGGTGCTCAAGAACATCGTGGCCGAGCGGGTGCTGGGGCTCCCCCGCCTGAAGGTGGCCGCATGAACACGTATGGCAGCGTCGGATCGGCGTCCTCGGTCGCTCGCGTGCACAGCACGCCACGCGGGGCGGGTGGGCTTTCGATTCCTTGCCCGACTTGCCCTACGTGCCCATGTGAGGGTTTTGATTTTGATGGGCTTCGCCCTTCGGGCTCCGCTGGCGGGGTCGCGTAGTTATGGACTTCGGCCTGACAGACGACCAGCGCGACATCCAGCGCACGGCCCGCGACCTGCTGTCCGAGCGCTCGACGTTTGCGCGCGTGCGCGAGCATGCCGAGGCGCGCACCACCGACAAGGCGCTGTGGCGTGAGCTGTGCGAGCTGGGCTGGCCGGGCATCGCGATCTCCGAGGACAACGGGGGTCAGGGCCTGGGCACGATCGAGCTGTCGATCCTGTGCGAGGAGCTGGGCCGTTCGCTGGCGCCGGTTCCCTTCCTGGCAAGCACGATGGCGGCGTGCGTGATCGAACAGGCGGGCACCGCCGAGCAGCGCGAGCGGTGGCTGCCGGGCCTGGCCTCAGGCGAGACGATCGGCGCGCTGGCGAGCGCGACCGACGGCACGGCAGAGCTAGTGGTGAGCGGCGCTGAGGCGGGCGTGATCGTGCTGGTGGAAGACGACGGCTCGGGACGTCTCGTCACACCCGACGAGGCGGAGGTGACCCCGATCCAAACAATCGACCCGACCCGCTCGGCAGCTCGCGTGAGCGCAGGCGACGCCGGCGAGACGCTGGAGGACGGCTGCCCCGGCCTTGGCCGCGCGCTGGTGGCGGTCAGCTCGGAGCTGGTGGGCGTATCGGAGCGGGCGCTTGAGATGACGGTTGAGTACGTCAAGGATCGCAAGCAGTTCGGGGTGCCGGTGGGCTCCTACCAGGCGGTGTCGCACCGTTGCGCGCAGATGCTGCTGGACACCGAGAGGGCGCGTTCGGCGACCGCGCAGGCGGCGTGGAGTGCGGACGCCAACCCGGATGGCCTGGCGGAAGCGGCGGCGATGGCCAAGGCGGCCGCGTCGGACGCCGGGCGCGAGGTGACCACCAGCGCGATCCAGGCGCACGGCGGCATCGGCTTCACGTGGGAGGCGGACGTGCACTGGCTGTACAAGCGGGCGCAGATTGACTCGGCGCTGCTAGGCGGCTCAAGCCGCCACCGGGCGCGCCTGGCGGCGATCCTGGCAGACAGGGTCGCAGCGTCGGCCACCGCCTGACGCTTCGCCCTGGGCGCGAGCGCCGCGAGCGCCAAGCGCGTGTCCAGGTCCCCCGGCATAACTCCAGGGTCGGCCTTGCGAAGCCGACACTAGAGGCATATGGAAACAGCCGCGTTCTGCTCAGATCAACTGTTGTCAGCTGCCGACAGGACGCTATGAGTCAAGGTCCGGCACAGGCCGAGTCGGGGCTGAGCCCAGCGACTATGGACACGCTGCGCGAGGTGTTCGACGGCGAGCACGAGGATCACCTGGACACGCAGACGCTGCAGGACGCGCTGGATCTGCTGCTGTCTGCCTACCCGGATGCTCCAGTGGGCGCTTTTCGCGAAGACGCGGTCATGGTGACCGTGCCCGATTCGCCGATTCGCTCTCGCTGCAGCGTAATCGCGTGCTGGAGGCCCGTTCCGCGCTGGACTTGGTCGTCGCCGACGAGGAGGCGATCACGGGCTGGGATCGCGTGCTCAAGCAGGGCGCCGCCAAATGGCCGGTGCACCCGACCGCCCGACCGGACATCACGCTGCTGACATACGGCATCGACCTGCGCGAGGTCCATGGGGTGGTCTTGACGCTGACCGTGTTCGCGTCGGCCGACTCGCCCGACGAGCCCCGTCCAAACCTGGAACTGCCGGACGTGGCGCCGCGCTTTGCCACCCTCTGCAAGGACCCCCGCCTGAGCATTGGGGTGGCCTGGTCCAGCGGCGAGGGCGCAGACGCCGACGAGCTGGTCGCGCAGGCCGACAACGCGATGTACGAGTCAAAGCGCGAGGGCGCTGGACTCCCCAAGCTCGCGGCGTCCTGCCCGGCGCCATAGCAAGCGCCCGGGCTCGGGCTGCGTGGTGGCTCGCCCGGAGCGACTCGCGTGAGCCTGCTCAGGCGCCTACGCTCCCTGCTGAGAGACCTCAGGGCTGCGCGCCGGCGCGTTGGCCTGGGCCCAGGCGATGATCGCGGCGCTGCCGTTGACCGTAGAGCCGTCGGGCAGCGCGAGCACGGGCAGCTTCTCCTGGCCGCTCATCTCCTTGAGCTCGGGCCGGCGACCCTTGGTGAACAGGCCGAAGGGGATGCCTTTGCCAAAGACCTGCTTGTCGAAGTCGTGACCGGCGTCGCGCAGGGCTCGTTGGGCACGGCGACAGGCGTGCGGCGACGGACCGCCGTCGTCGATGTGGCAGACGTACAGGGTCGGCTTGTCGGGCATGTGAGACCTCCGGGGTTCGCGCAGCGATCGCTGCAGATGGAGGTTAACCGGTCTGCCGCCCGGCCGGCTCAAGCAGCGGGGTGCGGCGAGATAGGGTGCAGTGGACAGCGAGCGAGAGGGAGCTTTGATGGTCGAGCCGTTGCCCCGGGGGCGTAACCCGTTTGGACAAAGCGGAGTGCAGCGTGACGGCGCGGGCGTGGCGCGCTACGTCGATCGGCCTGCGTCGCTGGTGCACATGCTGCGGGTGAGCGTCGAGCGCGACGCCGGCGCGACGGCCGTGCTGGAGGTGGGCGGCGACGAGTCGATCACCTACGGTCAGCTGTGGGATCGCGCCGCGCGCGTGGCCGGCGGCCTGGCTGAGCACGGCGTCAGCCGCGGCGACCGCGTGGCGATCCGCCTGGGCAACGGCATCGACTGGGTGTTGGCGTTCTTCGGCGCGCAGCTGCTGGGAGCGGTGGTGGTCCCGATCAACACACGCTTGACCGAGGATGAGGTTGCCTACGTGGTGCAGGACTCCGGCGCGGTGTACACCTTCGCGCCCGGTGGGACATTGCCCGACGGTCGTCCGACGGTCGTCGAGGACCTCGCGGGCGACGACCTCGCGGCGATCTTCTACACGAGCGGCACCACCGGCTTTCCCAAGGGGGCGATGACCTCGCACGCCAACTTCCTGACCAACAGCGAGAACGCCTTTCGCTGCCTGTTCGCCGATCGCGCAGACGGGCCGTCGATGTCCAGCCTGGTGTCGGTGCCGTTGTTTCACGTGACCGGCTGCAACAGCCAGCTGATCCCCACGCTGGAACTTGGCGCCCGGCTGGAGATCCTGTCCGGCCCGCTGGACTTCGACGGCTTCTTCGAAGCGGTAGGCGAGCACGGGGTCAACCAGCTGGTGTCGGTGCCCGCGATCTTCCACGCGCTCGTCCCCCACCCGAGCTTTGAGCAGCTGGACGTCAGCCGCGTGAAATGGGTCTCCTACGGCGGCGCGCCGATCGCCGAGAGCCTCGTGCACCGCCTCAAGGACGCCTTCCCCAACGCACGCGTGGGCAACGGCTTCGGACTGACCGAGACCTCATCGCTGACGTCGTTTTTGCCCCACGAGGAGGCTGCGCAGCACGCCGACTCGGTCGGCTTTGCGATGCCCGTGGTCGACCTGGCGCTGGACGACGTCGATCCGGACACGGCCGTGGGCGAGCTGCTCGTGCGCGGCCCCAACGTCGTGGCGGGCTACTGGAACAAGCCGCAGGCGACCGCTGAGACTTTCGTGGACGGCTGGCTGCACACGGGCGACCTGGCGCGTGTGGACGACGACGGCCTGCTGTACATCGTGGACCGCCTCAAGGACATGATTAACCGCGGCGGCGAGAACGTGTACTCGATCGAGGTCGAAAACGTACTCGCGGGCGCGCCCGGCGTGGGCGAGGCGGCGGTCGTGGCGGTACCCGACGAGATGATGGGCGAGAAGGTCGGCGCGGTGATCGTGCCGACCGCCGGTCAGGCGCTGGACGTCGCTACGGTGATCGCTTACACGCGCGAGCACCTGGCCGACTTCAAGGTGCCCCAGTACGTGGCCGTGCGCGAGCAGCCGCTGCCGCGCAACCCGGGTGGCAAGCTGCTCAAGACGCAGCTGCGCAAGGACACCGATTGGGGCAAGCCGCTGCGTTAGGGCCGCGCGCCGGCGCGAGAGCTTGGGCACAACAGACAACAAACGGTCGGGCGAGGGAGATCAGATGGCAAAAGTGCAGACAGTGCAGGGGGCCGTCGAGGCGGACGAGCTGGGGGTGACGCTGGCGCACGAGCACGTGCGCTTTCGCGATGAGGCCGTCGCGGCGCAGTGGCCGGGGCGCTACGACGACGAGCTAGAGCTCGATGCTGCGCTGGTGACGGTCAACGCGGCCAAGGACAAAGGCGTGCAGACGATCGTCGATCCGACGGCGATGTTCGGCGGGCGCGACGTGCGCTTCATGAAGCGGGTGGCCGACGAAACGGACGTGCGGATCGTGACGTGCACGGGCATCTACAGCTATGACTACCTGCCCCACTACTTCGCCAACCGCGACGTTGACACGATGGCCGACCACTTCGTCGAGGACATCGAATTCGGCATCCAGGGCACGGAGATCAAGGCCGCGTTCTTGAAGTGCGCCGCGGACGCCGCGGGGGTGACCGAGAACGTGGAGAAGATCCACCGCGCGGTTGCGCGCGCGAGCGTCAAGACGGGCGCGCCGATCATGGCGCACTCGATGCCGGCGGTGGCCACGGGCCCCCGCCAGGTGGAGATCTTCAAGGAGGAGGGTGTGGACATGGCGCGCGTGCAGATCGCCCACTGCGGCGACAGCGAGGACGTGGGCTACATCGAGGGGCTGCTCGAGCAGGGCGTGTATGTCGGCCTGGATCGCTACGGACTGGAGGTTTACCTGCCGATCGACAAGCGCAACGCGACCGCCGCGGAGCTGCTGCGCCGCGGGCACGCCGAGCGCCTGATGATCTCCCAGGACTTCTGTGCGAGCATCGACTGGTTCCCGCCGGAGTTCGCAGAAACGGCGGAAAGCAACGGCATGATCCGCAACTGGTCGATGACGCTGGTCTTCGACGAGGTCGTGCCGGCGTTGCGCGAGATGGGCGTCCTGGACGACGCGAAGTTCAACACGATCTTCGTGGAGAACCCGGCGCGCTGGCTGACGGCCTGAAGCGAGCGTCAGAGGTCGCTCGACGGCAAGCGCGCGGGACAGCCGCCCAGGCTCCCGGGCGAGGCGGCGCAGCTCCTGGCCAGGGCGTGCGCGCGAATCGGCGGATGCGCCGGCAGGCGTGTTGGCAGCTCACACGTCTGCACCCCCATCGCGCCAAACGGGCACAGCCAGCCTGTGTAGGTGAAATAGGAGCCGGCTTCGCTGTTGCCCACGTGCTGGGTGGCGCGCAGGTGCATGACCGCGTCGAGCACCGCGACCGCGGTCGCACAGGAGGCCGAGCCGTCGACGTACACGCGCCATCTGTAGGCCTGCCCGTGCGCGGAGTAGGGCACGCTGGCGTGGATGTAGCCGCAGGTCCTAACCGTGGAGGCGCCCGCGGCCGGGACCGTGCCCAGCGACGCGCTCAGCACCAGGAGGATCGCGACCCATCTCACCCTGCGCACCCTACTGGCCCCCACCCGGGGCGAGCATCGCGCTCGGCGGTCCGCTCGCCGCGTGCGACGGAGCCGGCCCAGGTGCGGCTTACGTCAGGAGCCGTCCCCCGCCTGCTGTGGGGCGGGCGCTTGCTCATCTCGATGGCGACCGGCCACGAGCGCCAGAGCAGCGTCCTTGAGCGCACCGAAGGAGATCCCCGAGGACCCGGAGACCTGCGGAACCTCCGAGGGCGGCGGCAGCGGCTGTGCAGGTCGCTTTTCGATCATGGCTAGATGATAGGACGCTCAGCCACCGGCCCAACGAACCAGCGCGAACCAGACCGCGAAGGCGGCAATGCAGGCCAGCGCCCCTGCCAGAAGTGCGTCCCGTCCTTCGATCCGCCGTTCGTTGTCGGCGATCGCCTTGCCGAAGTCGGCGAGTATCTGCCTGAGGAAGGGCTCCGGCTCGTTGCCGCCATATTCGAGAAAAAAGCTCGCCGCGCTCGGCCCGAACTCCAATCTCCTCGCGATCACGAGGCCGCCGAGGATCAGCGCGATAGTGCTGCAGGCACCCGCCAAGAGAATCCACCGTTCGCCTCCAAGCGCCCCGGGCACCGTGAGCAGCACGGTGCCGGCCGCAGCCATCAGGCTGAGGAACCCCATCAGCCTGGCCTCCATGGCCGATGCGGTCTGGAGCTGGGCTGCGATCTCTTGCTGGGCAGTGGTCACGGCCACCTCGAGGTTCTCTGTGGTCACCCGCACTTCACCGCAGCGAAGGTTGATCGATGCTTAGGATGCAGCTCTCGCGCGCGGCGCCACGCGCTGCCACAGTCGCTAGGGAGCGGGCGCGACCAGCAGCTCCGGACCCTCGGCCTCCAGATCTCCGGCCTTGTTGACCGCGGGATTGGCCGGCTGGGCGGACATGCGCTCGGCGGGGAGCGCGCCGCACAACGCCAGCGCTTCCTCGGCGTCCAGGGCGGGATCCAGCCAGGCCTGTTGGGCGTCGCGGTCGGCCAGGATGACGGGCATGCGGTCGTGGATGGCAGCGGCCACGCGGTTGGGTGCGGAGTCGCAGGTGAGCAGCGTGACGCTGTGGATCCACTCCCCTGCCACGTTGGCTGGCGTCCACAGCGCGGCGAACGCGAATGGGATGCCGCCGTCGACCTGGAAGAAGAACGGCTGGCGCGGCCCCGCCTTCGAGCCGGCGCGCTGCTCGGGCTTGAGCCACTCGAAGTAGCCGTCTGCGATCTGCAGCGCGCGCCGCGAGCCCTTGGGGATCAGGCCGCGATAGGCGGGCGTGGTCGCGACCGTCTCCATCCGCGCGTTGATCATCTTCGCCCCGCCCTTGAGGTCCTTGGCCCACGGCGGGATCAGCCCCCAGCGCAGCAGCTGCGCTTCGGGTTGGCCCTTGGGGGCGACGATCGCGAGCACCTCTTCGGTGGGCGCGATGTTGAAGCGATGCGTGCCCGCGTCGCTGGCAATCGGCACGCTGAAGCGGGCGTTCAGTTCTTCGACGCCCGCGGTGTTGGTGTAGCGCCCGCACATCGCCGTTGCTCTTATGTCAAGCGAAGCACGGAAATTGCGAGGAAGTGTGCCGCGTCCTGAGCGCAAGCGAGCTGTGCGTCTGCGGAGACGCTTGCCCGATTCTCCTGCTCCTCGGTGACGGCTACCTGCCCTGTCGTCGGGTGGGCTTGTGCGCCAGGAAAAGGTAGCGGTTGAGGCTGAGGAAGTAGTTGGGGCCGAGTTCGGTTAGGTCTTGTGCCCATGCTGTGGCTTCGGCCTCGCTCACGCCGTTGCGATCGGGTACGAACGTGGCGATCAGCTCAAGCATTCCGGCGCTGTAGGTGTTGGGGTCATAGCCGGCGTTGAACAACGGCACGATTTGGCGGTCGGTGACTTCCAGTCCAGCATCGCGCAGCAGCCGTGTGAGCGTACGCGGCAGGTGAGGGTGAACGAGGTGCTCCTCCCACGCGGCGAGCACCCGGTCCATGCGCTCGTTGTTGCTGGAAGCCCATACGATCGAGTCCCAGTCGGTGTCAAGCACGAGCGCCCGGCCTCCCGGGCGCAGCACCCGCCCTAGCTCCAGCAGCGCGGCGGGAACATCATCGACGTACTCGTAGACCTGTGTGCAGACTGCGACGTCGAAGCTCGAGTCCGCATAGGGGAGCGTGTGCGCGCCAGCTTCTTGGTACTCGACCGGGCCGCTGCCAGCTGGTGGTCTGCGCGCCCTGGCGAGGGCAAGCATGTTCTCGCTGACGTCCACCCCGCAGATCCGCCCGCCGGTCCCGACAGCAACGGCCATTTCGCACGCGAGTAGACCAGGACCCGAGCCGATGTCGATCGCGCGCTCGCCGGGCTGGAGCGCGAGTGCCCGCAGGACCGTTTGGCGCTGTTCGATGACATCGGGCGTGGTGTAGATCCTCTCTACGCGCCGGGAGGCGTCCTCGTCGAATTGCAGTGTGGCGCTCATAGTTCGCCTTCGGTTGGTGAATGGCTCACTCTTAGGCAACGCCAAGGTACACCTGATGCTCGATACGGTGTCTTGATCGGGCGCTGAGCAGCCGATAGTACCTGCGGGCGAGGTGGCGCTTGAGGCAGCGCATGGCAGCGAATAGAGCGCTACGCGTGTATGCGGTAGAGGATGTGGGGCGCGAGCTGGTGGGAGGCGGGCAGATCCGGGTGCATGAAGTCCTCCGCCGGGTCGCGCGACATGCCCAGCCGCTCCATCACCTGACGCGAGCGCACGTTGCAAGCGGCGGTGTAGGACACGAGCTCGCGTAGGCCCAGCTGGTCGAAGGCGAAGTCGATCGCCGCAGCCGCGGCCTCGCTGGCCAGCCCCTGTTTCCAGAAGGGGCGCGCCAGGCGCCAGCCGAGCTCGACCGACGGCGCAAGCGCGACGTCGATGTCGACCGGTGAGAGGCCGACGAAGCCGATCAGCGGTTCCTGCCCCGGCAGCTCGACCGCCCACAGGCCGAAGCCGTGCTCGTCGAAGCAGCGCTCGATGCGCTCGATCAGCGATGCGCTCTGTGCGCGTGAAAGCGTGTCGGGAAAGTGCTCCATGACCACGGGGTCGGCGTTGAGCGCGGCCAACGACTCCAGGTCAGATGATCGCCAGCGGCGCAGCAGCAGACGCTCGGTGCGCAGTTGGGGCTCAGCTGCCACCGCTCGATCGTACGCGCGACCTGTGGCGAGACCAGCTGTGAGAGAGCCGTCGTGCGTGGTCACACGGCGAATGCGAGAGGGCGTCCGGCTCGCGGCCGAGGCTTTCTTGCCCGGGTTTTAGGCCGCGAGCCGGACGGGGAGCAGCTTGAGCTGGTTCAAGAAGGGCGATTCCACATACACGGGGGTTCCCGCGATGCGCATGGAAGGGTAGCGCTTGAGCGTCTCTTCAAACAAGATGCGCAACTCCAGGCGAGCGAGCGCTGTGCCCAGGCAGAAGTGGCGGCCGCCCGCGCCGAACGCTTGGTGCTCTTCCTTGCGGGTCACGTCGAAGCGGTCGGGGTCCTTGAAGCGCGTCTCGTCACGGTTGGACGACACGTACCACATGACCACCTTCTCGCCCTCGCGGATGGGCTGGCCGTGCAGTTCGGTGTCGCGGGTGGCCGTGCGGCGGAAGTGGGCGAAGGCGGGGAACATCCGCAGCGACTCCTCGACCGCGCCGGGGATCAGCGACGGGTCGTCGAGCAGCAGCTGCAGCTGGTCGGGGTTTTCCATCAGCATGCGCATGCCGCTGCTGTAGGTCGCCTTGGTGGAGTCGTTGCCGGCGGCCACCAATAGGAAGAAGCCCATCACGATCTCGTGCTCCTCCAGTTTCTCGCCGTCCACCTGCGCGTGCACGAGCACGCTCGTGAGATCATCGGTGGGGTTGGCCTGGCGCTCGGCGATCAGCCGCCGGCAGCGCTCGAAGATCTCAGGGATGTCCTGGGAGAGCACCTTGTCGATCCCCTCCGGGTTGATGTCCACGTCGCCAGCCGCCAGCGCCGAGTTCATCAGCCTGGCCCACACCGCGTCGTCCTCCTCCGGGATGCCCATGAAGCTGCCGATCACGCGGGCGACCGCCGGCTGGGCGACGTCGTTGACCAGGTCGCACATGTCTTGGCCTTGCTGGCGGTCGAGCACGTCGATCACGATCTTCCTGATCGCGTCCTCGTGCGCCGCGATCCGCTTGGGCGTAAAGCCGGCCTGAAAGAGCGCCTTCAAACGGTCGTGCTTGGGCGGGTCCATGCCGATGAACATCGCCCGCGTGAGCTCCAGCGGAAAGACTTCAGAGACGGCTGTAACGCCTCCCAGTTCCGAGGAGTAGGTGCGCCAGTCGCGGCTGACCGCCTGGATGTCGTCGGCGGTCGTCACCGACCAGTAGCCAGCCTCGTCGGGGTATTCGGTCACACGCGAGGTCCAGTGCACCGGGCACTCGCCGCGCAGCCGCTTGAACAGCTCGTGCGGGGGTCCCTCCAGCCACTGATCGCGCTCGCCGACGAGCACGTTGTCGAGATCGCTGCCAGCCGCCGTCGCCATCTGGGACCTCCCGGATCGTGTCGCACGAACCTGCCGCGCAAATAATACTGGCTGGCTGGCCAGTTTGGATTCTCATATGCAGATCGGGACGCGATCGTCCCAGAACACGCCTGGGCCGGGGCTGTGAGCCCGTCAGCGCGGTGCGTCGGATGGCGGCATGGATACGCGCTGGCCACCGATCGACAGCTCTCCGACCTGCAACCTGGCGACCGTAAGGTCGCCTACATCAAAAGCTCGAACGGCCGCTTTACGCACGGTCAATCGTCCGATCGCCAGCGCGCCGATCGCCACCGCGCCGCCGGCCAGGGCGCCGAACGCCAACGCACCGGCCGACGCCGCGCCGATCGCCCCGGCTCCCGCCGCGCCCGCACCGGACGCCCGGGCGCGCGAGCGTCGCCGATCAGACCTTGCCATGGCGCTGCATCTCCGTCAGGGCGCGCCCGGCGAACACGAGCATGCCTTCAAGATGCGCCTGCACTGTTTCCAGGCTGTGGCTGCCGGGATACACCGCGCTGTGGGCGTCCGCTCCCGCGCCGCGCAGGACGCCCGCGAACCACGGGTCCTCTTCGGGGTTGGCGATGTGGTCGGATTCGCCGCCGTACACGAACGCGCGCAGGCCCAGGCGCTTGAAGATCGCACGGTCCGCGCGCGCCTGGCCTTCCAGGCCGTTGAAGAAGCCGATCCAGCTCTCCACCACGCCGAAGCGGTAGGGGTTTGAGACCGCCGCGTTCATCGCGCCGTAGCCGCCCATCGAGTCGCCCGCGATCGCGCGCGCGTCGCGGGCGGGGATCGTGGGCAGCATGCGATCGACCAGCTGCTGGACTTCCAGGACATAGCTTTCATAGCGCCGGTCCCCAGCGTTGCGCCAGTTGTTGGACCCCGGGCCGCCCTGGATCATCACCGCGATCAGCGACGGGATCGCGTGGCGGGCGATCAGGCGGTCCAGTTCGCCCTGCAGGCCGAGCTGCAAGAAGGTGCTGTTGGACTGCGTGTTGCCCGTCAGCAGGTACAGCACCGGGTAGTGGCTGACGCTGGCCGCATAGCCTGCCGGCAGGTACACGAGGAAGGACCCGTCCGCGCCGTGCAGGGCGGGCGAGCGGTAGCTCGCGGTGTCGATCGAGCTGCCCGCCGGGTCCTCGCTGACGGGGGTGAGCGTCGGCAGGGCCTGCGTGGGCGACACGCCTGTGACCGTGCGCAGGGCGGGCGCCTGCGAGCGCGCCTGCCACAGCTCGGCCACGCGCCCGAGTCCCAGCTGCCCATGCAGGGCCAGCGCCGCGCAGACCGACGCAAGCGCGCTGAGCAGCACCCCGATGAGCAGCATGCGCGCGCGTTCCTGTCGCCAGGAGACCGGCTGCGCGGACGCGGACATGGCGTGCGCGCCGATCGCCGGCTCCCGTCGCGGCGGCAGCGTTGGCACCCACGGCGGGGGCAGCACCTCGGCGGCGGCCCCGCCCTGTCCGGGCCAGGTCCACTCGCCGAGGCCTTCAAGCCAAACGTGCGTGCGCTGCGCTCTGCGGGCTGTTGGCATCCACGTGATTGAACGGACGCACGGCTTGAAACCCAACCCCTGCACGAACGCGCCCATCCTGCACGAACGCGCCCGCATTCAGCGCTGTCAGCCGGCGCTCAGCCGGTGCTCCACACCTGGCCCGTACCGGCAAAGCCGAGCGCCTGCTTGGTCGCTTCGGTGAGGTCGAATTCGCGGCCTTCCACGTACGGCCCGCGGTCGATCACCGGCACCCGCACCGAGCGCTCGCCGTAGCGCAGCGTGACCAGCGTGCCGCACGGCAGCGTCTTGTTGGCCACGCCCATCGTCGAGCTGCTCAGCCAGCCACCGCACGCCAGGCTGCCACCTCCCCCATACCACGACGCCTGCGCCAGGCGATACACGTTCAGCCGGCCCAGCCTGTGGTGTGAGCCGAACAGGTCCGACGCGCCGGCGAAGCGCAGCCGCACGACCTCGCTGCCCAGCCGGCTCGGCGTATAGCTCAGCCGAAAGCGCCCGCCCGCGCGGGTGTGCGCGCGCGTGAGCGTTCTCCAGCGGCGGCCCACCAGGGCCTGCAGCGAGACGATGCGCCCGGGAGCGCCGGCGTGGCGATCTTCCAGAAGCTTGCCGGTGACGCTCGTGCGTTCGCCGCGCAGGACGTTCAGCCGGAACCTGCGCACCTGAAGGCCCGTGTGGACGGGCGTCGGCGGCGCCGTGCTCGCTGGCAGCGCAGATACGAGCGCAGCAGGGGGCGGTGCCTGCACCGTCAGCGCAGGCGTAGCGGGTGCATTGATGGGGATGTGAACCTCCTTGCGGTCTGCCTACGGGGTTAGCTGTCGGGCTCACGGACCGGCCTGCACGCGAACCAGACGCGTGTCAGCCGGGCGTTACAGCCGCATCAGCGGCCGATTCGCCCCATCCGGGTCCGCAATCAAGCGGTCCGGCAATGGGTCCCCCGTTCGCCCCCATCCACGGAGGCGACTCGGCAATCGAACAATCGTTCGGGATGTTAGGAGGTTTGGGTTCGGGCTGTGTGATGGTGGTCACATATGGGCAGCGACATACCGCCCGAATGCGGGTTTAGTGCTCGATCCCGAATCAAAGATGGCAGGGAGCGGCAGAGTGAAATGCCCGGCCGTGACACAGAAGCGTGAACCCAAGAGTATTCGACAGATAGCATCACGATTTCCTTTCTCAACATGGAGGGACGGACATGGTGGATGAGAACGACGACATAGACCCCGACGCGACGGCGCCCGGAGCCGATGGCAGAAGCCGCCTCATGCAAGAAGTGGCTGAGCAGATGGATTCCATCGAAGCCGACTTTGGCGGCGACTTCGAGATCGGCCGCGTCATAACCATCGTCGAGGTCAGACGACCCGATGGTGAGGTCGGGCTCCGGGTTCGCACCGCACAGTATCCGTGGGTCGCGTTGGGGATGCTTGAGTTTGCGAAAAAAACCGTGGAAGCCCAAATTGGCGGCTAGGGTCCCATCTTGGGCTACGGTAGGGCGATCTGAAGGGCCGCAAATACCTGCTTGATCCCATGCACAAACGCCGCGGCACCCGCATCGGGGCTCTCGACGGCCACCAGCATCCCCACAACCTGGCGCGCGTCATCGATGACGATGGCTCCGCTGTCGCCCTTCGCGGCAAACGGCGTATCCCCTGTGCCGTATGCCCACCATCCTGACTCGTAGTGCGTCCTGACGTCCTCCATATAGTGGGCGGCGGCGATAGGCATGAGTTCGCCTCTTGTCGTCAAGGTCTGCGCACCTTGCTTACGCACTGCGATGGGCTCACTTTGATCATTGACAACCCATAGATCCCGGATACCGGTGGGCTCGCCGCAGTCCATGCGATTGCTGCACTCGATGCTAGGCCGTGGCTTAATGACTGCGGCATCAACCGCGATCGACGCAAGGTGATTTAGCGGAACGCGCCGGCGGATGGTCCCGCAATGCTGGCCATCTGTGCTTGCAGGCTCAGGCCCCGCCGCAGCGCACAGGACGCGTGTTCCGTCTTCCACGCCGACGAGTAGATGCGCTGCAGTGAGAATCAGCCGATCGTCCTCGTCTGTGCTCTCCGGGATCAGGTCTCGGACCAAAAGCCCAAAGGACCCTCGCCGCGTGTGGCGGTGATCTTGAAACGCCGACACGGGGTCGACAAAGATCCAACACCCAGGCCCTAGCAGGAGACAGACGGTACTACGAGTAGGCGAGCATGGCTCGCTGACCCTTACGCACGACAACCGGCAGATTGCGAAAGTTTATGGGGAGATCGTGGCGTCTATCGTCGCTAACCTCGACCAAGATCACCATCTGGCCGTCAAGCCTGCATACGCGCACGCCAATCACGTCGCCGTTGGTCATATATCGGCGGACAAACTCCTGCTGAATGTCCGTAAAGCTGCTCATGTTGCCCTCTGTTCGGTGCGCGCGTAGCACATCTGGTCGCTAGTTGGCAAGTCCTGCGCCAATAAAACTATGGCAGAGATCGGCAGAAAAGCAAGCCGGTCCTTAGCGCTGCCACGCCAGTTTCGCTGCTCTGTGCCCCCTGGATGGCAGTCGGCCCTGCCGTCGGGCAACTGTCCGGCTAGCGAGCTTGCGGATCGTCGCCAGACGTATCCCAGCTATTGTTGGAAGGCAGACTTCTGTGGGAGAATTGAGGGCACGTCCACCGCCGTGATCCTCATCGTAGTCCTCGTCCTCTTGGTCGTCGGTGACCTTGCTTTGGTCCGCGCCTTGACGCGGAGGAAACACAAAAATGCCTCCCATTGATCGCCACGCTCAGCGTCGACTACGCGCTGGCATCATGTGCCAATGGCGTTGATCACCTTCGGCCCGGTCGCCGCGACAAAGCTGCTCGCGGGCGCCGGGCCCGTGGGACTTGTCATTGGCCTTGTGCGAACGATGATGCGTCGCTGAACGGTCAACCGCCAGCTCGACAGCCGCAGATGTAGCGAAGCTGTGACCCTCACAAGGTTGCAGCTATCCACGCCGGCGCTCAGAGATCCCCGTCCCCGTCGCTCGGTTCCCCGTTGTTGTCGCCGTCCCCGTCGCCCGTGCCCGGTCCCTGCGGGATGCCTTCGCTCGCGCCTGACGGTGCTGTTTTCGCCGGCGCCGGAGGAGCTTTTTCGGCGGGCGGCGGCGGTTTCGGCGCAGGCGCTTTCTGCGGCGCCTGACTGGCCGGAGTTGGCGCGGGCACGGGAGCCGGCGCGGTGTGCGGAGCTTCGGTGGGCGTCGGCGTGGTCGCAACCGGCACGGGAGCCGGTGCCGGTGCCGGCGCGTTGACCGTGAACGTGGTGTTCGCGCGATCGCCGCTGCCCAGCATCATCACCTCCAGGCGATGGCGTCCCGGCGCGAGCTCGTGGAAAGTCACGTGTGTGGAGCCCGAACGCGTGAAGTGGCCGTCCAGCAAGTAGCGAAAACGCTGGGCAGTCTCGCTTGGCGCGCCGCTGGCAGCCACGCGGACGGTCAGCGTCGAGCCGGTGTGGCCGCCCGCGTGCGGTGACAGGATCGCCAGGTGCGTCGTCGGCGCCGGGGCCGCCGGCTTGGCGCTGCTGGCCTGGCTGGTCGTCGGCGTCTGAGCCGGAGTCGCGGCGGCGGTGGTCGTGCTGGCTGTGCTGGCACTGCTCCCGCTGCTGCCGCACGCGCTCACAGCGACGGCCAACGCCACGCTCGCCAAGAGGAATCGTGTGCTGCAGGCTGCCTTCATGATGCGTTCCTTCCGGTCATGCTGTCTTGGCGTTCCAAGTGCGATTCGGGCCGCGAAATTGGGCGTTTCGCCTCTGTGAGACTCCCCTTCGCTGAAGATCCTTCCGACCCTCGCGGCGGAAGCTTTCGCGCACGACGACGTCTTGATGTCGAGACGCATCAATCCTCGTCGGTGGCGTTTGGCGGCCGATCTTGCTGTTGCGTTGCTCGATATCCACACCACCACGGAGGTCTCATGTCCAAGAAGTCATTCGACGCGCGCGCAGCCGTCGGGTCGTCGCGCAGCTGGCTGGCGCTGGGCTTCGCCCTGGTCGCGCTGGTAGTGGCCGGCTGCGGCAGCTCTGGCTCCTCGACGACGTCGTCGTCGACGCCCGCCGAAACGAAATCAGCCCCCGCTGAAACTAAATCGGCGCCCGCCGAAAGCAAATCCGAATCCTCGAGCTCGGGGATCCCTCAGGGCGAACACGCGGGCGACGGAGACGGCGACAACCATGGCGAATCCAGCGACGGCGACGGCAACCTCTAGCGCCAGGGCATCGGCGCGCAAGGTGCAGCCGCCGGCGACGCGTCACGCGTGCCGGCGGCTCGTCGGCGCGCCGCGCAGCCTGCTGCTCGTCTGCGTGCTCGTCGCCATCGTCGTCGTGCTGCCCGTAGGCATCACGATCGTGCAGGGCCTTGAAGGCGGCGTCTCCGCCGCGCTCAAAGCGATCGACTCATCCTCGCCGCGCACGCTGCTGCTGCACTCGGTTCTCGTCGCCGTCGTGGCCGCGCCGCTGGCCGGCCTGATTGGCGCGGCGTCTGCCTGGTTCATCGAGCGCACGCGCCTGCCCGCTCGCGGGCTGTGGACGCTGCTTGCCGTCGCACCGCTGACCATGCCGCTGTTCGTGACCAGCTATGCCTGGGCGTCGCTTGGCAGCCTCACGCAGGGCTTCCTCGGCGCCGCCGGCATCATCGCCTTCTCCTACTACCCGATCGTCTTCCTGCTCGCCGCCGTGGCCCTGCGCGGGATGGACCCCGCGCTGGAGGAGACCGCGCGCTCGCTCGGGCTCAACACGCGCCAGACCTTCTTTCGTGTGATCCTTCCCCAGCTGCGGCCAGCGCTGCTCGGCGGCATGCTGCTGGTCGTGCTCGACACGCTCGTCGAGTTCGACGCCTTCGTCGCACTGAAGTACCAGACGTTCACCGTGCACATCTATGCGCAGTACGAGCTCAGCTTCAGCGCGTCCGGCGCCGCCGCGCTGTCGCTGCTGTCGATCGTGATCTGCGTCGTGCTGCTGTTCGCCGAGTCGCGCCTGCGCGGCGGGGCCAACTACACGCGCGTCAGCCACGGCGCGCGGCGGCCCGTCACGCGCTACTCGCTCGGCCGCGCCAAGCTGCCCGTGCTGGCGGGCTTTGCCGCGGGCGCCGCGATCAGCGTGGGCATCCCCGTCGGCACGCTCGTCTACTGGTTTACGCAGAGCAGCCACGCCGGCCTGGAAGGCGCCTCCGCCAACGAGCGCTACCTGGGCCCCGCCACTCTGACGTCGGTCGGCCTGGGCATCGGCGGCGCGCTGCTCGCGCTCGTCTTCGCGCTGCCCATCGCCCTGCTCGTCGTCCGCCACAAAGGCCGGCTGACCACCCTCCTGGAGCGCTCCACCTACCTGTCCTTCGCGCTGCCCGACCTGGTCGCCGCGATCGCGCTGGCGTATGCCTCAAGTCATTACGCGCCCGGCCTGTACGACAGCATCGTGCTGCTCGTGCTCGCCGAGGCGATGCTGTTCGTGCCCTTCGCCGTCGTCGCCATGCGCGCCACCTTCGGCCAGATCGAGCCCGCGCTGGAGGACTCCGCGCGCTCGCTCGGCGTCGGACGGCTGGGAGCGTTCGCTCGCGTCACCGCCCCGCTGTCGCGCCCGGGCATGGCGGCGGCCGGCGTGCTGGTGTTCGCGTTCGTGCTCGGCGACCTGGGCACCGCGCAGGTGCTGCTGCCGCCCGGCCTGTACACGCTGGGAACCGAGTTTCAGGCCAACAGCTCGACCGTGGCGTTCGCCGCGGCCGCGCCGTTCGCCGCCGTCCTGGTCGCCCTGTCGATGCTCGCCGCCTTCGTGCTGATGAGCCGCTTCGGCCGGGTCAGGGCGATCGGGAGCGCGTGAACATGGCCGAGCTTCGCTGCGAGAACATCGCCAAGTCCTATCGCGGGCGTGCCGTATTGCACGACGTCGACCTGGAGGTCCCGGCAGGGACGTTGACCGCGATCCTTGGCGCGTCGGGCAGCGGCAAGACCACGCTGCTGCGCATCGTCATGGGCTTCGTCGAGGCCGACGCCGGCACGGTGACCGTCGGCGGCGAGACCGTCGCCGACGCCGGGCGGGTGCACCTGTCAGCCGACAAGCGGGCGATCGGCTACGTCGCCCAGGAAGGCGCCCTGTTTCCCCACCTCAGCGCCGGCGAGAACGTCGGCTTCGGGCTCGCGCGCTCGCAGCGCAAGCGGGGGGCCAGAATCGCCGAGGCGCTCGAGCTGGTCGGCCTGGATGACAGCTATGCCGAGCGCCCCGCGCACGAGCTCTCCGGCGGCGAGCAGCGGCGCGTCGCCCTCGCCCGGGCGCTCGCGCCGCGACCGCGCATCGTCCTGCTCGACGAGCCCTTCTCCGGCCTGGATGCCGCGCTGCGCAGCGAGACGCGCGAAGCGGTGCTGCACGCCCTGCGCGAGGAAGGCACCACGGCCCTGCTGGTCACACACGACCAGGCCGAGGCGCTGTCGATGGGCCGCGAGGTGGCCGTGTTGCGCGAAGGTCGCCTGGCCCAACGAGCCACGCCCGGCACCCTCTACCGTGCTCCCGTCGACGCCGACATCGCGCGGTTTGTCGGCGAAGCCAACCTGCTGCCCGGCCAAGCCGACTCGGGCGGCGTCGACTGCGCGCTCGGTCGCCTGGCAGTGGCCGGCCCCGGACCGGACGGCCCCGTCGAGGTCCTCGTACGCCCCGAGCAGATCCGCATGTCCCCCACCCTGGATGCAGACGCGACAGACGGGCAGACAGTCACAGCCACCGTGCTCGACTACGTCTACTACGGGCCCGACACCGTCGTGACGCTCTCAGTCGACGGCCCCGCTCGGACGATCGTCAAGGCGAGGACCTCCGATCAGCGCGCGCCCGCGCCCGGCGAAGCGGTCGAGCTCGCCGTCGCCGGCCCGGTCGTCGCCTTCCCCGGCCAGGCAGCCGATCCGCGCTTGGAGCCGATCGGCCAGATCGCCCGCCCGCTCGCCGGCGACCTGCAGACAGAAGCAACGTGAGCCGGCTCGGCAGAACGCCTGGCCGGCGTCGCCGACGCCTGCTGTGCGCGCTGGTAGCACTGGCGCTTTCCCTCGCGCTCGCCGGCTGCGCCGGCGCCGGCGGAGGCCGCTCGCTGCTGCTCTACAACGGCCAGCACCCGCAGGTGACCGCAGAACTGGTCGCGGCTTTTGAAAAGCAGACGCACATTCCCGTCAGCGTGCGCACCAGCGACGGCATCGTGCTCGCCGACCAGCTGCTGCAGGAGGGCAGCGCCACGCCCGCCGACGTGTACCTGACCGAGAACAGCCCCGAGCTGATCGACCTCGAACAGCACGGCCTGCTCGCCAAGCTGCAATCGGAGACACTTGCCCAGGTCCCGTCTCGCTACGAGTCTTCGAGCGGCCACTGGGCCGGGATCGCCTTGCGCATCAGCGCCCTGGCCTACGACCCCGCGCTCCTGCCCACCGGGCGGCTGCCCAAGTCCCTGCTCGAACTGGCCCAGCCCGCGTGGAAGGGCAAGGTCGCGATCGCCCCCACCGACTCGGACTTCGTGCCGCTCGTCGGCGCGATCGCAGCCACCTACGGCAAGCAGGCCGCAGTCAGCTGGCTAGCGGGCCTGAAGCACAACGCCCAGCTCTACCAGTCAGACGAGTCGGTCGTCGCCGCCGTCAACCGTGGCGACGTCGCCACGGGCATCATCAACCACTACTACTGGTATCGCCTGCGCCTGGAGGTCGGAGCCCATGCGATGCACAGCGCGCTGTACTTCTTCCCCGACCATAACGTGGGCTCGCTGCAGAACATCTCCGGCGCGGCCGTGCTCAACACGAGCAAGCACCCATCGCAGGCTCAGGAGTTCGTGCGCTTCTTGCTCAGCGAAACCGCCCAGCGGATCCTCGCCCGCGGCTATGACTTCGAATACCCGACCAGGCCGGGCATTGCGCCCAACCCGCAGCTGACGCCGCTTACAGCGGTCGCGCCCGCCACGCTCGCGCCCCAGGCGCTCGGCAATGACCAGCAGGCGGCGCAGCTGATCCAGGAATCCGGGCTGGCCTGAACGGGCCATCATTGTCTGAGTTCGCTCCAATTCAAATCGCCCAGGAGGACTCTCAGATGGCACTTGACGCAAGCAAGATCGGCCAGGTCGTCGCAGAACAGATGGAGGCCCTTGAAGGACGCTTCGGCGATGACTGTCAGATCGGCGACGTTTGCACCATCGTCGAGGTCCTTGGCCCGCACGGCTCGTCGGTGGCGGTGCGCCATGGCGCCGACGTACGCACGCACGGGCTGATCGGGCTGCTTCGCCTGGCCGAGCGCGCGGCGCTGTCTGACGTGCGCGGAGAATCGGCCGGAGGATCTGAGTGACGCCCCGACCGCCACACATGAGCTCTTTAGACGTGATGTCTGCCTGTCACAGACCCCGTTGACAGGGTGTTTGACAGTGGTCGTTGACGTGGGAGCCCACAACAGGCAGAATCGACACAGATGGCCAACCCCGACCGCCTGACCGCGCTGGACTCCACCTTCCTGCATCTGGAGGAACACTCCACAGCGCACATGCACGTCGCGTCGGTGATGGTCTTCGAGGGTCAGGCACCTACGCCCCAGGATCTCATCGACCACGTGCTCAGCCGCCTGCACCTGGTGCCGCGCTACCGCCAACGCCTGGCGTTCGTGCCGCTCGACCAGGGCCGCCCAGTGTGGGCCGACGACCCGCATTTCAACCCCGCCTACCACATCCGCCACACCGCCCTGCCCAAGCCGGCCGACGACGCCGCGCTCAAGCGCCTGGCCGGGCGCCTGTTCTCCCAGCGCCTGGACCGCTCCAAGCCGCTGTGGGAGATCTGGCTGGTGCAGAGCATGGCCGGCGGGCGCTTCGCGTTGATCGCCAAGACCCACCACGCGCTCGTGGACGGCATCTCCGGTGTGGACATCACGACCGTGCTGTTCGACACCGCCCGCGAACCCGCCCCGACCGCGCCGTCGCCGACGTGGAGCGCCAAGCCGCTGCCCGGCCCGGCAAAGCTGCTCGGCGAGGCTCTGCTCGAGCGCTCGACCGTCCCCGCCGAGATGCTGCGCGGCGGTCGCGCGCTGCTGCGCGGCCCGCGCAAAGCCTTCTCGCAGCTGAAGTCCGGTCTGACCAACGTGGGCGCGACGACGCTCACGGGGATCACCGCGCCGGCGCCGCCGAGCCCGTTCAACGTCGACATCGGACCGCACCGGCGCTACACGTTCCTGGACGCCGACCTGGCCAGCTTCAAGGCGATCAAGGACTCGCTCGGCGGCACCCTCAACGACGTCGTGCTGACATCCGTCAGCCTCGCCCTTGGGCGCTGGCTGCGCCGCCACCACACCGACACCGAGGGCCTCGTGCTCAAGGCGATGGTGCCCGTGTCCGTGCGCACCACCGCCCAGCGCGGCGCGCTGGGCAACCAGGTCGCTGCCATGTGGGCTCCCCTGCCAGTAGGCGTGGAGAACCCGGCCGAGTGCCTGCACAAGATCGCCGCCGCGATGGAGGACCTGAAGAAGTCCGGCCAGGCGGTCGGGGCGCAGGTGCTCACCAACCTCGCCGGCTTCGCCCCGCCCACGATCCTCAGCCAGGCCGCCCGCCTGCAGGCGCGCCAGCCGTTCTTCAACCTCGTCGTCACCAACGTGCCCGGACCCCAGTTTCCGCTGTACTTGCTCGGGCGCCGCCTGCAGGTGCTCTACCCCGTTGTTCCGCTCGCGCAGCGCCAGGCGCTGGGCATCGCCGTGATGAGCTACGACGGCCACCTCGGCTTTGGCCTGCTCGGCGACTACGACGCGCTGCCCGACCTTGAGGCGATCGCCGGCGACCTCAAGTGGGCGATCGCGTCGCTTGCGCGCGCAGCGGGCGTCGTGCCCAGCAAACCGCGCAAAGCGGCCACGAGCCGGGTGAACGGCGCCCGAGCATCCGCGAAGAAGTCCTCTGCGAGCGTTCCAGGCTCGACCAGAAAGCCTGCCAGCGCACGCTGAGGCGCACGTGTCTAACTCTCCTCCCAAAACGCCCCCCAAGCCCGTCAACGTTCCGGCGCCGGGCTCCGTGCCCAAGCTGCCGCAGACGATCTTCAACCTTGAGAAGCGCGGCGGCACAGGCAACGCTGGCCGGACGCGGCGCCCCGCCGGCAAATAGACCCAGCCGCTGCTTCCACGCGGCGCACGATACCCACCCAGATGGAACGTCAGGGCGTGGATACGATCCCTCGCGTGACCCGACCGGCAGTCGACGCCCCGCGTTTCCTCACTGCGTTCGTGAACGATTATTGGTGCCCTCTTGGTGCCCTGGCGAGCACTTCAGCCAGTAACCATGGGTGTTCAGGGGCACTTTGAGACTGGCTCTCTGCCAGATGAACGCCACCGTCGGCGACATCGCCGGCAACGCGCAGCGCATCCGCGAGGGGATGCGCGCCGCTCGCGACGCGCAGGCCGACCTCGTGCTGTTTCCCGAGCTGGCCCTGACCGGCTATCCGCCCGAGGACCTGCTGCTCAAGGAGCACTTCCTCGCAGACTCCGCAGCCGCCCTGCGGGAGGTGGCAGCCGACGCGCGCGGGCTGATCGCGATCGTCGGCTTCCCCGAGCGCGCCGAGGACGTCTACAACGCCGCCGCCGTGCTCGCCGACGGCAAGGTCCATGCGATCTACCGCAAGGTCTACCTGCCCAACTACGGCGTCTTTGACGAGCAGCGCTACTTCCAGGTCGGGCCCGGGGCCGCCGTCATCGACATCGGCGCCCAGCGAATCGGCGTGACCGTGTGCGAGGACATCTGGGAGCCCGGGCCGCCCGCCAGCGAGGAGGCGCTCGCCGGCGCCACGCTGATCGCCAACATCTCCGCCTCGCCCTACCACGCCGGCAAGGGGGCAGAGCGCGAGCGCATGTTCGCCCAGCGCGCCCGCGACAACATCGCCTGCGTCGCCTTCTGCGGCCTGGTCGGCGGCCAGGACGAGCTCGTCTTCGACGGGCACTCCTGCGTGCTCGACCACACCGGCGCCATGATCGCGCGCGCCACCCAGTTCCAGGAGGAGCTGCTCGTGTGCGACGTCGACCTCGACGCCGCCGCCGCAGCGCGGTTGCGCGACTCCAGCCAGCGTCCCGCCGCCCGGCGCTCGGCGGGACGCGCCATCGTCCTGCCCGCGCTGCCAGCCGTCACCCACGCCGCACCCACGCCTGCCACCGGCCAAGCCATGGCCGAGCTGCTCGCGCCCACCGAGGCCGAGGTCTACGCCGCCCTCACGCTCGGGCTGCGCGACTACGTGCAAAAGAACAGCTTCCAGCACGTCGTGCTCGGGTTGTCCGGCGGCATCGACTCCGCGCTCGTCGCCTGCCTGGCCGTCGACGCGCTCGGCGCACAGCGCGTCAGCGCCACGATTATGCCCTCGCCGTATTCCTCTGCCGAAACCCAGAACGACGCGCGCTCGCTCGCCCGCGCGCTCGGCGTGGACGCCATCGAGCTGCCGATCGAGTCGGCCATGGACGCCTACCAGGAGCTCTTGCGCGAGCGCTTCGCCGGCCTACCGCCCGACCTCACCGAGGAGAACCTGCAGGCGCGCATCCGCGGCAACCTGCTGATGGCCCTGTCCAACAAGTTCGGCTGGCTCGTGCTCGCCACCGGCAACAAGTCCGAGATGTCCGTCGGCTACACCACCCTGTACGGCGACCTCGCCGGAGGCTTCGCCGTGATCAAGGACGTGCCAAAGACGCTCGTCTATCGCCTGTGCGAGTGGCGCAACTCGCCCGCCGGCGCTGCCGGAGCACGCCAGCAGTGGCGCAATGAGCCCGGCGACAGCGCCTCCGCGCAGCCGCCGCCAGGCGGAGCGCCGCAGGCGCGCAGCCCCATTCCCCACACCGTCATCGCCCGGGCCCCCTCGGCCGAGCTCAGGCACGACCAGCGCGACGAGGACTCGCTGCCGGCCTATGAGCTGCTCGACCGCATCCTGCACGGCTACATCGAGCTTGACCAAAGCCGCGAGCAGCTGATCGCCGCCGGCCTGCCCGAGCACGACGTCGAGCGCACCATCCGGCTCGTTGACCTCGCCGAGTACAAGCGCCGCCAAGCGCCGCCCGGCATCAAGATCACCGCGCGCGCCTTCGGGCGCGACCGGCGCATGCCCATCACCAACCGCTATCGCGGGTAGGCGGCAGCGTGGTGGGCGGGGTGGTGGGTGGGATCCCATTAATGTGCGCCCACGTGCGCCCCGCCCTCGCGATCCTCGCCTGCCTGTGCGCGCTCTCGCTCGGCGCCTGCGCCAACACCCTGCAGACCCAGCCGATCCCCCACAACAACCTCGAGAGCCTGATCATCTCGCCCTACCCCGTCTACTGGCTGGGCGGCTCCTTCGATCGGCTCGCCGTCAGCGAAGCCGCGCACGACCCCGGCGGCGCCTACCGGATCGAGTACGGCAACTGCGTCGAAGGCGGCCAGGCCACCTGCGTCGCGCCGCTCAGCGTGATCACCTCGCCCAACAACAGCTTCCTGCCCGGCCGCGCAGCCGCGCACTCCAGCGTGGCGCTGCGGGGCGTCACCGCCGTCTTCTCGCGCGGCGGGCGTACGGTCGCCTTCGCCACCGGGCCAGTCGTCGTCGACATCTACGCAGACAACGCGCGCCTGGCCCTGGCGGCCGCCCGCACGGCCGTGCCGATCAACCGCAGCGCCGCGCCCGAATCGCCGCTCGCGCCCGCGCTGCCCACCACCGACTTCATCACCAAGCCCCTGCAGCTGCAGTTGCCCAGCGCACCGCGTCCGCTGCCCTAAGCTCAGCCTCGCTGCGGGCGGCCGGCAGGAGACCTGTGCCTAGCTCCGCTGCGGACGAACCGCGATCGTCATCCGCGTCAGCGCGCACGTGCGGTCGGCGTCGTCGCTGAAGCGCACGTCCCACACCCACGTCGTGCGGCCGCGGTGCACGCGCGTGGCGTGCGCGTGGACCACGCCCTTGGTGATCGGGCGCAGAAAGCTCGTGTTGTTGGACAGCCCCATCGCCAGCTCGCCCTGCTCGAGCACGCTCATCCCCGTCACCAGCGAGGTCATCGACTCCGCGATCGACGCGTACATGCCGCCGTGGACCAGCCCGTAGGGCTGGCAGATCTCCGGGCGCACATCCACCTCCGCGCGCACCCGCTCCTCCGAGCACTCCAGCATGCGCAATCCATACAGGCGATCGAAGCCCTGCAGCACCGCGTTGATCTGCTCGGCGCTCGGGATCGGCATTCCGCCGCCACGATAGCTTAGGATCACGCGCTACAGCCGTGCCGGGCGATCGCCGTCGTGGGCTTTCCCCCACCGCCTGGCAGGCGGCTGACACACACGATGAGCCGATTGGACGAGCTGCCACCCGACCAGCGCGCAGCGCTGTCGCTCCTGCTGCGCCAGCGCAAGAGGTATGCCGAGGTCGCAGCCATGCTGGCCATCCCCGAGTCCGCCGTGCGCGCCCGCGCCCACGCCGCCCTCGCCGTGCTCGCACCGCGCCACGCGCGCGAGCTGACCGCCGAGCGCCGCCAGGAGATCGGCGACTACCTGCTCGGCCAGGAGAGCGTCGCCGAGCGCCTGGCCACGCGCACCTTCCTGGCGGCCTCCGAACCCGGTCGCGCGTGGGCGCTGGCCATCTCCGCCGAGCTCACGCAGCTGGCCGACGGCGCGCTGCCAGACGTCCCCGCCGGACCCGCCGCGCCCGCCATCGCGCCGGCCGTCAGCAGCGCGCAGGCGTTCGCGCAGGGGCAGGCAGCCGAGGCTGGGCTCGCCGGGAGGGTGGCGGGAACGCCATCGGGCTCGCTGCCGAGCTCGCGGCTAGGCGGCGCGCTGCTGCTCGCAGCGATCGTCGTGGTGATCGCCGTCGCCGTCATCCTGCTGACCAGCGGCGGCGGCAGCTCGCATCCCAAGAAGACCGCCAGCACGTCTACGAGCACCACCAAGACCACCAGCACGGGCGGGGCCACCGTGACCGAGCGCGTGGCCCTGCACTCCCCCGACCCGAAAAGCAGGAGCATCGGCGCGCTGGAGGTCGTCTCCGAAAGCGGCAAACTCGCGTTCGTGATCGCCGCCGAGCACCTCGCGCCCTCGCACGGCTTCTACTACGCGATCTGGCTATACAACAACCACACCAGCGCGCTGCCCCTCAGCAAGAGCCCGCCCGTCGGCACCAACCAGCGCCTGGAAGGCGCCGCGTCGCTACCCGCCAACGCCGGCGAATTCAAAGAAGTCCTGCTCACGCGCGAGACCAGCGAACACCCCACCCACCCCGGGCTGGTAGTCCTGCGCGGGCCGTTTAGCCTCGGCAGCGGCTGAGTCAGCCGAGCAGCTTGCCCGGGTTCATGATGCCCGCCGGGTCCAGCTGCGCCTTGAGCGCGCGCAGCGCCGCCAGGCCGCCCGCGCCGACCTCTCGCTCCATGAAACGCGCGTGATCGACGCCCACCGCGTGGTGGTGGGTGATCGTCGCGCCGTTGGCCAGAATCGCTTCGCTGGCCGCGTCCTTGACCGCGCGCCACTGGCCGATCTCATCGCCCTCGCGCTGGCGCGCCAGGAACGTGAAGTACAGCGATGCGCCACTCTCGTACACGTGCGACAGGTGACACATCACCAGGCCGGGCGTGCCGCATGCGTGCAGCGCCTGGCCGATCGCCGCCGCGACCTCGCGGTGCAGCTCGTGCAGGCCCGACCACTGGGCGGCCGTCTCGAGCGTCTCCACCATCACCCCGCGCGTGAGCAGCTCGTCGCGCAGGTAGGGCGCCGAGTAGCGCGCGCGCAGCCACGCCTGCCCGGGCGAACGGCCCACCGGCAGTCCGCCGAAGCGGCGCGCCAGCGACAGCGCGCGCTCGCGCCGGAAGGCGACGTCCTCGCGCGTGCCCTCCACGCCTACGATCGCCAGGCAGCCCCCGCGATAGCCGCGCGCGTTGACATACGCGCGCCCCAGCCGTCCCTTGACGCCGCCCGCGCCCGCCAGCGCCAGCGACATCGCAGTCTCGGGCTCGTCTGACAGGCGCGCCACATCCGGCAGCGCGTGCTGGCAGGCCAGCTCACGCAGCCACTCCGCGCCCGCTGCGAAGGCGGTAAAGAAGATGCCCTCATAGACGCGCTGCGCCGGCGCCCGGCGCACGCGCAGGTCAAGCTCTGAGATGACCCCCAGCGTGCCCTCCGAGCCGACCAGCAGCTGGCGCAGCGAGGGCCCTGCCGCGCTGGCCGGCACGGCCGCCAGCTCGATGTCGTCCGCGGGCGCTGCCAAGCGCAGGCCGAGCACCATCTTGTCGATCGCCCCATAGCCCGTCGAGGCCTGCCCGGCCGAGCGCGTGGCCGCGCAGCCGCCCAGCGACACGTACTCGAAGGACTGCGGGAAGTGCCCCAGGGTCAGGCCGCGAGCGGCCAGATGGCGCTCCAACGCCGCCGCCCGCATGCCTGCCTGCACCTTGACGGTATGCGAGCGGCGGTCCAGCGCGAGCACCGCGCCCATCGCGCCCATGTCCAGCGCGATCGCCGCGCCGTGCTCGCCGCGCAGCGGCGCAACGCCACCCACCACGCTGGTGCCGCCCCCGAACGGCACCACCGCAAGCGATGCCTGCCCGCACAGCTCGAGCACCGCGCGCACCTGGTCGTGCCCAGTCGGGCGCACCACCGCATCGGGCGCCCCCTGGGGCTCGCCCGCGCGCATGCGCACCAGATCCGGGTAGCCCTTGCCGGCCGCATGCGCCACGCGTTCTGCATGGTCGTCGCGTACGCCGCCCGATCCCACGATCGCGCGCAGCCGATCGAGCACCCCCGCGGGCAGCGCGCTCGGCGCCAGCCGCACCCGTCCGAGCGCCACCGGGGGCCGGGGCGCCGGCGCGAGCCCGATCGTGTCGGCCAGGAAGGCCAGCTCGCGCGCACCCAGCGTGGGGGCATGGGCAGGGTCGCCCCAGCCCCACCAGCGCATCGACCCGTCAGGCACTGATCGCCGCCAGAGCCTCGAGTGCCTGCTCGATCGTCGACCGCGTCGCCCGACGCACCAGGTAGGAGCCCAGCTTGGGAGCCCCGCTCATCAGCGCATATGACTGCCTGCGCCGCAGCTCCTGTTGCAACTCGATCGTCACGCGCGTGCCCGCCTGGCCCTCGGCGGCCTGCAGGCGCACCTCGGTCAGCGAGGATGCCAGCACCTGTTCGAAGGGCGTGCCCTGCACCCGCTGTTCCCAGCGCAGCGTCCGCGTCGCCTCGTCGGCGTCGAGCAGCTGGAAGTCGGCGCGCACCAGCTTGCCCTTCTTCGTTTTCATCACCTCGGTGAACGCGCCGTCGTGGACGTCCTCGACGCGCTCCACGCGCGGCCACCAGCGCGGCAGGTGATGCGGGTCGCCGATCAGATCCCACAGGTCCTCAAGCGGCGCCGCGATCACGCGGCTGGCACTCGCCGTGGCCACCTAAGAATCGTAGGTGAGCAGCGCGTGCACGTCGTGCCCCGCAAGGCGCTCGCGGCCTCCCAGGAAGGCCAGCTCGATCAGAAAGCCGCAGCCCACGACCTCGCCGCCGAGCTGCTGCACCAGCTCGCACAGAGCCGCAGCCGTGCCACCCGTCGCCAGCAGGTCGTCGTGCACGAGCACCCGCCTGCCCGCCGCCACCGCATCGGTGTGCAGCTCCAGCTGTCCCGCGCCGTACTCCAGCTCATATTCAGCGCTGACCGTCTCATACGGCAGCTTGCCGGGCTTGCGCGCCAGCACGAAGCCCGCGCCGAGCTCCAGCGCGAGCGCTGGCCCGAGCAGAAAGCCGCGCGCCTCGGCCGCCACCACGCAGTCGACATTCAGCGGCCGCGCGTATTCGGCCAGCCCCCGCACCGCCGCTGCCAGCGCGCGCGAGTCGGCGAGTAGCGGCGTGATGTCCTTGAAGCCGATGTCCGGCTTGGGAAAGTCGGGTATCTCGCGGACGAGCGAGCGCAGAGATGCGCCGGTCATCGGGCGTCAGCGGACGATCTTGCGCAGGTCGCGGATTAGCAGCAGGTGCTTGAGGTGGGTGGCCACCGCGGCGAGGTTCTCCAGCGCCTCGACCGCCTCCTTGCGTCGCTGCGGGTTGCGCGAGCGCAGGGCCGGCGCGAGGATCTGCTGGAGCAGGTTGGCCTCGCGGTCGGCCGACGAGCGAAAGACGCGCAGGTTGCGCCCGCCCACGCCGTAGCGCGCGAGCTCGGCCACCGCGGCGACGATCTCGCGCTCGGTCTCGTCGAAGTAGCGCACGCCGCCGCGCATCTCGCCCTTGACCACGCCGTACTCTTCCAGCTCGCGCACCAGCCCGGCGTCGGCCTTGGTCTCCTCGAGCACGTCGGCGAGCGAGTACAGCGCGCCCGCGCCCTGACCCACGCTCATGCTCGCCCGCCACGTGCGCATACCCTCCCGCGCCGGGCGTCCGGGCGCCGGCGGGGCATCGCCTGAGCGCCCTGCGGCAAGCTCTTGGCGGATCACCCGCAGCGGCAGGAACTCGTCGCGCTGCATGCGCAGGATCGTGCGCAGGCGCGCCACGTCGCCCTGGGTGTAGAGGCGGTAGCCGCCGGGGGTGCGCCGCGGCGTGAGCAGCTTCTGGTCCTCCAGGTAGCGGATCTTGGAGATCGACACGTCGGGGAACTCCTGCGCGAGCGCCTTGCACACCGCACCGATCGTCAGCGACTTTTTGCGCTTGGCCAGCTCGGCCGCCTCGGCCAGCTCCTGGTCGGCCGGCCCAAGGTCCAGCTGGGCGGGCGGCGGGGCGTCTGCGGGTGTCGCCTGGGCTGCCATCAGCGGGCGTGGAAGGTGAGCTTGTACTTGCCGATCTGCACCTCGTCGCCGTCGTCCAGGCGCTGGGAGTCGATCCGCGTGCGGTTGACGTAGGTGCCGTTGAGCGAGCCGCAGTCGTCCAGATGCCACTGGTCGCCGCGGTTGATCAGCAGCGCGTGGTCGCGTGAGACGGTCACGTCGTCGAGGAAGATCGCCGAGTCCGGGCGCCGTCCTATGCTCATGCGCTCGCCCTCCACAGCAAAGCTCTCGCCCACGCGCCCTCCGCCCGCGCGGATGACGAGCGCTGGCCCGTGCGCAGTGACCTGCCCGAGCTCCACCGGCACGAGCTCGCCGGTCTGGTCGTCGATCACATAGGTTGCCGTCACCGGGTCCCCCCCGGCCGCCCCGCCGCCGGCCTCGTCGCGCTGGAGCAGCGCACCACAGCGCTGGCAGTAGTTGGCGCCCTCGCTGTTGACGAAACCGCACTCGGTGCAGTGCACGGCCATCAGCCAGTCGCGCCGCGGCTCACGCCGAGGCGTCGGGCTGCGGGTCGCCCGCGCCTCCGCCCGCGAGGATGTCGGTCAGGCGCTGCACGTCCTCGCCCGTGATCGAGATCTCGCCGCCCTCGTGCTTGTTGCGCAGGCGGTTGACCAGCTCGGCGCGCAGGATGTCGATCTTGCCGTGCAAGATACGCCGCCGGTAGGAGATCTCGGTCTCCTCCTCTGTGAGCTGGCGGATCACGTCTTTGAGTTCGACGTCGGTCAGCGCACCGAGGTCGGGAAACGTCTCGTCCATAGTTGGCTGCTTCTCCTCTCGCGTGCTTGCGCTGGAGGGACACGACGCGCAAAGCGCCGGCGCCAACCAGCCAGGTGGCGCAGTATAGACCAAAAGGTCAGGTTGAGCTTGAGGGCTGGACCGACCCTTAGGGCTCGGGCTTGGCGTGCAGTTGGGCAAGCCACGAGCGTGCATACAACACGCTCGCGGCCAGCGCCAGCGCGAGCCCGACGTACAGCAGAACTTCGCCGAGGCCGCCGAGGCCGGCCATGGCGAAGAAGAACGAGCCCATCACCGGCGCCACCGCCAGCCGTCCGGGCCAGTTGATGCGCAGCTCCACACCGCGGCCGAGGCCGTAGCGCCCGAGCGCCAGCATCGCCAGCTCGCGGGCGGCCAGCAGCGCGAGCGCCCAGCGCGGCAGCAGGCCAAAGCGCCACGTGACGGCCACCCCGCTGATCACCAGCAGACGGTCGGTCACGGGGTCCATCAGCGCGCCCAGACGGCTGTATTGACCTGTCACGCGCGCGGCTATTCCGTCGGCGTAGTCGCCCCAGCCGATCACCGCGAACAGCGTCGCCTGGGGCGCGCCCACGCCGTCTGAGCTGCTCAGCACGACGACCAGGAAGGCCGGCAGCAGTGCCAGGCGGGCAAAACCGATCGCGTTGGGGATCGTCCACGGCCGCAGCGGCTGGCCGGCCTGCGTCTGGGGCGCGGGCGGGCCGGAGCGGTCGAGGCCGAGCAGGCGAAGCGGTCTCACGAACGGTCGAGCGTATATGGCGCCGACACAGGGCTGCGCAGCGGCGCTCTGCGCGGTGGCGGCCTCCGGCGCGCCGATCGGGCACGCCGGAGAGCGGCCAGCCGCCGTGCGTGACAGTGGTGGGTCAGCAGGTAGGCCGCTCCCTGCAGGCCGACCGCGGGCACGAGGTCGCCCAGTGCGACGTTCACGTCGACCAGGTGGGTGCCCCACAGTGGCCCGAGCGTTTCGAGGATGCGTTCGCGCGAGTCGCTTTCGCTGTTGAGGTTCAGCTGCAGCCAGCTGGCCCCGTTGCGAGCTTCGCACTTGGCCGAGTACTCAGCCGGCGCGGCCACCCACGGCGTGGATGCTTTGGGCGCCTGTACGACGGCCCCCAGCAGGCCTGGGAATTTGCCCCCGTATGCGTTCAGCGTCGGGTAGTAGGAAAGCGCCGGCCCGGCCAGCGGCGCCTGCACGGGCAGCGTCGGGTTGACGCACAGCACCTGCGGGTGTTCGACACCTTCGGCGCCGCCGCCGAGCGCCCCCAGCGGGCTTTCGGGCCTGCCGAAAAGCGACGGGTTGGGCGGTTCTTTGAGGAAGCTCGAGTACGCGATCACGCACCCGGTCTCGCCGGCGAACTGGCAGCCGGGCACGGTCTTAAACGAGCCGCCGACGTTCTTGCCTTCGGGCACGATCACGTTGCCGCCGAGCACGATCGCGCCGACGAGCTGCTTTCGCAACGTAGGGTTGGGGTCGATCTGTTCTTTGATCAGCTGCTCGAGCATCGCCGAGCCCTGCGAGTGGCCGATCAGCTCGAAGCCGCGTCCCTTGTTGAAGCGGGCGAGGTATTCCTCGAAGGCGCTCACCACGCCGATGTAGGCCTTAGCGGCCCCTTCCGGCGTGACGCCGCCGGGTGTGTTGATCGCGGGGATCGTCAGCTGGGGATATATCGGCGCATACAGCTTGCAGACCTGCGAGAAGCGCGACGCCTGGCTTTCGGCGATGGCGACCTCTTCGGGGTCGATTTCTTCGTTGGCGTTCTCGGTCAACTGGCTGCTGACCGTGGGATACACGTAGAAGCAGTCGATCGGCGGGTTCTTCGCCGGTTGTGCCTTTTCGATCAGGCTCTTGCCGTTGGGCAGCTCGACGGTGGTTTCCTCGCTGTTCAGGCACGGGTTGCTGGCGAGCCCTGGCTTGCACAGCCACGTCGTTTCAGCGGACGCCGCGGCTGCCATGACCGCCATGGCGGCCAGCGCCGCTGCGCACAGCGCGGCCAGCGCGAGCACGCGCCAGCGACGTCCTGTCATCGGATGATCCATCTCTCCTCCTTGCTCTCGCGGCAAGCCCCTTGCGGCACGTGCCGCTGTTGAGCGGCAATTGTAGGCATATGTGCCCAGATGTATCAAATGGCACTACAAGGAGTATTCCCCGTCGCAGGCTGCGCAAACGGGCGGGCGGACGTCCTTGCGGCGGCCGTCAGGGCAGATCGCGCAGCTGCTCGGCCAGCGCGCCCAGCAGCTCGTGCGCCTCGCCGTGCAGCTCAAGCGGCGCGCCCTCGCGCCGCCCACGGCGCAGCTGGACCTCGACCTGCCCGGACTCCAACGCTCGCCGCCCGACGGTCAAGCGCAGCGCGCAGCCGAGTAGCTCGGCGTCTGCGAACTTCTCACCGGGGCCTGCGTCGCGGTCGTCATAGAGAACGTCCACGCCGCCGGCGACCAGCGTCGCGTACAGGCCCTCGGCGGCCTCGCGCTCGGGCGAGCCGGCCTTGCCGATGCCCACGAGGTGGACCTCGAACGGGGCGAGCGCGCGCGGCCAGGAGATCCCGTGCTCGTCGGCGAACTGCTCGACGGCTGCGGCCACGATGCGCGCGGGACCGATCCCGTAGGAGGCCATCCAGATGGGCTGCTCGACGCCGTGCTCGTCCAGGTAGCGCGCGCCGAGCGGCTCTGAGTAGCGGGTACCGAGCTTGAAGATGTTGCCGATCTCGATCGCCGTCTCGAGCGTCAGCGGCTGGCCGTCCTTGAAGTACTCGTCGCCGACCTTCTCGACCCCTGGGCTGGCGAGCGCGACCTCGACGTTGGCGGCATAGTTCTCGCCGAGCACGATCTCGTCCTCGCCGGCGGCGCACGGGGCCATGTACTCGTGCGCGCCGGTCCCCCCCATCATCCCCACGTCACCCTCGACGCGATAGAAGCGCAGCCCGGTGCGCTCCATGATGCGGTCGTAGGCTCCGACGTGGCGCGCATAGCTGACCTCCAGGCCGGCCTGGTCGCGGTCGAAGCTGTAGGCATCCTTCATGATGAACTCGCGCGTGCGCAGCACGCCGGCGCGCGGGCGCGGCTCGTCGCGCTCCTTGACCTGGAAGTGGTAGACGATCAGCGGCAGGTCGCGATAGGAACGCACGGTCTGGGCGATGTGGAAGGTGACGGCCTCCTCGTGGGTCATCGCGAGCACGAGCTCAGATCCCTTGCGGTCGGTCAGCTTGAACAGCTCCTCGATGTCGATGCGCCCGGTCTTGCGCCAGAGATCGGCGGGCTGGAGCACTGGCATCAGCATCTCCTGGGCGCCGATCGCGTCCATCTCCTCGCGGATGATCGCGACGACGCGCTGGTGCACGCGCCAGCCGGCGGGCAGCCACGTCCACATGCCTGCGCCCATCTGGCGCACCAGCCCGGCACGGACCATCAGCTTGTGCGACAGCGCCTCGGCGTCGGCTGGCGGCTGCTTCTCGGTGGGAAGGAGGTACTCGGAGAGGCGGGTCATGTTCGATTCGGTGTCGTGGGGTCAGCTGCGCCGACGTATCTCCCCCGCCCCACGGGAGCGCGCGCCGGCCGTCGCGGGAGCGTATACCCCAGCGGCGACGACGCGTCGCCGACCCGGCCAGCGTGTTGGGCTGGCCGGGTCGGTCTGGCTGGGCAGGCTTGGCGCGAAAGGCGCGGAGCCTAGTTTTCGAACATGTACGCCTGTGACTGGATGGCGACCGTCTTTACGAGGTTGCCAAGCGCGATGTTGACGTCATAGAGGTGCAGGCCCCAGTCGGGTCCGAGCTCTTCCTTGACGAATTCAGGCGGGTCGACGGCTGTGCCGACGGGGTTGATCTGCAGGAAGCTGGCGCCGTTTTCGTCGTGGCACTGCGCGCTGTACTCGCCGGGCGAGGCCACCCAGGGGGTGGATCCGGTGGGCGATTCCTGGAAGAAGCCCAGCGTGCCCGGGAAGGGCGTGGTGGAGGCGTAGGGCAGCAGCGGCCCTGTCCCTCCATTCTGGCTGAGCAGTGTCGGGTTGACGCACAGCACCTGCATGCCTTCGTTGGTGGCGCCGGGGTCCAGCAGCGGGCTCTGCGCGCGACCGAAGAACGAGCCTTCGGGCGGTTCTTTCAGGAACGACGAGTAGGCGATCACACAGCCGGTCTGCGCGGCGGCCTGGCAGGCGGGGACGTTCTGGAAGTCGCCGCCGACGAGTTTGCCTTCGGGCACGAGCACGTTGCCGCCGAGCAGCACGGCGGAGACCAGTTGTTTGCGCAGGGCGGGGTTGGGGTCGATGAATTCTTTGATCAGCTGCTTGAGCAGCAGAGCGCCCTGGGAGTGCCCGATCAGGACGAAGCCGCGGCCCTTGTTGAACTTGGTCAGGTATTCCTCGAAGGCCTTGACCACGCCCAGGTAGGCCGTGATCGATGCCGTGGGGCTGACGGGTTTGCCGCTATTGAGCGCGGCGAGCGTGATCTGCGGGTACATCGGTGCGAACACCCTGCAGTCCTGGGAGAAGCGCGACGCCTGGTCGATCGCGACCTGTGTCTCCTGCGGTTCGATTTCCAGGTTGGCGTTTTCGGTCGGCTGTTCGCTGACGGTCGGGTAGACGTAGAAACAGTCGATCGGCCTCGCCGCTTTCTTGACTTTTTCGATCGAGGTGTCTCCGTCTGTCTGCACGACCGTGGTTTCCTCGCTGGTCAGGCACGGGTTGGCGGGTTTGTTGGCGTTGCACAGCCAGACGGCCTTGGACGATTTGACCGTCGCCTGAGCGGTGCCCGCGGCGAGCCCGCCGGCGACCGCGCTCAGCGCAGCGGCACCTACGATCGCGAGCAGCCTGGCGCGCAGGCGCACAGCAGCGATCGAACCATCTCTCGCTCCTTGATGCATGGTCTCTCCTTACTCCCTCGTGCGGCCCGCCCCCACGGCGTGCGCCGCTGTGTCTACCAGATGGTAGAGACAATTCGCGCTGAATGCCTCAGCTGGCGGGTCGGGCGCGGGACCTGCCGGCCGATCCTGGTCGACCTCGTCGACAGGACAGACCGCGCTCCCCGCCCCGCAAGAGGGGACAGGCAAGGCGGGGAGCAACGGCCCTGCCGCAAATTGTAGACATTCCAGTGGAAAAGTCGCAAACGGGGCGCCTGCACGGCCGCGCAGGCGCGGCCGGACGTGCCCGGGGGGCGCGGCGACCTACGTCTCGGCGACCCCCAGCAGAGCGGCCTCGACCTCGCGCAGCCGCTCGATTTCGCCGCGGATACCGAAGCGGGCGTCGTTGTAAAGGAACGACTCGGCCAGACGCACGATGGCGAAGGCGAGCGCTTCGGGTGCGACCACCGGGACGAGCCTACCCGCCTCGGCCTCCTCCTCGATCATGCGTTGCACCACGGCGACGGTGCGCGGCTGCACGTTGCCGCCGCTGGAGGTGAGGATGCGCAGGGCGCGCTCCTGCTCCTGTGCCAGCCAGATGCCCAAGCCCTTCGTAGCAGCGAGATCGCGATTGAAGCGCTCGAAGACGTCCAGGAGCCCGACGGCCCCCTGGGTTGTCTCCTCATGCCTGATCTCCTCCAGGCGCCGTTCGGCCATCTCGCCTAGCACCTCGCCGAGCAGCACCTCGCGTGTGCCAAACCAGCGGTGCATGGTCGCCCGCGCGAGGCCGAGCTCACGCGAGATCCCCTGCATGTCGACGCGCTCGCCAGCGAGGAAGCGCCTGGTGGCGAGCGCCATGACGTCCTCGCGCGTGGCGGCGGCGGGCCGGCCGGGGCGGCTGGCCTTGGCGCCGGCCTGCTTGGGCGGAGAGGGGCGCGCGGGCGTGCTTGTCACAATCAGAGCATATGCGCCCCGAGCGCCCTGGCGCCCTTTGATAGAACAGCGCTGACCCTCGACCCTGCGACCCGACCCCCGAAGGAGCCCCCATGGCCTACACCGTCCCGCCGCTCCCCTACGCCTACGACGCGCTCGAGCCGCACATCGACAAGGCGACGATGGAATTCCACCACGACAAGCACCACCAGGCATATGTGGACAAGGTCAACGCAGCGCTGCAGGGCACGGAGTGGGCGGACAAGCCGATCGAGGACGTGCTGAAGAACCTGGACAGCCTCGGCGACAAGAAAGGGCCGGTCAAAAACAACGGCGGCGGCCACTACAACCACACGCTGTTTTGGGAGAACATGAGTCCGGACGGCGGCGGCGAGCCCGCCGGCGCGCTGGCGGACGCGATCGGCTCCGCGTTTGGCTCCTTCTCGGACTTCCAGGCCAAGCTCAAGGAAACGGGCGTCAACCAGTTCGGCTCGGGCTGGTCGTGGCTGGTGCTCGATGGCGGCAGTCTGGCGGTGGTCGGCTCGGCCAACCAGGACTGCCCGATCTCAGACGGCAAGACGCCGCTGTTGGGCGTAGACGTATGGGAGCACTCCTACTACCTCAAGTACCAGAACCGTCGCCCCGACTACATCGACGCGTGGTGGAACGTGGTCAACTGGGCGAAGGTTGCGGAGCGCTTCGCGGCGGCTTCGTAGAACGATTTTTAGAGAGGCGCTTCGCGCCGGCGTGCGTTCGCGGTGAACGGACCGCGGGCGGTTCAGTTGCGGCTGAAGCGCCGGCCGGCGACCGGCGATACGGTCTCGTCGAGGACAACCGGATTGGCGCTAGCGCCGGGAGTACCGTCGCCGCCGTTGGCAGCGGGCGCCCCCGCAGGGGCCACCGGGCCGGCGCCGCTGAGCATCGAATCGAGCACTGCGCTGGCGCTCGCGTCCTCCTGCGCCGCGGCGGCTTCCATGGCGGCGATCCGCTCGGGCGTCATGGCGGTTGCGTCCTCGTTGTCGGCCAGCCATTGGCGCGCGTCGGCGGCGGCGGCCTCGTCGCGCTGGACGGTCTTGCCGGCGGCGTAGTAGCGGTCGATCTCCTTGAACAGCTCGTCGACGAGCTGGGCGGTGGGGACCTTCTTGAGCGGCTCGCCCTTGGAGTAGATCATGCCCATGTCTTTGGCGCCGGTGATGCCGAAGTCGGCGTGGCGGGCCTCGCCGATGCCGTTGACTGCACAGCCGAGCACGGACACCTCGATCGGGTCCTCGTAGGCTTCCAGGCGCCGCTCGACCTCGGCAACGACGCTGTCCATGTCGAACTGCAGGCGCCCGCAGGTGGGGCAGGCGATCAGGTCGGGGCCGCGCTGGCGCAGCTTGAGCGCCTTGAGGATCTCCCAGGCGACCTTGACCTCATCCTCGGCGTGGAAGGTGGACAGCGAGATGCGGATCGTGTCGCCGATCCCGTCGGCGAGCAGCGTGCCCAGGCCGACGGCGGACTTGAGCGAGCCAGACCACTTGGTGCCGGCCTCGGTGACGCCCAGGTGCAGCGGGTAGGGGATCCGCTGGGAGAGCATACGGTTGGAGGCGATCGTGTTGGGCACGGAGGTGGACTTCATGGAAACCTTGAAGTTGTCGAAGTCCAGTCGCTCCATCAGCTGGACGGTCTCGATGGCGGCGGTGACGAGCGCCTCGACGGGGTTGTCGTACTCGAGCTGGCGCAGGTGCTTGGGCAGCGAGCCGGAGTTGACGCCGACGCGCAGCGGCGTGCCGCGCTGCTTGGCCAGGGCGATCACCTCGGCGACCTTCTCGGGGCCGCCAATGTTGCCAGGGTTCAACCGCACGCAGTGGGCGCCGGCCTCGATGGCCTTGAGCGCGAGCGTGTGGTTGAAGTGGATGTCGGCGATGATCGGGATCGGCGACTCGGCCACGATCGTCTTGAGCGCCTCGGCGTCCTGCTCGCGCGGCACCGCCACGCGCACGATGTCGGCGCCGGCGTCGGCGACGGTGCGGATCTGGTCCATGGTCGCCTGCAGGTTGGCGGTCTCGGTCTTGGTCATCGTCTGCACGGCGACGGGCGCGCCACCGCCGATGGCGACCGGGCCGACGTGGATCTGGCGCTTGGAGGCCATAGGCTGATTCTAGGGTGCAGCCGAGCGAGAGCCGACCATCGGACGTCTATGCCACTGCGCGCGGGCCGCTGGCGCGCATCGCCTCTCCCCTGGCTGCCCGCGCCCGCAGGCGCCGCCACGAGCGCTTCTTCGCGCTTACGGGGCTAACGGCGGGCGGGCGAGTGCTGGACGTGGGCTGCGGGGCGCTGGGCCTGCGCGCGCTGGAGCCCGACATGGACATCACGGGCGTGGACCTGGTCGAGCGCCCCGACTACCCTGGGCCGTTCGTGCGCGCGGACGCGGCCGACGGGCTGCCATTCGCTGACAACGAGTTCGACCTGGTGTACTGCTCGAGCGTGATCGAGCATGTGCCGCCCGCCCGGCGCGAGGACTTCGCCGCGGAGATTCGCCGCGTGGGGCGCGGCTGGTTCGTGCAGACGCCCGCGTTCACGTTCCCGATCGAGCCGCACTCGCTGCTGCCGTTTGCGCACTGGCTGCCGATCGGCCTGCGCAGACGCTATTGGCGCGCGGGCGCAGCGGGCGCCTGGGAGGACATCTCGCTGCTGCGCCGCCGCAAGCTCGAAGACTTGTTCGGTCCCGCGCGCCCGGAGCGCATGGGACCGCTGGTCAAGAGCTGGACGTGCGTTCGCCCGCCGGGGCCGGCAGGCCCTTCATAAAAATCGAAAAGGCGTCAGCCGCCCAGCCGGCTGATGTCGTTGCTGACGCCGTTGATCACCAGGAACAGCAGCAGCACGATCCCGACCGAGCTGTAGCGGTACATGGCCACCAGCGAGATGCGCCGTCCGCGCAGCTTCTCGGCGACCGACCAGAGGATGTGCCCGCCGTCGAGCGGCAGGAAGGGAAACAGGTTGATCACGGCGAGCACCAGCGAGATGAAGCCGAGGAACACGAGCGCGAAGCCTGAGCCGGCGACGACCGTTTCGTGCGCGTCGGCGGTGATGCCGACGATGCTGGAGATCTGGCTGCGGACCTTGGATTCGGTGAGCGCGTGGAAGAAGCCGGTGAGCGTCTGGGTGGTCACATGCCACATCTCGCTGACGGACGCGCCGGCGGCGGCGAACACGCCAAAGCTCTTGGCCGACGGGCCGAACTCGAAGCCGATCAACATCCGCTTCGCCTGCACGTTGTAGCGCGGGTACACCGACAGTGTGATGTCGCGCCCGCCACGGCGGACGGTCAATGCGACGGGCGTGGCGGACCGGCAGCCTTCGACCTGGGCTCCCGCGCAGCGGTGCGCGGAGACGCGCTGGATGGTCTGTTCCTCGGTCGCGGGGCGACCTGCCACGGCGATGATCTGATCGCCGGGCTCCAGGACGCCAGCGGCGGGCTTTCCGCGCTCGACCGACGCGACCTTGGGCGAGCCGAGCGTCTGCACCGACGGGTCGAGGTTGCCCAGCGACACGGCGCCCTCGAGGCTGCCGCTGAACAGGATCCCCCAGAACAGCAAAAACGCGATCAGGATGTTGACGGCGGGACCGGCGAGGATCACGACGATCCGCTTCCACGGCTTCTGGTTGTAGTACGCGCGCCTGGCGACCTCAGGGTCGAGATCGCCGACTTCTTCGGGGCTCATGCCGGTGATCTTCACGTAGCCACCAGCGGGGATCGCGCCGATCGCATACTCGGTCTCGCCCCTACGCACACGCAAAAGCGTGGGCGGGAAGAACAGCGAGAAGCGCTCCACGCGCATGCCCACCGCCTTGGCCGCGGCGAAGTGCCCGAGCTCGTGCAGCACGATCAGCAGCACGATGCCAAGGATGGTCAGGATCCAGCTCATCGCTCTCAGTGTGCCACGGCCACGCCCGCAAGCCCGTCGGTTGCTCCGGCCTGCAAAGCCGTCTGCATCGGTTCGATTCGGTCGTCGCCTCTCGGACAGTCATCGCTTGAGTTCTCAATTGGCGCGCTCGGTCGCTCGGATGGTGGCCGGAACGCAAAATCGCCATCGGGCCGGCGCTCGTTGCCGGGCGGGAGCGGGTTCCGTGGGTGCGGGGACGCCGAAACGGCAAAGCCGCCCAGGGGTAATCCCCTGAGCGGCTGGTCCGACTAGAAGCTGCTGGCTACTTGCCCGGCGGCGCGCCGGGGCGCGGCTTGAGAGGGGTCTCCTCCCCACGTCCCGACTCCTTCGCGGCCAGGCCGTACGGTTTGTAGAGGCCCTGGCGCGCGCGTGTTTTGGCGACGCTCATCGACGCGTCGTGGCCCGCTTTCTGCTGCGTCCGCGTGCCCTTGAAACGCTGCGCGGAGCGCGTGGTTCCGAGCCATCCGTTTCTCGCGCCGATGCGGAGCCAATCAACTAGGCAAGCGACGTTCGCGCGCAGACGGTGCCAGTCGAGGCCCACGGCCTTCGGGCGCATTGCGAGCGTGTCTGCGGCGACGCGGTAGCGGTCGCGCCAGTAGTCGTGGACACCCTCGTAAGCCTGATGCGATTCCTTCAGCTCGTGATACAGGGAGTTCGTGCGAGGGAGCGGCAGCAGCGTGCGCCATTCTTCGCTGCAGTAGATCGTCTGCTCGCTCTTCTTGCAGTCGTCGGTGAGCTGAAACGTGCAGCGGAACCATAGACGCGGCTTCCCGTTGTTCGCCGAGAATCGCGTCTGATACATAACGCCGCCGCAGTGTTCGCAGCGCTTCACGCCGTGGCGGTCAAACCTTGCGCTGTCGTACCGTGGCCCGCCTCGCCACGGGAACACCGCCGCGGTGTCGTTCGTCGTGGCGTGCTCAAAGCACGAGGAGACCGAGAGGCCCTTGTCGCCTATCGCGGTGTCCGGCCGCTTGCCGGCCATCGCCGTCACTCGGTCGTACAGCCCCGGGAAGAGGTGGCACTCAACGGTGCTCGCCGAGTCAACGCTGGGGATGGCACCGCCGGTGAAGTGGCAGATCGCCTTGCCGCTGTAGTAGCCGTGCCAGAATCGTTTGACGCGACCGTTAGCGGTGTAGGCGCGCACGCCGGCCTCCTCGTCGCGCGTCCGGTACCAGCAGCCGCCGACGCGGACGCGCTTGCTTCCGTTCCTTCGTTCAACGCGTTCCGGTTCGGCGTCCTTGGCGTGCTGCTCGGCGTCCGCCGGCTCCTCTTCGTTCCACTGCTCGCGCTTCTCGCGGGCGACGCTGGTTGCCGCGCAGGGCGCCCTGAGCGACGCATTACGGCCCCACCGGCGACGCTTGGATGAGCGCCACGAGCGGCGCTTGCAGGGGTTCCCCGGCTGGCAGTCGTGGACGAGCGCGGCGTGCGTCTCGTCCTCGGTCCAGTCAAAGTGGACGTGGGCCATGACGCGCTCGTCGTGGATGCGGCAGCGCTGAATGATGCGCGCGGCGGCATTCAGGAACTCGTCGCCGACGCTCTCCAGCTCCCGCAGCCTGCGGACGAACACCCGTTCGCCTGTGCGGGTGCCCACTGAAGTATTGACGCCCGGCCAATCGAAACCAAAAGCGCAAGTGTTGCTAGTCTTGCATCTGTTGTCTAACTCTGGTATGTTCTGACCATGGCTGTTGCCACGACAACAAGGAAACGCGGGGTATCTGCCCTGCACACGCAGCCTCGGGTGCCGTCCACATCACCCGTGTGGCTGTGGCCCAGCCTGCGCCAAGCAGGGCGTATCCTGCGCGTACACGCAGCCACCCTGTCCCGCCGCGGCGTCGCAACGGAGCAGTGCGGACAGGAGCGACGCGTGTCACCAACTCTCGTCCTTGAGCTAGGTCAGCACTATCGGCGCCGCGACCTGGGTGAACTCGGCGGCGCGCTTATTTCGTATGCGGAAGACCAGCCGCACAATACGGACGAGCTTGAGCTGCTCGAAGCAGATATAGAGCGCTACTTCGCCGCGGTTCGTCCCGAGCGGCCCACGACCGCCGATGCACAGTGGCTTGCCGAAGCCGAGCGGAGACTCCCACAGGATGTCTACGATCGTGTGCTCGAAGTATTCAAGACAGGTGAGCGGGTCGAGTCCTTCCACGGCGTCCGCTTCGACGAGGACGACGAAGGCTAACTCTTGGGCCGCGTTCGTCGGTAGCAGTACCACGTGCCGGGCTTCGTCAGGCCGGATGGTCGCGAGCACGGTCGCAGCCCGAGGCGCTTCAGCGTTTCCTCCTGGTCGCGGTTCTGCGCGAGTGCGCCCACCTCATCGTCGGCACGTTTGGGCGCAGCGACGGCAACGTCTTGGAGTACGTCAAGCAGCATCCACCCAGCGAGGAGGCTGAGTGCGTTCAGCTCGTCGGCGCGGATCGCGATGTTCGTGACCACGAGCGGCATCGACGGCTGCGAGTCAACGTGGAAGCTAATGGCTGCGAGGGTGAGGAAGTCGCGCGTGCTCCAGCAGTACAGCGCCCGACGCCGTGTCTTTCTCGCGTCGTGCGCGATGGCCCCGCGCAGAGTCCCGTCTGGGAAGCCGTGGGCGTCCATTGGCAGTCGCTCAGTAGTGAACAGGTATCGGGTCGGGCCGCGCCCGAGATGCGGCACCGTTTCGGACACGCCTACGACCGTCACTTTCCGAACCATTCGGGCATGTACACCGGGCAGCGGGCCGGAACCGACGAGCGACCGTCGCCATGAGGCCGCCAATGAGCGCCAGTTGGGTTCGCGCATCCGCCCAGTGTCTCGTGCCGACCGGCGAGCACACCAGCGTCCGGAAAGATGTTGGCCGCCGGAGCGGCCACCGAACTGGGTTCCTGGTCCCGGTTAGTATCGCCGCCATGGCAGGCGGGATCTATTTGCTTCGGGAGGACGACGAGCTGGTGGAGATGCTTGAGCGTCCGTATGACTCCGAGGCGGTCCTTCAGCAGCTCCTCGCGAAGCACCCGAGTCTCCTCGCAGGCGACCAGCTGGAAACCGACACCCCGCGTCGTTGGCTGCTCGTCGCATGCGAGGCGTCGCTGCCCTCGGAGGCCGACGGCGGCGGCCGATGGTCGGTGGATCACCTCTTCCTGGACCAGTACGCCGTACCGACGCTCGTAGAGGTCAAGCGCAGCAGCGACACGCGAATCCGGCGCGAGGTCGTTGGTCAGATGCTGGACTACGCGGCGAACGCGGTCGTTTACTGGCCCGTCGAGCGGCTCCGCGCCACGTTCGAAGCGAGCTGCGAGACGGCTGGGCGCGAACCGGAGGACGTGGTGCTAGAGCTAGTCGAGGACGGCGAGACCGTCGACGGCTTCTGGGATCGAGTTAGCACGAACCTACGGGCCGGCAAGGTTCGGCTCGTCTTCGTAGCCGACGAGCTTCCCGCTGAGCTGCAGCGCGTAATCGAGTTCCTGAACGTCCAGATGAGCTCGGCCGAGGTGATCGGAATCGAGGTGCGCCAGTACGTCGGCCAGGGCCTGAAGACGCTCGTCCCGAGGGTTCTCGGGCAAACCGCCGAGGCCCAGCAGCGCAAGGGGCGCGCCGCGAGCAGCCCGCGTCGCGAATGGAGCTGGGAGGCGTACAGGGACGAGCAGGGCATCGCGGCGGAGAAGCTGGACACGGCGAAAGCCTGCTTCGCCAACATCCAGGAGGCGCTTGAGCAGCGCGGCCTGGACTGGCCTGCGGTGTTCCGGCAGGGCTACCTGGGCTTTCAGCGGCCGGGCGGGTACCACGTGGTCGTCGTGGACCTCAGACCGCGCGTGCCTTGGGTTTCCATAAAGCTCCCCGACCCTCCAGAGCAGCTGGATCTGCAGAACCCGTACCCGGCGCTGGAGGCCAGCTGGGACGCCGATCACCGCCAATGGGGCTGGTCAGTACCCAGCGCCTCCTCGGTCCCCGACTTCGGCCTCGCGGTCGACTTCAGCAGTCCGCACCAGCCCGAGTCCGGCCCGATGCGCCCACCGACTCAGGTGTGAACTTTGAGTAGGTTTTGGCAGCTTTGTCGCCCGTGTACATTAGAGCCCTGCCACGTGTACAAACCCCTCCGATTTGCCCCGATATTTGGCTCTAGGTGGTAATTGAGAACTGTCCTGCGACGTGGAGTCAAGCTGGGGCTGGAGTACCATAGACTACGAATAAAGCTAGTATCTAGATCCTAAGTTTATGATATAGTCTAGACATTGCCCTCCGCCCCGAAACAACGATTGCGAAGGAGTGCCGACCCGCTCGGACATTGGCTGGACGACGTGTTCCATGCAGGCTTTGACGACGACCCGTCGCTTCCCGAAGGCTTCCGTCGACGCATCGCAACATGGGCCCGCGCCACCGGCGTCGCGTCCGACGCCCAGCGCGAGCTCTTGGCGCTTCCGCCGGATCGACCCGTGTCCGCGGCTGGCCGTAGGGCAGCGAAGCTCGCTGGCGTTGAGGGGAGCCCGATATGGGCCTTGCTCAATGAGGAAGAGCGACGCCTCGTAAGAGAGCCTGGGAACCACCCGCAGCTTCCCGGCGTTACGTATCCGGTCTCAATCGGAGAGCTAGCAACCCTGACGGGTGCCACGAACGATCAACTTCGCCACTGGCACGAGCTTGGCCTCATCAGGGCTCGTCGTACCAAAGGAGGGCATCGTCAGTTCTTCGCAGACGCAGCGATGCGAGCCTTTGTGATGCGTCGGCAGATGCCGCCGAGCTACGTGACCGTGTTGCGGGACGTCCAACGACTGCAGGGCGGGTCCCTCCTGGCCGGGATTGCGTTGATTCTCCAGGACCAGGCCAACGAGTTCGATCCGACCGAGCGCGACCTGATGATGCACACCGCCAACGACCTCCAGGAGGTGAGCATCGCCTTCGCTCGGAGGTCTGACGCGGTTGCCCCGCCGCCACTTGTTGGGCGGGGACGGGGCGCCCGCGCCGCGGGTCGCGGCGGAAGCTAGGACGACGCGAGCGGAGCCTCTGCGCCACGAAGATGCTGAAGGAGGGGCGTTGGACGAGATGCTCGTCGATGATGATGATGATGACGACGACGACGACGGCTTGAATGAGTCCCATTCGAGCAGCCGCGGCGATGAACCGGCTGCGAACCGAAGAAATGAGGCAATTTCCGAGATCAGATTCCGGCTCACGAACGACTCCTACGATCGTGCTTTCCGGATGACTATTCGCGCTGGCCCGCGTTGATCTCGCTACGCGCCTCAACTCTCCGCATGTTGGGAGCACTGCAAAGCCCGCTGCGGCCGAGAGCTCAGCACAGCGCCGCTACTGCTCGTCCAGCGAGCGCGCGGGCCTGCCGGTCGGCTTCATACAGCGAATCGAAGGAGCGCACCGGTTCTGAGCCGAGCTCGGACAGCGTGCTGTCGATCACCGCGGAGATCTCCAGGAAGCGCAGACGCCCGGCGAGGAAGGCGTGGACGGCGATCTCGTTGGCGGCGTTGAGCACGCACGGCGCGGTGCCGCCCGCACGGGCGGCCTGACCGGCCAGGCGCAGGCAGGGGAAGGCGTCGAGGTCGACCGCCTCGAAGGTCAGCTCGCCCACCGAGGCGAGCTGTAGCGGCGCGATCGCCAGCGGCGCGCTTTCGCCGCCGTGCAGCGCGTAGGAGATCGCGATGCGCATGTCGGGCGGCCCGAGATGGGCGAGCATGGCCCCGTCTGCCAGCTGCACGAGCCCATGGACGAGCGATTGGGGATGCACGACCACGTCGATGTTGTCGTAGGACGTGCCGAATAGGTGGTGGGCCTCCATCACCTCTAGGCCCTTGTTCATCAGCGTGGCCGAGTCGATCGTGATCTTGCCGCCCATCGCCCAGGTGGGATGGGCGAGCGCCTGCTCGACGGTCACGTCCTGCAGGTCCTCGCGCGCGCGCCCACGGAAGGGCCCGCCGCTGGCGGTGATCGTCAGGCGCTGCACCGCTCCGGGCGGTTGACCGGACAGCAGCTGGTGAAGCGCGGTGTGCTCGGAGTCAACCGGCACGATCCTCGCGCCGGTGGCCTCGGCCAGCGCGGTGACGAGCTCGCCGCCGACGACCAGCGACTCCTTGTTGGCGAGCGCCAGGTCGATGCCCTCGCCGAGCGTTGCCACGGTCGGCCCGAGCCCAGCGGAGCCCACGAGGGCGTTGAGGACCAGATCCGCGCCAGACTCGACGACGAGTCGCACGAGCCCCTCGGCCCCGCCCAGCACCTGCCCGTCCGTCCACGCCTCCGACGCGCGCGCGGCGGCATCCACGTCGGCGAGCGCCACCCGATCGACGCCCAGGGCGCGCGCCTGCTCGACCAGGGCCTCCCACGAGCGCTCGGCCGACAGGCCGACCAGCTCCAGCTCCTGGCTGGCGGCGCATACGTCGAGCGCCTGCGTGCCGATCGAGCCGGTCGAACCAAGGATCAGCAGCCGCTTGCGCGTGGACATGAGGCCGATGATACGTCGCTACATGTACGTGAACTGGTCGGCGGGGACGTTCTTGGGGCTGTGCGCCTTGCCGACGGTGGCGATCACGTTGACCTTGCCCGCTTTGGCCGCCACCGGAGAGTCGACGGTGCAGGAGCTGCTCGACGAGCATTCGACGCCGGTGCCCGCGTGCGCGCCGAACTTCAAGACGGTGGCGGTGCCCGGGGCAAAGCCGCTGCCGCTGATCGTCACCTCGCTGCCGCCCGTCTTGGGCCCCGAGCGGGGGCTGACGCCGGTGACGGTGGGCGCGCCGAACGTGAAGCGGTCGGCAGCGGTGAGCGCGCTGGTGCCCGCGCGGGTGGTCACGGTCACGTCGACCGCGCCACTGGTCCCGGCGGGCGAGACGGCTGTGATCATGCCGGTTGAGTTGACGGTGAAAGTGGCCGCGGGGGTCGCGCCGAACTGCACCGCGCTGACTTCGCTGAAGTGCTTGCCGGTGATCGTTACGCTCGTGCCACCCACGGACGGTCCGGTCTTGGGAGCGAGCTTGGTGACGCTGGGCGGAGGTCCAAGGGGTTCGCTGACGGTGACGCTGCGGGCGGTGCCGACGCTCGTGCCGTCGGGCGCGTAAACGGTCAGCGCGACCAGATAGGTGCCGGGATCGGGGAACGTGTGGGCGACGGTCGGCGTGGTGGTCTCGGTGGGGTTGATGGGCACGGGCCCGCCGTTGAACTGCCAGTCATAGCGGGCCACCCCGCCAGGGGCGGTCGAGCCGCTGGCATCGAAGCTCACTTCGTCACCGGCCCCTTGGGTGCTCGTGAAGGTGGCGGTCGGCTCTTCGCCGTTGAAGGCCAGGCGCTGTAGGCAGCGCTGGCCTTGGTTGCTCCACATCTGCTGATACCAGTAGAGATGCCCGTTAATGACCTGGTTGTACTTGGCTCCGTTGGGGGCACTGCCAAGCGGCGTGCCGAACTCGTTGGCTTCGCCACCCCCGCGACATTTGTCTGCGATCTCCTGTTCGTTTTCGAGGTCGAGCCAGCCGCTGTTGGGCTCGGGATCGGTGATCGACTCCTCGTGCTCGTGCGCGAGGCCACCCTCGATCACACCGTCAGACGGTTTGCCGTTGGGATGGTTGCCGTCGTCGCAGCCTTCGTTGCCGGTCACGAACGGGTCGTCGGCATAGACGATCGCGCTGGGGGCGAGTTCGATATCGCTGTGGTAGGCACAGAAGGCGGCCGTTGCGGTGCCGGCCGAGCACTGCGCGCCGGATGCTTCAAAGCAGCTTTCCACGCCGGGCGGGGTCAGCAGGTAATACTCGTGGGTGAGATCCTCCGGCAGGGCGTGGGCAGCGAGATAGCTGCGCAGCTCGGCCCGCAGCTGGGCGTCTGTCAGGCAGATCGCAGCCCGCTTGCAGCCGCTGGCGGGGTAGGGATCTTGGTCGATGATCGCGCCGCCGAAATGCGAGTCGTAGCTAGCGAACTGCCCGGCGGCGTCGTTGTACTGCGCGGAGACCGAGTCGACGTTTTCCTGCCCGCCGCTGCCAGCTTGGAGGTCTTCGAAGTACTGGTCTACACCGGACTGGTATTCAGCCGGGTAGGCGGGCGCTCCAGCGGGGTCCCAATAAAAGGCGTAGTTGGTGTTGGACGCCATGATCGGGCCGCCGTTGTATTCGACGTTTGCGAAGAACGCGTCGAGTGGTCCAAAGACAGCCGGCGAGGCGCTACGCAGCGCCTCATAGCTGAGCGACCTGCCATTCCTGAGGTGCACGAGCAGCGCGGAGGCGCTGGAGGCGCAGGCGACCAACAGCGACGCGCCCAACAGCAGCACGAGCACCGCACCGCGTGGTAGTCGCCGCACGAACCTCTCCCCTCATCAACGTCCCTCTCCGTCCTTGTCAACGGTACACCCTGCAACACGCTGCTGTCCAGCCTCGTGGACCAGCAGCGTGTCTGCCGGACGTCGCTGTCCCGCCCCGACGCGACCTGTCAAATCACGTTATCGCCCGGCGAACGTCGCTGTCCAGCCTGGAAACCAGCTGGATACGAATTTGAAACGAGCTGGACACGGCTTGGCAACCAGCTGTTCACATGTATGCGGACCAGCTGGAGAGAACTGGCTGTTCAAACGTATGCGGACCAGATGTAAAAGCCCACGACGGCCGCGAACAGGATCGCGTCCAGGCGATCCAGCGCACCGCCGTGCGCGCCGAACAGGCCGCCCGAGTCCTTGACGGTGGCCTCGCGCTTGACGAACGACTCGAACAGGTCCCCCACGGGGGCTGCCAGGCCCACGCCGAGGCCGAGCACGAGCGCATGCGTGCCGGGCAGCCATTCCTGATAGCGCCCGGCGATCCACACGCCAAGGATGGCGCAGAAGATCCCGATCACGAGGCCCTCGACGGTCTTGTTGGGCGAGATGCCGGGCGCGAGCGGCCGGCGGCCGAACAGGCGCCCGCCCACGTACGCGCCGGTGTCGCCGAGGAACGTGCCGACGGCCACGTCGATGACGATTCCCAGCCCGTGTGGCAGGCCGCGCAGCATCACGGCGTGCGCGAGCGCAAAGCCGATCCAGTAGATCCCCAGCAGCGTCACCGCCATCCCGCCGACGCTCGGCCGCGGCGCGAGCACGGTGAGCGCGAACAGCAGCGGCAGCGCGGCCACAGCGGCCAGCAGCACCTGATACTGGGCACCGTAGAGCGCGGCTGCGAGCAGGCCAGCAAGCGCAAGGAAGCCCGCAAGGCGCACCGGGTGCGCGCGCGCGCACATGGAATACAGCTCGTGCATGCACACACAGCCGAGCACGAACATCCCCAGCGCGAACACCAGTCCCCCCTCGATCACCAGGAACAGCGCGACCGCGATCGCGGGCACGGCGGCGAGGATGCGCGCACCCAGCTCCGAGCCGTCCTCGTGTCGCTGCGCAGCCGGGCCACGTCGACGGGCTGCGCGTCCGGCCGGGCTGCGCGCCGAGCGCCGCGCGGGGCGTTCGCTCGTGACGGGGGTCCGACGGCCGTGGGGAGTGTGGGGCCCGCTTGACATCAGCCGGCCGTCAGCGCCCGCCAAAGCGGCGCCTGCGCTCGGCGTACTCGGCCAGCGACTGCTCGAGCGCCTCGCGCGTGAAGTCCGGCCACAGCTCCTCGCGGAAGACGAGCTCTGAGTAGGCAGACTGCCACAGCAGGTAGTTAGACAGGCGCCGCTCGCCGCTGGTACGGATGATCAGGTCGGGGTCGTGCATCTCGGGCGCGTACAGGCAGGCGCGAAACTCATCCTCGGTGGTTCCTTCAAAGCGGCGGGCCGCGTCGAGGATCTCGGCGCGCCCGCCATAGTTGAAGGCCACGAACAGCGTGATGCGCCGGTTGCCGTCGGTCAGCGCTTCGGCCCAGCTGATCTGCTCGCGCAGCTGCTCGCCGACGCCCTCGCGGCGACCGATGAAGCGCATGCGCACTCCTTCTTCGTGCAGCTCGGGCGTTTCGTCGGCGATCCTACGGGAGAACATGTCCATCAGGCCCTGCACCTCGTCGGCCGGGCGCGACCAGTTCTCGGTCGAGAACGAGTACACGGTCAACTCGCGGATGCCCAGGTCGACTGCGTCACGCAAACGCGCCTTGACGGTGTCTGCGCCCGCGCTGTGGCCGTCGTTGACCGGCAGGCCGCGCGCACGCGCCCAGCGCCCGTTGCCGTCGGTGATGATCGCCACGTATCGAGCTGTGGCGGCCGGGCCTCGGGTGCTCGGGCCGTCGGCCGCCGGGTCGCCCAAGTCTCGATCGATCGGCGACGACGGTTCCCCGGCGGCGGCCATCAGACTGCGAGGATCTCCTCTTCCTTGGCCTTCAGCGCGCCGTCGAGGTCGCCGACTCGCCCATCGGTCAGCTTCTGCAGCTCGACCTCCGCGCGGTGCTCGTCATCGGAGGATGCCTCTCCCTCGGACTTCAGCTCGCGCAAATGTTGCATCGTGTCGCGACGGACGTTGCGGATCGCAACGCGACCCTCCTCGGCGAGGTTGCGCACCACCTTGACCAGCTCGCGGCGGCGCTCTTCGGTCAGTTCGGGCACGACCAGGCGGATGACGTTGCCGTCGTTGGACGGGTTCAGGCCGACGTCTGACTCGTTGATGGCCTTCTCGACCGCCTTGATCGAGGACTTGTCGTAGGGCTGGACGGTGATCAGCCGCGCTTCGGGCACGGAGATGGTTGCGAGCTGGTTCAGCGGCGTGGACGCGCCGTAGTAGTCGACCAGCACGCGATCGAGCAGCGACGGGCTGGCGCGACCGGTGCGCACGGTCGAGAACTCCTGCTGGGCGGACTCGACCGACTTGACCATGCGCTCGGCCGCGTCCTGGAGCAGTTCGTCGATCAGATTGTCAGCCGCCATCGTTCTCTCCTTGGGCCGTGGACACGAGCGTACCCACGCGCTCGCCTGAGATTATCCGCGCGAGCGCGCTGTCGTCGTCCATGTTGAAGACGTTCAGCGGCATGCCGTTCTCCATGCACAGCGCCAGCGCGGTCGAGTCCATCACGCGCAGACGCCGCTCGATGGCCTCCATGTGCGTGATCTGCGGGATGAACTCGGCGTTGGGGTCGAGCGCCGGGTCGGCGCTGTAGACACCTTCCACACCGTTCTTGGCCATCAGGATGATCTCCGCGTGGACCTCTGCGGCGCGCAGCGCGGCGGCGGTGTCGGTGGTGAAGAACGGGTTGCCCGTGCCGGCCGCGAAGATCACCACACGACCCTTCTCCAGGTGGCGCATGGCGCGCCGGCGGATGTAGGGCTCGGCCACCTCGGCAACACCCAACGCGGACAGCACCCGCGTGTCGGTGCCCATCTTCTCCAGGGCGTCCTGCAGTGGCAGCGCGTTCAAGACGGTGGCCAGCATGCCCATGTAGTCGGCGGTCGCCCGATCCATGCCCGCGGCCGCGCCCTTCATCCCGCGGTAGATGTTGCCCGCGCCGACCACGATGGCGACCTGCACCCCCTGGTCACGCACCGCGGTCACCTGGCGGGCGACCGCTACCACGCGCTCGGGATCGGTCCCGTAATCGAGATCCCCCATCAGCGCCTCGCCGGAGAGCTTTAGGAGGATGCGTTTGAAGGCAGGGGCCACGCCGGGCAGAGCCTATCCCCTCACGACTCCATCAGGGGGCCGTGGACCAAGCGAGGCAAGGACGCAGTGAGCGTGGCGTGCTTGGCACGCGAGCGAGCGAGGACGCCGCCTCGCGCAGTGTCCACGGTCCCCTGGCCTATTGGCCTATGGCGAAGCGGGCAAACCGGCGTATTACGACGTTCTCACCCGTCGTGGCCGTAAGCTCGTCGCGCAGCTGCTGGACGGTCTTGCCGTCGAACTTGGGGTTGTGCATCTCCTGCTCGAGCAGCACGATCGTGGCCAGCCACGAGTCCAGCTTGCCCGACACGATTTTCTCGCGCACGTTCTCGGGCTTGTCGGCCGCTTCCTGCTCATAGATGCGCGCCTCGGCGTCGCGCTGGTCGGACGGGACATCCTCGCGGCTGACGTATTTGACGGTGGGAGTGGCCGCGATCTGCATCGCGACCTCGCGCGCGAAGGACACGAAGTCGTCGTTCTTGGCCACGAAGTCGGTATTGCAGTCGACCTCGATCAGCACGCCGACCTTGGAGCCGGCGTGCACGTAGGCTTGCACGGTCCCCTCGGTTGCGGCCCGCTCGCCGAGATCCTGGATTTTCTTGCCCTGCTTGACGCGCAGGATCTCGATCGCCTTGTCAACGTCGCCCTGGGCCTCGGTGAGGGCTTTCTTGCAGTCCATCATCCCCGCGCCCGTGCGCTCGCGCAGGGCCTTTACGTCCTTGGCTGCGATCTCAACCGTGTTCATGATGCGCTCGTCTCTGCTGTTGCCTGGTCAGTGTCCTGTGCGCCAGCCTGTGCCGGCTCCTGCGCTGCCGGTTGCTGGTCAGTCGGTGCGATCTCCAGCTCTGCTGGGCTGGCGCTATCAGCCGGTTCGCCCTTGGCTGCGCTCGGCGTATCTGACGCCGCCGGCTCTGGCTCGTCGGTGCTCGGGGCCTCCTCCGCTGCGGTCTCCTGAGCGGGCGCCATCTGGGCAGGCTCTGGCTCGGTCGCCGCTGCCGGCACGGCTGCTGGAGCGGGCTCCGGAACAGCATCCGCGGGCGCGGCCTCGGGAGACGCGGCCTGCGTCTGCGGAGACTCTTGCGCAGCTTGAGCCTGGGCGGGTGCGGGCGGAGCCGCCTGCGCCTGGGCCTGAGCCTGGGCGGCGGCCCGCGCGGCGGCCTCCCTTGCGGCCTGTTCCTCGGCCTCTTTGCGGGCTTGTTGCTCGGCCTCGCGCTGGGCCTGTTCCTCGGCTTCGCGCTTGGCGCGCGCCTCGGCCTCGATGCGGGCTTTCTCTTCGGCTTCCTTGCGCGCGCGTTCCTCCTCGCGGCGGAAGATCGAGTGTCCCTCCGAGACGACCTGGCCGATCGCCTGGGTAATCAGTGCGCACGAGCGAATCGCGTCGTCGTTGCCAGGGATCACGAAGTCGATCCCGTCGGGGTCGCAGTTGGTGTCGACCAGGCCGATGATCGGGATGCGCAGCCGTTGGGCCTCTTTGACCGCGATAGCCTCGGTTTTCAAGTCGATCACGAACATCGCGTCGGGCACCCGCTGCATGTGCTTGACGCCGCCAAGGTTGGCCCTCAGCTTCGCTAGGTCGGCCTGCGCGGCCATGCGCTCGCGCGTGGGTAGCAGCGCCAGCTGCCCCTCGGTCTCATAGCGTTCGAGATCGTGAAGCCGGCGGATGCGCTGGTTGATCGTCTGGAAATTGGTTAGCAGGCCGCCCAGCCAGCGGTGGTTGACGAACGGCATGTCGGCTGCTTCGGCGACGTCGCGGATCGTGTCACGCGCCTGCTTCTTGGTGCCCACGAACAGGACCGTGCCGCCGCGGTGGGCTAGCGCACCGGCGAACTCCTGGGCCTGGGTCAGCGCGGCGGAGGTCTTGAGCAGGTCGATGATGTAGATGCCGCCGCGCTCACCATGGATGAAGCGGCGCATCTTTGGATTCCAGCGGCGCGTCTGGTGGCCGAAGTGAACGCCGGCCTCCAGCAGCTCCGCGATGCCTACGTCGGCCACGAGCTACTCCCTTGTATGTATTTGCAGTTCCGCGCGGGTGGAGCGGACCCGGGGGCGGCGACCGTCGCTCGTCCTCGGGCAGGGCCGCGATCCGTTGACCGCGCGGGTCGAGGATCTGACTTTGTCCATCAGGATAGCCGTTCGGCGCGCTCCAGTGCGCTCTGCAGGTCGGCGGGCAGCGGCGAGCTGACCTCCACGCGCGGGCCACCGAGCGGATGGTCGAAGGCCAGGCGCGCAGAGTGCAGGAACTGGCGCTCGAGGCCGAGCAGGCCGGCGCTGCCGTATTCGGGATCGCCGGCCACCGGATGGCCGATCGCGCGCAGATGGACGCGGATCTGGTGGGTACGCCCGGTGTCCAGGTGCAGGCGCAGCAGCGATACGCTCTCCAGCGCGCGCTCCAGCGTGAAGTGCGTGCGCGCCTCGCGCGCGCCCGCGCCGCCGACGGCCATGCGCGTGCGCATGCGCGGGTCGCGCCCGATCGGCGCCTCGATCGTCCCCGAGCGCGCCGGCGGGCGGCCCTCGACCAGCGCCAGGTACTCGCGTTCGATCTGCCTGGCCGCCAGGGCGGCCTGCAGCCTGCGGTGAGCCTCGTCGCTGCGCGCCACCACGAGCAGGCCGGAGGTGCGGCGGTCCAGGCGATGGACGATGCCCGTCCGATCAGCATCCCCCCCGCCCTGTGCGCCGGCGTCGTCGTCGAGCAGCGGCGCGAGCAACTGCGCGAGCGTGTCCTCGCGGTGTCCGCGCGCGGGATGCACAACCAGATCGGGCCCCTTGTCGATGACGAGCAGGTGCTCGTCCTGGAATGCGATCGTGAAGGGGGCGCCTGAGATCGTGCCAGCCCCGGCGATCATGCCCGCAGGTGACGCGAGCTCTCGACGGTGAGGAACAGCAGCAGGATGCCCAGCGTGATCGACGCGTCGGCCAGGTTGAACGGGGGCCAGCCGAGCGGCAGCTTGATGAAGTCGGTCACCGCACCCTCGCGCAGACGATCGACGACGTTTCCCACCGCCCCGCCCAGCAGCATGCCGGTTGGCAGCCAGATCAGGCGCTGGGTGGCGTGCGTGGCGAAGTAGGCCAACAGCGCAAGCAGCGCCAGGCCGATCAGGACAGTGACTGCGAGCTGGTCTTTGGGCAGCAGGCCGAAGGCGACCCCGTGGTTGCTCGTGTGAACCAGCTGGATGCCCGGCAGCAGCTTGCGTTCTTCGCCTGGCACGATCGAGTTATCGACCAGGTGCTTGGTCAACTGGTCAAGCGCGACCACCGCCGCGAGCACCAGCACCGCCAACAGCCAGGCGCGCGGCGAGCTCTCGCGCTGCAGGCGCCCGCCGCGCGCTGGGCGCCGGGCGGAGAAGATGGGCGAGACTGGGTAAGGCGACAGTCGGTTCATCTGGCGCTCAACCGTGGATGATGCCGCCCACGACCACGCTGTTGATGATCTGCAGGGTGAAGATGGCGAGGATCGGGCTGAAGTCGATCCCGCCAAACGCAGGGATCACCCGGCGGAAGATGCGCAGGAACGGCTCGCACACGTCGCGCAGGAACCCAAGGATGCTGTCGGTGGTGCGCGAGTAGGGAATCCGCAGGCCGACCGAGAACAGCAGGTTGGTGACGATGTAGGCGATGATCAGCAGCGTGTACACGTAGATCAGCGTCGACAGGAAGTCCGCGACGTCGGTGCGGGCGCTGGCAAGGATCATCGGCGGGCGTGAGCGGGCTCGACCGGGCCGTTCGGCGACGACCCGGTCGCGCCGACCAAGACCGCGTCGAGCGCGTCGCTGAAGGCCGCGCGCAGCCCGCCGCGCTCGAGCGCGTCGACCCCGCGCGCGGTGAGCCCTCCCGGCGAGCTGACCTCGCGCCGCACCGCAACCGTGTCATAGCCGCGCTGGCGCAGCAGCTCGGCGGTGCCGGCGAGCGTCTGCACGACCAGCTCGGCGCCCTGGGCGGCCGGGATGCCCCGGCGCACGCCCGCGTCGATCTGCGCCTCGGCGACCAGCGCGACATAGGCGGGCGCGCATGACATTAGGCCCATGGCCACATCCACCAGCGCGTCATCGAGCACGACCAGCGTGCCCAGCTGCGCAAACAGCTCGCTGACGGCAGCGTCGAGCGCCGGATCCTGGCCGTCGCGTGCACCGTCCGCGGCGTTGGCGCCCGCCTGCACGACGGCCCCCTGGCGCACTTCGACTGGCAGCGAGGGGATGAAGCGGTACACCGGCCGGGCGGGGTAGGCGTCGCGCAGCGCCTGCAGCGGCGTGGCGGCGAGAATCGACGCGACCGCCCGCGCGTGGGGCGCGACTTCCTCTGCGACTGACTGCAGCTGCGCGGGCTTGTGGCAGAGAACCACCAGATCGGCCCGTTCGGCAACCTCGGCGTTGGTTGCGAGCGCCTCCCCGCCGACCTCGGCCGCAAGGCTTTTTGCGCGCTCGTCGATCGGGTCGGCGCACAGCAGCGGAAGGCCCCACCCGCGCGCGAGCGCCCTGGCCATGTTGCCGCAACCGATCAGACCGATCTGCATGACTTACTCAAGCTACCGGCCGGCGACCGGATGCGACGCGTCAGCTTTGATTGAAGAAGCCCTTCTCGATCAACCTCGCGCGCTCCTCGGCGGAGATCTCGACGTTGCGCGGCGTGAGCATGAACACCTTGTCGGCGATCCTCTGCATGCCGCCGTCCAGCGCGTAGGTGAGACCTGAGGCGAAGTCGATCAGCCGCTTTGACAGGTCGGTGTCCGAGCTTTGCAGGTTGAGGATCACGGGGACCGAATCCTTGAACCTGTCGGCGATCTGCTGGGCGTCGTTGAAGGACTTCGGCACAACTAGGTGCACACGCACGTCCCCGTTGCCGCGACCGCCCACCGGCTTGAGCACTGTGGTCGGTCGCCCGCGTCCACGGCCGCCGGCGGCCTCAGTAGGGGCGTCCTCGTCGGCGAAGATGTCATCGAACTCGTCACGGCGGCGGCGCAGGCGGCGGACGTTGGGCCGCTCGCGATAGCGATCCTCGATCTCGGCCTCAGGCGGCGCCTCATCCTCGTAGTCGTCCTGATACTCCTCGGCAAGGCCGAAGTAGACGAGGGCGCTGTGCCAGGAGTCGCGAAAGGCCATAGCTGGAAGGTAGTGAAGATGGACGACCGACTGTGGGAAGGTCCAAGTACGGGTTCGCCCGGCGAGCCGATTTCCCTGCTGATGCTAGTAATTGGCGCCTGTCGGCGGGCGCTCGTCGGCCGGATGATAGAGATTCGTGCCGATTCGCACGATCGTGGCGCCCTCCTCGACCGCGACCAGGTAGTCCTGGGAGGTGCCCATCGACAGGTGCTCGAGATCTCGCTCGCGCGCGAGCGCGCGCAGCGCGGCGAACCAGCGGCGGCTGTCCTGCGGGTCGTTCGCCTGCGGGGGCATCGCCATCAATCCGGCCACCGGCACAGGCGCAAGCGCGATGAACGCGTCGAGATCGTCGGGGGCCACGCCCGCCTTGCCCTCCTCGCCGGCGACGTTGACCTCGATCAGGATGCGCAGGTCCGCTCGCGCGTGCGCTCGATGGCGGTCGAGCTCGCGCAGCGCCGACTCGGAGGCCACCGAGTGGATGAGCCGCACGTGGGGCACGATCATGCGCACCCGCCTGCTCTGCAGCTGGCCGATGAAGTCCCACTCGAACAGCGACCCGTGGGCGGCGACCTTCTCCTGCAGGTCCTGCGCACGGTTCTCGCCGACTAGGCGCACGCCTGCCTGGGCGAGGATCGGCAGGTCCTCGACGGACACATACTTGGTGGCCGCCAGCACCTCCACATCATCGCCGTCGCGATCCAGCGCAGACCGGGCGAGCGCTTGGCCGATCTCCTGGCGGACGCGTGCGAGATTCGCGTGGATGACCTCCGCGCGCAGCCCGGCGATCAGCCCAACCATGCAACCCCCGCCTGGCGGCCCGCACGCACGCCTTCGCGCCGGTGCGAGAAGAAGCGTTCGTCGCAGATCGTGCACGCGCGTTGGTGGTGCACTTGCGCCACGCCCGCCGCCAACAGCCTGTCGTGCGCGATCGCGCGCAGGTCGATGCGCCGGCCGTCGCGGTGGGCGCCGCCGAAGGCGTCGTGCACCTCCGGCCCTACCTCATAGCAGCAGCCTCCCGCGCAGGGGCCGACCACTGCGACGATCTCGCCCCCATCGCCGAGCTCGGCGACCGCCCGCACGCCCTCCTCGAGCACGGCTGCAGCCAGCCCGCGCCAGCCGGCGTGGACCATTGCCACCGCACCCTCGCAGCCGAGCGCGACCGGCAGGCAGTCCGCGCTGAGCACCATCGTTGCCACGCCTGCAAGCGCCGTCGCCTGGCCGTCGGCCTCGGGGGCGGCCGTCTGGCTGTCGGGGCCCTGTGCGTCTGCGTCACCGTCGGTGCCGTGCGCGCCAGCGCTCGCCGGCGGCTGAGCACTGTAGGAGACCGACGTGACCCGCCGCACGGTACTCCCGTGCACTTGATATCCGCGCACCAGCTGCCGCGCTCCGATCGTGGCGCGCAGGCTCTCGCGCGCGGCGGGTGCAAGCTCTGAGCGCTCGCCGCCGACGCTCGACATGTTGCCCTGGGCGCGCCCCGTGAACAGCGCGCGGCCCGCGCCGGGAAGCTCGAAGATCTGGCCGGCCGGCGAGCGACCGATCGCAGCCTGGTCTGTGCGTCTCATACGTCGTCCTCTTCAAGGGCGGCCGACAGCTCGGCCTCGCGTCCGTCGGAGAGCTCGCCGTCGAGCTTGCGCGCGAGCGCGGCCGCCAGACGCTGCCCGATCTGCGGGCCAGCGGGGATGCCGGCGGCGATCAGATCATCGCCGGTGATCAGCAGGCGCACGTGGCGCAGCCGGGCAAACCATTGCATGGCCTCGCCGCCGCAGGCAGTGGTGCTCTCGTCGCCGAGCGCGCCGCCGAGCGCGCCGCCGAGCGCGACCGCCTCCAGCGTGTGTGCGAACAGCGCTTCGTGCAGCTGCGAGGGCCTGGCGGCGACGACCATCTCCTCGACCAGCGACGGAGCGACGAGCGCGCTGCGCATCACCCGTTCGCGGTCCGACGCGGTGAACTCCAGCCGATCGAGCAGTTCGTGGATCTCCGCCTCGGCATCCTGGTCAGGGTCCATCGACAGCGCCAGCAGAAGCGAGGCCATCAGCAGCAGGTCGGGCCGCCCATCCGCGGGCAGCAGCGCGAGGGCCCTGCGCGCGACCTGCTCGGGCAGGCGCAGCCCCGGGTGCACGGCCGCGAGCACACCGAGCGAGCTCATGCGCAACAGCGCCGCCACGGGATCGTGTTCGCCGAGCGCCAGGCGCAGCTCGGCGCCCACACGCGCGCCGGAAACCGTGGCCAGCGCGCCGCCGGCAAGCGCATCGGCGGCCAGCTCGCTCGTGCGGCGCTCGGGTACAAAGCCCAGGCGGGCGCTGTAGCGGGCCAGCCGCAACAGCCGCGTGGGGTCATCGACGAAGCTGCGCTCGTGCAGCACGCGCAGGCGCCCGGCGGCGAGATCGTCCAGGGCATGCTCGGCCGCGGCGGTCTCGCCCCGGTGCGAGCCCCCCAGCGATACCGCGATCGCGTTGACCGTGAAGTCGCGACGGCGCAAGTCCTCATCCACGCTGCCCGGACGCACCTGTGGCAGCGCTCCCGGCGCGGGGTAGGACTCGGCGCGCCGCTGGGCGACGTCCACACGCCCGTGTGCCCATGCGACCAGGGCCGTGCCGAAGCGCTCATGAACCGTGATTTGGGGGGGCGCAATCGCGGATGCGCCGGAGCCCGCAGAGGCGCCCGAGTCCGCTGACGCGAGGTTCGCCGCAAGCTCCTGCGCGAAGTCGGCGCCGCCCGCTGCGACCACCACGTCGAGCTCCCTGGGTGTCCGCCCCAGCAGCAGGTCGCGCACGGCGCCACCGACCAGCGCGACGTCCTCGCGCCCGCCGGCCAGGGTCAACAGCTGGGGTCCTCCCGGGTGATCGCCGAGCACGTCGAGCACGCGCTCGCCGATAAGCGCTGGTGTGGCGGGTGCTCGATCGCTCGCGTCACCCGCGTTGCCCGCGGCCGGGCTCATCCGCTCTGACGTACCGCGATGCCCGCCGCCGCCAGGTGGGCCTTGGCCTCGGCGACCGTGTACCGCCCGTAATGGAAGATGGACGCGCACAGGACCGCGTCGGCGCCCGCCTGCAGCGCCTGGACGAGATGCTCCAGCTCGCCCGCGCCGCCCGAGGCGATCACGGGCACGCCCACCGCGTCGCTGACCGCCCGAGTGAGCTCCAGGTCGTAGCCGTCGCTGGTGCCGTCACGGTCCATGCTGGTCAGCAGAATCTCCCCTGCGCCGCGCTGCACCGCCTCGCGCGCCCACGCGACCACGTCGCGGCCCGTGGCTGTGCGCCCGCCTGCCAGGTAGGCCTCCCAGGCCGTCGCGGCGTCCCTGGTTGTGTTGTGTCCGTTCGGCGCTGGTGTATCGCCATGGTCATACGCACTCTGCTGCGAGGGAGACTCGTCTGCGGCCCGCCGGGCCTTGGCGTCGATCGCCAGTACCACGCACTGCGCGCCGAAGACCTCGGCCAGCTCGTTCAGCAGCTCGGGGCGTTCCAGCGCGGCAGAGTTGACCGACACCTTGTCCGCGCCCGCGTCCAACACGGCCTGGGCGTCTGCGACCGAGCGGATGCCTCCTCCGATAGTGAACGGCACGAACACCTCGTCGGCGGTGCTGCGCGCCAGCCTGGCGATCGTGTCGCGCTTCTCGTGGGTGGCGGTGATGTCCAGGAAGACCACCTCGTCGGCGCCCTCGCGGTCGTAGTGCGCGGCCAGCTCCACCGGATCGCCCGCGTCACGGATGTCGACGAATTCAACGCCCTTGACCACACGTCCGCGATCCACGTCCAGACAGGGGATCACGCGCTTGTAGTGCACCGGTCAACGGTAGCGTCCGCGTGGCGGCTCAGTCGGCGAGGGCCGCCTTGGCCTCGGCGACCGTGAAGCGCTTCTCGTACAGAGCCGTGCCGACGATCACGCCGTCGAGGGCATCCAACGCCAACTCCCGGCGCAGCTCCGCGAGCGCCTGTAGGTCCTTGCGGCTACCGATGCCGCCCGAGAAGATCACGCTGCCGCCCTCGGCCGCCTGCGCAACCCATGCGACCTCGTCGCGGTTGGCGCCGTCGAGCATCCCGTCGTGGTCGACGTTGGTGAACACGAAGTTGCGCACGCCTTTCGCGCGCAGGGCGTCGAACGCGGCGCGGGCCGTCACATCGGTGCCCTGCAGCCACCCGTGCGTGACCACATCCCCCCCGCGAACGTCCACACCGACGAGGATCCGCTCGGGACCATGTGCTTCCAGGCACTCGCGCAGCACCGACGGATCCGACATCGCGACCGTGCCAAGGATCACCCGCGCGGCGCCCGCAGCGAGGGCCCGCTCGACGGCGTCTGCGGAGCGCAGGCCGCCACCGTATTGAACTGGGGTGTCGAGCTGGCCGGCGATCCGCCGCAACTGCTCGACGTTGACCGGCTCGCCGCGCTTGGCGCCGTCCAGGTCGACCACGTGCAGGTACTCCGCGCCCGCCGTCACCCAACCGCGCGCGGCCGACAGGGGGTCCTCGTCGTAGACCTTCTTGGCGTCGAAGTCGCCCTTGACAAGCCGCACGGCGCTGCCGCCAAGGATGTCAATGGCGGGATACAGCCTCACCGGGCAACCGGCGCCGCCGCAGCGATGCAAATGCGCGCGAAGTCCGCAAGCAGGCGCAGCCCGGCCGCGGAGGACTTCTCGGGGTGAAACTGGACGCCGTAGAAGGAGCCGCGCTGCACCGCTGTGACGAACGGGCTGCCGTACTCGGCCGTGCCCAGGATGTCGCCCTCGTCGGACGGTATCGGGGCGAAGGAGTGCACGTGGTAGAAGGCGCAGCGCTGGGGCAATTGCGCGATCAGCGGCGAGTCGGGTTTGCTGAAGCTGACCTCGTTCCAGCCGATGTGCGGAAGCTTGAGCGACCCGGCGGCCAGCGCGCGCACCTCGCCGTCGATGATGCCAAGGCCAGCCGCGCCGCCCAGCTCGGTGGACGAGTCGAAGGCCAGCTGCATGCCCAGGCAGATACCCAGCACGGGCGTTCCCGCCTGCACACGCTCGCGCAGCAGCTCGTCCAGGCCCAGCTCGCGCAGGCGCTCCATCGCGCGCGGGAACGCGCCCACCCCCGGCACGACGAGTCCAGCCGCTGTGCGCAGCCGCTCGGGGTCGTTGCTGACACTGGCGCGCGCGCCGACGTGCTCAAGCGCCTTCTCGACCGATCGACGGTTGCCCATGCCGTAGTCGACCACGGCGATCTCGATGCTCATGAAATCACGAAGTTCATCGGCCGGCTCATGCTGTCAGCGTACCCTTGGTGCTCGGCACACCCGTCTCGGTCGGGTCGATCGCGACCGCCTGGCGGAGCGCCCGCGCGAAGGCCTTGAAGGCTGCCTCGATCATGTGGTGGGCATTGCTGCCCGCTTCCACGCGCAGGTGCAGCGTGAGCTTGGCCGCATTTGCGAGCGCGCGGAAGAACTCCTCGGTCAGCTCATGCTCGAAGCCGCCGGTGGAGCCGGGCGGCAACTCGGCGTCGAAGAGCGTGAACGGGCGCCCGGAGATATCGATCGCGCAGCTGGCCCGCGCCTCGTCCATCGGCACGGTCGCCGCGCCGTAGCGGGCGATCCCCGCACGGTCGCCGAGCGCAGCGTCAAGCGCCTGCCCGAGCACGATCGCGGTGTCCTCGGCGGTGTGGTGGGCGCCGGTCTGCAGATCGCCTTTGACATCCACCTGCAGGTCGATGCGGCCGTGGCGCGCGAGCAGGTCGAGCATGTGGTCAAGGAAGCCCACGCCGGTCTCGCGCGTGCCCGCGCCGGTGCCTTCCAGGGTCAGCTCCAGGCGCACGTCGGTCTCGCCCGTAGTGCGCTCGACGGTGGCGGTCCTGCGGTCGGCCTGCTCGGTGGTGGTCGTCGCGGCGCTCATGGATCCTCATTCTCGCGCACGCGCGCCTCCATCGATTCGGCGTGAACCTCAAAGCCCTCCGCGCGGGCGATCGGCGCGCCGGCCCTGGCCAGCCTGCCGGCGCCAGCGCCGATGCGTACCTCGGCCATCCTGCGGCGAAAGTGCCGCGGCGACAGCGTGGAGGCGAAGCGGGCGGCGCCGGCCGTGGGCAGGACGTGGTTGGAGCCGGCGACGTAGTCGCCGAAGGCGGTCGCGCTGTCGGCTCCCACGAACAGGCAGCCGGCCGTGCGGATAATCGGTGCGAGCGTCTCCACGTCTGCTCCGATCAGCTGCAGGTGCTCGGGCGCGAACGCGTTGGCCAGCGCGGCCGCCTCGCGGGCGCTGGGCACGTGTGCGATCGCAAAGGCCGCCTCGCCGACGGTGGGACGTTCGAGGACCATCTCCTCCAATGCTCCAGCCAGCGCGTCGCAGACTGCGCCCGATGGCGAGCAGGCGGCCACAAGGCTGCCCTCGCCGTGCTCCGCCTGAGCGAGCATGTCCAGCGCGGCCAGCCTCACGTCACGCTCGTCAGCCTGGGCGCCGAGCACGACCAGCAGGTCGCTGGGACCGGCGAAGCCGTCGATCCCGACGGTCGCTGAAAGCTGGTGCTTTGCCTCCTGCACATACAGGTTGCCGGGGCCCACGATCACGTCCACGCGCTCGACGGTGTCGGTGCCGTAGGCCAGCGCGGCGATCGCGTGCGCACCGCCCATGCGGTACACGCGCTCGACCCCACACAGGCGGCACGTGCCCAAGATCACCGGGTCGATCTGGCCGTCCACGCCCGGGGGCGCGCACACCGCAACCTCCACGACGCCCGCGGAGCGGGCCATCACCACACCCATCACCACCGTGCTCGGGTAGGCCGCGCGGCCACCTGGCACGTACACGGCGGCGGACGCAACGGGCACCTCGCGCAGGACGATCCGCTGGCCCTGGGGAAGGTCCACGGGCACGTCGCCGCCCACGCCCGCATCGGCCACGAGCGCGACGTTGGCAATCGCCACCTGCAGGCCGGCGACGAGCTTCAGCGGCAGACCCTTGATCGCCTCGTCGAGCTCCTCGGCGGGCACTCGCAGAGGACGTGGCTCGCCGCCGGCGGTGTCGAAGTGGCGCGTGTAGTCGATGACCGCGGCGTCGCCTTCGTTGCGCACCCGCTCGAGGATCTCGCGGACCTGCCCGGCTACCGACTCGCCGTCGGGGATCAGGGCGCGCATGTGGGCGGCAGCGCCCGCTGCGCCGCCGAGACCGGCGAGGTCCTGCGCGCTCAGGCGCTCCAGGCGCATGACGTCAGGCTCCGCCGGGGACAGCGGGTCCGAGCGCGTCCGCGCCAACCGCAGGGGACGCGCCGGAGCGGTCGCGCAGCCGGGCGAGCAGCTCGTCGATCTGCCTGGCCTTGAGCTTGTGCGCAACCGGGTTTGCGATCAGCCGGGCGGTGCATACGACGATCTCCTCGCGGATGACCAGGTTGTTCTCGCGCAGGGTGGTGCCGGTGGCGGTTAGGTCGACGATCGCCTCGACCACGCCGGTCAGCGGCGCGAGCTCGACCGAGCCCTTGACCTCGACGATCTCTGCCTGCCTGCCGGTCTCCTCCATGTGGCGCGCGGCGATGCGTGGGTACTTGGTGGCCACGCGCATCACGCCCAGGCGCCGCAGCGCCTCGCGCGCGGGGTCGGGCCCGGCCTTGCTGGCGAGCACCATCGTGCAGCGACCGTAGCCGAGGTCGAGCAGCTCATACACCTCGCGCCCGCCCTCGCCGGGGCGTTGCGCGGCCTGCTCGAGCAGCACGTCCTTGCCGGTCACGCCCAGGTCGGCGGCGCCCGCCTCGACGTAGGTGGGCACGTCGGATGGACGCATGGTGATCACGCCGATGTCCTCGAACAGCAGCTTGCGATCGTTGGAGCGCAGCTCGGCCGTGTCCAGGCCAAGGCCTGCCAGCAGATCGACGGTGCCGTCGAACAGCGCTCCGCGCGGAACCGCGATGACGAGACCGTTGACCGCGCTCAAGACGACACCTTGCCGGCGTCGCCGGCCTGGAGTCCACCGTCGATCCCGGCGATTCGGGGGGCGACGGTCATACCCATGTCGGCATGCGCGAGGAGCGCGCCGGTGCCGCGCTCCTCTCCGGCGAGCGCGATGTGCAGGCGATCCACCCCCAGCGCGAAGCCGACCGCGGGCATACTGCGCCCGAAGCGCCCGAGCAGCTCGTCATAGCGCCCGCCCCCGCCGATCGGGGATCCGAGCTCGGGGTCGTACACCTCGAACACCGCGCCGGTGTAGTAGCCGATGTTGCGCACGAGGCCCAGATCGAAGATCACCCGCTCGGCCACGCTTGGCTGGAGGTTCTCGTGGACGGCGCGCAGCCCCGTGACCGCATCCTCGGCCAGCGCGGGCATGTCGGCCAGGACCTTGGGACCGCCGCGGCGCTGAGGAACTGACAGCAGCAGCTCGGCCGCGTCGTCGCTCAGACCCGATCCTTCCAGGGCGTGCTCCAGGCCGACGAAGTCGCGCACGACGAGCGCCTCGAGCAGGCCGAGACGGGCCGCCTGGGGCACCTGCACGCTAGCCATCAGGGCAGGGAACAGCGACGCGTCGCCCAGGCCGATGCGGTAGTCCTTCAGGCCGGTTGCGTCGAGAGAGTGGCAGAGCACGGTGAGCGCCTCGACCGTTCCCTGCGGCGCGGGCGAGCCGACCAGCTCGATGCCCGCCTGCAGCAGCTCGCGCGGCTGGCCGCGCTGGGGGCGCACGCCGCGGTAGCAGTGGGCGAAGTAGCAGAAGCGCAGCGGCGGCTCGCTGGTCGTGTAGCGCGTGGCGACCACGCGGGCTATCGGCACGGTCATGTCCGAGCGCAGCACGAGCACGGCGCCGGACTCGTCGAACACGCGATAGGCGGGCCGCGCTTCTGCCATGTCGGCGCGCGCGAGCACGGACTCGTACTCGAGCGCGGGCGTGTAGACCTCGCCGTAGCCGTGGCGCTCGAACACGCCGCGCAGCGTGTCGGTTATGGCGCGCACCTCACGCGTCTCGTCGGGGAGCACGTCGCGCGTGCCGCTGGGAATCGGGTGGATCATCGAAGACCCGAGATTACGGGGCCACGGAGAGATTAGGCCCCGCGACGTCGGCAGTCAGGCGTGGACGGGCTCGGTGGCCACGCGCTCGATGTGCGCGCCAAGGTCGCGCAGGCGCTCGTCTATGCGCTCATAGCCACGGTCGATCTGGCGGATGTTGCCGATCTCGCTGCGACCGTCGGCGCACAGCGCTGCCAGCAGCATGGCCATGCCAGCACGGATGTCGGGCGACTCCACCCGCTCGCCGCGCAACCTGCGCGGCCCGGTCACGATCGCCCTGTGCGGGTCGCACATGACGATGTCCGCCCCCATCAGGATCAGCTTGTCGGTGAAGATCAGCCGGTTCTCGAACATCCACTCGTGCACGAGGATCGAGCCCTCTGCCTGCGTGGCCAGCGCGACCGCGATCGAGGTCAGGTCGGCGGGAAACGCCGGCCAGGGACCGTCCTGGATCTTGCTCTTGTAGTCGCCCACGTCTGCCTGCGCGACGAGCCTCTGGGCACCGGGCACGACCACGTCGACGCCGTCCAGTTCAGAGCGCAGGCCCAGGCGCTCGAACACCAGTCTGATCATGCGCAGGTCCCCCGGGACGGTGTCCTTGATGCGCAGTTCCCCGCCAGTGACCCCGGCGAGCGCCATGAAACTGCCGATCTCGATGTGGTCGGGCGCGACGTCGTGCTCGCAGCCATGCAGGTGCTCGGCGCCGTTGACGGTGATCAGGTTCGACCCGATGCCGTGGATGTCGGCGCCCATCTTTACGAGCATGCGCGCGAGGTCCTGCACGTGGGGCTCACACGCCGCGTTTCCGATGACGGTGGTGCCGGGGGTGAGCGCTGCGGCCATGAGCACGTTCTCGGTCGCCATCACGGACGGCTCGTCCATGAACACGTCCGTCGGGCGCAGGCCGCGCGGCGCGTTGAGCTCGATCACGCCGTCGCAGTGCACCGTCGCGCCCATCGCCCGAAAGGCGTCGAGGTGCGGATCCAGGCGCCGGCGACCGATCACGTCGCCGCCGGGCGGTGGCATGACCGCGCGGTAAAAGCGGGCGAGCAGCGGGCCGGCCAGCAGGAACGACGCCCGGATCAGCTCGGCGAGCTCGCGCTCGATCTCCACCTCGTGTACGTGCGCGGCGCAGAGGGCGACTTCGTTGGCGCCACGCCAGCTGACCTGCACGCCGATCGCGCGCAGGATGTCGAGCATCGCCTCCACGTCGCGGATGCGGGGCACGTTGCGTACCAGCACCTCCTCGTCGGTGAGCACGCTGGACGCGAGGATCGGCAGTGCCCCGTTCTTGTTGCCCGCCGGCACCATCGTGCCGGACAGGGGCGCGCCGCCTTCGATGACGAACTTCTCCATGAGCTTTGGGCGTCGCCGGCCCACAATGGGTCCACCGGTCTGGCGCCTGGCAAGCGTAACAGCCATCTGAGTCGTCAGTTTCGAGCCGCGCCGCCGTGGACCTGCATCGATTGCGACGCGCGACCTGCAGCGTCCACGCACGCGCAGCCGTGCGCTCAAGATCGGCTCAGGCTTGCAATCGGCGTTGCAAAATCACGCCGCTCAGATCGGCTCTGCAAAGCGGATTCTCGCCAGCATGTCGCCCACGTACACATGTTCGTGTTGGTTCCGTCCGACCCCGCCCATACCGTGCGAACACATGTTCCCGTCAACGCGAACATCAGCCATTGCGCAGCGCGCGCTCGATGCGGCTCGCCTCGCCCGCTCGTTCCTGTTGCTCGAGGACGACTACGACGTCGACTGGGAGGTCGACCAGGACCAGCGGGACGAACCAGAGCATCCGCATCGGGCGTGGCTGCGCAATCGGGCGATCGCGCAGCGGCTTGCGTGTCGCAGGCACGGCCAGCCGCGGGCGCAGGAACAACTGTGCCTCTCCCCCATCGGACGCGACAACCACGTGCCCGCGATGGCGCAGCAACAGCGACCGCAGCGCTTGGGATGCACGCGCAAGCCAGCTGGCGCTACCTGCGAAGATTGATCGGCGACGGGCCGCCACTTGGGCGGCCCGTGCTCGAGAAAAACCGGCGGCGTCCTACTCTCCCAGGCCCTTGCGAGCCAAGTACCATCGGCGCTGAGGGGCTTAACTGCTCTGTTCGGAATGGGAAGAGGTGTTTCCCCCTCGCTAAAGCCACCGGAAAAAGGCGAGAGACCACGCCCTCCCGGTCCTTCAAAACTGCACAGCGCCACAGCGAGTATCACTCCCCTTTACGGGGATCAAAAAATCCGTCAAGCCCTCGACCCATTAGTACCGGTCTCCTTCAGACGTTACCGTCCTTCCAGATCCGGCCTATCAACCTGGTGGTCTACCAGGGGTCTTACTCCCTCTAGGGGATGGGAGAGCTCATCTTGAGGCCGGCTTCCCGCTTAGATGCTTTCAGCGGTTATCCGATCCACACGTAGCTAGCCTGCTATGCCCTTGGCAGGACAACAGATACACCAGAGGTGCGTTCATCCCGGTCCTCTCGTACTAGGGACAAATCCTCTCAACTCTCCAACGCCCACGGCAGATAGGGACCGACAGTTTTGTTACTCACACACGCGATCAGCCTGTGTGGGCCAGGACATTTCTGCCTGACTCTGCATGTCGCCATGCAGCTCGGACTGTATCTTCACGGAGGCATCACTCTCCGTGTTCGGCGTACAGTCTCTGAGGATTCTGAATCGCTACCGATGAGCTCCGCCCACCGCACACTCCTGAATCGACCGCCACCGTTCATCGACAGCGCTTCTTCCAAGAGCCTGGAGAAACCCCCAGGTGTGCGATGAAAACCGACAGCCATCGCTCTCACGATCGTCGCAAACTTCTCAAACTCCTCCTGCTTCGAGGACAAGAGAGGCGACCGTTCGAAAAACGGAAGCACGTGCGTCAGAAGGTCATCTCGCCGTCTTACGACGTAGACCAGCGCACGATCCTTCCTTCCATTGGGCTTGATGTAGCCGCATCCGTCGAACCGACAGCGGATCAACTCAAGCACCTGGCTCCTGTCACCGTTCTGGCTGACATGGAACTCAGGAACTAGCTGATAGCCGCTACGGCACGTTGGATTACGGTTGATGGCGACTGCAAAGCAGCCCTCGCCATCCACATAGCCCGAAATGTAGCCATCCAGCCTTTCCTGCTGATTGTCCGCACCCGACACATTGTCACGGTACCGCCCGTTTAGGACGGAACTCGTAGTGCGGGATTCTCGGGTTTTCCAGCATATAGCCGAATTTATAGACAGCAACGGAATTTACTGTCTCACGACGTTCTGAACCCAGCTCGCGTACCGCTTTAATGGGCGAACAGCCCAACCCTTGGGAGCAACTCCACCCCCAGGATGCGACGAGCCGACATCGAGGTGCCAAACCGGGCCGTCGATGTGGACTCTTGGGCCCGATAAGCCTGTTATCCCCGGAGTACCTTTTATCCGTTGAGCGACGGCACTTCCACTTGCTACCGCCGGATCACTAAGACCTGCTTTCGCACCTGCTCGACTTGTCAGTCTCGCAGTCAAGCTCCCTTGCTACCTTTACGCTCTACACACGATTTCCGACCGTGTTGAGGGAACCTTTGTGCGCCTCCGTTACATTTTGGGAGGCGACCGCCCCAGTCAAACTACCCGCCTGGAACTGTCCAGCGCCCGGATTCACGGCGCGCTGTTAGAAATCCAATACACCAAGGGTGGTATCTCAAGGTTGGCTCCACGCCGGCCGCAACCAGCGCTTCAAAGCCTCCCACCTATCCTGAGCGAAATGCACCGAACTCCAATACCAAGTTGTAGTAAAGGTTCACGGGGTCTTTCCGTCTAGCCGCGGGTACTCGGCATCTTCACCGAGACTGCAATTTCACCGAGCTCCTCGTTGAGACAGCGCTGAAGTCGTTACGCCATTCGTGCAGGTCGGAACTTCACGTAATCTCTCGTTATCCGAGAGCGCAGACTATCCCTTCACCTCATCAAGCACCTTTAGGAGTGTGGCCTGCAAGTGGCGCCGCTTTCCCAGGTTCATCTGGTAGGCGATTCCAACGATCTCTCGCAAACCGTCGCGCTGCAGATGATCTCCTTGCTCGATCATCTCGCATACTCGCGAGAAGCCTGCACAGCTTCTCGCCTTGCATCCCCGCAAGGGGAAACGTTCGAAGTGCGGCAGGATTGCTCCGGTGAGATCTCCGATCGAACGCGCCTCGTACTTGAAGGTGCGATCTCCCTTCGACTCCCGGATCCAGCCACAAGCGAAGAACGCTTGCAGATCTTCCAGCAGTCCAAGGTCCCTCTCATTCAACGAGAGCGAGAACGACGGCCTCACCTCGAGACCAGTTCGCAGCTTCGCTCGAACGGCGAGTGAGACGCAAAAGCATCCCTCGCCCTCCGTGAGACCTGTGACAAACCAGGGATCCAGCGGTGCAACCATTCCATAGGCGCCTTGTCTTGCGACGAGGGCCGGCGTATTGCGCGTCACATGGATTTCCGGACTCTCCGGAGCGTGACACGCCTCTCCTTTCGGATCAGTCGTTAGGGGGTCACTAGGACTTCCCTCGGGATTGCCCGCTACCACATTGGTAGGGAGGGTTTCCCCGATATGAGCCGGTTCTCGACCGCCTCTCACGAGACGGCGGGGCAAGTGTTGGTGCTTACCCGACAAGGAATTTCGCTACCTTAGGACCGTTCCTACTGTTACGACCCGGACACCTTCTGTCCGAGCGGTCGGCACATTTCTGGCCGACTCTCATGGTCGCCCATGAGAGCGGACTATCTCATCCCACCCTCGGTCAGGAGGGTGGACTCGGCGTATAGTCTCTGAGGATTCCCAGCGCCTTGAGCGCCGATCCGAACACCGCTTGCGCGGTTGACCGTCCTGGATCGACTGGACGTTGGGCCTTTCCTGCTGATTGTCCGCACCCGACACATTTTCACGGTACCGCCCACTTAGGACGGAACTCGTAGTGCGGGATACTCGGATATTCCAGCATATAGCCAAGTTTTACAACTACCTCGGTCAACTGATAGTTACGGCCGCCGTTTACCGGGGCTTAGCTTCGCTGCTTCGAACCGAAGTCCTGACAACTCCACGTAACCTTCCGGCACCGGGCAGGCGTCAGCCCCTATACGTCGTCTTTCGACTTAGCAGAGACCTGTGTTTTTGGTAAACAGTCGCTTCAGCCAATTCACTGCGGCCCTCTCAGGCTCCACTCGCGAAGAGCTTCACCCTACTGGGGCGCCCCTTATCCCGAAGTTACGGGGCGATTTTGCCGAGTTCCTTAACGAGGGTTATCTCGATCACCTTAGTATTCTCTACTTGCCCACCTGTGTCGGTTTTGGTACGGGCACGCGCTTCCTCCCTAGAGGATTTTCTCGGAGGTATGGCGTCGGGGACTCGCCGGCTTAACGCCAGCTGGCATCGCACCTCAGGTTATGCAGCCCCGCATTTAACAAGGGCCACCCCTACATGCTTACCCCAGGACGACCATCGCCTGGGTTCCCTTAGCCTTCCTCGTCCCCCCATCGGTCAAACGGAAGCGACGTGGTACAGGAATATCAACCTGTTGGCCATCGACTACGCCTTTCGGCCTCGCCTTAGGTCCCGACTAACCCTGAGCAGACGAACTTTACTCAGGAATCCTTGGGCAATCGGTGGAGGGGATTCTCACCCCTCTTTCGTTACTAATGCCGGCATTCTCACTTCCCACGCCTCCACGGCTGGCTTACGCCGCCGCTTTACTGGCATGGGAACGCTCTCCTACCGCGCGATCGATCCGAAGATCTCACGCACCCGCAGCTTCGGTGACTAGCTTGAGCCCCGTTGAATTGTCCGCGCTCGAACACTTGACCAGTGAGCTGTTACGCACTCTTTCAAGGGTGGCTGCCTCTAAGCCAACCTCCTGGTTGTCTATGCACTCGAACATCGTTTCCCACTTAGCTAGTACTTAGGGACCTTAGCTGGCGGTCTGGGCTGTTTCCCTTTTGACGCTGAAGTTTATCCCCCAGCAACTGACTCCCGGAGTAAACGTAATTGGTCTTCGGAGTTTGCATGAAGTCGGTAACCTGGTAGGGCCCCTAGTCCAAACAGTGCTCTACGGCCAATACGCAATTTATCCGAGGCTATACCTAAATATATTTCGGAGAGAACCAGATATCACTGAGCTTGATTAGCCTTTCACTCCGACCCACAGGTCATCCGCCCAGTTTTCAACCTAGGTCGGTTCGGCCCTCCACGAGGTCTTACCCCCGCTTCAGCCTGCCCATGGGTAGCTCGCTCAGTTTCGGGTATACCGCCTACGACTATGTCGCCCTATTAGGACTCGCTTTCGCTACGGCTCCGCTCATCGCTTAACCTTGCCGCAGACGAGTAACTCGCCGGCTCGTTATGCAAAAAGCACGCGGTCACAGGACAAGCCTGCTCCCACCGCTTGTAGGCGCGCGGTTTCAGGTACTATTTCACTCCCCTTCCGGGGTACTTTTCACCTTTCCCTCACGGTACTAGTCCGCTATCGGTCACCAAGGAGTACTTAGCCTTGGAGGGTGGTCCCCCCAGGTTCAGTCCGCGTTTCACGGGTGCGGACTTACTCAGGAACGTCTGACAGAAGATCGTGCAGTTTCGTCTACGGGACGATTGCCCTCTATGGTGCGCGGTTCCACGCGCTTCGACTACCACATGATTTTGTAACTCCTGCCGAGCCGGACACGACTCGGAACAAACGCCCTACAACCCCCGGCAGACAACGCATGTCCGCTTACATCTGCCAGGTTTGGGCTGATCCCCTTTCGCTCGCCACTACTCAGGGAGTCTCGGTTGATTTTCTTTCCTCGGGGTACTGAGATGTTTCACTTCCCCCGCTTGTCTTCGCCCGGTCTATGTGTTCAACCGGGGATAACGCCGCATTACCAGCGCTGGGTTTCCCCATTCGGGCATCCACGGGTCAAAGGCTATTCAGCGCCTAACCGTGGCTTATCGCAGCCGTTCACGCCCTTCATCGACTCTTGGTGCCAAGGCATCCACCATGCGCCCTTACTATCTTGACGGTGATCTGGCCCAACGAGACCCGATACCCATTTCTGGGCACGCGAGGTCTTGCAGGGCCCGGTGATACCCGTTTTTCAGCCGCCGCTTATCGATGGCGGCTGATGTGGCTTCTGTGCAGTTTTCAAGGACCGTGGAGAGGCGTGTACGCGGCCCGTGCCAGGCATGTGCGGGCGCGACTTGATGTCGCGACTTGCACCTGGCGCGAGCGGCGCCGGTCTCTCAAAACTCAACAGCATGCTGGGGTCGTTTTGCGGCCTTCGCCACGGAGCTCCCCAAGTAGCAAGGGGGCTACGCGGCCAAAGGCCATCCAGCCAGGTTCGGTCGACATGCTAGGCCCGATCCCGCTTTGACATCGCAGAGCCTCAACCCATTACCCATTGCTGGGCACAGGCGGGCTCGGCGACCGCATGGGCCTGCCACGAGGACAGACCCTGGATCGGGGCACCGCTAGGTGCTCCCTAGAAAGGAGGTGATCCAGCCGCAGCTTCCGCTACGGCTACCTTGTTACGACTTCACCCCAGTCACGAGCCCCACCTTCGACGGCTCCCTCCCTTGCGGGTTAGGCCACCGGCTTCGGGTGTTGCTCACTCCCATGGTGTGACGGGCGGTGTGTACAAGGCCCGGGAACGTATTCACCGCGGCAGTGCTGATCCGCGATTACTAGCAACTCCGCCTTCATGCAGGCGAATTTCAGCCTGCAATCCGAACCGAGACGCACTTTAAGGGATTCGCTCCACCTCGCGGTATCGCAACCCTCTGTATGCGCCAATGTAGCACGTGTGTAGCCCTGGACATAAGGGGCATGATGACTTGACGTCATCCCCACCTTCCTCCGGTTTGTCACCGGCAGTCTCGCATGAGTCCCCAACTAAATGCTGGCAACATGCGACGGGGGTTGCGCTCGTTGCGGGACTTAACCCAACATCTCACGACACGAGCTGACGACAGCCATGCACCACCTGTGAAGGTGCCCCGAAGGGAAGATGTGTTTCCACACCGGTCACCCACATGTCAAGCCCAGGTAAGGTTCTTCGCGTCGCGTCGAATTAAACCACATGCTCCGCTGCTTGTGCGGGCCCCCGTCAATTCCTTTGAGTTTTAGCCTTGCGGCCGTACTCCCCAGGCGGGCAACTTAATGCGTTAGCTTCGACACGGGGGGAGTCGACACCCCCCACATCTAGTTGCCATCGTTTACAGCGTGGACTACCAGGGTATCTAATCCTGTTTGCTCCCCACGCTTTCGCGTCTCAGCGTCAGTCACGTCCCAGCGAGCTGCCTTCGCCATTGGTGTTCCTCCTGATATCTGCGCATTTCACCGCTACACCAGGAATTCCACTCGCCCCTTCCGGACTCTAGCCTCGCAGTATCCACCGGCATTCCAGGGTTGAGCCCTGGACTTTCACAGCGGACTAACGAGGCCGCCTACACGCTCTTTACGCCCAATAATTCCGGACAACGCTCGCACCCTACGTATTACCGCGGCTGCTGGCACGTAGTTAGCCGGTGCTTCTTGTGAAGGTACCGTCACTCCAGGCGGCTATTTACCGCCGAAGCTTCGTCCCAACTGAAAGGGGTTTACAACCCGAAAGCCTTCTTCCCCCACGCGGCGTTGCTGCGTCACGCTTTCGCGCATTGCGCAAGATTCCCCACTGCTGCCTCCCGTAGGAGTCTGGGCCGTGTCTCAGTCCCAGTGTGGCTGATCGTCCTCTCAGACCAGCTACCCATCGGAGCCTTGGTGAGCCGTTACCTCACCAACAAGCTAATGGGCCGCGGGCCCATCTCGATGCGGAGGCCGAAGCTTCCTTTCCCCTTGCGGGCACATCCGGTATTAGCCCGAGTTTCCTCGGGTTGTCCCGGTCATCGAGGCAGGTGACCCACGTGTTACTCACCCGTTCGCGGCTTTGCCCCAGGGCAAGCCCTGGTTCGTCGCTCCACTTGCATGTGTTAAGCACGCCGCCAGCGTTCGTCCTGAGCCAGGATCAAACTCTCCGTGAAGAACTTCACGAAAAGCTGTCATGGATTCGCCCCTGCCGCTTGCGCAACCGAGGTCGCGGGCGGTCGGAGCTGCTCGAAGCCCTATACACGTGGGCCCCGAACCATGACGGGGTACTGCTCTACTTGACTCTTTGTCCGCCACCGGACGCGCGACGAGCGCTCCCGCTGGCGGGTCGAACCTGGACGCACACCACGATCGCGAGTTGCGATCGCAGATGCGCATGCTGTTGAGTTTTCAAAGACCGCCGAGCCTCAACCAAAGGGTTTCCTTCCGAGGAGACCGATCCGACCCAGCGCCCAGGGGCGCCTGCGGGCCGACGAAGGAGTATAGCGCGATCGCGCTGGACAGCACAAGCGGCTCAGCCGGCGCGTAGCCGCCGGAAGCGCCGGCGCCCCACCTTGAGCACCTGCCCGTCGGCCCGCTCTGCGGCCACGTCGTGCTCACCGGCTGACAAGGCCTGCTCGCCCAGAACCACGCCCCCCTGGTCGATCAGGCGCCGCGCCTCCGAGCGCGAGATCCCGAACTCCTGCGCGATCACCCCCGGCAGGTGGACCACGCCGTCGGCCACCTGGACGTTGGCCTCCGCGATCTCCTCTGGCGCCTGGCGCGCGACGAACACCCGGTCGAAATGCGCCTCTGCGGCGGCAGCGTCCTCGGCGGAGTGCAGCCACGTGACCAGCTCGCGCGCGAGCGCCCGCTTGGCATCGCGCGCCGACAGCTCACGCCACGCCGCTGCGCCCGTGCCCAGGCGCGGCGCTACGAGCAGCCGGTAGTACTCCTCCATCGCCTCGTCGGGGATCGCCATGGTCTTGCCGTACATCTCCTCAGGCGCGTCTGTGATGCCGATCTGGTTGCCCAGCGACTTGGACATCTTGCGCGCGCCTTCGGTGCCGACGAGGATCGGCATGGTCATGATCGCCTGGCCGGGCTGGCCGTAGGCGCGCTGGATGTCGCGTCCCAGCAGCAGGTTGAACTTCTGGTCGGTCCCCCCCAGCTCCACATCGGCGCGAACCGCCACCGAGTCATAGCCCTGCAGCAGCGGGTACAGCAACTCGAGCATCGAGATCGAGGTGCCGGCCGCGATGCGCTTGGCGAAGTCGTCGCGCTCGAGCAGCTGGGCGGCCGTGGTGGTGGCCACCAGCCCCAGCAGGTCGGCCATCGGCATGTCCAGCCACTCGCCGTTGCGCCGGACCTCCAACAGCTCCGGGTCGCCGTCGAGGATCCTCAGCGCCTGGCGCTGGAAGGTGGCCGCGTTGGCCTCGATCTGCTCCGGAGAGAGCATCGGGCGAAGCTCCGAGCGACCCGAGGGGTCGCCCACGCGGGCTGTGTAGTCGCCGATGATCAGCACCACGCGATGGCCCGCGTCCTGGAACTGGCGAAGCTTTGTCAACACGACCGCGTGGCCCAGATGGATGTCAGGCGCGGTCGGGTCGATGCCCAGCTTCACGCGCAGCGGGCGGCCCTCGCGGGCGGCCGTGCGCAGCTTCTCCGCCAGCCCCCCCGCGGGCAGGCTGTCAACCGCGTTTGCCGCCAGCTCGCGGGCGAGCTGCGCGGCGTCGTCGTCCTCAGCGACTGGGCGCTCAGCCGAACCCAGCCGTCGCGGCTGTGTGGGTGTTGGATCGGGGTTGGCCATCGCAGGCCAATGCTAGACTCCCGCCCCCCGTGGAGCTCGTCGCACCGCCCGCCCCCGCCCCGCGGGCGCGGTCCAGCAGTCGGCCGCGCTTGAAGAGGCTGCGCTTTTTGCTGATCGTCATGGCCGTGCTGCTGCTCGGCCTCGTGTCGTTCGTGTTCGGCATGTTCGTGTCGATCGCATCGGACCTGCCTTCGCTCACGCGCTTCTCGCAATACAAGAACGCACGCAGCTCCTACCTGTACGACGACCTCGGCCACCCGATCGGCGTGCTCACCCAGCAGAACCGGGTGATCGTGACCGCCGATCAGATCCCCCAATTGGTAAAGGAGGCCGTGATCTCGATCGAGGACAAGCGCTTCCAGACCAACAGCGGAATCGACATCCGCGGCATCGCGCGCGCGTTCGTAGACGACATCGAGCACAAGGGCGCCGTGCAGGGCGCCTCAACGATCGAGCAACAGTTCATCAAGAACGCGCTGCAGGCGCAGTCGCACCGCACGATCTTTGAGAAGCTGCGCGAGGCCGCGCTGGCCTACCAGCTGTCACACAAGTGGTCTAAGGAAAAGATCATCACGGCCTACCTCAACACGATCTACTTCGGCAACGGCGCCTACGGGATCGAGGCGGCTGCCCAGACCTACTTCGGCCATGAAGTCAACCACGTGGGCTGTGGCACGCCCGGACACGAGCTGTGCGTCCAGCAGCTGCAGCCCTGGGAGGCCGCGTTGCTGGCCGGCATCATCCAGTCGCCCAGCGAATACAACCCCGCCATCCACCCTGCGCTGGCCAAGGAGCGGCGCGACGTGGTCCTGCGCCAGATGCTCGATCAGGGCTACCTGACACGACCTGTGTACGAAGAAAGCGTCAACGAGGCGCTGCCCTCGCCTCGCGAGATCCAGTCCCCCCAGGAGCAGACCGTCGAAGGCGTCGACGTGGGTTACTTCACCAGTTGGGTCCAGCAGCAGGTGATCGAACGCTACGGCACGCGCGCGTTCAACGGCGGGTTGAAGATCCGTACGACGCTCGACCTGGAACTGCAGCGGGCGGCCGAACAGGCAGTCAACAACTACCTGGCCTACGAGGAAGGCCCGACCGCGTCGCTGGTCGCGATCGAAAACTCGACCGGCGAGGTGCGCGCGATGGTCGGCGGACGCAACTACGACGAAAGCCCCTTCAACCTGGCCACCGAGGGCGAGCGCCAACCGGGCTCGTCGTTCAAGGCGTTTGACCTGGCGGCCGCGCTAGAGGACGGCATCTCGCCCTACTCGGTATGGACATCCAAGGAGAAGGAATTCATCGTTCCCCACACCGGCGGCCACGAACACTTCGTGGTGCACAACGACGAAGGCAACTACACCGGCGAGAACACGCTGGTCAACGCGACGGCCTACTCGGACAACTCGATATATGCAGAAGTGGGCCTGAAGGTGGGCACGCGGCGCATCGCAGACCTGGCCCACCGGATGGGGATAACCACGCCGCTGTCGACCAACCCCGCGATGACGATCGGCGGGTTGACGGTTGGTGTGACGCCGCTGGACATGGCCCACGCGTACGAGACGATCGCGCACGGCGGCCGGCGCGTCAGCGGCACGATGGCCGAAGACTGGGATCCCGTCGGGATCCAGGAAGTCGAAGCGGGCGGAGCGCCGCTGCCGGACGGCTCTCGTCACGACGTCAACGCGGTCAAGACGCTGCCGGTGCTGCCCGCCGAAGTGGCCTCCACCGAGACCTCCATGCTGGAAACGGTGCTCCAGTACGGCACCGGAAAAGCTGCCGCCCTTGGCCAGTTCGCCGCGGGCAAGACGGGCACCACGTCCAACTACGGCGACGCCTGGTTCGTGGGCTGGGACTCCAAGTACACGGTCGCCGTGTGGGTGGGCTTCCCCAACAAGCTGATCCCCATGATCAGCGACTTCGACGGGGGGCCGGTCCTCGGCGGCACCTATCCAGCGCTGATATGGCACGACTTCATGACCTCGGCGCTGCAGATCGACAAGACGCGCGCCGAAGAAGCCGCCACCGCAGCGAAGACCAAGAAGGAAGGCAAGGAAACCGGCACCCCGAGCACCACCGGCACATCTGAATCGAGCGCGCCGTCGACGACGGGCGCCACCCCCGCCCAGGGCCAGCAGCCGGCTGGCGGGGGCAAGGCCAACGGCAAGCCCTCAACGCCGGGCGGCAGCAACGCCGGCAACGAACCTGCAAGCGCGCCGCAGGGCGCGGCCACGCCAGAACGCACGCCCGTCGTGCCGTCAGCCCCAGCGCCCGCGCACGAAGAACCCGCAACGCCGTCGGCCCCTGCAGCGTCGGCTCCGCAGGCGCCATCCTCTGCGTCTCCGGCGCCGCCAAGCAGCGCGCAGACGGGCGGCGTCAGCCCAGGCGGCTGACGCCGCCGGCGCTGTTGTGCAACAGCCACAAGCGCACAGCCAAAGCGTGGCGCGATGCGATGCATGGTTTTGCCCAGCGAGCTACGGTTGGCATGACTGGCCAATTCCAGAGAGAGGAGAGGGAATGTCCAAGCTCAAGACCGTCGCCCTGGCCATCGTCGCCGCCGGCATGCTTGCGCTGGCCGCACCGGTGAGCGCGAGCGCGCAGTTGCACGTGCCGTACGGCAACGAGGCGCTGGCCGACTTCCTAAATGCCGAGATCAACACGCCAACGCAGGTGGCCGGCGCCAACAACATCTTCTGCAGGCCCAGCGCTGCACACCCCTATCCGGTCGTGCTCGTGCACGGCACCGTCGAGGACGAGGGCTCCAACTGGGTGACGCTGGCTCCACTGCTGGCCAACAGCGGCTACTGCGTGTTCGCGTTCAACTATGGCCAAACCGTCTTGTCACTCGGCGGACGCGTCGACGGGCTGAACTTCATCGAACATTCAGCCGAAGAACTGTCGAGCTTCGTCAACACGGTGCTGTTGCTCACCGGAGCGGCGAAGGTCGACCTCGTTGGCCACTCGCAGGGCGGCATGATGCCCAACTACTACCTAAAGTTCCTGGGCGGCGCCGTCAAGGTCAACGAGCTGGTCGGATTGGCGCCCAGCAACCACGGCACGACCCTCGACGGGTTCCTGACGCTACTCGAGGAACTACCCTTTGCCGAACAGCTGGGCGGCCTGCTCGAAGTCGTCGGCGCACCCTCTCTGGTGCAGCAGGAGGAAGGCTCGAGGTTCATGCACAAGCTGTTCGGCTCCGGCGAACCGCTGGTGCCGGGCGTGCGTTACGTGGTGATCGAGTCCACGCACGACGAGGTCGTGACGCCCTACACGAACGCGTTTCTGCACGGCGAAGGAGTGACCAACATCACCATCCAAGAACAGTGCCCCACCGACCCGACCGAGCACATCGGCATGAACTGGGACTCGCCGTCGCTGCAAAACGTGCTCAACCAGCTCAGCCAGAGCCCCAACCCGTCGTTCAAAGCGACCTGCAGCAAATTCGGATCGAGCATCTGAGCGGACGACGCCAGACAGAGCCGTGAGCCCCATCCCGGAGTCTCACGGGCTCAGCCCGCAGGCGGGCGCGGGCGCGAGACGTGCTCGTTGGCCGCTGCGCAGAAGCGCCACGGCAGCTCCACCGCGCGGCTGATGCCGATGCGCGCGCCGGTCACGATCGGCGGCGAGCGCCACGCGTCTGCCCGCGCGCAGATCCGCACCGGCCCGCTCTGCAGGCTGCTGTCGTTGTGCTCCAGCGAGACGCCCAGCGCCTGCGTGAGCTTGCCCGGACCCGAGCACAGCTCGCTCTCGCGCACGCTCGCCGTGCAGTCGCGCGCGCGCCGCTGCGCCATCGCCGCGATGCCCGCCAGCGGCGCCAGCGCGCGTATCAACACCGCCGCGCCAATCCCCTCGGACTCGCACACCGCGTTGAGCAGCGCGTGGATGCCGTAGGAGCGGTACACGTACGCGCGACCGGGCGGGCCGAACAGCGTGCGCGTGCGCGGCGTCAGCCCGACGAAGGCGTGGCAGGCGGGCTCGCTGTCGTGGTAGGCCTCCGTCTCCACGATCACTCCCGAGGCGCCCTCGTGCTCGACGGTGCAGCCGATCAGGTCGCGGGCTACGTCGAGCACCGGGCGAGCGTAGAAGTCGGCGGGCAGCGCATCCATCGCAGCGGCCGCGCCGGCCGGAGTTGACAGGGCCGGCGCGCTCACGAACCGGTGCCCCCCTCAAGCTCGGCGCGGGCGAGGTCGAGCTGCTCGCGCACGCGCGCCAGCGAGGTGCCGCCCTCGGACACCTTGGACTCCAGCCACGAGGCCTGCTCGAGCGCGCTGCGGTACTCGCCCTCGTGGTCGGCCAGCACCTGGCTGTGCGCGGCGAGCTGCTCGCGCGTGAGCTGCGACAGAGTCTGGCCCGCGTCGAGCGCTGTGCGCACGAGGCCAGCAACGATGCCGTGGGCCTCGCGGAAGGGCACGTCAAGGCGCACCAGCAGGTCGGCGATGTCGGTCGCGGCGATCATCTCGTCGGCTGCCGCTTCGCTCAGGCGCGCGCGATCGAAGCGCACGCCCGCGATCATGCCCGTGGCCGCGGCGAGCTCCAGATCGAGCGTGTCGACAGTGTCGAACAAGTGCTCCTTGTCCTCTTGCAGATCCTTGTTGTAGGTCAGCGGCAGGGCATGCATGACGCCGTGCAGTGCCGACAGATGGCCGACCACGCGAGGGGCCTTCGCGCGCAGCAGCTCAGCCGCGTCGGGGTTCTTCTTCTGGGGCATGATCGACGAGCCCGAACTCCACGCGTCGGGCAGCTCGCAGAAGCCAAACTCGGCGCTGGACCACAGCACGAGCTCTGACCCCAGCCGCGACAGATGTGTGGCGCAGGTGGCGGCTGCGCTGAGGAAATCCAGGACGAAGTCGCGCCCGGAGACCGCGTCGATCGAGTTTGCAACCACGTCTGAGAAGCCGAGCTCGCTCGCCACCTGATGGCGGTCGGTGTCGAAGTTGACGCCCGCCAGCGCACCCGCGCCCAGTGGCAGGCGCCGGCACTCGCTCTCGGCGAACGCAAAGCGCGAGCGGTCGCGCGCGAGCATCCAGAAGTAAGCCAGCAGGTGATGGCCGAGATACACGGGCTGGGCGCGCTGCAGATGCGTGTAGCCGGGCATCGGCCAGTCGACGTGCTCCTGCGCGCGCGCCAGCAGCGCGGCCATCAGAGCAGCGATCGCCTCTTGCGCAGCCACGCAGCGCTCGCGCGTGTACATCGCCAGGTCGGTCACCACCTGGTCGTTGCGCGAGCGGGCCGCGTGCAGCCTGCCGCCGACCGGCCCTGCGATCTCGGTCAGGCGCCGCTCGATCGCCATGTGAATGTCCTCGTCGCCGACGGCGAAAGGGAAGCGCTGCTCGCGCAGCTCGGACTCTACGTCGTCCAGGCCCGCGAGCAGCGCGTCGCGATCGCCCGGCGCGATGATGCCACGGTCGGCCAGCATCTTCACGTGCGCGCGCGACTGCGCGACGTCCTGAGGCCACAAGCGCCTGTCGAAGGCGATCGATGAGTTCAGACGCTGAAAATCGGGATGCTGGGGCTCATGGAAGCGCGACACGGCGGTCAGTGTACGCACGGGCTGAGCACCCCGCCGCCACAGGTACCGATTGACCCGACCCAGAAAAGTACGTGGAGCCTTCCGGCCCCACGTACTCTCTCTGACTTCTAGCGCGGCCTTGCCACAGCGTCAGCCGCTGATGCACTTGATGCTACGACTACGATTTCACCTCGTACGCCGTGCCTTTGACCGTGGCCAGGGTGTCCTCGGTGGACTTGAACGGGAACGTTCCGCCACCCAGGCCGTCGATTTCGGTCTGGAGGTTGAAGTGTTCGCTGCCGTTGAGTTCTTCGAATTCCTGCGTTGAGCCGACCGCGACGAACGACAGTTTCGAAGTTGTCGCAGCTTTGGCGTTGACCGGCGACACTTCACCGATCACGGCACCCTTGGTTTTGATTTCGTTGGCGCCACACTTGAATTCAGACGACAGGCCACCCGGACCCGCGCCTTTGATCACTTCACCCACACCGGAGCCGGCCGGGATGGTGCCCAGGCGCCCGTCCAGCGTGAACGTGATGATCTGACCAGCTTTGGCTTTCGCGCCGCCGGTGCATTTTTCGCCAGCGGACGTGCAGCCTTCAAACGTTACCACAGATTCGCTGGTGGTCGAGGTCAGCGCTTTGCCTTTGCCTTTGCTTTTCGTGCAAGTCACAGCAGGCAGTTCGGCGCCTTCCGGCGTGAACGACTTCAGCGTCGCTTCACCGGTCGTCGACGTAAACGCAGTAGCTTTCGCCTGTGCCACCCAAATGAATTCTTTTTTGGGTCCGCCTTTGAGACCCGGCGTCTGGCAAAGGCTGTCCAGATATTCCCCTTTGCCTTTCGCGGCCGCTTTGCACGTGCCGCGTTCGGGTGAGCCCGTCGCCGGAATGCCGACTTCCAGCGATTCTCCAGATTCGAGCGTATACCTATCACTGGCAACGAAGGCAGCTTCCCGTCCTTCGACTTTTAGCGTACTGCCTTCAAGTGGCACTGAGGGAAACACGAGTGTGGCGGTCGCATTGTCCCATTCGCCTTCGAGGTTTCCGGTGGCTTCCACAGTGCCCGCCACCGGACATTCTTTCCCGGAGGCTTCGGACTTGACACGAAGGCCGCTGATCAGAACGAAGAACCTGCCTTCTCTCGTCTTGAGTTCGCCTTCGTACGGAAGCCCTTCCGCGGTGATCTTGTCGGTGCATCCCGGGTCACCGACGACTTCGACTTCCCCGGGCGCGGCGAGAGGCAAGCTTGCCACGGTCACTTTACCGGGGCTGCCGCCCACGACCGAGCCCGAGTCGTCCTTTTCCGTCGTCCATTCGGACCGATACAGGCCCCAAAACCATTCGGTTTTGCCGTGGGTGATCGTCGTGTTGGTCTTTTTGCTGCCAGCCGCGAGGAACGCTTTGCCAACGTGCCAATCGGGCTGGGCCGCTGCGCTTGACGCCGATGCCGCCACCGCGCCGATTGCGAGCATGGCCAAAAGCAAAAGTCCCATGGTTCTGATGCGTTTCATCTCTATACGTCCTCTCTCTCCCTCACCGGGTGTCGTTTGAGCGGCATCCGAGCCGTCGGCTGGATGGACGCGCGCGCCCCCTTGGCCGGTCCGTGAAGTGCGCGCCGCAGACAAGCTGCCGGCGGCGCAGCGAGACAACAATTGCAAGAGGTTCCCGCCGCGTCAAAGCGCAGACGTCTGCAAATGCGGCTGCGTCCCTGGCCGCCAGACGACTGTCGGGTATCCGCTTCGCTGAGCCCGACCAATCCTGCCCGCCCGGGCCCACTCGTCCAGCCGGCTGTGACTATCCCTGGACTGCGTTTCTCCCGATATCGGGAGAAACGCCACGCGGGTTGACTGGCGCGGGGAACTGCTGCCCACATTTGGGGCAGGTGAGTATCACCTTCTCGGCCAGCTTGTAGGCCGTTAACCCTCCAGCTGGGACGTTAGGCGCGACTGTATTGCCGCGCCTGCTGGCGCGAAGCTCGAGGCGGAGGTCAGCGACGGAGAGCCTATCGGCGACCGCTCTGTCGAGCCAATGATCTTGCTGGTCTGGCTCGAGCGACGCCACGGTCTCGTGATGGCTCCATGAGAGATTCTTCCGACGTCGGGAGACCTCGAATCGAGAGGCCACGTGAACCATGTTCATCAGCGTCTGGACGTCGTATCCGGTGATGTGCGCCGCTGGAGCGTATCGCTCCCCGAACTTCGCGTGTCCATAACGAATCCAGTCACCAATGGTCCATTGGCAGCATCGCCCCATGGCCCCGAGGCGTCGCCCGGCGGCAACCCACTCGGGGAACTCGAGATCGCGACTCGGTCGCCAGGCCACGAGAGTCATACTTGAGAGTGCCTGCTTTGGCTGATCGTCGGTCTTGGTGAACATGGGCAATTTGGTTAATGCTCGGACAAGCGAACCCACTGTTGTGATGCGTCGAGCTTGCGCTCAAGCACCGCGGTTGCAGCCGGCGCAAGATCTCACTCGCAGGGGCCAACAACCTCGAATGCGTTCGCTTGTGTGGCTCCGATCTACGTGGATTGATCGGCCGACCCCGAGACGCTTGTCGTCACAGGCGGGAACACTTCCCTGCGCCGGCCCCCAAGCTGCTGAGCGCGGTTACGCCCAGCCCAGTTGTGATGGAGCCGTCCTTGGCTTATCCCTCTCGTCGAAATGCAATGTAGCGTTCGTACGCCAGCTTGTCAATACGAGATTCGGAGTACCCGAAGCTGGCTGAGCAGCCAACTTATCGCTGGTGGAACTGGTGTGCCGAGTTGCACGTGCCACATAGGGCAACGCTTTCCGGCTCGTTTGGTCGTCGGCTCGATGCGCCGTTCAGCGTAAGCGACACTGAGATGACGACATGGCCCGGCGCAGACCGTCGATGACGCGCGCCACCTCTCCTTCGCTCATCTGCGGGAAGAACGGCAGCGCGAGCGAGCGCGCGGCGACATCCTCACACACGGGAAACTCGCCCTCGCGATGGCCGAAGCGCTTTTGGTAGAAGCTCATCAGGTGGATCGCCGGCAGGTAGGGCTTGCTCTGGATCCCCCGCGCGGCCAGTGCGCGGACGGTCTCGTCGCGATCGATCCCATGGGGCAGTTGCACGACGAACACGAACCAGCCGCGCTCGTCGCCGCCGCGGTCCTCGCAGGGCAGCTCCAATCCCTCGATCCCCGCAAGCGCCTGGCGGTAGCAAGCCGCGACCTGGGCGCGCGCCGCGAGCATCTCATCCAGGCGCGCCAGCTGGGCGATCCCCAGGGCGCACGCCACATCCGACAGCCTGTAGTTGAATCCCAGCCGGTCGTGGTCGAGCCAGCCCATGTCGGGCGCGCGGCCCTGGTTTCGCTCGGAGTCGATGCGCTGCTTGACCGCCGGGTCGGCCATCGTCACCATCCCCCCCTCGCCGGTGGTCAACTGCTTGTTGGCGTAGAAGCCAAACACCGCCGCGTGACCCCTGCCCCCCACCGCCGCGCCGTCGGCGTGCCTGGCGCCGAGCGCCTCGCAGGCGTCCTCGACGAGTGCCAGGCCACGCCGCGCGGCGATCGCCTCGAAAGCGGGCATGTCGGCGGGGTAGCCAAAGATGTGCACCGGCAGGATCGCGCGCGTGCGCGGCGTGATCGCGGCCTGAGCGGCGGCGGGGTCGAGGTTGAGCGTGACCGGATCGATGTCCGCGAACACGGGCCGCGCGCGCTCGTACAGCGCGGCGTTGGCCGATGCGACGAACGAGAAGGGACTAGTGATCACCTCATCGCCCTCCCCCACACCGGCCGCGCGCAGCGCGAGGTGCAGGCCAGCGGTGCCGCTGCTGACCGCGCTCGCCAGCCGGGCGCCCACCCGCGCGGCGAACGCGCCCTCGAATTGCGCCAGGCGCGGCCCCAGCGACAGCTGGCCCGAGCGCAGCACCTCGATCACCGCGCGCTCCTCGGCCTCGCCGAGCACCGGCCGAGCCAGCGGGATCACATCGCCGGCCGGCACAGGGGTCGGGCCCGACTGCGACCCGCCTGCGTCGGCGCGCGCCCCGGCGAGCGGGATCGGCTCAGCGTCCACGCACCGCTTGGGCCGCCGGCGCGGGCCGCCTGCCGGGCTGCATGCCGTACTCGATCGAGTCCACAAGCGCGTCCCAGGAGGCCGCGATCACGTTCTCTGACACGCCGATCGTGCCCCACACGTCGTGCCCATCGGAGGCATCGATGAGCACGCGGGTGATCGCTGTGGTGCCCTTGCTCTCATCGAGGATGCGTACCTTGAAGTTGACCAGCTCGATGTCGCGCAGATGCGGATGGATCTCACCGATGGCCTCGCGTAGCGCGTTGTCCAGCGCGTTGACCGGCCCGTTGCCCTCGGCGGTGCGCACGTAGCGCTCGCCGCCCAGCCAGATCTTGATGGTGGCCTCGGTCTCAACCTTGCCGTCGGTGCGCTTCTCCACGAGCACACGCCAGGACTCCAGGCGAAACAGCGGCTCATACTCGCCGGCCTCCTTGCGCATCAGAAGCTCGAATGAGCCGTCGGCGGCCTCGAACTGAAAGCCCTTGTGCTCGAGGTCCTTGACGCGGTCGACCACGCGCTGGGCAAAGTCCTCGTCGGCGGCGATGTGCGCCTGGCGCGCCTTCTCAACGATCGTGCCACGGCCGGACAGCTCGGAGATGAGCACGTCGCGGCTGTTGCCCACGACGGCCGGGTCGATGTGCTCGAAGGTGCGCGAGTCGGCCTGGATACCAGCAGCGTGCAGCCCCGCCTTGTGCGCGAAGGCGTGCTTGCCGACGTAGGGCTGGGCGGGATTGGATGAGCGGTTGAGCAGCTCGTCGAGCAGATGGGCAGTGTCGGTCAAGCGCGCGAGGCGCTCGCTGGACAGCAGCCGAGCGCCCATCTTCAGCTGCAGGTCGGCGATGATCGTGATCAGGTTGGCGTTGCCGGTGCGCTCGCCGATGCCGTTGATCGTTCCCTGCACATGGGTGGCACCCGCTTCCACCGCAGTGAGCGTGTTGGCGACCGCACAGCCGGAGTCGTCGTGGCAGTGGATGCCCAGCGGAAAGCCGGGCAGCGCTTCGGAGACGACCGCCAACGCGGTGCGGATGTGCGGCGGCAGCGAGCCGCCATTGGTGTCGCACAAGACCACCCGCTCCGCGCCCGCCTCGGCGCCCGCGCGCAGGCAGTCCAATGCATAGCCGGGATCCAGGGCAAAACCGTCGAAGAAATGCTCGGCGTCGAGCAGCACGCGCTTGCCGGCGCCAACCAGGAAGGCGACCGAATCGGCGATCATCGCGAGGTTCTCCTCGCGCGACACGCGCACGACCTTCTCGACATGTAGCACCGAGGCCTTGCCCACGATCGTGCACACCGGCGCGAAGCAGTCGGCCAGGACACGCAGGCCCTCGTCGTCAGACGCCGGCACGTCGCGCCTGCGGGTCATGCCAAAGGCAACGATCTCAGACGTGCCGAGATGCTTGTGCGCGAGCAGCGCGAACAGCTCCTGCTCCTTGGGGTTAGACGCGGGAAAGCCCGCCTCGATCATCCCCACGCCCAGTTCGTCAAGGGCGTGGACGACACGCAGCTTCTCCTGGGCAGTGAGGCTCAGGCCACCGCCGCCCATGCCGTCGCGCAGCGTGGCGTCGTACAGCTCGATGCGGTTGGAAGCGGTGCTCATGGGGAAGTCCTTTCGGCGTCGGGGTTTGTGCAGCGGCTCGGAGCAGCGACCGGCCGCGGCGCAAGCGCCCTAGCCGCTCGCGCCGGTAATTCGCTCCGTCGCCGCGGTCGCGTCCCCGGCGGGGGTCTCCAGGTCGCGCGGGCTGACCACGTCCAGCCACTCGCGGTAGCGCTCGCTGCGACCGTGGATCGCGTCGTCGAACTCCTTCTGGAGCACGCGCGTTATCTCACCCGGTTGGCCCGCGCCGAGCTTGTGGTTGTCGATCTCGCACACCGGCACGATCTCCGCGGCGGTGCCCGACATGAACACCTCGTCCGCGAGATACATCTCAGCGCGAGCGACGTCGCGTTCGATCACCTTGTAGCCGACGTCCTGGCAGATCTGAACGATCGAGCGGCGGGTGATGCCGTCGAGGATCGAGTTGTACTGCGCCGGCGTTATCACCTGCCCGTCGCGCACGATGTAGATGTTCTCGCCGGTGCCCTCGGACACGTGACCGTGGTCGTCGAGCAGGATCGCCTCGTCGTAGCCGGCGTGCAGAGACTCGACCTTCGCGAGCACGTTGTTGAGGTACTGGCCACTTGCCTTCGCGTGGGGGATCAGCGAGTCGGGGCTGATCCGCCGCCACGAGGAGGTCATCGCGCGCACCCCATTCTGCACGCCCTCGTCGCCGTGATAGCTGCCCCACTCCCAGCATGCGATCGTCACGTCCACGTTCGCGTCCACCGGGTTCAGGCCCATCGTGCCGTAGCCGCGATAGACGAGCGGCCGGATGTAGCACTCGCGCAGTCCGTTGCGCGCTACTAGCTCGAGCGTCGCGGCGCGCAGCTCCTCTACCGAGTAGGGCACCTGCATGTAGTAGAGCTCCGCCGACTTCAGCAGTCGGTCGAGGTGGTCGACGTTGCGGAACACCGCCGGGCCGATCTGCGTCTCGTAGCAGCGCATGCTGTCGAACACGCCCGTGCCGTAGTGCAAGCCGTGCGTCAGGACGTGGACCTTGGCGTCCTCCCAGGCGACGAATTCTCCGTTCATCCAGATGAGGTCGGTGGGGTCCACTTTCACTAGCTCTCCTGTTTAGAGGTGATCGAGCACCGCCTGCGTAGCTTGCGCCGTGCCCGCCGCTCCTCCCAGATCGACGGTGCGCAAGCCCGCGTCGAGCGCGGCCTGTACCGCGGATTCTACAGCCGCAGCCTCGCTTTCCAAGGCCAGCCCGTGCCTGAGCAGCATGGCGGCCGAGAGGAACATGGCCAGGGGATTGGCGATGCCCTGGCCGGCGATGTCGGGGGCGGAGCCGTGGACAGGCTCGAACAGGCCGGGGCCGTCCCCGCCGAGCGAGGCGCTGGGCAGCATCCCGATCGAGCCGGTGAGCATGGCGGCCTCGTCGGAGAGGATGTCTCCGAACATGTTCTCGGTGAGGATCACGTCGAAGTGGCGCGGCGCGGACACGAGTTGCATGGCCGCGTTGTCGACCAGCACGTGCTCCAGCTGGACGTGGGGAAACTCGCGCGAATGCAGCGCGCTGACGACCTCGCGCCACAGCCGCGAGGTCTCCAAGACGTTGGCCTTGTCGACGCTTGAGACCTTTGCCCGCGCGGCGCCGAACGCGGTGCGGGCGATGCGCTCGATCTCTGCGGTCGTGTAGGAGCACACGTCCGAGGCCGATGTGTCGGTGCGTGTCTTCTCGCCGAAGTAGATTCCGCCGGTGAGCTCGCGCACGACCAGCAGGTCGGTGCCTTCGATGCGCTCGCGCCGCAGCGGCGAGGCGTCATACAGCGCGGGCAGCGGCTTGACCGGGCGCAGGTTGGCGTACAGGCCAAGGCCCTTGCGCAAACCCAACAAGCCCTGCTCGGGCCTCGGGGCCTTGGGGTCAGTGGTGTCCCACTTGGGGCCGCCGACCGCCGCCAGCAGCACCCCGTCAGCGCGGCGGCATGCGTCCAGCACCTCATCGGTTAGGGCCACGCCATGCGCGTCGATGGACGCGCCGCCGAAGACGTGCTCCTCGAAGTCGAACTCGCCGACCGCGCGCAGGATCTGCAGCGCGGGCGCCATGATCTCTGGGCCGATCCCGTCGCCGGGGAGGGTGACGATGTGTTGAGGCACGGCGCGCGACGCTAGCAGGCGGTCTCACCCGAGCGTGCCGCGCTGAGGACGTCTCGAAGGAGTCGTGCGACGGAACGCCCTCGGTCGCCTCGCCTCATCGGCTCCTGTACGCCTGACGGCTCAAATGAAGTCCGGCGGCCGAGACCTGCTCGTAGGTCACGTGGACCAGGCCGGCAACATGCTCCTGGGAGTCGGCGTCGGCGCAGGTCCGCCGATCGACACGGTTCATCGTCATTGCATCAAGCCACCACGCTCGCTGCCCGGTCCATGGCTTGAGCTCCAGGTGCCTGTCCCTTCGCAACGTGGGGTTGGCGACCATCAACCGCTGCCCGTGGATGGCGGGGGTCGGAACCACCAGATGGTTTGCCGCCCAGTTGTGGTAGCGAGCGAGAGCGTAGGCATCGTCGGCACGCCAGTACATCCCCCGTGCGGTCGTCCATACCGTGGCCGAAAGAGACAGATAGGGATCGAGATGGCCGACGGCAGATACTTCTATGGCCTGCCACTCGCCGGACGCGGCGTCGAGCGCTGACAGCATCTTCAGCTGTGCACCGCGCGACATCAGCGACGCACGCAGAGACGGATTGCCTCCGCTCATAAGGCGGAGCATGGCCCACGCCGCGGCCAGACCAAGGGCGAGCGTGGCCGCAATCACCACGATCGAAGCACCTGGTTTGAGTTTCGCGACGAGCAGCACGGTCACATCGACGAGCAACCCGACGACCAGAGCGCATAGGGTTGCCATCGCGAATCCGAACAGCTGCGACAGGCGATCGAGATGGCCTCGTTCCCACGGTGGGCTGTCTGAGGAATAGAAGAACGCGATCCAGGCCGAGCGCGCCGCGACTGCCACGAGCAGCAGCGCCAGCGTGAGGATCATCCAATTCTCGGCTCTCTCTTCGGTCGCAGGCAGCTTGCGACCGCTCTCGATTGACCAGCCGAGCACATAGAGAGCAGCCCCCAAGACCGAGAGGCCAATCAGAAGGACTGCGAAGACGAAAAGAGGATCACGCCATCCCGAGTCGTCCCTGCGACCGCGCGAGTTGGCAAGCGTGCCACCCGAGAGCGCCGCCAGCCCGATACCCATGACGATGGGCAGAAGTCCATTTGACTCAACCATGCCGACCTCCGAATCTTCGGAGGTCCCCTGCGAAAACTTGAGGTCGGCTACCAGGACAGCCCGCGATACAGCGCCTGCACCCGCTCTATCAGCGTGCTGTCGTCGTACTCGTGCAGCTCGCACACCGGCGTTCCGTCGGCCCAGCGATATGTGATGGCGATCGCACGCACCCCCGTGTAGACGGCCTCCAGGTCGAAGCGCAGGTCGGGCAATCGCGCAAGGCCGCGCGCGAAGTGCTCGCGCAAGCGCTCGCCACCGCGCACGCACCCATCGGGGATACCCAGCGTGTCGATGATGGTGGGCGTCTGAAAGACCACGTCGGGCGCGTACAACCGCATGATCACGTCGAGGTCGTGCGAGTTCCACGCCTCGATCCACTCTTGCGCAAGCCGTCGCGCTTGCGCCTGGGTGAGCGGCGTAGCGGTCATGGCGCGGACGCGGAGCGCGCGATGCCGGGGGTTGCGGGTGGCGGGTCACAGGGCGGTCGTCACGGGAACCGCCGGGCTGCGTTGCTCGCGCTGTGTCTCGTACTCATCGATCGCCGCGCCCTGCTGCAGCGTCATCGCGATGTCGTCCAGGCCGCCGAGCAGCCGGTGGCGGATCTCGTGGTCGATCGCAAACGGAACGCTCTCGCCCGCGAAGCGCACCTCCTGGGCCTCCAGGTCGACCTCCCCCTCGCCCGCGCGCGCCAGCGAGTGGCAGTCCTCGGCGCTGAGCACCACGGGCAGCAGCCCGATCTTGGTGCAGTTGGAGTAGAAGATGTCCGCGAAGGACGGCGCGACGATCGCCTGGAAGCCATAGTCCTGCAGCCCCCACGGCGCGTGCTCGCGCGAGGAACCGCAGCCGAAGTTCTCGCCCGCGACGAGGATCGGGTTGGCGGGCAGGTCCCAGCCGGACTCCTTGGCCCAGTCGTAGAAGAGGAACTGGCCGAAGCCGCTTCGCTCCACGCGCTTGAGGAACTGCTTGGGCATGATCTGATCGGTGTCCACGTCGGCGCGGTCCAGGTGACTGACCTTGCCCGAGATGACCTTGATGGCCTGCATCGCGTCTAGCTCCCTTCCGACTTGACGGCGCCGAAGATGACGCCCTCGGCCCATTTGAAGTGCACTTCCACCTGCTCGAAGCCGGCATCTTCGAGCCACTGCAGCTGCACGGCGAGTGGGTCGGGCCGGTCTTCGTCTTCGTCGGCGAGCAGCTCGCTGTCGATCTCCTCGTGGCTGCGCCCGCCGCCGTGCGTGTGCTCCGCGGCGACCGCGTTGGCGACCATCTGCTCGTCGAACAGGCCCCGCAGCGGCCCGTCGATGCTGACGACGTCCATGTTCACGAACATCGCGCCGGGCGCGAGCCTGTCGCACAGCTCGCCGTACAGCGCGCGCTTGCGCTCGCTGGTTAGGTGGTGGATCGCATACGAGGACACGGCCGCGTCGAACGCCCCCGCGGGCAGGGCCTCCCGCCAGGAGGGCTCGCGCAGGTCGCCGCGCACCGCCTGCCAGCGCTCGCCGAAGCGCCCGAGCCGCTTGCCGGCGCGGGCCAGCATCGGCTCGGAGAAGTCGACCAGCACGGCCTGAGAGTCATCTGCCAGGTCGAGCAGCAGCTCGGAGCTGGCGCCGTCGCCGGCGCCGACGTCGAGGAAGCGCCCGATCGCGCGGCCGTGGCGGGTGAACAGACGTCGCAGCAGGTCTTCCTGGACGTCGAGCAGCGGCAGCAGCACGGCGCGCTGGTCGAGGAACTCCCCCACCAGCCCCTCCTTCTGCCAGGCCGGCTGCGATCGCGCCGCGCCCGCACCGCTCACGACCACTCCCTGATGTCCACGAAATGCCCCTCAATGGCCGCCGCTGCGGCCATCTGCGGTGAAACGAGGTGCGTCCTGCCCCCGCGGCCCTGGCGACCCTCAAAATTGCGGTTAGAAGTGGACGCGCAGCGCTCGCCCGGCGCGAGGATGTCGGGGTTCATGCCCAGGCACATCGAGCAGCCAGCCACACGCCAATCGAAGCCGGCGTCGCGGAATACGCGGTCCAAGCCCTCGGCCTCCGCCTGCGCCTTGACCTGCTGGGAGCCGGGCACGACCATCGCGTTGACGCTCGGCGACACCTTCCTGCCGGCGACCACCTCGGCGGCCGCGCGCAGGTCGCCGATGCGCGAGTTGGTGCACGAGCCGATGAACACGCGGTCCACAGCGATCTGATCGATCGGCGTTCCCGGCTCCAGGGCCATGTAGGCAAGCGCCCGTTCGGTCGACTCGCGGTCGGCCGGGCTATCGAACTCCTCCGGCGCGGGCACCGTGTCGGTGACCGCGCGCACCATGCCCGGATTGGTGCCCCAGGTGACCTGGGGTGAGATGGCCGACGCATCGATCAAGACGTCGTTGTCGAAGGACGCGCCCTCGTCGCTGCCCAGCTCAGACCACTGCGCGATCGCGCGCTCCAGCTGCGCGCCGGCGGGGGGCGCACCCGGGCGCCCAAAGTCGGTAAACCATTTGAAGGTGGTGTCGTCCGGGGCGATCATGCCCGCGCGCCCGCCGCCCTCGATCGTCATGTTGCACACGGTCATGCGGCCCTCCATCGACAGCGCCTCGATGGCCGGGCCGGCGTACTCGACCGCGTGGCCGGTCATGCCCCCCACGCCCAGCTGCCCGAGCGTGCCAAGGATCAGGTCCTTGGCCGTCACGCCGAAGCCGAGCTGGCCCTCGTACAGCACGCGCATCGAGCGAGGTTTGTGCTGGACCATGCACTGGGTGGCCAGCACGTGCTCAACCTCTGACGTGCCGATGCCAAACGCCAGCGCGCCGAACGCACCGTGGGTGGACGTGTGCGAGTCACCGCACACGATCGTCATGCCCGGCTGGGTCACGCCCAGCTCGGGGCCGATCACATGCACGATGCCCTGGCGGTCCGATCCCAGCGAGTAGACCGGCACGCCGAACTCCTGACAGTTGCGCTCCAGCGTTTGCACCTGGACCCGCGACAGCTCGTCCTTGATGCGCGCCGCCACCGGCGTGCCGTCGGTGGGGGTGTTGTGGTCGGCCGTCGCCAGCGTGCGGTCGGGGCGGCGCACTGTGCGCCCGGCCAGGCGCAACCCGTCGAAGGCCTGCGGGCTGGTCACCTCGTGCACGAGGTGCAGGTCGATGTACAGCAGGCCGTCGGCTACCTCATGGGCCTCCCAGATCTTCTCGAACAGCGTCTTTGGCATCGTCATCGCTCCTCGTTGCCGGTGGTGGTGGACTCGTTTTTGATGGGGACCCCTTCCGGGGTCCGGCGGGGTCGGTGGATGGCGTCCATCTAGCTGCGCCTCAGCCCCGCGGAGACGACCGCGAGGAACTCGGCCTCCGCGTTGCGCTCCTTGGGGTTCTCGAAGTGATGGGGCAGGTCCGCGTCGAAGGTCACGCAGTCGCCCTCGACGAGCTCGTGGCGTTGACCGTCGCAGACGAGCACGATGCGACCGCGCTCGACCAGCGCCGTCTCACGGCTGCCCGGCTCGTGCATGGGCGGGTCGTCGGGCGCGCCGGTCGCGCCGCCCGGTGCGAGTGTGTGGCGCGACAGCTCCGCGCGCTGGCCGGGCTGGGAGGAGGTGAGCGTCTCGAAGCTGTGGCCGCGCCGCCTGTTGCCCCCGCGCGTGCGATCCCGTGCGCGCACGACCGTCACCGCGCCGCCCTCGTCCAGGCGCAGCAGTTGAGACAAGCGCAGGTCCAGGCCGGCAGCGATGCGCGCCGCAACCGTCAGCGTGGGGCTCGTCTCCCCGCGCTCGACTTGCGAGAGCATCGGCGCGCTCACACCGCTGCGCTCGGCCAGATCGCGCAGCGACAGCCCTGCCGACTCGCGCAGCGCCTTCACGCGCGCGCCGATCACGGCAGGCGACAGCGCAGCGGCGTGGTCGGGCAGCATGTCCAGGGTTGCAGCGCCAGGCGTCATACAAATGTACGCTATCACAAACGCCAGCGTGTCGGGCGAGAGTTGCGTCCCAAGCGACTGCCACCCTGATCGTGTGACCTCGACCACTCGCCAAACGAGACCGGACGGGCGCCCGCCGCGTCGTTCGGCGCTACCCTTCTCCGCATGAGCACACATGCTGTCGCGACGACCGCAGAGGAGCTGCTCAAGCTGCCCACGGGCGAGGGCAAGGTGTACGAGCTCATCGAAGGACATCTGCACGTGATGTGTGCAGCAGGCTTCGAGCATGGTCGCGTCGCGATGACGGCTGGACGCCTGCTCGGCAACCACGTGCATGCGACGAAGAGCGGCGTGACGCTTGGCGCGGAGACGGGATTCATCCTGGCGCGCGATCCCGACACCGTGCGGGCGCCCGACGCCGCGTTCGTCTCGCATGCGCGCGCGGACGCGGCCGGCACTACGTTCGGCTTCTGGCCGGGCGGCGCGCCGGATCTCGCAATCGAGGTGGTGTCTCCCGACAACAGCCGCCCGTACATGCGCGCGAAGGCCCTGAACTGGCTGGAGGCGGGCGCGATCGCAGTGGTCGTACTCGACCCGCGCACACGCTCCGCGACCGTGTACCGCGCGGGCGAGGACATAGGCACGTTCACCGCATCGTCCCCGGAGGGGGACGGCGAGCTCGACCTGAGCGACGCGGTGCCCGGCTGGCGGGTCGCGGTCGCCGACTTCTTCGCCTGACGCGAAGGCGAAGGGACGCGCGACCCACCCGGGGTGGCGGGGGTTCCTGTCAGGTCCTCATCAAAAACGACTCAGCGCGCGGCGGTCTCACCCTGAAGGGCACAGGCCGGCAGGCCGATCGCCTCGCCCGCCTTGGCATGCGCGCTCGCGACCGACAGCGCGCGCACGTACGCTCGCGCGGCCGCGTCGATGATGTCCGTTGACACGCCCTGGCCGGCGCCGGTGAAGCCGCCCAGCTCTACCACCACCGAGACCTCGCCGAGGGCGTCCTGGCCCTCGGTGACCGCCCCGATCGTGAACTCGCTGAGCGTGGGCGCGGTGCCAGTGGCGGCGTTGATCGCCTGGAAGACCGCGTCGATCGGGCCGTCCCCGACGAACGAGCCGGTGGCCGAGCCGCCCTTGGGCAGCGTCACCGACACCTTGGCGTGGGGTGAGCGCTGCGAGTGGTCTTCGACCTCGAACCACTCCAGCGCATAGCCGGAGATCTCCTCGCGCAGTTCGTCTGTGACAAGCGCCTCCAAGTCCATCGCGGTGACCTGCTTCTTGCGATCGGCGATCTCCTTGAAGCGCTTGAACGCAGTGTTTAGCGCCGCGCCGTCCAGCTCGAAGCCCATCTCCTGGAGCGCTTTGCTGAGCGCGTGGCGGCCGGAGTGCTTGCCCAGCACGATCGAGTTGCTGCGCAGGCCCACCGTGGTGGCGTCCATGATCTCGTAGGTAGTGCGCTCCTTGAGCACGCCGTCCTGGTGGATGCCCGCCTCGTGCGCAAACGCGTTGCGCCCCACGATCGCCTTGTTGGGCTGCACCGGGTAGCCGGTCAGGCGCGAGACCAGCCGGCTGGTACGCGCGATCTCGGTCGTGACCGCGCCAGTCCACAGGCCCAGGCTGGGCTCGCGCGTGCGCAGCAGCATCACGATCTCCTCCAGCGAAGCGTTGCCCGCGCGCTCGCCGATGCCGTTGACTGCGCACTCCACTTGGCGGCAGCCCGCTTCCAGGCCCGCCAGCGAGTTGGCAACCGCCAGCCCCAGGTCGTCATGGCAATGGACCGACACGACCACGTCGCGCAGGCCCGGAACCAGGCGGTAGAGCTCTGCGAACATCGCCGCGTACTCGGTCGGCATGGTGTAGCCGACGGTGTCGGGCACGTTGATCGTGGTTGCGCCCTCTTCCAGCGCGATCTGAATCACCTCGGCCATGTATTGCACGTCCGAGCGCGAGCCGTCCTCGGGGGAGAACTCGACGTCGTCTGTGTACTCGCGCGCCTGTGCGACCGCCGCGCGCACCTGGCCCTTGACGTCCTCGCGCGTGGTCTGCAACTTGCGCTCGATGTGGATGTCGCTGGTCGCGATGAACGTGTGGATGCGCGGGCGCTGCGAGTCCTTGACCGCCTGCCAGGCCGCCTCGATGTCCTGCTTGGACGTGCGCGCCAGGCCGCATATCACGGGTCCTTCGACCTCGCGCGCGATCGCCTGCACCGACTCGAAGTCGCCCGGCGATGTGATCGGAAAGCCGGCCTCGATCACGTCCACGCCAAGCCGCGCCAGCTGGTGGGCGATCTCCAGCTTTTCCTGCCTGTTCAGCGAGATCCCCGGCGACTGCTCGCCGTCGCGCAGCGTCGTGTCGAAGATCACTACGCGGTCTGCCTCGCGTCGGCCCGCCGGGCTCGCATCGCCCGGGCCATTTGCCCTGCCATTGCCTGCATCGCGTGTGCTCATGCCGTTCGTGCTCCTTCTCTATCTCGCTTGCCGTTCCTCGCTGCTGGGTTTGCGGCTACGCGGCCGCCACGCGTTATTCCCCCCGAGGGGGGAGCAGAAGAAGGAAGAGAAGCGAGTTGCGAAACGACATCTTCAGCGAGATTAGCACCGCCCGCGCCAGGTTTGTGCGGCCGGTACCCAGGAGGCGCGTCAGGGAAGCAGTACGACCTTGCCGACGTTACGCCGCTCGATGATCATGGTGTGCGCGGCAGCGGCTTCGTCGAAGCCAAAGGCGCCGGCGATAACGGGCTTGACCGTGCCGTCGTCGATCATCGCCGCAAGCGGCGCGATCCATGGCTCCAGGGTGCCGCGATCCTTCCACAGGCTGAGCATGTTCAGGCCGATCACGGCCTTGGATTCGGACATCTGCTTGATCACGTTGAAGCGCGGCATGCGCACGACGGTGCGCAGCGCGGTGACCAGGTTGCGCCGCTTGCCCGACACGACCGCCGAAGCCCCGAAGGCAACCAGCCGCCCGCCGGGGCGCAGCAGCGAGTAGCTGGTACGAAAGCTGTGTCCGCCGACCGCGTCGAGGATCACGTCGAACTTGGGCAGGCCGCGCTCCCAGCCCGAACGGGTGTAGTCGAGCGCGTGATCGACACCGAAGCCCGTGATCTGAGCATGCTTTGAGGGCGAGGCCGTGCCGTAGACCTCGGCGTTGTGGTGCTTGGCGATCTGCGTGGCGGCGATGCCGACGCCGCCGCCTGCCGAATGGATCAGCACGCGCTCGCCGGCCTGGAGGCTGCCGTAGCCGATCAACCCGGCCCAGGCGGTGCTGTAGTTGACGGGGATCGCCGCGCCCTGCTCGAAGCTGAGCTGCTCGGCGAGCGGGACCGCGTCGGCCGCCGGCACGACGACCTGGGAGGCGTAGCCGCCGAACTTGGTGCCCGCCAGCACGCGCTGGCCCACGCTGAGCGGTTGAGCGGCGCCGTTCGACGCCCCGTCCCCGATCTCGACGATCGTGCCGGCCACCTCATAGCCGACCACGCACGGCGGCTTGGGCGCGTCCGCATAGAGCCCCTGGGTGGCCATCACGTCGGCGAAGTTGACGCCCGCGGCGGCCACGTCGATGCGCACCTCGCCAGGCCCAAGGACCGGGTCGGGACGCTCCTGCACCTGCAGGGCTCCCGGACCGCCGTGCTTGGTGAGGACGACCGCGCGCATTCGCGCGAGCCTATCGGATCACAGGCAATGAACTGGCCGAGCAGCCAAACGACGCCTCAGCCTAGATCGACGGACCAGCCGTCGACGAACTCGTCGGAGGCGACTATCTCGAGGACGACCTCGTTGGAGACGGGCGCGTCGGTCGTGACGACCATCGCGGCCAGGCGCCGGTCGGCTCCGTCAGGGTGGGTGGGCCTCTCATCCGGCGTGTGTCCGACGGCGGCAGAGGAGATGTTGATCCCGTGCGCCCCGAAGACGGTGCCCACACGGCCGATCATGCCGGGCACGTCCTCGTAGCGGAACACGGTGACGTAGCGCTCGAGCTCGATCGTCAGCCGCCGCCCCTGCACCTCGACCAGGTGGGGCAGCTGGTTTGGCCCAATGCCGGTGCCGGCGACCGCCACGCGCTGGTCGCCCGCGATCACGGTCACGCGGATCAGCTCGTTGAAGTCCTCGGCCTCCGAGACGGCCTTCTCCTCGAAGACGATCCCGCGCTGCTGAGCCATGGTGGGGGCGTTGACCAGGTTGACCTGCTCCTCGGTGCGGCCCTGCAACGCCCCGACGATCACCGCCAGCCCGAGCAGGCGCGTATCGAAGTCGGCGATCCGCCCGAGAAAGGCCGCCTCGATGCGCTCCACCGAGCTTCCCTCGGCGAGCTCCATGGCCAGCCGCCCGAGCTTGGTGGCGAGCGGCAGGAACGGCCCGAGCACCTGCATGTCCTCGGCGCCGACCGCTGGGATGTTGACGGCGGTGGACACGACCCCGCCGGCCAGCGCGGCGACGACCTGCTCGGCGCTCTGGTAGCCGGCGCGGTCGGTGGCCTCTGCGGTGGACGCGCCCAGGTGGGGCGTGGCGACCACGTTGGGGTAGGCGAACAGAGGGTTCTCGGTCGTCGGCTCGCTCGGGAACACGTCGAGCGCCGCGCCCGCCACCTGACCGGAGTCCAGCGCGTCTTTGAGCGCGGCTTCGTCGACCAGGCCGCCGCGGGCGACGTTGAGGATGCGCACGCCGGGGCGCATCTTGGCGAACGCGGCCGCGTCGAGGAAACCTTCGGTCTCGGGCGTCTTTGGCAGGTGAATGGTGATGAAGTCGGCCTGGGCGTAGATGTCGTCGGGGCCGTCGGCCTTGTCGACTCCCAGATCGCGGTAGCGCTCGGCGCTGACGAATGGGTCAAACGCGAGCACGCGCATGCCAAAGCCGCGCGCGCGCTGGGCCACCAGCTGGCCGATGCGTCCGAAGCCAAGGATCCCCAGCGTCTTCTCGTACAGCTCCACGCCGGAGTACTTGGAGCGGTCCCATTTGCCTTCGCTCAGCGAGCGGTTGGCCTGGGGGATGTTGCGGGCGAGCGCGAGCAGCAGGGCCATCGTGTGCTCTGCGGCGGTCACGACGTTTGACTCGGGCGCGTTGGCCACCACGATCCCGCGCTTGGTGGCGGCGGCCACGTCGACGTTATCGACGCCCACGCCGGCGCGGCCGATCACGCGCAGGCGCCCGGCGCGCTCGATCAGCTCGGCGGTCATCTTGGTCGCCGAGCGGATCAGGATCCCGTCGTAGTCGCCGATCCGCGCTGCCAGCTCCTCGTCGCTCCAGTCGGTGCCGAGCTCGACGTCGAAGCGCTCGCGCAACAGCGCCACGCCCGAGTCGCCGATCTTCTCCTTGACGAGCACGCGCGGGCGCGCGCCGTTGGTGCCCGGCTTGGTTGCGGTGTCCGCCGCGGCCGCGCTCATCGCTGGCTCCTGTCGACGACGAAGTCGATGCACGCGGTCAGCGCCTGCACATCGGCGGTGTCGACGGCCGGGAACATGCCGACGCGCAGCTGGTTGCGCCCGAGCTTGCGGTAGGGCTCGACGTCGACGATCCCGTTGGCGCGCAGGGTGGCGGCGACTGCCGCAGCGTCGATCGAATCGTCGAAGTCGATCGTGCCGACGACCAGCGAGCGCTTGGCTGGATCGGCCACGAACGGCGTGGCATACGCCGAGTTCTGCGCCCAGCCGTAGAGGTGCTCGGAGGAGGCGCGCGTGCGCGCCACACACCAGTCCAGACCGCCACCATCGAGCATCCAGCGGACCTGGTTGGCCAGCAGGAACAGCGTGGCGACGGCGGGCGTGTTGTATGTCTGGTCTTTGCGCGAGTTCTCCAGCGCGGTGTGCAGCGAGAGGAACTCGGGGATCCAGCGAGCGGAGTCGTGCAGAGCGGCGATCCGCTCCTGCGCGGCGGGGCTGAGCAGCGCGACCCACAGCCCGCCGTCGGCCGCGAAGCACTTCTGCGGCGCGAAGTAGTAGGCGTCGACCTGCGACACATCCACCGGCAGCCCGCCCGCACCGGAGGTGGCGTCGATCGCGACGAGCGCGCCGTCGCCATGAGCAGCGGATGGTCTCAGCACGGGCGCCATCACCCCGGTGGAGGTCTCGTTGTGCGCCCACGCGATCAGGTCACAGCCCCCCTCGCTCGCCTGCGCCCCGACGGCGGCGGGGTCGGGGGCATCGCCGGGCTCGGCGGCGACAACGATCGGCTCGCCCAGGAACGGCGCGCCCTTGGTCACGGTGGCGAACTTCTGCGAGAACTCGCCGAAGGTCAGGTGCAGCGCACGGTCGGACACGAGGCCGAACGCGGCGGCGTCCCAGAAGGCGGTGGCGCCACCATTGCCGAGCGCGATCTCATAGCCGTCGGGGAGCGAGAACAGCTCGCGCAGGCCCGCACGGATCTCGCCGACGAGCGCCTTGACGGGCTTCTGGCGATGGGATGTGCCCATCAGCGCGGCGCCCTCGCTGGCCAAGCGCGCGAGCGCCTCTGGCCGCACCTTGGAGGGCCCGCAGCCGAAGCGCCCGTCGACGGGCTTCAGCTCGGCGGGAATGTCGAGTCGTGTTTCCTGCTCGGTGGTGCTGGAAGGCATTTCGGGCTCCTCGCTGTCGGACCTCGAGGGATGTCGATGATCGGAGGTTGCCCAGGCGCGCGGCGGTGCTGCCTCGTCGCTTCCCGGTGGTCGCTTCCACCTGAGCGCCAGTCGCGACGATGCAGGCGAGTGTAGCGAACGTGGCTGGCGCCCGAGCGCCTGACCGCGTCAGCGCTGCCACAGCGCCACGCGCTCGAACGCGCTGGCCGTCCAACCGTGCGGCAGGCGCTCGGCGCCAACGCCCGCGGGCGCTTCGCGGGCGAGCAGGCACAGCTCCGGGGCGGGCCCGAGTCCCACACAGCGGCGCCACAGGCCACCCGCGGCCGGATCCATTCCATCGCCCAGCAGGGCCGCCAGCGAGGGATGATCGTGGCCTGGCGGACGCGACACCCACACCGCGACGGTCGCCTTGGCAACGTCTGAGCAGCCCTCGATCAGACGGTAGACGGCGCTGGTGGCGACGCCCGACAGCGAGGCCACCTTGTCGTGCAGGCTGACGTGCCCGTGCGCGACCGCCGCCTCCTCCAGCACGCCCAGGGCCGCCCAGTCGTCGAGTAGGTACCAGTCCTCATAGCCGGCGCGTGTGCCCGGCGGGTCCTGCGCGACGGGCGCCAGCCACGGCAGCTCGGCTGCGCGAAATACGCAGGAGCCCTCAAAGCCGCTCGGCGGCCGGCGGGCAAGGGAGTGATGAAAGCCCTCGAGCGCGCTCTCGTAGGTAGCCACGTCAACGCCTGCCGCGGGGCGATGCCAGGAGATATAGGCGAGCATGCGCGGGCGGGTGGTAGACGAGCGGTGGGTGGGTGGGTGGGCTCCGCTAAAAGGAGGGCTTGATCCAGTCCATGTGCGAGCGCAGCTCGCTGCCCACGTGCTCGACCTGGGTGTCAGCCTGTTCGGCGCGCATGCGCTTGAAGTTCTCCTGGCCGGCGCGGTTCTCGGAGATCCACTCGCGCGCGAAGTCGCCCGACTGGATCTCCTGGAGGATCTTCTTCATGTTCGCGCGCGTTTCCTCGGTGATCACGCGTTTGCCGCGCGTGTAGTCGCCGTACTCGGCCGTGTTGGAGATCGAGAAGCGCATCCCCGCGAGGCCCTTCTCGTACATCAGGTCGGCGATCAGCTTGAGCTCGTGCAGGCACTCGAAGTAGGCCATCTCCGGGTCATAGCCGGCGTCGACGAGCGTCTGAAAGCCGGCCTGCACGAGCTCTGAGGCGCCCCCGCACAGCACCGCCTGCTCGCCGAACAGGTCAGTCTCGGTCTCGTCCTTGAAGGTCGTCTCGATCACGCCGCCACGCGTGCAGCCGATGCCCTTGGCGTAGGCGAGAGCGAGCGCGCGCGCGTTGCCGGTGGCGTCCTGCTCGACCGCGATCAGGCCCGGCACGCCGCTGCCTTCTGTGAACTGGCGACGCACCAGGTGGCCGGGGCCCTTGGGGGCGACCATGCCCACGTCGACGCCCGCCGGAGGCTCGATCTCTTTGTAGTGGATCGAGAAGCCGTGGCCGAACAGAATCATGTTGCCCTCGGCGATGCCGTCGCGAATCTCCTGCTCCCAGACGTCGTGGTGGCGCTCGTCGGGCAGCAGGATCATCACAAGATCGCCGCGGCTGGCGGCCTCGACGACCGGCAGCACCTCCAGGCCCGCCTCGCGCGCCTTGGCGACCGAGTCCGAGTCGGGGCGCAGCCCGACGACTACTTTGACGCCGGAGTCCTTCAGGTTCAGTGCGTGGGCGTGGCCCTGCGAGCCGTAGCCGATGATCGCGACGGTCTTGCCGTCGAGGAGCGTGAGGTCTGCGTCGTCGTCGTAGATCATTGGCGGCAGGCTATCCGAGTCAAGCGCTCGCGGAGGCGACGAGCGTGCGCCCGGGTATCTCCATGGTGCCGTCGGGCGAGGTGTACGGCGCGAAGCGCAGCGCCAGCGAGGCCTTGATCTGCTCGATCTCGCGCTCGGGCCGGGACAGGACGGTGTCGTGGAAGCTCCTGGAGAGGTCGAGCGTGGTGTCCCACATCTCCTGGAAGTCGATGTGGCGGCGGGGTAGCTCGATGGCACGGATCTCAACGTCGCCGAAGCCGGCCTGCTCGATCGCCTCGGCCAGCATGCCGGGCCTTCCCAGCGCGAACGGCCCGGGCGGCTCGCGCGTGGACGCGTCGGGCGCCCCAGCAAGGCCGCGCTCGATCAGCTCCTGGGCGGGCAGCAGCGCCCAGGGGTTGTGGGCCATCTCATCCCAGGCGGCCAGCGCCAGTCGTCCGCCGGACACGAGCACGCGGCGGGTCTCGCGCAGCGCGGCCACGGGGTCGGCCATCAGCATGTAGCCCCAGCGGCACAGGACCGCGTCGACGCTGGCCACCGGCAGGTCGATCCATTCGGCGTTGAGCACCTGGAACTCGACGTTTGAGAGTCCCAGCTGCACCCCCCGTGCGCGGGCTCCCTCGAGCATTGCCTCGGCCTGGTCTGAGACGATCACGCCGCCGTGCGGCGCGACCAGCTCCGCGGCCAGCATGCCGGTCTCCCCCATCCCGGCGGCCAGCTCGAGCACCCGCTGGCCGGGCTGAGGGGAGATCGCCTGGATCATCCAATGCGAGACCGGGGCGGCGAACTCGCGCAGCATCTCCTGGCGGCGCGCCCAACCCGAGGCGGCCTCTTCCCAGTTGTCGAGGCTGGCCGCGCGATGGGCGTTGGCGTCAAAGCCGTCCACACCGGCGGCCGGCTGTGGCTCTTCGGCGTTCATGCGAGCTCGCGGCGCAGCAGCTTGCCCGAGCGCGTGCGCGGCAGCGGCGCAGACGCGGTCAGGACGTGCTTGGGCACCTTGTAGGAAGCGAGGGCGCTCGCGCAGTGGGCGCGCAGCGCCTGCGCGTCGATCGACGTGCCCGGGCGCGCAAGCACGATCGCGGTGACCGCCTCGCCCCAGTGCGGATCGGCGCGGGCGACGACAGCAGCCTCGAGCACGTCCGGATGGGCCTCGAGCACCGCCTCGACCTCTGCGGGCGCCACGTTCTCGCCGCCGCTGACGATCGTGTCGGCCCTGCGCCCGGTCACGTGCAGGCAGCCGCGCTCGTCCAGGCGCCCGAGATCGCCGGTGTGCAGCCAGCCGTCGGGCGCGAGTGCGGCGCGAGCAACGGTCGGGCCGGCGACGAGGATCTCGCCCTCTCCCCCGTCCCCCTCGGCGTCGATGCGCACGCGCGTGCAGAACAGCGGCGGCCCGGCGGTCGGCGCGTCGGGCCCGCTTTCGTGGATGGCGGCGACAGGCGTGGTGGTCACCTGCGAGCAGGCCTCGGTGAGCCCGTAGGTGAGGCTGACCGGGACGCCGGCGGCGTGGGCGCGACGCACGAGCGCCGTGGGGACGGGGCCGCCTCCAGTGAGCGCGCAGCGCAGTGCGGGTGGGCGCTGCAGGCCGGCGTCGAGCAGGCGGGCGAGGGTGGTGGCGACGAGGCTCACGAGCGTGATCTGGCCCGCGTTCAACGTGTGCACGACGCGGTCGGTCTCGAAGCGCTCGTGCACGACGGCGGTCGTCGCGTAGATGGCGCTGCGCACCAGGATCGACAGGCCGCCGACGTGTGAAAGCGGCAGCGCACACAGCCAGCGCTCGTCGGGATCGAGGCCGAGCGCGACGGCCGATCCGAGTGCGCTCCACAGCAGGTTGCCGTAGGTCAGCGCCACCGGCCGCGGCGCAGATGTGGTGCCCGACGTGTGGATCACTACGGCGCTGGCGTCGAGGTCGTGCCCGGCGGCGGGAGCGTCTGGCGACGGCGCAAGCAGGGACGACGGTGCCGAACGCCGCCCCTCTGTCGCCTGCACGAGCGGCTCGGCCACGATCACATCGGCGCGGCCTGTGATCGCCTCGCGCTCGCCCGGCGACAGGCGCAGGTCGACGGGCACGGCGACGGCGCCGAGCAGCAGACACGCGTGCAGCGCCTGGGCAAAGGCCAGCCCGCCCGGCAGCGCGATGGCGACGCGCGCGCCGGGACGGGCGCCGGCGGCGATGAGCTCGTCGGCGCCCCGACGAGCAGCGGCGTACAGCTGGTCGTAGTTGCAGCTGCCGTCGGGCGCGTCAAGCGCCATGTGATCCCCCCGCGCCATCGCGGCGCGCGCAAGCCAACCCTCAACCACCATTGCCCACAGGCTAGCCTTCCGCCATGCCCACCACCTGGATTGCCTCCGAACACCCGGCCCCGAGCGAGCTCACAGACATCCGCTATGAGAAGTCCGCGGGGGAGGGCGGGTCCCCATCCGGCATCGCGAAGATCACGATCGCCCGCCCGGAGGTGAGAAACGCGTTTCGTCCGCGCACCGTGATCGAGATCTCCAGGGCGATGGAGGACGCGCGCGAGGACACCGACGTGGGCGTGATCGTGCTGACGGGCGAGGGCCCCGACGCGTTCTGCTCCGGCGGCGACCAGCGCGTGCGCGGCGACTCGGGCTACCTGCAGGACGAGGGCGACGGCCTGGCCAAGGTCGGACGCTTTCACGTGACCGACCTGCACGTGCAGATGCGCCGGCTGCCCAAGCCGGTGGTGGCGATGGTGGCGGGCTATGCGATCGGCGGCGGGCACGTGCTGCACCTCGTGTGCGATTTGACGATCGCGGCCGACAACGCCCGCTTCGGCCAGGTGGGCCCTAAGGTGGGCTCCTTCGACGGCGGCTTCGGCGCGGGTCTGTTGGCGAACATGGTGGGGCCGAAGAAGGCCAAGGAGATCTGGTTCTTGTGCAGGCAGTACTCGGCACAGCAGGCGCTGGAGATGGGGCTGGTGAACACGGTGGTGCCGCTGGAGCGCCTGGAAGAGGAGACGCTGGCCTGGTGTCGGGAGATGCTCGCGCTGTCGCCGTTTGCGCTGCGCCTGTTGAAGGCGAGCTTCAACGCGGCCGAGGACGGGCTGGCGGGGATCCAGCAGCTGGCCCACGACGCCAACCTGCTGTTCTACGGCAGCGAGGAGGCCCAGGAGGGGCGCGACGCCTACCGCGAGAAGCGCAAACCGGACTTCTCGCGCTTCCCCAAGCGCGCCTAGCGACGTGAGCGCGGGTTCAGTGAGCGCCGGCTCGGTCAGCGCGGTCCGCATCTGGGTGATGGCCGCCCGCGTGCGCACGCTGCCGGCGGCGGTGGCGCCGGTGCTGGTGGGCACCTCGCTGGCGCTCGGCGCAGACCATTTTCACCCGCTGGCGTTCGTTGCGGCGCTGCTAGGCGCGGTGTTCATCCAGGTGGGCACCAACCTGTCAAACGACTACTCCGACGCACGCAGGGGCGCGGACACCGAGGACCGGCTGGGGCCCGTGCGCGTGACCGCGGGCGGGCTCGTGCCGCCCAGCCAGGTGCTGCTGGCGACGTATGTGACGTTCGGGTTGGCGGTCGCGTGCGGCGCCTACCTGGTGGCGGTTGCGGGACCGGAGCTGCTGGCCGTGGGGGCAGCTTCGATCCTTGCGGGGGTGCTGTACACGGGCGGTCCGCGTCCATATGGATATGAGGGATTGGGAGAGGTGTTCGTGTTCCTGTTCTTCGGGGTTGTGGCGGTAGCGGGCTCCTACTTCGTACAGGTCCAGCAACTGCCGTGGCAGGCGTTCGTGTGCGCGGTCCCTGTGGGCCTGTTGGCGAGCGCGATCCTGGTGGTCAACAACGTGCGCGACCTGGAGACCGACCGCCGCGCGGGCAAGCGCACGCTGGCCGTGCGCCTGGGCCAGGCGCGCACACGCACGCTGTACACGGCGATGGTTGTGCTGGCGTTCGTGTGCGCTCCGCTGCCGTGGGTATTCGGGTCGATGAGCGCGTGGCTGCTGCTGCCCTGGGCTGTGACCCCGCTGGCAGCGCGCCTGATCAAGGTAGTGCGCACGCGCACGGACGGACCGGCGCTGAATGGCGCGCTGGCGGGCACGGGCGGGATGCAACTGCTGTTCTGCCTGCTGTTCGCGGCGGGCATCCTGGCGAGCGGCGGCGTGAGCTCGTGAAGCTGGAGCTGGCGCGGCGCACGCTGACGCTGGCTAACCCATTGCAGAGCGCTCACGGAGAGGTGCGCGAGCGCGAGCTGCTGATCGTCGAGTTGACGGGGAAGGACGGGACGGTCGGGTATGGCGAGGCGGCCCCGATGGAGAGCTATGACGGCGTAACACTTGCCGACGTTCAACACGCGCTCGAGGGATACATGCCCGTGGTGGCGGGGTCGGCGGGCATGAACGGGGCTCAGATGATCGAGGCGTGTCGTCGCGTGGCAGACCTGCCCCAGGCGCTGGCGGCGATCGACATGGCGCTGTGGGACAGGGGGGGCCGGCGGGCGGACAAGCCGATCGCGCAGATGCTCGCCGACACGCCCGTCGACAGGGTGCCGGTCAACGCCACGCTTACCGCGCTGGACCGCGCAGGCGTGGCCGAGCAGGCCGCAGCGGCGGCGCGCGAGGGCTTTGGCGCGATCAAGCTGAAGGTGGGCGTGGGCGACGACGCGGGTCGTGTGGCGGCGGCGCGCGCGGCGGCCGGCCCGCAGATCGCGCTGCGCTTGGACGCCAACGGCGCATGGAGCGTGGAGCAGGCGGTGCGAGCGATTGAGGCGCTGTCGCCCGCGGGCCTGGAGCTCGTGGAGGAGCCGACGCACGGCCTGCAGGCGGTGCGCGAGGTGCGCGAGCGCGTGGCGGTGAGGGTGGCGATCGACGAGACGGCCGCCGAGCACGGCGCTCTGGGCGCAAGTGTGGCAGACGCGGTCTGCCTGAAGATCTCGCGCTGCGGCGGCATCGGCGGGCTCGTGGCGGCGGCGACGCTGGTGCGCGCGTCAGGCGCGGAGGTGTACCTGGCCTCCACGCTGGACGGCCCGTTGGGGGTGGCGGCGGCGGTGCACGCGGCCGCGGCGCTCGCATCGCGTGGCCCGATGCCCCACTGCGGCCTGGCCACGCTCAGCCTGTTCGCAGGCCTTGACGATAAGCTGCCCGTGCGAGAAGGGGCGATCGCGCTGCCGACAGGCGCCGGGTTGGGGATCGAGCCCTACTGACGACTCAAATGGCGATCACCCTCCCGGGCTCGCGAAGACACTCCTGGCGAGCTATTGCTGGACGGGCTTGGCCTGCGCCTGTGCTTGGACCGCTTCGAGGATCGTCCTCAGGCCGCCCTGGGTTTCCGTGTTCAGCGCATCGAGGATCGCCTGGGCGTCCTTGAAGGTGTTTTCCGCGCGGGCGTCAGACGCGATCGACTGCACATCCTGGCCGACCATGATGATCGACAGCAGAACGAGCTGGATGAAGGTCTGCGCGATCCACGCCACGATCAGGATCAGCCCCGGCTTCGTGAGGAACTTGGGCACGTCGCCGCTGGTCAGGACGCCCGCCTCGATGAGGATGGCCGGGAGGCTCGTGAGGGCGATCAGGCAGAAGATGTATGCCATCGCCATCGACCCGACCGCGTGGGTGATGATGACGGCGAGCTTGGCGTTGAAGCCCTCGACCTCGCTCATCGCGTGCCTGATTTCAGATGGGCTAAGGCGCACCGCCTTGGCGAGATGGTGTCGCGTTCTTGCGGCGTACGGCGTCTGCGTCCCAACTGGCCCCGCAGGCGCGGTGGCGGACTCAGGGTGTTGCGCTTGCGCTGTCATCGGCGTGTCCCTTCGTTGAGTGGGTCTTGCGTCGGAGCCCGGCGCAGCCACCAGGTGGGCGGCCCGCCCGGCAGGACGACCTGTGTTGCCTGCGTGAAGCCCCGGCGTTCGTAGAAGCGACGATTCTCGCTGGTCGACGTCTCCAGGCAACACGCGATCGCGTTTTCGTCGGCCTCGGTGAGAATCGGCTCCAGCAGCGCGGTCGCCAGGCCCTCGCGCTGGCGCTGGGGGTGCGTGGCCAGCACCCCGAGATACCAGTACGGCTGTGCCGGCGAGACCGCGCCAACGGCCTCGTTGTAGTCGGCCAGACGTCTGCGCGCGTCCTCACCGGCGATGGCGCGATAGCGGGACCAGACGCTCTCGGCATGTGCGGGCGCGCGATCGCGCTTGTCGGGGGAATCCCACATCGCCACCGCGGCCAGGTCGTCGCTGACCCACACGTTCTGCGAGGCCACTCTCACGTCGAACAGCGCCGTGACGAAATGGGCTGCCAGCCGCTCGTAATCGCCGGCGAAGATGAACGCCCATCCCGGGTCGTCGGCGAAGGCTGCCGTCACTGTTGCCGCCACCCCGGACCGCTCGCCCGGCAGCGCCCGGCGAATCAACGGCCGCTCGGACACCGCTCGGGCGGGTCAGGCGTCCCCGAGCGCCGGGGCGACAGCTTCGAGAGCAGGCAGGCCGGCATCCGACTGGGCCGGCTCGCCGGTCGTTGCGTTCAGCGTGTCGCCGAGCCCATCCGGGTCGTGCCCATCTGGGTCATGGGCGGGTGCCCGCTTGCGCGCATCCTTCCTGGCCTGCTTGTCCAGCCGACGCTCGCGCAGTCTGCTTTCACGCGTGAGCTTTGCCATCGTGGTCTTCTTCTTGCCGCTTGAGGCCATGTCTGTCCGTCCCTTGTTGTGGAGTTCCGAGCGCGTCCTCGCCGGGGTCGTCGGGTGTGTTGAAATCGGCAGCCCCGGTCGTCGTTGGACCACAGATGGTCCGCGTGGCGATCCGTGTTCACCTCCAGGCAGGTGTACGACGAACGTGGAGGGCGCTGCAAGTGACCGCAGAAAACGCGGGTGCTACGTCGTCGAACGGACGCTCGACCGGTCAGATAACTCTAGCGCCTTGCCGCCGCGGCCGGCCGGGGCGCCCGCGGACGATCGGCCGTCGGGCTGGTCGCAAACGCGGCCCGGCTACCCTGCGGCGGTTGCCGACCAGGCGTGGGCGGCGGTGGTCTCGTCCGCGGGGAAGAAGCTCTCCAAGCGAATCTCCTGAAGCATCGCGTCCTGTGGCGTACCCAGCGTGGTGACGGTCGAGAAGTAGCTCAGCGCGAGCCCATCCTTGTCGAACTTCACCGGGACGATCGGCAGCGGCGGCGTGCGGAAGTCGGGGGACAGCCACTGGGAAGGCACCCCCGGATAGGCCAGAGCCTGGGCGAGCAGCGCGAGCGTCTGCGGATCGGGAACGCCGCCAACGGCCTCCCGGTGGACGCGCTGGATCAACGCCTCGGCAGTCGCCTCCCAGTTGGCGACGAACGGACGTAGGCCGTCGGGGTCGAACATCAGGCGGATCACGTTGGCCGGCCCCTCACGATCTCGCCCGCCGAGCAGCCAGCCGAAGAACGCGTCCGCGGCTGAGTTGGTCGTGAGGACGTTCCAATGGCGATCCATGACGACGGCGGGGAAGGGCTCGTGGGCGGCGAGCATGCGCTCCAATGCCGCCCGCACCTGTTCGGCCTGTGCCCCCTCCAGGCCGGCCTCGCGGTATAGGGGCGCATAGCCGGCGGCGAGCAGGAGTTGGTTGCGCTCGCGGATCGGCACGTCCAGCGCGCGTGCGAGGCGCAGCACCATCTCGGGGCTCGGCTGGGAGCGGCCGCTCTCGATGAAGCTGAGGTGGCGCGCGGTCGTCGAAGCCTGCAGAGCGAGCGCCATCTGGCTGAGGCGGCGGGTCGCTCGCCAGTGACGCAGCAGCTCCCCAACCGGGCTGGCCTGAGCCCGGCCCGCAGGTGCTGTTCCTGGCGCGGCCACGATCTGAGTCTAGGCGCGGTCAGCCGCGCGGCGATTCCCTGGCAGGGAATTGAGCCCGCGCCCTCGCCCCCGCAAGATGCTTGCAGGCCACCCCGGCAAGCCGGGGGCAAAACGAGTCACAAGGAGACCAATGAGCAAGTTCGAGATCCACACGATCGACTCTGCGCCGGCACGCTCGACCGCAGCGCTGGGCGCACTGCAGCAGGGCCTTGGGTTCGTGCCGAACCTCGCCGCGACGATGGCCGAGTCGCCGGCGCTGGTGTGCGGCTTCGTCGACCTGCGCAAGACACTCGCGGACGGAGAGCTGACTGGCGTCGAGCGCGAGATCGTGGCCCTGGCGACGAGCATCGAGAACGACTGCGACTACTGCATGGCCGCCCACTCGACGTTCGCCCTGATGCAGGAGGCAGACGCGGGCGCGGTTGCCGCGGCGCGCGCCGGCAACGCGCCCGACGACGCCAGGCTCGGCGCGCTGTACCGCTTCGCCCGCGAGCTGGTGGCGAACAGGGGCCACATCGGCGACAGCGAGGTTCAGGCGCTGCTGGACGCGGGCTACTCCAGCGGTGCGCTGCTGGAGGTCGTCGCGCAGGTCGGCTTCACGACGCTCGCCAACCTCACGCACAACATCAGCGATGCCCCGCTCGACGACGCCTTCGCAGCGCAGGCGTGGGCCAGGGCCGCCGCCTGAGGCTCAGGGTACGCGCACGGCAAAGCTACCGACGAGCACGTTGACGCTGCCGGGGCCTTCGATGCCGCCCGCGCCGAGCGCCTGGAGCAGACTGACGGTGCCATGGACGACGCCGGCCCGGATGCGTGGACCAAAGCGGCCGATCGTGTACGTAAGGGTCTGCCCGGGCGCGATGTTCGAGTTGCTGCCTGTTCCCCCGTAGACGCCGGGTGCCATGCCCGGTTCGCGCCAGCGCACGCTGTACAGGCGCCGCGCGTCGGTGACGCCTGCGCGAGCGGTGAAGCTGATCGTGATCGCGTAGCGGCCCTGGCGTGCGCGCGTCAGGTGGATGTGGATCGACGTGGCGACCTGCGCGTGCGTGAGCCCTTTGCCGACCGGCACGTACCCGACCGGCTCTGACAGCGATGGTGTGCACGCGTAGGCGCCACCAATCCAGCTCTTGCTGGTCAGATGGCAGGTGGAGCCATCGCGGTAGTGGATTTCCTTGATCGGGCCATCGACGGGGACGATGTCGGCGGTGCCGGCGTTGGCGAAGTTGAGCAGTTGGTGAGCCGACGCCCTGGTGACGAACATGTAGGCGCCGTTGGAGCCCACGGTCGCCAGCGTGTGTCGGTGGCCTTCGAGGACGTAGGTGATGCTCTGCGCCTCGGGGCCGAGCAGCCCGTAGTAGATGTTGCGCAGGTCCGACTGCGGGCAGATGGGGACGGGCTTGAGCCCCATTTCCCTTTTCTGGCGCGTCAGGCGCAGGCCCTTTTCATACGGTCCGGCGGTTGCGGGCACGCAGCCACCGAGGCGCTCGCCGTTCCCTATCCAGGCGCTGGCCGGCCGCTCGTCGGCGGTCACGTTGGTGAACAGGCGGCCCTTGCCGTCGAGCAGGGCACAGCCGTTGATGTCGAAGGCAGCGCTGACGGGCAGTTCGTGAAAGCGCCCGTCGTTGGCGAACGCGTCGTCTTGTCCGAGTGCCCCGAGTTTGCCGTCGAGGAGGCGACCGATCTGGATGCAGCCCTGTCCGCGCGAGGTGCTGAGCACGCGCATTCCCCAGTCGGGCCCCCCGGCAGGGTCGGGGGCGGCGATCGGCAGCATCCGTACCGTGCCCGGGACCAGGGCGCCGTAGCCTTCGTGAGAGTTGCGCAGCAGCGAGAACGGCAGCTTGGCGGGCGCGCCCAGCTGGATCAGGCCCGCCCCGAACGAACCCGCCACGAGCACCAGGACGATGGCGAGCGCGATCAGCGGCGCGCGCCGCCAGCGGCCCGACAGGCGTGGGCCTATGAACCTGCTCAGCAGGCGAGCTCCGCGGCTGCGCGACCTGCGCTCGGCGGCGGCGTACAGCTGGCTGCGGATTTCGGGCAGCAGGGTCATGACGGCTTCTCCAGTTCGGCTCTCAGGTTCGACAGGCCGCGACTGACGCGCTTGCGGACGACAAGCTCGGAGGTCTCAAGCTCACCGGCGATGTCCGGGTAGGAGCGCTCGTCGAGGATGCGCGCACGCACGGCCTCGCGCTGCTCGGCGGGCAGCCGCTCGAGCAGCTCGATCACCCAGCCGCTCGCGCTTGCCGCATGCTCCACTCGCTCGAGCTCGTCGCCGGTGAAGGAGACAGCGTCGCGAATGCCAACGGTACGTCGAGCACGGGCCTCGACCCGGCCGCGGCGCAGGCTCTTGGCGAGAGTATTGCGCGCGATCGTGAACAGCCAGCCGGCGGCCGTGGGAGCCTTGGGCCGGTAGCGCTGGGCCGCGCCGAGGGCCGCCGCGAACACCTCGGCTGTCAGATCGGCCGCCACCTCGGGATCTCCGGTGCGACGGGTGAAGTAGCCGACAACCGCGGTCTCATAGCGGTCGTAGAAAGATGCGAACGCGTCCGGCTGGGAAGCTGTCGCCGCCAATAGCTCGCCGTCGCTGACTTCGACAGAGTCCATGCATGGTTAACCCCGGGCGCGGGATTCTGTGACCGCTCGACTACCCACCGCGCGACCACAGGTCGCACGCGAAGCGGGAGTACGATTGACCGATAGACATCGAGAGCCAGGAGAAGGCATGCCGCGCTATCTGATCGAGAGGGCCTGGACTGAGTTGGAGGAGGAGGAGATGGCGAGCAAGGGTGCTCTGTCGAAGCGCATCCTGACGGAGAACGAGCAGTTCTCCCCGGTGACATGGGAGCACAGTCACATGGTCATGGACGAGGACGGTCAGCTGAAGTCCTTCTGTGTCTATTCCTCGCCCAACACGGAGCTCATCCGGGAGCATGCTGAGCGGCTTGGCGACCACACAGTCAAGGGGATCTACGAGATCGGCGGCGACATCTCGCCCGAGGACTTCGACTGATCGCTCGCTGCGAGGTCGACGCTTGCGTGCCACCCCGCCTGCACAGCCATCCCCCGGCGCAGCCGCGCGCGACGGCGACGCACCTCGTCTCCCTCTGGGATCAGCTCGAGCGCCTGGTTACAGAGTTTGACGGCCTCGTGGTGGGCCCATCCGATGTTGGCCTGCTGAGCGGCGATGAGCAGGTAGTCGGCCGCACGGGCGCAGTCGCCGGCTTCGCGCCAGTGGTGCGCGAGGATCGCCGCGTAGGCCGCTGGATCGCCCGCCGCGTTCTCGATGAAACGTGCGACGATCCCGTGGCGCTCGCGGCGGACGGCCTTCGGCAGCGTCGCATAGGCGACCTCGCGGATCAGCCCATGCTTGAAGGCCATCTCCTGATCACCTGCGATCCGCGATGACGGGCTGAGGCGGAGCAGGTCCCGGCGCTCGAGCGACTGCAATGTGCCCGCGAGGGTGCCATTGCCGCCGAGTGCTTGCAGGCTGCCGAGCCAGAAGGAGTCGCCGACTACGGATGCATCGAGGATCACTTGTCGCTCAGACGGGGGCAGCTGATCGACTCGCGCGGCGATGATCGCCTTGAGGTTCGCTGGGAGCCCGCTAGCGCCGGCGCCGCCCTCCGACAGCCATGCGGCCAATTCCTCGATGAACAGCGGATTGCCGCCCGCCGCCACCTCGACGCGCTTGGCGACCGCCTCCTGATCCGCCGAGCCAGCGAGAAGTTGACGCACCAGATCATGTGCGCAGGAGTCGGTGAGAGCCTGAATCTGGACCGTGACGTTGGTCGGGAGCCGCGCCCAAATTGCTCGTGCGTCGAGGAACTCTGGCCTGGCGACTGCGAGCAGGAGCAGCGGAACGCTCGCAAGGCGCATCGAGAGCGTCTCGATCAGCTCCACGAGGCTGTCGTCGGCCCAGTGCAGGTCCTCGAGCACCACCAGAGTGGGCTGCTCGCGGGCAAGCGCCTCGAGAAAGCGCTGAGCGGAGGCGAACAGAACCTGCCTGTCATCGACCGTATCGTCGGCGAGGCGGGCGAGAATCGAAAGGTTCCTCGCCAGCTCATGCGCCTCGGGTGAGGGCAGCAGCGATGCCGCACGCTCGCCGAGCTTGTGCGCCGCAGCGTCAGCCGAGTCGGTCGCGAAGATCCCGCACGCCTCTCTGATGACCGCCCCAAACGCCCAGTAAGCGGCGGATTCACCGTAGGGGAGCGGGCGGCCACGGAGTATCCGTCCTCCAGCGCTCTGCACACGCCCGGCGAACTCCAGCGTCAGCCGGGTCTTGCCGATCCCCGGCGGACCCACGAGGGTGACGAGCTGCGGGTGTAGCTCATCCGAGGTTCGAGCCCAGGCCCTCACCAGGAGCTCGAGCTCCGCGTCGCGGCCGACGAATGGCGCCGCGGACAGCGGGCGGTCGGCCGGAGCTGACGTGACCCCGCGAGCGAGCCACGCACGCAGCGGTGCCTGCTTGCCCTTCGCGACAATCGGCTCCATCGCCTCGCACGCGATCGCGTGCGCGCAGGTGGCGTGGGTCTGCTCGCCGAGCAGCACCCCCTCCGGCGGAGCGGCAGCCTGCAGCCTGGCGGCGGTGTTGACCGTATCTCCCATCACGGTGAACTCTCTACTCCCGTCCGGGCCTACGGGGGCGAACATCACCTCCCCCGTATTGACGCCGATACGGACGCACAGCCCACCGAAGACCTCGGCTGCCTCGGACGCGCGCCGTTGAATATCGAGCGCCGCCCGAACCGCCCGCTCGGAGTCGTCCTCGTGCGCGACCGGCGCCCCGAACACCGCCATCAGCGCGTCGCCTATGACCTTGTCCACGGAGCCGCCATACCTCTGCACAACCTCCCCCATCTCTCTCATGCAGCCGTCCACCATGGAGCGGATCTCCTCCGGGTCAGAGCGCTCCGACAGCGCCGTGAACCCGGACAGGTCGGCGAACAGGACGGTCACCCAGCGCCGCTCCCCATCGATGCGCTCGGTGGCGTCCGGCGGCGAGGAGCCCCCGGCGTCGCATGCGGCGCCGCATGCTCCGCAGAAGCGAAAGCCAGGCGGATTGTCCTCACCACACGCCGCGCACGACTGGGCGAGGGCAGCCCCGCAGTGGCCGCAGAAGCGTTGCGCGGCGTCGCCCAACTCGCCGCAGCCCGGGCAGACGCTCGTCCCAGCCAAGGCTCAATCCCCTTACGCGTACAAGTCCGCGGAGATGTGGTGACGGCGCCTCATACTGACTCCTTGAACAGCATAGGCCCTCCGTCGTCGCACGATCAACCAAAGCGCCGAACAGGCTTGGTCACGAGCGCAGCCTGTCTGCGACAGCCTGGGGATTCTCCAGTGGCAGCCCATGCCCGCCGGGCACCACGACCAGCTCACCGTGCGCCAGCAACCCGGCCATTCGAGTCCCGAGCGCGCGGTACTTCACATCGCTCCCCCCCACCACCACCGTGACCGGCATCGCAAGCTCGCCCAGGCGATCCCACAGCGGCGCCATCTCTCCCGTGCCGAGCCCGCGCAGGACGGCCGCGAGGGCATCGGGCCGGTTGCGCCGCTGGTCCTCGCGCGCGAGCTGTCGCACCTGCGCCGACTCATCAGCGAACAGCGGCTGGCTGCGCCAGCGCTCGATGAAATCCTCGAAGGGCATGCGTTCCAGATCGTCGGCCAAGCGTCGGTCGGCCATCCTGCGGGCAGCGCGCTCTGCCGCGTCCTCGATCCCCGCGCTGCACGACACCAGCACAAGCCGCCCCACCCGCTCGGGCGCCGCCAGCGCCACGTGCAGTGCCACCCGCCCGCCGAGCGAGTAGCCGCACAGAGCAAAGCGCTCGGGCGAGCGCGCGAGCACGTGTTCGACGCAGCCCGCGAACGTGATCGGGCGCTCGGCGTCGGCCGCGGCGCCATGGCCGGGCAGGTCGAGCGCCAGCACTCGATAGCGTTCGCCGTCCAGGCGCCCGCGCACGCCGTCCCAGGCGCGGTGCGTGCCGCTGAACCCGTGCAGCAGGACGATGTTCTCCGGCACGACATCCATCGTATGGCCCGCCATCCCACCGACCCCGCCACAGTCACGTACAAGCTCCTGCGGGCATTCGTGGACGAGCTCGCCCGCTGCGGGATGCGCGCCGCATGCACCTCCCCAGGCTCGCGCTGCGCACCGCTGGTGCTGACGCTGGCCGGCGAGACTCGCCTGCGCTGCTTCTCCCACGTGGACGAGCGCTGCGCGGGGTTCTTCGCGCTGGGCCTGGCCAAGGCGTCGGGGCTGCCGGTGGCGGTCACGTGCACCTCGGGCACCGCTGCCGCCGAGCTGCTGGCGGCCACGATCGAGGCGCGTGAGGCGCGCGTGCCGCTGCTCTTGCTCACCGCCGACCGCCCGCCCGAGCTGCGCGAAAACGGCGCCGGCCAGGCGATCGACCAGCTCAAGCTGTTCGGCAGCGCCGCCAAGTGGTTCTTCGAGGTCGACGTGCAGCAAGCCGACACCGAGCATCTGCGCTGGATACGCACGCTCGCCTGTCGCGCCTACTGGACAGCGCTTGACGGCCCGCCCGGCGCTGTCCACCTGAACTTCCCCCTGCGCGAGCCGCTCGTCAGCGACGCAGACCTCCCGCCCGACCCGACCGGTCGAGAAGATGGTCAGCCATACGTGCGGCGCAGCGGGGCGCCTTCCCAGCGCGACCCCGCGCCAGCCGCGCCGGCGGCAGATCGAGCGGCAGGCCAGGTCGAGGAGTCGCTCGGGCAGCTCATCGCCGGCTCGCGCCGCGGCATCGTGGTAGCCGGGCGTTACGAGCGCCAGGACGGCCTTGGCGCGGCCGCGGCCGAGTTCGCGACAGAGTTCGGCTGGCCGCTGCTGGCCGACCCGCTCTCGGGCGCCCGCAGCGGCGAAGGCGCGATTGCCCACTACGACGCGCTGCTGCGCGATCAACGCTTCGCGGCCACCACCCCCGACCTCGTGCTGCGCGTGGGCGACCTGCCGGTGTCAAAGCCGCTGCGCACATGGCTGGCCGGGCTCGACGGCGTGGCGCAGGTGGCGCTTGACCCGGACGGCGCGTGGCAGGACCCCGCGTCGGTGCTCAGCCACTCGCTCGCCGACGAGCCGGCGGCGGCGCTGCGCGAACTGGCCCGCGGGGGCGCCGCAGACGGGCGGGGGCAAGCCGGGGCGGAGCGGGACTGGCTTGCGAGCTGGCGCAGCGCCGACGAGCGCGCGGCGGAGGCAATCCTGGCGGCACTCGGCGCCGAGCGGCTCTCCGAGCCGACGATCGCACGGGAGCTCGGCGTGCTGCTGCCCTCGGAGGCGACCCTGTTCGTCGCCTCATCGATGCCGGTGCGCGACATCGAGACGTTCTGGCCAGCGCGGCCCGATCCGCCTCGCGTGTTGTGCAACAGGGGAGCCAACGGCATCGACGGCACGGTCTCGTCGGCGTTCGGCGCCACCGCGCACGCCCGCGAATCCTCTGGAGGCCCGGTGGTGCTGCTGATCGGCGACGTGGCGCTCGCGCACGACCTGGGCGGGCTGCTCGCAAGCGCGCGCCTGCAGCTGAAGCTCACGGTGGTGCTGATCGACAACCGCGGCGGCGGGATTTTCGACTTCCTGCCGGTTGCCCGCGCACGTGTAGCTCGCCAGGCCGACGCCGGCGCCCGGCATGCCTCGCTGCCGTCCCGCGAGGAGGACGACGACATCTACACGCGCCACATCGCCACCCCCACCGGCCTGGACTTCGCCACAGCGGCCGCGCTGTATGACCTCGCATACGAGCGCGTGGACTCGCCTGAAGCGCTGCGCGACGCACTGGAGCGAGCGCTTTCGCCACAGGCGGGCTCGACGCTCGTGCACGCACGTACCGAGCGAGCCGCCAACGTCGACCTGCACGCACAGGTCTGGGAGCGAGTGTCGCAGGCGCTGTCGCAGATGTAGAGGCGTGCACATGAGGCGTGCCTGGGGTAGGTTTCGTCGATGGTCCTGTACACGTGTGTGCACGGCAAGTCCTTCGGCGGACTGCCGGCGCCGGTCGCGCATCCGTGCGGCCGGGCCGCGAAGGCGCTCGACGACGCAGGGCACGCGTATGAGATCAAGCAGGTCAAGGGCGGCACGGGCAAGATCTGGACGTGGCCCTCGCGGGCGCGCGACCGTGCTGAGGTGCAGACGCTCAGCGGCCAGCGCGCGGTGCCGATCCTCGTGCTCGACGACGGCCAGGTGATAACGGGGTCCGGCGCGATCGTAGGCTGGGCGCGCGAGCACCCGGCCGTTACAGCCGGCCAGTAACACGGACCCACAGACCCGGCCTCAGAACGCCGAGCTGAGCCGCCCTCGCATCCGCCCGAGCACTATTTCGCCAGCACGGCCGCGACCACCCGCTCGGGCGCTTCCAGCGCGGGCCAGTGCCCGACGTCGTCCAACGCCAGCAGCGGCGCATCGGGCAGGCGCTCGCGGATGCGCTGCGCCATGTGCGCGCCTGAGATCGGATCGAGCATCCCCCACACGAAGCTCAGCGGCACGTCGGTGTGCTCCAGCGCGCCGACCCAGCGCGCCTGATTGACCTCGCGGTCTTTCATGTACTGGATCAGCCGGTGCGTGAGCCGGTGCCCGTCCTCGCGGCTCATCGCGCGCCAGATGTCGGCGCTGTCGGGCGCAGCGTCGAAATCATTGGCGAAGGTGGGCGCGAGCGCCATCGTCCACAGCTCCTGCGTGATCTGCTCGCTGATCTGCGGCCCCTGCTCGGGGTCCAGCAGCGCCAGCTGGCCAGGCTGCGGGCGATAGACGTCGGGATACAGGCCGCCGTTGAGCAGGTGCACCGCGACGAGATCCACCCCCAGGGCGCCCTCAGCGCGCCGCGCAAGTAGCTCCTGCGCGACCGACACTGCGTAATCGTGCGCCACCACGGCCGTCGCCGCGATGCCCTCGCGCGCCCACATCGCCTCGACCAGGTCGGCCTGCTCGCCGATCGAGTAGTCGTGGTCGGCCGGCTTGTCCGACGCGCCGAAGCCGAGGAAGTCGAACAGCAGCAGCGTGCGCTGTGCGGCGAGCTCGGGCAGGACCCTGGCCCAGTCATAGGAGGAGCTGGGAAAGCCGTGCAACAGCGTCATCGCCGGTCCGGCTCCCGCGCGGGCGACGAAGATCGAGCGCTCCGAGCCGCCGAGCGCCACCTGAGCGCGCTCGCCCTGTGCCCACCACTGCTCGATCCCGCTCACCGGCAGATCATCCCGCCAGCAGCGGCAGCAGCGCCTGGAGCTTGACCTCTGTCTCGGCCAGCTCGGCCTGCGGGTCTGAGTCGCGCACAATGCCGTTGCCGGCATAGCAGCGGGCCACGTTGTCGTGCAGCAACGCACAGCGCAGCGCCACACAGAACTCGCCGTCGCCGGCCGCGTCCGTCCAGCCGACCGGGCCCGAGTACCAGCCGCGGTCAAGGCCCTCCAAGGCGGGGATCAGGGGGGCGGCCGCGCGCAGCGGCTCGCCGCCGACGGCGGGCGTGGGATGCATCACGCCGGCCAGCTCGAGCGCTTCCATCGGCGCGGCCAGCTGCGCGCGGATGGGCGTTGCCAGATGCTGGATGTTGGCGATCCGCACCAGCTCGGGCTCGGGCGCGGCCGCCACCCAGATCGCGTGCGGGCGCAGGATGCGCTCGATCCGCCGCGCCACGATCGCGTGCTCCTCGCGGCGGCTGTCGTCGCGCAGCATCTGCTCTCCGAGGTGGTCATCGACGGCGGGGTCGGCGCTGCGGCGGGTGGAGCCCGCCAGCGCGAGCGTGCTCACGCGGTGGCCTTCGCGGCGCACCAGCAGCTCGGGGCTGGCGGCCACGAGCGTCGAGGCGCCGCGCCCCACGCACAAGACGAAGCACGAGGGGAACTCCTCGCGCAGAACGCCGAACACGGCCGCGGGATCATACGCGCGCGGCGCGTGCACGTGCACTTCGCGCGCCAGCACGATCTTCTCCAGCTCCCCCGCCGCGATCATCTGGGTCGCGCGCGCCACGGCCGCCTCGTAGTGCTCGGGGGGCATCGCGCTGGACACTTCAAAGCGTCCCGTGGGCGCCGGATCGAGCAGCGGCAGCGGCCGCTCGACGAGCTCTGACAGGCGCCGCTGCAGGCGCTCTAACAGCAGCTCTGGCGTGTCGTCGGGCGACGCGAGCGCCGACAGCGTTAGGCGGACCGTTGGGTCTGCGCGACCGCCCGGGCCCATGTCAGCGCCGCGCGCGCCCGCGCGCCGGCGGCGCACCAGCGCGAGCTCGGGCACGACCAGCGAGGCCGGCGCAAAGCCCCGCCAGTGTGGCGAGCGCCCGCCGTCGTGCGCGAACGCGAAGCCCCCCACCGCCACCGGCCCCTCGCCCGCCGGGTCATCGGCCTGGTCGGCGACTGCGCCGGCGGCCAGCTCGCGCCAGTGGTCGGCCACCTGCGCGAAGCGCTCGGCGCCGCTGGCCTGCAGGCAGACTGCCTGCCCCAGCCCCGCCAGTGCCGCCTGCCCGCGGTCGGGCTGCTCGAAGACGAACCACGGCTCGTCGGCGCGGCGCGAAGCGCACACGACCGCCGCGGGGTCCACCTCGCCCGGCAGCGCCAGCGACATGCTGGCCAGGACCTCTGAACCCGAGCGCCGCGCGCGCCTGACCGCCAGCTCCAGCCGGGCGGCCAGCCGCTCGCGGTCCTTTGCGCTCAACGCGAACGCGCACGCGCTGTGGTGGCCGGTCGGCGAGCGGTCGGCGAGCTGCGCCACTACGTCTCGGTGCGCCCCCGCGAGATCGCTATCTCGCCCGTGCGCATCATCTCGATCAGGCCGAACGGGCGGACCATCGTCTCGAACGCCTCGATCTTCTCGGTCGTGCCGGTCACCTCGATGATGATCGCCCGTTTGGTCACGTCGACGACCTTGCCGCGGAAGATCTCCGCTATCTGCAGCAGCTCGCCGCGCTGGACGCCGTCGGCGGTGACCTTGAACAAGGCCAGCTCGCGTGCGACCGTCTCGGCCGGCTCCAGATCGCGGATCTTGAGGACGTTGACGAGCTTGTGCAGCTGCTTGGTGACCTGGTCGATCGGATGCAGCGCACCGTCGACCGTGAGCGTGACGCGCGAGATCTGCACGTCCTCGGTCGGTCCGACCGTCAGCGTGGAGATGTTGAAGCCGCGCCTGGCGAACAGGCCGGCGATGCGCGTGAGGACACCCGACTTGTTTTCCACGAGGATCGACAGCACGTGCTTGCGGCCCGTGCGCATGTTGGTCGCCGCGTGCAGCTCCTCGAGGCTGAGCGGCTCCTTGGTTCCTGGCTCACCCATGATGGTCCCCATCACCCCACCATCTCGCGTGCGGCCTGGCCGGCGGGGATCATCGGGTAGGTGTTCTCCTCGCGCGTCACCCGCACGTCGACCAGCACCGGGCCCTTGGTGGCGATCGCCCGCTTCATGTCATCCACCAGCGTGCTCTTGTCGGTGAAGCGCATGCCGGTCACGCCGTAGGCCTCGGCGAGCTTGACGAAGTCGGGGAACTCGCCCATGTCGACGTGGCTGTATTTGCCGTCCCAGAACAGCTCCTGCCACTGGCGGACCATGCCCAGGTAGCCGTTGTTCATGATGAACACCTTGATCGGGATCTCGTTCTGCGCGCAGGTGGCAAGCTCCTGCGCGTTCATCTGCACCGAGCCGTCGCCGGCGATGCAGCAGACCACACGGTCGGGACAGCCGACCGCGGCACCCATCGCGGCGGGCAGCCCAAAGCCCATCGTGCCCAGCCCGCCCGAGTTGATCCAGCGCCGCGGCGCAGGAAAGTCGTAGTACTGGGCAGCCCACATCTGGTGCTGGCCGACGTCGCTGGTGACGATCGCCTCTCCGCCGGTGGCCTCGTGCAGCGCCTGGATCATGAACTGCGGCTTTATCTCCGAGTCGGCGCTGTCCTCGTAGCCGAGCGGGTGCTTGGCGCGCCAGCCTTCGATCCTGCTCCACCATGCGCCCAGGCGCCCCGGATCGGCGCCGATCGCGCGGTACTCGATCACCAGCTTGGCGAGCACGTGCTTGGCGTCGCCGACGATGGGGATGTGCGCGGGCACGTTCTTGGAGATCTCGGCGGGGTCGACGTCGATGTGGATGAACTTCGCGCGCGGCGCGAACTCGGACAGCTTGCCGGTGATGCGGTCGTCGAAGCGAGCGCCGACCGCGCAGATCAGGTCGGCCTCGTCCATCGCGTAGTTGGCGGTGCGCGTGCCGTGCATCCCGAGCATGCCCAGCCACTGGGGATGAGCCGTGCCGTCCACCCGGGCCGGAAACGCGCCGAGGCCCATCAGCGTGCACGTCACCGGGAAGCGATCGCAGGTGGCGAACTCGGTCAGCTCGGCGGAAGCGTTGGCGTTGACCACCCCGCCGCCCGCGTAGATGACGGGCCGCTGCGCGGCCGCGAGCGCCTTGGCGGCCTGGCGGATCTGCTTCTGGTTGCCCTCGATCTTCGGCTGGTAGCCGGGCAGGCGCACGTCGGACACCGGCTCGTAGTCGATCTCCGCGCGGGAGAGGTCTTGGGGAATGTCGATCAGCACGGGTCCCGGCCGGCCGGTGCGCGCAATGTGGAAAGCCTCGTGGATCGCGCGGGGCAGCTCCTGGGGGTGCTGGATCATGAACGAGTGCTTGACCACCGGCATGGTGATGCCGATCGTGTCGGCCTCCTGGAAGCCGTCGGTGCCGAGCAGCTCGGTGCGCACCTGGCCGGTGATGAACACGACCGGCACGGAGTCCATCATCGCGTCGCAGATCGGCGTGATCAGGTTGGTGGCGCCCGGACCGCTGGTGGCGAAGGCCACGCCGACCTTGCCGGTGGCCTTGGCATAGCCCTCCGCCGCGTGCCCGCCGCCGGCCTCGTGGCGGACGAGGATGTGGCGGATGCCGCCGTTTACGAACGCGTCGTAGGTGGGGAGGTTCGCGCCCCCGGGCAGGCCGAAGACGACGTCCACGCCCTCCGCCTTCAAACATTCCATCAAGGCATCAACAGCCCGCATAACGCCGACCTCCCTTCCGTTTGCTCGAGGTTTGCCGTTTCCCAGGAAAAAATCCAGTGTACCAGCGGGTTTCGAGGCCGTCTGAGAGCGCGGCGGTCGCTAAGAAGAGCCTATTCCGACGCCGATGGCCAGCACGATGGCGCCGCCGACGGTGACGACCAGCAGCGAGGAGCGCAGCGACACGTCCAGGAAGCGGTTGCGGATCCAGGCGATCGCGAACAGCTCCACCGCGACCACGCAGCCGGCGACGATCAGCGCTTTGTGGACGTTGGAGATGAGGAACGGCAGCGTGTGGAAGATGCCGCCGACCGTGGTCATCCCGCCGGTGATCGCGCCGCGCACGACCGCAGAGCCGCGCCCAGTCTGTTCGCCGGTGTCAGACAGCGCCTCAGACCAGCCCATGCTGACACCGGCCCCGAGGGCGATCGCCAAGCCGACACGCAACGCCGTTCCAGAGCTCGAATACGATCGCGGCCGCGAAGATCGGGGCCAACGAGGAGACGGTGCCATCGATCATGCCGACGAGCGCGGGCTGGACCACGCGCAGCACGAATTCGCCCTCGTCGGCAAAGCCGGCGCGATGGATCCAGCGGTCGATCAGCGAATCCCCGCTGCGGGGGGCGGTCTTGGCCTGCGCGCTCACAGCGGCCACGATACGCCAGCGATCGGCTTAGGCCGGCCGAAGTCGGCTTAGGCTTGCCTTACACGCGGGCCGGCGCCGGGGGCCGCAGAGCGGCGGCGCGAGCGAGTCGTTCAGCGCGCAGAGGCGCTCGGGGTGCGCTCCCACGATTCGGGCGCGACGGCCACGTCGGGGAAGTCCAGTTCGCTGCCGCAGCGCGTGCACAGCGCGTCATAGATCTTGGTCACGCGCCCGCACTGCGGGCAGCGCCGGCGCAGCTCGTCGCGCTCGAAGCGGTAGGCGATGGCGGCGATCAGGCCGAGGAACGGTACGGCCCCGGAGATCAAGAACCACAGCCAGAAGGAGCTGCCCTTGATCTTGCCCACTACACCGCCGGAGATCGCGAAGCAGAGGGCGATGATCACGTAGGCCATCGCGGCGCCCTGCAGACGGTCCTACAGGAGGACGCGCAATGCCCAGATGATCGCGACGATCGCCAGGACCACGGCTGCAATGGTCGCGATCGCGATGGCGATGCCGATCACGACTTTGAGCAGCACCCATGCGGCGATCAGCACGACCAAGCCGGCAAGCACCGTCTTGCCGATCGGGCGGGACTTGGATGCGGATTCGTTCATCTCATCAACCAGGATAGCGGTAGTTCGGCCGGGCAGGTGGCGCTACCCTGCCCGGCCGACCACCGGGGAAGCACCGGCCGAGGGAAGCCGGTACGGTCGATGGGAGTGCGGATCGCTACACGCCCCGACCAAGCCGCCCGGGCCCGCGAGCGCTCCGTGCTGTCGCGGGATCGGAAGCCTTCGAGCGGGAGCGCTGGCGACCCGCGCCCTGCCCGACACTGGTAAGCGTGTAACGACGTATACGGGGTCCGTGCGGCGCCCCGCTCGCCGTCTCCTCGGGCAGCAGGATGAACCGCCGAGAAGGTGAGACGCTTGGATTGGCTGCTGACCGGTTCATGGCAAGCATGTTGGCGTGCGATCGCCCTGCTGCCTTTGGCCGCCAGTCCAAAATCTCAGACGGGCTCGTCTTCTAAGTGATGCCCAGCTGCTCGTGGATCAGGCGCGATACGTCAGTCCCGTCGGCCCTGCCCTTGGTCTCGCGCATCACGTGCCCGACGATCGGACCGATCGCCTTGGCGTTGCCCTGGCGCACACGCTCGGCGGCGTCGGCGTTGGCGGCGAGCGCGGCGGCGACGATGCCGGCAAGCTCATCGCCGCCGTCGATCGCGGCGAGACCCTCGGCCTCAACAATCGCCTGCGGGTCGCCGCCCTCAGCGACGAGCTTGTCGAGTACCTGACGCGCAGCGCCTACGCTGATCTGCTTGGAGGCCGCCATCCCCGCCAGCTCGGCGAGCCCCTGAGGGGTGACTTGTGCGGCGGCGGGATCACCGTCGTCGAGCCGACTTGCAAGCTCGACGGTAACCCAGTTCGCGAGGGTCTGTGCTGACACATCCACCTGGATGGTAAGCGCGGCCTCGAAGAAGTCGCCGAGCTCGGAGCGGAACGCGAGCATCTGGGCGCTGTCGGGGCTCAGGGAAAGCTCGTTCTCGTAGCGGGCGGCGCGCTCGGCGGGCAGCTCGACCATGTCGGCGCGGGCGGCGTCGATCATTCCCTGGTCGATGGCCACGGGCAGCAGGTCGGGCTCGGGGAAGTAGCGGTAGTCGTGCGCTTCCTCCTTGGAGCGCAGCGAGCTGATGGCGCCAGAGGCAGGGTCGAAATGAAGCGTCTCCTGCTCGACCTGCCCCCCGCCCCGCAGGATCGTCGCCTGGCGGGCAACCTCGGCCTTGATCCCGCGTTCGATGAAGCGGAAGCTGTTCATGTTCTTCAGCTCGGTCTTGACGCCGAGCTCGTCGCTGCCAACGGGCCGCAGCGAGATGTTGGCGTCGCAGCGCAGCGAGCCCTCCTCCATGTTGACGTCTGAGACGCCCAGCGCGCGCAGCGTGCTGCGCAGGAGCTTCAGCCACTCGCCGGCCTGCTCGGCCGAGCGCAGGTCGGGCTCGGTGACGATCTCGGCGAGCGGCGTGCCGCCGCGGTTGAAGTCGACGATGCTGGCGTCCGAGCCATGGATGCGCCCGCTGGCGCCGACGTGAATCAGCTTGGCGGCGTCCTCCTCCAGGTGCACGCGGTGGATGCGCACCTCGCCCAGCCTGCCGCCCAGGCACAGCGGCTCGTCGTACTGGGAGATCTGATAGCCCTTGGGCAGGTCGGGGTAGAAGTAGTTCTTGCGGTGGAAGATCGAGCGCGGCGCAAGCTGCGAGCCGAGCGCGAGGCCGATCATCAGGCCGAAGTGCACCGCGCGCGCGTTGGCCACCGGCAGGCTGCCCGGCAGCCCCAGGCAGACGGGGCAGGTGTGGGTGTTGGGCGGCTGCCCGAAGGACAGCTCACAGCCGCAGAACATCTTCGTGGCGGTGGCCAGCTGGACATGGATCTCCAGGCCGATCACGGGCTCAAGCTCCACGAGCGCCCCCCCTCCCAATCCTCGCGAGGAGCCAAGAGCGCAACGCGCGCAGATTCCACGTGCTGCGCTGGATCTCGGGTGGGCCGTCTCGTTCCCGCTCCTTCTGCGAACCCCGTCGGGTCCCTTTCATGACAGTCGTAAACGGATCCTTGGACTTCTCAGACACGCGCCGGCACTCCATCGAAGCCGATGCTCTGCTCGAGCGCGTAAGCGGCGTCGAGCACGCGGTTCTCGCTGAATGCGGGGCCGGCGATCTGCAGGCCGACTGGCAGCCCGTCGGCCAGGCCGCAGGGGATCGAGATCGCGGGGATGCCGGCGAGCGACATGGGCACGGTGCAGAAGTCGTTGAGGTACATGGCGAGCGGGTCGGCGGTCTTCTCGCCAAGCTTGAACGCGACCGATGGCGCGGTGGGCGTGACGATCAGGTCGACCTGATCGAAGGCGCTGCGGAAGTCCTCTGAGATCTTCGTGCGCACGCGCTGGGCGCGGCCGTAGTAGGCGTCGTAGTAGCCGGAGGAGAGCGCGTAGGTGCCGAGCATGATGCGCCGCTTGACCTCTGCGCCGAAGCCGTCGTGACGCGTGCGCGTGTACATATCCAGCAGGTCGCTTGGGTCATCGGCGCGCAGCCCGTAGCGCACGCCGTCGAAGCGCGCGAGGTTGGAGGAGGCCTCGGCGGGCGCGATCACGTAGTAGGCGGACAGCGCATGCGGCGCGTGCGGGAGGCGCACCTCGCTGACGTGCGCGCCGAGCTGCTCGGCCCGGGCGAGCGTGGCGCGGAAGGCGTCGAGCACGCCCGCCTCGATGCCCTCGCCGGTGAGCTCCTCGGGCACGCCAAGGCGCACGCCGTCGAGGCGCTCGGCGCTCGGTAGCGAGATCTCTTCGGGGAACGCCAGCGAGGTCGCGTCGCAGGGGTCCTGGCCGACCATGTGGCCGAGCAGCAGCGCGGCGTCGCGCACGTCGCGGGTGAGCGGCCCGGCCTGATCGAGCGACGAGGCGAATGCGATCATGCCGTAGCGCGAGACGGAGCCGTAGGTGGGTTTCATGCCGACGATCCCGCACAGCGCGGCGGGCTGGCGGATCGAGCCGCCGGTGTCGGTGCCGAGCGCCCACGGGGCGAGGCCGGCAGCGACCGCGGCGGCGCTGCCGCCCGAGGAGCCACCGGGCACCCGCGTGCGATCCCAGGGGTTGCGTACCGCCCCGAAGCCGGAGTTCTCGTTGGAGGAGCCCATCGCAAACTCGTCCTGGTTGGTCTTCGCCAGCAGGCTCGCGCCCGCATCCTGCAGCCGGCGGACGACGCTCGCGCTGTATGGCGGCAGATAGCCCTCGAGGATCCGCGATCCGGACTGGCTGGGGACGCCCTTGGTGCAGAACAGGTCCTTGACCGCCAGCGGCACGCCGCCGAGCGCTGCGCCCGCAATACCCTTGGGCGCCTGCTCGGCGACCCACGTGAAGCAGTTCAGCCCGTCGTCGCCGGCGGCGCGATCGTCAGCCGCACGCGAGCGGTAGGCCTCGAACAGCTCGCCGGCCGACAGCGACCCCGCGGCGATCGCGTCCGCGGCCTGCGCGGCCGACAGCGCCAACACGTCGGTCGCGCTCATGCTTGCGGGCTCGGGACCAGGAATCCGTCTTCGGCCACCGCGGGCGCCTGCGCGAGGGCGACCTCGCGCGGCAGGCACTCACGCGGCTCGTCGGGGCGCAGCGCGCCGGTGATATCGACCACGTGCGAGGTGGGCGCGACGTCCTCGAGGTTCAGCTCGCCGATTTTGGCGACGTGGTCGAGCACGGCCGACAGCTCGCGCGCCATCGGCTCGATCTCATCCTCGCTGAGCGCTAGGCGAGCCAGCTGGGCGACGTGCAAGACCTCCTCGCGTCCGATCACAGGGCGGGATTCTACGGGGCGCCGGCGAACGGCTCATCTGTCGAATCCGTCTTTGTGGCGGGCGGCGCGGTCGAGCCGAGCAGCCCGCTGAAGGCGGCGCCCGCCCCGCCGGTCACCACGCGCGCGTCGTCCGGCGAGTTGCCGCGTTCCTGCATCTCCAGGTAGCCGCCGTAGGTGATCGCAGCGGCGGCGATGAGGCCAAGCCAGATGCCGATCTTGATGCCCGAGGAAGCCGTGTAGTGGATGCCCGCGACGGTCGTGCTGGTGGTGGCGGTCGGGTGGTTGATGATGCGGTAGAGGATGAAGATCATCGACAGCGCGCCCAGCCCACCGACCAGCTCCCCAGGTCGCCCGGGCAGCGCCAGCCCGCGCTGGTCGACCTTCACGCACACGGCTGCCAGGGCGACCACGATCGTGACCAGCCACAGCCAGCGGCTGTTGGTGAACGTGTGCCAGCCGTTGGCACTCGTGCTGAAGCTCACGCCGCCGACCGACGCGTGGGAGCTGACTCCGTACCACTTGAACAAGAACAGGATGACGAGCAGCGCGAGGGCGCCAGCGCCGATCACCCGATCGCAGCGACGCAGGCGGCTGAGGTCCGAGCCCATCGGTCAGATTGTGCTCAGGGAGCCGGACGTCGCTGCGGCGAGGCGGGCGGGTACAGCGAGCTGCGTTCGTCGCGCAGCGCCTGCCAGGCGCCGAGCAGGATTGCGACCGCGCCGACCAGCGCAAGCCAGGCGCCGATGCACAGCCCGGTGGCGTGGTCGGGTCGCTCGAGCACCCGCACGACGGCCGCGATCACGCCGGCCAGGCCGAGCGCCACGCACCACACCGCGGCGGAGACCGGCAGCGCGCTGCTGCGCTCGGTCAGCGCGGTGACGACCACCATCAGCGCGGCGCACGCGGCGGCGATCAGCAGGGCCACGGACGGTCCGAACGTGTTCCAGGCGTCCAGGCTGCCGGCCGGGCTTTCATACCAGCGCAGGAACAGCGACGTGATCACGCAGCCTGCGCCCGCCAGGGCCAGCAGCTCGCCCACGCGGATCTGGCGTAGGTTCATCGCGGTCGCGCCCCCGCCCGCATCACGGCGCGGACCGTGTTTGTAGCGCGTCCCTCGGCTGGGGCGCGAACCTCGGCCGCGGTGCGGGCCTCAAATGGCATCGGGGGCAACCTCGGAGAGCAGCGTGTGGACGCTCTCCTGATAGCGGGCGGCCTGCAGGGTGTTGCGCAGCAGCATGGCGATGGTCATCGGACCAACGCCACCAGGCACCGGCGTTATAGCGCTGGCGACCTCCTTGACGGCCGCGAAGTCGACGTCGCCGACGAGCCCGCTCTTGTTGCCGGCCTGCTCGGGCGTCAGGCGGTTCATGCCGACGTCGATCACCACAGCGTCCTGCTTGACGTAGTCGGACTCGATCAGTCGCGCGCGCCCGACCGCCGCGATCAGGATGTCCGCGCGGGCGCACACCGCGCGCAGGTCGCGGGTGCGTGAGTGGCAGACGGTCACCGTGGCGTTGGCGGCGAGCAACAGCTGGGCCATGGGCTTGCCGAACAGGTTGGAGCGCCCCACGACGACCGCCTCGGCGCCCTCAGGGTCAACGTTGGCGTCCGCGAGCAGCTCCATCACGCCCAGCGGCGTGCACGGGCGCAGCCCGGGGCGCCCGAGCGACAGCAGCCCGGCGTTGACCGGCGTCAGCCCGTCAACGTCCTTCTCGGGGAGGATCATGGCGGTGAGCGCCGGCCCGTCCAGGTGGGCGGGCACGGGCAGCTGCAGCAGCACGCCGCTGACCGCCCGGTCGCCGTTGAGCCGCTCGAGCTCCTCGGCCACGTCCTCGAAGGACGCGTCGGCTGACAGGCGCCTGTCAAAAGCGGCCATCCCGACCTCCTGGCAGGCGCGCTGCTTGCCGCCCACATACACGGCCGAGGCGGGGTCCTCGCCTACCAGCACGGTGGCCAGCCCCGGCGAGCAGCCGACCTGGCCGACGAACTCGTCGACCTCGCGGGCCACCTGGGCGCGCACGCGCGCGGCGATCGCCTTGCCGTCGATGATCGTGGCGCTCATGGTGCAGATGCTATGCGCTGGAGCGCGATGTGCGGGACCCTCAGCGTCGCGTGACCGGCGCGTACTCGGCCATAAGCTTGCGCTCGGAGCCGTCGCCGGCGAAGCGCACGACGATCACCCCGTCGGGCTCCACACCCGTGACGACACCGTCACCGAAGGCCGCGTGCACCACGTCCTCGCCCAAACGGAAGCTGCTGGCGGGTGCGTCTGCCTGTCCCCCGCGACCTGCGGCCGCATCGCCCCCGCGATGTGCGGTCGGCCAGCCCTCGACCGGCGCCTGACCGCCGCGCGCGCCGACGGAAGCGCCGTGGCCGAGCCTGGCGCCGGCGACGGCGAGCCCGGCCGACAGCGAGCTGGCCCGGAACAGCGCTTGGCGAGGCTCGTCGAGCAGCTCGGCGGGGATCTCGTCGAGGAAGCGGCTGCGCAGCCCGTATGACTGGGCACCGAACACCGCGCGCCGGCGCGCATGGGTCAGGTATAGCTGGCGCATGGCGCGCGTGATGCCCACGTAGAACAGCCGGCGCTCCTCCTCTAGCCCACCCTCGTCGATCGCGCGCGAGTGGGGAAAGACGCCGTCCTCGCAGCCGCTGATGAACACCGTCGGATACTCCAGCCCCTTGGCGTTGTGCAGCGTCATCAGCGTCACCAGGCCCTCGTCACTGCGACTGTCCGCATCTGCCACGAGCGCGATCTCCTGCAGGTAGGCGGCGAGCGTGTCCTGGCTCGCGGCGGCCTGCGCGTCGAACGTGCGCGCCCCCTCCACCAGCTGCTCGAGGTTCTCGATGCGCCCCTGCGCCTCGATCGTACGCTCGGCCTCGAGCGCCTCGATGTAGCCCGTCTGCGAGAGCAGCGCCTCGAGCAGGTCCCCCACCGGCACGCCTTGCTGCGCGGCGCCGAGCTCGCCGTCCTGCTCGGCGGCTGCTTCACCGGAGCCGACGGCCGGCATGCCCGCCAGCTCGCGCAGATCCTCCATCGTGTCCATGAAGCGGCGCAGCGCCTTCACCGCGGCGGCGCCCAGACCGGGGACCTGATCGGGTTGCGCGGCCGCCTGCCACACCGGCACGCCGAGCGCGTCCGCATTGGCGAGTACCCGCGAGAGCGAGGTCTGCCCGATCCCCCGGCGCGGCGAGTTGACCACGCGCGTAAAGCTCACCACGTCGGCGGGGTTGGCGATCAGCGACAGGTAGGCGATCGCGTCCTTGATCTCCGCGCGTTCGAAGAACTTGGTGCCGCCGATCACCTGATAGGCGATGTCCTCGCGCGTGAGCGTTTCCTCGAGCACTCGCGACAGGGCATTTGTGCGATACAGCACCGCAATCTCCGCCCGCGAGGCGCCGTCGTCGAGCAAGCGCTGGATCTCGCCGATGACAAAGCGCGCCTCCGCGTACTCGTCGTCGAGCACGCGCAGCTGGATCTGTTCGCCCTGCCCCAGCTCGCTCCACAGCCGCTTGGCGATACCGCCGCGATTGTTGGCGATCACCGCGTTGGCCGCGCGCAGGATCGTCTCGGTCGAGCGGTAGTTCTGCTCGAGCTTGACCACGCGCGCGTCGGGGAAGTCGTCCTGAAACCCCAAGATGTTCTCGACGTCAGCACCGCGAAAGCCGTAGATCGACTGCGCGTCGTCGCCCACCACCGCCAGGTTGCGATGGCCCACCGGGCCTGCGTAGGTCGGGCGATCCCCCGGCTGCGCCCCGCCGCGCTTTGGCGGGCGCCCGCCGCCGACCAGCAGCTGCAGCAGCCGGTACTGCGCGTGGTTGGTGTCCTGGTACTCGTCGACGAGCACGTGGCGAAACGTATTGCGGTAGCGCTCGCGCACGTCCTCGAACAGCTCCAGCAGGTTGACGACCCGGAACAGCAGGTCGTCGAAGTCCATCGCGTTCATGCGGTGAAGATCGCGCTCGTAGATGTCGTACACGTCGGCGATCATCTCCTCGAAGGGCGAGCCCACCTGCTGGCGATAGGACTCCGCGTCTATCAGACGGTTCTTGGCGGCGGAGATCTGGTTGTGGATCGCGGCGGGCGTATAGCGCTTGGGGTCCACACCCACCGCGTCGGCGCTGCGCTTGGTCAGCCGCCGCGCGTCGGCCTGGTCGTAGATGGTGAACTGGCGCGTGTAGCCAAGGCGATCTGCCTCCGCGCGCAAGATGCGCGCGCACGCCGAGTGGAACGTCATCACCCACATCCCGCGGGTACTGCGACCGAGCAGCCGCTCGACGCGCTCGCGCATCTCGTTGGCGGCCTTATTGGTGAACGTGATCGCCAAGATCTCGCCCGCCTGCGCCTGGTCTGTGTAGATCAAGAACGCGATCCGGTGCGTGAGCACACGCGTCTTGCCGCTGCCCGCGCCCGCCAGGATCAGCAGCGGCCCCTCGCCATGCGTGACGGCCTCGCGCTGGGGCTCGTTGAGGCCTTCCAGCAGCTCCTGGAGATGCTCTGCATGGGGGTTGGCTGCCATCCAATCCCCAGCATAGATGCGCCCTCGGGCGACAGCGCCCGGGGGCCTGCGGCGCCTATCCGCCTGCGGGGTTGGGGCCCTTGACTGTGCGCAGCGGCCTGACCTCGGCGATCGGCTGGGGCCCTGCGTCCGACAGCTCGCCGGCCATCCGTTCCAGGGCGCCGATGCGCGCCGACAATGCCTGGATCGCCTCGGCGATCGGGTCGGGCAGGTGGATCCAGTCGGCGTCGGGACCCTCTGCGCTGCGCCCTTCCACGCGCACCACGTGGCCGGGGTTGCCGACCACGGTGGAGTTGGCGGGCACGTCGGTGATGACCACGCTGTTGGCGCCGATCTTGGCGCCGTGGCCGACGGTGATCGGGCCCAGCAGCTTGGCGCCCGAGCCGATCGTCACGTTGTCCTGCACGGTCGGGTGGCGCTTGCCGGTCGCAAAGCCCGTGCCGCCGAGCGTCACCCCCTGATAGAGGGTCACGTCCTTGCCGATCTCGGCGGTCTCGCCGATCACCACGCCCGTGCCGTGGTCGATGAACAGCCCGCAGGCGATGCTCGCCGCGGGATGGATCTCGATCCCCGTGAGCGCGCGGGTGAGCAGCGCCAGCAGGCGCGGGATGACCGGCACCCTGGCCTCATACAGCGCGTGCGCAACCCGGTGAGACAGCAGCGCGTGGATCCCCGGCCACGTGGCGAGGACCTCCGCCGGCGCCACACCGCGAGCGGCCGGATCACGGTCGCGCGCGGCGCGCACATCACAGCGAACCTCGCTGACCACCCGCGCGAACGCGTTGGAGCCGGGCATGGCTACAGGGTAGCGGGCAACAGGGCGAACGTTGAGCGTGCAACCGTATTTTCCGCCAGCGCGCGACACGTCCCCGCCCCGAAGGGGCGTCCATCAAATCGGTCGTTATCAGTCGGGCGCGAAGAACGCCTGGGAGATGTAGCGCTCGCCCGAGTCGGGCATCACCACCACGATCCGCTGGCCCTTGGATTCCGGGCGTGCGGCGACCTGCAGCGCGGCCCACAGCGCGGCACCGCAGGAGATCCCGGCGAGCAGGCCCGCGCGCTTGGCACAGCGCCAGGCGGTGCTGATGGCGTCGTCGTCGGATACGGGGATCACCTCGTCGAGCAGGTCCCGGTTGAGCACCGGTGGTACGAAGCCCGCGCCGATGCCCTGGATGCGGTGCGGCCCCGGGCGCCCGCCCGACAGCACCGCCGAGTTGCGCGGCTCGACCCCGACGACGCGCAGCTTCGGGTTGGCGTGCTCGCGCAGGTACTCCCCCGTGCCAGTGATCGTCCCGCCCGTGCCCACACCGGCGACCAGCACGTCGACGCTGCCCTCCAGCGCGCGCTCGATCTCCGGGCCGGTGGTACGCCGGTGCGCCTGCGGATTGGCGGGATTGGAGAACTGGTCGGGCAGGAACACGTCCGCTTGGCGGGCCATCGCTCGGGCGGCCTGCACCGCCTCGTCCATGCCGCCCAGCGACTCGGTGATCTGTACACGCGCCCCGTACAAGCGCAGCAGGCTCTCGCGCTCGCGGCTCATCCCCTGGGGCAGCGTGAGCACCAGGTCATAGCCCTTGGCGGCGCACACGAACGCAAGCGCGATTCCCGTGTTGCCGCTGGTCGCCTCCACGATCGTGGTGCGACCCGGCTCGATCTGTCCCTCCGCCTCGGCCGCCTCGATCATCGCCACGCCGATGCGATCCTTGACGCTGCCACCCGGGTTAAACGACTCGAGCTTGGCGAACAGCTGCACGTCGTTGTCTGCCGCGGGAGTGCCCTCCAGCATGCGCGAAAGCCCGACCAGCGGGGTGTTGCCGACCAGTTCGGCAATGTTGATCGGGATTCGGGCCACCGGCCCACGACAATAGTGCAGGGGACCGGACGCCCCGCGCGCCGGCTGCTACTACTTGCCCGGCTTGGGCTTGGGCTTGGTGGGACGGCTCTTTACCAGCGCGAGGTGGACGATCGCGCTGTGCGCCCTTGTCGGGCCGGGGAGGACCGCCAGGATCACCAGTTTGGCGCTGAGGCGCCCGTGATGGGAGGCCAACAGCGCACGCCCTGCGCGATTGAGCTTGACGGTCACCGTCGCGCTGCGGCCCGACGGGATCGAGAAGCTGGCGGTGCCGATCGCCTTGGCGCCGAAGCGCGGCCTATGACCCTTCTTGGTCTTGAGCTTGACCTTGACCTCGATCGTCAGCCTGCCCGTGCACAGACCCGAGAACGCAAGCCCCGTCGAGCTCAGCCTAACGGTCGCGCGGTTGTGCGCGGCGACGGCAATGCTCTTGCTGACCAGCGCCACCGTGCAGCTGGCGCCATTCCGAGGACCAAAGCCCAGGACCGCGGCGGAAGCGCTGGTGGATGCGCTGCCTGCGCCAGAGCCGCCTGTGCCTGTGCCCTGTGAGGAGGCCAGGAAGGTGAACCGGTCCTTGGCTTTGGTGGCGCTGGTCCCTCCCAACGGGGTGGCGACGGTCACATCGACCGTGCCCGGCGACTCCGCCGGTGAAACGGCGGTGATCGTGGCACCTTCGACGTGTACTGCGGAGGCTGGCACCGAACCGAAGTCGACGACCGCGCCTTCTTCGAAGTTGGCACCTTCGATTGTCACGCTGGTCCCCCCCGCCGCGGGCCCTTCGTCGGGCGAGACGCTCCTGACCACGGGAGACGGCACGTCGGCTTTGCGCGAGCCCGGCGGCAGATACGTAAACTGGGCACCCGTGCTCTGCACGCTCGTGCCCGCCGGGGTCTTGACCGTGACAAACACCTGTTCCTTGCCTGCGGGCGCGACGGTCGTGATCGCCGTTCCCTGCGGATTGACGGTGAATTCCTGGACCTCGTTTGAGCCGAATTTGACTTCTTCGGCTTCAGCGAAGCCGACGCCCGTGATCGTCACCGGGGTGCCGCCGGCCTGAGGACCTTCGTCGGGTGTCACCTCGGTGACGGCGGGACCCTGGCCGAACGGGATCGCCGCTCCCGCTCCGTCGCCAGCGGTCGGGGCGCCCACGAGCGCCCGTTCGCCGTCGCCCGTCAGCGCGACACTCACGCCGAAGGAGCCAACGCCGGCCTCGGCGGCTCCTCCCAACAGCTGTTCGCGCTCGCTCCAGGTGGAGGCGGAACCTGTGAACAGCCACGCTGCGCCTGCTCCGCCCAGGGTTCTGGGACTGCCGATCAAAGCGGTCGTCCCGTCGCCCGACAAGGCCACGCTGTAGCCGAATGCGATCGGGGCGCCTGTGCCGGCAGTCAGCTTGGCGCCCTGCTTCCATTCTCCCGCTGAGGGGCGTGTGAACACCCAGGCCGCCCCGTCGCCTTCGTCGTCGGTGCGGGCCCCGATCAGCGCGGTATCTCCATCAGAGGACAGCGCGACGCTGTAGCCGAGGCGACCTTCCCCGATCTCCCGTTCGTCTTCGCCTTCGCCCGTCACGCTCAGTCTCTGGCCTTCCTGGGCAAAGGGGACCTCGGCACTGGGGCGCGTAAAAACCCACACCGCGCCCGCGTTAGCCACGCGTTCAAACGCACCCTTGGACTTGTTCCAGGTGGCGCCGATGGTGGTGGGACCGCCGACCAGCGCGGTCGTCCCGTCGTCGTTCAGCGCCACGCTTACACCCAAGTGGCCTTCGCCGCTTGCGAAGCCGCCGGTCAGCTGTTCATCCTTGCTCCACCCTTCGCCTTCGCGCGTGAACACCCATGCCGTGCCTGCCGAATCGTGGCTGGAGGGAGCGCCCACCAGAGCCGTCATGCCGTTGCCAGACAGCGCCACGCTCTTGCCGAAATGGCCGTTCTTGAGCCCATCGGTCAGCGTTTCGCCTCGTTCCCAGGTCGAGCCCTTGCGCACGAACACGCGGGCATACCCGGCGGCTTCGTCGGCGCGCGGCGCGCCGATCAGGGCGGTGTTGCCGTTGGCAGACAACGCCACGCTGCGGCCGAAGCCTCCGCATTCGCTGAGTTCGCCCGGTTCTTCCCCGCCACACGTTTCAGGCGACGCCGCGGAGCTGGCGCCGGCTTCTTCGTTGGTCAGTTCCTTCTGCATCGTCCATGTCGCACCCGAGCGGACAAAGATCCACGCGCCGCCCTTTTCCCGCGGCGCGCCGATCAGTGCGGTACTCGCGTCTTCGGACAGCGCGACGCTGTAGCCGAGCAGGCCTTCGTCGTGACCGGCCAGCGTGGCCTGCTCGGCCAGCGGGTCGATGCGCAACGGGTAGCGCGCGCCCCGCGCGTCGACGCGCAGCAACACACGGCCGCCCTGCAGGACCAGCCAGCTGTGCAGCAGGCGCCCGCGCGCGTCGGTTGCCATGAGATCGCCGTAGCGCAGCGACGGGCCGCGGCGACTGGTGAAGACGATGCTCTTGGCGCCGGCGACGAGCGCAGCGTGCCCGTCGCCGGAGATGGCAAGTGAGAGCGTCAGGGGGGCGCGCGCGGATCCCGCGGGCGCCCGCGCAACCGTAAAGCCCTGCTCGAGGCCGAGCGGTCCGTTCACGTACCACTCGCTCAGGCCGGCGTGCGCGTAGCGCACGCGATTGGCCTGCGCGCGCGGCGGCGTCCGGTCAACGACGCCCAGCGAGCTTCCGAAGCCAACGCCGCGCAAGCTCAGGCCGACCTGCGTGGCACCCGAGCTGAGCAGCACCTGGTCGGTCTGAAAGCTCACGCCCAGCCGTTGGGCGGGGTTGCGTGCGCCATATCCGCCGCCGGCGGAGCGAAGAACGCGGTAGCGCGGGTCAGTGGCGCCAAGCGTCGCCGATACGGGGGCCCGGGCGGTCAGCGGCAGGCTCGACAACAACGTGCGCGACGCGCTCGGGGCATGCCCGGCCGGCAGCGACGCTGCGCCCGGGCCGGTGAGCGCGTGTGTCAGCAGCGCTCCGAGCGCGAGCGAGATCGTCGCCGCATACGCCGCGAGCCTCCACGGGATCGCCGACGCCCTTGCCGACAGCGCCGTTCGCTCGCCCATCAGACTCTTCCTCGCAATCCCTGCGCAGCGTCTCTCGGCATGGGCAACCCTCCGTAGTCGCGTGTACTGAAATTTTGGCGGGTGCGCGCGAGCGCCCGCATGACCATCCCATTCGACACCCCAGCCCCCGCGTCCGGCCACCCGTGTCGTGCACAAAGGCTACACAGGCTCATCACTAAGTCAAGGCGAAGCCGGAGAGCGCCAATAATCTTGGTCAGGCGGCCAAGGCCGGGCTTGATCGCTTGGTCAGATGTGGTACATGCTCGCACCCGCCTCGCGAGCCTCTCGCTCGATCACATCGGCGATGGTGGTGTCTTTGAGCACCTGCCGCGCAGCCTCGGCGGCATCCGCGAACACACCCTGCGCGTCGCGCCCCAGCGGACCGTCGAGCAGCTCGACGATCTCCAGCACGCTGATGGCGGCGGGCTCGCGTGCGAAGCGGTAGCCGCCCTTGACGCCGCGCTGGGAGCTGACGATCCCCGCCCGCCGCAGCACGGCGAACAGCTGCTCGAGGAACTGCACCGGCACATCGCGTCTGCGCGCCAGTTCCCCGATCGGCACGGGGCCCGAGCCCGCGCTGCGACCGAGCTCGGCCAGCGCGAGCACCGCATAGGGAGACTTGCTCGTGATCGAGATCATCCAGCGACGATGCTACGAAACCCAGCCGTAGGGCGGCTGCTGGGCAAGCTATAGCCAGCCGCGCTCGGTGGCGATCAAGACCGCTTGGGCGCGGTCGACGGCACCGAGCTTGCGGTAGATGTTGTGCAGGTGCGTGCGCACGGTGCTGGTCGACAACGTGAGCTCGTGGGCGATCTGCTTGTAGACCTTGCCCTCGGCGAGCCGCTGCAGCACGCCCAGCTCGCGCCCTGACAGCGGGCAGGGATCGACGTGGCGCTGGCGCTGGCTGTTGGAGTTGGGCAGTTCGTACATCACGCGGCGCAACTCTTCGGGGCCGAGACCGACGCTGCGCGCCGTCTGCAGCATCTCGCTCGGCGACACCCGTCCGCCCTGCTCGTAGTGGGCGAGCATGTCGGCCAGGCGGATGAACGCAGCCTCACCCTCTACGTCAGGGTTATGGTGACGCTCGATCGGGGTTGCGACCGTGACCGGCAGACCCCAGCGGCGGATCAGCACCCCGCCGACCAGAGCGTGGTCCACCCCGAGCTCGCGCCGCTCCTGGTGAATGCGCTCCTCGGGGGTGCGCGCGCCGCGGTGGACCTGGGAGGGGTAGCCGGGGTAGGCGTGCAGCAGGACCAGCTTGCCGATGTCGTGCAGCAGGCTGGTGACGGTCAGACGATCGCGGTTCTCATAGCCCACCTCGGCGGCCAGTCGGTCGGCGGCGTGCTGGGTGGCGAGCGCGTGCAGGCGGAAGCGCTCAGGCGCGGCGTCCCACACGCTCGCGCGCTCGAAGAAGTCGAAGGTGCGCACGCGGCTGGCCACCGCCTGCACCGTGTGCGGGCTGAGCAGCTCGACGGCTCCCACGGCGGTGTCGATGCGCTTGCGACCATCTCCTGCGCGGTTGGCGAGGCGCAGGACGGCGATAATCAGGGCCACGTCGGACTCGACCGCTGTGACCACGTCTGCGGTGGCCACGTGATCGCGCGAGATGACCGCCAGCAGGCGGTCGCGCGACTCGGCCAGCGCGGGGAAGCCCTCGAGCGCTTCGAAGGCCATCGTCAGGCGACGGCCATGGCCCTCGTTCTGGTGTCGCTCGCCTGCGGGAGCACCGGGCGCGTTGGCACGCGTAGCGGGGGCGGCCGCAAGGCGCGCCTTGGCGTCCTTCAGCTTGCTGGCCGGGTTCGGCTTCTTAGCTGCAGCTGTAGCCTGCATTTCGATTCAAGACCCCTTCCTTGGGTTTCCGGTCGTGCGGACCGGCGCTATCCGTGTTTTGTCCCTATCGGCAGCCGCCGGCCGGCGGTTGAGCGCAGGCTGGCGTGGTTTCTGCCGGTTTGCAGCGAAGAGCGTCGCAATGCGCGGGCGCAGACTGGTGGGAGACACTTCGAGCTCACGTCCAGGACGGCTTTGCGATCGACGAGCCCACAACAATCGTCTGGCCTGGGACGGAGGCAGGCAATATCAGCATGCGGATCCGGTTCGTGAATCAATACTCCTATTCAATACCGAGCGCGGGGCATACAGATGACGCCTTCGGGTCAAAGCGACATGACCAAAAGCAAGGAGAATCAGCAATGAAGAAGAGAGTCTCATCGATCGCGGCCGCCGTCCTGTTCCTGCTTGCCACCGCAGCGCAAGCGCACCCGCCCTCGGTGAGCGTGCCGCTGGCCGAACGCGAGATCCGCGATGCTTATTACCGCGGCAACGAACTGGCGATCACGAACTGCCAAGAGAAACGCGACACGACCCGCTGTCAGGTGACGGAGATGCTCTCTGACGACGGCGAAGATCTGCGCTGGACCGCCACCATGTTCTGGCGGGGTCCTTGGATCGTCATCCACGAATCGTGAACGAATTCAGGGCAAAGCGTCTGGGTCACGTGGCGATCAGCGCGCGAGCAATGCCTGATCGACGCGCCGCAGCGTCTCCTCGCGGCCGAGCAGCGCGACGCTCTCGAAGATCCCGGGCGAGACCGTCGCACCGGAGATGGCCACGCGCAGGGGCTGGTAGACCTCGCGCGGCTTGGCCGCCCGCTGCGCGACGACCGCCGACAGCGCCTCGCCCACGGCGACCTCGTCAAAGCTCTGTGTCTGGGCCAGAGCGGTGCGCACGTCGGCCAGCGCCGCGCGGCCATCATCGGTCAGCCAGCGCTCGCGCGCTTTGGGATCGTCGACGGGGCCCTCGCGCAGCGCGCCGGCCAACGGCCAGAAATCGGCGAGCGTGTGGATCTTCTCCTGGCTGATCCTGGCGAGGTCTTCAAGCCCCTGCTGGCCTGTGAACTGCTCCAGCCGGTGGGTCAGCTCGGCAACCGGTAGCTGGCGTATATACATGCCGTTAAGCCACTTCAGCTTGGCCTCGTCAAAGCGCGCCGGGTTGCGGCTGACGCGCTCGAGGGTGAAGCGCTCGACGAGCTCCTGCGTGGACAGTACCGTCTGATCGTCGCCGGCGCCCCAGCCGAGTAGCGCCAGGTAGTTGCGAACAGCTTCAGGAAGGTAGCCGGCGTCGCGCAGCTCCTGCACGGAGGCGGCGCCGTGGCGCTTTGACAGCTTCTTGCCGTCGGGCCCATGCAGCAGCGGCAGGTGCGCGTACAGCGGCACGCCGGCCCCCTGCTCGCTGCCCGCGCTGCCGAGCCCAGCGGCGCTGGCGGCTTCCAGCACAAGCAGCTGCTTGGGCGTGTTCGACAGGTGGTCCTCGCCGCGGACCACGTGGGTGATGCCTGCGTCGAGGTCGTCGATGGCAACCGCGAAGTTGTACAGCACCGATCCGTCCGCGCGCGCGATGACCGGATCGTCCAGGTGCACGTGCTCGAAGCGAGTCTCACCGCGGATCACGTCGTGCACGACGGTCGCGCCCTCGTCGGGCACGTGCAGGCGCACAGCGCCGTCCGGGTCGGCCTTGGCGCGAAAGCCGCGGTCGGCGCCGTAGAGCTGCTTGAAGGCCTTGACGTCGTCGGTGGTCGCGCGCGAGCGGTAGGCGTGGCCCGATGCCAGCAGCGCCTCCAGGGCCTCCTGATGGCGCTGCGAGCGCTGCGTTTGAAACACCGGCCCCTCGTCCCAGTCGAGTTCCAGCCAGCGCAGCGCGTCGATGATCTGCGCCACGTTCTCGGGAGTCGATCGCTCGCGGTCTGTGTCCTCGATGCGCAGCAGCAGCTGCCCGCCTTCGTGGCGGGCGAGCAGCCAGTTAAATAGGGCCGTGCGGGCGCCGCCGATGTGCAGCGCTCCCGTGGGCGATGGCGCGAAGCGAACCTTCATAGGATGCGGCGCATGCTAGTGCCAGCGGGCTTTGCGTACACGCGGTGCTGATCGGAGCGCACGTCTCCCCGGCGGGCGGCCTGCCTAAGGCGATCGAGCGGGGCGTGGCACGGGGCTGTCGAGCGATCCAGATCTTCAACCAGTCGCCGCGGATGTGGAAACCGACGGCCTATCGCGACGAGGACTTCGCGGCCTTCAGGCAGGCGATGGCCGACAGCCCTATCGACGCAGTCCTCATCCACGCCGTCTATCTGCTCAACTGCGCAAGCGAAGACAGCGACATCCGGCGCAAATCGCTGATGTCTCTGACCCACTCGCTGCGCGTGGGCGGCGCGATCGGGGCAAGCGGCGTGGTCCTGCACCCCGGCTCGGCCAAGACCGGGGAGATCGGCGCGGCGATCGCGCGGGCGGGCGAGACGATCGGCGAGGCCCTGGCCGAGAGCGAGGGCTGCGAGCTGCACCTGGAGAACACCGCCGGCGCGGGCGGGACGCTGGGACGCTCCTTCGACGAGCTCGCGCGGCTGCTGGAGGGCGCCGGCGCGTCGCAGCGCCTGGGCGTTTGCCTGGACTCCTGCCACCTGCTGGCCTCCGGCTATGACATCCGCAGCGCAACTGCCATGGCGGGCGTCCTGCGCCAGTGCAACCGGGCGCTGGGGCGCGGGCGGGTGCGCTCGCTGCACCTCAACGACTCGCAGACGCCGCTGGGGTCAAACCGCGACAGGCATGCCAACGTCGGCGCCGGCGAGCTGGGCGAGGAGGGCTGCATGGCGTTCCTGTCAGCGCCCGGCCTGCAGCGCCTGCCGTGCGTGCTCGAGACCCCGGGCGCCAACCGCGAAGGACCCTCGCGCGAGGAAGTGGCCTACGCCAACGAGCTTCACGATCGGGGGGTCGCAGCGCGCAGGACCCGGTAAGCGCAGGAGCGAGGCAGCGGCGTGGCCCCGAGGCCGGGAGCGGGCGCGAGGCTTACCCGGCGACGCCGGCGGCCGCGGCGAGCGAACCGGGCGCGTCGGCGTGGGCGCCTCGCCCACGGCTCAGCGCTTCGCTGAGCACGGACCTGGCCGCCGGCGTGTTCTGCACGCCGTGGACTGCGCCCAGGCGCGCTACGCAGCTCGAGCCGTCGCTGCGCTGGATCTGGACGAGCACTTGGGCCGGCCCGGAGAAGTCCTCGATGGCCTGCCTGAGGTCGTCGAGCAAGCTCTCGCACAGATCGACCGCGGCAACGCGCAGGCGCACCGGCTTGGCCAGCGCGGCGGCCGTGCGGTTGGCCGCACGCGCCTGTGTCCTGGCCTGCTCGATCTCCTCCTGGGAGGGCGCGAACGGCTGCACCGTCTGCACTACCAGACAGGTCTTGCCGGCTTCCTTGTGGTCTACACGGCCCTTGACGAGCACCACCGAGTCGACCGCCAGCGCCGCCTCGTGCTCGGCCAGCGCCTTGCCGAAGACGAGGATCTCGACCGACCCGTCGAGGTCGTCGAGCGTGGCGAACATCATGTGATCGCCGTTGCGGGTGCGGATGCGCTTGGACTCGGTGATGATCCCGCCGACCGTCACCAGGTCCTTATCGCGGCGGTCGACCAGCGCGGCGATCGGGTAATCCACCCGCGCGCGCAGGACGTCGCGCAGCGGCTTGAGCGGATGCTCGGAGACGAACAGCCCGATCGCCTCCTTCTCGGCCGCGAGCAATTGCGCCTGGTCGAACTCCTCGGCGGGGATCGGCAGGTGGACCGGCGCCGCGAACGCGCCGCCGGCGAGCGCTCCGGACGGCGAGGAGCCGCCTGACTGGCCATCTTCCTGCAGGTCGAAGATCGATCCCTGCCCGATCTGCGCGTCCTGCTGGACCTGCTGACCTTTGGCCTGGGCCTTCTCGAGCACTTCGAGCATACCCTTGCGGCTGGCTCCGGTGGAGCCAAGCGCACCGCACTTGATCAGCGCCTCGATCGCCTTCTTGTTGACGGTGCGGTTGTCCACGCGCTCGCAGAAGTCCCACAGCGAGATGAACTCGCCGCCCTCCTCGCGGGCGCGCTTGATCGCCTCGACCGCCTGGTATCCGACCCCCTTGACCGCGTCCAGGCCGAAGCGGATGCTGCCGACCATGTCCTGCGAGCTCGCCGCCCCGACCGTGAACTCGTGGTCTGACAGGTTGACGTCGGGCGGCTGTATCTCGATGCCCATCTCCTCGCAGCGGGCCACGAAGTACGGCACCTTGTCCTTCGTGGACATCACCGAGGAGATCAGCGCCGCCATGTACTCGGCCGGGTGGTTGGCCTTCAGCCAGGCCGTGCGGTAGCCGATCAGCGCGTAGCAGGCGGCGTGGCTCTTATTGAAGGAGTAGTCGGCCGACTTCTCGTTGGTCTGCCACAGGAACTCGATCACATCGGGCTTCGTCCCGGAGGCCCGGCATCCCTCCACGAACTCCGGCTTGAGCTCCGCCATCGCGACCCGGTTCTTCTTGCCGATCGCCTTGCGCAGGTCGTCCGCCTTGGCCCCGGAGAAGCCCGCCAGCTCCTTGGCGATCTGCATCGCCTGCTCCTGGTAGAGGATCACCCCCTTGGAGGACTCGAGGATCGGCCGCAGGCGCTCGTCGGGATAGGAGATCTGCTCGGGATGGTGCTTGCCCTTCGCGTACACGGGGATCTGGTCCATCGCCCCGGGGCGGTAGAGGGCGTTGAGCGCGACGAGATCTTCGAACTCGTCCGGGCGGACCTTCTTGAGCGCCTCGCGCATGCCCTCGGACTCGAACTGAAAGACGCCCGTCGAGTCTCCCCGCGTCATCATCTCGTAGGTCCTTTGATCGTCGAGCGGCAGCGTGGTCATGTCCGGCCGCGCTCCCGTCGAGCGCTCGATGATGTCCAGCGCGTCCTCGATCACGTCGAGGTTGCGCAGCCCGAGGAAGTCCATCTTCAAGATGCCGATCTCCTCGATCGGCTTCATCGAGAACTGCGTGACGGTGCGAAACGCACGCTCGCCGTTCTCGTCCGCCCCGGCGTCGGCGAGCTGCAGGGGCACGATGTCCGTCAGCGGCCGATCGGCGATCACGACGGCGGCGGCATGGATCGAAGAGTTGCGCACGATCCCCTCCAGGCCCTTGGCGACGTCGATGATACGGCGCGCGTCGGGCTCCTCGTCGTAGGCCTTGCGCAGCGGTTCGCCGGACTTCAGGCAGTCCTCGAAGGAGGGTGCCCGACCCATGATCGGGTCGGGGATCAGCTTCGCCAAGCGGTCGCCGGCCCCGTAGTCAAAGCCCAGCACACGCGCCGCGTCGCGGGTGGCCGCGCGCGGGAACATCTTGCCGAAGGTGACGATCTGGGCGACCGACTCGCGCCCATACTTGTCGGTCACGTAGCGCATCACCTGCTCGCGCCCGCGCACCGAGAAGTCGATGTCGATGTCTGGCATGGACACGCGCTCGGGATTCAAGAAGCGCTCGAACAGCAGGTCGTAGGAGAGCGGATCGACGTCGGTGATGGCCAGGCAGTAGGCGACGATCGAGCCAGCCGCCGAGCCGCGCCCCGGGCCAACCGCGATGCCGTTCTCCTTGGCGTACTTGACGAAGTCCCAGACGATCAAGAAGTAGGCGTTGAAGCCCATGCGGTCGATCACCTCGAGCTCCATGTCCATGCGCTCCACGGCCTCCCCCGGCGGCGGGTCGCCATAGCGCAGGCGCAGCCCCTCCTGCACCCGCTCGCGCAGGTACTCGCGCTCGCCGCTGCCGTCTGGCGTTTGGAAGCGCGGGATCAGCTGCTTGCCCAGCTCGAGCTCCACAGAGCAGCGCTCGGCGATCTCCAGCGTGCTTGCGATCGCCTCCGGCCACTGCGCGAACTTGGCGCACATCTCCTCGCTGTCGCGCAGGTAGAACTCGTTGGTCTCAAAGGTCATCTTCGGCTGGGCGATCGTGCTCTTGGTCTGCACGCACAGCAGCGCGGTGTGGTGGTCGTAATCCTCGCGGCGCAGGTAATGCACGTCGCCGGTGCCCACCAGGCGACCGCCCACGTCGTGGGCGATCTTGACGATGCCCTCGTTGCACTTCTCCTGGGCGTCCAGGCCGTTCTTCTGCAGCTCGAAGTAGACGTTCTCGGCGCCGTAGATGCGCAGCAGGTCATCGGCGTGAGCGCGGGCGTCAGCCGGGCGGTCCTCGAGCAGGCGCTGGCAAAAGCGCGAGGCCAGGCAGCCGGTCAACGCGATCACGCCGTGCGAGTAGCGCTCCAGCTGGGCCAGGTCGACGGTCGGCTTGCCCCGCTGCAGGCCCTCCAGGAATCCGGCCGAGGACAGCTTGACGAGGTTGCGATAGCCGGCGTCGTCTGCCGCGAGCAGCGTCAGGTGGTTGCGCTCGCTCTTGGCCGCCACGCCGTTCTGGCGCGGCGCGCTGAGCGCCGCGTGGTCGTCCACCAGGTAGATCTCACAGCCGACGATCGGCTTGACGCCGTGCTTCTTGCACGCCTTGTAGAGCTCGACCGCGCCGTTCATCACGCCGTGGTCGGTCAGGCCGAGAGCCGGCTGGCCGAACTGCGCCGCGCGCTGGGCCAGCGCATCGATCTTGCATGCGCCGTCGAGCAGCGAGTACTCGGAGTGCACGTGCAGATGGGCGCAGGAGGGACTGTTCACAGGCACTGCATGCTATGAGGCCACACGGACGAACGAGGGCGCCATGCTCAACGCGCACGTCGCTGTTTGCGCTTTATCCTGCGCCGCGCCAGCCACGACATGCTGTGCTTGTATCGCGGCAGCGCTGGGGGCGCGACCACCGGCGGCTCGGGAGCCGGCGCAACGGCCTGCGCACGCGTGCGCAGACGCTCGACGGCCGCCGCCAGGGCGTCGGTCATTTCCGCACCGCGGGCCTGCGCGATCACGTCCGCCGGCGCATGCGCGAGCAGCGGCCCGGTCGCCTGAGTCCCCAAGGGCAGGTCTGCGTGTGCGACGACGCCCGGCGCGATGGCGTCGCTTGGGGGCCCGGCAAGCGCCACCGCGCCGAGCAGCCGCTCGATGATGCCCTTCATCTCGCCGATCAGCTCGCCCATCTGCAGGTGGCCGGAGCGCATGCTCTCCAGCAGCCGCTCGGAGCGTTCGCGCGCGCTGCGCTCGCGCTCGAGCCCGATCTGGGTCTCGCCGACGCGGCGCTCGAGGTCTGCCATGCGTCCCTGTAGCTCGCGCTCGACCACAGCCCGCAACTCGGCGAGGCCGCTGGCGCGCTCGGCCGCGGCCAGGCGCTCGGCCTGGGCGAGCTGACGCTGCAAGTCCTCGAGGCTGTGCGCGAGCTCGCGCACGTCATCCTCGCCCGCCTGCACGCGGGCGCTCAATCGCTCGATCTCCGCCTGGCTGTCGCGCTCGACGCCGACGAGGCGCTCCTCCGCTTCGACGCGCAACTGCTGCTCTGCGTACTCGCGCTGCTTGACTCGCCGCAGCTCGTGTTCGCGCTCCAGTGCCAGGACCTTCTCGGCCTCCAGCAGCTCTGACAATCCCCGACGTTCCTCCTCGGCCTCGCGCAGTCGCGCCTGCAGGCTGGAAACGTGGCGTTCGAGCGTCTGCACCGTCGCTTCGGCCGCCTCCGCACGCAGCATGAGCGCCGCCTCGCCCGTCTCGGCCGCGCGGCGGGCACGCCGTTCGGACAGCAGGTCGCCCTCGCTGCGGCCCGGCGGCCTGCGCCCCTGGGGCCCCGCCCCTGCATCCCCACCCGGCGTCTCGCTTCCCTCTGCCATCACTGTGGGAGGGACGGTAAGGCCAGCGGCGGACGGGAGCGTCAGGCGCTCAGGCGCTTGGCGGCCACAGCGGCTAGCGCCAGCGCGCCTGCCGCGGCGAGGCCGCCGACAGCCAGCTTGCGCGTCGAGGGCAGGCGCCTGCGCAGGTACCACTTGGCGCCCCGCCAGACCACATAGCCGAGGAGTCGATACCGATCGCCGCTCGTCTGCGCCACTGCGGGCATGCTACCCACATGGTGGGCCCGTCAGGCGTGGCGCTCGTTGCGCAGGCGCCAGGCCATGCGTGACTGCAGCGACCACAGCTCGATGAACCCGGGCGACGCGGCCTGTGAGAACAGTCCGCCGGACTCCGAGAACGACGCCAGGCTGGCGTCGTAGACCGCGTTGGGCGAGGAGCGCGTGACCACGCGCGCGTGGCCCTTGTAGAGCTTCATGGCGATCGTGCCGGTGACCTGCTCGTTGACCTCGTCCATGTAGGCGTCCAGGTCCCCGCGCAGCGGCTCCCACCACAGCCCCGCGTAGACAAGGTATGCCCACTGGCGGTCGAGCTGGGGCTTGAACTGGTTCTGGTGGATCGTGCACACCAGCCGCTCGAGCTCCTGGTGGGCGCCCAGCACCACCGCCGCGGCGGGCGCCTCATAGATGTCTCGCACCTTCAGGCCAACGATGCGATCCTCGATGTGGTCGATGATCCCCACGCCGTGGCGCGCGGCGATCTGCGCCGTGCGTTCGATCAGCTCCACAAGCCCCAGGCGCTCGCCGTCGAGCGCCACGGGCACGCCCCGCTCGAAGCTCAGCTCGATCAGCTCGGGCTCGTCGGGCGCGAGCTCCGGGCGCGTGACAAGCTGAAAAACGTCGTCCTCGGGGGCGTGGTCGAGATCCTCGATCCAGCGGCCCTCCGAGGAGCGCCCCCACAGGTTGTCGTCGATCGAGTACGGCGTGGCCTCGCTGCCCTGGGTTGGGTGGGTCTTAATCGGGATGCCGTGCTCGCGCGCGTAGGCGATCTCCTCCTCGCGCCCCATCTGCCATGAGCGCACGGGCGCGATCACCTTCAGCTCGGGGGCGAGCGTGGCCACGGTGGCCTCGATGCGCACCTGGTCATTGCCCTTGCCGGTGCAGCCGTGGGCAATCGTGTCACAGCCGCTGGCGCGCGCATGCTCGACGGCCAGCTTGGCGATCAGCGGCCGCCCCAGCGCGGTGAACAGGGGATAGCCCCCGCCATACAGGGCGTTCGCCTTGATCGCCGGCGTCAGGTACTCGCCCGCGAACTGCTCGCGGGCGTCGACCACGTGGCACTCCAGCGCGCCCAGCGCGAGCGCCTTGCCCTTGATCACCTCATAGTCCTCGCCCGGCTGGCCGAGGTTGACCGTCAGGCAGACAACCTCGGCGCCGTAGGAGTCCTGGATCCACTTGAGCATCACGCTCGTGTCCAGCCCACCCGAGTACAGCAGCAGCACGCGGTGCACCTGCTCGGGATCGGCCTCGTAGGAGGCCGTCCGCGTTGTCGGGATCGTGTGTTCGCTGCTCATCGGCGCGAAGGCTACTGGGGCCTTGGCCTGCGAGCGTCCATGCTGGCGGCGGCGCCTTCGCGCGGACGTTCCATCAGCGGATACGGCGAGGGCGCGTCGGTGAAGCCGAAGCGTGCGTACAGGCCCTGCGCGTCGGCCGTGTGCAGCAGCCAGCGCACGTTCGGGCAGCGACCGCCAGAGCGGACCGCGCCGCCGCGCAGCATCTCCTGCACGAGCTCGAAGCCCAGCCCGCGGCCGCGATGGCCGGGCAGCACATACACGTCTGCCAGGTAGGCAATCAGGGCGCCATCGGATATCGAGCGCGCGAAGCCCACCTGGTCTAATTCGCGGTAGAGCCCGAGCACACGGCTGGAGCCGCGGATCGCACTGAGCATCAACTCGCGCGAGCGCCCCGCGCCCCAGTAGGACTCCCCGCTGATGAACGCATGCACGGCATCCAGGTCGATCCGGGCAGGATCGTCGTCGAGCTCATAGCCGTCGCCGAGCGCGCGCTGCACGGCCGGTCACCCTTCCAGCGCGCCCGCCAGACGGGCCAGCCCATCGTCGATCTGCTCGCGCTCGATCGTCAGCGGCGGTAGCAGGCGCACGGTGGTCGGCCCGGTGGCGTTGACGATCAGGCGCTGCGCCAGCAGAGCGCGACGCACGACCTCGGGCGCCGGCACGTCGAGCTCGCACGCGAGCATCATTCCGCGCCCGCGTACCGATACCACGTGGGGGAGCTCGCGCAGCCCAGCCATCAGCCGCTGCCCGAGCTCACGCACCCGCCCCAGCAGCGGCTGCTCGTCGGTGACCTCCAACGCCGCCAGCGCGGCCGCGGCTACGACCGGTCCCCCGGCGAACGTCGAGCCGTGGTCGCCTGGCGCCAGCACGTCGGCCAGGCGCTCGCCGGTGATCAGCGCACCGATCGGCAGTCCGCCGCCGAGTGCCTTGGCGACCGTCATCGCGTCCGGGCGCACGCCCATCTGCTCGTAGGCCCACAGGGTGCCCGTGCGTCCCATCCCGCACTGGACTTCGTCGAAGATCAGCGCCGCGCCGTGCTCGTCGCAGGCCGCGCGCGCGGCGGCGAGCGTGTCGTTTGACAGCACGTGCACGCCGCTCTCCCCCTGGATCGGCTCGACCAGCACGGCCGCCGTGCGCTCGTCGACGGCGCCGGCCAGCGCGTCGGGCTCGGCGGCCACCGCGCGAAAGCCGGATACCAGCGGCGCGAACGGCGCCTGCTTTGACTCTTGCGGCGTGGCCGACAGGGCGCCGTAGGTGCGCCCGTGAAAGGCGCCGTACACCACCACCACGTCACCGCCCGCACGAGCCTTGCGCGCGAGCTTGATCGCCGCCTCGCTGGCCTCCGCGCCGGAGTTGCAGAAGAACACCTTGCCCCCCAAGCTCGACTGCGACAGGCGTTGAGCCAGGCGCATCGCGGGCTCGGTGTAGTAGAGGTTGCTGGTGTGCATCAGCCGCCCCACCTGCTCGCGCACCGCAGCCACTACGCGGGGGTGGCAGTGGCCGATGTTGGTCACCGAGATGCCGCACAGGAAGTCCAGGTACTCGTTGCCCTCGTCATCCCACAGGCGCGCCCCCTCGCCGCGGACGAACTCGACCGGCTGGCGCGCATAGCTTGCGATCACGCTGGAGCGCTCCAGCTCCTGCAGCTCGGCCAGACTCATGATGCGGCCTCGATCTTGGTTCCGATCCCAGCGTCGGTGAACAGCTCCAAGAGCAGCGAGTGGGCGACGCGCCCGTCGAGGATGTGCGCGGCGGTGACGCCCCCGTCGATCGCCTGCACGCACGCCTCCAGCTTGGGGCGCATGCCGCCGGCCAGCGTCGGCAGCGTGTGGCGCACCTGGTCGGATGTCGCCTGGCCGATCAGGCTGGCGCGATCGGCTGGGTCGGCTAGCCAGCCTGGCACGTCGGTCAGGAAGATCACCTTGAAGGCGCCCAGCTCGGACGCGACCGCGCCGGCTGCCTCGTCGGCGTTGACGTTGTAGGAGCGTCCGTAGCGGTCGGCGCCCACCGAGGCGATCACGGGGATGTAGTCGCGGGCCACGTGCTCGATCACGCCCGCGTTGACCCGCTCGATCCGCCCGACGAAGCCGATGTCCTCGCCGCCCGGCGCGGTGCGCCGCTCCACGCGAAACAGCGAGCCGTCGTCGCCGCACAGCCCCACCGCCGGCTGTCCGTGGCGGTTCAGGCGCAGCACGATCTCCTTGTTGACCTTGCCGACGAGCACCATCTTGGCGACCTCCACAGTGTCGGCGTCGGACACGCGCAGGCCGCCGACGAACTCCACCGGCAGATCCAGGCGCTTCATGTAGGCGGTGATCTCCGGGCCGCCGCCGTGCACAACGATCGGGTTGAGCCCTACGTACTTGAGCAGCACGACGTCGCGGGCGAACTCCTCGCGCAGCTCTGAGTCCTCCATCGCAGCGCCGCCGTACTTGATCACCACCGTCTTGCCGTGGAACTCCCTGATGTAGGGCAGCGCCTCCAGCAGCGTGCCGATCTGGGGCGCCATGTCGTGCGGGTCGCGGCCCGCGTGGCGGCTCATGTCGTGTAGTCCGCGTTGACGGTGACGTACTCGTGCGAGAGATCGGAGAAGAAGACCTCGGTCTCGGCGCCCTCGCCCGGCAGTGTGAGCTCGTACTCGACCTCGGTCCTCTGCACTGCCTGTGCGAGCGCGTCCTCATCATGGGGGATCGCGGCACCGGCGGAGCACACCTGAATCCCCTCGATCGACAGGTCAACTGCCAGTGGCGTGGCAAACCAGTCGCGGGCGGCGGGCGAGGAGAGGGCGCCGCCGGCCGCCTGGACGATGCGTCCCCAGTTGGGGTCGGCGCTGTGCAGCGCGGTCTTGACCAGGGGTGAGTTGGCAATCGCGCGGGCGACAATCTCCAAGCCCTCGGCGTGCCCCCCGCGCACCACCACTCGTGCGATCCGCCGCGCGCCCTCGCCGTCGGCGACCATCATGATCGCCAGCGTGCGCAGCAGCGCGTCCAGCGCCTCGCCGAAGCGCAGCTCGTCCTCGCTCTCCGGCGCGACGCTCACGCCGCTGGCTCCCGAGCACATCAACAGCGCGGTGTCGTTGGTGGACAGCTGGCCGTCGACCGAGCAGCGGTCAAACGAGCGCTTGACACACACGCCCAACAGCAGGTCGGCCGTGTCGGGCGCGAGCGCTGCGTCGGTCTGCACGAAGCACAGCATCGTGGCGAAGTTCGGCGAGATCATGCCCGCCCCCTTGCACTGGGCAGTCAACCGCACGGTCCCCGACGCCAGCTCCACCTCCAGGTTGGCGCGCTTCTCGAAGGCGTCAGTCGTCTGGATCGCCTGCTGGAAGGCCGCATCGCCGTCGGGGCGCAGTTGGGAGCTGGCGGCAAGGATGCCTTTGAGCATCGAGTCCACGGGCAGATACCAGCTGATCCCACCGGTGGAGCCGAGCGCGACCTCCTCAGGCGCTACTCCCAGCGCCATCGCCGCGGCGCCCTGCGTCTTGGCGGCGTCGTCTAGGCCGCGCCGCCCAGTGGCGGCGTTGGCGCAGCCCGAGTTGGCGAGCACGGCGTGCAGCGCATCGAGGCGGCAGCGCTCGCGGCTGACCAGCACGGGTGCGGCCGGCGTGGCGGTCGCCGTGAAGCGAGCCGCGCTAACGGGCTGGGGAGAATCGCAGATGAGCAGGCCAACATCGGGGTTGCCGCTGGGCTTGATGGCCGCCGCGACGCCGGCTGCCCTGAAGCCCGCCGGCAGGCCCGAGCCGGGATCCAGTTCGCGTACGTGCGCGGGCCTGGGCGTCCAGCGCGAGCCGAAGAACGGCCGCGGCGGGCCGCCCGAGGTCCGGTCTCCCCACACGTCGTTGCCCGCGCTCACAGCAGGCCCGCCGTCTCGTCGAGGTCGAACATGACGTTGAGGTTCTGCACCGCCTGAGATGAGGTTCCCTTCCACAGGTTGTCGATCGCCGACAGCACGACCACCTTGCCGGTGTGGGCGTCGGCGGCGGCGAACAGGCGGCAGTAGTTGGTCTGGAGCACGTCGCGCGTGCCTGGCGGGACGTCAACTACCTCCACAAACGGCTCATCGGTATAAGCGGCGGCGAACAGCTCGCCCAGCTCGGCGGGGCTGACCGCACGCGTCGTGGTCACATAGCAGCTGGCCAGCTCGCCCTGGTCGAGCGGCACCAGATGGGCCTGGAACTGGACCGGCAGCTCGGCGCCGAGCAAGGCCAACTGCTCCTCGATCTCAGGGGTGTGCCGATGGGCGGCGACCTTGTAGGGCAGGATGTTCTCGCCGGCCATCGACAAGTGCGTGGTCTGGTCAAACGTGCGGCCCGCGCCGGAGATCCCCTGCTTGGCGTCGATCACCACGTCTGCGATCAGCCCCGCGCGGGCCAGCGGCGCGAGGGCGAGCACCGACGCGGTCGGATAGCAGCCGGGGTTGGCCACGATCGCCGCCTGGGCGATTTGCTCGCGGTGCAGCTCGGTCAGTCCATAGGCGGCCTGGGAGAGCAGGTCGGGCCGGGGATGGGAGCCATACCACTGCTCATAGGTGGACAGCGAGGCCAGACGGAAGTCGGCGCTGAGGTCGACCACGCGCGCGCCGAGCTCACGCAGCGCGGCGACCGTGGGCGCGGCCGCCGCATGCGGGTAGGCGACCACCGCCGCGTCCAGCCGGGCGCCCGCCGCGGCGTCGCCGGCCAGGCCGTGGAGGTCGAGCTCCTCGATCGCCAGCGGCACGCGATAGCGCGGGTACAGCTCGTCCAGGCGCCTGCCCACGTCAGAGCGTCCGGTGATCGCCACGAGCGCGAAATCAGGGTGGCGCCACAGCAGCTGTGCGGCCAGGGCGCCCGCAAAGCCTGTCGCGCCCGCCACGATCACCCGCGGCGCTCCCGGCGCGTGCACCTGCGACGAAGGGCTAGCCACGCAGCTCACCGCCCAGCTTCGCCAGCGCGGCCACGATCAGCTCGCGCACGGGCGCCACGTCCTCGTCGGTCAGCGTCCGCTCGGGCGAACGGAATGACAGCGCCAGCGCCAGCGAGCGCCTGCCCTCCCCCACCTGCTCGCCGCTATACACGTCGAATATTTCAGCCTGGGCAAGCGTCTGGCCGCCCGCCTCGCGCACGCTCGCGAGCACCTCCTGCGCCGACACCCCGACGGGCAACGTGACGGCGAGGTCCTGGCGCAAAACGGGAAACGCCGCGAACGGGCTGAAGGAGCTCACCTCGGGCGCCGCCACAGCAACCTTGCCCAGATCGAGCAGGAATGCCGCGGTGCGCTGACCTGCCTGTCCTCCGCTACGGAGGGTCCCCGAATGGGGCAGGCCCCAGGACTCGGCCACGAGCGGGTGCACCTCGCCGAGCAGGCCGAGCACCAAAGGCTCGCCGGCGGCGCCGTTCTCGCCAGCCGTGGCGTCCCGCGCGTCGCGGGCGAGCACCCGAGCGCAGCGACCGGGGTGCAGGAAGGGCCATTCGGTCGGGCTCACCCACCAGCGCACGTGCAGGTGATCCAGCAGCGCGCCGAGCAGCGCCTTGGCAGTGAAGAAGTCCGCGTGGATCTGCTCGCCGCGCCAGGAGCGAGGCGTCAGCGCGCCGCTGAGCAGCACGCCGAGACCGTGGTGTTCGTCTGCCAGGCGCCCGTCTGGCTTGCCTGGCGCGCGATAGACGGTGCCCGACTCGAAGATGGCCACGTCTGCACCGTTGCGCGCGACATTGTGCTGCGCGGCATCCAGCAGCGAGCCAAGCAGCGTCGGGCGCATGATCGACTGCGCCTCCGACAAGGGGTTCTCGACCTTTACGACGTTGCGCAGCGCGTGCGCCGGCCCGATCGCCAGCCGGTCGAGCAGCCCCGGGTCGGCAAAGCTCCAGCCGACGATCTCGTGCAGGCCCCTGGCGACCATCGCGTCCTCGGCCGCCCTGCGCACGCGCTGGGCGTGCGTGAGCATGCCCGCCGCGCCGCGCCGCGCCGGCAGCGTGGCTGGCAGGCGCTCCAGGCCGTCGATCCGCGCGACCTCCTCGATCAAGTCGACCTCGCGCGTGACGTCGCTGCGGCGCAGGGCTGGCACGGTCACGTCGAGCCAGTCAGGCGCCGGCTGGGTGGCGAAGTCCAGCGCGCCCAGGATCTCTGCCTGGCGCGCCGGCGCGACGGGCACGCCGAGGATCGCGCGCACGCGCTGCTCGCGCAGCCGGATCGTCTGCGGTGGCGTAGGCGCCCACTCTCCGTCGCCGCCCACGTCGATCGTGCCAGGCGCGAGCTTCGCACCGCACAGCTCGATCATCAGCGCACTGGCCAGCGCCTGAGCGTGCATGCACTGCTCCGGCTGTAGACCCTTCTCAAAGCGGCTGGACGCCTCGCTGCGCAGCCCCAGCGCCCACGAGGCCCGGTGGATGCTCGGCCCGTCCCAGGTGGCCACCTCCAGCAGCACCCGCGTGGTCTGCGGCGAGACCTCAGAGCGCGCCCCGCCCATCAGCCCGGCGATCGACGTCGGTCCGTCGGCGTCGTCGATCACGACCATCTGCGAGTCGAGCGTGCGTGTCTGGCCGTCGAGCGTCTGCACCTGCTCGCCGTCGCCGGCGCGGCGCACGGTCAGACGCGCGCCGGCAACGCGGTCGAGGTCGAAGGCGTGCAGCGGCTGGCCGGTGAGCAGCATCGCGTAGTTGGTGATGTCGACCACGTTGTTGATCGGGCGCTGGCCGGCGGCTGTGAGGCGCGCCCGTAGCCACAGAGGCGAGGGTGCGATCGTCACGTCCTCGAACACCCGCGCGGTGAAGCGCGGGCACAGGTCTGGGCACTCCACGACCACACTCGCGCCCGCCACCGCGCCGGGTGTGCCGGGGTCCTGCTCCCAGGGTGCCAGCGCCAGCGGCGCGCCGGTCGCTGCGTGCAGCTCGCGCGCGACGCCGTACACGCCCAGGCAGTCGGGCCGGTTTGGCGTGATCTCCAGCTCGAGCACCTCCTGGGAGATCGCCAGCACCTGCGCCAGCGGTGTGCCCGGCGCCGGGCGCCGCGCCTGAATGGCGGGGTCAGCGTCCAGCGTGAGCTCGTCGAGCACCATGATTCCCTCGCTACGGTCTCCCGGCGGCGTCAGCTCGAGCTCCGCGGCCGCCAGGATCATCCCTTCGGAGACCACCCCGCGCAGCTTGGCCTGCTTGAGCTTGGTCTGATCCGGCATGACCGCACCGGGGCGCGCCACGGCGACCATCTGGCCGGCTGCCACGTTGGGCGCGCCGCAGACGATGGTCGCGGGATCGGCTCCGTCGGCGCCGAGATCCACCCGGCAGACCTTCAGCCGGTCGGCGTCGGGGTGTTGCTCGGCGCTGATCACGCGCCCGACCACGAAGCTCTCGCCCGAGCGCACGCCCTGGTGATGGATCGCCTCGACCTTGGTCCCGGTCATCGTCAGGCGCTCCTCGATCGCGTGCACATCCATCTCCGGGTCGCAGTATTCGCGCAGCCATGGCAGCGGGACGCGCATCAGAACTGCTCCAAAAAGCGCAAGTCGTTTTCGTAATAGAGGCGCAGGTCGGGGATGCCGTGCTTGAGCATCGCGATGCGCTCCACCCCCATCCCCCAGGCAAACCCCTGCACCTTCTCGGGGTCATAGCCGGGCGCGTTGGCCTCGCTAGTGGGAACGTAGGAGTACACGTTGGGATCCACCTCGCCCGCGCCCAGCACCTCCAGCCAGCCCTCGCCCTTGCACAGATAACAGCGCGAGCCGTCGCCCATAAAGCCCTTCCCGTCACAGTGAAAGCAGGACACGTCCACCTCAACGCTCGGCTCGGTAAACGGGAAGAAATGCGGGCGCAGGCGCACGTCGCGGCGCTCGCCGAACATCTCGCGGGCGAACACCAGCAGTGTGCCCTTGAGGTCGGCCAGCGTGATGTCCTCATCGACCGCCAAACCCTCGATCTGGTGAAACTGGGGCGTGTGCGTCGCGTCGGAGTCGGGCCTGTACACGCGGCCGGGGATCACCACGTACAACGGCGGCGGGTGGGCCTCCATCGCGCGCACCTGCATCGGCGAGGTGTGCGTTCGCAACACCTGGTCAGCGCCGACATAGAAGGTGTCGGTGCGTGCCCGCGCCGGATGCGTGGGGCTGTGGTTGAGCGCGTCGAAGTTGTAGTGAACGCTCTCCACCTCCGGTCCCTCCATGACAGTGAAGCCGAGGCCCAGGAACACGTCTTCGAGCTCGCGCCGTGTGGACGTGAGCACGTGCAGGCGCCCGAGCGCCTGCGGCGGCGCTCCAGCAAGCGTCACGTCGACCGCGTCCGCCTGCAGACGCTCCTGCAGCTCTGCTCCCGCCAGCTGCTCGGCGCGCTGGTCGATGAGTGCGTCCAGGGCCTGCCTGGCCTCGTTGGCCGCCTTGCCGACCGCCGCTCGTTGCGCCGCCTCCAGGCCCGCAACCTCGCGCAGCAGCTGGGGCAGCTCGGCCTTGCGCCCAAGGTAGCGCACGCGCAGCTCTCCCAGCGCCTCGCTGGAGTCGGCCTGCGCGATCGCGTCCTCCGCCTGCGCGCGCAGCTGTGCGATGCGATCGATCATGACGCCGGGACCGTACCTTGGGCGGTGGTCGAAGGCGGCTGAGAACGGGTCATCTCATACAGCGCCACCGTCGCCGCCATCGCCGCATTGAGCGACTCCGACGCGATCGCTATGCGCGCCGAGCGCTCGCACGCCGCCACCACATCCTGGGGCAGCCCCTCGCGCTCAGCCCCCACGAGCAGCGTCACCGGGGCGCCTGAATCACCGCCAGAGCCGAGCAGGCGCTCCCCAGCGCCGGCCAGCAGCGCAACGCGTTCGCCGGGCAGCTGCGCCACGTCGCCCACGCGCGCCAGCGACACCGCGAAAATCGCGCCCATGCTCGCGCGTACCGCCTTGGGCGAATACGGGTCTGCGCATCCGGGCCCCAGCACCACGCACGACGCACCGAACGCTTGGGCCGAGCGCAGCACCGTGCCCACGTTGCCCGGATCGCCCACGCCATGCAGGTACACGCACAGCGGCCCCACCGGTGTTCCCCAGCGCTGCTCGTAGACCGCGATCACGCGCGTGCCCGAACCCAGCGTGGAAACCGCCCCGAGCGCGGAGCGCTCGACATCAAAAAAGTCGTCCTCGCCTAGTCCCGAGCCGGCCAGCCGATAGCCCTCAAGCGCCTGCACGCCCGCACGCTGGGCGGCCGCGATCAGGTCCTCGCCCTCGGCCAGGAACTTGGCGCTGCGCGCGCGCTCGCGCCTGGTCTGCAGGCGGCGCAGCGCCTTCAGGCGGGGGTTTTGCGGTGATGCGATTTGCGTGGTCATGTGTGGCTGGCTTGGTGTCGATCTTCCTCGTCGCTGCAAACAAAAGGGCGCCGTTCCTGTTAGGAGCGACGCCCGGGAGACTGTGAATGTCGGTTGCCTAAAGCTCAGGCAGCCGACGCCTCGCGGGCGACCTCGGCGATACGTCGAAACGCGTCCGCGTCGCGCACCGCGATGTCAGCGAGCACCTTACGGTCGAGCTCCACGCCGGCCAGCTTGAGGCCGTGCATCAGCTGCGAGTAGCTCATGTCGTTCAGCCGCGCCGCCGCGTTGATGCGCGTGATCCACAGCCTGCGAAAGTCGCGCTTGCGGTTGCGCCTGTCGCGGTAGGCGTACGCGTCGGCCTTCAGCAGGGCCTCCTTGGCGCGCTTGTAGTTGGAGTGAGCCTCGCCGCGAAAGCCCTTGGTCAGCGCAAGCGTCGCGCGGCGCTTCTTGCGTGCGCCCACCGAGCGCTTGACGCGGGTCATTTGCCCACCCCCAGCATGCGCTTGACCCGCGGCACGTCGTGCTCGTGCAGAATCGCCGGGCGGCCCAGCGCGCGCTTCTTCTTGGGCGACTTCTTCTCGAGGATGTGGCTCGTGAAGGCATGCCGAGCGCGAACCTTGCCGCCGCCGGTCACCTTGAAGCGCTTCTTGGCGCCAGAGTGTGTCTTCATCTTGGGCATAGGATCAGGGAACGAGGGACCCGGCTTGACGACCTGCGGTCGTCGTGCGCCGCCCTCGAGGCGCTGATTATGACACGGCAGCGCAGTTTGCCGGTGCCCGGTGGCTGGGAGACGGTGGCCGGCGTGTCAGCCGGCCGCGCCAGTGCCATCGACCGGCGACCCGGTCGTTGCAGCAGCCGTGGCCGCGGGCGCCGCCCCGGCACCGCCATTCGCGGCCGCAGGCTCGGCGGTCGTCGTCGTCGCAGGCTCGGCGGTCGTCGCGGTCGCGGGCGGCACCTCCGCGTCGCCACTGGCGCTCGCCGGTTTGATCGCCGCGGCAGCCACGTCGCCCATGTGCGGGCCGTCGTGGCCCACGTCCACCGCGCCGTCGCCCACGGCCACACGCCCTGCCAGAACTGCCTTGGAGGGCGCCATCATCATCGTCATGTTGCGCCCTTCCTGCATCGGGCGCTGCTCGACCACACCGAGCTCTGACAGCTCTTCGGCGAGGCGGTCGAGGATCGCGGTGCCGCGCTCGGGGTGGGTGACCTCGCGACCGCGGAACATGATCGTCACCTTCACCTTGTCCTTCTGGCGCAGGAAGCGCTCGACGTGGTGCTTCTTGGTGTCGTAGTCGTGCTCGGCGATCTTGGGGCGGAACTTGATCTCGCGGATGGTGATCTGCTGCTGGTGCTTGCGCGCCTGCTTGAGCTTCTGCGCCTGCTCGTACTTGTACTTGGAGTAGTCCAGCACGCGGCAGACCGGCGGGCGCGCCTCGGGAGCGACCTCCACCAGGTCCAGGTCGCGTTCCTGGGCGAAGGCGAGCGCGTCGGGGGTCTTGAGCACGCCGATCTGGTTGCCCTCGTCGTCGATCAGGCGTACCTCTGGCACACGGATGCGCTCATTGATCCTCGTCGTGTCCCGCTCAGGCGGGCGCCGGTCGAATCTGCGGGGGACCGGCACTAGCTGTGGTGTCCGCGCGTCAAATGAATGCTACGCGTGGCGCTCTGAGGATTTCGCAGGCTTCAATGCGGTCGAGTATAGCTCGCCGGAAAGCCGATCTGTGAACTCCTTGAGAGCGAACACGCCGTCCTGGGCGCCGTGGCGCTCACGCACCGACACCGCTTGCTCGCTTTGCTCACGCTCGCCGACCACCAGCATGTATGGCAGCTTGCGCAGTTCCGCCTCGCGGATCTTGCGTCCCACCGACTCCCCGCGCGCGTCCAGCTCCACCCGCGCGCCGGCCTGCGCCAACGTGTCTCTCACCATCTCGCCGTACTCGTTGAAGCGGTCTGACACGGGCAGCACGATCGCCTGCACGGGCGCAAGCCACAGCGGCAGCTCGCCGGCGAAGTGCTCGATCATGATCCCGATAAAGCGCTCATAGGAGCCGAGCATCGCGCGGTGGATCATCACCGGCACGTGCTCTGCGTTGTCTGCGCCGGTGTAGCTCAGCCCAAAGCGCGCAGGCATCGAGTAGTCCAACTGGACCGTGCCCAGCTGCCAGGAGCGCCCCAGCGAGTCGGTCATGTGCATGTCGATCTTCGGCCCGTAGAAGGCCCCGTCGCCCGGGTTCAGCTCATAGGCAAGGCCGAGCTCGTCGAGGCTGTGCATCAGCTTGGACTCGGCGCGATCCCACATCTCGTCGTCGCCCACGCGTTGCTCCGGGCGCGTGGACAGCTCCAGGCGCACATCGAAACCGAACAGCTCATAGGTGGCAAACGCCATCTCCAGGCAGCCTTTGACCTCGTCTTGCACCTGCTCCTCCGTGCAGAAGATGTGCGCATCGTCCTGGGCGAAGTGGCGCACGCGCAAGAGGCCGTGCAGCACACCCGAGGGCTCGTTTCGATGCAGCAATCCCGGCTCGAAGTAACGCAGCGGCAGGTCTCGGTAGGAGTGGCGCGTGGAAGCGAACAGGTGGCAGTGGCCGGGGCAGTTCATCGGCTTTACCCCCATCTCGCGCTCCTCGACCTCGACCGTGAACATGTTCTCGCGGTACTTGCCCCAGTGCCCCGAGGTCTTCCACAGCTCCGCGTCATAGATCTGCGGGGTCTTCACCTCGCTGTAGCCGCGCTTGGAGCCCATCTGGCGAGACAGCGCCACCAGCGCGTTGAACACGCTCGTGCCAGCCGGCTGCCAAAAGGCCGCGCCGGGGGACACGTCTGAGAAGGTGAACAGCCCGAGCTCGCGCCCGAGCTTGCGGTGATCGCGCGCCTTGGCCTGCTCGATTCGCTCCAGGTGCTCCTCGAGCTCGGCCTTGGTGAAGAACGCCGTGCCATAGATGCGCGTGAGCATCGTCCTGTCAGAGTCGCCGCGCCAGTACGCACCCGCGACGGATGTCAACTTGAACGCGCCCACGGTCTTGGTGCTTGGCGCGTGCGGCCCGCGGCAGAGGTCTGTGAAGGGGCCGTTGGTGTACAGCGAGACCGTCCTCAGAGGCTCGCGGTGCAGGCTGCGCTCGGCCGCGGTCACGAGATCGTCGATCAGCTCGACCTTGTAGTCCTGGCGCTCGGCCAGGAAGCGCTCGCGCGCCTGGGCCACCGACACGTCCTGGCGTTCGAACGCCTCCGCGGCCTTGACGTGGGCGCGCATGCGCTCTTCGATCCTGGCGAAGTCCGCCTCCGAGACGGCGGTGCCTTCGGGGAACTCGAAGTCGTAGTAGAAGCCGTCTTCGATCGCCGGGCCGATCGAGATCTTCACGCCCGGATACAGCTCCATGACGGCTGCCGCGAGCACGTGGGCGGCGTCATGACGGATCAGCGCGAGCGCTTGCGCGCCGCTCTTGGCGGTGACGACCGCCACGCGGGCCCCGTCGGGCAGCGCCCGCGCGAGGTCGCGCACCTCGCCGCCGTCGCCGTCGCCGTCGCCCGCCGCGGTCACCGCGACGGCCAGCGCCGCGCGCGCGAGCCCCGGCCCGATTGCCGCCGCAGCGTCGGCGCCGGTCGCGCCGTCTGGCAGCTCGAGCGCCTTTCCGTCAGGGAGTTTGACCGTGATCGCCATCGGCTAGGCGCTGGAGGCTACCCGCCCGCGGCGAGACTTTTCAGGCGATCTGCCAGAGCGCGCCGTCTCCGACCTGCGTGCGCCGCACGGCGCCGTCGCCGAGCAGCTCGATCAGCGCGGCCTCCGCGGCGATGCGATCGGGCAGCTGGTTGTTGTGCGCGAGGATCGCCGCGACCTCCTGCGTGACGAGGCCTTCGGGGAACGCGCGCAGTGCATCGAGTGGCGCGTCGGGGGGATCGCGGCGCTCCAGCGTGCGGTCGAGGTTGGCGATCAGCACGTCATAGGCCTCCAGCGGCTGAAAGCCGCCGGCCTCCAGGCGCTGGCCGGACTCGCTCTCGAAGATCAGCGAAGGGGCCGAATAGCGCACCGGTCCGTCGGTCTGGCGCGCCTTGCCCTGGAAGTCGATCGGCATGCCCTGCGCCGAGCGCGTCTCGGTCTTGTCCTGCTCGTAGGCCTCCAGCGTGCGCTCGTCGTCGATCGCGCCCACGATCGTTTCGGCGTCCAGGCCCTGCACGCGCGCGAGCGCCTCGGCGATATCGGCGTCCTCGTCGAGCACCAGCGTGGTTGTGAACCAGCCGAGTTGCAGCGCGCGCAGCACGTCGTGCTCGCGTCCCGGCGCGAGTAGGCGCGCGGCCACGATCGCCCGGCAGGCTCGGGCGGAGGCCGGGATGCGCGCGCGGGGCTCATACAGGAACGGCATGCCGTGGCGCGCGAACGCGTGCAGGTTGCCGAGTACCGAGCGCGCGGGCGTATAGCCGGCGTCGATGTAGCGCTGCGGGTCCTCGCTCAGCCCGATGGTGACCACCCGCCAGGCCAGCTGATCGCCATAGCGCCAGCGCAGCACGGCCATGGCGGGGCTGGCCGAGTAGGCAAACGGGCAGGCGGGGTCGGTGAAGTGGATGACCGCCAGCTTGCTCACGACGATGATTGTACGAGCAATCGTCTCGGCTCCCGCCGATGGCGTTGGCCGGAAGGATTCGCCACGGTCGACGCTCCCCAAAGGGTGGTCGGCACCGGTGCAGTGCAAGTGGCCGGTGCCGACCGGCCAGCGCCGTCTGTGGGGATGGCGTGACAACAGCACGATACCAGCAGTTGGCTGACTGGATGTTGCTACTGGCGACATGCGATGTTTCTGACTGTGTCGGCATCCGTACAACCTGATTCGGCCCTTGCGGACACGCTGCGCCAACTTCGCACTGAGAGAGGCGACACTCAGGAGGATCTGGCGCATAAGGCAGGGTTGACAGTGGCGGCATTCGCACGCATCGAGCGCGGCCACGCCAACCCCACGTGGACGACCGTCAGGCGCCTGGCGAGCGCGCTGGACATCAGCCTGGCGGCGCTCGGCGAGACTGTCGAACGCACGCAGGACAGACGCTGACTGCCGGCAGCGCCCTGCTCGATCAGCCTGCTTCTTAAGCTATCCTTTAGGGTGTGGTTCCGTCACATGCGGGGATCCCGGTCGCAGCCGAGCCGCCTCACCACCAGGCGGTCAAGCGAGCGGCGATGGCAGGCGCGACAGCGTTCATGACGGCCAACATCTGGACGGGCTGTCCGCTGCTGGCGCTGTGGGTCGGCTCGGTGGTCGTGGGCCAGCGCCAGCTGAGCATGGCCGCGGTCGCTGTGGTGATCGCGGTGCTCGCCGTGTTGACATTCGCCACGCTGATGGCGCTCACGTGGCTGAGCAACGCCTATGACGAGATGATCGGACGCCCGCGCGTGGAACGACGCGCCACGTGGCTGCGCAGCATGCGCGCCGAGCCCGAGGGTCACATCAGCCAACGGGTGGGAGTGACGGCGCTGGAGCGCATCGTGGTGGCCAACGTGTACGTGGCCATGTCCGCCCTGGCGGTCTGGTTCGTGTTCTTCTCCGGACCGCCGCTGATCGCCGGCTGACGCGGCGTCGGCAAGCGCGTTCAGGGCACGATCGCGGCGGCGAGCGCCTTGGGCGTGGTCGTCGTTATGTCCATGGCGAAGAACTCGCGATTGCGCGAGATGCGCTCGGCCGGCCAGTCCCACCACGCCGTGTCGAGCAGCACACGCGCGACCTGCGGGCTGCAGCGACGCCGAAGCTCGCGGGCGGGCACGCCGGCGACGACCGCAAAGGCGGGCACGTCGCGGGTGACCACCGCTCCGGCCCCCAGCACCGCGCCGGCGCCGACGGTGACGCCAGCGAGGACGGTCACGCCGTCGCCCACCCAGCAGGCGGCGCCGATGTGCACGTCGCCGCCAACCGCGAGCGTGGGCAGGCCCAGCGCGTCGTTGAGGTCGAACTGCATGTTGGGCAGGTGCATGGCGTGGTTTTCGGTCAGGACCGTCAGGCGGTGCCCGATCGCGCAGTAGGGCCCGATCGTGGCCTGCCCGACCCCTCCGATCGTGACCGGGCCGTTGATCCGTGTGTCGTGCCCGAGCATCGCGCGCGCGCCGATCCGCGAGCCGCCGGCGACCCAGCAGCCGGCGCCGATCTGCACGTCGCGCCCGATCGACGCGGGCGCGTTAACCGTCGCCCTGCGTCCGATGACCGCGCCGGGCCCGATCCGTGCGCCGCTGGCCACCCGGGACCCCGGCTCGATGCGCACGCCGCTGGCGCGCAGGCTCGCCAGCGATCGCTTGCGGCGAAGCGACCCCAGCCCTGCCTTCAGGCGCGCGAAGCCCGGCATAGGCTAGACCCTAGCGCCGGGGCCGTCTCTAGAAGTCGTGCCTGGCCAGTCGCAGCCCTCCGCGCCGCTCGGATTGGCTGATTGCGCTGAGCGCGGGCACCATCTCGCTGGTGACCAGGCCGTGCTCTGAGGTGAGCTCGTCGATGATCTGAAAGGACCGCGCGGTGCGCTCGGGCGTGTCGATTGCGATCGTCAGCGCGGGCACGTGACGACGGATCTGAAAGAACCTGTCTCCGTGCGGCGGGTGCTCGCCATGAAAGCCCCACACGCTGTGCAGGCTGGTGGCGCCGGCCGCATCGGCTTCGCGCAGGCGGCGCACGATCGCCAGGTGCAACGGCTGGCCGTGGTGGGTGGCCGCGTGGGAGGTGTAGACCATCAGCTTCTGCCACATCGCCAGGCCGTGCTCGTCTGTGCCCGGCAGCTCGTGCGGGGTGGCCAGCAGCCGGCCGTCGCGCTTGCACACGCGGACGCGCTCGATCGTGAACAGCGGGTCGTGCAACATGCGGCCGAGCTCGGGCAGCACCTGGGCGATTCGCGCGCCCGCGCCGACCGCGATGACCATCATCGGCACGTCGGCGTTGCGCGCGAAGAACCGCGCCCGCACCCGTCGTCCGCCGCTGGTCCCGTCCACGCCGAGCAGAACGGTCGCGCCGGCGATCGCGCGCCGGTGCAGCAGATCAGTGACGGCCACGAACGCGGGGCGTCCGGCGATACGCTCCTGCCGACCCACGTACACGGTCAGCTTGGTCGCCTCGTCGAGTCGCTCGGGCAGCGCCACAGCGTCGATCTCGCCGCTGAGCAGCATGGCCCGCTCGAGCGTGATCAGGCCGCGGCGCTTGACTTGCAACACCTGCTCGAGCGCCGATTCAATGCGCTCGCGCGCGTCGACCGCGACGGAAACCACCGGCAGGTCTTCAGACAGCGTCAGCAGCCGATCGGTGTGCAGATGGTGCAGGCGCCCGAACCCCTCCGCGCCGCGCAGCAACACGCTTGCCTGCAGGCGGTGGCGTCCGTATATGTCCAGCAGCTCGTCGCCGAGCAGCCCGGCGGGGGTGCGGTCGCGCTCGCCGAAGTAGGTGGTGAGCTTCAGGCAGTCGACGCCCGCGCCCTGAGCCATGGGGCGGGAAATGGTCATGCGTGCGCTCCGATCGCCCGTCCCAGCACCGCTGCGCCGAAGCCCACGCCGAGGCTGAGCAGGACGTTGACGGTCGCGCGTGGCGTGTCAGCGTCCTCGGCCAGGCGATGGGTCTCGAACATCCACGTAGAGAAGGTGGTGAAGGAACCGATCGTGGCGGTGCCCGCGATCACCATCGCAGTGCCCTGTACGGCGAGACCGGTGAGTAGGCCCAGCAGCAGGGCGCCTGTTGCGTTGATCGTAAACGTGCCCAGCGGAAAGCCGCGGCCGGCTCGCTGGGCGATCAGCGAGTCCAGCGCGAAGCGGGCGATCGCGCCGGCCCCGCCGACCAGCGCAACGGCGGCCCACACCCACGCGCTCACGCCAGCAACCTGGTGCGACGCACGATCGAGGTGGCTGTCCAGATCGCTACATAGCCAGCGGCGATGCTCGCCAGCGCGTAACCCGCCGCCAGGCCGTAGCGGTGGGCGTCGACGATCTTCAAGATCTCCACCTGCATCGTCGAGAAGGTGGTGTAAGCGCCGCAGAAACCCGTCCCGAGCAGCGGCCGGCGGTAGGTCGACTGCGGCAGGCGCTCCTGCAGGCGGGTCGCGAAGTACGCCAGCGCGAACGAGCCCGTCACGTTGATGGCGAACGTCGCCCACGGCCAGCCGGGCGCGCCCGCGCTGAAGTGCCGGCCAAGCCACACCCTTAGCAGGGCGCCCGCCGCGCCGCCGGCGAAGATGGCCGCGAGCTCGCGGCGGTCGAGACTGGCCATGCGGATGGGCACTGCGCTGACATGCTCCTCTCGCGTCGAGGTGGTCTTTCGCGAAAGGAGCCATCAGCCCTTTTCCTGTGGGCGGTTCGGAGGCCGGCCCCGCCAGCGCCGCCCACGACCTCACCTCAGGACCCCATCTGAGGAGCACAACATATAGCGAATTGCCGGGCGGCCGGACACCCGGCAACAGACCTGTCAGCAGCCTGAGCTGTCAGCTCGCCTGGTAGTGCATGCCCGCGCGGCCAGAGGTAGGTGCGCCGACGTCAGAGCACGCAGGGACGCGCGCGCTGGTCCATGCCCACCTCGGTGATCCCCGCCGAGGTGATCTTGATGCGGACCGGAACGTCGCCGCGCTCGAGCAGCTTGAGCAGCACCGACTCGCCCTTGGATTCGATGCACGACCGCAGCGGCTCGTCGAACCCGTCAGGTCGCAGCGTGTTGGCTATCTGCACATACACGTGCTTTTCAGCGCTGCCGTGCTGGACCTTCCAGCGGAAGAACTCGCCGGGGCGCAGCGAGTTGATCGGCGTGGGCCCGTCGATGATCTGGGGATTGCTGGACATGGACGTCAGTGTGCCGGTCGCAGATCCCTGCGTGCAACGGCCAACTGGCCAGGATGGAAAGCTCAGCTTTTGGACGTTTGCTCAATGCTCAAGCCAGTCCGGTCGTCGGCACGATCGACCCGGAGGCGTACGCCTCACTCTCGCTGGTCTATTCCACCGTGAGCGTAGCTTTCATCCCTTTCTTCTCATGTTCGGGCAGCGAGCAGAACAGCGTGTAGGTGCCTGGCCGCAGCTGGATCTCCACCTCGCCCATGCCCTTGGAGGGCGTGTTGGCAACGGAGCCCTCGAGGGATCCTTCAGGAGGCGTCACGTTGAGGTTGTGTTCGTCCTGGCCGTGATTGACGAAGTCGAAGATCACGTTCCCGGCCGGTACGGAGGTGCGCGAAAGAGTGAAGTGGTACTCGACGGCGGTCACCTGCACGTGCGGGATCGACGGCGGCACGGGCGCAGGCGCTTGGGCCTGTTCGGAGGGGCCCGGCGATGTGGACGCTGGAGCAGGCGAGGACAGGGCGGGCGCGGAGGGCGCGTCGCCCGCCGGAGCGGTGGCACCGCGCGCCGACGCGGCAGGCAGGCCGGAGGAGTTGGGCGCCGTTGACGCGCCACCAGCGGTGGATGGGCTCGAACGGCGCTTGAGCGATCGGCAGCGAGGGCCGTGGCGAGAGCGCTGACGCGGTTGCGCCCTCTTGCAAGCTCGCGCTCGCGACGTGTTGGGGCGCGGCGCGGACCGGCGCGCGGGCGCGGCCAGCGCGATCGCGCTGAGGGCGCCAAAGACGCACAGACCGCACAAGACGAGCGCCCACAGACCACGCCTCGGTGGTCTCATCACGCGATCAGCTGGGGAATCTGGCCGTATGGACTCGGGCCTGCCAATCCGGTGCCCGCTTCGGGGATGACCAGGCCGGCTTCGGTCTGAAACCACTGCCCGAGCAGCGCCACATTCATCGCTCGGAAGTCCGACGTGTTAACCAGGTTTTCGTTTTCGTCGAGCTTGCTCAGGCCGGGGAACTCTCCGACCATTTCGCCCTTGACGCGAGTGCCGATCAGAAAGGCGACGCCGGCGGCGCCGTGGTCGGTGCCGGACCCGTTTTCCTGGGGCCTGCGCCCGAACTCCGACCACAGCTGGATGACAACGCGATCGTCGAGTTTGCGAGCTTCGAGGTCGCGCTGGAAGGCGAGCACCGATTCGATCGTCTGTTCGAGGTTGGTGGCGAGCGTGCTGTGCTCGTCGGAGTGGGTGTCATAGGAGCCGACCGCGTTCAGCGAAACGCATTTGATCGGCAGCGCTTCGTCGTCGAGCATCGCCGCGAGAATCGCCAGGCGGGCCGGAAATTCGCCGCCAGAGGTTGGATAGGTCACGGGCGAGGTGAAGCCCTGTTTGCCTTCGTGTTCGCCAAACGGCGCGATCTGGTTGCGGATGATGCTCGTGTCAAGCGACGCCGTGCGGGCCTGCGCCAAAGCGGGCGAGGGCGCCCCCAGGGCACCGAGCTGACCGAACAGTTCAAGCGTGGCGCCGGTCAGCGGTTCCTCCAGGCCGTAGGCCCAGAAGTCATAGTCAGAGGGCGACGATACGGCCGCGACGGGCACCTTGGTCGTGGCCAGCGCGGGCGCCAGCGAGGCGTCCAGCGACAGCCCCTGCAGCGGGTTGCCGGGCTCGCCGGCGATGTCCAGGTAGCGGCCCATCCAGCCCGAGCGCGTCTGGGCGTTCAGTTCGCCCACCTCCCAGTAGTGACGGCTGGTGAAATGACTCTCGTCGGGAGGGTCATAGCCGACGGCGGGAAACACAGTGACCTTGCCCTCGGAATGCAGCTGGGCCAGGCCGCCAGCCTTGGGGTGCCACATCAGGTCTTCATCCTCGGAGAACAGGGCCCCTTCGCCTTCGGCCAGCCCCAGCACGGGACGCAGTTCGTGATACCTGGCTTCCTTGACGGGCGCGAGCACCGACAGGGCATCCCAGCCGCCTTCCATGAAGATCGACACGAGCACGGGCTGGCTGGTCGGCGCCGCGGCGGCGGCCTGCGCGATGCCGTCATACAGATGACGTGGCGACAGCGCGGCGGCCCCGTATACCGACAGCAACGCACCGGACGAGCGCAACAAAAACGAGCGCCTGTTCATGCCGGTTCCGGCGGGCAGCGGCATCCCCGGCTCGATCGCGGGCAGGCCGCGCCCGGCCTGGGCGACGCCTGCGCGCAGCAGTTGCGAGCGGGTGAAATCCTTGCACGAGCAGCTTTGCGCCATATCAGCTCACCTGCATGTCGGGGGAGGTCGCGATCAGCATGCGCAGCGCGTTCTGGCGAATAGCCCGGTAGGGGCTCTGCTGCCAGCTGGCCTTGGCCACGCCACTCAGGCATGTTTCGGCGAAAGTGGTGATGCAGTGCAGCGATTCGCTTGAAAGCGACGGGTTGCCCCAGTAGGCCAGGGCGCTTGCCAAGGCCTCGGCGGGGGTCTCGCTTGCGCTGTATTCGCCTTCGCCTTCGCCGGGCCATGGATTGGGATAGCTCTTGGCTGTGACGTAGCTAGCGATTTCCCAGCGCGCCTTGGCGGTGGAGGTGTCAAGCCAGGCGGAGAAGTCCCAGCCGGAGACGTTGGGCGGGTAGAACAGCTGCTGCCCGGCGGCGGCCGACAGCCAGGCCCAGGCGGTGGTGTCGATCGGGCGCCCGATGGCGCGCAGCAGGCCCGCGTTGTAGACGACCGGCGGCGTGACCAGCTGCGGACCTGCGAGGAATTCCGGGTTCTGGAGGATCGCCTCGACGACCGCGCGGATGCTGTAGCCGGAGCTCGTATACAGGCCCTGCAGCGACGCGAGGGTGGATTCGGAGGGCGGTGTGGGGATGAAGTAGCTCCACAGCTTGCTGACGAAGAAGGACGCGTGCAGCGGGTGGCTGACGCACAGGCGCACGGCGTCTTCGTAGTTCCATTTGCCGGTCTGCCCGAAGACCGTCTTGTTGCGGTCGTCGTGGCGCTCGGGTTCGAAGCGGAAGTTCTGCAGGCCGCTGCTTTCGGTCCATTCGGCCGTCCAGCCGGTCAGCGTGCGCGCCATTTCGCGCACGTCGTCCTCGGTGTAGGCGCCGCGGTCGGCGCCGAGCGAGAACAGCTCCATCATCTCGCGCGCGTAGTTCTCGTTGGGTTCGTCCTTATCGTTGTAGATCCCGTCGAGGAACACGAGCATCGCGGGGTTGGTCGTGACCGCGAGGAAGAGGTCGTGGAAGTTGCCCAGCGCGTTTTCGCGAAAGAGGTTGTTCTGATCGAGCATTCGCTGCTGGCTGTCGACCTTTTCGTTGGAGTTGGCAAACCAGTCGTGCCAGATGAAGGTCATCCGCTCGACCAGCTGTTGGTCTGAGCGGACCATGCGGTCCAGCCACCAGCAGTGATCCTCGCCCCACTGGTCGGCAGGTTCGAGCGCGTGACCTTCATCGTCGGTGGGTTCGGGGCCATGCAGAGTGGCCGCCCCGGAGGGCCGCGTCAGCGATTGCACGACCTGTTCGAGCGGCTGCCCGGCGAGGCCCTCGGCCTGCCCGGACGTGGGCCCGAAGCCCGCGCGCCAGAGCAGCCGCCGCGCCTGTGCCAGCGTGATCGTTGCGCTCTGTGTCGGAGGCGGGGTGTTGGATGGCGGCGGCGGGTTGACCGGGATGGCGGGCGGGGCCGGCGCTCCGGGCAGCCCCGAGACGGGTGCGGCCGGCGGCGTGGGCGCGACGGGCTTGTGGTGGTGGCGACGCTTGCGGTGCTTATGGCGCTTGGAATGCTTGGCACCCTTGTGGTGGTGCTCGCCGGGCTTGGCGTGCTGTCCGTGCCCGTCCTTGGCCTTGGCCTGACTGCGCGCTCGGCGCAGGCGGTCCTGATTGCCGGTCGGCCCGGCGGCGCGCTCGGAGGCGATGCTGGCTGGTCCCGCGTCTGCGACCGCGGTCATCGCGTGGTCCTCGCCCGGTAAACCAAAAGCGCGTCGCCACCCACATGCGCGGCCTCGGCAGGGCCTCACCGAGGCTTGACCTCATGAGCGCGGCGGTGGACGCTCGTCGTAGGCCGCCGGCGACGACCTCCTGGCAGCTTGACGATCTAGGACGCGGGTTCCCGCGTGCATTTCAAGGCCACGCCCAGATCGAAGTGTCCTCTGAACCCATTCGTGTGCCACATCGCATGGATGTCGACCACGCCCGCGCCCGGCGGCACGACGATCGGGATCACGTCCGTGCCGGTCGGCCCGTTGAACGTGAACGTCGATTTGGAGATTTTGACCCCATGGATGGTGAGGACCTGTGTGACAGTGTTGCCAGGCTCGTTTGGGAAGTTGAAGTAGGTGATGCTCACCGACAAGCACGTCGCGACGACCACGCCGTTTTCCCCTTCGTGTTCACCCAATTCATCCGGATTGCCGACGACGACGACCGTATTCGACGTCTGCGTGACCGGCGAACCGTCGCCGGGCGGCGGCGTGCCGGTCTCGGTGGCTGTGTTGCTGTAAGGCCGATCGCTGGTCATCAGGTGTTCGCAGAAATATGTGGTCGTGGCTCCGGGCGCGACAGCCCCCGCCCCGGGACCACCGGTCACGTCTTCACAGGATTCATCTGTGAATTCGAAGGTCAGCGGGACGTTGCCCGTATTGGTCACGACGATCTCGTAGTCGACCGTCTGGCCGGCTTCGGCGACCAGCGCAGACTTCGTGAACCCGGTAGCGCTCCCTGCTACTTCCTGGAGCTTTTCGATGGAAAACGTGGGTTCTGCTGGCACCGTGACGACGACCGTGTTCGACTTCTGGGTGACTGGCAAGCCATCGCCGTGCGGCGGCGCGCCGGTCACGCCGGCGCTGTTGATGTAGGGGCCCACTTCGGTCAGCACATGCGTGCAGAAATAGGTCGTCGAGGCCCCGGGCGCGACAACCCCGGTCGGACCGCCGGTCACGTCTTCGCAGTTTTCGTCTGTGAATTCGCCGAACGTCAACGGAACGTTGCCCGTATTGGTCGCGACGATTTCGTATTCGACCGTCTGGCCCACCTTGCCAGTCAGCGGCGACGCCGTGAACCCACCGCCACTGCCCGCGATCTCTTGGCGCTTTTCGATCGAGAACGACGGGTCCGGCGGACATCTCAGTGGCACACCCAGATCGAAGTGTCCCCTACTCCCATTTGTGTTCCATGTCGCATGGATGTCGACCACGCGGACAGTTATCGCTTCAGTTTTCAATAGGCGCCCGCTGGGCTGGTTTCGGCCTGCGGATCGCCGCCCCAGGTGGGAAGCTCCCCCGATTGGCGTCGCAGCTGCCTTCCAGAGGGGCGCAACGGCAGAAAAGGCCGAAGCCGCCCAGGGGCTATCCCCAAGGCGGCTCGTTGGTGCGGCGAGGCTTGCTGCTAAGCGCCCGGTGGGGCGCCGCGGGGCCGGCGTGACGGTGGAGTCTCCTCCCCACGCCCGCTCTTCTTCGCGCCCGGGCCGTACGGGGTGTAGAGGCCCTGGCGTGCGCGCGTCTTCGCCACGTTCATTGCGGCGTCGTGTCCACGCTTCTTGAAGTTGCGCTTGCCAGCGTGGCGCTGCGCAGCGCGAGCGGAGCCGAGCCAACCGGCCTTCGCGGCGATCCGCAGCCAGTCAATGAGGCACGCGGCGTTCGCGCGCAGACGGTGCCACCCGAGGCCGACGGCCTTCGGACGGTTCGCCAGCGTGTCCGCGGCGACGCGGTAACGGTCGCGCCAATAATCGTGGACCGCCTCGTAAGTCTGGTGCGACTCCCTGAGCTCGTAGTAGAGGGAGTTGGTGCGCGCGAGCGGGATTAGTGTGCGCCAGTCCGTTGAGCACGAGATTGTCTGGTCGGCGGCGCAGTCCGGCGTGAGCTGGAAGGTGCAGCGGAACCAGAGCCGTGGGTAGCCGCCGTTCGGCGAGAACCGCGTTTGGTACATCGTGCCGCCGCAGTGCTTGCAGCGCATGACGCCGTGGCGGTCGTGCGTAGCCTTGTCCTGGCGCTTGTGCACGCCGCGCCACGGGAACACGGGCGCGGTGCCGTTAGAGGTCGCGTGCTTGAAGCAGGACTCCACGGAGAGCCCGCGGTCGCCGATCGCGGTTTGCGGCGCAGCGCCCGCCATGCTGCGCACGCGGTCGTAGAACGCCGGGAAGAGGTCGTACTCCTGCTTGTTCGCGGCGTCAACGCTCGGGATCGCGCCGCCCGTGAAGTGGTCCACGGCCTTGCCGGAGTAGTAGCCGTGCCAGAAGCGTTTCACCCTTCCCCCACTCGTGTACGCGCGTACGCCGGCCTCCTCGTCGCGCGTCCGATACCAGCAACCGCCGACGCGCAGGCGTCGGCCGTGCTGGAGGGGTTCGTCCTTTTCCGGGGCGCGTTCTTGCGCGTGTTTCTCACTCTCTTTGGGCTCCTGTTCGTTCCATTCCTCGCGCTCCCGGCGTGCGTCCGCGGTTGCGATGCGCGGGAGCCGAACCGCGTTGCCTTTGCGGGAGCGCCACGCGCCCGACTTCGTTTTCCAGGTGCGGCGTTTGCAGTTGTCGCCGGGCTGGCAGTCGTGGACGAGCGCGGCGTGCGTCTCGTCCTCGGTGAAGTCAAAGTGGACGTGGGCCATCACGCGCGGGTCGTGTGTGCGGCAGCGCTGGATCACGAGGCCAGCGGCGTTCAGGAACTCGTCGCAAACCTGGTCAAGCTCGCGCAAACGTCGCCACACGCGCATGTACGGTGGCTTGGTCTTGAACCCGCACTCGCGCCAGAGCTCGTCGCTGGACTCGTCCCACCACGGCTGGATGTCAACGTGCTTGGAGGCAACGAAGGCGACGGCGACGAGCTCCCAGTGTCCGGGCTCGCGCTTGCGCGAGTATCCGCTTTCCAGGGCCGCGCAGGCGTCGCGTAGGCCGTCCCACGCCCAGGGCTGCGACTTCACGAGCCTCACGGCGTTCACGGAGCCGCGCAGCGCGTCGTCCTTGGAGAAGTCGGTCGCGCCTGGGAGGCGGTCAGGTGGTTGGTAACGAAGCTTGGGCATGGTTTTGGATGGGACACGGACTCGTTGCTTCCCTAACAGCCTAAAGAAAGTTTTGGTCTGTTAGGCACGGACTCGTCGAACGGACGACCCCTCCGACGAGGCCCATAAGCCGGGTCTCGGGGGAGTTTTTTGGCCGCCCGCCGAAGTACCCAAGGGGTATCGCGGGGGCGGGCGGCGCTGCACGCGGGGCTCGACGTTTGTTCGAGCCGGCCCGGCGACGGCGGCCGTTAGCCGTTCTCTAGCGTGATCCCGAGCAGTTCTGCGAGGCGTCTGATGTCCGAGCGGGTGCGGCTCGCGAGGTGCTTCGCGAACGCCGCCGGGTCGTCGTGCCGGTCAACGCGGGTGATGATCCGCTTGTTGCGGTAGGCGATGCGTTCCAGCATCTCCGCGGGGTCCGTGATCTCGGCTGCCTTGACGTTGAGTCTCGGCACCGCTCAGCTCCTGGGCGCGCCGTTCGCGCCGCGCCAGAACTTGTTGGGCTTCGGTGGTCGCTTAGCCTTGCCCGTCGGCAGCCACTGCAACCAGTCGTCCTCCAACACGTCGGCGAGGTCTACACCGAGCGCGAGCGCGCAGTTCACGAGCGTGCGCAGCTTCGGGTTCTCAACTTCGGCGCGCTCCAGTCGGCGCAGCGTTGGCGCGGTCACGCCGATCGCCGCCGCCAACTCCTCCTGCGTGACTCCCCGGCTTAGCCGCGCTTGCGCGAGCCGCGTGTCCGGCGGGTCGCCGTCGTACGGGTTGTGTCGGGCTGGGGACACGAGTCCAAGTTACCGCCGCGGTCGGAGCACAGCTCGCGCCAGCCGCCGAGTTCGTCCAGGCGGACCGCCGCCCAGGACGCCCGCACGGTCTCGTCGTCGCCGATGAGCAGCCCGTCGGCGCGCAGCCTCCCGACGCAGATTCGCACCAGATCGCGGGAGGCGCCGAGTCTTGCCTCGAGTTCGCCGAGCCGCCACGGGTAGTCCTCGGCGACGGCGAGGAAGACGATGGCGGCTTCCAGCGGCCGCACGCGCTCGTATGGAATGGAGCCACTACGCTCGTCTTGCATGGGAGATCATTCCTCCTGTGTCCGGCTTCGGCGCGGTTACCGCCGCGCCGAAGCCACTTAGCTGTTATGGAGCGGCCAGTGTCGCTCGACCCGGGGCTGGGTTAGGGCTTTTGAGCCCTAACGTCGTCGATCGTTCTACCTGGCCGCCCCTCCCCCGCGTGCCGCGGGTTCATCTCGCTGGTCGGCGCGCCGGGCGGCTCAGGACGATTACTCGGCTACGGCTCCCGGGTGTGAGCTCCCCGGATGCCCTGCGGGTCTCAGCAATCCAGTGGGCGGCAGTAGGGTTCGGGCATGAGCGAGCCGGACCGCGGACCCCTGGAGCAGGAGATATTTGACGCGATGCACCGCACGATCGCGGGCGACCCAACGACGCTCGAGCTACTCACGGGCATGATGTCCGACGCCGATTTCGAAAGCCTCACGCCTGCGGAGCGTCAGCTGCGCATCGCGCAGGTGCAGGAGCGGGTCACTAAGGCGCAGCGGGACGCCATCCTCCGACTTGCCAGGGAGATAGACAAGATCAACGCGGGCCGCCGCTGAGTCGCGGCACGGGAATCCATGTCGTGGGAGGAGCTGGTTGAGAGCTCTCGGTGTGGACCTGGCTTGGGTCGACACGACGGTCGCCAACGAGACGGGCGTCGTCGCAGCCAACCCGGACGGCACGATTGTGGACGCGGGCTGGACCACCGGCGTTGAGGAGACCGTCGCGTGGGCGAACACGCACGCGAGCGACGCCGCGATGCTGTTCGTCGACGCGCCCCTGCTGGTCCTTAACCCGGACAAACAGCGCTTGTGCGAGAAGCAGGTCGGGCAACGCTACGGGCGTTGGAAGGTCTCGGCGAACTCAACGAACCTCGCGAGCCCGCGTCTTGCCGGGGTGCGCCTGCGGCGCGAACTTGAAGCCGGTGGGTGGCTCTATGCGGATGGCATCCCCGGCCCTCCGACCAGTGGCCGCGTCGTCAGCGAGTGCTACCCGTACACCACGCTCGTCGGCACTGATGAGCTCGGCTACGACCGCGAACGCCCCCTCTACAAGCGCAAGCCGAAGGGCCTCCCGGTGGCTGCGTGGCGACCGGTGCGCGCAGCAGCCTGCGACGTGCTCATTCAGCGATTGGCCGATCTGCGAACCGCCTCGCCGTCGCTGGATCTACGGTCGCATTCTGCCACCGCGCAACTCCTCGACGAGCCCTCGCCGCTGGACGACCGCGCGTACAAGCACCGTGAGGACCTCATCCACGCTTGCCTCGCGGCCTGGACCTCTGCATTGTGGCTTCAAGGAGGCGTCGCCAGATGCCAGCTACTCGGCGAAGATGACGTATTGGTCGACCCTCGGGGTCGGCGCGGCACCATCATCGCACCAGCGCGGCCCGAGCAGCGTCCGCGCCGCTAGAACTCAACTTTCTCCACCGCAACGGGGTCGGCAACTCCGCTCTCCCACCACACCTTCATGCGGTCCTGCGCCCCGAGGACATCCTCTTCCTCCATCTTCACTCCTTCAATCCACCACTCCACCGTACCGTCGGCACGCATGACGGCCGGCCCGTCGACTCGATGCCGCGCGCCATCCACCCACCACGCCTTTGAGCCATCCGTCCCTTCGTATGCGGGCTCCCCGCCTTGCCGGTGTGGTTGACGGTTCTTGTAATGGATTCGCGTGCCGTCCTCCAGCACACTAACCTCAATCCCCCTGCCGGTGATATCTCCCCCGTTTTGTGCGCGTCGCCGTCTGCCCGCTCCCGCGCCCATGCATCAATCTTACACCCGGCATTAACTAGCGTCTGCGGGTTCTCACGGTAAAGGCCGTATCACATGCGCCGTCGTCATACCGTGTGCAGCGCATTCATTCTCCGGTGCCGGCGAGAATAGCCTCGCCGCACGGGCGCCCGGTCTCGGTCACGGGGATGGCAGCCACCTCGTCGGCTGCCTCGTGCTCCTCATTGACGAGGTCACGCAGTGCCGTCAGCGCAGCGTCCTGCGAGTCGCACCAGGCGATCAGATTTCCTGCTGAGCTGAAGATCCCGTAGGTCACCGCTTGTCGAGTGTACCTCGACCAGCCGGCGATGTCACGCAACCTGTCGTTCTTGCGTTTCACTGTGAAAACCCTTGTAAGGTGAAAATAGTGCACGTATAATGTGATTATGGGTGCGGGGAGAGGAAAGACTCGGAGAACACAAAGTCTCGCCATGGAGGAGCGCTTCGGCGTTAATCCTCGCGTGATGGGCACGGTGCCGGCGAGCACGCTGGTTGAGGTGCAAGCGGCGATTGCTACGCTCCCCGAGGAGCAGCGACAGTTAATCGCGGAGCGTCTGAACACGATCACCCGGGACCACCTGGGCAATCCTGATCTTGCGGATCGTTCCCTGGCGCTCCTGGAAGGCGAGGCGTCGCCTGACGACGACGTGCGCTTTGACGCGGTCGACGAGGTCGCCAGGATCGAGACTAACTTCGGTCGCAACCCACGCAAGCTCTCCCCGTTGCGCCGCATCGTCGAGGACTACAAGGATGAGTTGCGGAAGATGATTCCTGACTACTACGCGAAGGTGCGCGCAGAGGCCGGCGTAGAGGATGACTATCTAAGGATGCGCGCAGAGGCCGTGGCAGCGGCTGGGAGCGCCACCGCGGCCACGCCAGCGGATGACAGTGGCACCGTGGCAGTTAACGACGACGGAACCGCGACCGTGACATACGCGGGTGGTGTTGATGAGATATCAGACGCGCCACGGAGCGAGAGTGGCACCGCGACTGCATCGGGGGACGGGGATAGCACGGTCGCTCCTCCAGCGGCGCCGGCCGTGGCGGTGAGTTCCGACGCTGCGACCGTTGATAAGACGAAAATCAATCGTTTCTACGCGACCGTCGACGGCGAGGGCGGGTTGGACGGGATGGACGCTGACTGGTTCGACCAGCAGGCGTCTGATCTAACCCCGGTGCTCAGTCGCGGCGGCTCGCTCTTGCAGGAGATGGAGGACCACTCCTCAACGTTTGATTTTCAGCTTGGCGAAGAGCTAAACGAGGGCACGATCGTGGAAGTCGTTTTAGATGACGCGACGGGTAGGGAGGAGACAATCGATCAGTACCCCACTCTCTTCTCGGACCCGGTTCAGCGGGGAATAGTCAGCATTAAGCCAGTTTCGGCTGAGAAGGAGAAGGAGATCGAAAGCTTCTTGTCTTTCTAGTCGCTAACGCTTGGCCTTGGAGTTTGTCCGATGACCGATCAACCATCAACACCAGCGGAGGCTGTGCCCACGGTGTCCACGGAGGAGTCGGTCGAGGTCGACTCGGCCAAGCAGAACCTTGTTGAGACGATGGAAGACCTCGGAGCGAGCCCGGAGGTTATTGACGCGGTTCGCGGACCCGTCGCGGTCTCTGAGGAGCCCCGTCTCCGTGTCGTTGCCGAGGCCGTCGGTCAGGCGGCGGTTGGCGCCGTGGGTCGGGTAGCTGCTGCTGGGCGCCATTTGCTTCGCAACTGACCTGATTCTCAACCGATGACCCGACGGGATCGGCCGGGACGGACTCGCGGTGCAGTTTTTCGGTACGGCTCTAGTGTTCTGAGTCTTAAGTTCGGGTGGTAAGTGTGGTAGTATGCGGGTATGGCTACTACTTTCGGTCGTCCCAAGGCGGTGTTGGAGCTCACAGATGGTGAGCGTGCGCAGTTGCAGCGATGGGCTCGTCGGCGGCGTACGGCGCAGGGACTGGCTTTGCGCTCTGCGATCGTGCTGGAGTGTGCTGGTGGTGCTTCGAATCAGGATGTTGCTGCGCGGCTTGGTGTGAGCGCGGCGACGGTTGGTAAGTGGCGCCGGAGATTCGTTGCTTCAAGGCTGGATGGGCTGGTGGATGAGCCGCGGCCGGGGCGCCCGCGGACGGTTTCTGATGATCGCGTTGAGGACGTGATTGTCAAGACGTTGGAGAGTGCCCCGCCGGATGGGGGTACGCACTGGTCGACGCGGCAGATGGCGGCCCGTACGGGCCTCTCGCAGTCCACGATCTCGCGGGTGTGGCGCGCCTTTGGATTGCAACCTCACCGCGTGGAGCACTGGAAGCTCTCCAAGGACCCCTTGTTTGTGGAGAAGGTGCGCGACATCGTGGGCCTCTACCTCGACCCGCCCGAGCGCGCAATGGTCCTGTGCGTTGATGAGAAGAGCCAAATCCAGGCACTCGATCGCTCCCAGCCGATCCTACCGGTAATGCCCGGCGTTCCCGAGCGTGCCACCCATGACTACAAGCGTCACGGGACGAGCAGCCTGTTCGCCGCGTTGAATGTGGCCTCGGGCAAGGTCATCGGGTCGCTGCACGCTCGCCACCGCGCGATCGAGTTCAAGAAATTCCTCATCACCATCGACCAAGAGGTCCCCGCCGACTTGGACGTTCACCTCATTCTCGATAACTACTCCACGCACAAGACCCCCGCGATCAAGCGCTGGCTGGCTGCCCACCCGCGCTTCCATTTGCACTTCACCCCGACAGGCTCATCGTGGTTGAACCTCGTCGAGCGGTGGTTCGGCGAGCTGACCGCCCGCAAGCTCCGACGCGGCACACACCGATCCGTCCGCGAACTCAACCAAGACATCCGTGACTGGATGAAGCACTGGAACGAGAACCCCCGCCCGTACGTCTGGACCAAGACCGCCGAGCAGATACTTGACACACTCGCAGCATATTGTGAACGAATTACTGACTCAGGACACTAGGTTGTGGTCTCCCCCGCGCCCGCCAGTCGTTCCTGGGTATTGTCGCGAGCCTCCTGGATCGTCTCGCATGTGAGCAGCAGGTCGAGCGCACACCAGAGCCGCGCGTTCGGCCAGATTTTGCCGTTGAGCACGGGCTGGGCCGGCTCGATCGGGAGTCCGAGGGTGTAGAGGAAGTGCGGCTCCTCGCTCCAGTCTGCGTCGGGGATGATCTCAGGGATGTAGTCGTGCGGACGCGTGATGACCTCGTAGTGGTCTACGTGCCGGATCTGCTGGAGGCGGCCGTCGAATCGGAAGCCGATGTAGTTCGGCGGCGTGTGCGGCCAGCCTTTGCGGCCGCCGACGGGGTGGTAGTAGAAGCCGCGCTCTACCACGGTGTCCTTGAACGTGAGGCTGGACCACCTGAGCGGGTCCTGGCCGAGGACGACGACGTAGACGAGGTTGGAGGTCACGTTCTGCATCGTCATCAACCCCTTCAGGTAGCTGGTCAGCTCCGCGAGGAGCCGTTTCTCGGCGTGGCTGCGGCTCGCCGCTGTGGTGCTCGTCGCCAGCTCCGCGATCCGCTGCCACGACGTGTAGGTGACTGGGACGCCGTCGATCACGTCGGGGAGCGACTTCACGGGCGGGTAGTACGGCGCGCACGCCGCGACGACGGCGATGCGACGATCGCGTTGGTCGCTCGCGTTGAGACGGTCGGCGTACTGCTGGAGCTGCGCCGGCAGCGGCAGGTTCCAGCCGCGCTTCGCCTCCACGACGAGGTGCAGACGCTCCGTCTCGATCTCCACGTCCGTCCGGCCGGTGCCTTCTTCGCTCTCCTGGAGCCGGATCGCGGTGATCTCGCCCGGCTCGGCGTCGCCGAACGCCTCCGCGAGCACGGCGCGCGTGAATGCCTCGCTCTGCGCTAGGCCCCAACCGACGCTGTACGTGATGTCGTCCTCCTTACTGCCGAGGAGATCAAAAACGGTGCCGACGGGGCGGCTGTGCAGCGTTAGCTCGGCCACGGCGGCAACCTACCCGAGTCGTAGGCGCGCGAAGACCGGGTCGCCTAGCTCGCGCGACGCGTCATCGCGCCGAGGTGAGGCTCCAGCCAGGACTCCAGTCGGCGGAGCCGGGCCGCTGGCGCCATGCGTATGCCGCCGATCGGCGGCGGTTCGTCGGGAAATCCGGCGTCGGCGCCCCAGCGGGCGAGCTGCGTCGGTGTACTGCTGCGCCATGTGATCGGCGGTCATCTGGGCGCCGTAGCACTCGATTTCGCGTCGTTCGCCTTGGACCTTGCGCAGGAGTTCGTCGCCGCGGTCCACGAGATCCGGGCCGTGGAACGCGTCGGCTCGCCGCCGCGGAGCGCTTGGAGCTTGTCTTGGAGCCACCCGAGCCGGCGATCGTAGTACGCCTCCTCCTCGCCAGGCCGGTAGCCCGGGATGCCATCGCCGCGGTAGTAGCCGTCGACCTGGTCAGGGGCGACCCTGGTTAGCAGCTCGTGGGTGTTTCGCACGTCCCATTGGCCGAGCGCCGCGAAGAACCACTGGTCTCCGCGCACCCCGCGCTGGCGCACCAGCGCCGCGTGCTCGGCGATCCGATCCTCCAACCAGGGCTCCAGCGGAATGGGCTCCTCGCCCGGCTGCGGCCGCTCGTTGATCTGATCCCACCGGATTGGCTCGTGCTCCACGGCGACCTTCTGCTGGCTGCCGTCCCCTTGGGCTCGCCCGGGTGGCATCGCGGGGGCCGGAACAGGCTGCTCCTCGGGGGCTGAGCGGCCGAGGAGGCGGCGCAGCCGACGCTGCCGCTTCAGGCCGCGGAACTGGCGGCGTATGAGGCTGTTCATCTCATCGTTTCCGGAGCGCCGGGAGCGGCGGTCTGCGCGTAGGTTTAGCCCCTCCGTTACCAGCCAGGTCACGGCCGACACACCGAGTGCCGTACAGGATGGGCAAGACCGCGGCGCTCGACGGCTTCGTGTCCTTGACGGCCCAAAAGACGATCAGCGTCGCGGCGATCAGGACGAAGGCGGTTGCGGCTCCACGTTGCAAGTAGCGCACCCGAACAGGGTACGCCGACCCCGAGACGGCGCCGCGGCCCGGCTCCGACGGCCACGCAGCTCAGCCGTGGAGTCCCGTCCCAAGCCGATGCGCACATACGTTCGTACCCAACTGGACACCGAGGCGGATCACGCCGCGTCAACCTCGGTGCTCGGGCCTCGTCAACTTGGGCAGTTGGGACCGCTGGCCGTCGGGGGTCGAGCGGGATTCGTGCATGAGGCGACGCTCGCGGCAGCGGGTCGCGTGAGCTGTTGCTGTGCGGCGTCGGGGCCGAGATACGGGAGGACGATCGTTGCCATCAGCGATGGGAGCATCGGCGAGAGCGGCTCGAGCCCGTCGACCACGCGAGCCCGAATCGCGCTAAGCACGCCAGCGACGACATTGTGCGATGTCCACGGAGGAGACGCGCGAGACGGCCCTGCCGGCGCCGCCTCGTCAAGCATGTCAGCTAAGGCGCTGGTGAGCTCGCGGCAGCGTGGGACCAGCTGTGGCTCATCTGTCGGGGCGTGGACCAGGCAGAGCCACGCGAACTCTGGCCGTTCGTCGAAGAACTCGAGCATGGCCGCCAGGCCGGCACAGATCTGCTCGACCCAGCCGTTCTGAGCGTGGTAGGCATGTCGGGCGCGAGCGCTGATCGTCGCGACGGCGTCGTCGAACGCCGCCATGACGCATTCTCGGGGGTCATCGAATAGCTGGTTGAAGGCGCGCGTGGAGACTCCTGCGCGGCTCACGAGCTGGGTGACCGTTAGCGACTCGTGGCCGCACTCGCGGACAATCTCTGCGGTTGCGGAGAGAACGCGGCCGCGCCGAAGCTGGCCTGCTCGCTCAACAGGCGAGGTGGTCCGACCGATCCTGTTCATCCCAGCACCGCCCTTGCTCCCAAGTAGACGGCCACCCATGCCGAAACGCAGAACAGCAAGGACGCGATTAAGACCATGCGGCGCCACGCGGACTCGCTTGACGGCAACCGGCTCCAGGCGTGCCAAGGGGTCCGCCTGCGGTTGACGACGCGATCACCCACATCGCCCACCGTGACTGTTGGAGGCCGCACGGCTCGCCCTCAAGCCCGGACCCGCGCCTGCGCCTGCGCCGCGGTGCTCGCTCGCACCGCCCGCCTGCCGCGCGTCGTGAGCCGCCAGGAGTGCGCCTGCCCGGGGCACCACTGGCCGCGATTTTGGATCAGTCCGAGGCTATGAAGGTGCGCGAGGAGCCTCGAGATCTGGCCCTCGTCTGAAACCCCCGCGGCCTCGGCCACCTCGCGGTTACTCAGCCCAGGCTGAGCCGCGACGACTGCGAGCACCGTGGAGGACCGATAACCCAGCGCCGCCGGCATCTCAGAACCCTTCAACGGGCCCCTGGCACGAACGCCGCCGCGACTGCGCACCCCCGATAACCGCGTATCTCGGTGCCGGGACGCCGTCCCGCTTCGGGACGCCGTCCCACTTCGCCTCGTTGCGCTCCGTGCACAACGACAAGTGGACCCAGACGTGCGGACGCTCGTCGCCCGTGCCGCGCTTGCGGAGGTCGACCTTGAATTCAACGCGGAGCGCCGGGACCGTCGCTGCCGGGGCGGCGAGTAGACCTGGAGCGGCTGACCGCAGGCGCCCCACCAGAGAGCGGCGAAGCGCGATTATCTCATTCATGCCAGTCGCGGTGAAGTCTGCGCCGCCACAGGTCGAGGCTCTCCAGGTTGTCCGGCGTCGTGCTGTCTGGCTTCCTCCTGATGCCGAGGCTCGGGGTGCGTGCCGGGTGCGGAGGGAACTCGCGAGCCTGGAACTCGCCGGCCTGGAACTCGCCGGCCTGGAACTCGTGAGCCTGGAACTCGCCGGCCTGGATCTCCCCATCGTCGCTGAATTCCTCGGACCGCGACCTCAGTCTCCCCCACCGGGCGAGGCACCACACGAGAAGCACCTGTAGGAGTGCCCACATCGCCAGAAGATCGAGGACATCAGTCACTCTGCTCCAGGTCTGGCGAATCTCTCGCCGGGCACCGTCCCGCTGTGGTCGGGAGTGGGCGCCGCGGCTGAGAATCACAGCCGCGGCGCCCGGTTGGGACCGGAGGAGAGGGCCCCAGGGGCCAAGGATTTGTCTTTAAGCGCACCGTGGCGTGCACATCTCCTAAGAACGTCTCCTAGAGTTTGAGGGTCGTCGTCTTGCTTGACGATCCGTTCAAGTCCTTTATGCCGGCCTTGATACTGGTCTTCCTGTGGTGCTTACTGGCGGTCCTGCCGTTGTTGGTGAGCGACACGTTGAGCTGATGGGTGCCCCCCGCACCGAGCGTCTTCCTGATCGTCTTCAGGCCGCTGCCGCTGACTGTCACGGTTCCCGGCTGGCTGGTCGTGACCGTGACGAGCACGCTGTTGTCTTTGACCTTGGCTTTGGTGATTTTGATCGCCGGCTTTCCGCACCCCGTCACGGCGATGCTGGTGACCTGCGTGACCTGTGCGCCGTTCTGCCCCGTGATCGTCGTGGGCATCACGAGGTTCTGGGAGCACAAATTGCCGTAGGCGGCGAGCACCGAGTGCGGCCCCTCGGGCAGGACCGTTTCGAAGCTCGAGATCGGGGCATCTGGGACCGTTTCGAACTTCGAGTAGGTGATGCCTTTTTTGATGTCCGTCTTGCCGTCCAGAACGATCTCAACGCCTTCGCCCTGCAGCAGAAACTCGACGTCGGGGAACGCCGCGGCGCCGTGGGAAACTAGGATCGCGGGACCGACCAGCGGCGTATTCAGAACCGGCGTGACCGCCTTCGCGGTGCCGATGAACGAACCTTCCGGACAACCAGCCGGGTTCGCGTTGAACTGCGCTTCTGTGCATGCTTTCTGCAGCGTCGTCAAGCGCGAGGGCAACGCGATCGGCAACTGCAGGTCCACCCTGTGGATGTTCGCTTCGCCGGGTTTCTGCGTCACCTTCACCACGAGCGAGGCCCCATCCGCTTTGCTCGTCTGACCCTGGGTCGAGGCTGTGAAGCCGGGCCTGAACGGCAGGTTCCGACAGCCCGTCACCGCGAACGGGCTCGACACCGCAGCGCTCGCGCCCTGCGCGGCTGTGATGGTGCCCGTGACCGACTGCGAGTCGCAATTCGTCGGGTTGAACATGAATTCAGGGCGGTTGACTTCGACGTCGATCGTTTTCAGCCTGAACGGGACGCCGTCGATGCTCTGCGGCAGCGGGTCACTCGTCACGGTCAGCTGGGCGGTGGCCGGGTTCACGCTGATCGTTGAGCGCACGACGACGTTTCCGAGGTTGAACGGGCCTGCCTTGGCTGGCACGACGATCGAGAGGCCGAACGGCGCGCCCTTGTACGGGCCTGTCAGGTAGACCGGGCCCGAGATCCACAGCGGCTGGGAGCCGGAGCCCGAGGCCACCGTCGCCGTGCCGATCTGCGACGATGACGAGCACGTCCCGAGCGCAGCCTGCGGTTCGCTGCACAGCGTGACCTTGGAGAGCATCCCCTCGAGACCGGCGGGCGTCGTCACCGACACGCCGCCGAGATCCTGTTCGCCGTCCTGGCGTGTCAGCTGCAACGTGAACGGGCTGAAGCCGCCCCCGATCGGCGTGACCGTCCCAGCGGTGAACCTCGGCTTGAAGGGCGTCGGACTCGCGCAACCAGTTACGGCGAATGCCGACGACAGCATCGCGTTGGGACCGGATTCCGGGGCGCTCCAGGGTTCGAGTTCGGCAGCGGTCGTCAAAGTCCCGCAGCTCTGCGGGTTCTCGAGCGGCGCGCGCTGCCCCCCCGTGAAGGTGAGCTTCAGTTCTTCGAAGGGCAGCTGTGGGTTGTCATCGAACCTCGTGCGCAGCTGCCCCGGCGCCAGACCGGTGTCGAAGCTGTGCGTACCATAGCCACCCGCTTCGACCGAGCCCGCCAGCTTGACGATTACGCCCGAGCCGGCCATTTCCAGGTAGAGCCCGAACACCTCGCCCTTTTCGGCGGCTTCTTCGGTGCATTCCGGCTGGCCCTCACCGCCGCAATGCGGCTGGGCGAGATAGACATGGCCATGCAGCGGTTCCTGCAGCAGCGGCGTCTTGACTTCGACTTCGCCGATCCGCGAGCCTTCCGGGCAGTGGCCGGGCGAGGCGTGCGTGAGGCCGTCGTCATACGGGCTCCCGTTGCCGCCGAGGTGGCCTTCGCCCAGTTCGGTGCCGAGCAGTTCGATCTCCGCTTCCGTGCAACCTTGCAGCGCGTCGGGGCCGCTGGCCGCCGACGGGGAGATGGATACGCCCGCGGGCAACGTGACCGTCGCATTCTTAAGCTCGGGGGTCGCGAGCGCGTCGAACACGTTCGACGCCCGCGGCAGCTTCAAGTCCACCTCGTAGCCGGATGGCGTGTCGGTTTGCGTTGTTTCCGGTTCGACCTTGATGCTGGCATCGAATGCCGCGGCGCCTTGCAAGAGATCACAGCCGGTCAGGTCGGGATAGGCCGTCGATTCAGCGACCGCAAAACCGCCTTCCCACGAGCTCACTTCCGCGCTTACGCTCAACGGTTCGCCCAAACAGCTGGACGGGCTGGTGACGAACGCGGTCGACCCGCTCGCGTCGTCATGTGCGGCTGGATCTCCAAAGATCGTGAGCGAAACCCCTTCTATGTCAGTTGCCCCGGAGCGCAGCGCCCCGGGCGTGGCGATACGCACTCGATAGCCGGCCGCACTCGGGGCCACGCTCGCGTACATGAAGATCGGAGCGCCACCAAGACCTGCATTGAACCCCAGCTCGGCGGGATAGCCGCGCTCAGGCACCACGTTGTAGACAGGAAAGCCATCTGTTTCTTCGCGCCTGCCGCCAGCCCATACGAATCTAATCGTCCCCACCCTGCTCGCCGGAGGACAGGCTGTGTGATAGTGACCACTGCCAAGAGAGCCTTCGGTATAGGTGAGATCTATCTCTGGGCACCGCTCCGTCGCGAGCGGGTCGCCGACGAAACCCAGCGGGAGGTTGACCGCTACGTCCTTAACTTCCTGTGCCACGTCGTACGGCTGGCCATTGTTCTTGCTGGAAGGCACCGTGTTGAAATCGATTGTCGTCGTAACGGCGGCTGGATGGGCTCCAGCCTGGAGGTCGGCTTCCCCATCGAGTCCACTCGCTTCGAAGCTCAGCTGGTCCACACCGAACGGAGCCGGTCCCACATTCACACTAGTCGACTCGATCGTGCTGGCTTTCTGAGCGCCGCCCCCTGAGATAGTCGCTCTATTGCTTACAACGCCGCTCAGCGACGATGAAACAGCCACACGGATACTCACGAGCAGCTCGTGGCCCGGCGCAACCGCTCCCTCGCTGTACGCGCACCTGACGACTTCGATCGCCAGCGTGCATTCTCCGGTGCTGCTTTCTTCCGTGGTTTCCGATCGCGGTTCTTCGATCGTCGCTTTGACCGGCACCACGCCTGCGGCCAGCTTGTCCTTGATCACTACTTCGCCTTCGGAGGAGCGGCTTCCTACGTTGAGCGCCGTCAGCGTGTACTGGTCGTGGACTTCCCCCGCGTTGAAAGTCGTCGGTTCGGCGAGCGAGCTGATCGACCAGCCTGGGGCAGGAGTAACCGCTGACGCGGGTGTGACGTAGAGGACGAGCAAAGCCAGAGCTGACACAGGCGCGGCTAGCGTCAGCTTCCTCATTGCTATCGTCCCGCCTTGCGGTGTGCGCCCTTAGCATTCGCGTTCGCGCCGTGTCGCTTTCTAGCCGCGGCTTCACAGGAAGCCCGCTTCTTCTTGTTGCGGATTGATTTACATGCCTTCCGTGCTTTGGCTAGCTGCTGGGCCCGGGTCAAAGGCTTCGCTTTGGGTTTTGTCGCCGCTGGTTGAGTTTCGGCGATAGGCGGGAGGTTGTCGCCACCGGCTTGGTTCGTGCTCTCGGGCAATTGCACCTGGGGTGTCGCACCCGCCGGTCCGCGACATGCTTCGCCGATGCACCCTGGCGCGAGCGCCGGCGCTGGGAAGCCGCCGTCTTCGCGCGCGTCATACAGGGCCCCCTGCGTTTCCCCGTCTTGCGGCACAAGCGGATCCGCCGTCACAAAGAATGCGTCCGTGCCCGCAGGCGTTGTGCCAAATAGCTGTACTGACTGCACTTCCGGGCTGTAGCCTGATTCCGATGCGCTCCTGCCATCGGATAGCAGGAAGACATTGCGATCCTGATACTCATAGACGCTGGTGGCGCCGCTCACCGCTTCTGGCGTGAGGCCCGCCGCACTCGTGAACAAGACCCTGGAACCGGAGTCAGAGAGCGCGAGCTTGAGTCGCGCACTCGTCGGATGGTCAGCTTCGGTGAACGATTGCACCGGGATCTGCGGAGCATCACGAAACGTATGGACGGCGCCATTTCCGGCGTATGTGCCGTCCTGGCCGATTGAGACGCGGGTCAGCCTTTCGCCGCCAGCGTCGTACTCAAAAAGCTGCGGCACGCTGCCGCTCTGATCGCCGGCGGTGAGATCCGCCGAGCTCAAGAAGACGAGGAACTCTCCGTCGGGCGTCGTCTGAGCGGGACGTTCGTCCGTCCCTCCCCACATAAGTTCATCCTCAGTTAGCGTGCCGGACGGGCCCAGCGTGCCGGACAACGCCAGTTCCTCATGGCGATGAACTTCTTTGTAGATCGTTTCGGACTCTTTGCGGCTGTCCCCACGGCTCAGCGCTTCTTCGAACGCGCTTTGTGCCGCTTCTGTCGCGAGTGCCTTGACTTCGCTTTCTTCGTTTTGTTCTTCGGCGCGTATGGCCGTTTCTTCTGCGTGCGTCAAGAGCTTCGCCACGAACACCGTGTGGTAGGCGCCTGGATCAGCTGGGTTCGGCTCGTAGACGTAGAGATTGTCGGCTTCTTCTTCCGGTTCCCTTCCTTCCGCGTTCGCGCCCGCCAGCTTGCCCTTGGCGACGAAGTAAACCCGTTCGCCGTTCTCCGAAATGCGCACGACGCCCTGCACCTTTGGGTTCTTCGAGCCACCGGAGACGAGCGAGATCTTGCCGTTCTGGGTGTTCGGCGCTCGCCGCCGGACCGGCGAAGTCGTACTCGTAGAGGTTCATCCCTTCCTGGCCGGGCAGGAGGCTCTGTTCAGTCAAGAAGAACGCCTTTTCGCCGTTCTGCGAGGCGCCCGCGAACGTCGCGTTCTTCAGTTGCGTGGTGGTGTCGCACGCTTCGCAGTCCACGGTGGACGGCTCCGAGACCGCAACCGTCCGCGTGCCCCTGACCCGCGCGTAGAGTTCATTGGTCGTCGGCGAGGTGCCGCAAGCGGACGCAGTGAAGAACACGACGTCGCCGGTTTCCGAGACCGCGTTGTATGCTGAGCCGCCGGTACCCGAACCAAGTTCGGTGCCGCAATTGCTGATTAGCTGCGCTTCGGTGTTGTGCCTGAGCGGTGCTTCGTTCTTCACGCCCACGAGCGTCGGTTCGCCGTTCGGCACGCCAGCATAGACGTACTCGTAAAGTGATCGCCGTCCCGACTCTGTGGTATCGCCTGGCCACACCGTGGGCCCTTCGACTGCGACGGAGAAGAGGGTGACCCCGAGATCGCTCGATGCTCCCGCGAAGGTGAGCTCGTCGCTCGCGAAACTCAGTTCTTTCCCCGCCAATTCAGGCGCGACGCCAGGACCAACGCGGAGAAATTCCCCGGAGCTGTTGCGCAGATAGATGGCTTCGTGGAACCGCTGGTTTGTGTTAGCGAGGCCCCACAGCGTGGTGCTCAAGCCTTCCGCGCTCGCTGTCATCATCACACCGCGCGGAAACTCCGTAGCAGGCGGAGTCAGCGCAACTGGCTCCCACCCCGAGCCAGTGCGAATCAATTCGTAGACATCCGCGAGCGCATTCGTGTCCCCATCCGTGTAGTTGCCAACGCCCGCAAAAGCCCCTACTGCTCCCACGATCACACGTGAGCCGCTCGCCGAGATCCCCGCGGCTTCCTCAGGGCCGGTGTCGCTGATCACGCCGCCCCCCTCCTTGTACGGCGGGGTAACCAGCTCGTAGGCCCGACAGTCGGGCAGGTACGTTCGAAAGCCGGGCGACGCTTCGGTTTCCGCTCCACAGCTGCTCGTGTTCGCGTCGCCAGCTGCCGACGCAGCGCTCGGCACTGTTAGATCCGCACCGACCGTGGCGGCGCTCAACAGAACAGCGAGGGCCGCCACGGGTCTCATCATGGTCGTTGCCTCCGACTGGTCTCTCGTGGCCTCATGAGCGTGAAGGGCTCGCTCTGGATCGTCTCGTGCCGGGCGGAGCCGCTGATCAGCGTGAGGGTGTACTCGCCCGGGCCGAGCCTACGCACCGGCAGCAGTCGCAGGCTTAAGCGCCCGTGTATGTTGCGTGCCGTCCCCGCCGCATACACCGCACCGCGACGCGAGAGCGTCGCCTGCGCCACGGCGCCCGTCGTCGTGAACGCGACCGTGCCCGCGACGAGCTTCGTCGTGCACCTTTGCTTCTTGCCCGCCTTCTTGCACGTCACCAGCTCGACCTTGCCGGTGGGCCCTTCCTTGCCGGTCGGACCAGTCGGCCCGGCGGGACCGGGAGGACCTTGCACGCCCGCGCCGCCGGTGACGCCATTAGCGCCCGTGGCGCCCTTTTCGCCCGGCGCGCCTTTCGCGCCGGGCGCGCCCGCGCGCCCTTCGAAGCCTTCTTCGCCTTCTTTGCCTTCTTGGCCTTTTTCACCTTTGGGCCCCGGGGGGCCTTCTGTGCCTTTTTCGCCTTCCTTCAGGAAGACCGCCGTGACTTCGGTCGCCGTAGTTACGTTCACTTCGCAGGCGGTTTCTGTCGTTTTCTTGCAGCCGAGCCAGCCGGCGAGCACGTAGCCCGTTTCGGGCGTCGCGGTCAGCGTCACCGGACCTTTGAATTTGGCTTCGCACGTTCCGGTCATCGACCTGCATTCGGCAATCCCGGCGGGATTTGAATCGACTTTGCCATTGCCCGTGACATACACCGTCAGCGGAGAGGTGGTCGCCCTGTTGAACGTGGCGGTGATCGTCGTGGCTTTGGCGATCGTGAACGCGCACGTTCCAGTGCCGCTGCAGGAGGATGCCGAGCCAGTGCCGGCGCTCCAGCCTTCGAACGTGGAGCCCGCGGCAGCGGTTCCCTCGAGGACCAGTTCGGTGCCTTCGCCATATTCCGACGCGCACGCTACGAAGCCGCCTTCTTTGTTGACTTCGCACTTCACTTCCCCCGTGCCGGACCCGGCATAGGTGGGCGCGAACCCAACTGGGCTATTCGCGGCGTATTCTGCTTTCACTTCCGTTGTCGCGCTCATCGTGACTTCGCATACGCCGCTCGATTCGGCTGCACAGCCTTCCCATTTCGTGAACGTGGAGCCCGGAGCAGGGGTCTCTTTGAGCTTGACGGTTTCGCCTTCCGGGAATTCATGGGTGCATTCCCCCCCGCAGTTTATTCCCGGCTGCTGTTCAGACGTCACGGAGCCTCTGCCCGAACCCGTCTTTTTGACAGTCAGTGGGTATTTGGGGACGGCGGGCGTGAATTCTGCCACTTCCTCTCCGCCTCCTGTCGCGATGAAGACGGTCGTGCCGCTGACGCCGATCCCGTAGCCTTCGTGGATGAGATGTGCCGGATCGAAGCTTTCGACGAGCGCCCCGTCGGGTTCGAATACCGAGGTTTCTTCAGCTCCTCCTGGCTGATCTACGTACACGTAGCCTTCCGGACCCACAGTGAGGCCAACCGTGTGCGAAGTCACACCCCCGAACCCCGCACACCCGTTCAGGCACGCGCCGCTTGGGTTGTACTCGCGCACGCCCGCCGCACTTCCCACGAAGACATCTTCATAAGCGGGGCTGCCTGGATCGTTATTGACCGCGAGACTTTCCGGTTCGGCGAGGCCTGTCATCAAGTTTTCGGTGATCAGCGTCCCAGTCGGTCCGTACTTGTTCACATCGCCCGTGCAGATGTCCGCGGTGTAAACATCACCGTGGGAGTCGACCGCTACCGCAGCCGGACAGGTGAGGCCCGTTATCGACGCGGCTTTTGTCGCCGTTTTGGTGAGCGCATCGTATTCGTACTTAAGGACCTTGCCTTCGTAGGTCCCGATATACACGTCGCCTCTGGACGGATCCGCTGCTTCGGTGGAGTCGTCGACAGCTATCTCGGCACCAGAGCTTGCCCCTACTTCGACGGGGAATTCCTGTTCGAATTTGTCGGTCGAGCCGTATACGTCCATCGTTGAAGTAGCCGAGTTGATCACGAACACTTCGCCGGCCGGGCCCACAGCCAGGCCATAGGGACTGTGGAAACCAGCTGGCGGGGCTTCCAGCGATTTCGCAAATGCATGGTGCCCGACGGCCAGCGCCGGAGAGGCCGACAGGGAGAGCCCCGCTGTCAACACGCTCAGTGTGAACAGCGCGACGCGGACACCTATACGGCCGCACCGCATTGGTCGCCTGCGAGGCGGCGGAGTCGCGTTGTGTGGGCGGTTGCGTATCACTTGGAACATCGGTCATCTCCTCCTAAAAGGGCCTTGGAGGGGATGGACGCCCCTCGATTCTTGTGCTGTGGGCATGCCCGGCGGCAATTCGCGCGCCGCTTGGCAGAGCTTCGGTGCTGAGACGACACGAGCGCGGGCGTGGGACGCACGCGCTCGTCCACCGTGAGCGGCCGGCGTTCGCGCAGCTGCAATCCGGCGTCCCGTCGACCCCGGTGACGGCGGAAGGGCCCGGCCAGGTAGCAACCGAATCCTCCAGCGGGGATCTGTTCGTCACCGACCCCTCGGCGAACGAGGTGATAGTGGCAGGAGAGCTCGCGCCGCTTCACAGGGGCCGCAGCGAGGGTACGCCACGGCCCCCGTGGAGGGGCGAGGGAGGAGGAGCTTCCCGTCGGGGCCTCTGCGAGCGCCACCGGAGAGGGAGTGGTGGGGCTCGGACAGGCTCCTCTATGGGCCTCAGGAGAACGGGCGGCACACGCAAAGACCGCTCCGCCGCCCTGCTGGACCGGGTGCGTGGGGACCGGGTGCGTGGGGACCGGGTGCGTGGGAGTCGGCATGGGCATCGCTCTCGGTGTCGAGCGTGTGCTGCGTCGCCTCATCCCTCGCCTCCTCTCCCTCGGGTCGTGGTGCACGTCGGAGTCAACGTCCGAATCGCACAGCGCGGTATACAAGCAGATTTCCAGCATTCGTGTCAACAAGGGAACCATAGCTCGACCCGCAGAGGCAAAGCAAACATTTACGTACCAAAACACGCGCTGGTTGAATCTCCGCGAGGGCACGTTGCTCCGCGCCTCGGGGGGGCACTACGCGCTGGGATCGACCCGCAACCCGGCCGCCGGGGGCAATCGCTGACTGCCGCGAGGCTAGATCGTGACGCTAACGGTCGCCAGACACTGTGTCTGAGACTTGCCTTGTGAGGACGGGGTTGTCTACCGAAAACTACGCCGAACCAGGCGCTTCGGGTCGTGAGTGTTTGGCGCGTGTGCCCGAGCGTTTGGTGCCCGCGGGACGGACGGGGAGGCTCTTGCCCACGGCGACCGGCTAGCGTGGGTGCCTCCGTGGTGGGTAAGCCGATCAGCCGGGCGTCTTTGCGCGCCAGCGCGGAGCGGGCGCCGACGACTCTGCTTTCCGAGGGGGAGGCGGGCTCGGCGTCGCGCCGGCGCCTCCTCGACGCGGCGGTCAGCGTGGTAGCACGCAGGGGCTACCAGCAGAGCACGGTCAAGGACGTGATCACCCAGGCCGGCTGCTCGCGCTCGACGTTCTACGCGCACTTCGCCGATATGGAGAACTGCCTCGTAGCCCTGCTGTCGGTGCTCGCTGGGGAGCTGTTCCAGGAGGTACAGAGCGCGGTGGAGACGGCCCCGCCAGTCGACGCGCCGAAGGCGGCGGCGCGCTCGCTGCTCGAGTTCGCCCGTGAGCAGGAGGCGCCGGCACGCGTGCTCTTCTGCGAGTCGCTCGCGGGGGGACCAGCGGCGATGGACCGCCGCGACGCCCTGATCGACGAGATCGCCGGCCTGGTCAAGGGTCGACTGGACTGCCGCCTGGAGAGCCGAGGGAAGAATGCCGCCACGTTTGACCTCCCTGTCGGCACGGCGATCGGAACGGTGTTTCGCGTGCTGGCGAATCGGTTGCGGCGTGGTGCGGTCGGCCTTGACGACCTGGAGGAGGGGGTGATGGCGTGGCTCAATGCGTACGAGTCAGCCGACCCTCAGAGTCGCTCACGCGACATCCAGGCGCTTGTCGAGCAGGGCGGGCTGCCGCGCGTCGCGCTAACGCCGGCCGCGCCACCCCCGCCGGTGCGCTTGGGTAGCAACGGCGTGAGGGCAGGCGATCGCGCTCGCAACCAGCGCGAGCGGATCCTTTTCGCGTGCGCGCAATGCTGCCAGGAGCGCGGGTACGTGCAGATGGGTATCGCCGACATCGTGAGCGCCGCCGGAGTCTCACGGAGCGTGTTCTACGAGCACTTCCACGACAAGCAACACGCCGCGCTCGCCGTGCTCGAGCAGGCGTTCGAGCTGATGTTGACAACCAGCGCCCGCGCCTACTTCGCGCAGGACTCCTGGCCGGAGCGGGTCTGGGCCGCCGCCCGCGCGATGTGCGAGGGCTACGCGACCTACCCCGCACAATTCAGCTGCTGCTTCGTCGAGTACGCGTCCATGGGGCCACCGGGCGTGCAGCTTGAGCACGACCGGCTGATGGCGTTCACGCTGATGCTGGAAGATGGCTACAAACAGCGGCCAGAGGCCGAGCAGTTGCCGCGCGTCGTCTCGGAGCTCATCGTCAGCCTGCTGATGGAGGGCCCCTACCGCGAGATTCGCCGGGGCAAACCGCCCGATCGCTTCTACGACCTCCTACCCCCACAAGCCTACGCGGGCCTCGCGCCGTTCATCGGACCCGCCGCGGCAGGCAGCTTCGTACAGGCCAAGGTCAAGGAGTTGAAGATGGAGGGCGAGGACGGCAGCCCCGGCTGAGCCCTTAAGGGCAGCACCCGCTGAGCCCTTTGATCTCTGCGGGGACGGGTCGCCGACGAGACAGGGGTGTCCACGGCAACGGGGGTGGCCACGGCGACAGGGGTGGCCTCGGAGACAGGGGCATATCCCCTGGTTAGCGCAGTCGTCCGTAGCATCCGGTCGCGTGCGCCGCGAGGAGTGGTTCGACCAGCTGTGTCGCGACACCGTCGCGATGCTTCCGAGCAGGCATCGAGCGTTCCTCTCAGCGGTACCCAACCTTGATGTGCCACGAGCGCCTGGTGACTCCGCAGCCGTCGGCAAGGCGGCGCTACTCGCCGAGATTCTCCGCGAGTACACAACGGCGCTCTCGGCCAACGAGCTGACCGAGAAGCTCATCGCGAGAGGTCTGTGTCCGCCGGGCGCGGGTCGGCAAGAAATCCTCGACGAGCTCATCCGTCCCGCGTTCCAAGCCTTGCGCCTTGGACGCCTGCCGCTGGCGGAGTGGTGGTCGCCGGAGACGCTGCGCCTTCTCGTCTTCCCCTGGTACGTGCGCTGGCGAATCGCTGAAGCTGGGGAGGATTCGGCGCGCGAGGAGCTACGCCAGCGGTGGGGTCGTAGCCCAGAGGCGATCGACGTGACCGTCGACGAGGTGTCGCGGCCGGACCCGGTCATCCCAGCCATGCTCGACGAGGGGCCCGAGGCGCCTCTGGCATCCGTGTGGGCCCGCGCTGAGATCGCGGAGGCCGTGCGGAGCCAGGTGGCGCGGCTGCCCGAGACCCTTCGGCTTCACGACGAGCTCTGGGCGATGGGTATGGCTACCGCCCGCTACCGGACCCTGGGGGCCGACCGGGACCTGGTGGCCCCGCTGGTCGCCGACGTCGACGCGCTGATCGAGGAGGCTGGTGCCGAGCTCAAGACCAACGTGTTGCGCTTCACCGCCTACGAGGTCGGCCTGATGCGAGAGCTTGACGACGACGAGCGCGTGCTCCGTGCCTCCGTCGACGCGCTCCGCAACGTCTCCGACGTCTCGTCTGCCGGCGCGAACGCACCAGCCGACGGGTACTTGGATGGGCTGCTCGTGCCCGAGTGGCTGACCGAGTACGTGGTCTCCGCGGGCGGGCGCATCTGGCACCGCTCCTGCGGACCCATCCCCTACTGGTTCGCTGTTCTAGAGCTCGCCGACGTACCGGACGAGGTGTTGTCCGGCGACGCGCGGACGCGCATCGGCGTCGCCGAGATCGAGACCGAGGTGGGGCTGGTCGAGTACGCCGTGCAGCTGCACTTCCGCGGCGAGGAGCGAGTCGCGGAGTTCCTCTTCGCCGACGCGGTGGGCCAGGCGATGCAGCTGGCGCTCATTGCGCTAGCCGGCTTCGTGCGGATCGACTTCTTCTTCCTCCGCGGTGATGGGCTGCTCGACCTGATCCATAGTGCCCGTTACGAGATCGAGGACTCGCCGATGCGTGCGAGTGCGCGCCGGGCCGCAGTAGCCGCGCTGCGGCCTTACGGGGACGACGCGGATGCGCTCCTAAACGCCTGGTTTCGCGAGCACGACGCTGATCAGGGCATGCCGGGCTTCATCGCCAGTGACTGGGCGAAGGCCGAGGAGCTCCTCGGCCTCGGCCGCCTGCAGCTCAGCGCGAGCGGTGAGGAGGGTGCTCTGGCCCGATTCAACGACGCGCGCGACCGCTGGCTCTCCGCGAGCGACGAGTTGGCGCGACGGCGTCTCGTCACCGTTGACACCGACGATCTGATCCCGGCGACGGAGGCGGCGCTGGCCGACTACCGCCTGGCGCTCGGCGATCTCCGCCCGTCCGCACACCACGCAGACGAATCTGAGAGGCTGCGCGCTCTTGTCGAGGGCGTAGTCGACCCCCAACACGCTTTTCTCCACCTCAACCGCAGCCAGGACTACCTCGAAGCGTTCATTTGCATTGGCGACGCTGACAACGCTAACCGGCCGGTCGCGGAGCGTCTCGAAGTCAGCTCGACGCCGCTGAGCGCGATCGAGTCGGCTCTTGCGGCTTGGCGCGACGGCGAGCCATCGTCGCTGACTCGGGTGCTTGACGCCGTCGGGCCTGGCCTGGGCCAAGCGATCGCCGACGCCATCGAGCCGCGTGGAGTCGGCCACGTTTTCGTCAGCCCAGTCGGCTTCCTCAACGCTCTGCCTTTCTGCGCGCTCCCGCTAGCCGACGGTAGGTATCTCGGGGACGTTGCGTCGATCAGCTACGCACCGTCGGCACGGGTGCTCCAACGGCTTCGCGACCTGCGTCCCAGCGAGGCCGGGCGAGTCATCGCGCTTGCATTCCACGAGGACGGGGACATTCCGTTGTCCAGCGGCGAGGTCGGCGCCATCGGTGCGATGTACGGAAACGTCGTCACGCTGACCGGGGACTCCGCGACGGCGGACGCGCTCATCGCTGCCGCAAGGGATGCCCGGATCGTCCATCTTGCGTGCCACGGAACTTGGCGGCTCGGGGACACGTACGGGTCCGGACTCCATCTCGCCGGGAGCACGGCTCCGGAGGGCTACCTGAGTGTGGCTCGCCTCTATCGGGACGCCGACCTAACGGGCGTGCGCGTGGCTGTTCTGTCGGCGTGCGACACCGGGCGCGCGGCGACGCGGTGGCCGCAGGTCGAGAGCTACACCGGGATCGACGGGGCCTTCCTGGCTTGTGGCGCTCAGAGCGTTGTGTCCTCGCTTTGGGAGGTAGACGATTTGGCCGGACTCCTCTTCAGCGTCGCGTTCCATGAAGCCTTCGCCGCGGGCGCGACCATTCTGGATGCTTTTGCAAGCGGCGTCGAGATGCTGAGAAGTGGCCGCTATCAGCACCTAGATGACTCCGACACCTCGGACGCGCTTGACGCGTCGGCGCCGACGTGGCGCGACGATCTCAGCGAGCTCGGACCTGCTCTGATGGACCCCTACTACTGGGCAGTCTTCAAGCTGGCCGGGCTGCTCTAGCTTGCTTTTGCGTCCCACTCGGCGCGCGGGTACTCGCCGGCGCGGCCCGTGCTCAACGGCAAAATCTGGCCGAACGCGCGACTGTGGTGCGCGCTGGACCCGCCGCTCACGAGCGAGACGATCCAGGAGGCACGCGACAAGACGCAGGAACGGCTAATTAGCGCCGGCCAGACAAGCGACTACTCCCCCTCATGACTCGTTCACCTTGGCCTGCCGTCGGTCGGACTCAGCGTGCCGCACCGATCTCCTTCGAAGGACGCGGTCTCGTCTGCGCTCGACCAGCCACTTTGACGGAGAACACAGCTGCTGCCGCGATGGTGAATCCGACTACGAGCCAGGCGGCGTTGAAGATCGTGTAGCTCGTGCTCAGGCGCCCGAACAGGTAAGCCACGGGCAGGGATGCGACCATTGCGACCGTGCCCACTGCCGAGCCCGCGCCCGCGCGCACGTGTGAGGGCAACCGGTCGTGCAGATGACGCGCCAGGATGATGCTGAAGACGCCGTAGGCCGCGAGGATCACCACGAGCGAGACGACGGTTGCGACCACTGAACGGTGGGACGTGAGCACGAGGCTGGCGCCACCCATTAGTGCAGCGAGTCCAATCTGCCACGCCTTGCTGCCCCGAATGCGCGTGGAGACGTAACCGGCCAACGCGCCACTCGTCTCGGTGGCAGCGTACGCCGGGCCCCAGTAAAGAATTGGCAAGGCAAAGCCTAAATACCAGAGCTGGGAAAAGTTCACGAGTAGTCTGCTGAGAAGCGCGAAGAGCATCGTGGCTAGAACGATCCAGGCCACGCTCCCCCGTTGGAAAACGACACCCAGCGTCTCCAGCGTGTGCCTGATCACTGGCGTGGCTACGTGCGCGCGGTGCAACGTCGGCTCATGGAACAGCCACACCACAAGAATAGAGATGCCGACAACCGGTAGCGTCAGCCAGAAAGTCGCACGGGCTCCAGCGAGATCACCGATGACGCCCGACGCCAGCGCGCCCAGCACGAAACCGACGCTACCATATACGGATAGCTTACCGGAGTATCGCTCGTAGCCATCGCTAGCGCCGGTCTCCTCGAGGAGAAGATCGTAAACGATCGCTTCGCTCGTGCCGCTGCGCAGCGCGGCGGACACTCCCCAAAGGAATGAGCAAACGTAGAAGACGGGAACGTCGTGGCTGAGTGCGCCGGTCAACGTGCTCAGCAGTAGCACGACGTTCCCGAGGATAAAGACGCCTTTCCTGCTCCAGCGGTCGGCGAGCACACCCGTCGGAATCTGGAACATGACTAAGGCCGCGGAGACAATCATGACAGCCACCGCCATCTGCGTGTTGTTGAAACCGATGCCGCGCATGAACAACCTCTCCACGGCGTACCAGAGAACGAGGCACTGGAAGAATGTCGCCCAATACAAAGGCCGTAACCGTTTATTCACTCGCTCGCTTTCACTCACCCACGAGAGTATAAGCGACGCGACAGATCGTTGGTGAGTTTTCTGGCGCCGAAGCCTCCAAAACAAAGGTGGGGAGCTAATGAGTACACTCCCCACCGAAACACACGAGTCATTGTGTCAGTAGCTACATCATTCCCGGCCCAGGTCGTACGAGAACCTCAGGACGAACCCCACGAGACCAAGCATTGCTCCTGCCAGCCCAATCAGGCTTAGCTCGTTTTCCGTAAGGTTCCCGAGCCAGCTGATGGCCAAACTGGTAAGAAGCACAACTATCCCTGTGCCCATCACGAAAATCCCACCCCACCTGTTTAGAGCATTTATGCAGCGCATTGTAATCTCCTTTTCGTGTTTCACCAAGGAGAGCGTAACCGTGATTCTCGCTAAGTCAAGGTATCCGGATACCCACCGCCGTCTCGGATCAACCTGCCCCGACTTGCCTCCATTTACGTAAACCGTTTAACACGTGAGACGCAGTTCCAGGCCGGGGTGTCTGCCGCGGCATACGTCTCGATTCACTGGCTTGCAGCAGCTCACTTCAGCCGAAGCTTCGCCGCGAACGCGGGCGGCATGCCGTGCAGCGCAGTGACTTCCATCATGCCAAGGGTGTTGCCAACGCCGGCGCTGGCCAAGCTTCAGTCCGGAGCAGACACTCGTCTTCGTCTCCACGGGACTTAGGAGCGTCCACAAGCGACCCGCGGCGTCGGCTCTGCAGCGCCCGAGCTACGGCTTGCCGAACCGCAACGGCTTCTTAAGGTCGTTGAGCTGTGAGGGAAGTAGGTGTTTGTCTCTTTGGAGCCTTCCGACGAGGATGCCGGTGGCGACGTTCATTCGCTTTGCGAGCTCACGCACCGCGGCGCGACTGAAGTCTCCGTGCTCCGTGAAGTTGTGGTAGTCCGCCAGCGGTACCAAGGTGTTCCTTGCGAACTCGTCCGCGGCCCGCTCATCTTTGTCCTCGTTCTCCGGCCCGTCCTCGTCATCGAGGAAGTCCCTGCGTTTAGCCGTGAGGACGTGACCGCCCTCGTGGTAGAGGCTGAACCAAAGTTGGTCATCGGTCTTGTGTCGGAGGCTGAGCTGGATCAACGCCTTGTCGCTGCGCAGCCACCGCGCGGCGCCACTTAGCCGCACACCCGTGAGCTCGGGTGTGAGGACGAGCACGACACCGGCGCTCGCGAGGAGACGCTCGATGCGTTCGCGCGCTAGCGGCAGCTCGCGCCGCGTCAGCGGCCGGATTTCCTCGAGCGCGGCCTGGAAGCGATCCGCGTCGTAGGGCTCTGTGTGTACTTCCGAGGCGAGGAGCTCGCCCCAGCGCAGCCACGCCGCTGCTGCGTGCGGCGACGACTCGTATGTGGGCGACGTGCGGAAGGAGGCGACCGGGGCGAGCCAATGGTTTTGCCATGCCTCCGGTGTGCTCACGGCGAAGTAGCGCAGGAGGGCCGCGACCGTGGCGGCTCGCGTGGTGCCCTTCTCGATCAAGCCGTGGCGCACCAAGTCTTTGACTGGGAACGCGGCCGCCCACTGCTCGTAGCGGCCGAAGTCCTCCTCGGCGCGTTGACGCGCGAGGTGCGCCCGGTAAGCCGCCTCGAGGTTGTTCCAGAAGCCAGCGGTGATCCCGAGGGCGAGTTCGAGTTGAATGGCAGTGTCGGGCGTAATGGCCGCCTTGCCGTTGACGATCTCGTTGATCGTCTTGATCGGGCGGCCCATCCGCCGCGCGAGATCCGACTGGCTCATGTCGCGGTCCTCGAGGGCTTCGAGCAACAGCTCGCCCGGCATGACCGCCCACTCCGGCTGCCAACTGCGCGGTTCAGCGGCCATGGTAATCAACGACCTCCTTGATGACGATGCTGGTTACGTGTTCTGTGTCGATGCCGCCGTCAGCCAGCAGGGGAACGGGATCGTCGTCAGGGGCGAAGACGAGGCGGTAGGCACCCCAAAGGTGGACGGCGAAGTCGCCGTCACGGTCAGCGCTCAGCGGATGACAGCGCCCGGGCGCACCGTCCATGTCCTTCAGCGTCGGCGCGGCCAGCAAGGACGCGAGGCGCCGCTGCAGCAGCTTCCAGTTGCCGCCCCAGCGCTTCTTCCCGGCCCTCTCACCGGTGCACGACTTCTCGAGTTTGTGGTCAGCCCACGTGATTTTGATGATGCCGCCTTCGGACAAGCTATAACCCTTGGGGTTATAGTATAGCTCACGACGATGTCGCCGACTTCTGCCCCAGTCCAGCTGCCGTTGCTCGCGCCGGAGGCGCTCAGCCCGCTCCCGGTCGCCCCGGGCAACTACGTGGCGGTGCTGCAGAACAAGACGGGCGAGCTGCGAGCGCTGGCGGCCGCGGCGGACGGGGTTTGGGAGAGGATGACGCCGCTGCTCGAGTTCGTCGGGCCGAAGACTCGCCCGCTCACGGCCTCCGCGACCGCGGCATGGGTGAAGCGGGCTGCGGGGGTGCTCGGGCCGCACCCCTTCTACCTTGACACCCTGCGCTTGAACGCGACCACGGCCTTGCAGACTCCGGAGGGCAGTCGACCCGTTCTGCGGTACCTGCACGACCAGGCCCGGAACCGCCAAATGCGGTTCGTTCCCGTCGCCTGGGTCGGGGAGGCGAGCGAGGCGGTCGAGCAGATCATCCGGGACGCCACGGCCGCGGACGGACACGGCGTGGCCCTGCGCTATCGCGCCTTGGAGGTTCTACTTCCCACCGGCACCTCCCCCAGGGCCTTCGTGGAAGCCCAGCTGGACCGCGTCACCGGGCTCCCCGAGCAGGCCGACCTCCTGATCGACCTCCAGTTCATCGACGAGGACCGTGAACTCGCCGGAGAGGAGGTAGCCGAGCTTCTGGCTCAGGTCTCGGCGGTGGGGCGGTGGCGCAGCGTGGTGCTGCTGGGCACGTCCATCCCGAAGACGCTCGGGGTGATCCCGGAGGGCACGGTCGGGTCGCTGCCACGACGGGAGTGGGACCTCCGGCGCGAGCTCGCCGGCATGGGCCTCTCGCGGTTGCCGGCGTTCGGCGACTACGCGGTCCAACACCCGCACCCGCCCGTCGACGGCGGCGGCAACCAGATGCGCGCGAACATCCGCTACACGACCGACGGCGCCACGGTGGTCGCGCGAGGGCGCGGGCCGGTGACGCAGGAGGGCAACGAGCAGTACCGGCGGCTCTGCGAGGAACTGACGGCGCTACGCGAGTTCGCCGGGCGCGATTACAGCTGGGGCGACGCGACGATCGAGGACTGCGCCGACGGCGTCGTGCCGCCCGGCTCCCAAAACCAGTGGCGCGGAGTCGGCACCTCTCATCACATGCAGCACGTCACGGACGCGCTGCGCCACTCTGCTTTTTGACCAGCATGGAGGCTGGAGCGCTCTCAGAAACTCGCCGCCGTCTGACGACATGGCGAGGCAAATCGGGTGGACGTACGCGAAGCCGATGACAAACCCACCACGACGCCTCGTGAGATTGAACCCCGGCCGCTTGCCAGAGGCCGGGACAATGCTGGAGCTATCCAGTGGACTTGGGCAAGTACGAGGCGTTATCGCACGCGAGACGCTGGGCGCAGTTTCGCCTCGCCAGCAAGTATTCGCTGTCGAAGCGCTCATGCAGCGGCACCAGAACGCGATCAAGGCTGTTACGAAGGCGGCGACGGAGCGTCACGGCGGCGTCATGTCTGCTGACGATGCCTTTAGGCTTGTCATATCGGAGGTTGAGCACGCCACTATGGCCTTGCACTGGTTGCAGCTGGTGTGGCTCTTTAAGCGACTACCGGCTAAGGGTCGCCCGGACCTGTCGGTCTCGAAGTCACGCGCCCGACGGCACCAAGTTCTTGACGAGATCAAACTGGCCTGCCAGATCGCCGGCGAACTGATGGCGGACCTCGCCAATGTCCGCACACCCAACGACACCATTGAACGTGTCTTCCGCAAGCTCGAGCTGCAGATCCTCTGTGTGCAAATCAGTGCGACCAGACACGCGCGCTTTTCTGCGAGCGAGCGCACGCCGCTTTCGCGCAGCACACTTAAAGACATGCTGCACGAGTTGGATGTGATTCGGCTTATGCCGGGCTTCGCAGAGCGCTCCGTGGAGGATCAAAATCTGCTCTGGCAGACGACAGCGTTGCTCTGTCACGAGCTACGCGACGAAGACAGGGAACGAGGCGCGCTCAAGGAGAGATACGCGCTGACCTCGAGTAGCCCAGATGCACGAGCGGCACTTCTGATAGAGACGATCGACATCGCGGCGAGCGACGAGGAGAAGTTCGCTTTGGTCAGAGAGCTGACCCTGCTCCCACAGACGTTCGATCCGGGCGCACCTTTCTCTCGCGAGCGTATCGGACGCCTCTCGATGTTCCGTGATGGTCTCTGGTCGGCGACCGCATCGGTTGATGTGGACTCGCCGTTCGCCGGACCTATCACTGATGAGGCGCTCGCGTGCCACCGGACGTGGACCTTTGGGCAAGGCGCTTTCCCGGCGGCGAACACCGTCCGAGTGGTGTCAGCATGGAGCGGCGACGGCCGTGTCGGATGGCAGTCGGACGGGATCGCACACACGCGGCCGTTTGAGCTGGCCCCCGAGCTGGCGGCCGCGTTCACCGGCGAAATAGATGTTATGCGTCCGACTGATCGCGGACCGATTGCGAAGGCGATGCAGTTTCTCGACACCAACCTCGGGCCACTCGTGGCCGAGGCGATCAGAGGGAAGGACGAGGTACGGCTCCAGGCGGGTGGCCCGATCGCTCTCCTTCCTCTACTGATGACGATGCTCGACGATCGTCCGTTGGGTGCCTCGGCCAATGTCGCGTACGCACATCCGAACCCGCATGTGCTGGATGTTCTCGCAACGACAGAGCCATTCGAGCTGCTGATCGTCGATGACTGCTTCGGTGATGACTCGGCCAAGGTTCGTTCAGCGATACAGCTGACGGCGGAGCAGTCGTCACGGACCTGTCGGCTGCTCAGGTTCAACAGCGCCGTGCCGGGCGATGGGCTCGAGCACGACGAGCTGGAGGAGGCATTGCAGTCAGCGTCTCGCGTTCTGATGTTCTGCCACGTAGGGAGCCCCGCGGCGTACGCCGGCGAGACAGCCCTCATCACCGGGGCTTCGAGTCGGTTCCGCATTGACACGCTCGCATCGCTTGACTTGCGGGCACTCGATGAGCTGGCGATCGTAGGTTGCGCATCAGGCCGGGTAAATCCATTCGTTGGTGACATCTCCGTCGCACATGCGGCCGCTGTAGCTGGTGCCCGTCAGGTTTTGTACTCGCTCTGGCCGATACGCTCTGAGCAAGGGGCTGGCCTTGTCGAAGACCTAGTGAAGGCGCGCCTCGACGGCCAAGCGACCGTTGATTTCCTCGCAGAGAGCTACAACCGCGATCGGGTCGCGGCAAGCCCATTCGCGATCATGCGCCCTTAGCCTTGGACCGAGACATCCTCATCAGAGCAGGCAGTCTGTCCGACTTCAAGCAAAGTGAGCTTGACGCGCTGGCGGACGCCATTGCGGAGGCGATATCAGACACCGATGTCTCGATCGGGACAGCGACACAAACCAACATGCTCGGCGGGCCGCTGCCCGACATCGCCCGCATCGTGCTCAACTTCGCAGCCGACTACGTCGCCGCCAAGGTCATCGATGTCGGGCTCCACTGGGCACGCGAAACCTGGAAGCAACACCAAGCCGAGAGAGAGCACCCGCAGGCCCTTCTTGTTGAAATCCTCGGACCGAAAGGCGAACTACTGAGTCGCGTCGTCTGCGAGCAGCCAGACGGAGAGCCACAGCCGTACCCCGAGCGGGTCGGGCCGCTCGGGAGCCGTCCTAAACCACCGCAATGGCGACACGGCCCGCGATCCCGTGCAAGCGAGAAAGACGACTAGAACCGGCCAGCGGAACCAAGCCGTCCGTGGTCGCGGCGCAGGAGCGCGCCTCGCACCGCCGACCGCAGCTGTGCGAGCGCGCACCTCTCCAGCAGCTCGCGCCAGAGCGATGCCCGATGGCTCCTCGGATCGGGGTCCGCGCCGAGCGTCTTCAGCGCCGCCAGCGCCTCCGCGCGCCAGAGCAGGCGGACGAGGATCTCCGGGTCGACCGCCGGGTTCTTTCCTGCCCCGCGCACCCTCCTGAACGTGATGTGGCCGTTGCACGCGACCGTGGAGATGCCCCACCACTCCGGAACAAGAGCGTGCGCCGGCTCGAGGTGCTTCTCGGCGACGACGAGCGTGCAGCGGTCCATGACTCTGGAGTAGGCGATGACCTGGCGCGGCAACCGCCGCAGCGTGTCGCGCTCGCTCTTGATCTCGAATCCGTCCATTCTGCGGCCGATGACGGCCAGGTCGACGCGCTCGTGCGACCGCGGCACCCAGAGCTCTTGAAACGCGCGCGTCGCGCGTCCCTCGGCGACGAGGCGGCCTCGCAGCGCGTCGCGCACGATCGCCTCACCTCCCAACGTAGGCCCCGACCGCCACGATGTCTCCCCGCACGCGGCGAAGTGTATTGGTGCCGCGACCTGTGCCCGTTGCGAACATATGTTCGTACGCTAACCGCGACCACGGACAGACCGCCAGCAACGCTCGATCGCCGTCTCGCGGAAGTAGGTCCTCGGCGTCGCTGCGGATCGTGAGCTATTGCGTCTCGCGCAGAGCTTGAGACCACGCGTCGATCCAGGCGCGGTCCTGTTCGACCTTCTCTCCGACCGCGTCGACCAGCGCCTTGTGCATCGCGATCACCCCGGCGGGCGACTCGGACCAGTTGAAGGCGTCGACTTTGCCCGGTTTTGTCACGAACATTCCGACCGGAGTGATCTGAGGCTGCTGCACCCAGACCTCGCGCCGCGTGATATCGGTCGCGAGCCACTGCCCCTTCATCGAGTCCACAAAGTCGTCGGGCCAGTCGAGATATCGCGCCGACGCCGCGGCAACTCGGTCAATCTCGGGGCCCTCCTCACCCGTTGCACTGACGAGCCAGATGCGTGGCAGAGGAGTTGGCTGGCCGTGGGGCACGCCTCTATTCGCCAAGACGATCCTCGCATCGTCGTTCCGCGCCGGATGGATTGCGGGCGTCGCAAACTCCTCGCCAGCGTTGCGCGTGCGTACGTCGATAACGGCCAGGTGCTCGGTGCCCGTCACGAACCCAGGTAGCACCGCCGGCCGGTTCAGCGTCTTGACAAGCTCGAACACCGCCATCAAGAAGCTCCGGAGAACGCCAAGGAACTCCTCGTCGGTCTTGGCGACCTGCCCCGCGTCCGTGAGGGCCGCCGCGGTTAGGCGCGAGGCTGCATCGGGATGCTTCGCCACGTAGTCACCGAGCTCCGTGACGAGCTCGTCCACGTTGCCTGCCCCTCGCCTTCGTTTCGTGAGTCGGTAAAAAAGGCCACGCCCGAGCCTCACGCCCTGGTCGTCGAGCCAGTCGTAAATGCCATCAAGCGTGTGTTCGCCAAGGCCCTGCGCAAAGGGCAGAACGAACTTGGCGATGAGGATGTCATCGACGACGAACACCGCGCCACCATACAGCGCCGCGCGTCGTGGACGGGAAGGGGGCCGGCCCGCCCTGGCGCCCGCAGAAGTGGCGGGGTCACGACCCGCCGAGCTTCTTAAGGGCTTCCCACGATCCCTTCGCCGTCGTGATGTCGGTCTCGGTGCGGAAGCTCAGAGCCTCCGAATACTGAGTGTAGATCGTCCGTCCGCGGCGTCGCGGATCGAGCTTGGCACGCCTCAACGCCCCAGTCCCGAACCGACTCCTGTCCCGGCGCCTCGCCCCCCGACCGGCCCCCATGTCACGAAGATACGCCCGCCGCCACCCCGTCGTAAAGGTGGATTACCTTCAAGCATCACCTACACTATCCACTGGTGACAGGTGGTAATTCCGCGTGACCCTAGTGCCGAATTAGCAAAACCACTGTCAGCGTATCGGCGCGAATGAAGGTATACAGCTAGACATACGTTAATGTCTCGTGTAAGATTTATCCAATGGGAGCTGGTAAAGGGCAACGCCATCGCGTTCACGCAATAGCGGCCAGCAGTGAACATGAGATGGACGCGGCCACTAGGAACGGGCCCGTTACCAACACTCGCGTTAACTTGCGTGCAGCGGCTGAGGCCGTGAAGCACGCGAATATGTTAGAAAGCTTAGCGAGTGACCCCCGTAATGCGACGGCGATGTTGCGTGACACGGTTAGGATGCAAGAGATGGGCGACTATGTAGACATTCTTGATGCTCTGCCAGCTGAGGGAGTGAAAGATATCTTCGCACTCCGAAACCGCGCTTCCAAACTTGAAGCGATCCGCAGCATTGTCAGCCGATTTCCTAACATTGAGGAGTTCAAGAAACGATACCCCCAAGCGTTCGCCAATCTTACCGACGGCTTCGTGCTCATGCACCCTGGGGATCTCAGGAGTTGGGAGTTCAGGAGTCGCGATGACAGTACTCGCGTACAGGTGTAGCGAAACTCCGCTCTGATGCGGCGCTACCATGCTATTTTGAGGTCCTCGTTCGGACTCGCCTCTCTAGAAATCTACTCGTCTCGGTGCGTTGGGCGCACGGTGGCGCCGCGCGAATCTGTATGAAGTCTTTTGCGTGGGGTCACGATCCGCCTAGCTTCTTCAGTGCCTCCCAGGAACCTTTCGCCGTCGCGATGTCGGCCTCGGAGACGAGCAGGTAACGCCAAGTCACGTCCACGTCTGCGCTCGCGGAGACGTGTTGCGCCCACCGGACGGCGGCCTCGCGCTTCCCGAGGACATCTTCCGCTTCCATTTCCTTGTTCATCTTCGTCTCCACGACCCAGTGAGTGCCGTCGTTGTCTATGACGATGAGGTCGGGGTTGTATTGCTGCCCGCCGGAGTTCCAGAGGATCGGCAGCTCTTTGATGTGCAGCCTGACCCAGCACGCGACCGTGCCGTCGTTGTCGACCATGTTCGCGACCGCGCGCTCGGGGTTGGTGTCGAACCACTCCACGGGGAAGAGCGAGCGCTTCCAACCCTCGTAGGCGACGGATTTGCTGAACGGCCCGAAGCGATCGTCGGTCACGTCCTTGTCGGTCGTGCGAGCCGGGTTGAACTCTTCTAGGTTCAGGACTTCGCCGATCGTGGGCGGTGGCATGAAGCGTCTTTGCTCGGTGGCGACGAGCTGGACGAGCCGAGCAGCGGCGCGCTCCAGGTTCGCCGACAACACCTCCTCGGCTTTGTCGCCGAGGCCCTCAAAGAACGCATCCAGGAAGCGCTGGAGAGCCGCGCGCTCCTCTTTACGCGCCGGTACTGCCGGCGACGCGAGCACGATATCTGTCAGGTTCTCTCGTAGTTCCGGGAGCGAGAAGAGGCTTGGGATGGATTGGATGTGGTCGGCGGCCTCCGACCGCACCAAGACGGTTCGCTTGATGCCGTCGGGGCCGACGACGACGCGCGCGCCCACGAGGGTTCTGTTGAGCTCGCCGTCGGGGTTGGCCGCGAGCGTGGCGCCGAGCTTGCGGAAGGCGTCAGTCTCGGTGATGTCGGCGAGCGAGAACTTGCTCTCCTCGATCGTCATCTTCAGCGCGGGAAGGAGGATCTTCGGAGCGTCGGGGCGGCGCATGATCTCCCTCTTCATTTTCAGCGCCGCCTGACTCGCCTGTGCAGCTCGCTCCTCCACGCCGGCGAGGATCGGCGCGGGCTGGCCGTCAACCACGGGGGCCGCGGCGCCACCGTCGCCGACTATCGGCTCTGCTCCGATCTCCACCGTCTCGGTGACCACGACGGGTTCGCCCTGGGCGTTGATGCGGAGCGCGGCGCGCGTGCGGTAGTCAATGAAGGCTTTGTTGAGCACACCGGCCTTCTTCAAGAGGTCCTCGTAGCGCTCGTGGGCAACGACCTCCAGGGTGTCCAGGATCTCGATCTCGGTGTAGGCGCCGTAGGGCAGGCGCATCCCCCTGCCGAGCGTCTGCTCGGTGAGGATGTCGGAGACGCTGGCTCGCATGGACGCGATCACGTAGACGTTCTTCACGTCCCAACCCTCCTTCAGCATCCCGACCGAGATGATGATTCGGACCGGCGAACCGGGGTCCTCGACTTCGGCGAGTGCCGCGAGGGCCTCGTCGGGGGCTTTGGAGTGGACGACGAGAACGGCGTCGGCGTAGGCGCCGGCGAAGAACTCCGACGAGCCGAGGATCGTGCCGTACTCGTCGGCCTCCTCAATGCTCTTCGCGACTACGAGCATCACCGGGTTCACGGTCTCAGCGCCGTGGGCCGCGCTGTACGCGTCAAGCGCTTCCTTCTTGGCCGTGAGCAGGGTCACGCCGTCGGTGAGCTTCGTGGTCGCGTCGACGCGGTCGTCGCGACGCCCCACGATCACCGGGGTCTTCACGAGCTTGTCAGCGATAGCCGCGGCCAACGGGTAGCGGAAGATGATCTGGTCCTCCGGCGTCTTTTTCGCCGGCGTCGCCGTCAGCCCCACGAGAACCCACGGGTCGAGGTCACGGACCGCTTTGGAGAACGCGGGGCCGTAGTAGCAGTGGTGCTCGTCGGCGAACACGATGAGTCGCCCAACGCCCTGGAGGTGGGCGTAGAACTCGGTCCCCAGACCCTCCTGGAACTTGTGCGTCTTCCGCCCGGTTTTGGACTCGGGTTTGATGAGCGACTGGACGGTGAAGAGGTAGATCTTGACCTGAGTCTCGTCGTCCATCGCCGCCCGCATCGCCGGCGTCGCGAAGTTCTCCGCCGTGATCACGACGGGGCGGAAGCTCATCGGCCCGAGCAGGCTCTTCGGGTGCCCGGGCGTGAAGTTGTCCCGTGTCTTCTCGAGGATGGTCCGACCGGGCGTGACGACCACGAAGTCGCGCACGTCGTTCGCCGCGGCGAATAGCTCCATCGCGCCGGCGAGGATGTACGTCTTCCCGACGCCCGTGGCCGAGTCAATGACGGCCTCAAACGGCGGCGGCTTGCCGTCAACGTCGTAGTGCTGGGAGACCTCGGCGGCGAGGGTTTCAACGGCTTCTCGGTTGGGCGCGCGTAGGTCTAGACGGGACGCGATCTCGGCGACGGCGTCCTCAAAGAGTTGGAGCTCGGGCACCCGTTAAGTCTTAGCGCCGACCGCAGACACGGCGCCGTTCGAGGTCGCCGCCGCGGCGGCGCCGTCGTCGGCGAGTGCGAGGCTGAGCTGGCGGGCCGCGCGGTACTCGTCAAGGAGGGCGGCGGGGACCTTGCGGAGCGTGGAGCCGGGGCGGAGCTCGCGCAGCACCGCGCGCGCGTCGGTGTCAATGCCGGTGCCGCAGACGACGACGCGCTCGCCGTCGGGCAGCGCGCTGTGCAGGATTCGGATGACCGACTCGTTGGCGATGCCGTCCACGACGGCGAGTCGGGTGCGGCCCTTCCTGCCGGAGAACGGTGGTTCGTCTTCGTAGGCGAAGCCGAGCTGAGCGGCCGTGGCCTCGGCGAGCGCTCCGTTGGTCATCCAGTCCGCGAGGAAGACGAGTCCGCCGTCGGCCTCAAACATGGACGGTGAGACCTCCAGAACCCGGAAGCCACCGCCCCCAGTCCAGCCCGTCAATGCGGTGGCGCCATCAGGGTCCCGCCCTTCGACGACAAGCTGCAGTCGCGGCAACGCGAAGTCCTGGATCGTCTCAGGCGACATCTCGATCGCGATCCACCGACGCCCCATCTTCTGCGCCACCGCGGCCGTGGTCCCGGAACCCACGAAGCAGTCGAGCACGACATCGCCGGGGTTGGTCGCTATCTGGATGATCCGGTGAAGGAGGCGCTCCGGCTTCGGGGTCGCGAATGGCTCTCGGTCGGGGAACAGTCTGCGCAGGTGGTCCCGTCGCGCCTCCTGGTTCGAGCCGACTTCGTTAGCGGGCCACCACGTCCTCGGGACGACTCCCTTCTTCGCCTCGGCAAGGTAAGTCTTGATGACGGGGAGACTGTCGCCTTGGCGACCGAACCAGACGCGGCCCTCATCACGCGCGAGCTCGAAGGTCGCATCCGTGAATCGCCAGTAGTTTCCTTTGGGCGGCGTGACGACGCGTCCGGAAGGCAGGGTGATCGGGTACTGCAGTGACTCGTTGCCACTCTTCGCCGTACCATCAGCGCCCTGCCGCCACGGTCCGCGGGGATCATCATCCGGGTTCGCGTAGCGTGATAGCTGGGACTCGCTGCGCTCGAGCAAGTTACGCACCAGCTTCCAGGTCGCCGCTTCCTTTGCGTAGACCAAGATGTAGTCGTGCGAGTCGGAGATGTCGGTGTCGCCCTTCGCGCCAGGAGCCTTCTCCCACACGATCGTGGCCACGAAGTTGTTCGGACCGAAGACCTCGTCCATGACGCAACGAGCTCGGTGGACCTCCGAGTCGTCCAGATGGAGCCACACCGAGCCGGTCGGCGCGAGCATGTCCTGAATCTGCAGGAGACGATCCCGAATCATCGTGAGCCAAACGGAGTGCTCCAGGGCGTCGTCGTAGTGGAGGAAGCTCTGCTGCGTGTTGAAGGGCGGGTCGAGGTAGGCCAACTGGACCTTGCCGAGGTACTGGGCTGCGAACTCCGGGAGCCTTGAAAGGCTCGTCAGAGCGTTGAGGGCATCGCCTTGGATGAGCAGGTTGTCGGCGGCGCGGGTCTTCCCCACGCTCCCCACTGTGGCCGCGTCATGAAGGAGCCGGATCTCGGCGACGCGGTAGTCGGCGGGCGAGAGCCATTCGTAGGAGCCGTCCTCGTGGGCGAGGAGCCGGAGATCCTTGTTCGTCCAGGTCAGCTCGAGGCGGCCCTCGTAAGTTGTCATAACGCCACCGTCGGCAGGGCGAGCTCCAGGTGTGGGCGGCGGCACGTGGAGGCTTCAGGCACCATGCTTGAGAGCGTACGCCAGGACGGCGACGGTACGCTCGCTCGGCTGACACGCCGCGTGGAAGCGCGAGATCAGCCGCCCCGTCGGCGCCCTCGCTGGGCCGCTGGCGCCTACAATGTGCTGATGGTTGAAGCCCGCTACACCCTCCCCCAGCTCTTCGCTCTGGAAGTTGCGAAATCCCTGCCGCCCGGCGCTGGCGAGGGCGTTCTCAGGGCCGCATACGACGCCGCCGAAGAGCCGGGCACGCCCGAGGACGAACTCGGGCGTTACTACCGTCTGTGCGACAAAATGACCGAGTGGGCCGAGGCCGCGCTGCGGCGCGTTGGTCTCGTGGACTACGCAACCTTCCTTCGCCAGGCGCGTGGCCGCGGCGCCGACGGGGCAGCGATGGCGGCGCAGACGTTGAGCACGGCACGGCGGGTGCTTGACGATGAGCGCTACGCAGCCGCGCCCGACCAAGCTTTCATTCAGGCCGCGCGGAGGACGCTACTGGAGACGCAGAAGGCGCTCAACGTTGCCAGCCGGGTCAGTGACCCGCGGGCGGAGCGTCAGATGCTGCGCGGGGGCACGGCCACGGCCGCTCGAGCGTTCGTGGCCGCATGGGGCTTCTTCGGCGGCGCGCCGGCGGAGGCCCGCGCGACCGTGGCCGCGATGCGGACCGCCTAGCTCTCGCTCACCGAGCGGCTGCGGCAATAGCGACGCGCGACGAATGCATGCGGCGAGGACAAGCCGCTCGCACAGCGCACGGTCTCGCTACCGGCACAAAATTGGCCGATCGCGGCTTCCAGGCTTTACAGACGCGGCATGCTCGACGTATCTTCTTGGTGATGGGGGCGGGGCGTGGCAGTAAGCGGCGTTTGTGGCGAGCGTCGTACGGCAGTGTTCCGAGCGTGTGCTTCCAGCTCGACGCGGTGCCGCGGCGCAGGCCACGGTACGCGCGGTACGTCGAGTCCATATATGGACGTGCTTATGACGGGACCAGCTTCCGGTTGTACTGGGTGGAGGAGTACGCGCGTTCCGGCTACCCGGTGACGAGCCGGTATGGAGTCGTCGTCGACGAACGCGAGGTGTTCTGGGCTACCGTTGCGCGTCGGCTCGAGCGCGAGTTGCCAGAGTTAGACGCGGACGGTCACCGCGGCACCCCGCGGGTGCACGCGACCTACCGGAGTGTCCGGGCCGGCTACGGCCTGCGTGAGCACCAGGGCCGTGAGTGCGTCGTGTATGCCGTGGAGCAGCGGGAGGGGCCTTACGGCCTGGACGTGCCAAGCCGTTGTGGCGTGCGCTTCGTGGGCGACGACTCGTACTGGGTCGTGCCCGCGATGGAGCTGGACATCGGGCCGCTCGCGGTCGCGGCCTGACGCTGACGGTTCCGCATCGGGCCGCGACGTTTCAGAAATCGAGGCTCTTCCTTAGGTTTTTCGGTCACCGCTCGCGTAATAGGTGATGAACACCCCGATCAAGAGCCCGCCGAGGAACGCCGTGATGACGACGGCCGCGAGGGCGCCCATGACCGTGATGAGGAGCGCGATGATCGAGACGACGAGCCCCGAGGCGCTAAGGGTGATATTCAAGGTTTCTTTCTTCACGATCATTACGCCCTCGGAATCGAGAAGAAAATAGGGTCTGACTCCGACTCAACCGGGACTATCCGACGCGCGTCATCTCTTCGCGACCGACCGGGCCCGATCGTGGACTGTCGTCCCGCCGTCGCCAACTCGGAGGCGCTTAATCAGCTGTGAGGACGGCGACTTCGCCGCGGCGCGCGGTCGCCGCGCAGCTTGTCCGCAGCGGTCACGAGCGCACCCGGCGACACGCTCAGAGCTTGCGCGATCCTCACGAGCGTCGTGTAGTTCGGATTCCGCACGCCTCGCTCCACGCCTCCGAGGTGGGTCACATGGACGCCTGCGGCGTCGGCCAGCGCCTCCTGCGAGAGCCCCAGCTTCTCCCGTCGCTGCCGGATCGCCTCGCCGAGCGCGGCGTGCTCCGGCGATCTCGGCTGGCTCTGGCGGCGCGGTGGCATTGCGGCAGCCTCGCGTAGAACGATCGACGACGTTAGAGCATAAAAGTCCTATCGTGCGGTACAACGACCAGATCCATTGTCAACGAACTGCAAGGAGGCACAAACGATGGGCAGAGCTAAACGAGCAAGATCAGTCGTACTGAGCGCAAGTGTCGCCGTGGTCGGCGCCGCCGGTGCGTACCCCGCGGCGAGCAACGCGACGACCCAAGTCGAGCGGGGCGCACCTGGCCTGGCCGTGCCATCAACGAGCAGCGCCGCGCCCTGCACGGACTCGTTCGTCGGGGCGAGCAACGCCAAATGGAGCGAACCCGCGAACTGGAACACGGGGCGTGTGCCGACGCGCGAAGACGTTGTCTGCATCCCCGCCGGCGTCACCGCGAGCCTCTGGTTTAAAACCGGCGTCCCCGCCTCGGTCACGGTTCGAGCGGTTCACGGCGGCAGCGTCTTCACGAACACGGAGCTTTACCTGCGGGAATCAAGCACGCTCGAATCAGTCGGCGTCAACGGCACCGATCTGGTCGTTGACGAAGGCGCCGAACTCGTGCTCAGCCACGAACTGTTCATCAACGGATACTCGGGCCTCACGGGCTCCGGCACGATCACGCTGGAACGCGGTGCCGTGGGCGAACTTGGCGAACTTGGCTGTGGCCAGCTTCTGGTCAACAACACCCACGTGGTGAACCGCGGCACGCTCCACGTGGGGCGCCGGTACGTCGGAGGCGAGCAGGTCGGCCTCCTCAACCACGCGCAGATCATCAACGAAGGCGTGCTCGGCCTGGACAGCGAAGTTGTCGTGTCCGAAGACTGCGCGCGCCAAACCCACGGCGCGACCATCTACCGCTACTCGCCTACGTGGACGTACGTCGGCGAAGCGCTCATCAACAGGGGCACCGTGCAGACTGAGGACGGCGTGAACGCGGTCACGGTCAGTCTGCCCGTGACGAACGACGGCACGATCGCGGCCCGCCAGGGCGCGCTCGTCTTCAGCGGCGGCGGGGTGCCGACGGAATGCTCGACGGGTTCGTGGCAGAGCGAAGGAGCCCAGCTCTCCCTCGCCGCGGGAACGTTCAACCTCGCGCCCGGCACGAGCCTCGCGGGGGTCGAAGTCTCCCCCGGCGCCGTCATCGCGGGCTGCCCCGCTCAGCTCACGAGCGGCTCCACCGCCAACCCCGGCAAAGCCGGCGGGAACGGCGCAGCGGGCAACGGCACGAACGTTGGCGGCGACGCGACGGCCGGCAGTTCGCGTCCCCTCGGCGGCGCCCGCGTCGTCTGCGTCGTTCCGCGGATTCAAGCCGGGGCGAGCCTGAAGCACGTGCGCGAGCTCCTCGCCGAGCGGCATTGCCGCGTCGGCCGCGTCCACTACAAGCGCACACGCAAGGTACGCGCCGGACGAGTCGTTGCGCCCAACGCCCGCGCCGGCGAGCACATACCCGACCACGCCGCGGTCGGCGTGACCGTGGCCAGGGCGCGCTGACGCCGCGACCGAAAAGTCGTCGTCGCGGAACACGGCGGACGTGGAAGCGCTGATGCTCCTGCGAGGCGTTCGCGAGGTCGCGGCGCTCGCGCGACCCGACGAGCCCGAGTGCGTGAGCCAGCGCGCATTTGACGCTGCGCGCGAGCGCAGCTCGGCGCACGCCTCGTTGCCGCGGGCCAAGCGGATCGCGGAACGGCTGGGGTTGCCGTGGCAGGCGGTCGTTGCCGTCGCCCACGAGCCCGCGGCGAGGCAGAACCAGTCGCTCGCGGTGAAGGCGAGGGAGCGCGCGCAGGACTGGCTGACGGCGGAACACGTCTGCGTGGTGCTCCAGCTCGTCGCAGGGCGCCTCGGCGTGGACTCCGTGACGACGCGGGACTACCGGGTGGACCGAGCGAGACTCCTCGCAGGGGACCGCGCGCGGCCGCGGAACGGCCGCTGGCTCCTCCTGCCCGACGACGAGCAGATCATCGCGCGCGCTGGCTCGTGGGACGCGGCGTTGCGCATCGCTGGACTCAACGAGACGAGCGAGCGCGGCAAAGGTCAGAATCATCCGGGAGCTCCGACGCTCGCGGACCTCCTGGAACGCTTCCACGATGAGCACGGATTCCAGCCGTCGGTGCGAGACCTGCGCGCGTTCGCGCGCGGCAACGGCGTGCCGTACCCGTCGGAACGCGCGCAGCGCTTCGGCGAAGCGGTCGCGCAATGGGTCGCGTCACGCAGCAACTGCGGGCTGCCGGAGCCGCGGGTCGTCAAGCGAGTCGGGGGCCGCGGCCGCCGGGCGCCCGACTACTCAACGGACGTGGGCGCGGCACGGCCCGGGGAGCGCCGCCGGGGCAAGTGGACGCGCGTGGGCTGCGCGGCCGCAGTCGCCCGCTACGTCGCCCAGCTCCGCCGCGACGAGCGGTCCACAGAGCGCGGGTACGCCGACTGGGCCGCGGCGCAGCCCCGGGGCGACGCGCCGGCAGTCGCCACGATCCAGACGTTCGGGGGCTGGGAAGCCGTGCGCCGCCAAGCGCAGGGCGGGGGTCAGCAGGTCTAGCCGGCTTGGACCGCGGAGCGCGACGGGACTGGCTGCCGGGCTACGCGCGTAAGGTCCCAGCCGGTGCTCGTCAACTGCGCGCGGTAGACGACCTCCACCTTCTGCATGTTCGCGCCGACGAGCAGGCCGACACACCACCCGGCGAGGGCGCCGAGCACCGCGGTTTCGCCGTTCTCGGTTGTTGAGCCAACGCCGAACCCGCCGATGCCGCCCCCGAGCGCCATTTCTAGCGCGCGGTCCGCGACCCTCGTGATCATGCCTTCCACGAACGCGTAGCCGAGCTCCTGCGCGGCGAGCAGCAGCTCGTTCAGCGCTTCCTCGTGCGAGTCGCGGTCGCGTTGAAGCCCGATGGTCACGAGCTGCGACCCGGACGGGTGCGGGGCGCACTCGTGGATCACAGCGTCGCCCGCGAGGTGCTGGGCCAACACCTCGGCCGTGAGCGAGGTGGGGTAGTAGAGCAGCGGCTCCAGCTTGATCTTGTAGATGTGGACGTGCATCAAACCCTTATACCGCAGACTTCGGGCCGGTTACGTCCTTGCGCGGGGAGTCCTGGCGTCAGGGCAATTGCGGCCGCGGCGAAACGCTTGAGCGTCGTCGCCCGCCCTGCCGTTGGAACCGCGATTGAGAGGCAAACACTCCGCATTAAGCCGCCTTCTAGCCTTGACCCGCTCTGCGACGAACTTATGAGCACGCGGCCTGTCGCGATCCCAGAAGCCGGGGAGGTGCATCGTGCTCGTCTCATGTTGCCGGTAGATAAGGGTGTATTGGTCAAGATACACACCAGGATGGTCCATCGTGACCGCAACCAGCAGGCCCGAGTCCTCGCTGACCTGCAAGGCGGTCCATGCGCCGTACGCAAAGAGGAATGGCCGGCGCCACATAATCGCGTTCTCCGCGATGGGAGGATTGTCGTGGATATCCCAGTAGTCCGGTATTGCACCGGCCGAGATCTCTCCGAAGGGAATCTCCTTCACTCGCGGGCACCCGGAGTCGTCCTCGAGAGACGGGTTGCTGTTGACGAAGTGTAATATTCTCCCAACAGAGTACGCCAGCCTCTCATCGGCCAACCCGGAGACGCCAGCAGCGAGCGCGCCCGGCAGCAGCATATCGTCCGCGTCGAGCGTCTGAATGAAGAGTCCGCGCGAGCGTGAAAGCGCTCGATTGCGTGTCATCGCGATTCCCCAGTGGGCGCCGTTGCACTCGACGCGCACGCGCGAGTCCCCTCCGAGCCAGTGTGGACTCACCCAGTCTTCGTCAGCGCCGTCAAACTGCAACACCCACTCCCACTCGACATCGTCTCCCTGCGCGAGCAAGCTTTTGTACGCGTCCTTCAGGTGCGGCGTCGCTAGATCCTGCGCGGGCGTGATCACGGAGACCAGTTTCGGATCCCCCGTGCGCAACTTGAAGGTATCACCGGGCCGCCGGGGCAGGCCTTTTAGCTTCCGAATCGCCCTTGGCCTCTGCGCCATGAACGCGTGATCACGGGGTCGCTGCACGTCCCAATATTCACCGCCGTGCATCGTCGACGCCCCGTGACGGCGGTAGAGCATGGTCTCCCGGTCCAGGTAGAAGCCGGTGTGATCCTCGGCGACCGCGAGCAACAGGTCGGTGTCCTCGCCGACCTCGATTGCGGTCCAGCCGCCGTACGCGAAGAGGATCTCCCGCCGCCACATCACACACGGCATCGTGAACGGCATCTTGCCGTAGTACGGGGGGGCGCTGAACTGATACCAGTACTCAATCACCCTCCCTGGTGGGATCTCCCCCAGGGGGAGATAGAGGGTCGCTTTCTCCCTCCGTCCGTCCTCAAACAAGTCAGCGTGCCATCCGAGCGCGTATGCGTAGCCGCCCCGCTGTAGGACCTCGGCAGTCGCCGCCAACGCATCGGGCAAGAAGATGTCATCCGCATCCAACGTTTGTATGAACTGACCACGGCTCCGCGTGAGCGCTCGGTTACGCGTCATCGCGATCCCGAGGTGCTTCCCGTTGCACTCCAACGTGATCCTTGGGTCCCCGACCAAATAAGAGGGCAGTTCCCAGCTCTCACCATCAAATTGGAGAATCCACTCCCAAGCCGCGCTTTCTTGGCCGAGGAGGCCCTCATACGCTTCCTCGAGATACGGGGCCGCTGGGTCATGGGTCGGCGTGATCACAGAGATCAGCGGATAATCTTCCTTCATACTTCATAGTATATGGACGCTTTTTCTCCTTGGACGCGTTTTCGTGACGGCAACTCATTGACAGCGAGCTGAACAGAAGTTATCATTTAACATATTCAAGGAATGAGACCTCTCCGGCAGTCTCCGGGGCGTGGCTTCTCACTTTGGCGCTGCTTCGCTCCCAGCTCACACGGGGAACGTAAGCCTCGCGAGTAAGGAGTATTCGATCAGGTATCAGTCTTCGTGGTCTCATTCCTTGAACTCTTTAACGCTCATGCCAAACACGTCATCAAGGGGACACGGTAAGAAGGAGCGAACCCGCAAACACAACGCAGACAACGCGGCTGCGATCGGTTCCGCGAGTGTTTCACCCTTCCTGAGCGATTTGGAGGAGACCAGGGACGACAAGCCAGCACTCGGCGAGGAACAGATTGCGCGGCTAGGATCGGACCAGCGAGACATGCTCCTCGTCGGGTGGCCAGAGAACTGCAACTTGACCGTCGTCATCGCGGATGACGAGGTAAACGAGGGTGAGTACGCTCACGTGCATCCCGCGATGTATGTGATCTCCGACGTGCCCGGCGCGCAGCCCGCAAAGATCACATGGGCGGGCAGGGTCGGCCCAGCAAATGCAATGCCGGACGGCCGCGCATATGCCGTGGATCGTCACGCGATCGAGGTTTATCGGCAGGCCGCCAAGCCGCCGTTGCACGGCGCACTGAGGGCCTACGGCGACCCGGATCCATCTGGTTCACAGTCGCCACTCCGGCGCCGACCCGGCTCCGTGTTCGCTGACGCCGACGTTGCCGCTTCATTGCAGAACCCTTCCGCGGACGCCCGGGGCCGGGCTGAGCGTGCACTGGGGGATTTTGAGGAAGCTCGGCGTTATGCGGCCGCGGTCCCGGACGACACACGGCGACCTGACGACAAGATTGAGGATCGGCTCGCAGACCTGGATGCCGAGATGCACAGGCGGCGCAGCAACCGTCCACCCGGGTGAGACAGAGCCGAACAGCGAAATGGAGCTCGGCTCTCTGCCCCAAGCTGATCCGAGAGTTCTCGATGAAGTGAAGCTCCGCGTGTACCAACGGCAAAGGGAACGCGAAGCCCACCCAGACGGCTGAGCGCCACAGCTACGGTTTCAGCTTGACCTTGCACAAACGTGGAGGTCTACCAGACGGCTGTACCGCAGGCTGCGGAGCCGGTTACGGCCTTGCGCGGGGACGCAGGGCGGCAGGGGGAATCGCGGCCACGGCGAAACGCTTGTGTGTGGCGCGCGAACCGCTCATGCTCCTCCGCGGGGTGCGCGAGGTCGCCGTGCTCGCAAGCCCGAATGAGCCGGAAGCAGTCACGCAACGCGCGTTTGACGTCGCGCGGGCTGCGAGCGCGACGCACGCCGACCTTCCGGGGGCGAAGCGGATCGCGGAACGCCTCGGCTGGCCGTGGTCGCTCGTGCTCGCGGTCGCCCACGAACCCGAGGACCGGCACGCCCACGCGCTCGGAGCAAAGTCGCGCGGGCCAACGTCGGAGAGCTGGCTGACGGAGGAGCACGTCGCGGCGGTGCTCACGATCGTCGCCGGGCGCCTCTCGGCGGACACAGTGTCGGTGACTGAGTACCAGGCGGAGTGCGAGGAGATGTTGCGCACGGACCGCGCGCGGTGGGTTCACGGCGGCAACCTTCCCCTGCCCACGCCCCGAGAGGTCATTTACAAGCTTGGTTCGTGGGATGAGGCGCTACGCATAGCCGGGCTGAAGTTGCCGCACCAGCGCCCGCCGCGGCCCAGAGAGAAACGCGCGCCGTCGCTACCGGATCTCATGGAACGCTTCCACGACCACTACGGCGTCCAGCCGACGGTGCTGGACTTGCAGGAGTTCGCTCGCGGGAACGGCATCCCCTACCCCGACCCGCGCCGCGTCAAGTTCAGCGCCGGGCGTAAGGAATGGCTCGCACGGCGCCGTGCGAACGGCCTTACCGCTCCCAAGGTGGTGCGGCGCCCCGTCGGCCGTCCGCCGCGGAACAGCCGCCCCACTCCCCGCCCCACTCCCCGGCCCGACTACTCGCGCGACGTGGGCGCGGCGCGGCCCGGCGAGCGTCGCCTTGGCGCGCATCGCCTTAGCAAGTGGACCCGCGAGGACTGCATCGCGAGCGTCGCGCGCTACTTGGAGCACGCCGCGGGATCGCGCTCCACGCAGCGCGGGTACAGCAGCTGGGCGGCGGCGCAGGAGAGCGCGCCCGTCCTCGCCACCCTTGAACTGCACGGCGGCTGGGAAGGGCTGCGCAAGCTCGCGCAGGAGGAGCTGCGACGCGGGAACAACGAGCGGCCAGCAGGAGGCCGAGCTCGCAGCGCGTGATGAGGAGTGAGCCCAAGCTCAGGAGCGACGGTACCGCTGAGTCGTCTGTCCGGGCTCGCGGTAGAATGGGAACGTACGTTCGGTCACCAACCTGAGAGGAGAGTCATGAGCCAGCGTCACGAACGCGCCAAGAACATGCACACCGACCGCACCCGCGACGACAGCGGCGAGCTGCGGCAGAAGCGAGGCGACACCCTCGTCGGAAACATCGAGCGCGAGTACGACGTCGACTTCGGCGTTCGCTCCGACATGCGCTTGGACACGCTGAGGGAACAGACCGGCCTGAGCTCCATCGAGGATCTTGTCCGCCACGCGCGCCGCAACAGCTAGCCGCTCGCACCGACGATCGCCTCCGTCCGCGCCTGGGTTCCTCTCACTGCGTGCCCGGGCGTGGGGGCTTACCCCTCGGTGTCAGGAGGCACGCCCTCGGCTTCGTCTGCTGATCCATCGTCCATGTCTTCCGCGCCAGCCCCGACGGCTTCCTTGAACTCCTGGACCGCGTCCCCGCCGGGGAGGATCGAGGCTAGGGAGCCGAGGATGATGTCCGCCCACCGCAGAAGCTTCTTGAGCCAGCGCGGCTGCCGTTCGCTGCGAAAGAGCCAGAGGTGGCGGCGGAACCCCTCGGCCTTGACCTGGAACTGAGGCCCGCGCAGTCCGCGCTCCCTGAGCTCTTTCTCGAGCTCGCCCGAAGCCACAGCGCCTTCGAGGCTCTTGTAATGCACGGCGACCTCGGGCCATGCCTCTTGGAGGAGCGGCCGGAGGTACGACGGCACCAACCCCTCGCCCTCAAACGTCGCCTCCTCCAGGACGATCCTTAGCTGTTCTAGAAATTCCTCGAGCGACTCCATGGTCCCCGTCTCTCGCGGCTCCAGCCTGCTCGGCCGCACCATGGTAACCGGACAGCACGGTTCCACCCCCGGCGCCCAGCTCGGTGCTCCTCAAGCCACGAGCGCAGCAACCCGATACGACCCGCAGGATGCGCACGCCGACGTCGTCCGAGTTCCGCGACGCCAACGCCGTCACCACGGTGTTGGAAGCGGTGCGCGAGCACCCCGGCGCGAGCCCATTCGTGCTGCGTGACGTCACGGGGCTCTGCGAGAGCGACGTCTTCCACGCCACGGCCCGCCTCTACGGCGGCGAGCACGCCATCTACAAGCGCGACGGCGCGTGGCACGCCGTGCCGCCGCCACGCGGCGACATCGGCCCGTTCGACTCGCCTCAGCGCGTCGCCGTGATCTACCAGACCGAAGCGTCCACGCACTCCCTCGCCAGGGCCGAGCGGAACCGCGAGGACGCGCTCGCCGAGCTCGAGCCCTGGCTCACGATGTGGGCGCACCAAGTCGGCCGAGACGTGACCGTCGCTGCAACGCGCGAGTACGCCGAGGCAATCGCGGCCGCCAGCAGATTCGTCGCCGTCAGCGCGGACCCTTGCGCCGAACTCGACGCGTACCAACTCGACGACGTGACGCGTCTGCAACACGAGCTGGCCGGCGCCGAGTTCCGCGACCTCATCGCGGACCTGGCCGACGAGGGAATCGTGCAGCGCGGCTACTACGTCGACTTGCTCCGATCCGACCCCCATCTGGCTCCGGACCACGTGTATTACGTGAACACTCACCAAGCGTGGAGCGGCGTGTGCGTCCATCGCTGGCCCGAGTGGGGAGCCGTCGCCGAGCCGACGGATGAGAAGCCCGACGTTTCCTTCCTCAACTTCGTCATCGGTCTCGCCGCCGACGACGACACGGTGGACGGCGCCGTTTACGTCCTTGATCTCGCCGTGTCCGACGCCGCAACCGCGAACCCCTGACGTGCGTCCGGAGGACCTGCTCGCAGGGACCTGCTCGCAGGGCAGGTCTGCGACCCCTCGGTAGTTCATGGGTGCGGCGTGGTCGGCACGCGGCCGTCCCCGCGCTTCAGCGAGGCAGCCGGTGCGCTCGTCAGACGCCGAGCCCGTAGAACGCGGCAAGCTCTTCGAGCTCGTCGTACGGGAGGTGACGCCTCCAGAGGTCGACCAAGCGGTCGGGGTCGTGCTCCAGGCGCTCGAAGACGAGGAGAGCCTCGGGTGCACCGGCAAACGCACGTGCTCGCGGGTCGTCGCGGTACGCGGCGTAGAGGCCGGTGAGCATGTCTCGGTGCGTGTCTATGAACGCGGCGAGCGCGAGCTCCGGCGGTGGACCGGCCGCGTCGTACAGGCGCGTGACGAGCTCAAGACGGCCGCAGTCGACGGGCTGCGTCTCCGCCACGCCGAGGAGGCGGAGCTCGTGCTGCAGGAGCGACGCGAGCCGGGGGCACGTCGCGCGAGTTTGCGGCCGCGCGCTCACAGCTCCGCTCCCCAAATCGTTTCGAGCGACTCCAGTAGCTCGAACGGGATGCGATCGGCCGGCCAGGCCTCACGCAGTCGGTCGCGGTCACGCTCGAGCAACTCGAAGATCAGGAGGGCCTCCGGCTGGAAGAGCAACGGATTGGCACGGTCGTCGTCACGATACGCATCAAACAGGTCCTTGAGCTCGTGTTCGTGGGAGCGGATGAAGGGCTCGAGGATCTCGGGGTAGAGTCGCTCCGGCTCCACGCCGTACAGCCTCGCGAGCGGCGGCACCACGATCGCCGAGAGCGCGAGGTCCGGCCGGCGCGCGGTGAAGCGCACGATCTCGTCGTCCAGCGGCGCGAGGAGCGCGAGCTCGCGGTGATCCGGATCGCCGTCGATCGCCTCGCGGAAGCGAGCGATCTCGGCGTCGAAGAGCTCAACGAGCGCCACCAAGCGCGTCACTCCGCGCTTGATCTCCGCGGAGAGCTCGTGGGGCGCCTTGTAAAGCAACTCGTGGGAGACGACGGCCCAGGCACTCTGCGCCCTCGTGTGCACCTGTATCTCCGCGGAGAGCGAAAGCAGATCCTCGCGGTCCGCGGCGACGACGGCCTCCGCCTGCGGCTGGACCTGGAGGTGCAGGCCGAGGTAGCCGAGCTCGTTGTACGCCATGGCGTCCCGCTTCGCCTCGCTCGCGACGATCGTGCAGAGCTCCTCGGCGACCTCGCGCACGACCTCGATGTCGGCTTCGAAGTCCACGATGACTCGCACGCCCGCCTTGTCGCCGATCTCCGTCATCGGGTCGGCGTAGCCCTTCCGCAGAGCCTTCTTCACGAACGACTGGACGGTCTTCGCGCGCCAGACCACGACTGGCTGGAGTCCGCGAGCTCGCAGGCGCTCGTCGACCGCGCCTGCGAGCTGCTCAGCGAGGCGCTGGTAGCGCGGGCGCTCGGCGGCGTAGCGGTCGCTCAGTTGCTCGAAGTCAGCGGCCGCCACGGACATCCTTGAGTCCGTCGCGCACCTCGATGACGGGCCCGTCCGGCCCGTCGGGCTTGACCTCCACGAGCTCCTGCATCTTCTCGTGTGTGCCGGTGAGGCGCAGTCCCTGAGTCGTCGCGTAGGTGAGCTGGCGGATCCTCAGCTCGATGAGCTTGTTGTCCTTCGCGATGCTCGTGCCGGGCACCCCGCGCGCGCCCACGTACTCCTTGTACGGGGTGCGGTCCGCCGTGTCGAGGCTCGACTCGGCGAAGTCTTTGAGCGTGATCGTCCGGCTCGGCGCGTTCATCTGCGCAAGCAGCGCGATCTCGTAGCGGGCTTTCTTCGTCTCGTCGGCGACCTCGGTGTTGATCCAGTCCTGCGAGGCCTCGAAGAACGCCTTCGTCGTGACGTCGTTCGCGCGCTTGAGGCGGCAGCCGAGGAACCGGCGCAGGAAGAACTGGGCGATCTCCGAGTGCGGGTCGTAGCCGCGCTGGTCGTCGGAGACGAGGCCGTTGACGTCCTCGCCGGACGCCGTGAACAAGGACGCCTTGAACAGCTTCGTGTTCTTGCCGAGCATGAGGTCGCGCAGGTGTGCGATGTTGAACGTGAGGTGGCCGTCGCGCTCCATCTGCGCGACGCGGATCGCGTCCTCCCGCTCGAGCTTCAGGATGCTCACGCAGGGGGCGTTTTCGAGTTTTCCGAGCATCACGACGAGCAGCCCAGCTGGGTTCACGCCGGTCTGCGAGGCCCAGAGGTGTCGGGCGATCTCCTGTGAGCGCGCGACGAGTTTGTTCGGGTCGGCGATGAGGTCGAGGACGTGTTGGGGGACGGGCGAGCCCTGGTCAGGGTCGCGCTGAACCTCGTAAGCCTGGCGTGTCAGGCTCCTGATCGTGCGCTCGCGGAAGAAGTTCCGCAGGGACGCGTCGATATCCGATGGAGCGTCGGAGAACACGATTGCCCCGGCCGTCGCCTCGCTCGTGCGGCGCGGCACGTCGTGCACGATCAGCGACTCGACGAAGAACGTCGTGAGGTTCACGCTGTTCCTGTTTTTCTGGGCTTGGGCGAACGCATGTTCGTGCGAGTATAGGTCCGCGTGCGGATGCGTCTCGTGGGTGGTGCGTCGCTTCCGCGGCGACGTTCTCGGTGGCGGGCGTGACTAGCTGTTCTCGGCTTCGCCTTGCGCCGGCGGGGGCGCCGGCGGTGGCGGGGCCGCTGGGGGCGCAGCCGCGGGGGTGTCCGCTTTCGGTTCCCCCGGGGACAAGAGGAGGTCGGTGGCACGTTTGATGAGGCTGCGGAAGGTGTCCTCGCGGTACCCGACGAGGAAGGCGACCACGTCGAACACCGCTGCGTTCATGTGCTTCGGCTGGGCGGCCGCGGAGTCGACGATCACGAGGAACATGAGCGCGCCGATCGAGCCGACGAACGCGCCGACGAGCGGCCGGCCCCAGTGCCAGAGCTCCAGGCTTGGGTCCCAGTTGTCGGCGTGCTTGAAGACGCCGGTAAGGCTTATGAGCGTGCCGCCGACGGCGCCGAACCAGGGAACGCCGACGGGCAGCGAGCCGAGACTGGAGGGGAGCGCCGAGCGGAAGCCGCTCGAGAGCTCATACGCGCAGAAGAGCGCCGCGAGCGCGAGCAGATACACGATCTCCACGACGAAGATCGTCGGGCGGCCCGAGGGGAGTCGGAACCGTGACCGGCCATGGAGCTCTGAACTGATTTCCGCCACACGACCATGATCGCCGCGAGTGCGGACGCACGGTCGGAGACTGGCGCTCAGCTGGGTCCCGGGCTTTCAGGTGCGCGGCCGTGAGCCGCGCGGGATCGGCTAGAGACGAGCGAGCACCGCGTCGGCCTCGGCGGCGCGCGCGAGCGCTTCAGCGACGGGGACGACGAAGAGGTTGCCGCGGCGGACCTGCCAGACGCAGATGTCGACGATCGTCTCGTTCGGGTACATGCGCTGTAGCGCTTCCGCGTAGGGGTACGCGATTACCTGCGCCTCGTTGACGGTGATCGGCTGGCCGTCCCAGAACACGGCCCGACCGGATAGCTCCTTCTGGCGATTCATCACCACGTCCACCCGCGTCTTGACGCTTCCGCTCGGCAGGCTCAGGACGACGTTCTCGCCGTGCCCGACGAACGCACAGCCGTCCAGGGCGTCGGCGCTGATGTACGTGTCCAGTGCTTTGACGGTGTTCGTGGCGTTGCCGCGCATGCTCGGGTTCGTGTGGTTGAGCCAGGCCTCCAGCTTGTCGCCGAGGTAGGCCCGGGCCGCCGCCGCGCCTTCCACGTGGAAGGTCTGAACGGCCTTCCGGCCCACCGTCGTGGGCATGACGAGAAACGCGGGCGCCGGCTCGCCGTCCCGTGGGGGCGCCTTGTACGTGGAGGACCTAACCCCCCGAGCCAGCTCAGTAGCGGTTACATCTGGCATCCCTCCCCAGGATAGCCCTGCAAACGGCCAGTTCCGGCTGCGGTTCGTTGCGTAGGTTTGAGGAGCTTTTAGCGGGAGCTAGAACCAGATCGCGACGATTGTCTCCGGCGTCAACTGGCCCGTGGAGCCGTGCCTACCGAAGATGGTCCACGGCTCCGAGGAGCGCGTCTCGTTGCCGTAAAGGCTCAGTCCGCCAGAACATTCGTAGTTCTGGCGCAGGTCAGCGACGATGCTGCTCGTGCCGGCCAGGAAGAGACACCGTGACCCGCGGCTCAGCTCAATGGCCCAGGCGGGGTCGGTCAGGGGCGGCTTGGTGGCGTTGTTGTCTCGCAAGATGTTGGCTCCGCTGCTCGGGAGGCCCTTGGCGAGCATGATGCGGAGCACTTGGCCCGACCAGGGGCCGTTCTGCGGGCAGACGACGGAGCGTGCGTTGAGGACTGCGGCGAAGCAGGGATCTTGCAGCTCGTTCCCGTCGTTGCAGCGCCAGGCGTCGGAACGCTGGCTGATGATTGAGCCCGTGAAGCATTCCCCCGCCGCGGTCTTGGTGACAGGGACAGTGAGCGTGCCTTCAGCGGAGTACGGCGCGTAGATATGCACGACAGTCTGCGCCAGCGCCGCGGTCTGGGTCGCCGCCGGTTGCTGCACCGTCACGGTCTTCGTTGCGGAGCTGCCGCAGCCTGAAACGAACAGGGCTCCAGCGACCGCGAGTGCAACCGATCGGCGTTCCCCCATAACCCTCCTACGAGCTGGTAACGACTGGAGGGGCTCCCGTCCTCCTGAGACTGCTCGGCTCCAATACCTGACGGAGAAAGTAGAACGCCCGAGCGAGCGTTTCCAGTGTGAGGCGCGCCGGTTGGCCCTCAAGCAACTGCCGATAGACCTCCTCCCCGGCCTCGTCACGGCGGCGGCCCGGCTCCGGCTCCGGGAGGTCGCGAGCTGAGCACCATCGCCACTCAAAGAACACGGCAGGGAAAGTCATTGGGAAGGTCATCCCGCGCTCGTCAAGCACGAGCGCGTCCGACCATTGATGATGAACGCTGTTGCGGACGAAGCGGACGCCCTCCATGATCTCCGCGTCCTGCACCGACTCGCGCCAGCCCAAGCCGAGCGGCTCGCCGTGAGGCGTCCAGTGCTTCGCCGCGCGGTCGTCCAGCGCGACGGCCCAGTTCAGCGCCTCAAAGAGCGGGACGAAGGCTGCCGTGGCGTCGCGCGTCTTCGCGGCTTCGTGGAAGCGGCTGGTGGCGGAGGCGTAGCCCTCAAACATTGCTCCGAAGGTCTGGATGTTCTCCGAGTACGGCTTCATAGAGCCGAGCGTACATCCATTCGGGGGCCGGTCACGGGAGAGCTGCTGTCCCCGACGCGAGTATATTGAGCCGATATATCGCTTATATAGGCGATATATCGGCTCTATATATGGCTTATTGCGTCGCCGGCGGCTCCGGGCCGAGCAAGGACCGGAACACGGGCGGCACGCCACCCCGGTTGTGTGCGAGCTCGTTCAGCCCCGCGACGTTGCAGACCCTGGCGTGCAGCATGAACATGATCGTGCCCCCGGGTTCCCCCCGGACCCATGACACGATCCTGGGGGGCTCGGTCGCGCTGCGAATGAGCCGAGCCGTCCACGCCTCCTCGCCGCCGTCACGGTCTGAGGCGAGGACGCAAACCATTTCCTGCCCGTCACCGACCACGGCTGTGAACGTGAACGCGGCGGCACGAGCCTGGTCGTCGTGGAGCTGCGAGGAGATTGCGTACCAGTAACCTTCGTGCTCAGCTCGGTCCTGCGGCATCTCCAGCGCGTAGACGTTGAGATCACGGTCGTCGCTCGCCGTGATCACCATCGCCACGTCGCCGTCCGGCGCGAGCGTGGTCAGCTCGTCCTCCACGGTTGCCCGGTGGACCTCAGCGTGAAAGCGCGCCGTCGGCCGATTCTGCCCTGCTTGACTCCCTTCGTTTGTGTTGTTGTGTGTGTAGTAGTTCATGAGAAAAGGGGATCGCGTATCTCCGGTCGTGCAGAATAATTCGACGTTTGTTCGATCCGGCACAGGCCGTGGCTGTGTTTCAGGTATCTGCTGTCACCGCCGTATGCAGCATCAACCCGAAGATGCCTCCGCGCCTACGATCCCGATATATCGGATTTATATACGAGCGCTATGAAGCCTCTATCACGCTTATATACGTCTCATATATCGGTGAGGGTCCTCCGGTGGCGCACTGCTGACCGCGCGCTGCGACGAGCTCGGCCTCCTGGCCTTCCCAGTCGCACGTCCTGCACACCACCCCGATGGCCTCGCTGTTCTCCTGGAAGAAGTCCGTGTGGCCGCTCCACTGGTAGACGAGTCCTTCCTCGCCGACGGTTACTCGCTCAGCCTCGCTAATGGCCTCCACTCTTTCCAATTCTCCGAGGCGTTCGGTGGAGCCACACTCCGGGCACGCTAGGACGGTCCCAACGGGATAATCGGTGGTCGGATTTGGGGTCTGCTCAGGCATCCCGGCTAACGTATCGCCTACACCGGAAACGGTCGCCTCGGTCCGCTTGAAGCCGCCGAGCACTCACGAGTAGCGGGCGACGCCATGAGCTTTCTGCCGCGCCGTCCTCGTGCGTCCCCCCGGCGCCCGCTTGGGGCCCGTTTTATCTCCACGGATCACGTCAAGCAATATCACGGCGCTGCGTCGCTCCACCCGCGAGACCAAATGCACGTGAGCCACAGAGCGTTAGCCCGGTACGGCCGCCCCGCTAGGCTGCGAGCGCCGTGAGTAGGTTTGAGCACCTTTCTCTCCTCGCGGACCTGAGCTGGTACTGAGCTCCGACTCGGCCGCGGCCCCTGCCGTAGTTACGACGGCGGGGGTATATGCTGCTTATATAGGCCTGATATAAGGCGCTCCGTACTGCCGCACAAACGTTTTGCGTAGGTTTGCGGATGTGTACACTAGGGCCCCGGGCAGGTGTACAAACCCCTCCGATTGTGCTCCGTTTTTGGCTCTGGGTGGATAATGAAAACTGTCCTTCCGGGACAGTTATCGAAAGAGTTTTCAAAAGGGACCCGCGCGCCGCGGGTCAAGGTGGGGCGGTTTTTGCCGCGGTGAGGTGAGTAGGTTTTGGCATGCTTGCGAACGTGTACACTAGGGCCCCGGGCAGCTGTACACAAAACCGCCGAGCGCCGTTCCGTCTAGGGTTTTGATGCTCACAGCATTACAGCTTTGAGAGGCACTGACAAGGCCGACTCGTCGATCGTATGAGCCGCGACGGGCGTCGCTTCTGAGGTGCTTTTCAGTTGTCGTTCCGAGAAGCGGCGGTCTTCTCTTGCCCTGGGTCAGCGGCGCGCGTAAACTCTTTGGGTGACTGGTGCGACGCCCCCGGCTGGTTGGTATGAGAGGCCGAATGATGCGTCTCAGGAACGGTATTGGGACGGGGCAAAGTGGACCGAGCAGGTTAGGGCTGCCAATACCTCGCGGCCGGCCTCGGCCAGCAAACCGGCGCGGCGTAGTTCTCCGGCGACGGGCAGGCGTTGGGCATGGGCGGTCTGTGCGGCGGTGGCGATAGTTATCGTCGCGGTTGCGGTGCTCATCTCAGGCGGTGGGGGGAAAGGCACTGGAGAGGCGGGGCAGTACCTTTCACCCGTTTCTTACAAAGGATTCGTCTACAAAGAAGAACTCATAGCGTGTTTTCTCGGTGCCCACGGGGTAGAAGTTCCGAGAAACGCTGACGCTCAAACCATGATGCTCGTGAGATATTGTCGCGCCCGCGAAGTGTGGCGGCCCGCACCTTTTTGTGGCTTGCCACATGGCGCTTACGAAGCGTATGATCGCAGCTGTTTCAGCAACGGCTTGAAGAAGGAAGAATTTTCGCTTAGCGGACGAGCCAACGCCTTATCCGAAGTGGTCAGTACACTTCTGCCTGGCGAATGTCGTACGGCTTTTCAGACTATGAGTCAGGCAGCGACAGCGTGGATATCGGTTGATCGCTACTACACCCCTAAAATAGTGGGCGCGCGAAACGAAGAGGAAAGGCGCAAGATGTACGGTCAGTACGTTCATGCTTGGGGCCCTTTGGCTCACAAAGCGGTCGCGGCTGGCGAAGAGATTCCGAAGGGTTGCCGCCCTTAGCTGTGCTGTCTGTCATTCGTCTCCCCCGGCCTCTCATTCCCCAAAAAGATTGGCGCGGTCCGCTTCGCGTATAGTCGTTGTGGTGACGTATGAGCGGTCTGCGTAGGTTTGCCGATGTGTACACTAGGGCCCCGGGCAGGTGTACAAACCCCTCCGATTGTGCTCCGTTTTTGGCTCTGGGTGGATAATGAAAACTGTCCCACGCCCGCGCCCGGCGGCACGACGATCGGGATCGTGTCCGTGCCGGTCGGCCCGTTGAACGTGACCGTCGATTTGGAGATCTTCACGCCGTGGATCGTGAGCGTCTGCGCAACCACGTTGTCTGGAAGGTTGGGGAAGCTCTGGTAGGCGACGCTCACCGACGAGCAGGTGGCAGAGACCACCGCGTTTTCCCCTTCGACCGACCCCGTGGTCGCGCCCCAAGCCGTCGCGCCGCACAGCCCGCACAGTGCGGCCGCGACGATCATCACGGCGCCGAGCAGGCTCATGCCGGCAACGCGGCTTGCGCATCGCACAGACATGCTCGCTCAAGGGTTCCAGTAGAGCACCCGCCTACATGTGACCATCGCCTACCCCCCAGCCGCGCCGCCTTGCGCCACCTCTGCGTTGTCACTCGTCTGTCAACGACAGCTCAGCCAGCAGACATGGCTCAACCGCGCAGGGGCAGTCTTTCCGGCACAAACCTTATCGAAGCCTTACCATCCTTGTCAACTCGCGCACAAGTTGGGGCTACGCACGTATCGCAGCGCCTCGCCTGGTGTGAATGCGACGGCGCGGCGCAGCGGGATCGGCATGACGAGCAGCGCGAGGATGACGGTGCCGATCAGCGCGATCGGGATGTACGGTTCTGGCGGCGCCTGTGGGTGTTGCGCGCCTACTCGCCCGGGTAGGGGTGGCGGTGCGGGTGCGGGATGTCGTCGATGGCGAGCGCGAGCTCGTCGACGTAGCACCAAGACCAGTCCTCCCCCGGCTCGAAGGAAGAGACCAGCGGATGGTCGTGGGCGGCGGCATGCTTTGACGCGTGCCGGTTGGGCGAGGAGTCACAGCAGCCGACGCGACCGCAAGTCAGGCACAGGCGCAGGTGCACCCATTCCCCGCCCATGGCCAGGCAGTCAGAGCACCCCTCGAGGCTGCTCGGGGTGACGGGCTGTATCTGATCGAGGTGCGTGCAGCTTGCCATCGGTCGACCGCTTCGCACGATAGCTCGTCCGTCGCCGACCTGCCAGGCCGCCCGGTTACTGCGCCCAGCGAGGGGTTCCGCTCCCAGCGCCAGCAGGCGCCTGCCTGGCACTGCCAGCGACTATCTGCAACCCTGTGAACCGGAGTCTGATCGCCGACCCAAAGCCATGGCTGGAGACCTTCACCGCGACCTCGGACTGGACACGTGATGCGACCTTTGCGACAGGTGGATCGTCCCGACTCGCACGCGGGCGAGGAAGTTGTCACAAAGGTGAGCCCCTGGTCGGTGGCCGATACCGTGTCTCGCCTCTCGGCGCTGGTGACAGCGAAGGGCCTGAAGTTGTTCGCCGTGATAGATCAAAGCCGCGAGGCCAAGGACGTCGGCCTCGAGCTGCGCGACACCACGCTCGTCATCTTCGGCAGCCCGCAGGCTGGCACGCCGGTGATGGTGGCCGCGCCACTCGCAGCGCTCGACCTGCCGCTCAAGGTGCTGGTGTGGGCCGACGGAGATCAGACGAAGATCAGCTACACGGCGCCGAGCGCGCTGGCTGCCCGCTATGACCTCAGCGACGAGCTCGCGGGCAGGCTCGCGGGCGTCGACGCGGTGACCGATGCTGTCATCGCCGCGTAGTCGACGAGCCCTGCGCGGTAGAGCTCACCGCCGGATTATCATCGCGCCGCGCTACGCTCGGCGCGATCAGAATCGATGAGCCAACCCCGACACTACAGCGAGCAGGAGTTCGAGGAGCTCGTCAGCTCAGCGCTCGACGAGCTGCCGATCGAGTTCCAACGAGCGCTGGAGCACGTAGCGATCGTCGTTTCCGACCGCGGTGCCGAGAACCACGCGTACGGCCTGTACGTCGGCTCCAAGCGGCGGGGTACCCCTTTCTTCGGGGGCGGGGACATGCCAGACGAGATCATGATCTTTCGCGACACGCTCGTGCGCGACTTCGGGGACGATCCCAAGCGCCTGCGGGCACACGTCATCCAGACGGTGCGTCACGAGGTGGGTCACCACCTCGGCTTCGACGAGGCAGGCGTTCGCAAGCTCGGGCTCTGATGGCGTCAGGGGCGGCCGTGTGAAGGCGATGACCGAGCTACCGATCACGGCTGTACTCGCCGACGTGGATGGCACGCTCGTAACGCAAGAGAAGCTTCTCAGCGATCGTGCGATCGCGGCGGTCGGTCGTTTGCGCGAGCAGGGCATCGAGTTCGCCGTGACCAGCGGCCGTCCGCCCCGCGGCATGTCGATGCTGATCGAGTCGCTCGCTCTGACCACGCCTATCTCGGCCTTCAATGGCGGGCTGATCGTGCGCCCGGACATGTCGGTTTTGGAGCAGAAGACGGTCCCCGAAGCGGTCGTCGGCCCGGCAATCGAGCTGCTATCCGAGGCCGGGCTCGACGTGTGGCTGTATAGCGGCGCCGACTGGCTCGTTCGCGACCCCAAGGCTCCCCACGTGGACCGGGAGTCGAGCACGGTGAGGTTCGAGCCGACGGTGGTCAAGAGCTTCGACGGCGTCGAGGACGTCGCCAAGATCGTGGGGATCTCCGATGACCACGGCTTGGTGACGGCGACCACGGAGCAGGTGCGCGAGAAGTTCGGCGACCACGTGTCCGCTGCGCAATCCCAGCCCTACTACCTGGACATCACCCACCCTTGGGCGAACAAGGGCGAGGTCGTCAGCTACCTCGCCGCGCATCTCGGCATTCCCGCCAACCAGTTCGCGACGATCGGCGACATGCCCAACGACGTCCTCATGTTCGCCCGCTCCGGCCTCAGCATCGCGATGGGCAATGCGAGCCCGGAGGTGCAGCGCGCCGCCCGGCGCGTGACCGCCTCCAACGAGCAGGAGGGGTTTGCGAAGGCGATGGAGCGCTTCGTGCTAGGTGGAGCGGCGCGGGGGAAATAGCACGGGCTACACGCAGAGCAGCCTGAGATAGCTGTCATGGGGCGATACTGATCGGAAGGGTGCGAAACTTGGCTTGCCAGAGCCGATCGCGAGATGAGCTGCGAACGCCGGCGTACGCTGCGCCTACCCGGCGCAAACCCAACGGCGCCGCAGTCGGGTCCGGGACAGGGGCTATCCTTGGAAGCCATGGCATCCACGCCAGACACGAAAATCACGAAGCTGTCGGAGATGCTGGCTCGCCTCGAAGATCAGGTGCGCCGGATGCACGACGATCTCGACAGCAGAGTCGACGCCATCGCCTCGTCGCTGGAAGCCCGTGGCGCCGACGAGGAGGCCGAAGCACTGGCAGCCGAGCGCGTCAGAAGCGGCGCCGCCGAGCGTACCCAGGACGGCACCCAAGCTCTCGCGGAACTCGGCATCCATACGCACTGAGTCCATGAGCGCGGAGGCAGACGTGCCCGTCACCTTCGCGGAGGGAGTCCGCGATGACGTAGCAAGTCTCATCGCAAACGCGAGTGGCGAGGCCGGCCGCAAGGGTGCGAAACTTGGCTTGCTAGAGCCGCATTCTGGGATCGCCTGCGAACGTTGGCGTACGTAAGCGGCGCACCGCTAGTGGCGCTGGAGTGTCTGGCTCCGCTCGGCCTGGGCTTCACGCCGTCGCGCGCTTGGAGAGGTCAGCGCCTACGCCTACAATTCTCCAGATGCTGTCCGTCGCCGAAGTCGCCGAGAAGATTGGACGGAACCCTGAGACGGTCCGCCGCTGGATCAGGTCCAGGCGTTTGCCGGCGCGACGTGTCGGCCGACATCACGAGATCGAGGCGGGCGACCTTCGCCGCATCGAAGACGAGCTGTTCCCGATGGCAGAGCTGCCCGACGAGTGGAAGGTCGGCGATGACGGCTCGCCGGCACCGAACTGGGTAGCCGCGCTGCATCGTTCTCGCAGCGGCCCCTGACCCCAGATGCTCGTAGTGGATGCGTCTGTGGCCGTGGCAGCCTGCCACATGCGCGTAGCTTCGCGTGTAGGGAGAAAAAACAGGCGCAACTTCTCGGTGCGCAAACCAGGCGCTCATGCCCGCGCTGGCCGTCGGAGTCGGCCGAGCCGACAGTGCTGCCGCTGCCGGGCTGGTCGTCAGGCGGGGTGCGTTTTGGTCCCGGCTGGAGGGGGCGCCGCTAGCTCCGCGTTGCCGTTGTCGGCCTCGCGCATCATCTCGATGGCCCGGCGGGCTCCCTGGGAGAGCAGCATCGCGCTTTCGGCGACCTCGCGGTTGACCGCAGGAGTGGTCTCTACGAGCCGGTCGCCGCAGACCGTATGGGCACGGTCGAGCTTCTTCAGCCGAGGGTGAGAGCCGTTTTCCACGCCTTGAGGGTACCTCATGTCGAACCGGTGCCCGCGCTCTCGATGCGCTTCGCCAGGAGTTGAGCGAAGGGCTCCACGTCCCCGGGGGCGGAGACCAGAGCTGAAATCAAGGCGTCATCGTGAGCGACCATCTCTTCGGCGCCGATGAACCTGATGTTGGGCAGGCCGAATGACCACAGCGCGGCTGACAATGCGACGAAGCTCACGCGGTGATTGCCGTCCACGAAGGGATGCACCCGCAGGATGCCCGAATAGAGCGCTGCAGCCGCTCGCGTATAGTCGAGGGCGCCTATGTCCGCACTCGCGCAGAGGTCCTCGGTGCGTTGGTTGAACATCGCGCAGACCGCCGCGAGCTCGCGGTGGATGGCCTCGGGCGCGACTCCTTCCAACTGACGCATCCTGTCGTCGGACAGCAGCACGCCGAAGAAGGCCAACTCGCGGCCGAATCGTCCGCCGTCATACGGGAAGTGACGAGCGAACATCGCCCCGTGCCACCAGCGAACGCGCTCAGGGTCCATACGCAACGGGGTTTGCCAGAACGCTCGCTGCGCGTCGTCCAGGACACGGGCAAGTTCGTCGCCGAGGGCCTGCCAGGTCTGCTCTGGCGAGAGGCCGCGGGCCTGGTAGAAACGCGACTCCTCGCGGTCGCGATAGTGAGGTCCAGAAGTGTCCATCCCCGCCGAGGATGCCAGCGCGTTCGGACCCCTCCCACCGCCAACCATCCTGCTTGATCACCTCCGACGATGAAAGCCGCATGATGAGAGCAAACGGGTTCCCCAGACAACTGTCATGGGCGATACCGGGCTCGAACTGAACTCCAGGGCTCAGGTAGGGTCAGATAGCCCGGTTTTATTGGGGTTCGGTGCTCTCAGCTCGGCTCAGCTTCGCTCAAATTGCTACCAAGATTGCTACCAAGCCCGCGCCGTTCGCGGCGCTGGTAAGGATCGCTCGCACGTCTCCTGTTCGTCCAACTCGGAAGTCGGCTTGGGAGCATTAGCACTGTCGCTTTCGGTGAGACAGCACGTATCGCGGGCCGACGACGAGCATTGGTCGCCGCGCACCCTGCAGTTCATCCCTGCCAGAGCCAGCCTGTCCGTTCCGCATCTCTTGCGCCATGCTCGCCGCCCTCCGTGACGCACCCGATGGGCGTTGCGGCTACTTGTCCTGAGGGGGACCGCTCTTGCCGGCTTGACGCGACGTTCGCCGCCGCACCTCGCGGCGCGGCTCGGCCTCTACGCGCGCACAAATCGACGCATCGCACGAGATGCCTCCGCAGGCGTTCCCTGAGATGCCGCACGATAGGCATCTACGCCTAGCTCGTAGAGCCACGGGATGTCATCGCGAAGCAGGCTCGCGGCCAAGAGAAGCACGAGCGGGTCGTCGGGACCTTCGGCCATCACGTGGGTCATATGGATCATGTCCTCGAACATGCCTGGGTGCAGCCTTCTTCGACGCCTGCGGTAGTCAAGGTCCGGGGCCATCTCCAACGTCTCGCGGAATCGCACGTCGAGTCCGCGCACACCGGCGACTAGTTCTTCGAGTACCTCTGCCTGCGGACGCCGGTGCTTGGACGACTCGCCCTCAGGAATGGACGAAATCTCCGCCTCCAGCTGTTGCCAGAGCGCCTCGAACAACTGATCCATTCGCTCCGGCGGGACCGCGTCCGGCGCTGACTGATTGATCGAGCGGACAACCTCGTGTACACCAGCCTTATCGACCTTCTTTGCCTGGAACTGAGCGAGTGGTCCCGAGAGATCGCTGAGATCCAGATCGAGGAGGAGCGGAATGACCTTGGCGTCCTGCAAGGACTTGGCCAATGCTCCAGCCTCGAAAAGGACCCATGGCTGGTCAACGTTGTCGCGCGTTACGCAGATGATCCCAAAGTTCGAAGCTTCGAGCTCCTTGGCGACGGCGTCGCCCCACCGCGCTCCAGCCTCGATGTCGGACTCGGACAACCATGGCTTTGCATAGTGCAGGACGAGCGGTATCCAATCGCGGAGCGCGTCCGCGATGGCCTTGCTGCGCTCGCCGCTCCAGCTAATGAAGACCTTCATTCCTGTTCGCTATCGAGAATACCTACTCGATGAGCCCATTGGCGGCTGACAGCGTTGAGGGACCGCGACGCAGAGGTCGAGGGGACGTTCCCATTAGGGTGAACTGAGCTTTCCGAATTTCTTGAGGTCTTCGATGTGCAGTGCCTCGTGTATGCGCTCTGCGTTGGCGAACGCGATACGGAAGGTCACCTCGTCGAGTCCCTCTGCTTCAACTCGGCCGAGCAGGCGCTGAAATGCAGGGTTGGTGTTGCCACGGAGTTCGCCACTTTCGGCGTACAGGTCGCGTTTGTCTAGCGAGTCGAGTCCCTCGCGGGTGACCGCCCATTCATCTCCAACCAGTTCAATGACCTGGCGTAGACCCCGATCACCGCGCGGACCGGTGTGGCTGTCGATCACTTTGCGGAGCGAAGCGGCGATGTCCTTCAGCAGTTCGGCGGGGTTGAACGCCTTATCTCCGGCCCACCGCCCGGTCTGTTTGAGCTCGCCGGCGAGCCTAACGAACACCTCCTTCGCCTCCTCGTCCGGCGACCACACAGCTGAGGCGACCGATCCGAGCTTCGGGTCCTCGTAGGTCAGCTCAATCAACCAAATCGTCTCGCCGCCCTCCGGGGCACGTTGGACCGCCCGTGCGCGCAGCCAAAGGTCGGCACCTGCGGGGACGCGCAGCCCGCGGCGGTCGATCCAGCGTCTTGCAGCGGCCTGGGCATACAGGGCAACGAGGTCCTCGAAACGTCCTTGCGCAGCGCCCTGCGCCCGCTGTTCTTCTTCGCCTTGGATCTGAGAGAGGCGCTCTCGCACTTCTCGATCGAGATCACTGACGCTGTCCTGCACCATCATGGCCGTCTCAAGCGCTTTACCAGCGGCGGATCGCGCGGCGCTCGCCTCTTCCCTGGTTTCGGTGACGCGGATCGACAGAAGACGCTCGATGACGAAGAGCGGCCCGACGAGGCCAATCGCGGTGCCTACGTGCGCGAAGATCGATCTCTCGTACTCGCTGAGCCCAGAGATTCGCCCGCCGACGGCCACGACAGCCGCACCCACCAGCAAGAACACGCCACCAATCAACCACACCCACCACGGGCGGCGCCGGGCCACCCGCTCTGCGGGTGTTGCCGGTGCCTGTGCCGACTCTGCACTTGTTACTGGACTCACGCTGACTCACCGCCACGAGACGGGCGACGCGATGCGGTCGATCTATCGTTGGCTCCTTCGAGCTGGCCGCAGATACTAGTGGAAAAGTTCTAGAAGTCTGTCCATCCTGCCCGCGAAAGACGATCGGGTCGGAATGCGGCAGATCAACCCAAAGCAGCACTCCATACAGGATCACGACGGACGACCGGCGGACGAAAGCAGGTGTGCAAGCGATCGCTACCAGCGCCGCGGATCGACAGCCCACTCGGAATGCTGCACCAGCTCAGGTGCTTGCCGAGCAAGTCAGGCGTGCGCGAGGGCGCGCATCTGGCGCACCGGGTGACGCCCGAGACGGCTCAACGTCGCGTAGGACGAGGCGTGCCCGTGCGTTCGGGGCGCGACGCTGACGGGCACACGGCCCGTGAGCCGGTCGATCACGCCGCGGCGCAGCGGGACGAGCAGCAGCTCTGTGTCCTCGCCGACAAGGACGGTCGCCTGCCCTTCGATCAGATTGCGCCAGAGAACGTCGTCCGTCCAGTCCTCGTCGCTGGGAACGAACGCGACATCCGCCGGGTAGCCGAGATCGTCGTCGCTACGCGACGCCGCCATGAACAGCTCATCTGTCTTGTGGGTGATCTCGCTCATTGCAGGTGCTCCCAGCCGTGAACGGTATCGCGCCACTCGCGCAGCAGCTTGGGTTCGGCGGCGTACATCGCGTCGTCGCCAGCGACCATCCGCAATACGAGGAGCACAACCGCGTGCTCGACGGGTGCGCGATCGAACGCTCCACCACGAACTGCACATCGGACGCCAGGAAGCCGGCAGCTCAGCGTCGCGAGAGTAGGATTAAGAGCGTGACGACGCGCGTCCAAGCGGCTGAGAACGCTCTCGCCTCCGTGCGCGCCGAGGGTCTTGATCCGGGTGTCGCCGAGGCGCTACTCGGTCGCTGGGCGCGCGGGGAGCTGAGCGATGCGCAACTGGACGACGCGGCGCATCAGATCAGCACCGGCGAGCCGCTTTCTGAGCTGGGCACCGAGGCGCTTGCGCTGTCGCCGGGATCGTCTATCATGACAGCACGAGGTCGGCCCGCTTAGACGGCTCCGGTCTCGACCACGCCCCGGGGTAACACCCGGGGCAGCTTGTTTCTGTGGGCAGTATCGGCTGCTCAGCGTCGGCGGCGGTAGTTGCTCCGCGCGCGAGCGTCCTCGTCAGCGAAGTGTCGTAGGCCATATCCGTCGCCCTGCGGCGCAAACACGTCCCTCAGGGCCAACCGGTACCAGTGGCGCATGTGAGGCTTGGAATGGCTCTGGCCGGGCGTGGCGGCCTGCCAGGCGGCGAAGGCCGTCAGGTCCGCGAGCTGCACGAGACGATCCTCATGCGAGGCCGACATCCGCACAGTCCAATCCGTCCCGGCGCCCGCGCTGATCGTGTCGATGGCCTGCCGGTAGTGACGCTCCTGCCCGGCTCGGTCGATCACGATGCTCGATACAGGCTCCGGGTCTTCGAGCACCCATTCCAGAAGGCGTTCCAGCAGCAGCCGATACCGTCGCCCTCCGCGCGCCGCCGGTCCCTTCCAATGCCAGAGCACCGCGTACACCTGCGCACCGGCGAGACCTGCAAGGTGATGAAGGGCGTGCTGATAGACGAACTCACGCTCGTGCGTACGGAACGGCGCCGCGTCGTTGAGAGCGTCGATCTCGCTGGGCAGGAGCGGGCGCGCAAGCCGGTTCGCCTTCAGCTCTGGCTCCCGGGCGAACCCCGGCAGCAGCGCGGCCATCTGACCCACGAGCCGATCCGTGCTCGCTTCTGCGAGAGCAACCGTCGATTCGGGCAAGCTCAGCGCGCACAACAGGAGCGTGCGCTCGGAGTCGCCGGACTCGTCGATGAACAGGTGGCGCGGATCGCGGACGACAATCATCTGATGGAGATGGTGACTTGAGCGACTGCCGCACGAGCGGCGCAGCGCCCGATCACGCCGCCTCGCCCACGAGGCGCTGACCGGCGTCCTGTGCCCCGAAGGCGGCTGCGACGAACGCCGCCTCGTGCGCGCTGGGCGCGTAATCGGCGTAGCGCTGGGTTGTCTCGATGTCCCGGTGGCCCATCCACTCCTGCAAGGTCCGCATGGGAACGCCGGTGCCGGCCATCGCCGTTCCGAAGGTGTGGCGCAGATCGTGGAAACGGTGCGACTGCTCAAGCTGCGCGGCCTTGAGCGCCCGGCGAAAGCGGCGCAGGATCGCCGCCTTGTCGAGCGGCCCGGCGGTATGGGGATCGGCGAACACGAGAGCATCGCCACTCCTCTCCCCCGCTACGCGGCTGAGCCGGTCAAGCTCTCCCGCAACCTCATCGGCCATCGGAACACTGCGCGTCGAGCGACGGGACTTCGGAGTGCCGAACTCACCCAGCACGTAGTTCTGGCGAACTCTGATCCGGCCCGCGGTCCAGTCGACGTCGCGCCAACGGAGCGCCACCAGCTCGCCTTGCCGCAGGCCGGTCATAGCGGCCGTGAGATACATCGCGCGGTCGATCTCGCGGTAAGGCCCGTCGACAGCGGAGTCGGCCAGCGCACGCGCCTCGAGCGGCTCAAGGAACCTGATCTCGGCGCTCTCGGGCTTGCCGGGCAGCTCGATATGCCGGGCGACGTTCACGGGGAGCCACCCCTTGCGCTCGGCGAAACCGAGCAGTGCCGAGAGGTAGCCGATGTAGTTGCGGACCGACTTTGCGCCGACAGGACGCCCGTAGCGACGGTCCCCCTTCGCCTTCGGTCCGGGCCTCTCGCCCTTTTCCATCATCGTCATCAAGTCCTGAACGTCCTGAGCCGTTATCCGGCGCAGATCGCGCTCCGCGAAGAACGGCTCAAGCCAAACGCGCAGGATCGACTCCACAGCCGTCGTCGTCGCCTTCTTGCGGCTCTGACGCTCCAGGTTCGCGAGGTAACGGCGTCCCAGCTCGGCCATCGTTAGCGCGTCGCCAGTCGTCATCCGGACGGGCTTCGTCTCCGCGATCAGCCGGCGCAGCTCTGCCTCGGCCTGGCTACGTGTCAGACCATCCCGTGACCCCTCGACGCGCATCGGGCCGACACGACGCTTGACCTGCCGACCACCGTCTGCACGCCAATGCGCATACCAGACGCCCCCACGCGCGTAGAGCGAGCCAGCGCCGTAAGGGCGTCGGGTGACCTTCCTCGCTGTCGCCATCAGTCATTGCCTCCGTCGTCGCGCGTCAACATTGGCCCTCCAAACTAGCGGGCGCACCGGCCGTTCGACGCGATCGCCGGCTCAGGCGTCAAGGTGCTCTCCCATCCCGCGTGCAGCGAGGCGAGCCGTGCGCGATGCCGCACCACGCGACCGCCACGGACCCCTCATCCGTGCTCGCCACCACGCCTCCAGCTCGTCGGCGCTGAATCGCACATAGCGCCCGAGACGCACGTGCGGAATCCGATTCGCACGCGCCTCAGCGAGTACCCACGACGCGGGCACAGACAGCAGCCGTCCAGCCTCCGTCGCATCAAGTAGCGGCGAGAGAGGCGCGGCGACTGGCGCCGCCGCGTCCGGTGGTGGCTTCGTGGCGGTCATCGTGGTTAATGACCCCGAGCCGCGAAAAGCGACCAACGAATTTCCGTCCACCAACCACAGGACCGTGCAGACGGCCGATCAAATCGACGCGTCCGGCCCCTCAAAATCCGCGTCCGACCAGAGCCGAATATTGCGTCGTCCAGCGCGACGTGCTTCGCGTTGCTGACGCTCGCGCGAATTGAGCGACAGATCGCCCGAACTGGCGTGGTCGTCGATGTCCGCCTGATCGTCCTCGGGCTCCAACCACTCCTGCAGGCAGTAGGTCGCCGACCCGAGTCGCCTCGCAGCGCGTTGGAGCCGCTCCGCCAACTCGAACCACGCGTCGGAGCCCGGCGTGTCGCTGAGTAGCGCGCTCGCCTCCGTGACCGCGTCACGCATCGAGGCGCGAAACCGCTCGATCTCTTGCGCGGCGAGCGTGCGAGCGTTGCGCCACTGACAGTGCTGAGGGGACTCCGGGAGGTCCACCCGTCCGGCGCGTTGCAGCCGTCGGCGGCCGCTTGGGGCGAGCGCCCAAATGTCCACACCGTGCGCTCGCCGCTGCTCGATCGCGCCGTCCTGCACAAGCGCTTGAAGCTGGGCGCGCACCCGCCGGGAGCGCCGTGGAATGCCCAGGTGCTCGAAGACCAGCCAGACAGGTGCGCCCGGCCGGCCTCGGTGGCGTTCCGCGCGATCGATTGCGGCCAGCACGGTCAGGTCGGGGATCTGGGGAGTGCTCATCGGTTCCTCCTTGTCGTCGGAGGCTCCGGGAGGACTGCTCGGGGCGAGAAGGCACCACTCGCGCCGCTAGTAGGGTGCCTATGCGCCGGGAGTTCAGGCTCTCGGTGCCACGCCCCCGGCAGCTCCAACTGCGCGGGGGCACTTTGATGTGTGCGACGACCCTAGCACGAGAACCAGACCATAAATACCCTGGCGCTGAGCAGGGCGCCTCGTGAGTGTTCCCGCCATGCCTCGACGCTCAGAACTAACCGCCGAACAGGATCAGCTCATTCTCGGGCAGGCCCTCCGCGCGCTACGCAAGCGGGCGGGGATGACCCAGGAACAGGTCGCCGAGCGGTTGGGGGTAGATCCCACTTTCGTCGGCCGTCTTGAGCGCGGCCAACGCGGCGCACACTGGCGCACCATTCGCCGCATCCTCGTCGCCGTCGACGCGAGCGCCAGCGACTTCGCCGGCGAGATCGACGCCGCCGAGAACTCACGCCGTCGCAGCTAGGCCAGGCCTGACTTCCACGCGCGGTCCTGCCCAGCCGCTCCAGCTGCCAGTACAGACTAGATGCACAGCAGTGCGAGGACACAGCAATCGCTGTGTCTCACAGGCATTAGCGGACCCCGTCCGGGCAGTACCAGTTGAGCACCGCTCGGGTCCCCGTGCATCTAGTCCGTCACGACGGTTCGTGGCTTCGGCGTGCAAGCGAGTCGCGTCGAAAGGGAACGAAGGCGTGGTCGACGCTGGCGCAGGTGCTTCGGACAGAGCTCGATTCAAGGTCGACACGTACTGGCGGGACGTTCGGCTTCGGAAGGCTGTCGATGCTATTGCTCGCCCTCACGGTCGGCATCGCGCCTCCGGCAGCGTCTCGAACGCCCGCAGCAGAATCCCTATCCAGTCTCCACGGGCCTCGTCGAATGCCCGCTGCGCGCTGCGCGGGTGATCCGATTCGGCCAGCCCCAGGAGGGCGCGCAGCACGGCGTCTTCGCTCTCTCGCACGGTCGCTTTGAGAGCACGGAACTTCTCGGGCTCGGGGCCACCGCCATCGAACATGACGTGTCCTGCCGCATTCTGATTCGAGCGGCGTCCCGGATCAGCTGCACCGTTGCCTCGTAGTGGGCCTCGCGATCACTCGCCAGTTGCATCCGTCGCCTCCGCGTCCAAGTCCTCGCCGAGGGTAGGTAGCTCCAACCCCTCGCCCGAGTCGCGGTCAGCCGCCCGTGCTTCCTGCACCCATCGTTCCCGCTCCGCCTGTGTCGCTCCTCGACGGCGGCGCCAGTACCCCGACTGCATGTGGACCCCATCGGCGGCCGCGTCGATCTCGAATTGGTCAAGCGAGCCGGTCGGGTCTTCGCGATACTCGGTGACGCGCTCGTGGTAGGCGTCCTCCCAGCAGAGCGGGACCAGGTCTTCGATGAACTGCTCGTGCAACGCCTCGGTGATGGGCCCGTCGTAGCCGTAACGAGACACCTCACGCTGAGCCCTCTGGTCCAACGCGAGCCTGCCTTCGTAGTCGAACAGGTGCCGCTCCAGCGCCTCGCGGGCGCTCGCTCCCTGGGGGGAGTCTGCGTACTCGGAGAGGGAGCGGAGCGCGGCGGCGGCTCGGGCGTTGCGTTCGTCGCCTGGGTACTGCTCTGCCTTCACATCGCGCCACTGCGCGACCGTGCGGAAGTAGTCTCCCAGCTGCGTCATCTCATGCCTCCTCGATCGGATTGGCGTTATCGGCCGGGAGCCCCGACCGGGCTGAAAGGGTAGCGCGTGTCCCGGGCGATGTGTGCGGCTTCTCCAGCGCGTAGCGACTGTAGGCTGCGCCCACCATGCCGAAGCCCCCTCGCACACACATGCCGGACCCGCGCCGACGTGACGTCCTCATGGAGGCCGGATACCAGTGCGGGATCCCGGCCTGCCGGCTACGGCCTGTCGAAATCCACCACATCGACAGCGACAGGACGAATCACGACTTCGACAACCTGATCCTTCTCTGTCGCAACCACCACGGTCTTGCCGACGATGGCGTCATCCCACAGCGCGAGGTCCGCCTCTACAAGCGCAACCTCGGGTTCTTCACCGGCCGCTACGCAGATCTGGAGCGCCGACTCCTGGAACTGTTCGCCGCCGACCCCAAGCTATACGCGATGGACTTTCCCCGCGATATGGCGTTTGAGTTCTTTCACCTGCTGCAAGACGAACTCATCACGGCCGACGTGCCAGAGATCCACATGCGCAGCGGCAACTTCGTGCAGGGCATCTTCACGTACCGCCTGACGGATGCAGGCAAGACGTTCGTGAAACGTTGGAAGGCAGGTCAAGAGATCGGGCCGTAGCTCGGCGCTCAAGGCTGCCTCTAGGGATCGAAACAGGTGATCCGAGATACTGCCGCGTGAGCGGGAAAGCATCAAGAACACACGGTGCCCTCTAGCTCAGCTGCGCCGCTGCCTTACAGCCGCCGATGGGACGTCAGGGCAACAACACCGCAGACTCGGTCGATCCCCTCCCCGGTCAGCCCGACTTGAGTGGACTGTCTCTGAGATGTCCACTCGCGATGCTTTCGCGAGGCTGTGATGGCGGTCCCCCGATCGGGTCCGCGCCGTGGGGAAACGCGGCGACCCTCAAATACGGCCGCATGTGAGGGTCGTGGAACGTGTACACATACCTGCCCGGAGTGCCCCGCCGTTTGAGTATCCTGCCGTTGCCGTCCCCTGTAAGGGCAGTCAAAGCTGTCATCAGGCCTCCGTCGGCGATATCGCCCCCTTTCTTCCGGACGAGCGTGGTGATTTGACCGCTGGTCCATTCCCGGGCCTCATCGTACGCCAGGACCTTGAGAATGCGACGCCTTGGCTGGACTCCGCCGCCCGTCTCTAGTGCCAGTTGCACACGACTTGCATAACTCTGGTCGACTTGTTGCGCTGCCTGCTTCAATGCGGCAGTCACTTTATTGAATGAGAACGCCCGTACATTCTCACGCCGCGCATCGAGCGCAACCATTCGCCCGAGCAGATGCGCAAAATAGGGAAACCCGTCGGAAAAGTACACAAGCCGCTCCACAACACCCACGTCAGGTGCAAGGTCCAGCAGCCTAAACCCCTTTGCGAAGATCTGGGAAATCTCGTCGTCTGGCATGCGGGGCACACCGATCTCGGTCGTGCGGCGAGTGATCGACCCCGAGCGCGACAAAAGCGACGTTGCGTCGCTTGCAACGCCGATCACGACAAGCTTTGCATCACCGGTCTCGGAGGACCGGTCGGAAAGCCGTTCCATCGTCTGCCCGACAAGACGCCGGGCGTCCGCGTCGTCGACATTCTGGAAGTTGTCCAAGACGATAAGACGACGACCGGTAGCCTTCATAGCCGCGAGGAGAACGTCGATCGGCTCCTTCTGCACCGCCCTGAAGCTTTGGGCTCTCCCGAATTCGCTCTTCGTGGTGCCCTTTACGGACATCAGCTTGGGGACACCAACGCCGACATCCGTCCCGAAGACCACGTTCTCCGACTCGGTGAAACCTACCTCAGTGAAGTCGATCAGATTCCCGACACAGTCACGCACTATTGCCTCGTAACTACGTTCTGATAGGCAACCAATGGACACCAGAGGGATACCGAGCTCGGCTGCCGCGTGCCGCAAAAGGGAGGTCTTACCGACACCGCTATCTCCGTATATGAGAACCTGCTCCCCCGGATTTCTGAGAGCCCCCATAAGAAGCTCCTGAACGTTGAGCTTTCCCCGAGGTCCGGCTCTCGGCGCGGCTCGAACATCTCCGGCTTGACGAGCGACGTCGGCGTGAAGATCTCCCGCGGGTCGCGGCGATGAGCGCGGTGGCTTCGGATCCATTCAATCAGTCCCACGGTGCCACCGAAACCTTCGTCCTCCAAGTTGGACAGTGCGCGCAGACGAGTTCCGCGATTTCAGCGGTTCGAGTTCTAGCCCTTATCGAGCGGTTCGAGCATTACCCCGGATACCGCATGTTCGAACTGGTGGAGAGATGGATAGCTTAGAAGCAACCACGCCGACGAGCCACCGACCACCACCCGGAGCTCAGGGTCTAGTTGGCGCGGCTGCCGAGGGACGGAGTTGGAAGGGGTCGGCTTGGCCGCGGTCCTCCTCCTCAGAACGGAACACGATTGGAACATCACAGGACCTGGCGGCGCTCCGGATGGGGACCGTCTTCATCCATGAGCGATTGACTCCCGCGGCGAACGCCTCCGATACCGCCAGCCAAGTCCCGTGCGCCGCCGGAGATTGCTACCAAATTGCTACCAACCCGAGGACTTCAGGGCGAAAACTCCCTGCACTAGAGCCAA
>CAVTGI010000018.1:0-101075 GCA_963734225.1 uncultured Solirubrobacteraceae bacterium
CGAAGCGATGACCGGGTTGGCATCCAGCTCGACCACCTCGGGATGGGCCTCCACGAGCGCACTCAAGCGCGCCAGCAGGTCTTCGAGCCTCGCCACGTCACAGGGCGGCGCGCCGCGATAGCCCTGCAACAGCGTGAACGTGCGCAGCGAGCGCAGCATCTCACGCGCGTCGATGTCCGTCAGCGGCGTGATGCGCACGGCCACGTCGCCCAGCACCTCCGTGCTCGTGCCGCCCGCGCCGCACGCGATCACCGGCCCGAAGCTCGGGTCGGCCACCACGCCCATCAACAGCTCCACGCCCGGCTGGGCCATCGGCTGCACGATCAGGCCTTCCAGCTCGTGGCCGGCGCCCGACACCGCTGCGGCGATCTCCGTCGCCGCCACGCTCACCGCCTCGGGCCCGTCAAGGCCCAGGCGCACGCCGCCCGCGTCGCTCTTGTGCAACAGGCCCGACGCGACCGCCTTGAGCACCACCGGAACGCCCAGCTTCTGGGCGACACTCGCGGCCTCCTGCGCCGTGGCGACCACACGCGTGTCGATCGGCGCCAGGCCATAGCAGTCCAGCAGCGACCACACCTGCGCCGGGCCCAGCCAGCCGCCGCCTGCGGCCAGCGCCTGCGCCACGATCGCCGCCGCCTCGTCGGGACGACAGCCCGCCAGCTGGGGGACGCTGCCCAGCGGACGCCCGCGCCAGCGGCCATAGTCGACCACGTGAGCCAGCGCGCGCGCCGCGTCCTCGGGAAATTCGAAGCTCGGCACCTGCGCCTCGCCGTCGCCCGCCGCCGGCACGCCCTCGCTGTTCATAAACACGGACAGAATCGTCACGCCGTCGGCCCCCGCCGCCGCCGCGCGGATCGCGCGGGCCACGTCGTCGGCGCGGGTGACCAGCGGCGGCACGAAGATCGCGATGATCGCGTCGCACGCGCGCTCGGCCACCAGCGCGTCGATCGTGCGCCCGTAGCTCTCCCCCGTCGCCGTCGCGATCATGTCGATCGGGTTGCCCAGCGACGCCTCCGGCGCGAGGAAGCCAGCCAGGCGCGCGCACACCTGCTCTGAAAGCTCCACCACGTCCAGGCCGGCCGCCTGGCAGGCGTCCGCGCAGAGGATCCCCGGGCCGCCCGCGTTGGTCACGATCGCCACGCGGGCGCCCGCAGGCACCGGCTGGGACGACAGCAGCGCGCCCACGTCAAACAGTTCGTGCATGGTGTCCGTGCGGATCACGCCCGACTGGCCGAAGAGGGCGTCGACAGTCACGTCAGACGCTGACAGCAGGGCGCCGGTGTGCGATGCGCTCGCGCGCGCACCAGCCGGCGAGCGGCCGCTCTTGACCGCCGCGATCGGCTTGGCGCGGCCAACACGCCTGGCGACGCGGGCGAAGCGGCGGGGGTTGCCGAAGGACTCCAGGTACAGCAGGATCACGTCCGTGCCGGGATCGTGCTCCCAGTACTCCAGCAGGTCGTTGCCCGAGATGTCCGCCTTGTTGCCGACCGACACGAACGCCGACAGGCCGAGGCCCAGGCGGCCGGCCGCCTCGAGTATCGCGATGCCCAGGCCGCCGCTCTGGGACAGGAAGCCCACGCGCCCCGGCAGCGGCGCCGCGCCCGCGAAAGTCGCGTCCAGGCGCACGTCCGGCGCAGTGCTCAGCACGCCCAAGCAGTTGGGGCCCACCAGGCGCATGCCCGCCTCGCGGCAGATCGACAGCAGCTCGCGCTGACGGGCCACGCCCTCGCCGCCGACCTCCGCGAACCCGGCCGACACCACCACCAGCGCCCGCGTCCCCGCCGCCGCGCATTCGCGTGCCGCCGCACACACCTGCTCTGCAGGAATCGCGATCACCACGAGGTCGACCGGCTCGGGCACGTCCGCGATCGACGCGTAGGCGCGCAGCCCCTGGATCGTGTCGGCGGCCGGGTTGACCGGGTAGACATCGCCGGTGAAGCCGCCCGAGCAGATGTTGCGCAGGATCTCGCCGCCGACCGTGGCCGGCCGGCGCGACGCGCCGATCAGAGCCACCGCGCGTGGGTGCAGGAAGCGCTCCACGGCGGCCACCGCGGCCGTCTGCTCGCGCGCTTCAAAACGCGCGCGCGTCTGCTCTGAGCGCGACGTCGGCAGTTCGACCTCGATCACGCCGTCGCCCGAGTGCAGCGTCACCGCGAAGCCGCTATCGCGAAAGACCGCGATCATGCGGTGGTTGGTCGGCAGCACCTCGGCCGTGAACAGCGCGATGCCGTGCTCCTGCGCCGCCGCCGCCAGGTGCGCGAGCATGATCGTGGCGATCCCCTGGCCCTGCCACGCGTCGGCTACCGCGAACGCCACTTCCGCCCGCTCTGAGCCTGTGCGGATGTACGCAGCGTGCGCCACGATCGCATGGTCTGGGCCGGTGCTCGCCACCAGGGCGTAGCGATCTGCGCTGTCCACGTCCATCGCCCAGCTGGCGGCCCACTCGAGGTCGACGCTCCCGAAGAAGCGAAAGCCGATCGACTCCAGCGACAGGCCCTCCAGGAAGGTCCGTATGGCCGGCGCATCCTCCGCGGCCAGCGGGCGCACGCGCAGCGTCGAGCCGTCGCGTAGGGCCACGTCCGCGCCGCCGGCATCGCCGCCGCCCGCTATCAGTGCGTGGGCGTCGCTGCTTCCCGCCGCCGATGCGGGCGTGGGGCTCACAGCCGCCCATCCACCGCACGTGCCACCTCGGCCACCTGGACGTCCAGCGGCCGCTGGGTATCGAGCTCGATCACGCTCTCGGACGGAAGCTCGCTGAGCTCCTGGAAGGTGCGGTAGTGCTCGGCCACGATCTGCGGCGTCGCATCCGATACGTGTCCCGCCTGGCCCATGCGCCGGGCCGCGCGCTCTGAGGCGACCGCCAGCGGCGCCCGGCAGCGGACCGCCAGCCACGTCAGACCCGCACGCTGCAGGGCGCCCAGCAGCAGCTCCCTGGCGGCATGCGAGCGGCATGTCGCGTCAACGATCACGCCACGCTCGCGAGCGAGTGCTTGCTGGGCCTCGCGCCCCAGCAGCTCGTAGGTCGCGTGCGTGAACAGCTCGCTGTAGTGCTCGGGGGCCGCCCGTTCGCTCGGCGCCACCCCCGCGGCGGCCTTGCGCACCAGGTCTGACGAAAGCAGCGCCATGCCCGTGCGGCGCGCGAGCTCGCCCGCGAGCGTCGACTTGCCGCTGGCCGCCGGACCGCACACGATCAGCGCCAGCGGACGACGTGCGCGCCAGCACAGCGTCTCGGCGAGGTTCCACAGCCGCTGGGCAAGCGCCGAGTCGCCTGCGATCAGCGCGACCTTGGCGCGCACGATCGCGCGATATGCCGCGTAGAAGGCCTGCAGCGCGTCGCTGCCCGGGCTCATCCCCTCCCGCCTGTAGGCCTCCACCAGCTCGACCGCCGCCCAGCGGCAACCATGCGCCTCGAGGTCCATCGCCAGGAACGCCAGATCGCAGGCCACATCGGTGCGCCGCAGCACGGGGTCGAACTCCACACGGTCGACCACGCGCACGACCGGCACGGCGAGGACGTGCTCGCAGCGCAGGTCGCCATGGCCGTCGCGCACGAGCCCGTCACGCTGGCGTCGTCGAACTTCGCGCTCGTGGGCGCGCAGGAACGCCGCGCCGAAGCCCTCCGCGACGTCCACATACCAGTCGGGCGGCGGCTGCGCCTCCATCAGCTCGCGCACGTTTCGCGCCCACATCTCGCCCACCTCGCGCACGCCGCCGCCCTGCACCGCCGGCGCCTTGTGATGAAACGAGGCCAGGCGGCGGGCGACCGATCGCACGTGCTCGGGGATCAGGCGATCCTCAGCGATCAAGCCGGCCAGCGAGTCCGCCTCGTCGAAGGCGCGCATCACCACCGCGTACTCGACCGCGCCGGCTGCGTGCTCGCCCGCAAGAGCAAAGCGCCCGTCAGCATGCACGATCGCGCGCACCCCCAGGTAGACGCCGGGCGCGAGCTCGCGGTTGACGCGCACCTCCTCGCAACAGGCCGCATGGCGCTGCGCCAGCGTGCCGTAGTCCAGGAAGGCCAGCGTCACAGGCTTCTTGACCTTGTACGCGCGTGCGCCCACCACGAACACCCACGAGGCGTGCGTCTCGTGGATCGTGACCGGGCCCTCGCACCCGTAGGTCGCCGGGTCCGCCAGCGCCGCCAGCAGCGAGCGCTCGAGCTCGGCCGGGCGGCTGTGTCGATCGGGGTCGATCGCGGCGACTGGCAAGCTCGTGTGCGCTGACATCTCCGGTGCCCGTGTACAGATCCTTGGGCCTGCAACTCTGGCCCTTGGCCGCGCGTCGGGCATCCGTGAAATCCCGCACCGCTTGGCAGCAGCCCACCACTCGCCCCGGCGGAAAGGCACCGATGACGCACGCATGCCGGTGCGTGATTGTGTGTCCATGACCAACACAGTCGCACCTCCAATCACCCCCGTTCGACCCTTCTCCGACCTCAGCTGCACCGACGTCGCATACGCCGGCGGCAAGGGCGCCAACCTCGGTGAGCTGACCCTCGCCGGCCTGCCCGTCCCCGCGGGATTCGTCGTCGGCGCACCCGCCTACGCGACCTTCTGCGAGGAGACCGGCGTGCGCGCCCGCCTCGACGAGATCCTCGCCCAGGTAGATATCGAGGACGGCACGGCCCTGGAGGCCGCCGCCACGGCCGCCCGCCAGGCGCTGCTAGACGCGCCGATGCCCGAGTCCCTGCGCAACGCCATCGAAGCCGCCCACCGCGAGCTCGCGCGCGTCGACGCCGCAAGGGGTGACGGCGTGGCCGTGGCCGGCCAGAAGCATGAGCTGGCGGTTGCCGTCCGCTCGTCGGCCACTGCCGAGGACACCGCGTCCGCATCGTTTGCCGGCATGAACGAAACCTTCCTGAACGTGCGCGGGGCCGACGCCGTCATCGACGCGGTCAAACGCTGCTGGGGCTCGCTGTTCGGCGCACGCACGATCTACTACCGTGGCCAGCGCGGCTTCAGCCAGGCCGACATGGACATCGCGGTCGTCGTGCAGGTTCAGATCCCCTCGACCCGCGCCGGCGTGATGTTCACGGTGGACCCCGCCAGCGGCGAGCGTGGTCAACTGGTCATCGAGGGCTCCTTCGGCCTCGGCGAGGCGGTCGTGTCGGGCAGCGTCTCACCCGACCGCTACGTGGTGCGCAAGAGCGATCTGGCGATCACCACGCGCTCGGTGCGTCCCAAGGAGCTTGCCATCGAACCAGCAGAGGGCGGCGGGACGATCACGCGCCAGTTGGACGCGCAGGAGAGCATGCGCCCGGTGCTCAGCGATGACGAGGTCATGCAGCTGGCCAGGCTGGGGCTGGCAATCGAAGAGCACTACGGATCGCCACAGGACACCGAGTGGTCGTTCGACCCCCACGGCGACGTATGGATGCTGCAGAGCAGGCCAATCACGACGATGGGCGAGCAGACAGCCGGCGCGAGCGCCGCCGCAGCGGGCGGCGAGGTTCTGCTGCGCGGCCTCGGCGCGGCGCCGGGCAGCGCGAGCGGCAGCGTGCGGCTGCTCAGCGACCCGCACGACACGAGCAGCTTCCACGACGGCGACGTGCTCGTCGCGCACATGACCACGCCCGACTGGGTGCCGCTGATGCGCAAGGCCGCCGCGATCGTGACCGACTCCGGCGGGATGACCTGCCACGCGGCCATCGTCTCGCGCGAGCTCGGCATCCCCTGCGTGGCCGGCACCGGCGACGCGACCAAGCGGCTGCGCAACGGCGAGGTCGTGACCGTCGACGCCACGCAGGGAACCGTCACAGAGGGGGCGCCCGCACCCGGCACGGCCGGCGCGACCGGCACATCAAGCAGTGCCGGCAGCGGCGCGACGGTGTTCGCCGCACAGGCTCCGGCCACAGCCACACGCCTGCTGGTCAACCTGTCAGAGCCATCGCAGGTGCAGCGCACCGCCGCGCTGGACGTCGACGGCGTGGGGCTGCTGCGAGCCGAGCTGATGCTGATCGAGGCGCTCGACGGCACCCACCCCAAGCAGCTGATCGAGGAGGGCAAGACGGAGGACTTCGTCGGGCGCATGGCCGATGCGCTGACTACGTTCGCCGCCGGCTTCGCTCCGCGCCCGGTGACTTACCGGACGACTGACTTTCGCACCAACGAGTTTCGCGGCCTGCGCGGCGGCGAGCGCTTCGAGCCGCAGGAGGCCAACCCGATGATCGGCTACCGGGGCGCGCTGCGCTACACGCAGGAGCCGGAGGTGTTCGCCCTGGAGCTGCAAGCCGTCAAGCGCGTGTGGGACGCCGGCCACGAGAACTTCCACGTGATGCTGCCGTTCGTCCGTACCGCCACAGAGCTCGAACGCTGCCGCGCCCTCGTCGCCCAGTCGGGCCTGCTCGACCGACCGCACTTCGAGCTGTGGATCATGGCCGAGGTGCCCTCGGTGCTGTTCAACCTGGAGCGCTACGCCAAGCTCGGCATCACCGGAATCTCGATCGGCTCCAACGACCTCACCCAGCTGATGCTCGGAGCAGACCGCGACTCGGAGCTGCTGGCCGCCACGTTCGACGAGCGCGACCCCGCGATCGTCGACTACCTCGGCCAACTGATCCCACGCGCGCGCGAGCTCGGCCTGCGCACCTCGATCTGCGGCCAGGCGCCGTCGGTGCACCCCGAGTACGCCGAGATGCTCGTGCGCCTGGGCATCGAAAACATCTCCGTCAGCGTCGACGCCGTCGATCGCACTAGGCGGCTGATCGCCGCGGCCGAGCAGCGGCTCATACTCGACAGGGCACGCCGTTAGTGTTGATGGCAGCGACCGTGGAGAGCATGCGCCCCACACTGCTCGTGATGCTGACAGCCGCCTTGCTGCTCGCGGCCGGCTGCGGAGGCTCATCGACCAAGGCGACCACGTCGAGCGTCACCGCCTCCCACAGCAGCTCGGCCTCCACCGCCACGTCCACTCCATCGAGCGCCACCTCGACCGCCCAGGGCGCCGCGCCGGGCGCAACATCCCCGGCGAGCGGGCCAGCCACGGTCACCGCCTCGGCCGGCGGGCTGACCGCGACGATGCACACGAGCGGCCACCATCCCAAGGTCAACCGACCGTGGCCAATTCATTTCACGGTCACCCGCGGCGGACGTCCCGTGCGCGCAGGCGTCGCCTACGAGTACCTGTTCGCCGGGCAGGTGGTCGCACACCGGGCTCACTACACCTTCACGGGCCACTTCTCCGACGTGTTCATCTGGCCGTCCGCGTCCGTCGGCTACCCGTTGACGTTCCGCGCGGTCATCGTCTCGGGTGCCACGACGCTCAACCTCGACTACGCGGTGCAGGTCAGCACGTGAGCGCGCCCGCAGGCGCGGAGGTCATCGTCAACAACGTGAGCAAGAGGTTTGGGCGTGTGAGCGCCTTGCGCGACGTGTCCCTACGCGTGGAGCCCCGCGAGGCGGTCGTCATCACGGGCCGCTCGGGTTCGGGCAAGAGCACGCTGCTGGCGCTGATCGGCGGCCTCGAGCAACCCGACTCGGGCGAGGTACTGATCGACGGTCAGGCGATCTGGCGAGAGCGCGACTCGGCCCGCGCCCGGCGCGAGGTGGTCGGCTTCGTCTTCCAACGCCATCTGCTGCTCGATGCGCTGTCGGCCAGGGCAAACGTGGAAATACCGCTGATCGGCGCGGGGGTGCACCATGCCGATCGCCGTCGCCGCGCGCTGTCGCTGCTGGAGGAGGTCGGGCTGGCCGAGCGCGCCGAGCACCTGCCCTCGATGCTCTCCGGCGGCGAGCGCCAGCGCGTGGCAGTGGCCCGCGCGCTTGCCAACGAGCCGCGCCTGCTGCTCGCCGACGAGCCCACCGGCGCCCTGGACTCGGCCACCTCTGAGCGCGTGCTCGACATGCTCTTTGGTCTGCGCGACCGCCTCGGCATGACGCTGCTGCTCGTCAGCTACGACCGCTCGCTCGGGGCGCGCGCCGATCGCACGATCGCACTGGTCGACGGTGCGATCGACGCGGCCGAGCCGACGCTCTTCCAACGCGGATAGAAGCCCGAAGCAATGCTCGCGATCATCGTCACCAACCTGTTGCGACGATCCGCCCGCACGGTCTTCACAGCGCTGGGCATCGCCATGGGCGTGGCCACGATCGTGGCGCTGCTGGCCTTCACCCAGGGGCTCAAGAACACCGCCGCTGGCTTCGTCCACCTGGGCGGCTCCGAGCTGGGGATCTTCCAGGCCAACGTCGCCGAACCGACCGCCTCGCTGCTTCCGACATCGATCGTGGCGCGCATCGCTGGCAATCGCGACGTGTCGCGGGCGACCCCCCTGCTGCTGACCGTCGAAGGCATCAAGCAGGCTCCCGCCGCAGTCGTGTTCGGCGTAGAGCCGCAAGGCTTCTTCGCGCACAACCTCGTGATCGTCGCCGGCGCCCGCCCGAGCCCGGGCGCCCCCCAAGCGCTCGTCGGCGATCGCCTGGCCGCAGAACTGCACGTGCACCCCGGCAGCACCCTGACGATCGAGGGGCGCACACTGTCGATCGCCGGCGTCTATCACTCGGGCATCCTGTTCGAGGACTCCGGGGCGGTGCTTGCGCTCGCGCTCGCCCAGCAGCTGTCCGGGCGCTCGGGCGAGGCCACCGACGTGATCGTGCAGCTCGCCGCCGGCGTGCGCGCGAGCAAGGCCGCCAGGGATATCGAAGGCGCGTTCCCTGGCACCCAGGCGATCACCGACCCCCAGCAGGCGCTGCGTGCGGGCGCCAACAGCACGCTCATCTCCAAGGCCATCCTCGTGATCGTCGTGATCGCCTTGATCGTCGGCGCCATCAGCGTGGCCAACACCATGGCCATGTCGATCATGGAACGCCAGGGCGAGCTCGGCCTGCTGAGCACCGTCGGCTGGTCGCCCGTGCGTGTCGCCTCGCTGATTTTCGGAGAAGGCGTCGCCGTCAGCGTGCTGGGCGCCTCGTTCGGACTGCTGCTCGGGGTGATCGGCGGGGGCCTGCTGGTGGGCGCGCTCGGCGTCAGCTCCTACGTAACGCCGTCGGTCACAGCTTGGGGGCTCGGGCAAGGCCTGCTCGTGGGAGTGGCCATCGGCGTGCTTGGCGGCATCTATCCAGCGTGGCGGGTTACGCGTATGACCCCGCTGCGGGCGCTGTCAGGGACCTAGCCCGGTCGCATCGGCGCGCCGGTCAGGGACCCAGCGAGCCCTCGTCCGGGCGCCCGCCGACCGAGGCCTGTTCCGCGCTGGCCGCGCTGACGATGAAGAAGCCGATCAGCGCCAGCCACAGCCCTTCCGGCACCCCGCTGAGGAACTCCAGGCCACCGAGGCCGATCAGCAGGTAGCCAAAGCCGCGCCCGACGCTCGCCGCGGTCGCGGTCGAGCGCCCGATGTCGCCGCTGCGCCGCCACAGCAGCGAGCGCAGCACCCGCCCGCCATCCAGCGGGAACGCCGGCATCAGGTTGAAGCCGAGCAGCAGGCAGTTGACCAAAGCCTGGTAGTCGATCAGCGCGCGCACCACCGCCGGGGTGGAAGACGGCAGCAGCAGCGCCAGGGCGCCGAAGCAGGCGGCGAGCACCGCCGTGACGGCTGGCCCGGCAAGCGCGAAGGCCAGCTCGTCGCCCGGCGCATGAGCCTCACCGCGCATGCGCGAGACGCCGCCGAGCAGCCATAGGTCGATCTCCTGCACTTCGATGCCGCGCCGCCGGGCCACGAGGGCGTGGCCGAACTCGTGCGCGAGGATGCTCGCGAACAGCAGCAGCACACTGGCCAGGCCGAGCGCGTAGGAGACCACCGGGCTGATCCCGTGGACTTCTTCGGGGAAGTAGCCGGCCCCAAGCGCGACTGTGAACAGCACCACGATCACCAGCCACAGCGGGCTGACGCCGACGGGTATGCCGGCGATACGTCCGATGCGATAGCTGCGTCCCGGCATGGAATAAGGCTGCCGCAGCGCCCGCCCGCGCACATCAGTGGACTGTCGCGCAAGCGATCCGTGCAAGACCGCAGCGAAGTGGTTCAATTGGAACTGATGGATAGGACCACGAGCGGCATCCTTGAGGTGGCGCGCAGCGTGCTGGCCGAGCTCGACCTCGACGTCGTCCTCGACCGGGTGCTCGAGTCCGCGCAGGAACTGACCGAAGCCCGCTACGCGGCCCTGGGTGTGCTCAACGAGCCCAAGACAGAGCTTGCGCGCTTCATCACCAGGGGCATCGACGAGTCCGCGCACAGCGCGATCGGCGCGCTGCCCAGCGGCCGCGGCGTGCTGGGCGCCCTGATCGAAGACCCCGCGCCGCTGCGCCTGTCCGACGTCGGTCAGCACCCCCGCTCGTACGGCTTTCCGCACGGCCACCCGCCGATGCACTCCTTCCTGGGCGTTCCCATCCTCGTCGGCGGACAGCCGTTCGGCAACCTCTATCTGACCGAGAAGACCGGCAGCGAGGACTTCAACGAGGACGACGAGCAGGCGGTGCAGGCGCTCGCCGAGTTCGCCGGCGTGGCCATCGACCATGCGCGGCGCTACACCGGCGCGCGCGAACGCCGCGACGAGCTCGAGCGGATGGTCGCCACGTTGGAGGCCACCGGACAGATCGCGCGCGCGGTCGGCGGGGAGACCGACCTCGAGGTGATCCTCGAGCTTGTGGCCAAGCGCGGCCGCGCGCTGGTGTCCGCGCGCGCGCTGCTGATCGAGCTCAAGCGCGGCGACGAGCTCGTGATCGCCACCAGCGTCGGCGAACTGCCCGAGGGCCTGATCGGCCAGCGCATCCCGCTTGAGGAAACCGTTGCCGTGCAGGCGATGCGCACAGGCCGTGCCCAGCGCCTGGAGGACGAGCTCAGCAGGGCCCGCTTCGACGAGCGCCTGAGCCAACTCGGAGTCAAGGCCGAAGGCGGGCTTGTGGTCCCGCTCGTCTTCAGAGGACAGACCCACGGCGTGCTGCTGGCACTAGACCGGCTGCACGACGGCCCGGCGTTCTCCAAGGAGGACGAGCGCCTGCTCGAAGCGTTCGCCGCCAGCGCGGCCACGGCCGTGGCAATGGCCCAGTCGGTGGCCGCCGAACGTCAGAGCCAGCGTCTGGCGGCCGCCGAGGGCGAGCGCCAGCGCTGGGCGCGTGAGCTGCACGACGAGACGCTGCAGAGCATGAGCGCTCTGCGTATCGGCCTGTCGGCGGCCGCGCGCTCGGATCGACCGGACGCGCTCGGGCAGGCCGTGCGCCAGGCGGTCGATCAGCTCGAGGAGGCGATCGCCAACCTGCGCGCGCTGATAACAGACCTGCGCCCCGCCGCATTGGACGAGCTCGGCGTCCAGGCCGCGCTGGAGGGGCTTGCCGAACGCACCGGACGCACGGGCATGCAGGTCGACGTCAGCATCGAGCTCGCCTACGAGCAGGGGCGCGAGCCCACGCGCCACACGCCCGAGCTGGAGACAGCGCTGTACCGGATCGTCCAGGAGGCGCTGACCAACGCCGCCAAGCACGGCAACGCCGAACGCGCGACCGTCGCGGTCCGCGAGCAGGCCGGGACGCTGCACCTGACCGTCAGCGACGACGGCCACGGATTCGACCCCCAGCAGGACACCGACGGGTTCGGCCTGCTGGGCATGTACGAGCGCATCGAGCTGCTCGCCGGAGAGCTGGAGATCGACTCGGCGCCCGGCCGTGGCGCGATCGTCACGGCAAAGTTCCCCGTGCAGCGCCGCGCCGACGAGCCCGCCGGCCGGACGGTCGCGCTCAAGCGGGTCGCCGATCGCTGAGCGGCTCGAGGGCGACGCTGCCCATGAGGCTCTCGACGACCTCCCGCGAGGCGCTGCCCAGTCCCCGGCGCAGGAAGTTGGCCGCGCCAGCCGCCGCGCCCGTGACGAGCGCGGACTCCAAGCTCTCGCCGCGCGCCAGACAGGCTGCCAGCGCGCCCATCATCGCGTCGCCGCAGCCCTCGCGAAAGCCGCGCTCCAAGGGCGGTGGGCGCAGCTGCCACACGCGCTCGCCAGCGAGCACCAGCCCCGGCAGCTCGCCGCGCGTCACGATCACCACACCCGCGCCCTGCTCGCGCAGGCGCTCGGCCGCGGCGCGCAGCTGTGCCGGCTCTGACACGGGGCCGCACACGAACTGGGCGAGCTCCCAGTCGTTGAGCTTGACCACATCCGGCTCGCCGCGCAGCGCGCTGTCCAGACGCGGTGAGGACAGGTCCACCAGCGTGCTTGCGCCGCCCGCGCGCGCGTCCGCCACCAGGTCCCCGTAGACCTCCAGCGGCAGCGCCTCCCCCGGCAACGGGTTGGTCACCACCAGCCAGCCGGTAGCGATCGCCTCCGCACACGTCAGCGAGAACAGCTCGTCGAGCTCGTGACGCGAAGGCGGCTCGCTGAGAGCGCAGCTGACCAGCTCGCGCTCGCCCGAGCGGCGATCGGTCACGTAGCAACCACTCGGCGAGGTGCTCGCCACGAGACGAAGCTCGCCTGCGAGCTTTGCCAGCAGCCCGCCGAGCAGCTCCCCGCTCTCTCCACCCGCAAAGCCGCACAGCACCGGCTCGGCGCCCAGGCTCGCGGCCATGCGCGCAACCCACACTCCCTGTCCGCCCGCATGGAAGTGGATGCGCTCGCGCTCGCCCTCGCGCTCCAGTGTCACGGTCAGCAGCGGGTTGGGCGCGAAGATCGCCACGCGGGGGCGGGCGGCGCCTGCGCTGGCCTTGGTCACCACGGCATGTTCCGTCGCGGCGCCTTGCTCGGGCTCACTCATGTGACATGAGCATCCCGCATCCGCCGCCCCGCATCAGTTGACATAGTGAGGGGTTCGTGTAAATCTTGCGGCCTGACAGCGATAATCTGTCCAGCATCACCACAAGGGAGCCAAGCATGTCAGCAATCCCGACCACCGCCACAACCGCCGCGCCGACGTCGGGAACCGGCTCACCGCCCGGCGAAGAGACGTTCACGCCAGCCACCTGGCGCGACCCCAAGCGCTACGCCTGGCTGCTCGGCCTGCTCATCCCCACGCTCCCCTTCCTGTCCTGGGGCCTGGTTCACGCGACCGGCCTTGACCTGTTCTGGTTCTACGGACCGATCCTCGTCTTCGCCGTGTTCCCGCCGCTTGACCTGGCCCTGGGCATGGACGCGCGCAACCCGCCCGACAGCGTGATCAAGTGGCTGGAACAGGACCGCTACTACCGCTGGTGCACCTACCTGTACCTGCCGATCCAATACGCCGGGCTGGTGTTCGCCTGCTGGCTGTGGTCGCACGGACACCTGTCCACGCTCGACAGCATCGGGCTGGCGCTGACCGTCGCCATGGTCAGCGGCATCGCCATCAACACAGCGCACGAGCTCGGGCACAAGCGCGCGTCGATCGAGCGGTGGTTGAGCCGGGTGGCCCTGGCGCAGAGCGGCTACGGGCACTTCTACATCGAGCACAACCGCGGCCACCACGTCCGCGTGGCTACGCCCGATGACCCCGCCAGCGCCCGGCTGGGAGAGAGCTTCTATGCCTTCCTGCCGCGCACCGTGCTCGGCAGCGCGCGCTCGGCCTGGGAGCTCGAGCGCACCCGCCTGGCCCGTCTGGGCTCCTCGCCGTGGAGCCCGCACAACGACATCCTTGGCGCCTGGGCGATGACCATCGTCCTGTTCGCCGCGCTCGTCGCCGGCTTCGGCCTGATCGTGCTGCCCTACCTGCTCATCCAGGCCATCATCGGCTTCTCGCTGCTGGAGGTCGTCAACTACCTCGAGCACTACGGTCTGCTGCGCCAGCGCCGCGACGACGGCCGCTATGAGCGCACGCGACCCGAGCACAGCTGGAACTCCAACAACACCGCCTCCAACGTGCTGCTCTACCACCTGCAGCGCCACTCCGACCACCACGCCAACCCGATCCGCCGCTACCAGGCCCTGCGCCACGTCGACGACGCGCCGCAGCTGCCCACCGGCTACGCCGGCATGATCCTGCTCGCCGTTATGCCACCGATCTGGCGACGCGTCATGGACCACCGCGTGCTCGACCACTATCGCGGCGAGCTCGATCGCGCCAACCTCAAGCCCGGCCTTCGCCACCGGGCACTCGAGCGTTACCGAGCCGCCGCCCACCCAGGGGGCACGCGGTGAGCCGCTACCGCTGCCCAGCCTGCGGCTATGTCTATGACGAGCAGCCCGGACACCCGCGCGAGGGGTTCCCGCCCGGCACCCCCTGGAGCGAGGTGCCCGACGACTGGACCTGCCCCGACTGCGGGGTGCGCGATAAGGTCGATTTCGAGCCTGAGAACGACACGCCAGACGCATGACAGAGCGTGCCACCGTCGTCCTCAGTGCCAGCGCCATGCCCGGCACCCGCGAACGTATTCCCTATCCGATCGCCGCGCGCGACCTGCTGCGCAACACGCTGCTGGACGCCGCGCTGGAGGAGCTGCACCAGCGCAGCTGGGCGCAGATCACGATGGCCGACATCGCCCGCACCGCCGGTGTCAGCCGCCAGACTCTCTACAAGGAGTTCGGCTCGCGTGACGAGTTCGCCCAAGCGCTGGCCCAGCGCGAGGCCGGGCGCTTCTTGGTGGCCGTCGAGCAGGCCGTGCACGCACATCTCGACGATCCCGCCACGGCGCTGTCGGGCGCCTTCGACGTGTTCCTCACCGCCGCCGCCGAGAACCCGCTCGTGCGCACGATCGTCTACGGCGACGGCGCCGCGGAGCTGCTCGCGCTGTTCACCACGCAGGGCAGGCCCGTGGTCGAGGGCGCCAGCGAGCGGCTGGCCGCAATCATCCTGTCCGGTTGGCCGCACATCGAGCGCCATGACGCCGCGCTGTTGAGCGAGTGCCTGGTTCGCCTGGCCATCAGCTACGCCGCGCTGCCTGGCGGCTCGGCCAACATGACCGCCAGCTCGGTAGCCACACTGCTCGGGCCCTACGTCGAGCGCCTGCTGGCCGCTTGAACGCGTCCCTCGTTCCCCCCTGTGGCCTCGAGGTAGCGAACGAGCTGGCGCGCATACCACGCAGGTACCCCGATAGACTCAGCGAGCGCCTGGATCCCAGTGTCTGGACGTGCGTTGAGCAGGGCGAGCACCTGCGCTCGGCCTGCCCTTCGACTTGGTGCCTGCAAGCCGTCCGTGAGAACTCCTACCGAAACACCAAGCGCATCTCGAAGCATCAGCAGGGTAGGCAGAGACGGAGCGCTGTGCCCGCGCTCGAGGTCACCGATGTCGTGGCCGCTCAGAAAGCAGCGTCTCGCAAGCGCCTCCTGGGACAAGTAAGCCGAGGCACGCAGCGACCGCAGCTTTTCCCCGAACGGCAGCAACATCGCGTCTCTCTCGGGCTTATCGGGGCCGAGCCCGACTAGCCGCGTCTGTTTGGGCGCACCGCGTTGTCTGCTACGCCGTTCCATAATCGCTCACGCTCCCGCGACGCGGCTGGCTATATTCGCCACTCGGCTTCCGGCGCCAGTGGGCGCCGGCGCCAGTCGGTATCTGCGCGAAGTGGGGTCGCGCTCCAACGCGCCGAGAGCGGCCCATGTAACGAAATAGCGATGGGTGGTGCTCGGTGACCAGTTGAGCTGGCTCGTTACGTCCCTCAAAGCGAGATCGCTACCGTCGTCGGGAAACGCAGCCAGCACAAGCAGCGCCCTCAAAAGCGTTTGCGAGTAACGCGTGTCGCTAAGCATCGCCTGGACAGAGTCTTGAAACCCTTCGGCATCAGTCAATCCAGCGATGAACGCCGTCACGGGCGGTCGCTCGGAGAGCTCGCGGGCAATGTAAGCGACCTGCGCATCACTGAGCACAATGCTCACGGACGCCACATCCATCTAGATCACGCCCCCCATACCAAGAACCCCTTCATACGAGTCACGGTTTTAGTGCACCCATCATTGGAAGTCGATACCCGTCGTGCCGCGTGATCGCGCCCCAACGGCCGCCGTCATAAAGCGTCGAGACATACCGGTGAGGTGCTCTCGCTAAGGCCAAGCACGTTGAGCGATCGGGGTCATCGCGAGAGCTTGTAGCGGCGGGTCGACGGGTCACGCTCGAGCAGCCCGATGCTGAGAAGCGTGGCGGTGTAGCGGTATGTCGTGCTCTCGCCGAGCCCGAGCTGGTGGGCCAGGTCGATGACGCCGATCTCGCTTCGGTCGCTCGGGAAGCCGCTTAGCACTAGCAGCCCCAGCAGCAGTGACCTGGACATGCGCGGGTCCTCGACCAGGTGTCGGTTCTCCTCGAGTGTCTGGCGCGCATTGGTCAGTCCCGCTAGCAGCACAGACATGTTGCCGGTGCCTGTGGCTGCCCGGACGACCATGTCAACCTGCGCCGGAGTGAGCTCGATTCGCGCTGGCTCGGCCGTCGAGCTGCCTTGAGCGCGCGAGAACACGGCGCTCGAAGCACGCTTACTCATCACGAGCGCTGGTCGCCGGGGTCGCGGGTCGCTACGCGCCTTCTTCGAACCGTGCCGGTGGTCGCATCAATCGCCACAGATCAGATAATGCGGCGTGTTATGATTTTTGGTAATACAAGGCTTGAAGGTTCAAGCCTTGTAGTAGTGCAGCGGGAGAAGGAAACGTGGCTGCGGCCCAACCGATAGTTCGATTAGGCTAGTTGATCCTATGGAGTCGCACGCAGCGCGAGATCGGGTGGCGACTGGCGTAGCTGGCCTGAGGCCGATGACCTCGCAGGTCAACTGGGCGTTGCTGGGGTTGCTGTTGGAGCGCCCCGGCTACGGGTATGAGCTGATGCAGCGTTTCGAGCGCGCATACGGGGACGTCCTGTCTCTTGGCAGCGAATCCCATATCTATACAGCGCTGACCGAGCTCAAGCGCCGGAGTCTGATCGAAGAGGTCCCGGGGGTCGCCCGGTCGGGCACCGATCGCCAGCCCAAGCTGCGCTACCGCGCCACGGCCGAGGGGGCGCACAGCTACCGCGAGCGCATGTTCGCACAGGCGTGGGAGGATCGACGCCAGTCGCGACTGTTCGTACGCCAGCTTGCGGCGTTTGAGCGCGAGCCGGATGTCGCGCTTGAGATCCTCGAGGGGTATGAGAGAGCGTGCCTGCAGGAGGCACGACGCGTACCGCCGGGTGGTCCTACTGGTGCATCAGCCGGGTTGGCGGATCGTCTGCTGTGCGAGGAGAGTCGTCTGGCGATGGAGGGCCGGCTGCCGTGGATCGAGTACGCCCGCAACGAGTTCAGCGCATTGAGCGAAGGCGGTGAGCCGTGAGCCTGCTAGCGCTTGAGAGCGTGACTAAGCGCTATGGGCGTGGCTCTATGGAGCGAGTGGCGCTGCGAGCTGCTTCGCTGGAGATCGAGCCAGGCGAACTGGTCGCGGTGTGGGGACGGCGGCGCTCTGGCCGCTCTACGCTGTTGCGCGTTGCGGCCGGGTTGGAGCGCCCCGATGAGGGCGTCGTGTGGTTTGAGGGTCACGATTTGAGCGAACCCGGTGCGGATGTTGTGCGTGGCAGGATTCGCTTTTGCCGCAAGACGTTTCGTCCCGCTGGCGGACAGTTGGTGCTCGACCAGCTGGTGACGGGCCAGTTGACGCGTGGCGTCCCTTCATCTGTGGCACGCTCTCGTGCGCGCGAGTGTTTGCGGCATGTCGGCGCAGAGCGTTGCGCGCCAATGCGACCAGGCGAGCTGGATCACGCGGAGGTGGTGCGTGTCGCGATCGCGCGGGCGCTGGTGCACGGGCCGAAGCTGCTCGTGATCGACGAGCCAACGCTAGGCGTGGATCTGCGCATCCGCGATCAGATCTTGTCGGTGCTGCGCTCGCTCACCAGCGAGGGTACAGCCGTACTGATGAGTGCTGGCGAGACGACCTGCCTGTATGGCGCCGACCGGGCGCTGTCGCTCGGCAACGGCGTGCTGCACGGAGAGATTGACGCGGCTGAGCTCGCTCCGGTCGTTCCCCTACGTCCCGCAGCTGGGTGATCGACGCTCGCCCGGGCAGCGACCCGACCCGTCGCTGCACCGGATAGCTGACCATGCTCGAGCTCGACGAGGTGGTCAAGCACTACCGCGCAAGCGGAGAGGAGGTGCGCGCAGTCGACGGGGTGAGCCTACGCATAGGGGCTGGCGAAATGGTCGCTTTGCACGGGCCAAGCGGATCGGGAAAGACCACGCTGCTGTTGTTGATCGCGGCGCTGCTGAAGCCTGAGCGAGGCGTGGTTCGCTATGACGGAGTTGACCTGGCGGGCTTGTCTGACCGCGAGGCGTGCGAGTTTCGGCTCAGGGACCTGGGGTTTGTCTATCAGCGCTTTCGATTGATGCCTCGCGTCTCGGCGGTTGACAACGCGTCGAGGAAACTGCTGTTGAGCGGTGTCGGCATGCGCGAAGCGCGTGCTCGCGCAACACCGTGGCTTGAACGGGTAGGTCTCGGTGATCGCCTCGAAGAGCCGCCTGAGAGGCTTTCTGGCGGCGAGCGCCAGCGGGTGGCAATTGCTCGGGCTCTCGCGGCCGAGCCAAGATTGATCCTCGCGGACGAGCCGACGGGCAACCTGGACAGCGCGCGCAGCCTTGAGATTGTGGAGCTGTTGCAGGCCATCGCGCACGAGCGCCAAGCAGCCGTGCTGTTGGTCACCCATGATCTCGAGGCCGCCGCCGTCGCGGACCGGCGCTGCACACTGCGCGACGGCAAGCTCAGCGAAAGCGCTGCCGACTTCCCCGCACGCGAGCCGGCTGCGTCGTATCCGGATTCCCGCGAGGGCTGAGATGCCCGAGAGAGCCACCAGCGGCCCAAGAGACTCGCGGTGATGCGCCCCTACGTGCTCGCCTACCTCTACCGCAACCGCCTGCGGGTGCATACAGCACAAGAGCTGCTGGCCGGGCTGGGCGTGGCCATCGCGGTCGCGCTGGTCTTCGCCACACTCGTAGCGAATAGCAGCGTGGCTAAGTCTGCCGAAGAAGTCGTACGCGCGGCGGTGGGGCCCGCCAACCTACAGCTGCGGGCTCGCGACGCTGACGGGTTTGACCAGCGCCTTCTAGGCGATGTGGAACATCTCGCCGGGGTCAGACAGGCCGCACCGCTGCTGGAACAGACCGCGACGATCCGCACACCAGCTGGACGGGCGCTCACCCTCAACGTCATCGGTACGAACGTCAGCCTCGCGATCCTGAACGGGCTTGCCCATTCGCTGCCGAGCGCGGCGCTGTCACCCACGGGCATCGGTCTCAGCAGCAGCAGCGCCAAAGCGCTGGGTCTAGGCGCGCGTATAGCGGCCGATCAAGACGAGAACGTCACACTGAAGCTGCGGGGGAGCGCGAGCACGCTGAAGGTTTCAGCCGTGTTGGGAGCGGAAGCGTTCGGTGCGCTCTCGCGCGCGCGGGCGGCGGTCATGCCGCTTGAACGCCTGCAGAGCCTGGCGGGACTACCCGGCCGCGTCTCGCGCATCCTGGTACAGACACAACCAGGACGCGAGGTCTCGGTGCGTGGCCAGCTGGAAGCGCTGTCGGGAGGTCGGCTAGCTGTGGCGTCAGCCGACCAGGACATCTCGTTGCTTGACCAGGCGCTCGCTCCCAGCGACCAAGCCAGCGCTCTGTTTGCCGTGATCAGCGCGCTGCTGGGCTTCCTGTTTGCGTTCAACGCGCTGCTCTTGACGATCCCCGAGCGGCGCCAGGCGATCGCTGACCTGCGCGTCGACGGCACCGGGCGCAGCGCAATCATCCAGATGGTCATCTTCCAGGGTCTGTGCCTAGGCATCGCAGCGTCGATCGTGGGACTGCTCGCGGGCTACCTGCTGTCAAAGGGAGCGTTTCACCAGTCGCCTGGCTATCTCTCCCAGGCTTTTACGCTGGGCACGAACACCGTGATCGGGGTCAGCCCCGTGCTTTTTGCCTTTGCCAGCGGAGTCCTCGCCACCTGCTTGGCCTCGGGGCTTCCGCTGCTGGATCTGCGTCGCAGCAACGCGCTTGACGCCGTGTACGCCGAAGACGGCATGCCCGGCAGCGGCCTGAGCAGCAGCACGCAACGATGGCTTGCTGGCGTTGCCCTTGGTTTGGTGGTGCTCGCAAGCGTGCTATTCGCGCTGATGCCATCTGCCGCGCTGATTGTGTGCGTGCTGCTGGCGGTCGCCACGGTATTGGCGGTACCTTCAGCGCTCGCGGGCGTCTTGGGGCTAGCCAGCGCTATCGCCAGACGTTATGAGAGGCTGACGCTGCTGACCGCTGCGCTCACCTCGCTGCGCGCGACCACGATGCGCTCCCTCGCGCTCGCCGCAACCGGAGCGATCGCGCTGTTCGGCAGCGTAGCCCTCGGCGGCTCACGCGACGATCTTCTGCGCGGCATCTCCGACTACACCTCCCACTACGTAGGCGCGGCTGACATCTGGCTGGTCAACCCGGGGGACAACCAAGCGATCAACGACTTCACGGCTGATCATCACACCGCAAGCATCGCCCAGCTGCCCGGCGTGGCGAGCGTCCGTGCCTTCCAGGGAAGCTTTTTGAACATCGGCGACCGGCGGATCTGGCTGATCGCATGGCCATCAAGCACGCCGTTGGGACTACTGGAAGGGCAGTTCGTGACCGGAGGCCAACCCAGCGCCTCTGAACAGGTTGACCAAGGCGACTGGATCACGGTCTCTGCGCAATTGGCAGCAGAACACCACGTCAAGGTAGGAGACGTTTTGAACGTCCCTTCCCCCGCCGGCGAGGTACCGTTCCGGGTCGCAGCGACAACGACCAACTTCGGCTGGACACCCGGGGCGATCGTGATGAGCAGCCGCGAGTACGCTCGCGCGTGGAACACCACGGCGCCGACCGCGCTCGGCGTCACCATCACGCCGGATGCGAACAGCAGCACCGTGGCAAGCGAGATCCAGCACACGCTCGGGCGATCCACGGGCCTTGAAGTGCTGAGCGCTCACGCGCGAGAAGCCAAGATCGACGCCTCGGCAAGCGAAGGACTCAGCCAGCTCGGGGATATCGCAACACTTCTGGTGATCGCGGCGATCCTCGCGATGATCGCCGCTCTCGGATCGAGCATCTGGCAGGCACGCATCTCGCTCGCCGGACTGCGTCTGGAAGGCGCCACACCCGGAAGGCTGCGGATCGTGCTGCTGATCGAATCCACACTGATGCTCAGCGCCGGATGCTTGACCGGAGCGATCGCGGGCATATACGGTCAGATGGTGATCGACGGGTATCTCAAGCATGTAACCGGGTTTCCCGTCGCGAGCATCGCCACAGGCACACGTCCACTGGAGATCTTTGCCCTCGTGCTCGCTACCGTCCTCGTGATCGCAGCGATCCCCGGCTGGATGGCCTCACGCGTACCCGCTACATTCGCACTGGATGAGTAGCCAGCGCACCCGCCGCCAGCAACCGCAACGTTTCAGAGAACAAACACCACCACGTCAGCGCGCGCGACAGTAGGGGGCGCACTCCCCGACCGCGGGCTCAGCGTGCGGGCGCTTGTCGCCCTCGCGCTCGCAAACGCCCGCTACTGGCCCACAGTGGCCCCGGTCGTCCACGCCCAGCTACACCGCTGGGAACAAAGCGCACGGTCGATACCAGACCGCGGCCTTCGCGACCTCGCGCTCGGGAAGCTCCACCACGAGCGCTTCAACGCCGAGGTCGCCGCAACGCTCGCGACACTCGCTCCCCGCGCGCATCGCAAAACCACGGTCGAAGCGATCGTCGCGCTCGAGGTCATGTATGACTATCTCGACGGGCTAACCGAGCAGCCATCCGAGGACCCACTCGCCAACGGACGCCAACTGTTCCGATCATTCACCGACGCCATAACCGTCGACCTCGACAGTGACAGGGACTACTACCGCCACCACACAGTTGCGCAAGACGGCGGCTATCTGGGTGCGCTCGCAAACACGGTGCGCACCGGCCTCCTGGCGCTGCCCGCCGGCAACGCGATCGCACAGGCCGCGCAAGCGGCGGCCGCGCGATGCGCCGAGGCACAGACACGCGCAAATGCGGTGACGATGCTCGGCAACACCCAGCTCGAACAGTGGGCAAAACGCCAAGCCAAGGCCACGGGCCTTCACTGGCGCGAGTTCACCGCCGGCGCGGTCGCGTCGGTTCTTTGCGTTCACGCACTTATCGCCGCGTCAGCCGACCCGCGTACGACTTCCGATCAAGCCGCAGCAATAGACCGGGCGTATCTCTCCATCAGCGCCCTCAGCACGATGCTCGACAGCCTCGTCGACCGCGAGCAAGATGCCAGTACGGGCACCTCCTGGCTGCTTGAGCACTACAGCGGACACGACATCCTGGCACTCGACCTCGTGCATGCAGCCGCGGTCGCCGCCAGCCATGCCCGCAGGCTGCCCCACGGCCCCCACCATCTGTTGACGCTCACCGGCGTAGTCGCCTACTACACCTCCGCTGCCACCGCACGCGACGAGAGCGTCGAGCCGGTCGTCCTGGCCATCGAGCAGCAGCTACAACCCCTGCTCACGCCCACGCGTGCCGTCATGCGGACATGGCGCCTAGCCAAGCAGCTGCGCCGCCGCCCGACCCATAGCGCGCCCAACACGACACGTCTAGGTACGACATAACCGCATACCGCAGATCGCCGACCCCGGCCGTGCGCTACCTAGCAATCATCACCGACGGCAACCGCCGCTGGGCGCGTGCCCACGGACTACCGATCAGCGAAGGCCACCAGGCCGGCGCCGACACCCTCACAGAGCGAATCCGGGACGCGGCCCAGCTCGGAGTCGAGCAGCTGACCGTCTATTCCTTCTCGACTGAGAACTGGAGACGACCATTCCACGAGGTTCACACACTGCTCTCGATGCTCGCGCAACGCATCGCCAGCGAGACTCCCCAGCTACACGAGCACGGCGTGCGCATGCGCTTCATCGGACGCCGTCACGGCATCACAACAGAGCTCGCACAGCAACTGGCGTGGGCAGAACGGCTGACCGCCCAAAACGACGGCATCACCCTGTTCATCGCCCTGAACTATGGCGCCCGCGCTGAGATCCTCGACGCCGCCCAACGCTTCCACGGAACCACAGAGCAAGAGTTCCGCGCCTGCCTATACGCCCCCGACATGCACGATCCACAGCTGCTCATCCGCACCGGCGGCGAGCGGCGACTATCGAACTACCTGCTCTGGCAGTCCGCCAACTGCGAGCTCGTCTTTCGCGATGAGCTATGGCCCGACTTCTCGCGCACCGCGCTGAACGACTCGATCGCCGAGTACCGCACACGACAGCGCCGGCTCCTCGCCGAGCAACAACACCCAAGCAGACCCACCCATCTCGAGTCGCCGGTTATACTGGCCCGTCGAACAATTCGCAATTCCGGCGACAAGCGAACACTCTTGCAATGAGCAAACAGGCCCCCGAACAGCGACGGCGAGGCGCAGTAAGGGCTCGAACGGCGGCGACAGCCGTCCTGCTCGCGACCCTGGGGCTAGCTGCACCCGCCCAGGCTTCCTCCTCGTCCAGACCAGGCCACGTACGCTTGCCAGCCAATAGCGCGCGCACATTGAACGCGACCGACACTGGCGACCTGCACTTCATACCGCCAGCCCACGGCTCGGAAGTCTACGAGGAAGGCACAGCCCGCGGGACGCTACCCGGCAGCATGCACGCGCGCTGCAAGATCGGCGCCGTCGTGGAAGCCAACTTCACGATCTACACCCGTGGCGGCACGATCACCGGGCACGGAAAGGCCACGCCCAGCGGATCCGGCGAGTATGAAAGCTTCGCCGGCTCAATCCTGGTCACCAGCGGAACCGGCCGCTACGTCCACGCTCATGGCCGAGCTGGCCTCTACGGCACGTTCAACCGAAAGACATACGCGCTCGTCGTACAGACCACCGGACAACTCTCCTATTAGCAATCCCGGTCGAGCACGGTGAGCTGAACAACGCCGTGCGCCGAGCCCGCCACCTCACAACACTCATAGTCTGTCTGTGCCTGCCCGCCAGCGCACAAGCCACACAGGTGGTCAAGCTCGATGCCACCCTCGCACCCGACCGGCTCGGCCAAGCGGCCACGATCGGGTTCGGCTTTCACATAACCACAACCACTCATGACGTCCCTGCTCCGCTAACAGGCGTCGCCGTCAGCTACCCCAACAACCTCGGAATCGCCCTGAGCGGCCTCGGCCTGGCAACCTGCACCGAAACGACACTCGAACGCTCAGGACCCGAAGGCTGCCCAGCCGATTCAATCATGGGATACGGCACCGCCCGCGCCGAGCTACCCGTAGGCACAGACATCGTCGAAGAGACCGGTACTGTGACGCTCGTTCGCGGACCATCCCAGAACGGGCACCTCGCCCTGCTCTTCTACACAAATGCTGAAACACCAGTGAGCAGCCAAACGGTCCTACCGGGCGTCCTGCTTCCAACCCCTGCACCCTACGGCGGTCGCATCAGCATCACCGTCCCACTCATCGAAGGACTACCCGACGGACCCGACGTAACGGTCACACAACTCAGCTCCACGCTCGGCCCCCAACACCTCACCTACTACGAAACAGTACACGGCCGCCAAATCTCCTACCACCCCAACGGCATCCTCCTCCCCGACCATTGCCCCCGCGGCGGCTTCCCTTTCGCCGCCGAACTGCGCTTCGCCGACGGTAGCCACGCTGTCGCACGCACCAGCGTGCCATGCCCAAGATCCTAAGCCGGCTCGCCGCCCAGCGGCACCACGCACACCGGCACCGGCGAGGTGCGCACGAGCTCCGCCGCCACGTCGCCATATACCGCGTCAAGCCGCGCACGATGATGAGAGCCGACCACGATCTCGTCCGCGCCGTGTTGCAACGCTGCTCCCACCAGGGCCTTCGCAGGCTCCTCGTCGAGGACGTCCGACTCGACGTTGACGTCCAGCAGCCCGTCCACGTCCATCAGCAGCTCGTCCATCAGCGCGCCTGCGCGCTCCCTGCGCTCGCTCGCCGTCATCAGGACCGCCTTGGAGATCCAGCCATGGCGGAGCCTGCTGGCGTTGATCAACACCAGCCTGCCGCCCTCACCCACGCTGCGGGCCGCCCAGCCGGCCGCGTAGCGCGCCTCGGGCGAGCCGTCATAGCCGACCACGACGCATCTCTCGCGCTGCGCGGCCTCGGTCGCGGCGCGTTGCGCAGCGTCCGGCGTGGCGTGTTGCACGCCCTCGCTCGCGGGCCGGGTCGACGTGCTTGGCTGACGTTGAGAAGGCATGGCGTTCATCCGTTGAGAGGGCATGGCATTCCTCGGTAGGGGGTCGGTGCTGCAAGCTTGCCCGTGAGGCCACGGCCCGCCATCGGGACTGTCCCGCGCGTTCGCTGCGGATCAACCGCCGGCGTGGCGCGGGCCTGTACGCAGGATCAGCGGCCACAGCCGAGATTGCGGGTTTTCACGCACACCGATGCGGTCCACAGACGATGTCTGCGCACGTCGGCCCGCTTAGCGTGGACTGGCAATGGGCGCGCCCGCGCAAACCGCCCCGCCCGCGCAGGGGTCAGCAGACCCCGGCCAGGCCGACGTCGACGCGACCGAGAGCGTCGCGCTGCTGCTGCGCGACCTGCACACCTCGCGCCAGGGCCTGTCCTGCGCGGAGGCGGCGCGGCGGCTGCTGCAGTACGGGCCCAACCAGCTGACCCGGCGCGGAGGCCTGCAGTGGCCACGCGAGCTTGCGCGCCAGCTCACGCACCCGCTGGCGCTGCTGCTGTGGGTGGCCGCTGCACTGTCCTTCGCCGTCGGCAGTCAGACCGTCGGGATCGCCGTGCTGCTCGTCATCGTGCTCAACGCCGCGTTCGCCTTCGCACAGGAGCTGCAGGCCGAGCGCGCCGTGGAGGCGCTCGCGCAGTACATGCCCCAGCACGTGCGCGTGCTGCGCAACGGGCGACCCACGACCATCGAAGCGGTCGGCCTGGTTGTCGGCGACGTCGTGCTCGTGGCCGAAGGCGACCGCATCGCCGCCGACATGCGCCTGCTCGCCGGCGCGCTGGAGGTCGACGCCTCCACGCTCACAGGCGAGTCGGTGCCCGTCCTGCGCTCCGCAGACGCCGTTGACCGGCACGTATCCCGGCTGGATGCGCGGGACCTGGTCTTCAGCGGCACCACCTGCACGGGCGGCGAGGCTCAGGGAATCGTGTTCGCCACCGGCATGCACACCGAGCTCGGCCGGATAGCCGCGCTGTCAGAGCGCGTCAAGGAGGAGCCCAGCCCGCTCGAGCGCCAGGTCCGCAAGGTCGCCTGGCTGATCGCCGGGATCGCCGTCGGGATGGCGGTCGCCTTCGTGCCCGCCGCCATCTTCGGAGCGGGACTGTCGCTGCGCAACAGCGTCGTGTTCGCGGTGGGGCTGCTTGCCGGCAACGTCCCCGAGGGGCTGCTCCCCGTGATCACCCTCGCCCTCGCCGTTGCCGTCGCCTCGCTCGCCCGCAGGGGCGCACTGGTCAAGCGCCTGAGCGCCGTCGAGACGCTGGGCGCCACCGACGTGATCTGCACCGACAAGACCGGCACGCTGACCGAGAACAGCATGCGCCCCGCAGCCGCCTGGACGCCCTCCACGGAAGTACAGCTGGGTGACGCGGCAGCAGCGATGGCAGACGAGCGGGGCCCTGGTGGCGCTCGCGCCAGCGACGATGCGAGCATGCATGCGCTCGCGCTCGCCGCAGCCGCCTGCAACAACGCCAGCTTGACAAACAACGGCGGCGCCGACGGCGACCCGACCGAGGTGGCCGTGCTGCTGGCCGCGCGCCAGCTCGGCGCCGACGTCGATGCCGGCGTGCGCCAGCGCGCGCGCCAGGCGCACTACAACTTCGACCCACGGCTGAAGCTGATGTCCACCCTCGACGCCCGCGCCGGCGACGCAAGCGTGGACAGCGGATCGCTGCTGCTACACAGCAAGGGCGCACCCGAGACCGTGCTTCCGCGTTGCACGCATATGCTCGCCGCCGACGGGCGCGTGGTCGAGCTCGCCACCGGCCAGCGCGAGCGGGTCACGCACGAGGTCGAGAAGCTTGCCGGCGAAGGCATGCGCGTGCTCGCCTTGGCCCAGCGCGAACTGCCCGCCAGCTCCAAACCGCCTGCGCGCGAGCGCGTCGAGAGCGATCTGTGCTTCCTCGGGCTGATCGCGATGCTCGACCCGCCCAGGCCCGAGGTGCGCGACGCCGTCACGGCCTGTCACGCCGCCGGGATCCGCATCATCGTGATCACCGGCGACCACCCCCTGACGGCCGCCGCCATCGCGCGCCAGGTGGGCATCGGCGGCGATCAGCCCACCGCCATCGACGCCTCCACGCTCGATCACACGCGCGAGCAGGAGCTCGCGCAGCTGCTATCGGACGGAAGTGAGCTGATCTTCGCCCGCGCCGCGCCCGAGACCAAGCTGCACATCGCGCAGGCGCTGCGCGCAGAGGGTCACACGATCGCCATGACCGGCGACGGCGTCAACGACGCACCCGCGCTGCGCCGCGCGGACATCGGCGTGGCGATGGGCCTCAGCGGCACCGACGTCGCCCGCGAGGCCTCCACGATGGTGCTCACCGACGACAACTTCGCCACCATCGTCGTGGCCGTCGAGGCCGGCCGGCGCGTGTACGAGAACGTGCGCAAGTTCATCGTCTACATCTTCGCCCACGCCACCCCCGAGTGCGTGCCGTTCCTGCTGTTCGCGCTCGGCGGCGGCGCCATCCCACTGCCGCTGACAGTGCTGCAGCTGCTGGCTTTCGACGTCGGCACCGAGACGCTTCCCTCGCTCGCGCTCGCGCGCGAGCCCGCCGAGCCCGGCCTCATGCAGCGCGCCCCGAGAAAGCACAGCGAAGGAGTGATTCGCGGGCCAATGCTCGTGCGCGCGTGGCTGTTTCTCGGAGTGATGGTCGCCGCGCTGTCGATGGGCGGCTTCTTCTATGTGCTCGGACAGGCCGGATGGCATCCCGGCGACCCGGTCGGCACCGGCCACCCGCTCCACCACGCCTACCTGCAGGCCACCACCATGACCTTCCTCGGCATGATCGCCGGGCAGATCGGCACCGCCTTCGCCGTGCGCACCCGCCGTGCCTCGCTTCGCTCCGTCGGCATCCTCAGCAACCGCTACCTGATCTTTGCGATCGCAGCCGAGCTGCTGATAGCCGCCGTGTTCGTGTACGCGCCTCCGCTGCAGTCGCTGCTGGGCACCGCCGGGCTGCCCGCGCGCGACCTCGTGCTGCTGGTGCCATACCCGCTGATCGTGTGGGGAGCCGACGAGATGCGCCGCTGGCTGGTGCGGAAAAACACCCAGAGCGCGCAGTACAGGCAGCGGATGGCTGGAGCCCGGGGTTAGGCGAAGATCTCACCATGCTCCAGCGCGTAGCCGTCGGTCAGTGGTCGCTAGACGCCTATCGCGACATCGTCCCCGAGCACATCCTCGAAGAGCTTCACGAGCATGCCCGCGCCCTGCGCGGGGCCCGCGTCCTGCAGATCAACGCCACCGCGTACGGCGGCGGCGTCTCCGAGCTGCTGCGCTCGTGCGTGCCGCTTATGCGCGACCTCGGCCTCGACGCCGACTGGAAGGTCATCAGCGGCAGCCAGGACTTCTTCCGTGCCACCAAGGCGCTGCACAACGGCCTGCAGGGCGCCCCCGAGACGCTGAGCGACGGCGATCGCGCCGCCTACCTGGACTGCGCGCGCGAGAACGCTCCGATCCTCGACGGTGGCTATGACTTCGTCGTCGTGCACGATCCCCAGCCGGCCGCGCTACTCGCGCTCCACGGCAAGGGCGACGCCAGCTGGGTGTGGCGCTGCCACATCGACACCTCCGAGCCCAACCTCGATACGTGGGAGTTCCTCAAGCCATATGTCGCCGACTACGACGCGGCCGTGTTCACCATGCCGCAGTTCGTGCCCCCCGACCTGCCCGTCAGACGGGTCGAGACGATCGCCCCCGCGATCGACCCTCTCAGCCCCAAGAACCTGCACCTCGACGGCAACACCGCCCGGCAGATCCTCGACTGGATCGGCGTCGAGGTGCCCGGTCGCCTGGTCACGCAGGTCTCCCGCTTCGACGCCTGGAAGGACCCGCTCGGGGTGATCGCCGCCTACCGCATGGCGCGCGAGGAGATCCCCGAGTTGCAACTCGCGCTCGTCGGCTCAATGGCACTCGACGACCCCGAGGGCTGGGAGGTCTACGGGCAGGTCTCAGAGCACGCCGAGGACGACCCGCAGATCCACGTGTTCACCAATCTCACGGGCGTCGGCAACGTCGAGGTAAACGCCTTCCAGCGCCTGTCCGAGGTCGTCGTGCAAAAGTCCATTCGCGAGGGCTTCGGCCTGGTCGTGTCCGAGTCGTTGTGGAAGGGCACGCCCGTGATCGCCGGGCGCGCCGGCGGAATCCCCATGCAGATGCCCGACGGCGTCGGCGGGCTGCTCGTCGACTCCGTCGAGGAGTGCGCGGATGCGATGCTGGCGCTGCTCAACGACCGCGAACGCGCACGCGAGCTCGGCCACAGCGGGCGCGCCCATGTGCGCGAGCACTTCCTGCTGCCGCGCCTGCTGATGGAGGAGTTGCGGCTGCTGGCCACGCTCGGGGCGTCGTCGTCGCACGACATCGCAGCCGGCCCACGCCAGCCGGCCCTGCCCGGCTGATCGTCAGACGGCCACGCCCTGCTCATCGGGCTGTGCCACGCCCTGCTTATCGGGACCGGGCACGCCCGGCTGATCGGCACGCAGCGGCACGCCCGCCGCCGCGTACGCGTCCGCTTCGTCGAGCGTCTCGGCCTGCAACAGCGCCTGGGCGAGGTGCTCCAACTGCTCGCGATGCGCGACCAGCACGCGCGTCACTTCCTCGTGCGCGCCTTCCACGAGACTGCGCACCTCTTCATCGACCAGGCGGTGGGTCGACTCCGACGTCGCGCTCACGCCCGGCAGGAACATGCCTTCACCCTCCGATGGCAGGACCGCCACTGGGCCGATCGCCTCGCTCATCCCCCAGCGCCCCACCATCTGGCGCGCGATCGCGGTGAGCTGCTGGATGTCGGACTCCGCACCCGTGGTGATCGCCCCGTAGACGACCTCCTCGGCCACGCGGCCGCCAAGCGCCACGCGGATCTTCGCGTCGAGCTCCTCGCGCGAGTAGGACACCCGGTCTGACTCGGGCGTCGACAGCGTCACGCCCAGCGCCATCCCGCGCGGGATGATCGAGATCTTGCGTACGGGATCCGCGCCGTCGGTCAGCATGCCCACCAGCGCGTGGCCGGACTCGTGGTAGGCCGTGCGCTCGCGGTCGGCCGGCGACAGCAGGATGCCGCGCGGCGAGCCCAGCATGATCTTCTCCAGCGAGTCGGTGAAGTCGGACATCTCCACCTTGTCATGGCCTCGCCGCGCCGCCAGCAGCGCCGCCTCGTTGGCCAGGTTCGCCAGGTCCGCGCCCACCATCCCCGGCGTCGAGGACGCCACGCCGTCCAGGTCCACACTATCGGCCAGCGGGATCGAGCGCGTGTGCACTTCAAGGATCTTGCGCCGCCCGTCGCGGTCCGGTGGCTGCACGGTCACGCGCCTGTCGAAGCGCCCCGCGCGCAGCAGCGCCGGGTCGAGCACATCCGGTCGGTTGGTCGCCGCAAGCACCACCACCGCCTCCGCCGACTCGAAGCCGTCAATCTCCGTCAGGATCTGGTCGAGCGTCTGCTCGCGCTCGTCGTTGGCGCCCGTCACCGACACCTGTCCCTGGCGCGAGCGCCCGATCGCGTCGAGCTCGTCGATGAAGATGATCGCCGGCGCCGCCTCCTTGGCCTTGGCAAACAGGTCGCGCACGCGCGAAGCGCCCACCCCCACGATCGCCTCGATGAACTCCGAGGCCGAGATCGAGAAGAACGCCGCATGCGCCTCGCCCGCCACCGCCCGCGCCAGCAGCGTCTTGCCCGTCCCCGGCGCGCCCGACAGCAGCACGCCGTGGGGCATGCGTCCGCCCAGGCGCCCGTAGCGCTCGGGGTTGCGCAGGAAGTCCACGATCTCCGTCAGCTCCGCCTTGGCCTCGTCGATGCCCGCAACGTCGTCGAACGTCACACGGATCTTTTCCGGGTCAACACGGCGTGCCTGGGATTTCCCGAAGCTGCCAAGCGCGCCCATGCCCCCCGCGCCCTTCGCCGCGCGGCGGAAGATCAGGATGAAGATGCCGACGATCAGCAGCGTCGGGCCGAAGCCGAGCAGCAGCTCCTCCAGCAGGGACTGGCTCGTGGTCGTGGACTTCGCGTTGACTTCCACGCCCTTTTCCTTGAGCGTGGCCGACAGCTGCGAGCCGTTCCAGAAAGTGGGGATCTGTGTCGCGAACAGCTTCGTGGGCGCGGCCTTCTTGTTGCTCGCCGGGTAGCGCAGCTTGGCCTTGAACGCGCCTTCGACCGTGTCGCCCTTGGTCGAGATCGACTTGACCTTGCCTTCCTGCAGCTCCTGCAGGAAGAACGGATTGAACGACACCGTCACCCGCTGTTCGCTCGTGCTGGTGGGCTGGAACAGCAGCAGCGATAGCCAGTTCAGCGCGATCAGCACCAGCACGAACCACAAAAAACCCGCCCTGCGGTGCGGCGGCGGTCCGGTCGGCGCCTGCTCGGGCATGCCGCGCCCGTCGGGCGCCGGCGCCACGTGCCAGCCGCGCTTGTCGCGCGGCATCGGCGGATGGGCGTCGCGCTGTTTGGCCCCCGCGCTGTCCGCTCGCTGGCTCGTGGTCTCGCTAGCAGCCTGCTCGGGCATGTTGCTATCTGCACCTCATACCGCCAATGCTACGCACAGCCAGCGCCAAGCGCCGCGTACGGCTACGCTCACGAGCGAGCATGTACGACAACGTTCTCGTCGGCGTGGACGGATCGGCCAACAGCGCCAGCGCCATCGCGCTGGCCGGGCAGCTCGCCGACGCCGGCGCCAGGGTTACGCTCGCCCACGTGCGCGCCGGTGCGCTGAACCCCGTGCACGCCTCCACACCCGGCATGCTCGACGAGGAGCACGACGCCTCCCACGAACTGCTCGAGCGCCAGCGTGCGGCCGCCGGCGTCGACGCCGAGCTCGTCAGCGTCGTCGCCGCCACACCCGGCCGCGGGCTGCACACCCAGGCCGAGGAACAGGGTGCCGACCTGCTCGTCGTCGGCTCCAGCAGCCGCGGCCTGCTCGGGCGCGTCATGCTCGGCGACGACACGCGCGCGTCACTTAACGGCGCCCCCTGCGCGGTCGCCATCGCCGCCCACGGCTACAGCCAGCCGCCCGCCCCCATGCTCGCCGTGGGCGTCGGCTACAACGGCTCGCCCGAGAGCGAGGCCGCCATCGACGCAGCCCGGGCCATCGCCGAGCGCCAGCACGCCAGCCTGCACGCCATGGACGTGGTCAACCTGCCCACCTACGCCTTCACCGGCATCATCCCGCCCGTCACCGGCGAAGGGATCGAGGCGCTGCTCGTCGAGGCGCGCGCGCGTCTGCAAGCCCACCCAGGCGTGGAGGGCCGCGCCGTCTACGGCCTGGCCGGCGAGGAGCTCGCCGCCTTCGGCGACCAACTCGACCTGCTGGTCGTCGGATCGCGCAGCTACGGGCCATGGAAGCGCCTCGTGCTCGGCAGCACCTCCAACTATCTGCAACGCCACGCGCGCTGCTCGCTGCTCGTCTTGCCACGCGCCGCAGGCCCGGCCGCCTGACGCAGGCGCGCAAGCCCAGGCGAGGGACGCGGCCAATCACCCCGGGGCCGGCCCCCCAGGCGCAGCGTTCTCAGCGAGCAGCACTGCGACCTCCGCATCGGAGGTCGGACGAAAGTCCTCATACCAATAGCCCACCGCCCACAGGTCGGCGGGCACCTCCACGCACACCACCTCGTCGGCCTCCGCACGCAGCGCGTCCACCGATTCGGGCGCGGCGACGGGCACCGCGAGGATCACGCGGGTCGCGCCGCGCTTGCGCAGCGAGATCGCAGCGGCGAGCGCCGAGCGACCCGTCGCCAGGCCGTCGTCGACCAGGATCGCCGTGCGTCCCGCCAGCGCAACCGGCTCGCGATCGCCGCGATAGCGACGCAGCTGCTCGGCCAGCTCGTCGTCAGCGCGCGCGATCAGCGCGCGCAACTGCTCGCGGGAGATGCCCAGAGCGAGCACCGTCCGTTCGCTGATCACGTGCACTCCGCCCTCCGCCAGCGCCCCGATCGCATACTCGGGGTTCTGCGGCGCGCCGACCTTGCGTACGACCGCCACGTCGAGCGGGGCGCCAAGCGCACGCGCCACCTCCGCAGCGACAGGCACGCCGCCGCGCGGGATGCCCACGACGACCGGCTGCTCGGCGCGATAGGGATCGAGCAGCGCCGCGAGCTGTCGCCCCGCGTCGTGGCGATCCTTGAAGCGCAGCCGACCGGGCACCAGCGATGGCGGGTCCTGCAGGGACGTGACGGCGCCCGTGGGACGCGCGTCCGGCTCGTCGGTCGTCATTCGCACAGCTCCACTGTTGTCGAGAATTATGCTGCTCTGCGCAGCGCGTCCATCTCGCGGTGCAGGGCAAGCTCACGCAGCGCGCGCTCCTCGATCGTGCGCACAGTCCGGGCGGGCAGTCCCAACTGATGACCGATCGCTGTGAGGGTCTGCGGCTCGCCGTCGCCGTCCAGCCCGTAGCGCAGGCGGATCACTGTGCGGTCGGGCTCGGGCAACTCCCCCACGGTGCGCCGGACGGTGCCCTGCTCGAGGCTGATCAGCACCTCATCGCCCACGTCCGTCGCCTGCGCGTCGGCCAGCAGAGCGCCCAGCGTCGTGCCGGCCTCCTCGCCCACCGGCCTGTCCAGGCTGGTCGTCACACGCGCCGCCTGGGCGAGCGTGCGCAGGTCCGCCAGCGTCATCCCGGCCGCGTCGGCCAGCTCCTGCTCGGAGGGCTCGCGCCCGAGCTTCGCGGCCAGGTCTCGCTGCGTGGCCGCTACCGAGCGCTCGCGCTGGGCAATCGCCACCGGCACGCGGATCGTGCGTCCATGATCTGTGAGCCCGCGTTGGATCGCCTGTCGGATCCACAGCGTCGCGTAGGTGGAGAAGCGAAACCCCTTGCGCCAGTCGAACTTCTCGCTCGCGCGGATCAGGCCAAGCATCCCCTCCTGGATCAGGTCGAGCAGCGTCAGCTCGCCTGCGCTCTGGTAGCGCTTGGCGATCGACACGACCAGGCGCAGGTTGTGGTTGATCAGCTTCTCCTTCGCCTGCATGTCGCCGCGCTCGATCCGCTTGGCCAGCTCGAGCTCCTCCGCTGGGCGCAGCAGCGGATAGCGCCCCGCCTCCTTGAGGAACTGCCCCATCGCGTCGATCGTGTAGTGGACCAGCTCGCCGTTGGCGTAGCTGGTCGCCGGCACGCCCGGCCTGCCGCAGTCGTCCTCCACCTCTACGCCCGCGCCGGTCAGCCGCTCGCGCAGCTCCTGCACCTCCTCGAAGTCCAACCCCAGCTTCTGGGCCAGCCGGTCGATGTCCGACTCCCTGACCGCACCCTGGTCGGCGGCCTCGGCCAGGAACTCCTCGATCTCGATCGGGTGGCGCATCATGGCTCGCACGCTAGCCGCAGCTGACTGTACGCCGCTCCGTAGTTTCCCGGCACACGCAAGGGAATCATCCCGATGGCGCGCCGACGTCGCCAACCTAAGATGAGCAGGACATGCACCGGACCCAATCCGTCGACGTCGCGCTGGACCGCCTGGCCCACCTGCAGGTCGATGGGCACAGCGTGCTCAGCCTCTACCTGGACCTCGATCCATCCAGATTCCCGCACCTGCGCGACCGGCACATGCAGGTAGATGCGCTGCTGGCCGACGTCGAGCGACGCTACCTGGACGACGGGCTGTCGCACGAGCGCCGCATGGCCATGCGCGCTGACATCGAACGCGTCAGAAGCCTGCTCACCGACAACGACGACGCCGAGCTGGCAGTCGAGTCAGGGCGCGGACTGGCCGTCTTCTGCTCCACCGCCGCAGACATCCTCGAGGTCGTCACCCTGGCCGGACCCGTCGACGCAGCGATCGCCATTCAGGAGCGTCCATTCATCGAGCCGCTCGTCGAGCTCGCGCCCCACGAGCGCTGGTGCGTGCTGTTGATCAGCCGCCGCGCGGCGCGCATCCTGCGAGGCACTCGCGAGCGTTTCGTCGAGGTGTCGCACGCGCTCGACGACGTCCACAAGCATCATGCCCAGGGCGGCTGGTCGCAATCTCGCTACCAGCGCGGGGTCGAGCACGAAGTCGACGAGCACATCAGGAGTGCGTGCGCCGACCTGTTCGAGCGCTTCAGGCGGCGCGGCTTCGATCGTCTCGCGCTGTCGGCGCCCGCCGAGCTGCGTCCCCGCGTCGAACAGGAGCTGCACGCCGACCTGCGCCAGCGCCTGGCTGGACACTTCGAGGTCGACGTCGAGCGCGCCACAGCCGACGAGGTTCGCCAGCGCGTCGCCGGCGTCATCGAGGCGGACGAGTGCCGCCGCGAGGAGGATGCGCTGGCGCAGTTGCGCGAGGGTCTCGCGCCCGCGGGCCACGCCGCAGCCGGGCTCGACGACGTGCTCGAGGCGCTCAACGAGCGGCGCGTGCGAACGCTCCTGCTCGCCCACGGATCCACCGCGCCCGGCTTTACCTGCCCGGCGTGCGGTCGCCTCAGCTGCGGGGACGCTCCCTGCCCGGCCGACGGCTCAGCGCCACAGCCGCAAACAGACATCCTCGAGCGCGCGACCGAGCTGGCGCTCGACCAGTCCGCCGACGTGCTGTTCGTACGCCACCACACCGACGAGCTCGCTCAGCACGGGCCTGTGGCGGCACTGTTGCGCTACTGACGGACCCTTAGTCGCCGCGGACTTCCTGGCGGGCGAGCTCCTCAAGCAGCTCCTCGCGATCGGTGCCATGGACGTGCAGCACCCGATCGAAGTCCTCGCCGTACACGTGCATCACGCCCATCAGCAGGTCGGGCGTGGCCACGCCCGAGGCGCCTCGCTCGCCTGCGATCCGCGATGCGTGCTCGACGACGTGGGCAATCACATCGGGGTCGCCGCCCGCCGCCGCGGGCTGCTCCTGATCGCCAGCGTGGTCGTGCTCAGACACCGGCATTTCGCTTACACCAAGCGCTTGCAGCGCGATCCCTACCTGACCGTGCAAGCGCATCACGCGCAACCAGCGCTCCGCCTCGGCCTCCGGCGTTCCCGCGAACGGAATCGCCGTTGAAACTAGGCCCAGCACCATCGCCGCATCGGGCGCGATCGCGGGCGAGCCGTTCACCGCGACAGCCTCAACTCGCCATGGGAGCGATCGAGCCGGGGGCCTATATGCGTGACGTTGTCGCGCTGCAGGATCACCTCCGGGGCACCGTCGCTCAGGTGCACCTCCAGGACGCAAGCGCCGCCGCGTCCCACCGCGCGCAGCGCCAGGCGCATCACCTCGGCGATCTCGTCGCGCGCCACCCCGCACGCCGCCAGGAACTGCTCGGCTCGTTCCACCGCGGTCTCGTCGCGGCCGAGCTCGAGCTCCTCGACGAGCACCTTGGGGGCATCGGCGTCGCCCTCGACGCTCAGCAGGCACGCGGCCATATCGTCGGGACGGCGGTCGGCCTCGTCGGCCACGCTGTCCAGCAGCGCCGTAGCCGTGCACGCCGGTCCCAGCGCCGCCAGCGTGCGCGCCAGGCGCGAGGGACCGAACAGCTCGGCGCCGACCCTCGCCTCGGTGACCCCGTCCGTGTAGAAGCACGCCTGCGAGCGACCCGGCAGCGTCACGACCGTCTGACGCGTCCCCGTGCGCATGCCCACGCCGATCGGCGGCGCCGAGGCGGCGGTGACCGGCTCCAGCGGCTGCGATCCCGCCTGCGAGCCGAGCACCACAGGCGCCGGGTGACCCGCGCACGCATAGGTCAGGATGCGCTCGCGCGGCTCATATGTGGCCGCCACGAGTGTCGCGAACGACTCGCCGAGCTGATGCTCGAGCACCGCGCCGGCGGTCTGCACGGCCGCGCGGGGCGACAGGCCGGCCTCCAGGTAGGCCCGCAGCGTGAAGCGCACCAGCGCGGTGTGGGGCAGCGCCTGGCGTCCGTGACCAGAGATGTCGCCGACGATCACCGCCAGCTGGCCGTTCTCGAGCGCGAACACGTCGTAGAAGTCACCGCCCGCGCCCGGACCCTCGGCCGGGCGGTAGGCCGCCGAGGTGCCCACCGGCCCCAACCGGGCAGGCGGAACGGGCAGCAGCGCGGCCTGCAGCAGGCCAACGTCCTCCAGCAGTTGCCCACGCTGGCGCTCCAGGCGCCGTGCGCGACGTGCGGCCAGGCGCGAGCGCACGGCCAGCGCCAGCGCAAGCGCGAGCAAGGCGCCGATGAGGATCCGCACCGGAGTGGGCACCACGTCGACGATCCGCGTGATCGTGGTCACCAGCGGCGTCGGCCTCCCGGCGGTCGATGCGCCGTGTGCGCCCGCGAGCGGCCTCGTCGTGCGGTGTGAGCGCGCGGGCGTCCCCCCGCCCGGTTGCGCCGGCGCCAACGCGGCCCGGGCGGCGAGTGAAGCAGCCGCAATCGCACCCGCCGCCCGGCTGCGATCGTGCCCCGCGCGGCGTCGCACGGCCTGCGCGGAGCTGCCCACGATCACCGGCGCAGCGGGGTCCACCGCCTGTGGCGGGGTGCCGGCGGTGGCGGCTGAAGGCGGCGCTTGCAGCGTGGGAATCACCGACGCAGCGGCCGCGTGCGCGCCGCCGGTCGACGCGCCCGGCGGGGTCACGTGTTCGCCCGGAGCGGGATCTTCGCCTTCGGCGGGAGTTTCGCCTTCTTTGCCTTTCGGCGACGGCTTGTGGGATTTCGTGCGTTCCCGTTCGCGTTTGCGTTCGCGTTTTTCACGTTCCTCTTCGCGTTCGCGTTCGTGCTTTTCCTTTTCCCGCGCGCGTTTTTCGCGTTCGTGGTTTTTGCCGGTGGCATCCGGCTGGGTCGTCGTGACCGCCGGCTGGACGACCGCTGGCCCTTTACCCGCCGGGGGAGTCGAGCCCTGCTGCTTGGCATGGCTTTTCGACGTCGTCGTGCCCTTGGCGGACGTTGCTGCGTTGGACTTCGCTGCGCCCTTCGTGGCGCCTTTCGTTGCGTCCTTGGAGGTTGCGCCAGTCGACGTGCTCGCGGCTTTCGTGGCGTCCTTGGATGCGCTGCCCTTGGACGTCGTCGCGCCCTTCGACGTCGGGGCGTCCTTGGAGGCGGTCCCCTTCGACGTCGTGGTAGTTACGGACGCCGCCGCTTCGCCGGAAGTGCCAGCAGCAGCTTCTGTAGTCGTCGTCGCAGTCGTTGTCGTGGTGGTCGTCGTCGCCGAAGCGCTCGGTGCAGAGATCTCCGATGACTTCTTGACATGGTCGGTCTTGGCCGTTGCCGCCGCGATGTCGGACAGCAGCAGCGCACACCCTGCCAGCGCAACCACGAGCGCCCGGCGCCGGCGAGGGCCGCGCGAGGCGAGTTCGCTGACGCGGCCGCTCATGCTCAGGCCTGCGCCGACCTGCCGGTCTGGGTGGCGCTCTCTCGGATGTGCGCCAAGGCCTGATCGAGCGTCGGGAAGATCGCAAACACGCTGTCCATGCCCGAGAGCTCGAAGATCCGCAGCACTGTGGCGCTCGGGCAGACGATCGCCAGCCGCGCATCCTCGTCCAGGCTGCGGTTGACGGCCACGAGCACGCCCAGGGCGGTCGAGTCCATGAAGCTCGTCTGCAAGAGGTTGACAACCAGCTGCGTCTGCCCCGCCTGCAGCGAGTCGATCAGCATCCACTTCAGGCGCGGGGCGGTCGAGAGGTCGAGCTCGCCCTCGACGGAGATCACGCTGGTGCGCTGGTCGAGCTCGCGGCGGGCAATCCCGAATGCAGTCGGTGAGGACTGAGAGGGGTTGGTTGGGTGGTCTCGGCTGAGAATGGCGATCCTCGCTCGCGTTGGCGATGCTGCGCGTGACCCGGCCACGGCCCAGGATACAACGCGCGCGCTTACGAGAGGAACTTCGGCGGCGCGCACCCGGCGCTTGGGCGCAGACGCTCGATGATCGAACAAACGTCCAGGGTGGACGACGCCGCTCACGTGCCCGGCAGGCGTGGCCGGGGCCGCGCTGCGGCGATCAGCTGAGGGGGCCAGCCGGGCTGGCGGGCACCGCCGGGAGGTCCGCGTCGAACAGGCCGGCCACGGCATCCAGTGGCATGGCGTGGCCCGCGAAGGCGCCCTGGGCCATCGTGCAGCCCATCCCCTGGAGAGCCGACAGCTGCTCGGCCGTTTCGATGCCGGTGGCGATCACCGTCAGCGACAACTCGCGCCCGACGATCAGGATCGCCTCCAACAGCCAGTTGCGATAGTCCTCGTCATCGGATGCGGCCAGGGAGCTCCTGTCCACCTTGAGCAGGTCCAGCGGCAGTCGTTGCAGGTCGGAGTGGCGCGCGTAGCCGCTGCCGCCGAAATCGTCGATCGCTATCCGCACGCCCAGGCGCTTGATCTCCTGCAGCCGTTCGGCCGCGACCGCCAGGTCGCGGATCACGGTCGTCTCGGCGACCTCGAGCGTCAACATCGACGGCTCTATCCCCGACTGCTGCAGCGCCCTGCGGACGTCGGTCGCAAAGCCGTCGCGGTTGAGCTGGTTGGCCGACACCTTGACCGACACGCCGACGGTATGCCCGGCCACGTTCCACGCGGCCGCACGCGCACACGCCTCTTCCAGGACCCAGCGGCCGATCGGCACGATCAGCCCGGCTTCCTCGGCCAGCGGGATGAAGTCGGCCGGGGGGATGATGCCGCGCTTGGGATGCATCCAGCGGATGACCGCCTCCAGGCCCGCCACCCTGCGTGTGCCCAGGTCGTAGATGGGCTCATACAGCAAGAAGAACTGCCGTTCGGCCAGCGCCGAGTTGAGCTCGTCCTCGAGCACACCCTTGCTCTCGATGACCGAGCGCATGTTGGCGTTGAACAGCGTGTAGCGGTCCTTGCCGGCCGCCTTGGCCGCGTGCAGCGCCAGCTGGGCGTCGCGCAGGAGATCGTCGTGTGTCTCGTAGCGGCCGAAGGCCACGCCGATGCTCGCCGTGAAGAAGAAGTGGGGGCCGAAGCCCTCCAGCTCGACCGGTTTGTGCAGCGACTCGATCACCCTGCGGGCCAGCGAGTCCAACCGCACGCCGCGCGCAGCCGACTCGACCAGGACCACGAACTCATCGCCGCCGAGGCGGCCCACGGTGTCGCCCGTGCGCACCACCGTGTTGAGTCTTTCGGCGACGATCTGTAGCAGGTGATCTCCGGCGGCCTCGCCGAGCTTGTCGTTGACGTCTTTGAGCCAGTCGATGTCGATGAACAGCGCGCCCGCGAGCATGCCCGACTGGCGTCCCGCGCGGGCGACCATGCACTCGGCGCGGTCGAGCGTGAGCGCGCGGTTGGGCAGTCCCGTGAGGGCGTCGTACAGGTCGTTGTCGGGCTGCTCGCGCACCGGCGCCGGCGCCGGGCCCCTACCGCGACCGGTGCCGAGGACGAACAACAGCACGGCGAGCAGCGCGCTCAAGACGCAGCCGACCACAAGCAGCGCGAGGGCGTCGCCGTCGGTCAGCACGTCGGTGCTGGGCGCCGCCGCGGAGCTCGTAACCGTCCATCCGTCGTGCAGGTTCGTGGTGGCCGACTGCGAGCCGCGCTGCGGGGCGCCGCTCGCGAATCGCACGCCCGCCGAGCCCGTCCGGTAGCTCGCCTGCACGACGTATCCCGGATGACCCTTGAGGGCCTGTTCCAGCAGGACACCGGGCACGATCACCTCGCGCAGCCAACCCACCGAGGCGAGACCGCGGCCGAGCTTGGAGCGCGGCGTCACGTTGCCGCGGTATACGGGCGTCGCGACTTCCAACGCTTCTTCGCCGGCGGCCCCCACCGACGTGTAGGTGCTCACGCCCGCGTCTCGCGCAAGCAGCAGCGCGGGCGTGAGCGCGCAGGAGTCCAGGCCCGCGGGCGCAGCCACGGTGGCGCTGCGCGCCAGTTCGGCGGCGGCCAGGCAGTAGTAGTGGTGATCGCTTGAAGGAACGATCTTCAGGCCTGCGAGCGAGGTCGCGGCCGAGCGCCGCGCGGCTGCCGGCAGCGTTGCGGGGCCTGTCGTCGCAAGACTTGGCGGCGTAGCCGGCTTGAGCGTATGACCAGCCACGCGCGCCTCAAACGCTGCAAGTTCCGGCGTGCGCACAAGCGTGAGCAGGGCGAGGTTGTCGAGCTCGGGGAAGCGACGCGCCGTGCGCGCCCAGTTCACCCAGGTGTGAAATTCAGCGGACGACGTCGTGGGGTTGCGGGCGAAGAACGTGCTCGCGCTGACCGTCAGCTCTTCCTCGCGCTGGACCGCCAGCTTCAATGTCGAGGCGATCGCAGCCGACGCCTGGGGGAAGGACTTGCGCGCGTTAGACGCATCGGTGCGCGCCAGCGAGCGCGCCGCGAGCATCGAGCCGACCGCGCCTGCCGCGAGGCACAGGATGGCCACGAGAGCCCACAGTCCCTTGCGGGAACCCGCCGCGCTGTTGGCACGAGCGCGCGGTTGGCTTATCGAGCCTGAAGCAGCGCTCGGCTCAGAGGCGCCGACATCGTCCGGGCGGCCGGCACCGGAGGCAACCGGGCTTTGACCGACCTGCGGAGGGACCGACGAAGTCGAGACAGATGGGCCCTGCGGGGAGACCGATGAAGCTGAAGCCGGTGTTGCCTGCGGGGGAACCGACGAGGGCGGGACAGGCGTGGCGTGCGGGGGGACCTGCGAAGGCGGGACAGGCGTGCCCTGCTGGGGGGATCCGAACGTCGGCAGTGGCGTCGGGGCGCCGGGTGCGCCGCCCGCGAGGCCGGGCGTCGGGTCATTCGCTGCGTCGTCTTGGGGGGTTTGGCTATCTGACATCGGGTGTGGTCCACGCCGGCGCGGTGTGCGCCTGCAGGGCTGGCATGGACTGCCCCCAGCATGCGCGCACGCGAGTGATCGAGTGTGGGGGCGTGCGGCTGTCTGGGTTGTGCATTTGTTTGGACGGATTGCTGACTGGGAGCGTTGTCGTCCCGGATTCGAGGAATTGGATCGAGCAGGACTCGCCGGTACATGAATGCTGCGATTTGCGTTTCAGCCAGCGCGGCCATGCTGGGGCCCACGTTGCAGCGCGAGCGGCGATGCCGCGACCTGCGTTTCAGCGGGAGTGGCGCGCGCTGAGACGGGCGGCTACATCCTCGATGCGATCGTCGCCCCAGAAGATGTCCTTGTCGATCGCCACGGTCGGCACGCCGAACACGCCCAGCTCGTGGGCGGCGTCGGTGGCCTCGCGCAGGGCTCGCTTGATCTGCGGATCGCCGACGGCGTCCTGCACCTCAGCAATGTCCAGGCCGGCCTGCTCGGCCGCGTGCATGACGTTGGCGCGCACGCTCAGATCGCGCCCGCGCTGGAAGGCGTCACGCAGCGCTTGCATGGCAAACTCGCGGCCGCGTTGCACGGTGAACGCGAACGTCGCCGTGCGCATGGCCAGCAGGTAGTCCGCCGGCCACGGGTCAGGCCAGTGGACCGCCGGCAGCCCGTAGCGGCGGGCGCGCTGTTCGATCTGCGCCATACCCACCTCGCGGCGCCGGTAGTCCCCAAGCGCCCAGGAGCTCCTGCCGGTCAGCTTGAACAGTCCTCCCAGCAGGATCGGCTGCCAGCGGATCGGCTCCAACAGCACTGTTTCGATGCGCTCGGCCGCGAGGTACGCGTAGGGGGACCCGAGGTCGAAGTAGAAGGTCACGTTTGGTGTGCGCGAGCCCGCTGTTGCGTTGGAGCTCGCCGGGAGAGCGTCGTCGGACATAAACGCATCCTCTCCTATATTTGGGACGATGGCGGCCGCCACGTGAACTCTCGTCAGCTGGGGACCGACGGACCCACGGTGTCGGCGCTCGGACTCGGGTGCATGGGCATGTCGGGTATGTACGGCCCGGCCGACCGCGCCGAGAGCATCGCGACGATCCAGGCGGCGCTGGATGCAGGGGTCGACCTGCTCGACACGGGCGACTTCTACGGGATGGGCCACAACGAGCTGCTGATCGCGCAGGCCACCCGCGGGCGGCCGCGAGAGGACTACATGCTGAGCGTCAAGTTCGGCGCCCAGCGCGGACCCGACGGGGCCTGGCTCGGCTACGACGCACGCCCACCTGCGGTCAAGACCGCGCTAGCCCACTCGCTGACGCGGCTGGGCGTCGAGTACATCGACATCTACCGACCCGCCCGGCTGGACCCCGACGTGCCGATCGAGGAGACCGTCGGCGCAATCGCCGAGCTCGTCGAGGGCGGCTACGTGCGCCACATCGGCCTGTCGGAGGTCGGCCCGGAGACGATCCGCCGCGCGGTCGCGGTGCATCCGATCTGCGACCTGCAGATCGAGTACTCGCTGATCTCGCGCGGAATCGAGGCCGCGATCCTGCCGGCCTGTCGCGACCTGGACGTGGCCATCACGGCCTACGGCGTGCTCAGCCGCGGGCTGATCAGCGGCCACTTCGCGGTCGACCGCGAGCTCGCCCGCAACGACTTTCGCGCCCACGCGCCGCGCTTCAGCGGTCCCAACCGGGCCCGCAACCTGGCCCTGGTAGAGGCGCTGCGCACGCTGGCTCAGGCCAAGAACGCAACCGTCGCCCAGGTCGCGATCGCGTGGGTGCTCGCCCGCGGGCAGGACATCGTGGCGCTCGTCGGCGCGCGCACACGCGAGCGGCTACAGGAGGCACTTGGCGCGGAGGCGCTCGAGCTCGACGGCGACGACATGGTCGCAATCGAGAGCGCCATCCCGCCCAACGCGGCCGTGGGCGATCGCTACCCCGAGCAGCAGATGGCCGTACTCGACAGCGAGCGCGGCTAGGCGGTCAGTTGCCCCGAGGCGCCCAGCGCGCGCTGGAGCACCTTGTCCAGGGCGCCCGTTTCGCGCATCATGCGCGCGATGTTGTGGTTGCCCCTGCCGAAGCGGTACAGGCGCATTCCCTCGACCCCGATCAGGCGCTCGGCGTGCAGGCGGTCGGGACGCACGCGATCGGCGAAGTAGACGTGATAACGGGTGTTGGCCACACGGTGGGCTGGCAGCGCGGCGCGCAGATCGATCCAGTCCGGGTCAATGACGCCCGCGGCGGTCACCTCGCCGAGGCGCTCGTCATAGCGGTGATCGCCGATCGCGTGCAGCTCGTCCAGGTCCACCGTGCTCTGAGGAGCGAAGCACAGCACCAGGTCGGCGCCTAGCAGGGTCCCGAACGCCATCGCCGCATAGCCTCCCGCCGAGGCTCCCGCGAGCACGAGCCTGTCGACGTCATGACCGGCGAGGAGCTCGCGCAGCGTGTCTGACACGCTCGTGAAACTCGTGCCGTAGCCGGGTAGGCCCATCTGGTACCAGGCCTGATTGACGTCTCGCACGAACAGGCGTTTACAGGGAATGCCCCCGGTCGCCTTGAAGAACTCGAAGGGCGGCATGCTCACGTTGCGTCCGATTCCGCCGAGGGCGATGAGCAACGTGCGCGAGTCGCTGTCCATGTCCAGGCTCAGGGGCAGCTCGCCGTCCTCGAGCTCTCGCTGAAAGCCGGTAGCGGCGCCACCAGCGCCCGGAGCAGCCAGTCGCTTTAGTCTGCGAACCAGGCGACGGCCGCGGCGGCGCACCTGCCCTGCCCGCTTTTGCATGGCGTGCGGCTCCTGATGGCTGCCGCCGTTGACCATGGCATCTGTGATCGTATCGGCAGCCGCAGGCTTGCCGCTGTCGAGTGCTGTTGTCGTCGCGGGCGAGCTTGGAGATCACTGGGCTGTGGATGGCCCCTCGTGATCCTGCCTTGCCCTCAAGTGGCGTTCATAGCGTTGCAGCAGCTCTGACGGGCGCACGTCGAGCGCCTGTGCGACACGCAACAGGTTGGCGAAGCTGACGTTGCGCTCGCCGCGCTCGATGCCGCCGACATATGTCCGGTGGAGGCCGCATCGGGCGGCAAAGGCCTCCTGGGAGATGCCGGACAGGAGCCGTAGCTCGCGAATCGCCAGGCCGAGCGAGGCGTGCTCTGGAGATCTCGCGGCCACTACCCGCGCCGTGGTCTGGCACGCCGTGGCGGTGGGGGGCAGGCGTAGTCGCGGTCGTAGACGCCTTCGCTGTACTGCGCGATCGTGACCACGCTGCCGCTGAAGGACTTGGAACAGGCGCGCCGTGCCTGTGCGAGCGTCGACGAGCCGGTCACCCAGTCGTGCTCGCCGAGCGGGAAGTAAGCTCGGCTGGCGCGGGGGCCAAGCCCGGTGATGGTGTGCCACTGATAGGCGTTTGAGTACATACCGACAGGGCCGCGGGCGCCTGCCGCGCGCAGGCCCGCCACATAGCCGCGCAGCGCAGCCACGTTCAGCTGAGCCCATTCGCGTGAGCTCGAGCGGCCGGCCCAGCTAGCGCCGATCTCAACGTCTATCCACCAGGGCGCCGCGGCGGGTGCTGCGGTCGTGGCGGGCAGTGGCGTGGCCGTGGGGGGTGGCGCTGTCGTGGCGACTGGCGGCACCGTGGAAGCTACGGGCGGCACCGTGGCGACAGCCAAAGTCGCTGCCGCCACGGTGAGCGCGTAGGAGTAGGCGGCCCGCTGCATCGCGTAGCTGAATGCGCACGCGCGGCTCCAGCTGCCGTCGCAGGGTCCGTACGGCGTCTCGGCTGTCGCCGCTCCCGCGACTGGCGAAGGCCAGTCGGCCACGCCGTTGCCGGGGTCTGCAGCGTTCAGGTAGAAGGACAGTCCCGCCAGCACCGGCCGCTGCAGGCCGGGCGCCGCGGATGCCCAGGTGAGCTGCTGGGCCAGACACGGATTGGGATTGTTGGCAAGACCGCCGTTGACGCCAAGGATGGCAAAGCTCGCCGAGGGTGGCAGCGCGGTTTCGCACTGCGGATAGGACAGGTCGTAGCCGACAGGGCTGGGGGTCGCGAGCGCCGACGACGCGCCAGCCAATACGCCAGCCAGCCCGAGTAGGGCGACCACAAGCGCTCTGGCGAGGCCCGCCAGCAACGACAGACGCATCCCGGCGCGCCGCCGTTGCGTATACAGCTGCGTGACCGGCATTCTGATCATGTTTGCGGTGTTCGCGGCTCCATACATCGCACTGAACATACGTCGTCTGCGCCGTGGACGACGTTGGGCGTACACCTTCTGCGAGTTTGCGAAGGAGTGGGAGGAACGCGAGCGCGCCAGATCGCAACAGGCGCTACATGGCTAAAGCGCCCCTGGGTGACCGCCGATGGCGCCCGCAAGGACACAGGGAGTGTCCACGATCGATCCCTAAAGGGGGGCCAAAGTGCTCAGACATCTACGTAAGCGAAACATCGCAGGGCTGTTCGCGATCGCTCTCGCAGGCGTGCTTGCCATAGGCGCCTACGCGTTCACCGCTAGCAACACGGTACCCGACCACTCCGCAGGTGCCGGCTCGGCGACTGTGAGCGGTTATGAAGTCTCGTCGCCGACGAACTACACGTTCAGCGAAGACGGTACACACATGACAGAAGTGACGTTCGATCTCAACAAGGCCGCAACGGACGTGAAGGTCGCCTTGAGCGCCGCCGCGCCGGTCAAAGCCGACTGGACAGACTGCGGCGAAGCGAAAGCGACGCCGTTTGAAGTCACCTGCAAATTCACAACGCCAGTCCTCGACGAACACGGCCAGAAGCTGTCGGTCGCCGCCGTCAGCTCTGGCACGGTAACGATCGAATAACAAGACCGCAATGGACCACTGGGAGCGGCCGGCACTGTCGGCCGCTCCCCGGTCCGGGCCACTCATGCGAACTCGTCTCGCCAGGAAGCTCGTGTTCGGCGGTCTCGGACTGGCCGTCCTGGCGTGCCTGTGGCTCTACTTCGCCCCGGTCGGTCTCGGCGGCTCCACGACCTATGTGGTGACCGACGGGATCAGCATGGAGCCGCGCTTCCACACGGGCGACCTCGCACTCGTGCGCGGCCAAAGCAGCTACCACGTGGGTGAAATCGTGGCCTACAACAGCAGGGCCTTCCACACGATCGTGCTGCACCGGATCATTGCGATCGCAGGCGATCGATACGTGTTCAAGGGTGACAACAACAACTTCGTCGACTTCGAACATCCGGCCCGCAGCCAGCTGATCGGCTCTCTGTGGCTACACATCCCCGGAGCAGGCGCGCGCCTGGAGTCGCTGCGCTCGCCCGAACTGGTGGGAATCCTCATCGGCGTCGCCACGCTCCTGTTCTCCGGAGCAGCCTTCACCACTCGGCGCAGGCGGCGCAAGCGCAGGCGTGCGGCCGCCAACGAGACCAGTCAGCCACCCTCGATGCATCCTGGGCAGCGCTCCGCCGGGCCGGTCGCCGGCGTTCTCGCGGTCGGCCTGATCGCACTGCTTCCGTTCGGCGCGCTGGCAGTGCTCGCGTTCACTCGTCCCTCGACTGCTCTGCTTCCGTTCTCAGTTCGGTACAAGCAGAGCGGCTCGCTCTCTTACACAGCCAACACCGCACCAGGACCCATCTACGCTGGCAACCGCGCGGTCACCGGCGAGCCGCTGTTCACCCACGTCGTCAACTCCGTCGCGGTTCGCTTCGGATATCGGTTTGGCACGGGCGCAACACATGCCCTCACCGGCAAGGCCTCGCTCGACGCGACGCTTGCCTCGACAAGCGGCTGGCAGACGACGTTCCAACTGGCCCCCCCGACGTCCTTCAGCGGCGATCACACAGAGCTCAACGCGAGCCTTGACCTGAGCTCGATCTTGGCATTGCTGCGCCGCGTGCAGGCCACGACAGCTGTGAGCGGCTCGGATACGCTCACGCTGATCCCGCACGTGAGCGTGAACGGAAGCGTGGACGTGCTGCCACTGCACGCAACGTTCTCCCCACAGATGCAGTTCGCCGTCAACCAGCTCGAGGTGCAGCCGGCCGCGCCCGCGGGCGGCTCTGCCATCGCGGGGCAGGCCTCGACGGCCCAGTTGACCCCTTCTGCCAGCGGGTCTGCGACCGGCAGGCGCGACCAGCCCTACCCGCTCTCGTTTGGGGTGGCGCGAATGTCGGTCCAGACGGCGCGACAGATCGCGATCGGCGGAGTCGCTGCGGTGCTGTGCGCCGTGCTGCTGGTGCTGGCCTTCATCCGGCCGAGGCGCCGAGACGAGTCGCAGGCCATCCTGGCGCGGTACGGCCGCTCGATCGTTGCAGTCGAGCGTGTGTGGCAGCTTCCGGGGACGCCGGTCATCGACGTCACAGACATCGACGCGCTGGTACGCATCGCCGAGCACTACGAACGCACGATCCTGTTCGAGACGGCCGACGACGGCGACGCCTTCTGGGTGACCGACGAGAGTGGACAGTTCCGCTACGCGGCCGGCGCCGCTCCGGCCGTCGACAGCGAGATTCTCGGCGAGAGCTCGTTTGACCTGGTGGGCGAAGTGTATGCTGACGAGCTCTCACTCGGGGGGATCTCGGCTGCCGACACTCGGCTGGCTCCAGAGACCGTCGCTGGGGACTCGGCCACGGAGGAATGGGCGCCGTACGACGAGCCGCAGGCAGCCGTGCAGGAGAGCGACGATCGGCAGCGGGCGAAGAGGCGCACGACATCACCCAACAGCAGGCTGGGTCGGCCTCCGTTCCGCCTCACGCGGTTTGAGCGCAGCGATCGCTTCAATAGGCCACGCCCTGGTAATAAACGTTCGAGCGATATCGCTTAGTAAGAGGGTGACTGCGGCCCCTATACGGTTCTGAGTGCTTCGGTGGGTGAGAGGCGAGCGGCGCGCAGTGCGGGGAGCAGACCGGAGACCGCGCCGATCAGAAGCGCCGCGCCGAACCCGCCCGCCCAGGCGACCGCTGGCACGACGACCGCCCAGCCCTTGGTCTGGGCGTAGATCGCGGTCGCGAGCGCCCCGGCGGCAACACCGACCGCGCCTCCGGAAAGCGCGAGCAGGATCGCCTCGGAGAGGAACTGGATGCGGATCTGTCCGCGGGTGGCGCCGAGCGCGCGGCGCAGCCCGATCTCTGAGCGGCGTTCCAGCACGGAGATGACCATGATGTTCGCCACGCCGACGGCGCCCACCAGCAGCGCGACGGCGCCGAGCCCGAGGAACAGACCGTTGAACGCGCCCTGGGCGTCCGCGCGGGCTTGGAGTGTGGCCGAGGGTTGGCTGACGTTGACTTCGTTGGGCGCTTGTGGGTTCGCGGTGGCGGCGAGCACCGACTGGACGGCCGCGACCTGGCCGTTCTGGGCGCGCAGGTAGACGGTGTTGGGGTGCCCGTTGAACTGCAGGTAGCGTTCCGCGGCGGTAAACCCGACGAGCACCGAGCTTTCGATTTCCGGTGTGAGCACAGATGAGCCAAGGATCCCGACGAGGTAGAGCCACTGGTTTGCCACCCAGATCCGCTCGCCGGGGTAGATGCGGTCGATCCCCAGCCGCTGCGCGGCCGCAGAGCCGAGCACCGCCACGGGCTCTTGGGCGGTGGCCGCGTTGAGGTAGCGGCCCTGCACGACGTCGACGCCGAGCGTGTGCAGCAGGCCGAGGCTCGCCGCCAGGACCCTCAACGCGTTCGTTTCGACCGCAGGGATCAATGGAGAGCGGTAGACGTTGCCTTTGACGTTGCCCGTCTGCGCGACGTTTTCGACCGGCTCGATGCGCGCGATCATCGCCGGTGCGACGAGCGGCAGCTGCGCTGTCTTGCCGGCAAAGCTCTGGCCGTTGGTGACTGTCAGCAGGTTCGTCCCGAGACGTTCGATCTCCGACAGCAACCCAGCCTGGCTTGAAGAGGACAGGCCGAGCACCGCCACGATTGCAGCCACACCGATAGCGATCCCCAACGCAGACAGCCCAGCACGCATCCGCCGCGTACGCAACCCCACACTCGCGACACGCGCAAGATCGGAGGCCCGCAGCCTCCGCGGGCCGAGGTTCGCGGCGCTGGCATGGTCTCGGTTGGGATCGGCGACGGCGCTCACCACGCCCTCACTGGGACTCCCTGGGCGCTTCGTTGACCAGCGCGAACGCCGCTGGTCTCGCGTGCTCGACGGTCGCCTTGACGATGTAGCCCCCCGGCAGATGGTTGGCGGTGAAGACAGGCGCAACCGCGATCCCACAGACATTGGTCTTCACCTGCACCGTGTCGGAGCTGGAGGCACGGAAGCGACGACGGTGAAAACCGCGCGAGTGACCGATCGAAGGTCGGCGGGCAAAGCGTCCGCTCGCCCCGGCCCTGGGTGCCGAGAACGTGACCAGCGCGCCCGCCACCGGGTTCTTCTCGGCGTCGGTGACCCTTACAGCGAGACTGACCGGGAACGGGGATCCCGCGAGGGTGGACTGCGTCGAGCCGACCCCCGTGGTGAGCTTGACCGGCTTACCAGCGAGGTTTGCAAGGGAGAAGCTCACCGGTGTCGCGCTGCTCGACCCGGCCGTGGTGGCGCTGCCCGACCCACCGCCGTTACTGCTCGACACGGTCGCGGCCGCGGTGAACGACCCGGCCGTGTTGTTGGCCGTGAACAGCGGCGAGCTCGCCACACCGGATGTATCGGTCGTCGCGGTCGCCTGGGCGCCCCCGCCGGTGAAGCTCGCACCGGCACTCGAGGAGGTGGTCGTGCCGCACGCGCTCGAGGCACCGGAGCCCAGCGTGAACGTGACCGTTGTCCCGGCGACTGGGTTGCCGTCTGAGTCCAGCACCTCGACCTGCAGCGGCTGGGGGTAGCGGCTCATGACGCTCGCGGATCTGCTCTTCAAGGGGATCGCGACGAGTCTCGCTGGTATGCCTGTGGCGGTGTTGGTTAGTGAGAATGAGACAGTGCCGTATTGCGAGCTGGCGGTGACGGTGTAGCTGCCCGGCTCGGTGTTGGCGGTGAAGGTTGGTGCGGCGACCGTACCCGACGCGTCGGCGCCGACGACGACGGTGTCAGACGCGCTGGTTGCGAAGACGCCGCTCGCGCCACTGGCGGGTGCGCTGAACGTGACCGGGGCCCCCGCTGCGCTCGTGACGGGACAGCCGTTGCTGTTGGTGAGCGCTACCTGCAAGCCGGTCGCAAAGGCTGTCTGCAGGATCGCCGTCTGCGGTGTGCCCGCGACGAGCGTCATCTGGTTGGGCGGATTGGACGACGGACACCCCGATGTGCCGGTGGGTGATGTTCCGGTTCCAGTGAGCGATCCACCGGTTTCCCCTGCGGCAGCAGCCTGGCCACCCACGAGCGCGCCAGCGAGGACACCCAAGCTCGTGGTTAGGATCAGGCCGAGCCCCACCCGGCGGCGATCATGGCGCAACCACGTCATCGGTGCCATCAGCGCCCCGCTCCTGCTCTGGTGGTGTCGTCCACGATGCGCCCGTCGAGCACCTGCACCTGTCGTGGCAGGCGCTCGGCAAGATCAGGGTCGTGGGTGATCACGAGGATCGTCGCGCCATCTGCATTGAGCTCTTCAAGCAGCGCGAGGATCGCTTCACCGGACGCGCTGTCGAGGTTCCCCGTCGGCTCGTCGGCGAGCACGATCGCGGGACGGCCAACCAGCGCACGGGCGATCGCGACACGCTGGCGCTCACCACCGGACAGCTTGCTCGGACGAAACTGGGCGCGATCCGCGAGCCCCACCCGGGCGAGCGTCTGCGCCGCTCGCTGCCTGCGCTCGGAGACAGCGACCCCGGCGTAGAGCAGGCCTTCGGCGACATTCTCCAGCGCGGTGGAGTGCTCGGCCAAAAAGAACTGCTGAAAGACGAACCCGATACGCGTGGCACGCAACGTCGCCAGCTGACGATCAGACAGCCCCGCCACATCGAGGCCCGTGATCGAGACGACCCCCGAGCTCGGGCGCTCCAACGTGCCCATCACGTGCAGCAACGTCGTCTTACCCGAACCCGACGGGCCCACGATCGCCACCAGCTCACCCTCACCCACCACAAAGCTGACCTCCCGCAGCGCATACACCGGCGGCTCGGCCCCATAGACCTTGCTCACCCCGTCCAGCTCAAGCACCGGCTGCTCGCTCATCATGTCGCCGGCACCACCACGCGCTGACCGACAGACACACCCTGACCGCTCACCTGCACGAGCCCGTCGGCATCGTCGAACAAGCCAAGGCTGACCGCCTCCAGACGATGCACGCCGCCTTCGACGACCTCCAGCGCATACCCGGCGGCGCCTGAGCCAGCCCGGTTGCCACCGGCGAGCGCGAGCAGCGCATCGACGGGCACCACGAGCGCGTCCTGGACGCTTTCAGTAGTGATCGACACATTCACCGGCGCCTGGTCCAGGTGTCCCGTCGCCGCGGGATCTGTCGGTGTGGCGTCTACTTCGATCGTCGGCGCGCTTTCTTCTTCACCGGGTTTACTCGACGGTGACGTCGCGACACTCGAGACATAAGAGATCCGCCCCGGCGTGGTCTGATTGTCAGGCAGCGTGATCACGACCTGATCACCCTTCTTGACACTGGCCTGCTGGGACGCGTCGAGCGCGACCTTGACCTGCCGCGCAGTCGAAGTGACACCCAGCACCGGACCAGGCATAACCGCCTGGCCGACAGTCGCCGCCACGCTCGTCACACGCACCGGCCCCGGCTCGAACACCACCGAACCGAGCAACAACTCACCCGTCACGCTCAACCCATGCGCCGACTGAAACGCACGTACCGCCGCGGCCGTCGCAACGCTAAACGTGTCGCCCGCGAGCCCCTGCCCATAACCGAGCGCATCGAGGTTGGAGTTCAGCTCGCCCACGTCCGACCCCGCAGACATCCCCGCGACGAACGCCCGCGTCGCCAACACCGAGCCATACAACAACAACACCACCACCGACTGACCGCTGATCCCATACAGACTCTGCCCACGCGCGATCACCTGACCCACCGACGGCAGCCTCGTAAACGTCGAGCTCTGACCGTACACCGCCGCCGATGACCTCGCCGTGGACAAATTGGACTGTGCGCTCGCGAGCGCCCTCTCAGCTGAGGAGACCGACGACCGATCTGAAGCTACCCTCGCGGCCGCGCCGGTCACGCTCTGCTGCGCCGAGGAGACAGCCTGTACGTCGCTCGCACACGGACCCGAGCTCGACCCGCTCGGAGACGCGCCGCCCGGCGTGCTTTCGCCGCTCGGCGAGGAACTGTCAGCAGATGCGCTTTCCGCGGCGTTATCGCCCGCACAGTCCACCGACTCCTTCGCCCGCGAGGCCAACACAGTCGCTTGGTGACCCGAGAGCGCTTCGCTGTCAGCCACCAGCGACGCTGTGGCTGTTTGCAACATTCCTTGCGCGTTCGTAACCGACTGCTGTGCCTGTGACACCGCGGACGGGGCCGTGCCGGATGGCACGCGGATGCTCGACGAGCCGGCGTAGCCAAGCGTCCCGCTTACCTGCGTCTGTGAAGACAGCGACTCGCGGGCCACTGTGGACAGCGAGGTCGCACCAGCGTTATCGGTTACGCCACCGCCGGGCTTGCCCGAGCTGGCGAACGGGTCTATCACGACGAGCACGACCGCGGCCACGACGAGTGCGAGTCCCGCGCCCGCGAGAGCCCTCCGGCGAGCGCGGCCAGCGGGCGCCATCAACGGTTTCGGGCGGGTTTCGCCGACCTCACGAACGACCCCGCGCTCACGGGACCACGACCGCGTTACCCCCGGATTCGCCGCCGGGCCCGCCCTTGGCGCCCGGTCCAGGCGGGCCCGGGCCGCCCTTGCCACCCGGCCCGGGCGCGATCGACTGGCAGGCCTTCTGTGCGGCCCTGAACTGGGGCGATTCCGGGTCGATCCCGCCCGCGCCGGCTGCCTTCAGCTGCAGCCTGACCCCCCCGCCTGAGAAGGTCGGATCGGGGAAGTTGGGGACTCCGTGGGTACGCATGCATTGAGAGAACTTCAGGGCGCCTTCCTGTGCCTTAGCTTGTTCTGCCGGGCTCGGAGCGCCGCCGTTGGGCAACAGCCTTCCGCAGACCTTCTGCGCCGCCTGAAACTGCGACGACTTGGGATTGACTCCGGTCACGTGTCCGTTGTGGCTGCTGCTGTGGATGAGCAGGTGGCCTTCGGTCGGTTCGGGGAATTCAGGCACGCCGTGGGAGCGCATGCACTGTGAGTAGGCGACCATCTTCTGTTGGCTGCTCGCGCTGCTTTCAGGCGTTGAGGACTTACCACCCGTGTTCGCGGCTGAGCCGCCGGATGTGCTGGACGAAAGGTGTGCGACACCCGGGCTCGATGAGCCGCCGCAGCCGGCAACGAGCAGCGCAACACTCGCAAGCCCGACCACGCTGAAATTAATTCTTTTCATGCCGACATCATGTGGGACGCGGCCTGAGAATTGGCTGAGAGAAGGCGAGGAACTTGCTAAACGACGCTGGAAGCAGCGGGAGCGTGCCGCTGCGACGCGGCGAGCTCGGCGCCGGTCATCTCAAGCGGGGGAAGCTCGAGTGTCAATCTGGCGCCGCCGTCTGGATCGTTGGCTGCGTGCACAGCTCCACCGTGACCCTCTGCCATCTGCCTGACGATCGCCAGTCCGAGCCCCGACCCGGGTCGCCCCCGAGCCACAGGCGACCGGTAGAAGCGGTCGAAAACGCGGGGAAGATCCTCCGCAGCGATCCCCGGACCGTGGTCGCGGACCTCCACAACACCACCGCGGACCCGCACCTCAATTGGATCGCCCGCCCGCCCAGTGGGCGAGTGGGCGAGCGAGTGGGCGGGCGGGTTCCATTTACAGGCGTTGTCGAGCAGGTTGGCGATCGCGCGGTCCAGGCGCGCGGGGGCGGCGCGCACCAGGCAGGGCTCCGCGTCGAGGAGAAAGCGGCACTCCGGTGCGTGCAGGCGCGCGCGCTCGATCGCCCCGGCGGCGGCCAGATCCAGGCGCACGTCCTCCACCTCGACCTCCTCGACCTCCGTCTTGGACAGATCGACCAGGTCGCCGACCAGCACCGTCAGCTCCCGCAGCTGCGCCTGCGCGGCCGCCAGGATGCGAGCGCGTTCGCGTGCGGGCAGCTCATCGCCCATCGCAAGCGCGTCCAGATTGGCCTGCACGCTCGTCAACGGCGTGCGCAACTCATGCGAGGCGTCGGACACGAGCTGGCGCTGCGCCAGGCGAGAGCGCTCGAGCGCAGCCAGCATCGTGTTGAAGCTCCCGGCCAGCCGCCCGAGCTCATCCTCCTCGCCGGCCTGGATGCGGTGGCCGAGATCCTGGGTGCGCGCCACGCGCTCGGCGGCGCCCGTCAAGCGCCGCACGGGCACAAGCGCCGCCCGTGACACGAGCAGCCCGAGCGCGGCCGCAAGCGCGATGCCACCCAGGCACACAAGCGCCAGCACCAGCTTCAGGTGCGTGAGCGTGCTGTCCACATCGGTCAGCGGCAGCGCCACCTGCCACACCCCTCCTTCGGGCGCACGCTCGGTCAGGATCCGCACGCGAGTGCCGCCGACGGTCGCGTCGCTGAAGAACGCCTTACGGCGGCCCGCAGCCACGGCGCGAGTGGCGGCGGTGACCGGGAGCAGGGATCCCTTGCCTTCCGAGCGCACAACCTGCCCGTTGGACTGGAACAGCTGGACGACCCCCGTGGCGCCGCCGAGCCTCGAAGCCGGCAGCACGAGCTTGTTGAAAAGACTCACCTGACCGGGCAAGTTGGGCGGTTGCAGTTTCGCGGCAGGGCCGCCCGGCGCGAACGTTGTATTGCCTTCGATCGACACCGTTTCCCCATGGAGATTCCCTCCACCGCCTACGCGGGCGACAGCTTCCCCACCGCCGCGCGCCGATCCCCGCCCACCGGAGTGAGTCGTTCGCGCCGCTAGCCCACCGAAGGTGATGTTCGGCAATCCCCCGAGCGGCGACTTGCCTTCCTTCTTCAACTTCGCAACGGCGGCCGGGGAGAGGGCGATGGAGTGGACCCGAACGGCCTGCGGCCCGGGAGTGAGCTTCTGGCGCAGGCTGGCATCGATCTGACCACGCAACTCGTTGCCGGTCACCACGTACACCACCACCGACGCGATCACGATCGCCGCGGCCACCGCTCCCGCCGCCAGCAGCACCATGCGCCGGCGAAAGCTCACGATGACCTCAGCACGTAGCCGACTCCCCGGACCGTGTGCACCACGCGCGGCTCACCACCGGCCTCGGTCTTGCGACGCAGATAACCGATATACACCTCCAGCGAGTTCGATGCCGGACCGAAGTCATAGCCCCACACGCACTCGAAGATCTTCGTGCGTGAAAGGACCTGGCGAGGATGACGCATGAGCAGCTCCAGCAGCAAAAACTCGGTGCGTGTCAGGTCAAGCTCACGGCCCGCGCGGCGCGCCTCGTGCGCGACGGGATCGAGCTCCAGGTCCTCGAAGCGTAGGGTTTCGTCGCTGCCCTCCCAGCCGGTGCGGCGCAGCAAAGCGCGCAGTCTGGCGATCAGCTCCTCGCTCGCGAACGGCTTGACCAGATAATCGTCAGCGCCCGCCTCGAGCCCCGCCACCCGCTCTGACACCTCAGCACGCGCGGTCAACATCAGCACGGGCGTGCGATCGCCAATCGCGCGCATCCGCCGGCAGACCTCCAGGCCATCCAGCCCCGGCATGAGCACATCGAGGATCACCGCATCCGGCCGGTCCACCGACAGCGTGCGAATCGCCTCAGCGCCGTCCGTCGCCGTCGACACCCCAAATCCATTGAGGTCCAGCACTAGCTCGAGCGCCTCGCGAACGGAAGGATCGTCGTCAACCACCAACAGACGCATCAGCCGATGCTGACAGGCCAACCTGAAAGAAAGCTGAGGACGGGACGCCCTGCGCCCGGCTTCCCGCCGAACCACCTCGGCGAGCTGAACCCGTGGACGGGTCAGATCGCGCCGGTCACGCTGTTCGGGCCGGCCGTTGAGCCGCAGGGGATGCTGTTCTTGCCGTAAGCGTTGCCTGCGCGAGCGCGATCTTGGTGACGTGCAGCGCTTGCAGGAAACGTATTCGTCCGGCGAGGCTGTTCCCGTAGCGGACGAGAACCCAGGCCGGCCCCACGCGGCGGGCGACGGTCGGCGGGACGAACACCTGCCAGAAGGTTGCCTTGCCTGACAGCTGCTCGGGTGGACGCACGTCTTCCTCGGCCCGGGCGCGCCCGTCCTTCTTGGTGTCTGTGGCGATCTCTCTGGCAACCTGAGCAGGGCTGCGTTTAGGGATGCGGAAGTGAATCTCCCTTTGCACCGGGGGGATCTCGAATATGCCGGGATGCCCCGGGAGGGGAATCGCGCCCCAGAGCATCGCCGGCGGGCTTCCCGGCGACTGGGCGTTGAGCAGGATTGCGGTCTCATAACTGGCTCCGCCCAGGGAAAACCATGCGTGCAGGCATGAAAGCCAGCCGGGAGTCGTGATCGAGGGATCGGCGGCGATCTTGGTCGCCACCATGCCCCATTCGGTACGCGCACCCGCGAGCGATGAGCTCATCGCGCAGCGCCCCTGGGCTGGAGGCGCCTGCGGCGATTGCCAGTAGCTGTTTGGGAGCTGAAACGTCGGGGACTTGCCGACCGGGATCGGATGGCCGGAGGCGTCGAGCAGTGTCTCGCTCAGCGCGGGGCCGAACCGGGCGCGCTCGAAGCCTTGGAGGATCTGAGGGCTGAGCCCGGGGGCGAGCACAGTTCCGCGTGAGCCCGGCGGACGGTAGAAGACGATCTGCTTCGCGCCCGGGGGCAGCCCAGGAGTGGATTCTGCCTTGAATGTGCCCACATGCGCCACGCGCATCGCTGCGACCTCAGGGCCGGTGAAGATCGCATCGATCTCTCCGGTCGGCCCGACCTTTTCCTCGGGGCTGAATCCCCCTTCGCCGCCGTAGACGGGATCAGCGGCGGTTGGCAGTGGACCGTTGCAGTCTTCGCCGCTGACTCTCACGCACACTCCGACGTTGCCCGCCTGCAGCGATGGCGTGACGCCCATCAACATTGGTGTACTGCCGCTGAATGCACGCCCGTGCACGAGCGTCAGCTTCAATGGCCGGCCCAGTGAAGCTTCGCGCGGTGTGCCCGGGTTGCCGTTCCCGCCGCCACCGAGCAACAGCACCGATATCGCGATCACCACTGCGGCGCCGCCAAGCGCGATGCCTGTCGAGCGCCTGCGGCGCTGGCGGCGGCGCGCCTCTTCGATCACCCCATCCTCGATCTCAACCGTGGGAGAGGGCGTTGCCTGGGGCGGTGTAACGGTCACTGACATGCGGGCTCCCCGTTCACAGTGATGAGCATGATGCTAATATGAATAGCACAATGCTGGAGAGCATCGACCGCTCAGACCCGACGCCTCTGCACGACCAGGTCGCTGCGCAGATCCGTCGCGCGATCGCCGACGGCGAGGCCAAGCCTGGGGAGCGCCTGCCGCCTGCCCGCGACCTCGCCGCGGTCATGGCGGTCAACTCCAACACCGTCCTGCGTGCACTTCGTGCGCTGCGTGACGAAGGACTGCTGGAGTTCCGCCGCGGGCTCGGCGTGCGGGTCAGCGGTACTCCGCAGCGCGGCGCGGTCATCGCTCGCGCGCGTGAGCTCGTCGGCTTCGCGCGCCAGCAGGGCTATCAGCCCGATGAGCTGATCTCGATCATCCAGGGCATCCGCTGAACATGCCCGCGCTGGGTCGGCCGGTCCGGGTTAGCATGCAAGAGGATCGTGCTACGCGACGTCGCACTTTGGCTCAGACCAGCAGGGTGGCCGCTTCTCCCCGATGCGGCGCGCCGCCGGACGTTGGTGGGGGCGTGGGCCGCGATCCTCGCACAGGTCGTGTTCGTCGGCGGGTGGGTGCTCGGCGGCGCTCTCGAACCTCACTACTCGGCGGTTCGCCAGTACATCAGCGAGCTCGGCCGGCACGGAGCCGCGCACCCCTGGATCTTCGTGACCTTTGTCGGGATCTGGGGATTGGGCTTCATCGCACTGGCGATCGCGGTCGTACCGTCGCTGCGCACGCGGCCGTGGCCGCTGGCGATGCCGTTGATGTTTGTGCTTGCCGGGGTGTGCGCGATTCTCGTGGGACCGCTGCACATGGACTGCTCACCCACGGTGAGCGCCGTGTGCAAATCACGCGAAGCCGCGGGACTGCTCTCCTGGCATCACTACGCGCACGAGTGGATAAGCCTCGGCATCCATGTCTTCTTGCTGTTGACCGGCTTCGTCTTTGCCCGCTCAGCGTGGCCGAGCCGGCTCGCGCGACTCGTATTGAGCGGCGCTCTCGTACTCCTGGCCGCGGGGATCGTCACGTTCGTGTTGCACGACTCGTTCGTCGGCTACCAGGGACTCGAAGAGCGCCTGTGGGCACTCATCGCCCAGCTCTGGGCTCTGCTGTGTGCGACGGTGCTGATCCTCGAGGCTACGCTTGAGCCAGGCGCGCTGCGGGCGCATGAAGCTGCTGCGATGCAGCGCCATGCGCTGGGCGAGCCAGCCGCTGCCGGCGTCGATATCGCGTAGTACGCACGGTCGGACCGCGTTCCGTGCAATGGGCAACGCGGGGAGTACCCACAGCGCAACAGGCAGCGTCCCGGCCGCTTCTACCAATGGCGCAGTCATTCGTCGCTGTCGGCTACCGCAACTCAGGGTCGCGGCGGTAGCGTAGCGCCCGCGGGCGCCGAAATCTCGAACTTGATCCGTCGCAGAAGCTTGGAGCTGTCGCCCTCCATATATGCCTTCGCGACCTTCGCCAGCTCGTCTGCAGACGATACGGGGAGAACGTAGTCGAATACCTGCGCGAGCGCACGGCGCGAATGCTGCGACCACTCACCGTCGACAACAAGTACCCCGATCAGGTCTGGATGACGGCCCTTCCAGTTGATTGCCGAGAACATCTTATCCTTCGCGTAAAGGCTCGAATGTCTCGCTGAGCTGCGGCGGACCTCTACAAACAGCTTTGGCATGCGGGCGGTTGGTACGACGAAATCAGCGCGATGATCGTAGACCACCCCGGCGAGCGCCGTGTATTCCTCCTCGCGTTGAAATGGGACCCCAAGCCTCGCGAACGAAGCCTCGACAACAGACTCGAGCAGGTATCTCCCCAAGAGGTCCCTGACCTGGCCCTCAATCGTCGATCCCATCCTCTCGACGAGATGCTCCGGATCAACGTCAGCTCGAAGTCTCGGACCGAGGAAATCAGCTACTCGGACCGATGCTTTCGCAGATATACCCGTATCGGAGGCAGTGCCCACCTCTTTCCGCATGATCGACATACTGAACACGCCTGCCGCGTGCATGAAGACCGGGAGAAGCTCGGCCTCCGCTTGAAGCCGCTCAGCGGAGATCTGCGTGAAGTCGTCCGATACGTCGCTAGTGTCCTGAGTCAGTAATTCGTTCACAATATGCTGCGAGTGTGTCAAGTATCTGCTCGGCGGTCTTGGTCCAGACGTACGGGCGGGGGTTCTCGTTCCAGTGCTTCATCCAGTCACGGATGTCTTGGTTGAGTTCGCGGACGGATCGGTGTGTGCCGCGTCGGAGCTTGCGGGCGGTCAGCTCGCCGAACCACCGCTCGACGAGGTTCAACCACGATGAGCCTGTCGGGGTGAAGTGCAAATGGAAGCGCGGGTGGGCAGCCAGCCAGCGCTTGATCGCGGGGGTCTTGTGCGTGGAGTAGTTATCGAGAATGAGGTGAACGTCCAAGTCGGCGGGGACCTCTTGGTCGATGGTGATGAGGAATTTCTTGAACTCGATCGCGCGGTGGCGAGCGTGCAGCGACCCGATGACCTTGCCCGAGGCCACATTCAACGCGGCGAACAGGCTGCTCGTCCCGTGACGCTTGTAGTCATGGGTGGCACGCTCGGGAACGCCGGGCATTACCGGCAGGATCGGCTGGGAGCGATCGAGTGCCTGGATTTGGCTCTTCTCATCAACGCACAGGACCATTGCGCGCTCGGGCGGGTCGAGGTAGAGGCCCACGATGTCGCGCACCTTCTCCACAAACAAGGGGTCCTTGGAGAGCTTCCAGTGCTCCACGCGGTGAGGTTGCAATCCAAAGGCGCGCCACACCCGCGAGATCGTGGACTGCGAGAGGCCCGTACGGGCCGCCATCTGCCGCGTCGACCAGTGCGTACCCCCATCCGGCGGGGCACTCTCCAACGTCTTGACAATCACGTCCTCAACGCGATCATCAGAAACCGTCCGCGGGCGCCCCGGCCGCGGCTCATCCACCAGCCCATCCAGCCTTGAAGCAACGAATCTCCGGCGCCACTTACCAACCGTCGCCGCGCTCACACCAAGCCGCGCAGCAACATCCTGATTCGAAGCACCACCAGCACACTCCAGCACGATCGCAGAGCGCAAAGCCAGTCCCTGCGCCGTACGCCGCCGACGAGCCCATCGCTGCAACTGCGCACGCTCACCATCTGTGAGCTCCAACACCGCCTTGGGACGACCGAAAGTAGTAGCCATACCCGCATACTACCACACTTACCACCCGAACTTAAGACTCAGAACACTAGCTCGCCGAGCCAAATCCAGCGCATGGGCGCGCATCTCGACATAGAGCAGTCCTGAGACCGCGGACTGAATCTCGTGGCTGACGGCGCGTCTGCTTTCGTACATTCGGTGCGCTCCAGCAGCGTCGCCTGGCACTTCGGTTGGGTCCAAACCCTTGCCGCCAAGCAGCAGATGTCGCCATACATCGCTCTCGAAGTGCTCTGGCCGAACATCGGCCAAGCTGCTGGTCGCTTCAAGTAGCGCGAGGTAGTCAGCAATAAGACGAAGTGTCGCGGCCTTGCCGAACTGGTAGAGCGTATCCATCAGCGGCGACTTCGCGGCGCGTGCGCTCGTTCCATGTTGACGGCAGCCAGCGGGTTCTCAGGATCGATTTTTCGCCACTTTGGGATCGGAACGTCGAAGTATGCCCCTCGCAAGTCCCGCGCTACCGACGCATTGAATCCCTCGACCAATGCTTTCACATTTTTCGGCTTGCGCAGTCGAAGATAGGCTCGCACGATCATCGGGTAACGAACCACCAGAAGAGGCTCGATCAGAAACCCTTGCGTGAGAGCTTGGCAGGCCAGCTCACCGAGCATAAACCGTGGCATCTCCTCTAGAGCCTCGGCGTTGGATGCGTCGGGCAATTGGACGCGGTAGCGCTTGATCAGTGACTTGCGGTTACTCCCGATGAAGCAGCGGCGATACTCGCCGCCAAATGTGACAAACAGCAGCGCCTTATCCTTGGCCAGCTCAAGTGCCGGACCTACGGCGTCTGCGCATGTGACGAACGGATCTAGGTCCATCAGGTCAAACCTCTGGTCGGGATCATCCAGCACTCTGCGCAAAAGTGCCCGTCGTGCCGTGTCTTGCTCGATGTCGACTCGACCCGGTTCTGAAATCGCCAAGCGGAGACGCGCTGTCGTGTCGGCATTCTCCTCGACGGCAACGAAGCGAGCATGAGGAAGGACAGAGAGATACAGGTTAGTGCTGATCCCCTCACCAGCATAACCCTCAAACACGCGCTTGGCGTTAGGCGCAGCCATCGTCACGATGGCAACGTTTAGTTGCCGCTTGTGCTCCGTGCAAACGGCGAACGGATTCATCTTCTTATGCCCGTAGTCGCTTCTCGCCGCGTATAGCCGCTTCTCGCAGTGCTCGAAGTCCACGTCGAAGACCAACGCGACCTTCCATGCCGGCAGGCCCGCCGCGAAAAGCTCCGCGGCGCACACCTCAATCTCGGGAGTCCAGTTTGCAGCGCCGATATTGCGCCCTGCCTCCGTAAACGTGGTCCCGCGTTCCTTGCACAGGTCCAAAAGCTTGAAGATCACGTCCTGTGGATTGCGGTTCAAGGAGGCCGTGATCAGATTGAACGTTGCGCCAGTTCGCCACTGCTCGAAGGCCCAATCCAGCTCACTGGGAGTCCAGCGCCTCGGCTTCGTATACCGGCCTTGAAGCGGCACCGGGAGCGTACGAGACCCGAATCCGTGGCGCTCCAAGATCGCCAGAAAAGCTGGGTCGTGAGCACCCAAGTCGGGGGACTCGAAGAGTTGATCTGGAGCAAGGCTCGCGACGCTCATGGCTCAGAGCGTAGATCTTGGCGCGGTCGGAGCTGGGACTGACTACAACAAATCCGAGCTGAACAGCACGGCTAACCCGAGGAACGGTCGCAGATCGACTTGCGGGCGATGAGCCGTCAGCTTCGCGAAACCGAAACGACGTCCCATCACTACTGACAAGCACCTTAAAAGTGCTTGTTCGCAGGGAAAATAGCGGGGGCTCACTGCTGTTCGGCCCACAACACCACCCACGCACCCGAGCCGCCAACGCCATCAACGACGAGCACCGAGGGGCGATGGATCGCCAACCGGCAGGCCCGACCCAGCGGCAGCCCGAGCTGTAGCCGCGACCCTCACACGACGCTACCGATTGCGGCGCGGTGGCCGCCGCTACTTGCACCGGAGGCGTCAGGCTACGCCCTCCTTGTCACAGCACTCTACCGGCGCCTCGAAGGCGTTTTGTTGGTTCGACCTCAGACCGATGGGACCGTCGCAGGCGGGGCTACAATCGAGCGCGCTATGCGTACATCGGCACCTACCGCGCTGGATGGAGCCGCAGCCAAGGAGCGGCAAGGATGAACGCGGTCGCCACAGAGGCGATGATCGAGCGGGCAGGTCGTGCGTTGATCGACGCCGCGTCGGCGCCTGCCAAGGTGATCCTGTTCGGCTCGCATGCTCGTGGAGACGCGAGCGACGGCAGCGACTTCGACTTCTTGGTGATCGAGCGCCAGGTTGACGATCGGCTCGCCGAGGCCGTCAAACTCCGCCGCGCTCTACGCGGGTTCGGCGTCCCCGTAGATGTGATCGTGATGGACGAAGGGCTTGTCGAACGACGCTCCAAGGTCAAGGGCACGATGGTCGATCGCGCTCTACGCGAGGGGCGCGTTGTCGCCGAGTCCTGAGCAGATCGAGTACGCGGAGATGTTGCATCGCCTGGCTTCGGGTGACCGCTATGCCTGCCGCAAGCTTGCCGACGACGCCCAGATTGACGACCACATCATCGGCTTCCACGCACAACAGGCCGTCGAGAAGGCGCTCAAGGTCACGCTCGTGCTCGCCGACTCGGAACTGCCGCACACGCACGATCTTGAGTTGCTCGTTGAACAGGCCAATGCGCTACCTCGATCGAGCGGGCAAGCTCGAAGGCGACGGCGTAGATGCGCTGACGACAACCTGTACACGGCTACGACGCAAGAGCGTGGCAGCATGCAGGGATCCTTCGAGCTGGGGCATGGCCAAGTCGATCGCCATGCGAATGATCGCTGACGGCGTCGACCCCGCCGATCCGGCGGCCGGCGAAGCGTGGATCGCGGAGTACAACACGAGCCTGGCAGGCGCGCGCGACGACTCGAGCCGGCGCACTCAAAAGCCCGGACAACATGCGAGGAGCGCGAGCCGCACCAAGCGCAGCGCCGTCAAGGAAGCTCGTCGCCGAAATCGCCGCTGACCGCCGCTGGTCACCTGGCGCATACAGCGGGTGCTGGTCGAGCAGCGCACGGAAGTACGGCTCCGTGAGGTTGTCGCGGATCTCGGCGATCAATGCCGGGCAGGCGTCATCTCAACGACGTGATCGTGGCTCGCCTCGAGCAGAATCGCCGGCGCCGCGGCCGGCCAACGAAACGCACTTACGTTTGCCTATCTCCCAGTTTGGGGGCAATTTGTGTAACAGCCGGATTGAAAATCGAATGTATAAAGGATCAAGTCCACACTTCCTTATCTCAACCACTGAAGCGACCATACGGCATGTATGCCAGTTTTGCGCCCGCTCAAAGGAGGGCCCGTGTCTGTTTGTCGTATTACCGTAACCGTGAACGTCGAGTCTCCTCCGGAGGCTGCATGCGGGATCTCCATCGCATACGGCGTCAATCCGACCTCTGCACACATCAGGCGTGGCTCTCGCCGGCCCGCATGCATGCCGCCAAGCGCGGCAGATCCGCTTGATCCACGCCGCACCGGAAATGCTCTACACGTTGTCGCAAGCGAGTCGGAGGGTGCGTCATGACAACTGCACTCGAAGCTGTCCGTGCGGAAATCGCGGCTCTGCGACTGCATGTCAGTCGTCTTGAGTGCGCCGAGGCGATGTTGGGATCCGCCGACATACTGACATCATCCTCCCCATTCATCACACCGATCAACAGCGCGACCGCTGGGACACATCGAGAACCACGACGCCAAAACCCAACTCGAGCGCAGCTGCGCGAGTACGTCATCAAGCAAGGGCCGATTACGCGCCGAGACTTGCTGACGGCGTTGGGCGGAAACCCACAGGCTATGGATAACAAGCTTGCTCGCCTGCTCGCCGACGGCGAAATTGGCGCCGACGGTCGACCAGGCACACGCCGGTACCGCCCGCCAGAGGTGTCTGAGCACGCTGCCGCGCGTCCTGCCGCACAGAGCGCAATGCCAGCGCCACAAACGCCGCCGGAGCGAGGCGTCTACCCGTTGTATGACGCCATCGTCGAGCTGCACGTGCAACCACGCAGCAGCTGGCGAGTCAAACCGGATTGCCGAGCAACCTTGTCGTCGAGCAGGGGCGACGACTGATGCAACTGGGACTCGCTCGATTCACGGGAACGGGCGATAGCCGCATGTGGTTGCCCGCACAACCGGAGACAGTCCGTGGTGCCGCATGAATAATAGAGATCGGACACGTGCATCAGCCGGCACGAGCGAGATTCAGCGCCTTGTCAAGCGCGCCGGCCGTCAAGGCATTGAATTGGACAAGGCAAGCGCCAAGGCACTGTCGACACTTGGTGGCATTGCCTCGACACGCAAGCTCGATCAAGTCTGTCGCCTTGTCCATGCCGGACGTAACGAGGATCTTCAAGTGAGCTTTCGGGACGCATTGGGACGGATCGACATGTGCGGCGGCGACGTGGAGGAGGCAATCCGCAGAATGCTCGTGGGTGGCGCTGAAGCCATCGAGGGCGTACCCGAGATGGTTCAGTATGCAGCAGACCGTGGTGTCTCGCTCTCGCCACAGTCCATCCATAAGCATTTCAGGACCCGTGGTCGTAATGGCACAAGGCTCTACATCGACAAGCTCGGCGCAATCATGGATAAGAGTGCAATCCTGGGAGTCGATTGCACTCAGACTCTTGCGACCCAACGCCTGTCACGAGCAGGGGAAAGCCTTGAACGTGCCATCACCGAGTTCAGAGTCCAACAACGCAGACGAGCAGACCGACGTAGCATCACGTGCCGCGTCACCGTTCCTCCCCGCGCACCCAGCGCGCGTTCGAACGCACTGGCGGGATGCGGTTGCCAGCGCTGCCGCGATCAACTGGCGGCCGACATGCAGCGTTACATCAACAAGATGATCAGTTCACCCTTCTTTATCGACCTGGATCGAGACGAAGCGCGTGGGGAGGCCAATCTGGCACTGATTCAGGCGATCGAAACCTGGCCGGGCGGCAATTTCTCCGGCTGGTTTGCGACCTGCTTCAAGAGGAGGGCTCAGGCAATCTATGCCTCGCGTTCGGCAGCCGAGAAGGAAATGCTCTCGCTTGACGCCGAAGGCGTCCTGTCCGACGATAACGGCGGCCGCACCGTTCCGCTGGCTGAGCGGATTCCTGATCGCACAAAGGATGTCGTCACGATCGTACTTCTGCGCGAGCGAGTCGCGGAAGCAGCACTCCAATTGCGCCAGGTTCGCGCCGACCGCGGCGAACAATTCACCGATGGTTCCTCAGAGAAGCCGAAGCTCCCTGCACCATCCAGGGCATTGCGACTCGTCTCGTCGAGTACCGACATAATGAGCAAAGCCCAGTCGGCCCGGCCCCCAGCATGTGACCAAAGGGCAGCGTGATGCCGATCGCCTCGACGCCGTTCGCCGGCCTTCGCCAGGCGGGCCACCGCCGGCGAAGGCCCAAATAATTGCGAGCCGCCCCCTCGACGTTTCTTTGACCCTCCCCCAGATAGACCAGATTAAAGGACTGAGCAGCAGCCAGCACGGCTGCGATCCGCCAAGGAATCATCACGCGATGACGAGCGACGAGCTCGCGCCTCCGTTTGGGATCCAGGCCCGGTCACGGCCCCGACAGACTCGTCGGTGAGTTCCGCCGCCAAAGCTCGAGCGTACGTACAAAGTGCCGCTTGTAGGCGTCGCGGGTCAAAGACGGGCAGGTCGGTGCCGCCATGCTCGTCTGAATCCAGCACTCGGTATCGTGCGGATGCAGCTTTATGGCGCAGCGAGAGCCTTCACCATGAGTGCTTCGGGCGCGGTTCCTACACGTCATCAGCGATGGAGTCGCGAGCGAATCGTGGACGCGATGGGGACGTTCCACCAGGAGCACGGCTACCCGCCGCGTGCCGGGGACTGGAGGGGAGCGCTGCCCACCTATCCCGATCCCGGCACGGTGTCCCGCCACTTCGGGTCCTGGGCGCAGGCCATCCAGGCCGCCGGCTTTCAGGTGCGACGCATCGAGTGGAGCGACGAGCTGCTGCTCGACGCGATCCGTACATGGACGCGAGAGCATGGGGTGCCGCCCAACACGACGAGATGGGCGAAACGCGATCCTGCCGGCCGCTGGCCGAGTGCGGCCACCGTGCAGATGCGGTTCGGAACCTGGGAGGCGGCGCTGCGCGTGGCCGGGGTCCGCGTCGACCGGACCTCCTGGGACCGCGAAGCCGTTTTGGCGGCGATCGCAGCGTTCGCTGACCGTCATGGGCGCCGTCCCCGCAGCGCCGAGCTGCGCAAAGCCAACGAGCTCCCCGACCACAGCACCGTCGTCCACTACTGCGGATCGCTGACGCAGGCGCTCGCCGAAGCCGGCTGCCCGCGCCCCGAGCGCCCCGCATGGGACCGCGAGAGCATCCTCGCCGCCCTCGAGCGCTTCGCCGACGAGCACGGGCGGGCGCCCACGTGGGAGGAGTGGAAGACCAGCGCCCCCGATCATCCCTACGCCGACCAGGTGGCCTCCGAGTTCGGGTCCTGGCCGGACGCGATCCGCGCCGCCAGCCTGCGCCCCGCCCGCCAACCGTACGACCGCGAGGAAGTCCTCGCCGCGCTGCGTCACTGGATGCTGGAGCACGGCCGGACGCCGAAGCCCGCCGAGTGGCGTCCTGACCCCGCGCGCGGGGTGCCCACACTCAGCGCGATCCGCAAGCACTTCGGCAAGTGGGACCTCGCGATCCGCACCGCCGCTGAGGGCCTTGAGCTGCCCGGCCTGCCAGAGGAGGGGCAGCCGGTGTATCAGCCGGCGGAGCGCTGGGCGCCGCGCGGAACGTGGAACCGGGAGCGCGTGATCGAGGCACTCAAAGATTGGGCACGCGAGTTCGGCGAAGCGCCGCTGCGGCAGGAGTTCTCACCAGCGGGGGCGGAATGGCTCGCAAGTCCCCACCGGGAGCGCGCGAAGCGCTGGATGCAGGAGCACCCGCGCTGGCCGAGCGGGGCGGCTGCCAGCAGCTACTTCGACAGTTGGGCGGACGCGCTGCGCGCCGCCGGCCTCCCGGTCCGCTACGCCCACGAGTTCGACCTGCCGCTCGCCGAGCGTGTCGGCGCGGCGCTACGAATGGACGCCGCCGGCCACAGCATCGCCACGATCGCCGACGAGCTCGGGGTCAGCCAGGGCAGCGTCTACAAGTATCTGCGGGCCTCGATGTGCCCGGACTGCGGCGCCCCGGTCGTCACGCCCACCGCGAAGCGCTGTCCGGCGTGCTCGGCGCGGGAGAACATCAAGCCTCGGTTCGACCAGGAGGAGACGATCGCGCTGATGTGCGCGTGGGCGCAGGAGACCGGCCAGGCACCGATGACGCCTGAGTGGCTGCCGACCGCCGATCAACGCACAAAGTGGGGTAGTGAGTACCCGCGCTGGCCCAGCAACCGCACGGTCGTGACGCACTTCGGGTCCTGGAACGCCGGCCTGGAGGCGGCCGGGTTCGGCTACCGGCGCCGCACCTGGGATCGCCAATCGGTGCTCGACGCGCTGCGCGACGTCGCCATCGAGCTGGGTCGTGGCCCCAATAGGGGGGACCTCACCGGTAGGCCCGGCGAATGGCCGACGCCGCAGACGGTCGAGTTTCACTTCGGGACCTTCCACGCAGGCATGGCCGCCGCCGGGTTCTCTGCTGTTCGCATACGCTCCTGGAACCTGGAGGAGATCGTCGCCTACTTCCAGGCGTTCGCCGCCGAGCACGGCCACCCACCGTCCAGCCGGAACCTGAGCAAGGCGAGCGACGGCACCCGTCCGAGCAGCGCCAGCGTGTACCGCGCGTTCGGAACCTGGCATGCCGCGCTCGCCGCCGCCGGGTACAGCCCCAGGCTGCAACGCTGGCCGCCCGAGGACGTGATCGCCGCGCTGCGGCAGTTTGCGCGACGCCACGGCCGCCCACCGCGAGTCGATGAGCTTCGCTCCGACAGCGACCCGCCACTCCCCGCCTACAGCACGATCGAGCGGCGCTTCGGCGGCTTCCCCCAGGCACTGAGTGCCGCCGGCCTCGCGCGCACCCACGGGGTACAGCGCACCCGCCGCACCGAACAGCTACTGGACGCAGTGACAGCGCACCCCGGGTCCTCCAACCGCGAACTCGCCGACGCGTGCGGCATCACCGACAGCAGCCACATCTCCATCCTGCTGCGGCGCCTGCAGAAGCTTGGGCTCATCAAGAACACCGGACCAGGCGCACCAACCCCGAACTCGTGGGGCATCACCCGCAGCGGAGCAGCAGCGCAGCGGCGGTTCGCACGCGACGCCCGCGGCGAAAGTACTTCACTTCGCGCGGTATCGAGGTAGACGTGTGCCGATGACTCAGAGTGAGAAGGGATAATCCCCCCGCAATGTGAGTGCACTACTCGTTACTCGCCCTTGCCCGGGTCGACGGCTACGGGTACGCGCTCGTCGCCGAAGACGGCAGTGATCTCCAGGCGACCGCCGAGCGCCTCGATATAGGAGCGCAGGGTGGAGAGGTAGATCTCGCTGCGGGCCTCCAGGCGGGAGACGTTGCCTTGGGTTATCCCAAGCTGAGCGGCAAGCTGGATCTGGGTGACGTTCCGCGAGTTGCGCAGCTCTGCTAGCGCGAGCGCGTCTTCCATCGCGCGCCGGTGCTCGGCGACGTTCGCACCCCATTTGGGATCGCGTCGGCGGGCCCGCGCGCGCAGCTCGTTGAAGCTTTTGGTTTTGGTGGCCATCTAGGTTCCTTTGCTTTCAAGCTCTTTGAGGTGCTCATCGAAGAGGGTGTCGGCGAGCGGGATCATCTGGGCGTAGAACTCCTGCCAACGATCGCGCTTGTCGCCGCCGATCAACAGGATCGCGGTGCGGGTGGGATTGAATGCAAACAGCACACGGATCATGGCAACGCGCAGCTCCTTCATGTTGGCGTGCCTCGAGCCTTTCACGGTGTCGACGAGCGGACGGCCAAGGCCCGGGCCACGTTGCTCGAGCAGTTCGACCGCAGCCTCGATCGATTCCTGCTCCTCGACACCCAATGTGTCCCACCACTGCTCGAACTGGTCTGTGACCTCGACGTCCCACACCAGCGAACCATACCGTCCAGCACATATGCTGTCAAGCGCATAGTTTGTCCGTCAGGAGCCTCGCTGACGCCGTACGGGGCCGCATGGCTACGAGTGGCCGGATCAGGCGCGCCGCCTTTGGGCCGTGAACCGTGGCCGGCCGCGAGGCGGAGGCTCTGGGTTGCGGGTAGCACCCGCGGTGCTGACCGTCGGGCAGCGAGACCCGAAGGTCACCCCTTCCATTCCGCCCCGTGGTTTGCGCCTGTTTGCGGCCGACGCTGTTTTTGCGGCTCGGCGCTTGCGGTCGTTCGCGGCCGTGTGACCAGCTCGGGAGGAAATCTCGGGAGGACCTTGACCCGAGTGACCAGCGACCACACTCCCTGCTACAGAAAAGCCCCGCGTTTGCGGGGCTTTTCTGAGTATAAGTAGCGGGGGCGGGATTCGAACCCGCGACCTTCGGGTTATGAGGTCGCCAAAGGGGAGTCAGGTGGGGCCAGAGGACCCGTGTTTGCTGGGGTTAGCTCGGGTTGGGTGGGGTTGGATTTGCTCAAAACGGAACCTCCAATGGAACCCTGACAAGCGGGCTCACGCGCCGACGAGAACGCGCGCAAGCTCGATGAGCTCAGCTGTCGCCTCGCGCGCTTCGTCAACGCTGGCCTGCGCTACGAACCCAGCCGCGTAAGACGCCTCGCTTCTTCTCGACCGGGACGCGTCAAGGCGCTCAAGCAGGTCGTCTGTGTCTTGATCAATCTCTGCGAGCGCGGCTTCGAGTCGCACCACATGAGACCCCTCGCCCGAGGTCACCCGCAGGCCGGATGCCTGGAGGATCGCGTCGCACCCGGAGATCACGGCGTTGTGGAGCAGCACGGACCGGGATTCTGAGCTGAGTCCTGGCGCGTCCGCGTCGCGCTGAAATTTCTCCGCCTGAGAGAGGAACGTGCGGGCCCCGAGCCGGTCTGCATGGACTTTCTCCACACGGGCTTCGGTCATTGAGTCGCTACGCTCGCCAGGTCACCCACGAGGGACGTTATGGGACCTTCCATCACGCGCCGGGCGAAGCTCGAGCGCTCGGCGAGCAAGTGGCGGAACTCGTCGTCTCGCATGACCGTCAGATCTACAGTACGTCCGGTGTCCTTGCCAATTGGGCGGAGCAGGCGGCGTAGCTCCCGTAGATCAACGTCGCCAACGACCAGGACATCGATATCGCTGTCTGGTCGACGGTTGCCAGATGCCCAGGAGCCGTAAATCACCGCAGCATGGACGTCGGGGCGATCGAGACTCGCGCGCAGTTGGCTCTCCACACCGACTGAGCGTCGCAGCAGCTCGGCGAGCGGTGCGTAGGAGGCATCATCCGTCGCGGCCGAGAACAGATACGGCCGCGCCCCGTCATCACGACGGATTACGCCTGCTGCCTGCGCCCTAGCCAGCTCACGATGGACTGAGGACTGAGGGGCGTCAAGCGCCTCCGCGAGCCCCTGAAGAGTCCAGCGACGCTCGGGCTGCAAAAGCAAGAGCGCGAGCAGTCGCGCCTGCATCTCCGAGCGAAAGATCGGCAGGAGCGAGGGAGCCGACGTTCGCATTACCGGGAAGTATATCCAAGAAAAGCGAAGACATTTGGTTGCGTCTCGGTCCGACGACATGCCTGCTTTTCGCGACAAGCAGGTCCGCGGCGAAGCGCGGGGCGAGCCTCGCGTTGGCGCTCGCGCGGGCCTGACAGGCCGGTCGGCTGCCCGACCGCGTGTGTCCGAGCAGCAGTTTTTGCGACCTACGCAGAAGGCGGGATCGCGGGTCGCTTGCATGGACGGCCGTAGCCTCGGCGAACACCTCAACGCCGGCGACGATGGCCTTGTCGGCGGCCTGCTACGACGGCGCCCTGCTGCCGACGTGCCTGTTGGTCTCAGCGGTGGGGAGGGCGGCGCTCTCACGGGCCGAACCGCCGATTGCGTCAGCCGCCTCTAGCCACGCTTGCCGCCTTGGATTCCAGGCCCGTGCAACCTAGCGCAGCCCATGCGGACGCTCGTCGGGTCCTCTGGCTGTGGCTGCGAGTGTCTCGTCGAGCCAGTCGTAGATCCGGGCGTTGGCCAGGCGCTGTGCGCCGAACTGGCAGTGGGCGCCCGCCCCATCGGCGTCGGTGAATCGCAGCAGGGTCTTCGGGCAGGTGAGGTGGTCGAACAGCACCTGGGGTTGGCCCGGCCAGAACAGGTCGCTCGCGGCGTCGCAGACGAGGGTTGGACAGGTGATCTGCTCGGCGATGCCGCCGGCGAGGGTGTAGTCGAGGTAGGAGGCGCAGAAGGCGCGTGGCGAGTCCACGCCCATGACGTACATGCCGTTGGTGACGCCCCAGCGGACCGTCGGGTTGACAGCCATGAGGTGTTGGATCGCGGCGTCGACTTCGGGGGCGTTCTCGGCCCGCAAGCCCGCCTCGATTTCAGCCCGGCTGCCGGGAAAGTGGCTCAAGATTGTGGCGCCGAGTTCGTAGACGCCATCGTCGGCGACGCAGGCGGCGAGGCGATGCTCGAAAGCCGCGGCGCGCGGGGCGAGCAGGCCCCCCATGCTGAGGCCGAGCAGCCCAACGCGCGACTCGTCGACCTCGGGGCGGGTCATGACCCAGTCCAGCACGGGGGTGACGACGTTCTCCCAGTCCGGCCGGAAGTAGAGGCCGTCGAGATGGCGGGCGGCGGGATGACCAGGCCCGTCGAAGCTGAGCACGTGGTAGCCGCGTTCAGCTCCTGCGGCGGCGCCACAGTAGTGGAGCTCCTCGGCACCGCCGTCGAAGCCGCTGTGCAGGACCATCGTCGGGCGCGGAGCGGCGTCGCCTTCGCTGCCTGTGGCGCGGTAGAAGTAGCCGTGCAGGACGGTCTGCTCGTAGGGTATCTCCACGACCTCGATCGCCGGGGTGAACAGCGCCGCGGCATCCTGGAAGCACTTCGTGTAGCGGCGGAAGGCGTGGTCGATGCGCGGATCGCTCGGGTCGCCGTGCAGGAAGAACTCGGCCGCCCGGTAGTAGTTGCTCGCCCGCAGCAGCCCGTCGCGGGCGCTGATGCGGTGGCCGGCGGCCAACTGGGGTTCAGCCTCGGCGGCGGTCCTCTCGGCGAGCGTGAGCCACTCGTCGTGCCAGCTTTCGTAGTCCCCGGCCACGATGTTCTGCGCGACGGCGAGAACCTCGGCGATGTCAGCACCGCCGTAAGCTGCGTGGCCCATGGTACGCAAAGTCTCAAACCAAAACTGCGGGTCATCAGCGAACAGAATCGGCTTCACGGCCTCACCCAATCTCGATCGAGGTTGCACAGGCGAGTATGCCCCAAGCGCGCCCGCCTAGCCGCTGAGGAGCTCCACTGACCCCCCGTTGAAGACCACCAGCTTGGGACAGCCGGGGCGGTCGAGTACACGCTCAACGCGCGTTCGCGCGCGATGCGCGCGCTGTGCTGCTTTCGGGACAGTCCGCTGGACATTGCGGTACGGAGCGCCATCAATGATCTCGCCGCAACGCTTCGAGCTGCGCAATCGTCCAGCATCAAGCGCGGAGGTCGATTCCGGCCCCGGGGATGAGGACGAACGTCATCCGATCACGATGATGGAGCGGTTCATGCCAACTCAGACCCAACGGCCACTAGCCATCCGATCGCAGGTCCGCGAGGTTGGCGAGGCGCCCGCGAAACAGATAGCCCCTGACTACCCGCACGATGATCGGAACCGTGAATATCACAGCGCCCACTTACTCCTCTCGACACCAGGTTGAATCCAGATAGCCGCGTCGTCGCGCGCGTCGCGCGCGAGCGTCCCGGATCACAGCGAGCGGTCCGGGGGAGATCACGGTCATCTCCCCCGGACCATCTGCCTAACCCGGGTTCTCGCCGGCTGGCGCTCCTGCCACGATGGCGGCCACCACGAGGCTGGCCATCATCAGCGCGATCTTCAGTGCGCGCGGTTGCAGCAAGAGCGGTGTCGCTCTGTATGTCAGGCCGTCTAGCACGGTTCACTCCTTTCTTTGTTCGTGTGATCCTGCAAGAGGTCGTCCGAGCCACGCCCGGCGTGGATGGCGACGATAGGGTCGATCTCGATCAGCGCTCCTCCGCGGAGCTCAGACGCCCGAATCGTCGCTCGCGGCTCGCGTGCGCGGTGGGCGCGCTCCCGTGGAGCGCCAGCCGAGCGAGACGCTCGAGCACACCAGCCGCCTCGGCTCGCGCGTCAGCTCGGCCGATGGCAGCCACAGCCCAGTGGTTTACTAGAGCTCGGCCCGCGCTTCGACCAGCACAGCAAAGCCTGCCACGGATCTCTCGCACGAGCCCGCGCGCGAGCCGAGCCCGGTCGGCGTCGCGAGCGCGAGCCGACGGACACACTCGCCGCCTGCCTTGTTGGAGCTGAGATCGTGCGTTTGTTGAGCGGCGTCAGCGGCGAGCCTCTCGACACCGCATACATACGACTCGACATGACAGACGGCACAAGAGAGACGTGCCCGGTGCCACAGACGCCAGGCTGCCCGGCGTGCACGCGGTCGCGCGCGCCGACGGCACGGCCGGTCGAGCCCGCCGCCGCCAACTCGCACGAGCGACCGGGGAGGGACGTGTGACGTGGGCAGGTTGCACAGAGTCGGCTCCTTCATCGACCCGAGGGTGACGTGCGGGGTCTCGACTGTCTTAATCCCGAGCCAAGGTCCGAGCATGGCCCACGCTCACGCCCGCTCTGGACGACCACAGCACCGCCCAGCCCACTCCGCTGACTGCCCCGTCCCGTTCGCGAGCGCGTTCGCGTCAACGGCGGCGCCGCTCCCGGACCCCGCAAGGCAGCCAGTCGGCGTGGGGCGAACCCCCTGCTTTCGCCCACCGGGGTCAGTCGTGCCGAACCACCCGGCCACCCCGAAACCGCGGCCAGCGGGGCTCGGGTGGCGGGCCGGGACTCAAATCGTCCAGCCGGCCGCTGACGATGAGCGCTTTGGTCTGATCACGGCGATCAAGATGCCCGGCAGCACCATTAGAAGCAGGGACGTCGGCCTGGACCACGCATTCCGTCCTGAGGGACAAACCCTTTCGAGGACGGACATCGTGCCGCGATCGGGCGATGCATGAGATGCGAAGACTACGGGCTGTCCCCTCGGCGCGAGTTCGCGCGTCTCTCCTTTGAGAACATCAATCGAAACCAGGAGGCAGAACCATGGAGTACGCAGCCCTTATCTACGAGCGCCCCGGGTACAACGCCGACTTCAGCGAGGAGGAGCGTCGCGCGATCACCGGCGAGTACATGGAGATCCGCCGGCATCCGAGTTGCCGCGGCGGCGCGGCCCTGCAGTCGATCGACACGGCGTCGACCATTCGCGGCGATGGCGGCGAGGCGCTAATCACGGACGGCCCGTTCGCAAACACGAAGGAGGTGTTTGCCGGTTACTTCGTGTTCGAGGCTGACAACCTCGATCCCGTGCTCGAGATCGCCGGCAGGATCCCGACGGTCCGTTTCGGTGGCGCGGTCGAGGTCCGTCCTTTGGTGGAGTTGCCGCGCTGATCGAGCGGGTCTTCCGAGAGCAGTGGGGCCGCGTCCTGGCTCACCTGGTCGGCTTCCTCGGCGACTTCGACCTCGCCGAGGAAGCCGCACAGCACGCGTTTGCGGTGGCGGCGGAGCTTTGGCCGCGGGAAGGCGAACCAAGCAATCCGACTGCGTGGCTGATCACGACGGCGCGCAACCACGCGATTGATCGCCTGCGACGGGTGCGCACGGCCCAGGCGAAGGCGCACCTGCTCGTCGAGGCTGACAGCGTCGAGGAAGAGATGAAGGACACCGGGATCCCAGACGAGCGGCTCGAGCTGATCTTCGCTTGCTGTCACCCGGCGCTCGCAACCGAGGCGCAGGTCGCGCTGACACTGCGCGCGTTGGGTGGCCTTACGACCGAGGAGATCGCGCGGGCGTTCGTCGTCGCGCCGGAGACGATGAAGCGCCGCCTGTCGCGCGCCAAGTCGAAGATTCGCGCGACGGCAATTCCGTTTGCCGTGCCGGAGGATCACCTGCTGCCCGAGCGCCTCGGCGCGGTGCTGGCGGTGGTCTACCTGATCTTCAATGAGGGTTACGGGGGACGATTCGACATGGCGGCCGAGGCGATCCGGCTCGGCCGGATGCTTGCCGGGCTGATGCCGGACGAGTCCGAGGTGTTCGGATTGCTCGCCCTGATGTTGCTGCACCATGCGCGCCGCGCGGCGCGGCTTCGCGACGGGGAGCTCGTGCTTCTGGCCGAACAGGACGAAGCGCTATGGGATCATGAGGAGATCTCGAAGGGGCGGCGGGCGCTTGAGCGGGCACTCGCACTGTACGGACGTGGCAGCTACGTCCTGCAGGCCGCGATCGCGTCGCTACAGCTCAATAGGCCGCCCGACTGGGCGCAGATCGAGGCCCTCTATTCAGAGCTCGCGCATGCGACGGGCTCGCCCGTCGTAGAGCTCAACCGAGCCGTCGCCGTCGCAGAGCACCGTGGCGCACAGGAGGCCCTCGACCTGGTCGAAGGCCTCGATCTGGAGCACTACCAGTATCTGCACTCGACCCGCGCCGAGCTTCTTCTGCGCCTCGGACGCCACGCGGAGGCGCGAGCCGCCTACAGTCGCGCTCTCGCGCTCGCGCGCGCCGAGCCCGAGCGACGCTACCTCCGAATGAAGCTCGCCGAAATCTAGCCTCGGTCCCCATCGGCCACGCTCATCCGTCTACTCCTCGACAGCAACCACAGAGGAGAAACCGATGAGCACGAACACGAGCACACAAAAGCAGAACTGGGTACTCGCCCTATGCGCGACCGCGTCGTTCATGGTCGCGCTCGACGCAACCGTCGTCTCCACGGCCCTAACCACGATCCGTCACGACCTGCACGCCTCGTTGGGCCAGCTGGAGTGGACGGTGGACGCGTACCTCCTGACGTTCGCCGTGCTGATTATGAGTGCGGCGACGCTCGGCGATCGTTTCGGGCGCCGACGCCTATTCATGCTCGGTCTGTGCCTGTTCGGGAGCGGGTCGGCGCTGTGCGCGATCTCACCCAGCATGGGCTGGTTGGTCGCGGGTCGGGCGATACAGGGGGTCGGCGCCGCGTTCGTCATGCCGCTGGGACTCGCCCTGATGAGCAGCGCGTTTCCACCGCAGCACCGAGCGCGAGCGATGGGCATCTACAGCAGCGTCACCGGCCTGTCAGTCATGATCGGTCCGCTCGTCGGCGGCGCGGTGCTCCAGGGCATCTCGTGGCCGTGGATCTTCTGGCTCAACGTGCCGATCTCGCTCGCGCTGATTGCACTCACCCGAGCCCGCATCGAGCCGAGTCGTGCAGAGACAGCCAAACTCGACCTCCCAGGCGTCGCGCTCATCAGCCTCGCCATACTCGGTGTCGTCTGGGGCCTGGTCCGCGCGACGTCCGTCGGTTGGGGAAGCGCGGAGGTCACAGCGACGCTCGCGGCAGGAGCGGGGTTCGCCGGTGGCTTTGCAGCGTGGGAGCGGCGAGCCGGTACACCGATGTTGCCGCTGCGGCTGTTTGGCGTACGACGCTTCTCGGCTGCCAGCGCCGCTGTCTTTTGCCTTTCCGCCGCGCTGTTCGCAATGGTCTTTTTCGTGGCTCAATTCCTCCAAGTCGGGCTGGGCTACGGCCCACTGGCAAGCGGGCTTCACCTGGCGCCCTGGGGACTGACGACTGCCACTGTCCCGCTGCTCGCGAGACCGCTCGCACAGCGCCTCGGCGACCGGGTCGTCGTCTCCACCGGCCTCGCCGTGACGGCAATCTCCGCAGCCTGGATCGCCCTCATCGCGGAACCGCACCTGGACTACGCGGCGCTCGTACCGCCGCTCGTGCTCTCCGGCGCCGGTCTCGCACTGGCGATCCCCGCCATCCAGGGAGCGATCATCGGCGCCGTCTCCCCGCTCGACATCGGCAAGGCCTCAGGCACTTCGAGCACGCTCCGCCAGATCGGCGCTCTCGTCGGCATCGCGGCCGCCGCCGCCGCGTTCGGCGCCACCGGCAGCTATCAATCCCCCCATGCGTTCAGCCACGGGTTCGCCGCCGCGATGGCAGTGTGCGCAGGCATGGCAGCCATCGGGGCCGTCGCCGGATCGCTCCTCTCGCGGGCCGAGCGCCCCGCGTCGGCCGGCCAGCCGGCGGGGCGAGACCGCTCAGTGGATCTGGCCCCCCCGGCGCGGGTAGAGCCAGGTGTCACGGTTCCTCGCGAACAAACGGCAAACGACCTGATCACCCAGCGAACCGAACCGGGTAGAGGCCATCGCCCAAGTGCCGTCCAGATGTAGTCCATGCCGTAGGACGAATAGTGCGCACCGTAGACGCAAACCGTCGCGACAGCGCACGACGGGTCCTGCCCCGCGCGGAAAGCAGGCGCCCCCCGCGTAGCCATCGAGACTCGCGAGTTGGGGTGAAACCGAGGCGGCCCTAGAGCCTGTGGGCGTCCTGTCGGCGCTTATCGCTGGTCAGCTGAACCAGCGCACATCCGCGATGGCGCGCCTCTTGGGTCGCCCACCCGACGAGCTGACGCCCGATGCCTCGCCCGCGGAAGTCAGCGCGAACCCGAACCGCCTCGATCTGCGCGCGCCGCGCACCGTGGCGCGCGAGACCGGGGATGAACGTCAGCTGAAGAGTCCCGACGACAGCTCCCCGCGCGTCCGTGACGACCACCCAATAGCTGAGCGGGATCGGCGTCGATCTCGGCAAAGGCACTCATGTAGGACTCAAGATCCCCGCCATCGCGCTCGGCGGCAATCTGGTCAGCAGCGAGCAGGGCAACGATTGCCGCGACATCCTCGAGAACGGCGCGGCGCACCACCAGCGTCGCGTCCGCGGCCCTCAGCCGATACAGCTGATTCACCACAACGAGCTTGACAGACGGCGAGAGATCAACCAACCAACGCGTCAACTCCGGCGATCGGCCCATCGCGCTTAGACGCTTCTCGCGTCCAGGCAGCCCTCACGCCAGCAGCGCCGTTGTGCAAACGACGGGAATGAAGGGACCCTCTGTCCGGATCAGGCGGTCGCGTACTCGTCGTGACGGCGTAGCCACGTCTGGAAGGCATCGCCCTCGTCTCGGCCTTTGGGCGCCCGGTCGAGGATGGGGTAGTAGCTCATCACGAACTCGACCCCGCGAGCCCCGGTCGAGTACGTGTGGTAAATGGTCCCGTGCTCCAGGGCGAAGGCGCTGAAGCCGGGGCTCTCGGTCAGATAACCGAACACGTCGGTACCGGTCGCGTGCGCGTTGTGGGCGACGATCGGCGGGAGCGACTCGATGATCGGCGCGATCGCCTCGCGCGTCTCCGCCGCGCTACTGGAGAACCCGAGGTCGACGTTGAACTCGCTGTCTGCCGTCGATGCCCACGGGAGCTTCCACCCCATGCGCCGCTTGTAGGCTTGCAATGTCTCGAGCGGCGCGGACGACACGAACACCATCGTCACGTCATGCGCATTCAGGTGCCGGATGATGCCATCGACCGCGTCTCCGATCGACGAGTTGGTCGGACACCCATCCTTGTAGCTCGGACCGTACATGTAGTGGTAGACGAGCAGCTGGGTGCGCCCCTCGAACAGCTCCGCCAGCGTGCGCGTGCCGTTGTCCGTGTCGAGCTCGTAGTCCTTGTCGACCGGCACCCAGGAAGCTCCCGGCGCTGACGAGCGAGCTCATCACCGATCCGGGTGTGCTCCTTCTCGCGCTGTAGCAGTTCCGCGCGCGCGGCCAGCCATTCTTCACGTGTGCCGGTCTTGTGATCGGTCATCGGTCCTCTCCTTGTTGTGGTTGCACCCGCGGACGTCGGGGCGCGGCTCGGTGCGGGCGCCCCGACCTCCGTTGCTAAGCCGCGAGCGACTCTGCTGCCACGGACGCTGCGCTCTGGCGCTCGAGTTCCTTGACCGCGCCTGTGCGCCAGCTCTCGGCCACTGTCTCTGACATGGGATCGGGGAAGATGTCCTCCTCCCCGTTCTCCACACCGTCAAAGACGGCGTGGGCGACGGACTCCGGCGAGGCCTTCGGGATCTCGAAGCCGCGCGTCATGTCGGTGTCCGTCGGCCCGGTGAGGACGGCGTGAACCTTCACGCCGCGTCCCGCCAACAGCATTCGCAGCGACTGCGTCATGTTGAACGCGGCCGCCTTCGAGATCGCGTATGCCGGCGTGATCGGGAACGGCGCGAGCGCCATCAACGACACGTTGTTCACGATCGTTCCCCGCGACTCGGTCAGCAAGGGCAGGAACGCTTGCGTCACGCTCCATGGGCCGTACAGGTTGACGGCGAGGCTCTGTTCGAGCGCCGCACGATCGCTGAGGTCATCGTAGAGCGCCACGCCGGCGTTGTTGATCAGGATGTCGAGCGACGCGACGCTCTCGGCAGCCGACTCGATCTGCTTCGTGTCGGTCACGTCCAGGTTCAGGGGCGTGACGCGAGGATCCGAGTGGACCAAGGATCCGCGCGTTCCGGCATACACCCGCTTCGCACCTCGCCTCAGCGCTTCCTCGACGAGCGCTTGTCCGATGCCGCGGTTGGCTCCGGTTACCAGAATAGTCTTGCCTTCGATCGTCATTCCAGCCTCCTGATGGTTGAGGCGGCCGCGCACGCCGGACGCCCTGGTGTTTGCGTTTGGTGTGGGTCGGGCTTGCGCGGCAGTTACGCCGTCTCTAGCCCGCTCGGCTCCGCGGCCGCCAGCGGGGACGTCAGAGCTGGCCGTGCCGCCGGGCGAGCGGGTGCTGGCGAAATGACCGCGACGGCCGGTTGCCGGCGGATCAGTGCTACTGCAGCGACCGCGCCGAGCGCTGCGAAGAGCGCGCCGACCTGAAACGCGGTGCTGAAGCCAGCGGTCACGGCGCGCGTGCCACCGATCGCGTCTGCGCGGGTGGTGGAGGCGGCGATCGTCGAGAGCGCGGCCAGGCCGAGCGCGCCGCCCATCAGCCGCGAGGTGTTCAAGAGTCCCGACGCGAGGCCGCTGTCGGCCGGATCGACACCCTGGATAGCGACGATCGTCGAGGCCACGAGCGCGAGCCCCAGCCCGATGCCGACCAGCGACCCGCCTGGCAGGATCGAGCCGGCATAGGAGCCAGCGGGGCTCACGCCCCCAAGCAGCAGCATCCCGCCGGTCGTGCTCAGCATCCCGAAAGTCAGGACCGAGCGGGCCCCGAAGCGCGCGAGCAGACGAGGCGCCTGCGACGAGGCCGCGAAGATCGACAGCGTGATCGGCAAGAACCCGAGGCCGGCCTCGATCGCGTCGTAGCCGAGCACCTGCTGCATGTACAAGGTGAGAAAGAAGAACAGCGGGAAAAACGCCGAGTACATCAACACCACGACAACGTTCGCCGCGCGCAGCTGCGCGAGTCGGAAGACTCGCAGCGGCACCAGCGGAGCGCGCGCGAACCGATCCTCGACCAACACGAACACGCCCAGCAACGCGACCCCCGCCAGCAGCGGACCGAGCACCCCCGGCGAGTCCCACCCAAGCGTGTTCGTGCGAACGATCCCGTAGGTGATGCCGGCAAGCGCGGCGGTGATCAGGATCGCGCCGGCAGCGTCGAAGCGTCGCTCGCCGCCGCTCGCAGCCATGACGGGGATCGCGCGCACAGCGAGCACGACGATCAACGCACCCAGCGGTAGGTTGACCAGGAAGATCGCCGGCCACCCAAACGCCTGCGTCAGGATCCCGCCCAACAGCGCGCCCGACGACGCACCGAGTGCCGCCATCGCACCCCACAAGCCGACCGCACGATTGCGCTCCGGGCCCGCCGGCAAAGCCGCGGCGATGATCGACAGCGTCGCAGGCGACACCGCCGCGCCGGCAGCGCCCTGGACCGCGCGGGCGCCGATCAGCACCGTCTGGGAGTCGCTCACAGCGCACGCCAGCGAGGCGAGCGCGAACGAGGCGATGCCCGCCAGGAACACCCGGCGGCGGCCGAGCAGGTCAGCAGCCCGCCCGCCCAGCAATAGCAGCCCCGCGAACGTGATCGTGTAGGCGTTCACGACCCACTGCAACCCCGTGGTCGAGAACCCCAGCCCACTCCGGATCGTCGGCAATGCCACATTCACGATCGACACATCTAGGATCACCATGAACTGCGCCAGGCACACGACGAACAGCAGCCGGCCGATCGAACCCGGGCGCGACGCAGCCCTGAGCGAGGGGACGGCGTTTGCGGTGCTGCTGCTCTTGTCACCATCCTGATCGGTTTGGATGTGAATGCGCGAGGTGGTATCCATCGAGCTCGTCTCCCTGTCCGCTTGCTGAGCAAGGGGAAGCGTCCCCGTTGGTAGGCGGGATGTGAAATGCCTGTCGAGCATGTCTTCAGCGCTTGCCGGCATGACCGGCCGCTGTCGGCCGGCGCGGCTCAGATCCAGCCGAGCGCGTCTGCGATCCCGATCGCCGCGTCAAGCATCCGATCGACCGCTGGGGAGCGGTTATGGCTACGGGCGAGCACGCTCACCTCGAAGCATGCCGCGGGAAGGAGCGGCAACCAGCAGAGCGCGTCCGGGAGCCCGCCGCGCGCGGATTGGCCGATGATCACGACGGCCTTCTCGCGCACGACGGTGTCGTAGCCCAGATCGAAGCTCAGGGTTGGCTCGAGCAACTGCGGCTCAACACCCCGCTCGTGGTATAGCCCGAGCACGGCGTCGTAGTGGCCTGGGTTGGCCTCGCGAGGGTGCAGCAGCAGGGTTTCATCCGCCACCTCCGCCAAGCTGACCGCCGCGTGGGATGCAAGCCGATGGTCGCGGCGCAGCAGCAGTCCCTGGCGCTCGCGGCGGATCGCGCGCGCCTCAAAACCGGGATCCCGCGGAGGGAAGCGGACGAGCCCGAGATCGATCGAACCGTCACTCACACCCGCGACGATCTCACCAGCTGTCTTCAGCGCCGTCTTGATCGTGACCCCCGGATGGCTCTCCGCCAGCGCGTGCAACAGCCGCGGTGCCGTCTCATAGCTGGAGCTCGCTCCGTAGCCGACCACCACCTCCCCCCGCTCGCCCGTCCCGTACGTTCCCACGATCCGAGAAAGCTCGCTGGCGGCGCTCAGCAGCGCCGGTCCGCGCTCGAGCAAGAACTCGCCCGCCTCGGTGAGCTCGAACTCGTGCGTCGTGCGGTGCAGCAACTCGACCCCGAGCTCCTGCTCGAGCAGCCTCACCTGGCGGCTGAGCGCAGGCTGCGCGACATGCAGCCGCTCCGCCGCGCGCGTGAAATTCCGCTCCTGCGCGACCGCGAGGAAGTACTGCAACCGGCGGAGATCGATCACCACGCTGATGCTAACCGCGCCGACGGCCGACCGGCGGCGGGCCGATCACTCCCATCGCCCGCTCATCGCCCGGACCTTGAGAACGGCCTATACGTGCGGTCGAAGGACGGATGAGCGGTGATGCCGCGCTCCACTGAAGAAAGCGCAACCCGGTCTTTCACATCCTCGCCACGGCGACCTAGCGTGCAGGAATGCAATCGAACCTACTTCCACTGCTCCAACACAACACCGAGAACCAGCCTGAAGGTTTGCTCGGCGAAGACGTCATCTTTCACAGCCCCACGAGGGACTACCGCGGCCGCGCGGATGTGGCCCACATCCTGAAGACGATCGGCACGGTCGTGAACGAGATCGAGCCCCAGCGCCAGCTCGTCGCCGACTGCCAAATCGTGACGATCATCACCGCCGCCCACCAACAGCACCGCATGACCGGGGTGCTACACGAGATCCACGACCCACTCGGACGCGTCGAACACGCAACGCTCCTCCTCAGACCACTATCCGCGCTGCTCGACGCAATCACGGCGATCCGCGATGCACTCGAACGATCACCACTCCCAAGCACCCTCGCCGACTGAGCAGCTCAACCAGCCCGGAACAGCGGCCGCCTACGCCATCCTCTGCTTGACCCGCTTCGCGTCGGGTTCGCACGCCCAGGCCCCGCGCTAGCCTGTCAGACGTCTTGACTGCCATCACGCCAGCGCGGGCTGAGGTACTGCGTGGTCGCCTCGGGCGCGTCGGAGTGTGGCTCGGCGCGATCGCGCTGATGCCAGCAGCGCAAGAACGCGCCGCTGTTGCCAGCATCGAGGAGCTCGGCTATGGCGCGGCCTGGTTTGGCGAGGGGCCTGCCAACCGTGAGGCGCTCTCACACGCAGGGATGTTGCTCGCTCACAGCGAGCGCATCATCGTGGCGACCGGAATCGCGAACATATGGGCCCGTGATGCGGTCGCGGCGATCAACGGCGCGAACGCCCTCAACGAGGCGTACGACGAGCGCTTCCTGCTTGGCCTCGGCGTCAGCCACGCACCGATCGTGAACCCTCGCGGCCACACCTACGCCAAGCCCCTGGCGACGATGCGGGCATACCTCGAGGCGATCGACGCACACAACTACGCCGCGCCGCCGCCGCCGCATCGGTCCCCCGTGGTGCTCGGAGCCCTGCGGACGAGGATGCTCGAGCTCGCGCGCGAGCTCACTGTCGGCGCACATCCCTACTTCGTCCCTCCGGCGCACACGGCCAAGGCGCGCGCCGTGCTGGGCCCGGTCCCGCTGCTCGCGCCGGAGCAGGTCGTTGTGCTCGAGTCCGAGCCGTCCCAGGCGCGTGACATCGGCCGGCGGCACATGGCTGGCTACCTGGGGCTGCCCAACTACCTCAACAACCTGCGCACGCTCGGCTTCGACGACGAGGACTTCGCGGCGGGGGGCAGCGAGCGGCTGGTCGATGCGATCGTGGCCTGGGGCGATGAGAACGCGATCGCAGCACGCGTGCGAGAGCACCTCGATGCGGGCGCAGACCACGTCGCGGTCCAGGTCTACGCCGAGACCCCAGCGTCCGTTCTGCCGCATCTGCGGCAGCTCGCGCCGGCGCTGCTCACGCTGTAAAGCGAACCAACGCGACGACGGCGGGCCCTTCGCCGGCACACGACCACGTCGGCGATCGCCTCGGGGCTCGTCCAGCACGCGTTGCAGCTGCCCCTAGACGCGACTGAGTGTGGAACAGGCGACACCAGATAGCCCACCGCGTGCCCCACGACGGCAGGGCAGCAGCCGCGACGCCGTGGCGCCTGGTACCGGCGGTACATCGTCAGCAGCTCCGTGACCGTGAGATCGTCCTGCAAGCCGCATGACTGCAACACGATCCCGACATGCTCACGCAACTGACGCGGACCGTGCGCCGGATCGAGACCAAGGACGCTCACGCTCCCCCCGTCACGCGAGCGGTATCCCTCGAGGATCTCCGTCGTAGTCGTCTTGCCCGCACCGTTCGGGCCGAGCAGGCAGAAGACCTCTCCGACCGCCACCGTGAAACTCACACCACGAAGCGCATCGAAGTCCCCGTAGGACTTGCGCAGGTCGGTGACCTCGATCGCGTTCGTCACCGCACGGACACTACTCGCGGCCCGCTCGAACGGCCTCTGACGAACTGGCGGTGGCAGGATGGGGTTCTCGGTGCCCGATCGCGCTGGACACTTTTTCGTACTCCGCCACGAGCATCACAGGGTCTGCGATCGATCTCGGCGCGAATGCTTGGAGCCGGGGCCGGCATTCGGTCGCGAGGAGGTGCCGGTGACCTGCGGGGCGGTCACGCGATCCATGGTGGCGTTCCGCGCGTCGCGGCCTCGCCAGGCACGCGCACGGTCGCGTTGCCGTGGCCGCAGACGAGCGCGCGTACATCGGTTCTCGCCGCCAATTGACGCTCGGTGCCCCCAGGCAGAACGACCGTGTCGCCGGGTCCCAGCGTCGCGTTCTCACCGGCGAGCGTGACGATGAGCTCGCCCGCCAACACGGTCCAGGCCTGCTCGGAGTCAAATGCGTGTTCAGGTCCGCGTGCGCCCGCGCTCATCTCGACCTGCCACAACGAGAGCCCCACGGTCGGGCCGAGCGTTGGAGACGCCAGCGTGCTCATCGTCGCGTTGGGGGTCTCGGTGCGCCGGCGTTCGTCGGCGCCAACGATGTTCATCGTGATGTCCCTTTCCGATAGACAACCAGGTTGACCAGATAGTACACCAGGTTGTCTTCCCCCGCTCGATCCGCGACGATGCGAGTCGATGGCCGACGACCGGTTTGGATTTGAGCTGCCACTCCTGCTGGCGAGGGCGTTCCGTGCCGTGATCGACGAACTCCACGAGCGGCTGGCAGAGCGGGGCCATCCAGACGCGCGGCCGATCCACGGCTTCGCGCTACAGGCCATTGGGCCCGACGGAGCGACCGTCTCACAACTCGGCCGGCGCCTCGCGGTGAGTAAGCAGGCAGCAGCCAAGACAAGCGCGAGCCTCGCGCAGCTCGGGTACGTCGAGCGTCGTGAGCACCCCACCGACGCGAGGGCCGTCCAGTTGCAGCGCAGCTGCCGCGGCGAAGAGCTGCTCTCGCTGAGCGCCGAGATCTTGGGGCAGCTCCGCGCAGCTTGGGCGCACGAGCTGGGCGAGGAGCGTTTCGATGCGTTTGAGGACGACCTCGAGGTGATCGCTGGGGCCGCACGCCTCGGAGGCCTGCCAGGCTGGTTAGCGTGAACCGCGCCGACCGGCTATCTCGGACGGCCGCCCGGGCAAGACCGTCTCAATGCGGCCGCTACGACCGGGACTAGCGTCCGGGGAACGTCGCATGTGGACATGCTCGCCCACCCTGCCGATGATGTGAGAGCGAGTCAGTGGTGGGGCGCCTGCGGGACCGGCGTCGTGGCGCCCGCGGGTCCGCGGGCCGGCTGGCTCGGAGCCGGAAGCCGGAGCTTCCCCATGAGAGTGCTCAGAGCCCGGGCAAGGCGCCCACGTGGCCGGTTGATCGACCGTCCGCTCGCCGCGTAGGCCAGCCGCTGCGCGGCGCCGTGGCGGTGTAGCTCTTGGATGCGGAACAGGTTTGCTTGGTAGGTCAGATAGTTCATGTCGGTCCTCCATCGTGTCGCTTGTGGCGAAAATGTATGGCCAAAGCGGACTGCTGTTAAGATCCGATTCCGTGCCGATTGAATGGTCCGGTTTGGGTCCGGAGTTTCTACTGCAGCTCGACCGGGCCGGCGCTGAACCGCTGCGCTCCCAGCTCGAGCAGGGCCTGCGCGGGGCGATCCGCTCCGGTCGGCTGGCGGCGGGTGAGCGACTCCCGTCCTCGCGCGCGCTTGCACGCGAGCTGGGTATCTCACGCGGACTCGTGCAGGAGTGCTACTCACAACTCCAGGCCGAGGGCTTCCTGATCACGAGGACGGGCTCCGCGACCCGAGTGGCCGCAGGCGCACACCAAGCGCCGGCGCCGGCGCCAAGGCCCGCGCGCACCCGGCGCCTCGCGGTCGACTTTCGCACCGGCGTTCCGGACCTTGCCAGCTTTCCGCGCCGCGACTGGGTTTGGGCTCTCCGCGAAGTCAGCCGCACGGCACCGGCAGACGCGCTCGACTATGGCGACCCGCGCGGTAGCGAGCACCTGCGGGAGGTGCTCGCCTCATACCTGCGCCGCGTCCGTGGCGCCGTTGCCGACCCGGAGTCGATCGTGATCTGCACGGGGTTCGCGCAGGGACTGAACCTCCTGCTCCGTGCGTTGGCCCGCACCGGCGTGCGACGCATCGCGTTCGAGGACCCGGGGCAGCGCGCCCGCGTCGGGCGCTGGGGACTGGACGCCGTCCCGGTCGCCGTGGATGAGCGAGGGATCGATGTCCAGGAGCTCGCAGCCAGTGGAGCCCGTGCCGTCCTGCTGACCCCCGCCCACCAGTGGCCCACGGGCGTCGTGCTCGCCCCGGAGCGCCGCCAGGCGCTGGTCGAGTGGGCGAGTGAACGAGACGCTGTGATCATCGAGGATGACTACGACGCTGAGTTCCGCTATGACCGCGAGCCGGTCGGCGCGCTGCAGGGCCTGGCGCCGGACCGTGTCGCGGCGCTTGGCACCGTGAGTAAGTCCCTCGCTCCCGCCCTGCGGCTCGGCTGGCTCGTCTGCCCACCGCAGCTCATCGACGCGGTAGCCGAAGAGAAGGAGCTCCACGACCGCGGCTCACCAGGATTTGACCAGCTCGCGCTCGCGCTGATGATGGAATCGGGCCGGTTCGACCGCCATCTGCGTCGAATGCGCGGCATCTACGCTGCGCGGCGCAAAGCGCTCATCGATGCGCTCGCGCTGCACGCCCCCGACATCGAGCTGCGCGGCCTCGCCGCTGGTTTTCACGCTGTCGCACAGCTACCCGATCGCCTCGACGAGCTGAGAGTCGTGGAGGCAGCCCGTACGCGCTCGGTCGGCCTCTACCACATGGGTAGCTACCGCTCGATCACAGGCGCCTACCCACCGCAGCTCGTACTGGGGTTCGGCAACCTCGGCGAGGCCTCCATCGAGCGCGGCATAAGGACGATCGCGGACCTTCTAAGCGCACGCTGAGAGCGCATCCCGTTCAACCCGGCGAGAGGGCGGCACCTCACGGTGCCAATAACCGGACAACGGGGCCAGTTCGGCGCCCCGGCCGCCGAGGCTGACCTCTGAGAGATCGTGCCATCGGCGAGCCGGCGCTCGGTGTCTCGACCATGCTCGCACGGGTACCGCGGTCGGCGCTTACGCCTCTTTGGGAAGCGCTGCGAAGTCGCGCTTGGCTTGCCGGTACCAGCCCATCCCTGACACGGGGTGCTTCCATCTTCCCTGCATCTCGCCCAAAGCACCCTTGTGTGTCTCGTCACCCCCAGCGACTGCTTCCTTCAGGTGGCGATCTTGCGCCTTGATGACGTCATTTGCAGTGTTGCCGTGGTGGGGCAGATCGCACGGTCCGCCCAGCTGTCTACATGTCATTGTCCTCATGAATCTCACTTCCTTTCGTCGTATGAGCCATCAAATGGGACGAGTCAAATCGCCAGAGAAATCGTGCAGCAGCGTCCGCGACTTGCCGCACGTGCAGGCTCACATCTCGCGGCGAGGGTGAGCGGATAAGCGACCGTGGGCGCTCATCGGTCCTGGAGCAGTCCGAGGACGTTGCCATCCGGGTCGGCGACCGTCGCGACCAGGCGCCCGCCGCCCACGTCATGCGCGGGCTCCTTTACGGTGGCGCCCGCCGCGGTCACCTCGGCCAGCCTGACCTCGATGTCTGGCACCTGCCAATAGGTCACCGGTGAGGTCATGCCCTGCGGGCCACCGCTCGGCACCAACCCGATCTGCTGATCGGCGACCTCGAACCCGACGTAGTAGGGCCCGTCGGTCTGCGGCGCTACGCCGAGCAGGGCGGCATACACCGGCTTGGCGGCGGCCAGGTCGGCGACGGGGTGCAGCACGGTATTGATTCCCTGCGTGGACGAGCCGGTCATGTTCACTCCTAGTGTCGTGGGATCACAGTCACCCATGCGGTTGTCGGCCTTGTCACATTGGCCGGCGTTCGGGGGTCTAGGCTGTATGACCCACGAGACCCGGAAGGTGTGACAATGGACGAACGGGAGCTAGCGAACAGCTTCGACCGCCAGCGGCCTCGGCTGCGATCGGTCGCCTACCGGATCCTCGGCTCGCTCAGCGAGGCCGACGACGCCGTCCAGGAGGCATGGCTGAGGCTGCAGCGCGCTGATGCAGCGCAGATCGAGAGCCTCGAGGGATGGTTGACGACGGTCGTTGCGCGCATCTGCCTAAACATGCTGCGCTCCCGCCGGACCCGCGGCGAGCAGCCGCTGGACAGCTACCTGCCGGAGCCGATCATCGACGCCCCGCAGGGCGGCAGCGACCCCGAGCACGAGGCGTTGCTGGCCGAGTCGGTCGGAATCGCACTCCAGGTCGTACTGGAGACACTCACCCCGGCGGAGCGTCTCGCGTTCGTGCTGCACGACATGTTCGCAGTGCCGTTCGATGAGATCGCGGCGATGGTCGAGCGCTCCCCGGACGCCACTCGCCAGCTCGCCAGTCGCGCCCGGCGTCGCGTACGCGAGGCCGCGCCGGCACCCGACCCCGACCTGGCACGCCAGCGCGCGGTCGTGGACGCCTATTTCGCCGCGACAAGGGAGGGCGACCTGGACGCGCTGATGGTGGTGCTCGACCCCGACGTGGTGCTCCGCCGCCACCGCCGCGACGGCGAGCCACAGGAGCGACGCGGCGCCGTACGGGTCGCGCGCGGGGCAATCACGGCCCGGCATCTCGCACCCTATGTGCGCCCAGCGCTCGTGAATGGCGCCGCCGGCGCCGTCGCGTTCAAGGACGAACAGGCATTCGCCGTGATCGGGTTCACGGTCATCGACGATCGCGTGGCAGTGATCGACGTGTTCAACGACCCCGAGCTCGTCGCTGCGCTCGACATCCGCGGGATCACCGCATGAGCGACCCGCAGATCCCAGTCCCGCTGTGCGCTCGCGTCTCACCGCGAGAGGTCTACGACGAAAGCCACCGCGCGATCCGCCCGCAGGCAGGCTGACGCCATGCCGATGCCCAAGCGCTCCAGCGTCGATGATTTCTTTGCGCAACTCAGCGACGTCCAGCGGCCGCACCTCGACGCCCTCAGAAGACTGAGCCGCGATGCCGACCCGCAGGCGCGAGAGGAACTGAAGTGGAACCTGCCGGTGTACGTCCGCGGTGAGAAGACGAGCCTGTGGATGCTCCAGAACTTCAAGAACCACTGCTCGCTGCGATTCCCGCCGCCGTTCTTCGCCACCCATAAGCCCACGGTCCAGGCCGCCGGATACGAGGCCGGCGCGGGCTTCATCAAGCTCCCTTATACCCGCGTGCTGCCTACAGAGCTCCTGGAGGCGCTGATGCAGGCCCGGGTCGAGGAGTACTCGGCGACCGGCGCCGGCTGGAACGACCAGTAACCCCGGCTACCCCCTGTGAGGGCCGCAAATAAGGTCGCGGCTCAGTCAACCGTAAGCACGGCGCCTTTCCGAATCCGCTGACGAAGTTCCTGAGCTGCACAGGACCTGGGATGGGTAGCCGTGACAACCCGGTCGGCACGACACAGGCAGTCGCTTGAGTCGGGCGCTGTCCGACCGAGCGTGATCTCAACCGCCAAACGCCCGTTCGACAAACGCCGCCCCATTGGACGGATCGGGCGCGTAGTGGCGGTAGATCTCGGTGGTCTTCGCGTCGGCGTGGCCCATCCACTCCTGGATCGCGCGCAGCGGGGCGCCGGCGGCAGCCATTTGCGTGCCGAAGGTGTGGCGGAGCTCGTGGAAGGTGATCTCATGTACGCCTGCCTCGGCGAGCGCGTCCTTGAACCGCTTGCGCATCTTGGAAGGGTCGAGGACGTGTCCCGTGTCGGGATGGCAGAAGACGAGATCCCTGTCCGCGGGGAAGCGGGAGCCTCGGCGTAGCTCGTCGAGATCGCGGGCGAGCCGTGCGGCCATCGGGACCGAGCGGCCTTCGTGGGACTTGGGAGTGTCCATCTGCCCGCGCGTAAAGTTGTCCGCGACGCGCACGCGCCCGACCTGCCAGTCGATGTCGAGCCACTTCAGCGCGAGCAGCTCGCCCTGGCGCAGGCCGGTGAGCGCGGCGGCCAGATACACCGCCCGCTCGACGCCGCCGAGGGTATCCTCCGGCACCGCGTCGATCAGCTTGTCGAGTTCGGCTGGCTGGAGGAAGCGGACGCGTTGGTGGGGAGAGCGGTTCTTCTTCGGGCGGTCGACGTAGGCGACCGGGTTGCTCTGCGCCCAGCCGCGCTTTATCGCGAAGGCGAACACGCCGTGCAGGAAGTTCAGGTGGTTCTGGACGGTCTTTGAGGACAGGCCGTCGTTGCGCTTGCGCTTGAGGTACTGCGCCACCTGGGCTGGCTCGATCTTGTCGATCGGGCGCTCGCCGAAGAACGGCACGAGATGACGGCGCAGATGTCCGCGATAGTCCTGGATCGTGGAGCGCTTGCGCTCCATCACGTTCTCCAGGTGGTCGACGTAGGCGCCACCGGCCTCCTCCAACGTGCGCCTGGCGGCGCCCGGCACGATCACGTCGCGCTCGATGCGCTTGCGCAGCTCCTTCTCCGCTTGGGCGCGCGTGAGTCCGTCCGCGGTGCCCGGGGTGCGCTTGGCGGCGATCTTGCGCTTGACGCGTGTGCCGCCGGACCACCACGAGCCGTACCAGCTCACCTGCCCAGCCGCGTCGGCTCGCTCGAACAGACGACCGCTGCCGTAGGAGCGCCTACTCATCGCCGGCGACCCATGTGTCGCTGTCCGATGTCGTGCTGGGCATCAGCCGTCGACTTGCTCGGCGAGCCACTGTTCGAGCATCGCGCGGGTGAAGCGGATGTGCCGGCCGACGCGCAGGCACGGTATCTGGTGGGCGCGAACGGCTTCGTAGACCCAGCTCGGCTTCACTGACAGCAACGTGGCCGCCTCGTGCGGACACAGCAGCGGCCCCTCGGCGAGCGTCGACTCGGCTACGGCGGCGCTTGTGGGTTCTGTCCCGCTCATCCCCGTTAATGACCCCAAGTGGCCGGGAACGGCCAACGAGTTGGACGAGGTGTAGATGGGGACGGGATTGGCGCGCCGCGCGAGACTCGTCGCAGTCGGAGCCACCGACCCTTCTGCTGGGTGCCTGCCGGGGCATCCCGAAGCGCCTATATCGCGATCAGCCCGAGCTCATCCAGCCGCCTGACTACGCGAGACGCCGAGACAGACTCGCCGGAGATCTGCACGATGCCGTCCTGATCGAGCCTCGCGAGTGCGTCGCTGATGTCGAGCGGCTCTACGTTGGAGATCTCGACCTCCAGCTCTGCGCGCGACCAGCGATCCCCGTGATCATCGCGAAGGAGCTGCAGGATGATCGCCCGTTCGATCCGCGGGTCGCACTCGCCCAGAACTTGGCTAGGTTGATCTTGCATGGAAGGGTCACTCCTTCTTTGCCGGGCCCCGGGCAGCTTCAACTGCGCCGGGGCCACATAGTTTTGTGGTGTCTGTCGCGATGGTCTGAGAACCGAACGCGCGACCGCTATCGCACGGTAAAATGTAGCACGTAGAGTGCTATAGCCCTGTGGATAGGCTCCCGCCCATGAGCCCCGAGCAGCAGTTCGGCGCCAATCTCGCTCGTGCCCGGGAGAGAGGCGGCCTCAGCCAATCCGACCTCGCGCGCAAGGTCGACGTGTTGTACACGTACATCTCTCGACTCGAGACCGGCAAGGCCACGCCTTCCTTCGGTCTGATCATGCGCCTGGCTGCGGCGCTCGATATCCCGCCCTCGGATCTGTTCGCTGGCGTCAAACAGCGTTGACGCCGTCCGGGGCGGCCCGGTCAGCGTCCGCGATCGACATTGCGGTTGGCCATCGAGCGGTCGTGATTGCGGCTGGAGCGCAACAGGATGGCCGGGGCACGGAGGATTCGCAGCGGCCCGAGGTCGTAGCCGGGGCCGAATGCGGGGTCGTAGGGCTCATAGGCGAGCGAGGGCTTCTGCGCTCGGCTGGTGCCCATCCTGCGCGCGACCTGCATGACGCGGTCGGCGTCTTGCCCCTGGCTGCCGAGCTCCTCGCGCGCGAGAAACCAGTCAGTGCCCTGACGGGCGCGCGTCGCCTCGACGTAGGCGCTCTCCTTGCTGGTCTGCCAGCCGCCTGTCACCACGACGGTCCGCTCGACCGTCGCGCCCTGCTGGCGGTAGACGTGTTGGGCGTATCCGAGCCGCAGAGACTCAATGTCCTCGCCGGCGAGGCGCACTGAACGACCTGGGCCGTCTAGCTCCACCGTCAGGCCGCCGCGCTCGCTTACGCGTGTGATCTGGCCGCGGGTTCCGTTCTCGACCCGTGGCTCGCCTGCTGGGCGGTGTTGGGATGTGAAGGCGACGATGTCGCCTTCTCGCAGCCCGTAGTGGGCGTGTTCGAGTGGGATCTCGCGGTGGCCGAGTTCGCCGCGCTCAGCGCGGAGGTGCTGGGCGCGTGCGTTGAGTCGGTCGATCTCCTTGTTGGAGGCGTCGGCGATCAACGCGACTTGGCGTATGCCGTGCTTCTCGGCGAGTGTCATCCAGCGCTGGACGGCAGCCTCGCCGGCCTCGTCGCGGGTGTTCGAGAAGTGAAGCTGCGCGCGTTTGAAGTAGTGCGCCATCGCCCGCTCCGGTTCGCCGGCCCGTAGGGCGGCCCACGCCCTGCGCTCGTCGGGGTCCTGGGTGCGGCGGATGTCGGTGAGCTCTGCGTTTGGGGTGTGGGTGGCGAGCCGGTCGAACATCCCGCCCGGCCCGATCGAGGGGAGTTGCTTGCCGTCACCGACGGCGATCAGCTTTGCTCCGGAGCGCTCGACCAGCTCGGTGAGGGCATCCATGCGCTTGTGGTCGACCATCCCGGCCTCGTCGAGGAAGACCGTCGTGGCCCGGTCGATCTCGACCGTCCCCGTGTGCGCACGAGCGACCAGCGAGTCGAGCGTAAGCGTCCGGCCGGTGAGAGCTGGGCTATCGGCCCCGAGCCGCTCTGCGGTGGACCCGGACACGGCGATCCCGATCGTCTGGCAGCCGGCATGCCGCTCGGCGCGGGCGGCGGCGTCGATCACCACGCCCTTGCCGGTTCCCGCCGGGCCGACGAGCACCGCGGCACGCTCGGGACCCGTGAGGACTCGCAGCGCGTGATTCTGCTCCGGACTCAAGGGTCCCCCGATGCGCTCAGAGACCACACGCACAGCCTTTGCGCGAGCGTGTTCGCCGACGTCCCTGCCCGCCGGCTGGGCGAGCAGCTCAGCACGGCGCTCGATGGCCTGCTCCTGAGCGCGCACGGCGAGCGTGGTCATCCGCCCGCCCTCCAGGGTGAGCACCCGCCGGTCACGGACCATCTTCCGAGCGACCCCAAGCGCCTGCTCCGGTCCCATCTCACCGGCTGTCTGCTCCAACGCGACCGCGTGCAGATCACGCGCCTGGAAGACGGCGTGCTGCTCGGTCAGCCTCACCTCGATGCGATCCTCGACGGGGCGCTCGACCTCTGGCTGTTCGGGCGCACCGATCAGACGCACTGCCTCGTCGGGCCCGAAGCCGTGGCGACGGCCCGTCTCGCTCCACACCCGCTGCAGGTCCTCGCGGGTCGTCAGCTCCTTGGTGCGGCGGTTCTCGAGCGCCAGGTTGCGCAGCTCCCCGCGCTCCGGTCCCCGGCCGTGGCGGGCACGGAAGCGCTCCGCTGCTCGGGCGACCTCTCGGCTGCGTCCTGAGAACTCCTCGGTCAGGCCACGCGGCACCCCCGCGATCTCAAAGTAGCGGCCGTCCTTACCGGTCCCGCGCTCGATCTCATAGCCCTCCCCGGCCAGCTCCTCGGCGAGCGATGAGCGGTAGAACGCCCCCAGCTCGCGGGCCGAACGGAAGATGGGCCGCGAAGCGATCGCAACGATCCTCTCGTCCTCCCGGATCGCGCCGCTGATCACGACATGACTGTGCAGCTGCGGGTCGGGGGCCTTCGCCCCGCTGACTCCCCTCGCGGTCGTGTGCCGGTACTCGGCGGCGATCACGTCCCTGGCGTGCTCCTCCACCACCTGGCCGCCGTAGCGGCGGCGCACCACCGGAACCTGCTCGCGCAGATACCCGACCGTGCTCTCCACGGCCCTGGCGTGCGCGCCCTCGATCTGCTCGCGCTGCCACGGGTCGCCGAGCGCCCACACCGTCGAGACGGACTTCGGAGCGCTGAACGTCACGTCGATCCCACCACCCCTGCCGCCACCAGCGCCCTCGGGTCGCAGCCACCTGCCGGTGCCCGGGTGGCGACCATCCATCAACGCGATGAAGTCCGCACCATCGACCGCCTCGCCCGCCTGCACCCCGAGCCTGGTCAGCGTCTCCTCATCGGAGAGCCAGCGACCCGGCGCCTGCGTCATCTCGCCGTCCGGGGTCAGGTAGTAGTCACCGCGCTCGGGAGCAACCGTCTTGCTCTCCAGGTAGCGGGCGTAGGCGCCGCCTCCGGACACAGGGATGCTCGCTGCCGTCATCACATATGTGATGACCCTGAGCGCCCCAAAACGGCCAACGAATTGCACAGCGCTCGAACAGCGAGCGCACACCCGTGCATCTGGTCTGGTCTGAGTGCCTGCAGAGTGCGTACGTTGACGACGCCGAGATGGCGAGGTCCGTGCTTCCTGCGATCCCGGGGAGCTTCGCTCGGCCGAACGTCGCGGGTGGCGCCTACGAGTCCGATGCCTCCGCTGGGTTGGGTTGCCCCTGTCCTTGGGATCGCATACGGTTCGCCTACCGATGAGCAGCGTGACCCTCTATCAGCGGCTCGGCATGCCAGCGCAGGCACCCGGTGTTGATCGGGGCCGAACGGAAAGGACGGCGACACCCGAGACGATCGACCGAGACCGAATGGTCATCGACCTCTACGCCGCACTCGGCGGCCAGGTTGGGGACGACGGCGGTCACGGACGCACCGAGATCACGCGAGAAGCGCCCGAGACGGTCGACAAGGACCGTGCCGTCGAGGCCCTAGCTTCGTCGCTGACCGGGCCTCCGACCGACCTTTATGGTGCTCTGGTCAGACCATCTCGCACTGTGCTCGCCGACCGGGGTGAGACCGCGATCACTGCCTCGACGGAGACCATCGACTACGACCAGCCGCCTGAACTCCCGTACGGCTAGCGTCGTCGTCGGCCGGAACGACGACCCTCACGCCGCCGCAGTTAGCGCCGGCGTCCGTGACTCTGGCGGCCGTCTTGTGCTCGTGGACGCGGAGCGGCTCAGCAGTGCCGACGTGGTCGTTAGCGGAGAGAGGATCGCGCTTCCGGATGATTCGGGCGCACTAGTGGACCTCCGGAATGGGCGGGGATGGCTCCGACGTTTGGCGCCCGAGGACTGGCGCGATGACGTCAAGCCCGGAGGCCATGATGCCGTGGTTCGCTCAGCGTGGCTCAGTGCACTCGTGACGATCGCGCGTCTTGCAGACCTGCAGTGGCTCTCACCCCTGGACGCAATGTTCGCGGCCGAGGACAAGCTCACGCAGCAGGCCGCGTGCCGCGCGCTCGGCATTCCGATCCCTGCGATGGTGCTCGTCACCCGACCAGAGCGCATCCCCCAGGAGCTGGGTGAGTGGGTCGTCGTCAAGCCGATGGCGGCGGGTCACTTCCGCGACACCACCGGAACGGGTCGCGTTGTGCACGCGACCGAGATGCGCCGCTCGGACGAGCGCCTCGAGCTGCTCGCCGGGGCGCCGTTCCTAGTTCAAGAGCGGATAACGGCAAAGACGCATCTTCGCGTCGTGACGGTGAGTCAGCAGGGTTGGGTCTGCGCGCTCGACGCGACGAACCGACCGCTCGACTGGCGCGCCGACGACAGCGCGCATTCCTCGTTCGAGACAACGTCGCGACCCGACGTCGCGGCGAAAGCGCTCGTGTTGACTCAGCATCTAGGCTTGGGCTATTCGAGCCAGGACTGGGTGATCGACGGCCGCGGCAATCCATTCTTCCTTGACCTGAACCCGGCCGGTCAGTGGCTTTTCCTCCCGGAGGATGTCACCGGAGCAGCAACTGGGGCGATCGTGCGCTGGCTGATCGGTGGCCAATGAGCTGGCGCTCCGAGCACCGAATCTACGCCCAACACGTGCGGGCATTGTTTCAGGCCGGAAGCGCCGCTCCGGTGCATGCGGCAGACACCAATGTCGAGGGCGACGTCAGCAGCTGGTCAGACGATGAGATCAAGACTCTGATCGACGAGGGCCGCCGGCAGCTCGACCATCAGAGCGAAGACCTAGAGCGGGTACGACTGCGTGCTCAAGTCACGCTCGCGATAGGGCTTGTCCTCGAGGGAACCGCTGGCAGCCTCCGCGCGACCGTGAGCTCGGCCAACGAGCTCCCGGCCTCGATTCTGTGGATCGTTGGACTCGTTCTCGTTGCTTGGGCGGTCCTCGGCGCAGCGGCAACCGCGGTGGTCAGGGCGGACATGCAGGCGATTCACGCATCGGTGCTCAGCCACTACAGGGGCGACATCAACCGTCAGCTCGCTGCGGACTACGCGGCCATCGCTCCCGACGGCGAGAAGCAGGTGGCAACGCGGCTGACCAACCTTCGCCTCGCCGTGGCAATCATGCTCGCAGGCGCGGCCGCCGCACTCGGAGCATGGCTATGGGCCGACGCTTCTCAGCCTGCCCATCGCGAGGCTGCATCCAATACGTCGACCATGGCTCATCTAGGCAGACGCGCGACAAACAACCCACGGCCGCCGGAGCGAGCGCACGCGATCGAGCCGACGCCGCTGGCGCTTCGCGGTCAGGACGCGGCGCGGGCGCTCGGCGTGAGCGACGAGACGTTCAACAGGTATATACGGCCGTCACTGCCTGATGTACATCTGGGCGCGGTTCGCATCTATCCCGCCGCGGCACTAGCGCGATGGGTTGCCGACCACGCTGCGGCGCCGTCGGCCAAGTCAGCTAGAGGCGGGTGACTAGAGCGCGCGCCACGACCCACACATCGGCTCCTATGTGTACGTCTCGACCAATGTCCCCCGCCCCTGCGACAAAATGACCGCCCTCGAGCCACGGCAGCTCTTGGTTTTCGAGCGGGTGTACGCGCACCTGCATGCGACTGCCGCGTGGCCTCGCCTAGAGAGGGTGCAGCGTGAGTTGGCGAGCGAGCACCACGACATCAGTGTGCGCGCCGTCGTGATGGAGTCAGCAGCTCACGTAGGCATTGTGTCGCCCAACGAAGAGGTTCGGCTGTTGTTCCGCGGCTTCGCCGCCGTGCCAGAGGCCCGACCGGTACTCGATGGTTACGTACGCGCGCTGCAAGGCATGGTCGAGCGCTACCGCAATACCGCCGTCGACGCGCGCTACACAGCGCGTGACCTCGATGCGCTTGAGCTCGACCCGACCATCGAGCGCGAGCTTTCTCAGCTGCTTCGCGACGACGGCTGGCCGTTCGGGTCCGGTGGAGATAGCGATGACGGCTGGTCGTTCGAGATCTCCGACCGCGTTCTTGCCGCCAGCAACGTCAATAGCGTCGAGGAGCTCATAGCCGTCCGGTTTGGCGAGCCAGTGCCTGAGGAGCCAGCGCCCGCAGCACAAGCCGAACCTCTTAGCTCCACGCCCGGTGCAAGGCCGGCCGTCAACCCCGACCGGCCAATCACGAGTCCTCCGGATGATCTACTCGGACGCGTACCTCTTGCGCGCGCGCTTGGCGCGCTTGCCACCGATCAGCTGGGCGGCCAGGGCTTCGTCATGGGAGTCACCGGCCCGTGGGGCAGCGGCAAGACATCGGTCTTGAACCTGATGGCCGCAACCCTCGAGCAAGAGAAGACCGCATACGTGGTGCGCTTCGACCCGTGGCTGTTTTCCACTTCAGAGGAGCTGGTCTGGCGCTTTATGCGCGAGGTGTCGATCCAGCTGCAGAGCGAGCAACAACTCGGCGATGCCGCTGCTCGGATCGGCGAATACGCGCAGATCCTCGCTCCACTCGCCGCACTAGTTTCTGCGCCGTGGCTAACCCCGGTCGTCGTCGCCGGCGGGCGCGCAGCAGGACGGTGGCGGAAAAAGCCGGCAGTGTCTGCTCAAGAACAACGGCAGAAGGTCGCCGAGGCGCTGAGCAACCTAGATCGCCGGCTCATCGTGCTCATCGATGACCTCGATCGGCTTCAAGCCGCGGAGATTCGGGACGTTGTGAGACTCGTCAAGCTCGTCGGCGACTTCCCGAACACGACATATGTGCTCGCGTACGACGAAGCGCGGGTGACTCGCGCGCTCGGCGACGGAGACGAGGAGGTTGGGCAGGAGTTCCTCGAGAAGATTGTGCAGCTGAGCCACGAGGTGCCTCCTGCCGACCCCCAACAGCTCGGTCGCGTCCTGGCGGCTGCCATGAGCGTCGCGATAGGAGACCTCTCGCGCTACCGGTTCGATCAGGCCGAGTACGCAAACCTATTCGCCGACGCCCGGGCCTTGTTTACGACCGTGCGTGACATCCGTCGCTTCACGAACCGACTGCCGACCACACTTGCGTTGGTCGGCAACGAGGTGGAGCTTGCCGATGTGTTGACGCTCGAGGCATTGCACATCCGACTGCCCGGCGTCTTCGCTCGAATCGCCGCAGCCAAGCAGGCGCTCACCCAGCCACGCGAAGCGGTGCTCGGTGGGAGCCGCATCTCGGAGGAGCGCGCCAAGGGTCAGATCGACGCGATCGTGGAGGCAGCAGGTCACTTTCAAGACGAGGTGACGGCGATCATCAAGCGTCTGTTCCCGGCAGCCCAGCACCACCTCGGAGGTATGTCGTACGGCGGCGAGTGGCTCGGCACATGGAGGCGGGCGTGTCGAGTGGCGCATCCCGAGGTGCTCGACATCTACTTGCACGGAGCGCTACCTGCCGGCGTGCTCCCTGCGGCGCTCGTGGAGCAGGCTCTCCAAAGTCTGCGAGATCCCGATGAACTCAGGTCACTGCTCGACGGACTCGATGGCGACCGGCTAGAGGCCCTGCTCAGCCGGTTGGAGCACTACGAGCAGGAGTTCCCGACAGACCACGCCGAGATCCCCGTGGCGGTGTTCTTCAACCAACAGCACCGGCTGCTTAGGGGCAGGCGCCACGTGTTCGACATCGGCGCTGAGTACGCGGTCCCTCGCATCGTGCTACGCATCCTCCGCAAGCTCGACAAGACTGAGGTCGCGCGCGTGACGCGCGTTGCGCTCCCTGAGATCGACAGCTTCAGCGAGCGCGGCCATCTCGTCCGCATGGCCGGCTACCGGGAAAACTCAGGTCACCAGCTGGTGACCGAGGAGGATGCCGCTCACCTCGAATCGGCGCTGTTCGACGAACTCCTGGCCGCCGACGGCGAGCTTTTGGCCGCAGAGCATGATCTGCTCCATCTCCTGTGGTGGGCACACGACCAACATCCGACTGAGACGATCAACCGCGTCCGGCAGCTGGTGGGCGACAACGAGTTCCTGTTGGGCCTGCTCAGGTCCGCTCTAGGAGAAACGGTCGGACAAGGAATGGGCGACGCCGCGGTCAGACGTTCCCACCGCCTCGACTGGCGAGCCCTCACGGAGTTCGTGCCGCACAATCGCCTAGCGGAGAGGGTGAGGGAGCTTGACATTCCTAGGGTCCGAGACGGACTGGACGAGCGAACGACGCTGGCGCTGGAGCTCGCACGACGTCTCCTCGATGATCCGCCGGCGGCCGAGGAGGATCAACACGACGAGACCTGAGGTCGTGGCAGAGCGGACACCTCGGGAGACCAGGATTTGAGCCGCTAACGCCTGACGCCAGCATGGGCGCAGGCGCAAACGGAACCCTATTGGAACCTTGCCGAGCCTCGGCAGGGCTTAGACCACGAAAAAAGGCCCCGATTACAAGGGCCTTTCTTC